>JAFHAZ010000069.1:0-3232 GCA_016939315.1 Streptococcus sp. | reverse complement strand
CCACCATGACTTTGATTCCCGCTGCCGTGGGGATTAACTATGTTGCCAAAGCCTTGGCGGAGGGGTTAAAGTTGCCCGTTTGGCTGGGGTCTTTGGGAACCTTTCTTGCCAGCATGTTGGCTGGGCCGGTTGCCGGTGCCATCAGTGGTTTCATCAACAACGTGATCTATGGGCTGACCTTATCGCCAATTTCAACCGTGTATGCGATTACCAGCATCGGAATTGGGATTGCTGTCGGAGTTTTGCACGCCAATGGGTGGTTCTCGTCAGCGCGACGAGTATTTGTTTCTGCTATTATTATTGCCATCGTTTCAGCTGTCATTTCAACGCCACTCAACGTCATCTTTTGGGGTGGTCAGACCGGTATCGCTTGGGGTGACTCATTGTTTGCGGTAATGGTCGCCAATCATGCACCAGTGTGGCTGGCCTCATTTACCGATGAGTTTGTCTTGGATATTTTGGATAAAGTCTGCGTGGCCTACCTGGCATTTTTCATCTATCGTCAGCTGCCGAAGCGGATGGTGCACTTCTTTAGCGGTGATAAATGATGACTGATCAAACATTGATTTCTGGAGCGCCACGGGTCAAGCTCAAGTGGTACCAGGTGATCGATCCGATTACTAAGCTCTTGTTCATCTTGGACATGACGTTGTTGAGCTTTGCCAGTATGAATTTATTGCTTCAGGCCGGATTAATTCTTGGCGCAACATTGCTATTGTTATTTTCCAAATTGAGTTCTACCATCTTTAAGGCGCTGGGATTCAGCCTGTTTCTGATTTGCACCATGCTGATCATCCAAGGGTTATTTTACAGTCGGAATCAAACTGTGCTGTTTTCTGTGCTTGGGGTGTCGTTCTACAAAGAAGGCCTGATTTACGCCACCACTCTGGGTTGTCGAGTATTGGTGATTATTTTGACCAGTGGCTTTTTTATGGTGACCACGAGTATTTCAGAAAACGCGGCCTATTTGGAACTGTCCGGATTGTCTTATAAAACCGTCTACGTTCTGATGTCGGTGTGTTATATTTTGCCGGAAATGATGCGCAATATGCGGAAAATCCAGCAGGCACAAAAAGTTCGCGGAACCAATCCGCAAAAAACGTTAATTCAGAAATTAAAGTCAGTCCTGCCGGTTCTAATTCCATTGGTGATTAAGACCTTGGATCAATCGATGGCGCGGTCGATTTCGCTCCAACTGAGAGGTTTTGATAATCCCAACCGGACTGTCAGAACCTCCCAGCGCGTGTATCGCCTGTCGCGGACGCTGCACATTGGTCTGACTGGATTGGCAATTTTATTGATTGGGTGGAAGATATGGAAGAAGATAAACGGATTGTAATTGAAAATTTGACCACCCGTTATCCGGGTACTGAGCAACCACAACTGCGTCAGATTAACGCGGAGGTTCATACCGGCCAGGTGGTTGGGATTATCGGGAATAGCCACTCCGGCAAATCGACTTTGTGCCGTGTGCTGGCAGGGGTCATTCCCAAAATTGTGTCTGCTGAGATTGAGGGCGACTGGCACATGTTTGGCCAGCGAGTGTCCGACAATTGGCCCGTTTATAATGCCATGAATGGAGTTGTACTGCAAAATCCAGCTGGCCAACTAAGCGGGTTGGCAGACACGGTTGCCGATGAAATCGCCTTTGACTTGATTAATCAGGGAATGGCTGAAGGACTGATTCAAAAACGGGTTGAAGAAGTTGCCACGCAAATGGGGCTGATTGAACAGCTGAATTTGCGTCCCGAGAGCCTTTCCGGTGGTCAGATCCAGCGGTTGGCAATTGCCACGGCGATTGTGGCTAATCCGGCTGTTTTGATTATGGATGATCCGACCAGTCAGATGGATCCCCTTGGCCGCCGGCAATTTTTCCAATGGCTGGCTCAAGTCAAAGAGACGACTGTCTTCATTGTCACCAGTGAAATTGACGATTTGTGCGAAGTCGCCGACGTTGTGTGGGTGCTGCACGAGGGTCAATTGGTAGCCCAGGGCAGGCCGGGTGAGGTGTTTAATCATTTGGCAGCTGACTGGCAGATTCCAGCCCCGACAATCCAGCAACTTGCTCAAAAAATGGATTGGCACTTGGCTGATGGCCGGTATCCGGTGAATTACGCTGATCTGAAGGAGGTTCGTTATGTCCACAATTGAACTGAGCCACCTGACGTTCACTTATCCGGAACGGTCCTTTAGCTTGGATGTTGAAGACAAACACTTCACCGATCCGATGGTGGCGATTGTCGGCCAAAATGGTGCCGGTAAATCAACGCTCTTCAAATTGTTGACGGGCTTGCTGACACCACAAACCGGTGTGATTAAGATCGATGGAGAAAATTTTAATGATCTTAAACCAGTCGAAAAGTTACTGAAGGTTGGGATTACTTTTCAGAATCCTGACGATCAGCTTTTCAACCCGACCGTTCAACGAGAGGTGGAGTGGAGTGTCGCGCAGGTCATGGATGACCACGACACGATTACGAGGCGGGCTTTAGCGGCTCTAAAAAGAGTTGGCTTGGATGATAAAGCAGCTGAAAGTCCATATGACCTGTCATTGTCGGAACGCAAGCTGTTGAGCGTTGCCACAGTTTTGGCAGTGGATCCGGCGATTTATTTATTTGATGAGCCGATGATGTCGCTTGATTGGGAAAGCCGGCGCAAGTTGACCGCAATTTTCCATCAGTTGGCTGATTCGGGCCACCAAGTTGTGACCATCACCCATGACATGGATTGGGTCGCCGCCGAGTTTGAGTCGGTGTATGTTATGGAACACGGGAAGTTTGGCTTCGCCGGCAGTCCACGGGAATTGTTCAGCGATCACGAACTTGTCCAGCGAGTGGGATTACTACCACCGCGGATTATGGACATAGCGGAGTCGCTGGGTGATTCACAGACATATTTATCGGTTAATGATTATTGCCAGAAAAATCGAGATGTATAGAAAAAGTCACCTCTGCGGGTTTTCCAGGTTGAAGGATTAACTTCAGCTTCTGGCAAGAACTCACATTGGTGACTTTTGTGTTTAATAGGCTCTTTGTCAACTGTAGTGGGTGACGAAAAGCTAACATAAAAAGAGGACCGGATAGGTCCTCTTTTTATTTTGTGACTTTAAGTCCGTTTCGCTCCGAAGGTGCGAAACAAATAAACCACCCGCTATGCGGGTGCGCATCGAAGGTTATACCGTCATAACAAAAACACTCCAAACGAGTTACAATATAGGTGTTCAAGCCAATTG
>JAFHAZ010000068.1:0-250105 GCA_016939315.1 Streptococcus sp. | reverse complement strand
ACACCAAACTGGTTTGGTCTTTGATTTGACTGATAAATCTGGTAACTTGCTTGAAGATTCACGAGCTAGTCAATGGCTTAAAGACAATGCACATAACTATGGCTTTATCGTGCGTTTCCAAGCAGGTAAAGAAGCTTCAACTGGCTACATGCCAGAAGCATGGCATATCCGCTATGTGGGTAAAGAAGCTAAAGACATCCACGATTCAGGATTGAGCTTGGAAGAGTACTTTGGTATTGAAGGTGGCGATTATGCTACTAGCAGCAAACCTGCTGAAAGCAAACCAGCCACTACAGGTGTCATCAACCTTCCAGCGACAGGCACTTATACCTTCACAGGTCGTGCGTCAATCAAGGTAGAAGCTAAGGTTTCAAGCCCAGAGTTGGCCTACTATGACAAGGGCATGAGTGTTAACTATGACAAAGTTTTGACAGCCGATGGTCATCAATGGCTTTCATACATGACAGCAAGCGGTGCCCGTCGTTACGTTGATATTGCAACAGTTAAAGCTACAGAAACTAAACCAGAAGTTAAACCAGTTGCTAAACCATCGGATAAACCAAGTCTTCCAGAATCAGGCACTTATACCTTCACAGGTCGTGCGTCAATTAAGGCAGAAGCTAAGGTTTCAAGCCCAGAATTAGCTTATTATGACAAGGGTATGAGTGTTAACTATGACAAGGTTTTGACAGCCGATGGTCGTCAATGGCTTTCATACATGACAGCAAGTGGTGCTCGTCGTTATGTTGATATTGCAGCAGCCAAGGCAGAAACTAAACCAGAAACAAAACCCGTTGCTAAACCAGCGGATAAACCAAGTCTTCCAGAATCAGGCACTTATACCTTCACAGGTCGTGCGTCAATTAAGGCAGAAGCTAAGGTTTCAAGCCCAGAATTGGCCTACTATGATAAGGGTATGAGCGTTAACTATGATAAAGTTTTGACAGCCGATGGTCGTCAATGGCTTTCATACGTGACAACAAGTGGTGCCCGTCGCTATGTTGATATTGCAGCAGCCAAGGCAGAAGCTAAACCAGAAACAAAACCCGTTGCTAAGCCAGCCGATAAACCAAGTTTCCCAGAATCAGGCCGTTATACCTTCACAGGTCGTGCGTTAATCAAGGCAGAAGCCAAGGTTTCAAGCCCAGAGTTGGCTTACTATGATAAAGGTATGAGCGTTAACTACGATAAGGTTTTGACAGCGGACGGTCACACATGGCTTTCATACATGACAGTGAGCGGTGTTCGTCGTTACGTTGATATCGCTTAGTGTAATAATGATTAGGTTGGACATTATGTCCAGCCTTTTTTGATAGCCTTTCTTTATCATGAGATTGAATTTTTCAATTTTTGTGACGTCTTTTGGAGTGCTATAATGGTTAATATAGAATCGAGGTTATTATGAAAATTGCGTTGGTACAGATGGATGTCGTTCACGGACAGCCTGTGGAAAATAAAAAACACGTGAAAGAGATGTTGGAGAGGGCGCTTGATGACAATCCTGATGTTATTGTGCTTCCTGAAATGTGGAATACAGGCTATGCTTTAAATGAACTTGATGGGCTTGCGGATAAGGCTGGATTGGACTCTCAAGAACTCTTGTCTCATTTTGCTAGGAAACATGCTGTAGCTATTATTGGAGGGTCCGTTGCTATTGAGAAAGATGGCAAATTCTACAATACAACCTATGTCTACAATAAGTCTGGGGACTTAATCAATACCTATAGCAAGGTCCATCTCTTTGGCCTTATGGCAGAGGACCAGTACATGTCTGGTGGGTCGAATGAGTCTGT
The DNA here is from genome assembly GCA_016939315.1 of Streptococcus sp. Taxonomy (GTDB): domain Bacteria; phylum Bacillota; class Bacilli; order Lactobacillales; family Streptococcaceae; genus Streptococcus. The sequence continues at coordinate 248,312 of JAFHAZ010000068.1, read as the reverse complement.
TTTTGAGCTTGATGGTGTGATAGCTGCCAGTGTCATTTGTTATGATATCCGTTTTCCTGAATGGGTGCGAACACATATGGCACAAGGGGCCAAGGTGCTTTTTGTGGTAGCGCAGTGGCCGGAACCTCGAGTGCAGCAATGGGAGATTTTGTTAAAGGCGCGTGCAGTTGAAAATCAAGCTTTTGTAGTTGCTGTCAATCGTGTTGGAGCAGGACCAGACGATGTCTTTTCAGGACATTCTATGGTTATCGATCCACTTGGAAATGTGGTCTTACAAACCAAGGAGCATGAGGAGGGCATTTTTACGGCCGATATTAATCTTGAAGAGGTAGATAAGGTTCGAGGTCAGATTCCTGTTTTTGAGGATCGTCGCACGGACTTGTATCATTAAGGAGTGTTTATGTTATTTGAAGAATCTGACTTATTGAAGGCATTGCCAGAACAGTTTTTTGCTGGTTTGGTTGCTAAGGTTAATGCCAAGGTGGCGGAAGGTGCAGATGTTATCAATCTTGGTCAGGGGAATCCAGACCAACCAACCTATGACCATATTGTTGAGGCGCTTTGTACCTCAGCGAAAGATCCTGCTAGCCATAAGTACTCACAGTTTCGAGGCAATCGTCCTTTTAAGGAGGCTGCTGCTAGTTTTTACAAGAAACATTATGGGGTCGATTTGGATGCGGAGCGTGAGATTTGTGTCATGGGTGGGGCTAAAATTGGGCTTGTGGAATTGCCCCTAGCTTTGATGAATCCAGGTGACCTCCTGCTCCTACCTGACCCAGGATATCCTGATTATTTATCAGGAGTGAGTCTAGGACGTGTAGCCTATAAGACCTTTCCTTTGACGGCTGAAAATAATTTCTTGCCAGATTTGGATGCCATTCCTGAAGAGATAGCTCGGCGTGCTAAGTTTATCTATATCAATTATCCAAATAATCCTACGGGTGCTGTGGCGACTAAGGCCTTTTATGAAAAGTTGGTTGCCTGGGCTAAGACTTACGAAGTTGGTGTGGTGAGTGATTTAGCTTACGGAGCTTTGGGCTATCGAGGCTATGAGAATCCTAGCTTCTTATCAACACCTGGTGCTAAAGATGTGGGCATTGAGTTCTATACTTTCTCGAAAACCTTCAATATGGCTGGTTGGCGTTTGGCCTTTGCTGCTGGGAATGACCAAATGATTGAAGCCTTAAATCTGATTCAAGACCATCTTTTTGTGGGAATCTTTCCTGCCTTGCAGGAGGCTGGGATTGCAGCCCTCTTAAATCCTAAATCTGAGGAGGCTGTTGCTCAACTGAATGCGACTTATGATAGCCGCCGAGATGCTTTTGTCCAGGCAGCTGCTAAGATTGGCTGGAAGGCCTTTCCATCCAAAGGTTCTTTCTATGCTTGGATGCCTGTACCAGAGGGTTACACTAGTGAGAGTTTTGCGAATCTTTTGCTTGAGAAGGCTCATGTTGCTGTGGCACCAGGTAAAGGATTTGGTCCTGCAGGAGATGCTTATGTTCGTATCGGGCTTTTGGTAGAGCCAGAACGTCTGGTCGAAGCAGTCGATCGTATTGCCGACTTGCAATTATTTAATAACTAGATAACAATCATGAAACAAGTAGTTGAAAAAGACTGCTTGTTTTTTTCATATTAATTTCAGTTTTTCCTTGACAAATGAATAAAAATACAATAAACTGGTTACATATTTATACAAAAGGAGTGCATAAATGAAAGTTTCAATCATTGGTATCACTGGTTATAGTGGTTTAGAGTTAGTTAAAATTTTGAATAATCATAAAAAAGTGGAACTTGTTTCTATTCACGCAACCAAGGAAGTGGGCCGACGATTGTCTGATGTGTATCCCTATCTGACAGGTGTTTGTGACTTAGATATTGAAGCTTATGATGCGGAAAAGATTATTAAAAAGGCGGATTTGGTCTTCTTTGCCACACCTTCAGGAGTTGCTAGTTCGCTTGCAGAGGAATTTGTTCAAGCTGATTTTCCTGTTATTGATTTATCTGGGGATCATCGCTTGCCGGCAGATGTTTATCAAGAATGGTATAAAAAATCACCTGCCAAGCAGAGTGTGTTGAATAAATTTACATATGCATTATCAGAATATACAGATGTGAAGGATAAGAAATTTATTGCCAATCCTGGATGCTATGCAACAGCGACGGAGTTGGCCCTGATTCCTTTGGTTGCTTCTGGTCTGATTGAGACGGATAGTGTCATTGTGGATGCCAAGTCTGGTTTAACTGGTGCGGGTAAGGCTTTGAGTGAGTCTAGTCATTTTGTCAATGTTCACGATAATTACGTGACTTATAAACTCAATCATCATCAGCATATTCCTGAAATTGTTCAAACCTTGCAGACCTTTAATCCGGAAATGCCTGAGATTCAGTTTTCAACGTCGCTTTTACCAGTTAATCGCGGAATCATGGCCACGGTTTATTGTAAGTTGAAGAAGGGCGTTACTGTAGCTGATGTGGCTTCAGCATTCACAAAGGCTTATAGCGATAAACCCTTTGTACGTGTTCAAGACAGCTTGCCAGAACTGCACAATGTTATCGGATCGAATTTTACAGATATTGGCTTTGCCTATAATGAAAAAACCAATGTTCTGACAGTTATTTCAGTTATTGATAATCTGATTAAGGGAGCAGCTGGACAGGCAGTGCAAAATCTCAACCTCATGCAGGGGTGGGATGAGACGGAAGGTTTGCTTATGACACCGTCATACTTGTAGATCTAAGCATAGAGTTAGGAGAAAAAATATGAAAGTCATCGATGGAACAATTGCTAGTCCGCTGGGATTCTCAGCAGATGGGCTACATGCAGGATTTAAAAAGAGAAAAATGGATTTTGGTTGGATTGTCTCTGAAAAACCAGCCAGTGTGGCAGGTGTTTACACGACCAATAAGGTGATTGCAGCTCCTCTAATTGTGACCAAGACCTCAGTTAAAAAGGCTGGAAAAATGAAGGCTATCGTTGTTAACTCAGGTGTAGCCAATTCTTGTACAGGGACTCAAGGATTGGAGGATGCTTACACCATGCAGGAGTGGACCGCTGAAAAGTTAGGCGTTGAACCAGATTTGGTTGGTGTGGCTTCTACAGGGGTTATTGGTGAGTTGCTACCAATGGATACCTTGAAAAATGGTCTTTCCAAGTTGGTGGTCAATGGGAATGCTGATGATTTTGCTAAGGCAATTATGACGACTGACACAGCGACTAAGACCATTGCTGTGACGGAGACTTTTGGTCGTGATGTTGTCACTATGTCTGGTGTCGCTAAGGGTTCAGGCATGATTCACCCGAATATGGCAACCATGCTAGGATTTATCACTTGTGATGCTAATATTTCTAGTGACACCCTTCAATTAGCCTTGAGCCAAAATGTGGAAAAGACCTTTAATCAGATTACAGTTGATGGGGATACATCAACTAATGATATGGTTCTTGTCATGTCAAATGGTTGCACCCTCAATGAAGAGATTCTGCCAGGTACACCAGAATTTGATAAGTTTTCAAAAATGCTTAATTTCGTGATGCAAGAATTGGCTAAGAAAATTGCCAAGGACGGTGAAGGTGCCAATAAACTCATCCAAGTTGATGTGATCAATGCCCCTAATGCCCTTGATGCCCGTATGATGGCAAAATCTGTTGTTGGTTCAAGTCTGGTCAAAACAGCCATTTTTGGTGAAGATCCTAACTGGGGACGTATTCTAGCTGCTGTTGGCTATGCCGGTGTGGACGTTCCTGTGGACAATGTTGATATTATGCTTGGCGGTCTGCCAGTCATGCTTGCCTCTAGTCCTGTGACCTTTGATGATGAGGAAATGAAAGACATCATGCATGAGGATGAAGTGACCATTACGGTAGATCTTCATGCTGGACATGAAAAAGGAACCGCTTGGGGTTGTGATCTTTCTTACGATTACGTTAAGATTAATGCCCTCTATCACACTTAGACTATCTAAGGAAAAGGAGTTAACTGATGACTGCTGAATATATTGTAATTAAGATTGGTGGAGTAGCCAGTAAACAGCTAACTCCTGAGATACTGACCAAACTGTCAGAATGGCAGCAGGCTGGTCAAAAAATTGTTATCGTTCATGGGGGCGGTTTTGCTATTAATCAGCTGATGGAGGAGAATCATATTCCAATTCACAAGGTCAATGGTCTTCGTGTGACTGGTCAGTCAGATATGGCCTTGATTAGAGAAGCTTTGGTTGACATAGTTGGGGAAAACTTAGCAGGTGAGCTGACAACTGCAGGTTTGCCAGCCTATCAGCTTGTTGATGAATTGCCAGACCTTGTCCATGCTGATTTCTTAGATCAAGAGACCTATGGCTTTGTGGGTGAAGTCAAAAACATCACCAATCAGACCTTAGTAGCACTCCTTGCTCAAGGTAAGATCCCCTTGATTCCTAGCTTAGGATATAGTGAGCAGGGAGATTTGCTCAATATCAATGCGGATTACCTTGCTAGAGCTGTGGCAATTAGTCTAGGTGCCAAAAAACTTATCCTTATGACAGATGTTAAGTGTGTTTTAGAGAATGGACAGGTTTTAGATCATCTGAATCTTGTGGACGTTCAGGAAAAAATAGATTCAGGCGTGATAACTGGGGGCATGATTCCTAAAATTCAAAGCGCTGTTCAGACAGTTCAAGCCGGTGTCAATCAGGTCATTATTGGTGATAACCTGACAGATGGTACCATAATCAAGGAGTAAGCGATGACAAAACTATTTTCAAACTATAAGCGCGCAGCGATTGATTTCGCTTCGGCACAGGGCAATTATTTGACTGATACAACTGGCAAGACCTACTTGGATTTTTCATCAGGTATCGGGGTAACCAATCTGGGCTATCATCCCTCTGTCAATCAGGCTTTGACAAAGCAGGTGGGTAAGATTTTGCACCAGCCTAATCTTTATCACAATCAGTTGCAAGAAGATGTTGCCGGTCTTCTAATTGGTGACAAGGATTATCTGGCCTTTTTCTGTAACAGTGGTGCAGAGGCCAATGAGGCAGCTATAAAAATCGCTCGTAAGGCATCAGGCAAACAAGAAATCATTACCTTTCAAAATTCCTTCCATGGTCGAACGTTTGGATCCATGTCTGCCACCGGTCAGGATAAAATCAAACAAGGCTTTGGTGAAGGTGTGCCCCACTTTAGCTATGCTATTTTCAATGACATAGATAGTGTCAAGGCCCTAGCTAGTGACGAAACAGCGGCTATTATGTTGGAGTTGGTTCAAGGGGAATCGGGTGTTCAACCTGCTGATAAGGACTTTGTTAAGGCTTTGGCTGACTTTTGTAAGGAGACGGGTATTTATCTTATTGTAGATGAGGTTCAGACAGGACTTGGTCGTACTGGTAAGCTTTATGCTTATGAGCACTACGATATTGAACCAGATATCTTTACTCTGGCAAAAGGTTTGGCAAATGGGGTGCCAGTTGGTGCCATGCTTGCTAAGTCATCTCTTGGAGAAGCCTTCTCTTACGGAAGTCACGGCTCTACCTTTGGAGGAAATAAACTGGCTATGGCGGCGGCCAAAGCTACGCTTGAAGTTATGTTGGTCCCAGGTTTTCTAGATACTGCCTTTGAAAATGGAAACCAGCTACAAGCAAAATTGCAGGCAGCTTTATCTGATAAAGAGACGGTCACCACTGTACGTGGCTTGGGCTATATGATTGGGATTGAGACTACTGGTAATTTAGGAGAATTGGTCCAGTCGGCTCGAGATAAGGGGTTAATTGTTTTAACTGCAGGGACAAACGTGATTCGTCTTTTGCCACCAATCACCCTAAGTGATGCTGAAATTGAAAAGGGTGTGGCTCTCCTATCAGAAATATTTGACTAGAACATAAAAATCACTTGATTCAAGAATCAAGTGATTTCTTTTACTTATTGTCAGTAGCAATCTCGCTGAGAAGTCCTTTAGCTGTTGTTGTTGGCAGAATACGGACACGATTAAGTGAGAGGAGACCATCCTTGGCACTAGCTAGCCCTTCGTTAGTTGTCAGTCCTAACTTGTATGTTTTCTTAGCTAGGTCCAGTGTCGTTTGATTGTAGCGACCTGATGGGTAGGCAATGGTATTGACCTTGGTATTGAGCTTGTTTTCAAGGAAGTCGATAGAATCCGTTAATTCAACCTTTTGTGTTGCCTTGTCAGTGGCTGACAAATCGGGGTGGTTAACCGTATGAGACTGGAAGCTCATGCCGTGCGCCATCATTTCTTTCATCTGCTTGACGGTAAGATTTCCAGCATTTCCCTTCTTAACAAAGCCAGTGATGACATTGTTGGTCGCCTTAGCCTTGTATTTTTTGAGAATCGGATAGGCAATCGTATAGAAATCTTCGTTACCGTCATCAAAGGTCAGCCAGACAACCTTCTTAGCAGGCAAGGCATTTTCGGTGAAGGCTTTATAGGCTTCTTCAGGCGTTAGGAAATAGTAACCTGCCTTTGACAAAGCCTTGATTTGTGCCTCGAAGAGGTCTGGGTCAACGATAAGGTTGGCGTTAGAAGCTTCAGATGGATCCATGACGTGTACGGCATGATACATCAGGATAGGGATTTGGACAGGCTCGTCATAGGTTTTCCATTTAGCTGTACTCGTAGATTGGCTTGTCTGGGTTCCTTTTTGGCTATTTCCAGACTGGCTTGGGCGGTTTAACATAAAAACTGCCAGTAAGCCAAGAAGGACTAGGTTTAGGAAAAGCAGAAGAAGGTTCAGTTTCTTTTTGTTAGCGTTAGTTGATTTTTTCTTTTGAGAAGTCATTGTATCCCCTTTCAAATAGGTCTAGCTATTATTCTAACAAAAATGGAGTGGAAATGCACAGAATTTTCAGTAAAAAAGAATACTTAGCTCCTTAAATGGCAACAATATTCTGTCAATTCCGATAGAAATATGTTACAATTAAAAAAATGTATGTTTTTAAGGAGAAATCGTAAATGTCTATTAAAATTGGATTGCTTGGCTTTGGTACAGTAGCTAGCGGTATTCCCTTCCTCTTGAAGGAAAATGGTGAAAAGGTTCTTGCAGCCTCACGTGACCAACTCGAAATTGCGAAGGTTTTGGTTAAAGATGACGAGGAAAAAAATCGTCTTATCGCTGCAGGTAACGACTACAATTTTGTCACAAATGTTGACGAAATCCTTAACGATGATGAGATTCAAATCGTTGTTGAATTGATGGGTCGTATCGAGCCAGCTCGTACTTTTATCACTAGAGCACTTGAAGCAGGTAAAAACGTTGTTTCTGCCAATAAGGACTTGATTGCCACTCACGGCAAAGAGTTGATTTCTCTTGCCCAAGATAAGGGTGTGGCTTTCTACTATGAAGCTGCGGTTGCTGGTGGTATTCCAATTTTGCGTACTTTGGCTAATTCTTTGACATCTGACAAGGTGACACGTATCCTTGGTGTGCTCAACGGAACATCTAACTTTATGATGACTAAGATGGTTGACGAAGGTTGGTCATATGAGGATGCTCTTAAGACTGCCCAAGAACTTGGTTATGCTGAGAGTGATCCAACCAACGACGTTGAAGGTATTGACGCTGCTTATAAAGCTGTTATCCTTAGCCAATTTGGTTTTGGTGCCACAATTGATTTCGACGATGTGACTCACAAGGGGATTACAAACATCTCTACTGATGATGTAGCTGTCGCTCAAGAATTGGGCTATGTCATCAAATTGGTTGGTGATGTGCGTGAAGTAGAATCAGGTATCTCAGCAGAAGTATCACCAACATTCTTGCCAAAAAATCACCCACTTGCTAGCGTCAACGATGTTATGAATGCAGTCTTTGTTGAATCTATCGGTATTGGCGAATCAATGTACTACGGTCCTGGTGCTGGTCAAAAACCAACAGCAACATCTGTTTTGGCAGATATTATCCGTATTGCTCGTCGTCTTTCAGATGGCAATGTTGGTAAACCATTTAACGAGTTCCGTCGTGACTTGCCATTGGCTAATCCAGCAGATGTTAAGAGCAACTACTACTTTGCCCTTGATACGCCAGACGAAAAAGGTAAAATCCTTCACTTGTCTGAAATCTTCAACTCAGAAGATATTTCATTTGAACAAGTCTTGCAACAAAAAGCAAATGGCACAACAGCTCGCATCGTTGTGATTACACATGCTATGTCTAAGACACAACTCAAAGCTGTTACTGAAAAACTTGAAGCAGCAGAAGACTTCACTGTTGTCAACACATTGAAAGTTTTGTCTAACTAATTGATAAGCCCATACTGGTGCGTATAAGAAAGGTATTCAAGGAGAAAAGTCGCTGATGGCTTTCCTCCTTTTGGTGTATTATTATGAAAATTACTGTTCCAGCAACATCTGCCAATATTGGTCCAGGTTTTGACTCTGTGGGTGTTGCCGTTTCTAAATATTTGACAATCGAGGTGCTTGAACCAGCGGATGCATGGCATATCGAACACGATTTGGGAGATATTCCCTCAGATGAAAATAACCTCCTCATTTCAACAGCCTTGCAAGTGAAGTCTGATTTGCAGCCTCATAAATTGGTGATGACATCAGATATTCCCTTGGCGCGTGGGCTAGGTTCTTCAAGTTCTGTTATTGTCGCAGGAATCGAGTTGGCCAATCAATTGGCAGACTTGAAGCTCTCAGACGATGATAAACTTGATATTGCGACCAAGATTGAAGGTCACCCGGACAATGTTGCTCCAGCTATTTTTGGGAATCTTGTTGTGGCATCTTATGTGGATGAACATGTTAATAGCGTCGTTACAGATTTTCCAGAATGTGCTTTTGTAGCCTTCATTCCGAGTTATGAACTTAAGACGTCTGATTCACGTGGGGTGCTTCCAAGTGACTTGTCTTACAAAGAAGCTGTAGCTGCATCATCTATTGCCAACGTTGCCATTGCTGCCCTCTTTGCAGGTGATTTGGTTAAGGCAGGACGTGCTATCCAAGGAGACATGTTCCACGAACGCTACCGTCAAAAATTGGTTAAAGAATTTGCGACTATTAAAGAATTGTCAGGCCAATACAGTGCTTATGCGACCTATCTCTCAGGCGCTGGCCCAACAGTTATGACCTTGGCGCCGAACGATCAGGCTGAAGCTCTTAAAACTGCAATAGATGGTCTTGGCTTAGATGGTGAAACCTTCATCCTATCTGTGGATAAAGCAGGTGTTGTCGTTGACTAGAAAAAATCAAGGGCTACTCTTTGGTTTAGCAACCTATATTCAATGGGGATTTTTATCCCTTTTTTGGAAGCTTCTAGCAGGTGTTTCGGCTTACAACACCTTCTCATGGCGAATTGTTTTTACTGTGGTGACTATGTTGGTTTATGCCCTAGTTGCTAAGCAAAATGCACGTTTTAAAGATGAGTTAATCGAAATTTGGCAAGATAAGAAAGTCTTACTTCGCATGCTACTTGCCAGCTTTCTCATAGCAGCTAACTGGTTGATTTATATCTATGCTGTGGGTCATGGGCAAGCGACGCAGGCTAGCCTGGGCTATTACATTATGCCTATTGTTTCCATACTATTTGCTCTTATTTTTCTTCGTGAATCATTGAGCAGAACCATGTGGGCAGCAGTAGTGTTGGCCTTTATAGGAGTACTGGTTCTTATTGTCAATACAGGAAAACTTCCCATGGTTTCTTTGGGACTAGCTCTGAGCTTTGGTTTCTACGGTCTCATCAAAAAAGGGGTTAAGCTCTCCAGTGACGTAGCCATGCTAGTAGAAAGTGGATTGCTACTACCTTTTGTAGCTATCTATCTCATTTTCTTTTCTCCAGAATCATTTTCTTCCTATTCGAGCATGGAAATGTTTCTCCTAGCCATCTCAGGTGTGGTGACTGCCGTTCCTTTGCTTTGCTTCTCGGAAGCAGTCAAAAGGGCACCGCTTAACCTTATCGGTTTCATCCAGTATCTTAATCCTACGATTCAACTTCTCGTAGCCATTCTCATTTTTGGTGAGACGGTCAGCTTTGGAGAATTGAAAGGTTTCCTCTTTATCTGGATAGCCATCCTAGTCTTTGTAACTGGCCAAATAGTAACATTTCGTAGAAGTTCCTGATAGCTATCGGGAACTTTTTATAATGTCGACCTAAAAATGAGCCAAGTTTATCTGACAATTTTAGAACTTTAAGATATAATAGTAGTATTAGATTAAAATAGCGGAGAATTTTATGCGAAAAATGAAAAAGCTAGTGAGCTATCTGCTTTTGCTCGCTATCCCAGTTGCCATCGCTGCAGGCCTGTTTATCTTTAACGGTTCAGGTTATCGTTTGTCAGAACAAGATGCAGCCGACATTGCTTACAAAAATGCAGGTGTCAAAACTTCTGAGATTTCTCAATCAACAGTTTCGAAAGCACGTTCTGGGCTTCACGGAAGTTATGAGATTAGTTTCACAACGTCAGACAACCATTTTGAGTATACGATTGACGGTCAGTCAGGATCTATTTTGAAACATAAGAGTGACCATCCAACATCTAAGGATGAGGATGATACTCAAAAAAGTGAAGAGCCTAAAGACGAAACTCAACCTAGCGAAAGCAAGGAAGAGACAGCAGTATCCAAAGAAACTGCGCAAACAACAGCTCTTAACCATGCTGGCCTAGCTGAGGGTTCTGTGACCAACTTGAAAACGGATTTGAAGACTGAAGGAGACGGTAAAGTCTATAATATCAGTTTTGATTATGCTGCTAGTGGTCTACGTTATAAATACGCGGTAAATGCTGATTCAGGAGCTATCGTAGCTTATACGACTGAGTATCTGACAGGGGCTGCGACTCCTGCTCAGTAGGTCGCAGATAGAGTGAAAGCTCTCCTTATTATTGAGGAAAATCCTTGCAATTTCTCTGAAATGGTGTAAACTTAAAGTGAAAACGGTAACAGTAGCTGTAAAAGTTGCCGTAGAATCAAGGAGGCTTTGACCATGAAAGAATTCCAAGCATTTAAAGACACGCTTAGCAATAAGGCTCTCAAAGCCATTTACGAAGAAAGTAAATTGGAAGTCCAAGACGAAACAACTGAAGGTACAGAAGCCTTCTCACTAGCCTTGGCAACCCAAATGGCTATCAATCTACTTGAAAGCTATGAAAAATGGCTAAAAGAAGAAAGAGCTAAGGAAGAAAAATAAGAAAAATCCTTGTCAGAAGACAGGGATTTTTCTTATGAAAATAAAGTAATTTAGCATGTAGATTATCTATCCTGAAATAACTATAATCCCATCATTTCTGTACTTAAAATAAAATTAATGCTTTACTTATGATAAAGGAGCCATTCCTTGTGAAAAAGGTCTCGATTTTTGCTGATGTTTTGTTACAATGTTTTCAGCAAGTTCATTAAGAGAGGAGTAGAGAGATGATTTTCTTGGTGGTTAGGATAATTACTATAATGTTAGGGGTTATAGTTGCTTATTGGCTGTTGTGTTATTTTATTAATCAGACAAAGTCCGAACATGTTTTAATAAAAGCACATCAAAGACGAGTTGCAGCTGGGAAAAAGCTCAAAGATGTTTGTGAGCTTGAATTAAAAGTTTATAAAGAACATTTTCGGAAGGATTTCGAAGGAAAGTGATGGTGGACTTCATGGAGTTAGTTAAATCATTTCTTGCGGCGCCCTATTTTCTTGGGGTGATTCTTGGTGGTGTATTTTTAGGGATTTATGTGTTGATAGATAAAATCATTAAGAATCCGATGAAAGATATCGATTATTACAAAAAGTTTGTAGAATCTTACAAAGAAGAAGCTGATTTTTATAAAATGACCTCCGAAGAGTATAAAACTATGGCAATAACTTACCGTAATAGGTATTTGGAAAGCCAAGCAAAGTTAGAACTTGTCATGAAAGATAATAGTAGCCACTGAAAATTATGAGGAAAAGTAAGACAGAGGACATACTTTCAAATTCAAAAATCAATAAGATTTCCACCACAATTTCATTTGTCTTGAGATTAAAAATGTGATAGAATAAGACCATTCAGAGGTGCTTTGAAGCCCATTTGTCACAGGAAGCGGTGGTACTGAGAAATCCGCACAAATGTCAAAGCTGGTTGCTGATGGTCAAATTGAATCAAGAAAGCTGTGAGTGGTTGCCACTCAAAATTGGGTGGTACCGCGGATACACATTCGTCCCTGTCATGTTGATGGCAGGGATTTTCTATAGCTTTTAAAGAACCAAGACCCAAGGTCGCAGGTGAATTTAGAGATATTGATGCAGACGGAGCGAAAGCGAGGTCTATGTTCCTATCAAGGGAGGGTGACATGAAGCAATCTTTTGAGACCAGTAAATTGTACTATGGTTTTCCAATTTTTATCTTGGGTTACCAGGACCAGACACATGGCTATAATGTGACGACTTGTAGTTCTTCCTATAGTCTAGGAGATTGGCTCGTAATCGGGGTTGGTAGCGAGGAAAATGCGGCAGACCAGATTAAGCATTATCAGAAGTTTACTGTGAATATTCCTGATGAAAGTTTAATGCTTGAGATGGAACAGGCTGGATTTATTAGTCACCGTGAAAAGATTGCTAAACTCGGCTTAGATTTCCAACCTTCTAAACTGACACAAGCACCTATACTGGATGCCTGTCCAGTCGTATTGGACTGTCAGGTAGATCGGATTATCGAGGAAGATGGCATCTGCCATATCTTTGCTAAGATTCTAAACCGCCTTGTTGATTCTGATTTGTTAGATGACAAGGGCCATTTCCGTAACGATTCTTTTGAACCGACTTACTTTATGGGGGATGGCCATAAACGTGTCTATCGCTATCTAGATAATCGTGTCGATCCCATGGGAAGCTTCATCAAGAAAGCGAGGAAGAAGGATGGCAAGAGCTGAGTTACCTGAACGAATCGAAACGGAGCGACTTGTCTTGCGAGTTCGTACAGTGGCGGATGCAAGGGATATCTTTGACTTTGCCAGTCGCCCAGAAGTCTCCTACCCTGCAGGATTTCCACCCGTCAAGACCTTGGCAGACGAGATTTATTACCTGGAGCATATCCTTCGTGAGCGCAATCAAAAAGACAATCTTCCAGCAGGCTATGGAATTGTGGCCAAAGGAACCGATACCGTTATTGGTTCTGTTGATTTCAACCATCGTCACGAAGATGATGTGCTGGAGATAGGTTATACCTTGCACCCAGACTATTGGGGTCGAGGTTATGTTCCAGAAGCCGCGTGTGCTTTGATTGACCTAGCTTTCAAAGAACTGGATCTTCACAAGATAGAACTGGTCTGCTTTGGCTACAATGTCCAAAGTCAACGAGTTGCGGAAAAACTTGGCTTTACTCTTGAAGCTCGTATCCGAGACCGCAAAGATGCCCAAGGCAAGCGTTGTGACAGTCTGATGTATGGCTTGCTGAAGAGTGAGTGGGAGAGATGATGAATTTAAGTATTGTGGGAGAACTATGAGTATTTTTACTAAAATTTGGAAGAAATTTTTACACGTACTTGCTATTGTTCCTATACTAGCTACTGCATCTATTTTTAGTGTAGCTGTTCCCTCCTTTTTATTTAGTTTGATTTTCACTAGGTATACAACGCTTTATATTCTGGAGATAATTATTTGCTTATTATTGACTGGTTTTTATTTTAAATTTTTGACTAAATGTAATTATTCTAAATTTAGTTTTTTTTCTTATTTTTTGATTTCAATCTTAACTTCAATTATATTTTTTGTTTCTAAATATAAACTAGTTATAATTTTTCAATTTGCTTTGATACTGACGCATGCTATTATCTACATAAATCGCTTCCATAGATTCCGATCTTTTCTTTCAAAAAGTATTGAAGTCTTAGCTTTTATGAATATTTATGATGGGATATTTTCTGGAATATTTATTTATTTTTTATATCACTTGAATTTAGTCAATTCTACTTTAAATGATTTAATGAAATCTTATAAAATAAATGAAAATCAGATGAGTGATTGGATTAGTATTTTGCTGATCTTGATAGTACCAGTTATATTAGCTATTATAAAAGCGTTAGTATCGATCAAAATATTTAAGCAGAGAAATAACATATTTGTGCCTAAGGGAAAAACATTGTGGAATGCATATGCTAGTATGATTTTATCTTCATTTGTTTGGTATATTATCTACCTATACTACTTTTTTTCACGAACTATTGATTTTCACGCTGATTTAATTGTTGATATAGTTGTATTAAATTCTTATATGGCTCTTTATTTAATATGTTGGAGGATAGTTTATAAACAAATAGGGCATGGTATCAAAGAAGTAAAAGATGTGATTGCTTCGTGGGTAATTGGAATAATATGTTTACTATTACTTGCACTTTTTAATCAAGTTGAAAGTGAATTAATAAATGCTTTAACTTGGTTTCTACCAATCTTAATTCCCAGTTTGATAGGAGAAATAAATTCCCAGTTTGATCCAAAGAAATATAAGAAAAAACCAATAAGAACTGATAAGATGGATAGGCATCTCTATAAAATTCAACTATACAGTTTTCTTACTTTATTAATATTAAGTATTATTCCGAAGTTAATTGAAATTATAACTGGATTAAAGATAAAAGTAGAGTTAGCAAATCTTTTAAATTTGCCAGATAATTGGATGTCTGGATTTTATGCTTCAACTATTATTGTTCTTTTTTGTTTCATATTATCTTTAATTTTTGGAAGTGGTATGATTTGGTTATTAAAATATTTCTATTTAGAACCATCAAAAAGTTATTATAAGTTTGAAAAAAATAAAAGGAAATTTTAAAAACAAAGTAATTACCTAAATATAATATACTTCAACGAATTTTAGGATTACTAAAATGGTTTGATAAAATTTATTTGGAAAAAATGATAGTTGACTTTCTGTAAAGTCTAGATATGTCTGTGGTGATTTTGCATACAATTCAATTTGTCATTAGTGCGTAATTATGATAAAATAAGGTTGTTCAGAGGTGCTTTGAAGCCCATTTGTCACAGGAAGCGGTGGTACTGAGAAATCCGCACAAATATCAAAGCTGGTTGCTGACGGTCAAATTGAATCAAAAAAGCTGTGAGTGGTTTCCACTCAAAACTGGGTGGTACCGCGGATATATATTCGTCCCTGTCATAACTATGACAGGGACTTTTATGTTCATTCAGATAATGGAGGCTGTAGTGTTTAGAAATACTGACTTTGCTGCGTTGCTGATTGCGATTGTAGCTCTCGTTTCTCCCGTCATTGTAGAACTATTAAGGAATAGTCATGAGAGAAAGGCGAGGGAATTGGATAATCAACACAGAGAAAGAGAAAGAAAAGAAGATTTTGAGCAGAGAGATAAAGAGCGGAAAGAAGAGTATGAAAATCGAGTATCAGAGTTAGACAAAAGTAAAAAGGACAATTATATAGAAAAAATTGAGCAGAATAAGCGTAACAATGTCTATGAGTATATAAAAGAAATTAATAAATTTTATGAGGCTATTACAAAAAATAGCGTAGGAAACCAAAAATCTTTGTTATCGATAAAAAATAGCTCTTCAGAAATTTTTAATAAGCTAATTGTGGACTTTTCATTTTCAGAACGTTGGAAATATCAACCAGCTTTTTCAAGTGATAATACCGAATTTTTGAAGAGTTGTTTTACAGAGATTTTAGAGCTTAGTGGGAAATTTTATATTGGTTTCTTAAATGTGTCTGATAATATCCAAAGTATTCTTCAAAGTTTTTGTGATGATAGGGAATTCGATTCTCAATCCGATTTTTTACTGCGTTATCATTTAGAAATACTTCAGGCTTTGTTACCAATAGTGTTTATTGATGAAGTTGACGATAGTATTTCCGAAAAAGTTAAAAAAAACATTACAATTATTTCCGAAAGATTTAACAGTAATAGTAGTACACGAAATACTTACGTTGAACTTCAGAGACAACCGGATGAGTCAGTTCCTAATTATTTTAAACGAATTTTTAACAATAAAGATAGTGAAGGAATTAAAAAAGAAATAAAAGATAAGGTGAAAAAGGAGTTGGAAAGCAAAGGACAATTTCGTAGAATTCATACAGAAATTTCAGAAACAGGTAATAAAAAAAACTATCTTAAACTCTCTGTTGATGGTAATACTTATTTCATAAATAAAAACTGTAACAGAGATGTAGCAGAGCAGTTCGTATTTGATTTAGTTAAAGAAATAGAGGAGCAAACACATGTCTAAAGAACTTTCACCTAAATACAATCCAGCCAAGGTTGAGGCTGGTCGTTACCAAAAATGGCTTGATGAAGATGTTTTCAAGCCTTCAGGCGATAAAAAGGCCAAGCCTTATTCTATCGTCATTCCACCACCAAACGTAACTGGTAAACTTCACCTTGGTCACGCTTGGGATACAACTCTTCAAGATATCATCATCCGTCAAAAACGTATGCAAGGTTTCGATACGCTTTGGCTTCCTGGTATGGACCACGCAGGTATTGCCACTCAAGCTAAGGTTGAAGCCCGTTTGGCTGAAGATGGCATCTCTCGTTATGACCTTGGTCGTGAAAAATTCCTTGATAAAGTCTGGGAATGGAAAGATGAGTATGCCTCAACTATCAAGCAACAATGGGGCAAGATGGGGCTCTCTGTAGACTACTCTCGTGAGCGTTTCACCCTTGACGAAGGTCTTTCAAAAGCGGTTCGTAAGGTCTTTGTAGAGCTTTACAAAAAAGGTTGGATTTACCGTGGTGAATTTATCATCAACTGGGATCCAAAAGCTCGTACAGCCCTTTCTGATATCGAGGTTATTCACAAGGATGTCGAAGGTGCCTTCTACCACATGAACTATATGTTGGAAGATGGTTCACGTGCCCTTGAAGTGGCAACAACACGTCCTGAGACTATGTTTGGGGATACTGCCGTAGCAGTTAACCCAAATGATGACCGTTATAAAGATTTGATTGGTCAAAATGTTATCTTGCCAATCTTGAACAAGCCAATCCCAATTGTTGGGGACGAACACGCAGACCCTGAATTCGGTACTGGTGTGGTGAAAATCACTCCTGCCCACGACCCGAATGACTTCTTGGTTGGTCAACGTCATAATCTTCCGCAAGTGAACGTTATGAACGATGATGGTACCATGAATGAATTGGCTGGTGAATTCAACGGTATGGACCGCTTTGAAGCACGTAAGGCTGTTGTTAAGAAATTGGAAGAAATCGGTGCCCTTGTTGAAATCGAAAAGATGACTCATTCAGTTGGTCACTCAGAACGTACAGGTGTTCCTGTTGAGCCACGTTTGTCTACACAATGGTTCGTTAAGATGGATCAATTGGCGAAGAATGCCATCGCAAACCAAGACACAGACGACAAGGTTGATTTCTACCCACCTCGTTTTAACGACACCTTCCTTCAATGGATGGAAAATGTCCACGATTGGGTTATTTCTCGTCAGCTCTGGTGGGGTCACCAAATCCCTGCCTGGTACAATGCTGAGGGTGAAATGTACGTTGGTGAAGAAGCACCAGAAGGCGACGGATGGAAACAAGACGAAGATGTCTTGGATACTTGGTTCAGTTCAGCCCTCTGGCCATTCTCAACTATGGGTTGGCCTGATGTGGAAGCAGAAGACTTCAAACGTTACTTCCCAACTTCAACCTTGGTTACAGGTTACGACATCATCTTCTTCTGGGTGTCTCGTATGATTTTCCAATCATTGGAATTCACTGGTCGTCAACCCTTTAAGAATGTCCTTATCCACGGTCTTATCCGTGACGAGCAAGGACGTAAGATGTCTAAGTCCCTCGGTAACGGTATTGACCCAATGGATGTTATCGAAAAATACGGTGCTGATGCCCTTCGTTGGTTCCTTTCAAACGGTTCTGCACCAGGTCAAGACGTTCGTTTCTCTTACGAGAAAATGGATGCGTCTTGGAACTTCATTAACAAGATTTGGAATATCTCTCGCTATATCCTTATGAACAATGAAGGTTTGACCTTGGATGCTGCGCGCGATAATGTAGCTAAAGTGGCTGCTGGTCAAGCAGGTAACGTTACAGACCGTTGGATTCTCCACAACCTCAACGAAACTATTGGAAAAGTCACTGAAAACTTTGATAAGTTTGAATTTGGTGTTGCCGGTCACATCCTTTACAATTTTATCTGGGATGAGTTTGCGGACTGGTACGTTGAGTTGACCAAGGAAGTGCTTTACAGCGATAACGAAGATGAAAAAGTCATCACTCGTTCTGTCCTTCTTTACACTTTGGACCAAATCTTGCGTCTCCTTCACCCAATCATGCCATTCGTAACTGAAGAAATCTTTGGACAAATCTCTGAAGGAACTATCGTGACGGCTGAATACCCAGTGGTTCGCCCAGAATTTGAAAATGAAGAAGCGGCAGCTGGCGTTGAAGCTCTTAAAGACGTTATTCGCTCAGTCCGTAACTCACGTGCAGAAGTGAACGTAGCTCCAAGCAAGCCAATCACTATCTTGATCAAGACAAGCGACAGCAAGCTCGATGCTTTCTTTAATGATAATGTCAACTACATCAAACGCTTCACAAACCCAGAACACTTGGAAATTGCAGCAGATGTCGAAGTGCCTGACTTGGTTATGTCAAGCATCATCACAGGCGCAGAAATCTACTTGCCACTCGCTGACCTTCTTAATGTTGAAGAAGAATTGGCTCGTCTTGAAAAAGAATTGGCTAAATGGCAAAAAGAACTCGACATGGTTGGTAAGAAACTTAGCAATGAACGCTTCGTAGCCAATGCCAAACCAGAAGTCGTCCAAAAAGAACGCGACAAACAAGAAGATTACCAAGCTAAATATGATGCGACAGTCGTACGTATTGAAGAAATGAAGAAATTGGTGAAATAAAGAAAGAGACACGGCGGAATGCTGTGTTTTTTTACTTTGATTTGTGATAGAATTGTAATAATAAATTTCAATAGCTGAAAGAGAATTCATGAAATACATAGATTTATTTGCAGGTTCTGGTGGCTTATCCTTAGGCCTTTATAATGCAGGAATACATGGTATATTTGCAGTAGAAAGAAATAAAGATGCTTTTAGTACTTTAAAATACAACTTAATTGAAAAAAGAAATCATTTTTTATGGCCGGACTGGCTTGAAATGAAAAATTGGGATATAAATGAACTTCTAGAAGTGCATAGTAAGGAACTTGCTAAATTAAATGGTTCTGTTGATTTAGTTGTGGGGGGGCCACCATGTCAAGGATTTTCTATGGCAGGAAAGAGAAAAAAAGATGACGTACGAAATCAATTAATGCATTCGTATATTGAGTTTATCAAATTAGTTCAACCCACTATGTTATTTTTCGAAAATGTTCAAGGATTTACTGTAGGTTTTAAGGGCCATAAGGATAAACAAAAATATTCTGATATTCTTGTTTCGGAATTACATGAATTAGGTTATAACTTAGACTATAAAATTGTTACAATGTCAGAATATGGTGTTCCTCAAAATAGGAAACGATTTATTCTATTTGCATCAAAAAATGGAGTTTATGAGATATTTTTTGATGAATTATTTAAAAGTAGAGATTGTTTTTTAAGGGATAGAGGACTAAAGATTCCAATTACAATTTCTCAAGCTATTAATGATTTGAAAAAAAGTTATGGAGAAGTCGATAGTAAAGATACTAAGGGATTTAAAAATGGAAAGTATGGCCGAGTAACATCAGCATACCAAAAATTAATGAGAAAAAATATTGAACGAGGGGTTTTCCCTGATAGTCATCGATTCGCAAAACATAAAAGTGAAACAATAGATTTATTTAAACGTTTAATGACTGCTTCTGAAAAGAGTATACGAATTACACCATCTATGAATCTAGTTGAGGGTTTAAAGAAGCGTGGAGTAACTCCTTTAAAAAAGAATTCGATTTGTAATACGCTTACTTCTATTCCTGATGATTATATTCATTATGAAGAGCCTAGAATCATGACAGTTAGAGAACACGCTAGGATTCAAAGTTTTCCAGACGATTATGAATTCAAGGGATCGTATACTACGGGTGGTGAACGACGAAAAACGGATGTTCCTCGATACACTCAAGTTGCTAACGCTGTTCCACCTTTGTTTGCGGAGCAAGTTGGAGAAATCCTTTTGAAAATCTCTTAATAAGGAGTTAAGATGGAAGAAAAATTACACTTTAAAGTAAGTTCAGGCTTAAAGAATATAATTGGTAAAGACCTGATTACAAACGAATTAGTAGCTATCTTTGAGTTGGTAAAAAATGGTTATGATGCTGATGCAACAGAAATAAATCTTATTATAAACAGTTATGAAAATTACATCATCATTCAGGACAACGGTAAGGGAATGAATCGTGATGATATTGAAAATAAATGGCTGTTCGTTGCTCATTCAGAAAAAAAAGATAGCGATAAGGTATATGCTGGTTCCAAAGGAATAGGTCGTTTTTCTTGTGACAGTTTAGGAACTAAGCTTAAGCTTATCAGTCATAAAGATGGTGAAGTTAGTGAACTAAAAATTGACTGGGGTGAATTTGAAAAGGATTCCCTAAAAAAATTTGAAGAGTTAGATGTCACATATACTAGCTTAGATGTAGTCGAAGATAGTTTTATTCAAAAATCAGGGACTATCTTAACCATCTCTAACTTGAGAGATGGTTGGGGTTTAAATAGAATTAAAAAGGTTATAAAGGCTCTTCAAAGACTTGTAAATCCATTTGTGGATGATGGTAAAACAAAGATTAATGTTAAGTACATTTCATCTTCTTCAGGAATTGCTGAATTAGATGAATATATTAGCAATGATATTGTTACAGTATTAGATAAAAAAACTATATACATTGAGTGTGATATAAAAGAAACAGAAATTAGCATTACCTTATACGATAAGGAAAAGATAATTTACTCTTTTAAAATTGAGAATAATACAATCTTAAAAGATATTTACTTCAAAATTTATTATTTAAGTACAGCAGCAAAGAACAATTTTACAAGAATAATGAAAACTGAACCGAAAAATTATGGGTCTATTTTCTTGTATAAGAATAATTTTAGAATTTTCCCATATGGAGAAGTTGATTTTGATGCATTCGGTCTTAATTTACGTAAAGGTCAGGGATACAATAGATATTTGGCTCATAGAGAATTGCTAGGATGGATTAACATTACCGACTCTGAAAATCACTTTAATGAAGTTACATCACGTGACAGAGGATTTGTTACCAATTCTTATACTATAGAGTTTGAAAAAGTATATATGGAACTTGTTCACAGACCCTTAGAATCCTATATGCAATTAATAAACTTTGGTAATAGTGATATTGATGAAATTGAAACTGATGATACTGAAGCTATCCAAAAGTTAATTCGAAGATTTAAAAAGTACAAATTTACAGTTGCTCCGACATATTACGAACTTCCTAAAATTGCTCAACCATTAGAAAAAAAATTTGAACTTCTTGATGATGTAAATACAACTCTTTCAGAAAAAAAAGAGCTTCAAAAAAACTTGAAAAAGGCTACTGTCGAGTTAAGAAAAGAGAATCAAGAAGTAAAAAAAGAAAAACAAAAAATTGATAAAGAGAATAGTCGTTTAAAAAGAGAAGTAGCTATTAAAGAGGCAATTCTTGAGAAAGATAAGCCGGAGAGACAAGAGCTATTATTTCATGAATTGAGTAAAGTAGGAGGAGAACTTGACGAATCAATTGACAGAATCATCGAATTAGCTGAACCTTTTGAGGATTCATTGAAATTTCAAATGTTGAAACAAATTGCAAGCCTAAGGAGGGCTGCAGATAAACTAGTTTCTATAAAAACGCAAATATTACGAGTTACAAATCAATCGCTTAGTAATACAGTTAATATTGATTTAAAGGAGTATCTATCAAATTACTTTGATATAGTGTCAGAAGAAAGTAATGCTAAAATTTTATTGAAATTTGATAGTACTCCTGTGTTTAAAGATGTAAATATCTACGATCTTGGTGTCCTTTTAGATAATTTACTATTAAATGCTGAAGAACGCAGAAGAAATGTGGAAATTACTATATATTTCACAGAAGATAACAATGCTTTACATTTTATATCAAACACAGGACCTATTGTAATAACTCCAATAGATAGTATATTTCAATTAGGGGTAACTTCAAAAGCAAATGGTACAGGTATTGGGATGTATCTATGTAGAGAAATCTGTGAGGAGTTTGGTTGGACGATTAGTGTGTCTTCTTTAGGAGAGAATGTAGATTTCAAAATAGAATTTGGAGATAAAACGTGAGAAAAACTATTAATATTTTATGGCTGGAGGATGCTTTACAATCTACAGCTCATAAAAGACGAACAGAAATAGTTGGTGATATACTAAAGAAAAAAGGTTACGAAGCTAACATTATTCCCAAGGGAACTTTTGAAGAAGCTAAGGAAGCTTTGGAAAATACTGAAAGAATCGACTTTTTTATTTCAGATTTCAATTTAGAGCAGGAAAATACAGGCCTCTCTTATGTAGAAGAAATACGAAAATCGAAAGGTTATAAACAGTTTGTAATTCTTTATTCCAATAAGTCGAATAAAGATTTGAAACAAGATGTCATTAGTTATTTTAATTTGCCAACAACTTCAAATTTTGTATTCGCAAACTTTACATTTTTTTCAGTAGGGAATCGTTTAGTAAAACAAAATTTCGAAGAAGCAATTGATGTTATTCTTTGCCGATGGGATGAACTCAACGCTCTTAGAGGACAATATATGTATGAAAATGCTGAAATAGAACATCTTTTAAGAAGAAAATGCCCACACTATTCCAAAGAGAAACCTTATCGAGAACTTGTAAAAAGTTATTTTATAAATGAATTACAGGTAAATGAGACTTTAAAAAGAAGAGATAATAAAAAATATAGAAATCTTATTAAAATTAGAGATAACTGGTTGCTTCTTATTGATAGACGTAATGCTCTTGCTCATGTAACTGAGGATTATGATAGTGAAAGAGGTTATTATATTCAATCTAATAATGAAGATTGTGAAGTCATTTTTTCAATTTATGAAAGTAACTTAGATGAAGAAAGATGTGATTTACTCGAAGTGGTCGCAATGATAAAAGAAATATTAGTTTAGAAAGCAGGTTACTACATGACAAATTCTGTAAGTTCGAACCGCTCTGAGAAGTACAACATTGCAGCTTTCTTCTCAGGTGTCGGGGGAATTGAGTTGGGTTTTGAACAGACCAACGAGTTCAGAGTGGTGTATGCCAATGAATTTGATAAGTATGCGCGTCAGACTTATCAGTTAAACTATCCAGATACCTATTTGGATGGTCGTGATATTCACGCTGTTCAGCCAAAGGATATTCCGACTGAGCGTGTGGATGTGATTATGGGAGGTTTCCCTTGTCAGGCCTTTAGTATTGCGGGTTATCGTAAGGGATTTGATGATGATCGTGGGGATCTTTTCTTCGAATTGCTTCGCATGATTGAGGGACGGAAACCTCGTGCCATTTTTATCGAAAACGTCAAGAACATGGTTGGTCATGATCATGGTAATACTTTCAAGGTTATTCGTGAAGCCTTGACTGAGAATAACTACTTCATCAAGTGGAAGGTTCTCAATGGGAAAGACTACGGAAATATCCCACAAAACCGTGAGCGGATTTATATTGTTGGTTTTGATACCAAGGAAGCCTATGATTTGTTTGAGTTTCCAGAGGAAATCAAGCTGACAACGACCTTGAGTGATGTGATTGATTTTGGTGCAGTGCCTGGCGAAGCATTCTATTACCGAGAAGGTAAGCAAAGATTTTATGATGAATTAAAAGAGTGTGTGACTAGTCAGGATACAGTTTACCAATGGCGCCGTCAGTATGTCCGTGAAAATAAAAACGGCGTTGTTCCTACTTTAACAGCTAATATGGGAACAGGCGGGCACAATGTTCCATTGATACTGACAGATAGTGGTGAGATTCGTAAGTTGACTCCGAAAGAAACCTTCAATGTACAAGGTTATCCAAAGACCTTTAAGTTACCTGAGGGTGTTTCAAATGGTCAACTATATAAACAAGCTGGAAATAGTGTAGTTGTCCCTGTAATTAAACGCATTGCGGAAAATGTTGCCAAGGCTTTAAACAAGGGTATAGGTAAATCTCACCATAATCGTTCAGGAAATATCGCAATTATCTATATCAAGATGAATGGACAATTTGAAGGCGAGTCGTATGTTAAAGATTTTGTAAATAATGAAGCAGAAGCATACAAAAAAATCTACGAAGAATATGATGGCAATCTTGAAGTTATTACTGATGAACAGTATAGATCGTTGATTCGTAATAAAAGAAGTAAAGAATTTTATATGCTGTCCATAAATAGATAATAAATTCATGCGTATTGTTGTTTCTAGTGAGGGATATGTTAAGTTATCCAAAAATCGTGTTAATTTAGAGTTTTACAGTACCATTTAACGAATTATATAAGTAAGAGGACTAGTGAAAATCTAGTCTTCTTTTGATATACTTAAGCAAGAAGTGAGGATTGATTGATGTGGGAACACCTAAAACAAGAACAAAAAGACAAATATAAGACTCTCATTACCAATTTTGCTAGCCTGAGCGAGGCCTTTTCGCAAAAAGCAGAAGTAGATGGGAAGAATAGCGCAGAGGATTTTGTAGCTCCAATTGTTAACTCAAAATTTCAAGAAACAGTTTTTCAAAAAGCTTTTCAAGCCGTTGGCGAGGATATTGCTAATACATCTTATGATGCTTCGGTTATTGTTGATGAAAACCACAAATATCTTGTTGGTATCAAATCTTTTGGCCTTAATTCAGGCGACCAAAAGATTGCTCAGTTTAAGAAAGATTCACAGTCTTGGAATGAATTACTAAGTGAAATTACTTTTTATGCTGAGATTTCTCCTGATAAAGAAAGTGCAGACAGGGAAAATTATGAGCGATACGAAAAATTGGCTCGAAAAATTGCAACTTTACGGAATCAACGAATTGAATCTTCCAAAGCATTGATTAAGGGTTTTAAGTCAAATTCAACTCATGTTGAGGCTGTGTATCATGTATTAATGCCGACACCAAAAGGTAGTGTCCCTCAAATTCATGTGGGCGAGACATCTTATTTACCAGTTGATTTGGACAATTTACAAATTAAAGGGTCGACCAATCTAAAAAATCCAACGAATTTTAGGTTTACTGATGGTCATCATGATTACAAGTACACTGCTGCAGATAGTCAACTACACATGACTTTTAATAATAAGGATATTATTGTCGATACTTGGGATGTACATTATGTTGAAGACCCCTTTTATCTATTTGAGAATCTTCATTTATTGACAGTAGATAAGAAAGCTCCTGATGTTTTAGAAACAGTTTCTTGGGCAATCACAGATAAAGATGGGAATGTAGAAGAAAATTCTGGTTTTAATGGCTTTAATGGGGGTTCTAAGTTAGCTAAGAAAGACCGTCTACCACGTATTGTAAAATTTCAGAATCGCTTTAAAAACGAGTTATCCTCAGAGGAAATGGCTTTTGCGATATATTCATTAGAGGAGATTCTACTAAAGAGTTGGAAGACTAAGGAAGAAAAAAATCAAATGAAGATTATCCGTGAGAAGTTAGTAGATTTTGCTTACTCAAAGAATAATCAAGATTTAATCAAGAGTATTGAAAAGTTGGTTTACCGACCTGTGAGTGAGGTTTACATCCCAATTCCAGAATCAAATCATTTTCATGCCGAACGACCAGATTTTTTTGGAAAAAATATTGGTACGTTTAAACCCGGAACAAAGAAACTTGCTCTTTCTAAAGAAAATCGAACGTTTAAATTGAGATTT
This sequence comes from Streptococcus sp., assembly GCA_016939315.1. Lineage (GTDB taxonomy): Bacteria > Bacillota > Bacilli > Lactobacillales > Streptococcaceae > Streptococcus. The sequence goes on along the minus strand of JAFHAZ010000068.1, from coordinate 222,578 downwards.
TTACCATCTGGAGATATTATTGACGCCTATATTAACCAAGATTCTGGGAAAGCAATCCAGTCTATAGATAAACAGGATATTCTTGGGAATTGGATTTTGAGAGGAGTCTTCCAACTTGCTGAACGAGAAATCCTCACGGCCCAACGTTTAGATGAATTAGAAATCAATGGTATTCGTCTCAGCAAATTCAAAAACGGTGAAATTGGTATAGAGTTTATCTGGATTGATATTGATAATCCCCCATCAGATGCTATTGGATGGGTGGCGAAGAATAAATAATTATTTTCATATTTTGTAAATCCCCCTCCCTTCAGCTTTCTTTAAGGAACTCAAGTTATACTATAGTCATCCTAATAAGTATTACTGAACGTCGTTCAGTAGCGCTCACATGTTCTGGTTTTAAGTCAGGCAGTGTATCTTTCTCTTTTCATAAATCTCCCAAACAAGTCTAATCTCACAAGGTTAGGCTTGTTTTTATGAAATAAGCAGAAAGTTTTTCATTAAAAGTAAACGCTTGTGTAAGTATAATGAAAACGTTAGGCAAAGTCAGTGAAAACGTCTAAAAAACCGTCAATTCATTGACTTTCGTGGAAAATAGGACTAAAATAGCAGGGTAAAAATAATTAAAAAGGAGAATTCTACTATGAATCTAACTATCTTAGCCCTCGGTTTGGCCGTTATGGGTGTATCTATTGGTGAGGGTATCCTCGTTGCCAATATCGCTAAATCTGCAGCTCGCCAACCTGAGATGTTTAGCAAACTTCAAACTTTGATGTTTACTGGTGTTGCCTTTATCGAAGGTACCTTCTTCGTATTGTTTGCCCTTAGCTACATTGTCTAATAGACAAATAAAAAGATGAAGGAGGGATGAGCAGTGGAAACTACAAGTAATCCAACCGTCTCATTATTTGGGATTGATTTTGACTTGACTGTCCTTGCCATGTCTCTCTTGACAGTAATTATCGTTTTTGGAGTGGTTTTCTGGTCAAGTCGTAAGATGACCATTAAACCAAAGGGAAAACAAAATGTGCTTGAGTTCATCTATGAGTTTGTGAACAGTACCATTTCTCAAAATCTTGGGAAATTCACGAAGAATTATAGTTTGCTCTTGTTTGTAATTTTCACCTTTGTTTTTACAGCAAACAACTTAGGTTTGCTTGTATCTGTAAAAAGTGAGCATTACAATTTTTGGACTTCTCCAACATCGAACTTCGGTGTTACTATCACTCTTTCTTTGATTATTACCCTCATTAGTCATATTGAGGGGATCCGTAAAAAAGGGTTTAAAGGCTATCTAAAGGGCTACCTTTCACCATACCCAGCTATGCTCCCAATGAACATTTTGGAACAATTAACCAACCTTGCTTCATTGGCCTTGCGTTTGTTTGGTAACATTTATTCTGGTGAGGTACTTACTGGCTTGATTCTTAAATTGGTGACATGGTCTGTCTTTGCAGCACCTGTATCCTTTGCTTTGAACCTTGTCTGGGTTGCCTTTTCAGCCTTTATCGGCTTCATCCAAGCCTATGTCTTTATTATCCTAAGTTCAAACTATATTGGTGATAAAGTCAACGAAGAATAATTAAGAAAGGGAGAAATGAAATGTCATTACTGATTAATAGTACGACACTTGGTAATATCATTATCACACTCGGCTCAGTTTTTCTCTTGTATTACCTCATCCGTAAATTCGCATGGGATCAAATTACAGGAATCTTTGCTGCTCGTGAAAAGAAAATTGCCACAGATATTGATAGTGCTGAAAATGCTCGTCAAGAAGCAGAAAGCTTGGCACAAAAACGTCAAGATGAGTTGGCAGGTGCTCGCACTGAGGCAGCTCAAATTATTGATGGGGCCAAGGAAACTGGTAAAACTCAAGAATCAAAAATCATTGCAGAAGCACATGATGAAGCTAAACGCTTGAAAGAAAAAGCAAATCAAGACATCGCCCAAAGCCGTGTGGAAGCACTTGCTGGCGTTAAAGGTGAAGTTGCAGACTTGACTGTCCTCTTGGCGGAAAAAGTTATGAAACAAAACCTTGATGCTAAAGCGCAATCTGACTTGATTGATAGCTATCTTGATCAATTAGGAGATGCTTAATGGATAAGAAAACACAAGCTCTTGTTGAGCAGTATGCCAGAAGTCTGGTAGAAGTCGCTTTTGAACAAGACGCCGTGTCAACAATCCAAGAAGAAGTAAGGCAAATCCTAACAGTTTTTGCTGAAACAAATCTAAAAACCTTCTTGTCGCAGGAAAATGTGACAAGTGAAGCTAAAAAAGAAAGTTTGAGCTTGTTTCAAGAGTCTTGTTCAGTGTATATGAACAATTTTCTTGAGGTAATCTTACTCAATGACCGTGCCAACATTCTCTATGATGTGTTGAAATTGGTCCTTGAGCTCTTTGATCAAGAAGACAATACTTACGATGTCACAGTGACATCAGCAAGCCCCTTGTCTGAGGAACAAAAAGCCCGACTTTTGGCGATTGTTTCACAAAAATTTGAGATTAAGACACGTCGTTTAGTAGAAAAAATTGATGAGGACCTCATCGGAGGATTCATCATCAAAGCAAAAAATAAGGTTGTTGACACGTCAATTCGCAGTCAATTGCAAACCTTTAAAACGAATTTGAAATAGAAAGTGGTGTGACTTTTGGCAATTAACGCACAAGAAATTAGCGCTTTAATTAAAAAGCAAATTGAAAACTTCCAGCCAAACTTTGACGTCACTGAAACTGGTGTCGTTACCTATATCGGTGACGGTATCGCACGTGCTCGTGGTCTTGATAATGCCATGAGTGGTGAGTTGCTCGAATTTGAAAATGGTGCCTATGGTATGGCCCAAAACCTTGAAACTAATGATGTCGGTATCATTATCTTGGGGGATTTCGTAGCAATTCGTGAAGGCGATATTGTTAAACGTACTGGAAAAATCATGGAAGTTCCAGTTGGTGAAGCCCTTATTGGTCGTGTAGTAAACCCACTTGGGCAACCAGTTGATGGTCTTGGTGACATCGAAACAACAGGTTTCCGTCCAGTTGAAACACCTGCTCCAGGTGTTATGCAACGTAAATCAGTTTCTGAGCCATTGCAAACTGGTCTTAAGGCCATTGATGCCTTGGTTCCAATTGGACGTGGTCAACGTGAGTTGGTCATCGGAGACCGCCAAACTGGTAAAACTTCAGTAGCCATTGATGCGATCTTGAACCAAAAAGGTCAAGATATGATCTGTATCTACGTGGCTATTGGTCAAAAAGAATCAACAGTTCGTACACAAGTAGAAACGCTTCGTAAACATGGTGCTCTTGATTACACATTCGTTGTGACTGCCTCAGCATCACAACCATCACCATTGCTTTACATCGCACCTTACGCTGGTGTTGCAATGGCTGAAGAGTTCATGTATAACGGAAAACACGTTTTGATTGTTTATGATGATTTGTCTAAACAAGCCGTGGCCTACCGTGAACTTTCATTGCTTCTCCGTCGTCCACCAGGTCGTGAAGCCTACCCAGGGGATGTCTTCTATCTCCACTCACGTCTTTTGGAACGTTCAGCTAAAGTTTCAGATGATCTTGGTGGTGGTTCAATTACTGCCTTGCCAATCATCCAAACGCAAGCCGGAGATATCTCAGCTTATATCGCAACAAACGTTATCTCAATCACAGATGGACAAATCTTCTTGCAAGAAAACTTGTTTAACTCAGGTATTCGTCCAGCCATTGATGCGGGTTCTTCCGTATCACGTGTAGGTGGATCAGCGCAAATTAAAGCAATGAAGAAGGTTGCTGGTACACTTCGTCTTGACTTGGCTTCATATCGTGAACTTGAAGCCTTTACGCAATTTGGTTCAGATTTGGATGCTGCGACTCAAGCGAAATTGAACCGTGGTCGTCGTACAATCGAAGTTTTGAAACAACCGCTTCATAAACCACTTCCAGTTGAGAAACAAGTTGTTATCCTTTACGCTTTGACACACGGTTTCTTGGATAGTGTTCCGGTTGATCAAATCTTGGATTTTGAAGAAGCACTCTATGACTACTTTGATAGTCACCATGAGGATATCTTTGAAACTATTCGTACAACTAAGGATCTTCCTGAGGAATCTGTACTTAATGAAGCTATCCAAGCTTTCAAAGATCAGTCAGAATACAAATAGAAATAGGGAGGACAGCATATGGCAGGCTCTCTAAGAGAAATCCAAGCAAAAATTGCTTCAACTAAGAAAACGAGTCAAATCACAGGAGCCATGCAAATGGTTTCTGCCTCAAAATTGACACGTTCTGAGCAAGCTGCTAAAGATTTCCAAATCTATGCCTCAAAAATTAGACAGATCACAACAGATCTTCTACATTCAGAATTGATTAATGGTTCGTCAAATCCAATGTTGGACGCACGCCCAGTTCGTAAGACAGGTTACATTGTCATTACTTCAGATAAAGGACTTGTTGGAGGTTATAACTCAACAATTCTTAAAGCTGTGTTGGACATGATTAAACGTGACCATGATTCTGAAGATGAATATGCTATCATTTCTATTGGTGGAACAGGTTCAGATTTCTTCAAGGCTCGTAACATGAATGTTGCTTTTGAACTTCGTGGCCTTGAAGATCAACCTAGTTTTGAACAAGTCGGAAAAATCATTTCTAAAGCTGTGGGAATGTATCAAAATGAACTTTTTGATGAACTCTATGTGTGCTATAACCACCATGTTAACAGTTTGTCTAGCGAAGTTCGTGTGGAACAAATGCTTCCTATTGCTGATTTGGATCCCAATGAATCAGAAGGTCATGTGTTGACCAAGTTTGAATTGGAACCAGATCGTGACACTATTTTGGATCAACTCTTACCACAATATGCGGAGAGTCTTATCTACGGTGCTATCGTAGATGCCAAAACAGCTGAGCACGCAGCGGGTATGACTGCAATGCAGACAGCCACTGATAATGCTAAGAATGTGATTAACGATTTGACAATCCAATATAACCGTGCGCGTCAAGCTGCCATCACTCAGGAAATTACTGAAATTGTTGGTGGTGCAAGTGCACTTGAATAGCTAGAGATTTGTCTTAATTAGACACACATGAAAAAGGGATGATTGTCATCCAAAAAACTATCATAAGGAGAAAACAATGAGCTCAGGCAAAATTGCTCAGGTTGTTGGTCCTGTTGTAGACGTAGCGTTTGCAGCCGGTGATAAACTCCCTGAGATTAACAATGCATTGGTCGTTTATACTGATGAACAAAAGTCTAAACGTATCGTGCTCGAAGTAGCTCTTGAACTTGGAGAAGGTGTGGTTCGTACCATTGCCATGGAATCTACTGATGGATTGACTCGTGGACTAGAAGTTCTGGACACTGGTCGTCCAATCAGCGTTCCTGTTGGTAAAGATACCCTTGGACGTGTCTTTAACGTTCTTGGTGATACCATTGACTTGGAAGCACCTTTTGCAGAAGATGCAGAGCGTGAACCAATTCACAAAAAAGCACCAACTTTCGATGAATTGTCAACATCTACTGAAATCCTTGAAACAGGGATTAAAGTTATCGACTTGCTTGCCCCTTACCTTAAAGGTGGTAAAGTCGGACTCTTTGGTGGTGCCGGTGTTGGTAAAACCGTTCTTATTCAAGAGTTGATTCACAACATTGCCCAAGAGCACGGTGGTATTTCCGTGTTTACAGGTGTTGGTGAACGTACACGTGAAGGTAATGACCTTTACTGGGAAATGAAAGAATCTGGCGTTATTGAGAAAACAGCCATGGTCTTCGGTCAAATGAACGAACCACCTGGAGCACGTATGCGTGTTGCTCTTACTGGTTTGACAATTGCGGAATACTTCCGTGATGTCGAAGGTCAAGACGTGCTTCTCTTCATCGATAACATCTTCCGTTTCACTCAAGCGGGTTCTGAGGTTTCTGCCCTTCTTGGTCGTATGCCATCAGCCGTTGGTTACCAACCTACACTTGCTACTGAAATGGGTCAATTGCAAGAACGTATCACATCAACTAAAAAAGGTTCTGTTACATCAATCCAAGCCATCTACGTTCCAGCCGATGACTATACTGACCCAGCGCCAGCTACAGCATTTGCTCACTTGGATTCAACAACCAACCTTGAACGTAAGTTGACACAAATGGGTATTTACCCGGCCGTTGACCCATTGGCATCAAGCTCACGTGCCCTTTCACCTGAAATTGTTGGTGAAGAACACTATGCTGTTGCAACTGAAGTTCAACGTGTGCTTCAACGTTACCGTGAATTGCAAGATATTATCGCTATCCTTGGTATGGATGAATTGTCAGACGAAGAAAAAACATTGGTTGGACGTGCTCGTCGTATCCAATTCTTCTTGTCACAAAACTTTAACGTTGCTGAACAGTTTACAGGTCAACCAGGTTCTTATGTTCCAGTTGCTGAAACCGTTCGTAGCTTTAAAGAAATCCTTGAAGGTAAATATGACAATCTTCCAGAAGATGCCTTCCGTAGCGTAGGTCCAATTGAGGATGTAGTAGCTAAAGCTAAAGCTATGGGCTACTAATGAGGTGAAGATATGGCACAAATGACCGTACAAGTGGTAACTCCGGATGGTCTGAAATATGACCACCATGCCAGCTTTATCCACGCGGTTACTAAAGATGGTCAAATTGGTATCTTGCCAGGCCATATTAACTTGATTGCGCCACTTGAAGTGGATGAACTCAAGGTTCGTCGTGTGGATGACGAGAGTCACGTCGATTGGATTGCCGTAAACGGTGGTATCATCGAAGTTAAAGATGATTTTATTACTATCGTTGCCGATTCAGCAGAACGTGAACGCGACATTGACGTTTCTCGTGCCGAACGTGCCAAGCAACGTGCCGAACGTGACTTGGAAGAAGCAACTAAATCTGACCGTATTGATGAAGTTCAACGTGCTCAGGTTGCTCTCCGTCGAGCACTTAATCGTATCAGTGTCGGTACAAAATAAGACAAACAAAAAGCGAGACTTAGGTCTTGTTTTTTTGTTTGTCGTAAGAGAAAACATGAGAAGTAGCAAAGTTATCAAAGAAAGCTCATTGTAAAACCTATCTGAAGGTAAGATAAAAAATCAGATTTCCAGTCCTGAAAACGGTTAATTTAGCTTTTGCTTTAGTTTAAGGTATCAAAGTGTTATAATATAAGCTGTTAGCTTTATATTTTAAGAGAAAATGTAGAGTAACGTAATAGAAAGTATGAGTTTTTTAAAGATATGAAAATTGAAAAGAAGCATCTTTTAGATTACACCATCTTGATACCTTATTTAATCTTATCCATAGTTGGTTTAATAGTAGTGTATTCAACAACAAGTGCTCGCTTAGTAGCCTTGGGAGCCAATCCCTTCGCATCTGTTATAAACCAAGGAGCCTTTTGGTTGGTATCCTTGTTCTCTATTTTTTTCATCTACCGACTGAAATTGAACTTTCTCAGGAAAGATAAGCTTTTGGGTGTTGTTATTGCCTTTGAGATTTTACTTTTGGTCATTGCCAAATTTTTCACCAGGGAAATTAATGGTGCCAATGGTTGGATTGTGCTTGGTCCCTTGTCTTTCCAACCAGCGGAGTACCTTAAGATCATTGTTGTCTGGTTTTTGGCACACACTTTTTCAAAAAAACAGTCTGCTATAGAACGTTATGACTACCAAGCCTTGACGAAGAATAGATGGATTCCTAGGAATGGTAAGGAACTTAATGACTGGCGTGTTTATTTGCTTGTAATGATTGGTTTGGTTGCTATCCAACCTGACTTGGGTAATGCGGCTATCATTGTGTTGACTACGGTAGTTATGTTTTCAATTTCTGGTGTTGGCTACCGTTGGTTCACGGCCTTATTTGCAGGCATTGTAGGGATTTCATCAGCCTTCCTTGGTTTAATTGCCTTGGTTGGGGTTCAAACCATGGCTAAGGTACCTATCTTCGGTTATGTTGCCAAGCGTTTCGCAGCATATTTTAATCCGTTCAAGGATTTGACTGGATCTGGTCTCCAGCTATCTCATTCCTACTATGCTATGAGTAATGGGGGCTGGTTCGGTCTTGGACTTGGAAATTCGATTGAAAAAACTGGTTATCTCCCAGAAGCTACAACAGACTTTGTGTTTTCAATTGCAATTGAAGAGTTAGGTCTTATCGGAGCTGGCTTGATTCTGGCCCTCCTCTTTTTCCTCATTCTTCGTATTATGATTGTGGGAGTAAAGGCACGAAATCCTTTTAACTCTATGATGGCATTGGGTGTAGGTGCCTTAATGCTAATGCAGGTCTTCGTTAACATCGGAGGAATCTCAGGGCTAATTCCATCAACAGGGGTTACCTTCCCCTTCCTTTCGCAAGGAGGTAACTCTCTTTTAGTGACTTCAGTTGGGATAGCCTTTGTCTTGAACATCGCTGCTAATGAAAAGCGTGATAATATTGTTCAAGCGATTGAGGATGAGTTATCTCAGACTCAAGAATTGGAAAATCAAGATGAAAAAATCGTACCTTTAAGAAGAAGTCGTTAATACGGCTTCTTTTTTCGTTAGATGGTGTTAGACAGTAGTATGAATATAGCGAAAGCTAATAGGAGCAGTAGAAATAGAATTATTGAAAGGAATATTTGTAATTACTCTAAAGAAAAACTGAAAACTATATAAAATACTTGCAATTCTATGACATTTTGATAGAATAGTAGAGTAAAGTTAGACTGTATTGCCTACTGTCTATCTATAAAATATATTTTATTGGAGGCTTTTCCTAAATGGCAAAAGAAAAATACGATCGTAGTAAACCACACGTTAACATTGGTACAATCGGACACGTTGACCACGGTAAAACTACTTTGACAGCTGCTATCACAACTGTATTGGCTCGTCGTCTTCCTAGCGCAGTTAACACACCAAAAGACTACGCTTCAATCGACGCTGCTCCAGAAGAACGTGAACGCGGTATCACAATCAACACTGCACACGTTGAGTATGAAACTGAAAAACGTCACTACGCTCACATCGACGCGCCAGGACACGCGGACTACGTTAAAAACATGATCACTGGTGCCGCTCAAATGGACGGTGCTATCCTTGTAGTAGCATCTACTGACGGACCAATGCCACAAACTCGTGAGCACATCCTTCTTTCACGTCAGGTTGGTGTTAAACACCTTATCGTCTTCATGAACAAAGTTGACTTGGTTGACGATGAAGAATTGCTTGAATTGGTTGAAATGGAAATCCGTGACCTTCTTTCAGAATACGATTTCCCAGGTGATGACATTCCAGTTATCCAAGGTTCAGCTCTTAAAGCTCTTGAAGGTGATTCTAAATACGAAGATATCATCATGGACTTGATGAACACTGTTGACGAATACATTCCAGAACCAGAACGTGACACTGACAAACCATTGTTGCTTCCAGTCGAAGACGTATTCTCAATCACTGGTCGTGGTACTGTTGCTTCAGGACGTATCGACCGTGGTGTTGTTCGTGTCAATGACGAAGTTGAAATCGTTGGTCTTAAAGAAGAAATCCAAAAAGCAGTTGTTACTGGTGTTGAAATGTTCCGTAAACAACTTGACGAAGGTATTGCCGGAGATAACGTCGGTGTCCTTCTTCGTGGTATCCAACGTGATGAAATCGAACGTGGTCAAGTATTGGCTGCACCTGGTTCAATCAACCCACACACTAAATTCAAAGGTGAAGTTTACATCCTTTCTAAAGAAGAAGGTGGACGTCACACTCCATTCTTCAACAACTACCGTCCACAGTTCTACTTCCGTACAACTGACGTAACAGGTTCAATCGAACTTCCTGCAGGTACTGAAATGGTTATGCCTGGTGATAACGTGACTATCGACGTTGAGTTGATCCACCCAATCGCCGTTGAACAAGGTACAACATTCTCTATCCGTGAAGGTGGACGTACTGTTGGTTCAGGTATCGTATCTGAAATCGAAGCTTAATTAATATTAAGTTCCCAATACAATTATTCGTCAGACAATAATTGAGAGAGTCGAGTTTACTCGGCTCTTTTTGGTGTTTAAAAATACTTGTGATTCTATACTTTTAAACTGTTTAAGGTGCTTAAGCTAAGTTTTGATAGTGATAAAAAGTCATAAAGCAAGTCGAGTTTTCGGAATTTTCCTAAAATCCTAGTAATAGTAAGGGATTTGTGATAAAATAAACGAGTAAATAAATAAAAGAAGAGGTATGTGAAATGTCACGTAAACCATTTATCGCTGGTAACTGGAAAATGAACAAAAATCCAGAAGAAGCAAAAGCATTCGTTGAAGCTGTAGCATCAAAACTTCCTTCATCAGATCTTGTTGAAGCTGGTATCGCAGCTCCTGCAGTTGACTTGACAGCTGTACTTGCCGCTGCTAAAGGTTCAAACCTTAAAGTTGCTGCACAAAACACTTACTTTGAAAATGCTGGTGCCTTCACTGGTGAAACTAGCCCACAAGTTTTGAAAGAAATCGGTACTGACTACGTTGTTATCGGTCACTCAGAACGTCGTGACTACTTCCACGAAACTGATGAAGACATCAACAAAAAAGCAAAAGCAATCTTTGCTAACGGTATGCTTCCAATCATCTGTTGTGGTGAATCACTTGAAACTTACGAAGCTGGTAAAGCAGCAGAATTCGTAGGTGCTCAAGTTTCAGCTGCTCTTGCTGGATTGACTGCAGAACAAGTAGCTTCAACAGTAATCGCATACGAACCAATCTGGGCTATCGGTACTGGTAAATCAGCTTCACAAGACGACGCACAAAAAATGTGTAAAGTTGTTCGTGACGTTGTAGCTGCTGACTTTGGTCAAGAAGTTGCTGACAAAGTACGTGTTCAATACGGTGGATCAGTTAAACCTGAAAACGTTGCTGAATACATGGCTTGTCCAGACGTTGACGGAGCTCTTGTTGGTGGTGCTTCACTTGAAGCTGAAAGCTTCTTGGCATTGCTTGACTTCGTTAAATAATTTTAGATAAAGTCGAGGTTTTCCTCGGCTTTTTTGTTTTTTGATGAATAGCTTTATAAATAATTGCTTGGGATAAGACAAATGGTGCAGGTTTGTAAAAACGAACGCTTTAGGTGCTCTATTTTATAGGTTTAGGGTTTGACAAATAGAATTGGATTGCCCAAAGAGACAGATAATATGCTATAATGAAAGTAGTATAACTAGAGCTCAGATGCTAATAGTCTGTATGCTCCGCATTTTTTTCCAAAAAAGGAGAGTTAGAATCATGACTTTTGATGCAATTGACCAAATGGCGGTCAGCACTATTCGTTCGCTTTCGATCGAGGCAATTCAAGCCGCGAATTCTGGGCACCCAGGTCTTCCTATGGGTGCAGCGCCGATGGCTTATGTGCTTTGGAACCATGTGATGAATGTTAATCCAAAGACTAGCCGCAACTGGACAAACCGAGACCGTTTTGTTCTTTCTGCAGGTCATGGTTCTGCCTTGCTTTATAGTCTCTTGCACCTTTCTGGCTACGACGTGACAATGGACGACTTGAAGAACTTCCGTCAATGGGGATCTAAGACTCCAGGTCACCCTGAAGTTAACCATACAGATGGTGTTGAAGCGACTTCAGGACCTCTTGGTCAAGGGATTGCTAATGCTGTAGGTATGGCAATGGCTGAAGCGCACTTGGCAGCTAAATTTAACAAACCTGGTTTTGATATTGTTGACCATTATACTTATGCCCTCCATGGCGATGGTTGTTTGATGGAAGGTGTTTCTCAAGAAGCTGCTAGTCTTGCTGGTCACCTTAAACTTGGTAAGTTGGTACTTCTTTACGATTCAAATGATATCTCACTTGATGGACCAACTTCAATGGCTTTCACAGAAGATGTTAAGGCTAAGTTTGAAGCTTATGGTTGGCAACACATTCTTGTTAAAGATGGTAATGATTTGGAAGCTATTGCTAAAGCTATCGAAGAAGCTAAAGCTGAGACAGATAAACCATCTATTATCGAAGTTAAAACAATCATTGGTTACGGAGCTGAAGGACAAGGAACATCAGCTGTCCACGGTGCTCCAATTGGTCAAGACGGCATTGATCATGCAAAAGGTGTTTATGGTTACGATGCACCAGCATTTACAGTTCCAGATGAAGTCGCACGTCGTTTCGAAGTTGGTATTAAATTCCGTGGTGAAGCTGCTGAAAATGCTTGGCAAACTAAATTTGCAGAATATGAAGCTGCTTATCCAGAATTGGCTGCGGAATACAAGGCTGCCTTTGCAAATGAACCTGTACACGTTGACTTGAATGCTCATGAATTGGGTTCAGCAGTAGCTAGCCGTGTGTCAAGCCAACAAGCTATCCAACAGATTTCTGAACAAGTTCCTTCATTCTGGGGAGGTTCAGCAGACCTTTCAGCTTCTAACAATACTATGGTTAAGGCTGAGTCTGATTTCCAAGCAGATAACTATGCTGGACGTAATATTTGGTTTGGTGTACGTGAGTTTGCTATGGCAGCAGCTATGAATGGTATTGCTCTTCATGGTGGTACTCGTGTTTATGGTGGTACTTTCTTCGTCTTCTCAAACTACTTGCTTCCAGCAGTACGTATGGCAGCTCTTCAAAACTTGCCAGTAACTTATGTTATGACACACGACTCAGTAGCAGTTGGTGAAGATGGACCTACTCACGAACCAATCGAACAATTGGCAAGTGTGCGTTCAATGCCTAATCTTAACGTTATCCGTCCTGCAGATGGTAATGAAACTAATGCTGCGTGGAAACGTGCCTTGGCTGAGACTGAACGTCCAACAATGCTAGTTTTGACACGTCAAAACTTGCCAGTCCTTGACGGTACAGCTGAAAATGCTGAAGCTGGTGTTAATAAAGGGGCTTACATCATCTCAGAAGCTAAAGGTGATCTTGATGGTATCATCATTGCGACTGGTTCTGAAGTGAAATTGGCTCTTGATACTCAAGCAGCTCTTGAAGCTGAAGGCGTGCATGTCCGTGTTGTTTCAATGCCATCACAAAATCTCTTTGATGAACAAGATGCTGCATATAAAGAAGAAGTTCTTCCAGCAGCTGTGACAAAACGTTTGGCTATCGAAGCTGGAACTAGCTTTGGTTGGGGCAAATACGTTGGTCTTGCAGGTAAAACACTTACTATTGATACTTGGGGCGCCTCAGCACCTGGTGACCGTATCTTTAAAGAATATGGTTTCACTGTTGAAAATGCCAGTCAACTTTACAAATCATTGTAAGAAAAGAAAGAGCTTGGTTAGTCCAAGTTCTTTTTTTGTAAATGTTATACAGAACTTGACTTTTTAGGGCATAGTGTTAGAATGACTGTGTCAGCCGATTTAGCTCAGTTGGTAGAGCAACGCACTCGTAACGCGTAGGTCACAGGTTCGAAACCTGCAATCGGCATGGTCAGAGGTATTCAGATAGAAACAGGGTTTTTTAGAAACCTCTGTTTTCTTTTGTCCTTGATTGTTCTTTTAAGCTAAAATTTGATAAAATAGAAGATGAAAAAAAATAAAGGAAGTATCATGTCAAAAGGGTTATTAATCTCAATCGAAGGGCCAGATGGTGCTGGAAAGACTACAGTTTTGGAGGCTCTTTTACCACGTTTAAGAGAGGTTTATCCAGCTCAGGTTGTGACGACACGTGAACCAGGAGGAGTAGCTATTGCAGAGCAAATCCGTGAGGTTATTCTGGATGTAGATAATACGGCTATGGATGCTAAGACAGAGCTCTTGCTCTATATTGCTGCTCGCCGTCAACATCTGGTTGAGAAGGTTTTGCCAGAGCTTGAAAAGGGCAATATGGTCATCATGGATCGCTTTATTGATTCATCAGTTGCCTATCAAGGTACTGGTCGTGGCTTGGATCAGGATGAGATTGCCTGGTTAAATGCCTATGCGACTGATGGGTATAAACCTGATGTGACCCTATTGTTTGATGTGGATTCTGAGACTGGTTTGGCCCGCATTGCAGCTAGCAGCGAACGTGAAGTCAATCGGTTGGATTTAGAGAAGCTTGACTTGCATCAGCGTGTACGTCAAGGTTATTTGGATTTGGCACAGGCTGAACCAGAACGTATCAAGCTAATTGATGCCTCACAGGATTTTGAGGATGTTGTAGAGCAAGCTTGGAAAGTAATTAAAGGCTATTTATAAGGAGCAAGATGAAGTTAGCTGAGAGTCAAAGCAAACTATTTGAAGAGTTTTCACAAATTATCAGGGAAAATCGTTTGAGTCATGCTTATTTGTTTTCGGGTGATTTTGGAAGTCTCGACATGGCTATTTGGCTAGCACAGAGTCGGTTTTGTCTGACTCCTGAGAATGGTCTACCTTGTGGCCACTGTCGTCCCTGTCGCTTGATTGCACAGGGGGACTTTTCTGATGTTAAATTAGTAGAGCCACAAGGACAGATTATTAAGACGGACACGATTCGTCAGTTGACTAGAGAGTTTAGTCAATCGAGTTTTGAGGGGCAGGCTCAGGTTTTTATCATTCGGGATGCAGATAAGATGCACGTCAATGCCGCTAATAGTCTATTAAAGTTTATTGAAGAACCTCAAAGTCAGATTTATATTTTTCTTTTGACAGCTGATGATAGTCGTATGTTACCGACGATTAAAAGCCGAGCTCAACTCTTTTATTTTCCAAAGAATCGGGCTTATCTGGAAGAGTTGTTGCAGAAGGAAGGCTTGTTGCTGACACAAGCCAAAGTGTTGGCGGACTTTGCTAAAGATGATGTTCAGGCTTTAGACTTAGCTAAAGATAGTAAGATTCTTGATCTGATTAATACAGTAGAGCGTTTCACACAGTCCCTGCTATCTAATCAGGACCTGCTTTATTTGGATGTTGCAAAACTGGCTGTCCAGTGTAGTGAAAAGTCGGAACAAGAGATGGTCTGGGCTTTTTTAACTTATCAATTGGGGAAGGATATACAAAATCCACAAGCAAGACGATGGTTAGGCTTAGTTTATGAGGCACGAAAAATGTGGCTAGCTAATGTCAGCTTTCAAAATGCGATGGAGTATATGGTATTATCATGACAGAAGTCATTGGAATAAAATTTGAAGAAACTGGAGCAGTAGAATATGTTGTTCCTGATAAAAATTATGCCAAAGATGACTTTGTAGTCGTTTTGGAGAAAAAAGATAAGCGCCTAGCTCAGGTTGTCATGGAAAACGCTGATTTTCCTGAGGTTAGTTTGCCTGCGGATTTGAATCGGGTTGAAGGATTGGCAGGGGAGAAAGATTTCGCTAGATATGATGAAAATCTTTTGAAGGCTGAAAAGAGTATGGGAGTAGTAGCTGATTTAATTGCTCAAAATCAGCTAGAAATGAAGGTCGTTGATATTGTCTTTCCACTAAATTGCTCTTATGTACTAATCAGTTTTGTTGCTGAAAAACGGGTAGATTTTCGTCAGTTGCTCAAAGATTTGGCTTCTTACTTTAAGACACGTATTGAGTTACGTCAGATTTCAAGTCGTGAGGAATCAAAGATTTATGGTGGCTTAGGACCTTGTGGTCGGGCACTTTGTTGTTCTAGTTTTTTGGGTGAATTCCCACCAGTATCGATTAAGATGGCTAAAAATCAGAGTTTATCTTTGAATTCTGGTAAGATGAATGGGGTCTGTGGTCGACTTATGTGTTGTCTCAGTTATGAAGATGACTTTTACCGAGATAGCAAGGCTAGTTATCCTGACTTGGGTGATGACATTGAAACCAAGGATGGTACAGGTCAGGTCGTTGCCATTGATGTAATTGCAGGGACCATTAAGGTTGTATTTGAAAAAGGGCGTGCGCCCCTAACTTATGGAGTGGAGGAAGTTCAGCTAAATGGAAAAGCGTGAATTGTATGATAAATTCGAGGAATTATCACAAAATTTGATGTCGATGTTGGCAGAAGTGGAAGCAATTAAGGCGAACTTCTCAGGGATTCTGGATGAAAATACGGCCCTCAAGTTGGAAAATGACAAGTTGCGTGAGCACTTGAGTCAAGTGGTTCAGGAGGAGACAGGGACTAAAATGTCTCATGGTAAGGTGAACCTCGAGGCTATTTACGATGATGGATTCCATATTTGTCCAGATTTTTATGGCCAACGTCGTGATAATAATGAAGCTTGTGGCTTCTGTGCAGAATTGTTGTACGGAGACTAAATATGCAGGTTCAAAAGAGTTTTAAGGGGCAATCTAGCTACGGTACCCTCTATCTGGTTCCCACTCCTATTGGGAATTTGCAGGATATGACTTTTCGTAGTGTGCAAATCCTGAAAGAGGTGGATCTTATTTGTGCGGAGGACACGCGCAATACGGGTCTCTTGCTCAAGCATTTTGAGATTGAAACCAAGCAGTATTCTTTCCATGAGCACAATGCCTATGAGAAAATTCCAGATTTACTGGAGCGCTTGAAGTCAGGTCTTTCTTTGGCTCAGGTTTCTGATGCGGGTATGCCTTCCATTTCGGATCCTGGGCATGATTTGGTCAAAGCCGCCATTGCTGAGGATATTCCTGTGGTGGCCTTACCGGGAGCATCAGCTGGTATTACAGCCTTGATTGCTAGTGGTTTAGCACCGCAACCTCATATTTTTTATGGCTTCCTTCCTCGTAAAAAGGGACAGCAGATTGATTTCTTCAAGGAAAAAGTATCTTATCCTGAGACACAGATCTTTTACGAGTCACCTTACCGTGTGGCGGATACCCTTGAAAATATGCATGAGGTCTATGGCAACCGTCAAGTTACGCTAGTTCGAGAATTGACCAAGCTTTATGAAGAGTATCAGCGAGGGTCAATTTCAGAAATTTTAGATTATATTGCTAGTAATCCTCTCAAGGGTGAATGTTTACTGATTGTGGCTGGAGCTTCTGAAAATGATAGGGAAGAAAATCTAACATCAGATGTTACGCCAGTAGAGGCTGTTGAAGCTTTAATTGCTTCTGGCATGAAACCTAATCAGGCTATAAAAACCGTTGCTAAAGAGAGAAAAATAAACAGACAAGAGCTTTATAACCTTTTCCATGGGGTTTAAGAGGCTCTTTTTTTGTGGCGACATAAGATGTCAGAAAAGAAAGAATTATCAAAAAATTCCGTAAATATGCTTGTTTATCTCATATTTTTGTGTTATATTATCTGACATAGAATAATTTGTGAATTGGAGTGGTTTCATGGATACAGGTAGCAGTGCCTTTATATTGATTTGTTCAGCCATGGTTTGTTTGATGACACCGGCCTTGGCCTTCTTCTATGGTGGGCTTGGACGTCGTAAGAATGTTATCAATACCATGATGATGTCTGTTCTTCCCTTAGCTATAGCTTCTCTCTTGTGGATTGTTGCTGGCTACTCGCTTTCTTTTGGCGGTCATGGGAACTTCTTCGGTAATTTCAGTCACCTTTTTTTAAATGGCGTGTCTGAAACTGCCTCAAGTCGTGGTCTAACCATTCCTGATATGCTGTTTGCTGCTTTTCAGATGATGTTTTCAATTATCTGTGTGGCGATTTTGACGGGTTCAGTGGTAGGAAGGATGCGCTTTACACCTTTAGCTATATTTGTTGTCTTTTGGTTACTTCTTGTCTATTATCCATTTGCACATATGGTTTGGGACGAAGGGCTCCTTGCTAAATGGGGGACGATTGACTTCGCAGGTGGTGATGTGGTTCATATTACCTCGGGGGTATCAGCCTTGGTTTTGGCAATCGTTGTTGGTAAACGTCGTGATTTTGGCATTTTAGAACACCGTCCTCATAATGTTCCTTTTGTCCTATTGGGAGCGGGTCTCTTATGGTTTGGTTGGTTTGGATTTAATGCAGGATCAGCCTTGGCTGCTAATGGCTTGGCAGTGCACGCGCTAGTAACCACTCATGTTTCAGCTGCTGCAGCCATGTTTTCATGGTTGGCAATTGAAAAACATGTCACAGGACATCCATCCTTGGTTGGTGGTTCAACCGGTTTGGTGGCAGGACTGGTTGCAATCACACCTGGAGCAGGTTTTGTTTCAATTTGGAGTGCCATTCTAATTGGTCTTATGGTTAGTCCGATTTGTTTTTATGCTATTTCTGTCTTGAAGAAACGTTTTGCCTATGATGATGCTTTGGATGCTTTTGGTTGCCACGGTGTTGGAGGTATCTTTGGTGGTTTGGCTACTGCGATTTTTACGACACCAGATT
The DNA here is from genome assembly GCA_016939315.1 of Streptococcus sp. Taxonomy (GTDB): domain Bacteria; phylum Bacillota; class Bacilli; order Lactobacillales; family Streptococcaceae; genus Streptococcus. Next base: position 204,456 of record JAFHAZ010000068.1, on the reverse strand, counting down.
TAGCCCTAGATAAGGCCAATATTGGATTGATTTATGGAAAGGCCCATCTCTTTATTGTGACCATTTTAGCTATTATCTTTACAGCTATTTGGTCTGCTCTTGTGACCTATGGTATTATTAAAGTAATTGCTCATTATATGCCTTTGCGTGTTAGTGACCGTGATGAAGCTATTGGTCTTGATGACTGTGAGCACAAGGAAACAGCCTATCCAACCTTTATGGGCTTAGATTCGTAGGAGAATACAGATGAAGAAAGTAGAAGCGATTATTCGTTCGGATAAATTGGAAGATTTGAAAAATGCCTTGACTGGTAGTGGTTTGGCCAAGGGGATGACTGTAAGTCAAGTTCTGGGTTATGGTAATCAACGTGGCTTTGCAGAGTTTGTTCGTGGACAGCGCATTGTTCCTACCTTATTAGCTAAGGTTAAGGTTGAAATTGTAGTTAAGGATATGGCGGTTGACGAGGTTGTTGATGCCATTCGGAGCGCCGTGGCGACAGGGGAAGTTGGTGATGGGAAGATTTTTATTGTTCCTATTGATGATGTTATCCGCATTCGTACTGGTGAACGTGGTGGAGACGCCATTTAATATAATGAAGGCTTAAACCGGTTGGTTTGGGTCTTTTTTAGTGAATTTTGATATACTTAGAGGAGTTAGTATGATTGAGGGGGTGACCAATTGGCAAAAGGAAAAAAGAAAAGTAAGTCTAAAGCTAGACCTAAGAAAACTAAAAAGAAACAGAAGTCTTTCTTGCTCTTTCCTAAATTTTTCCAAAAGTGGAGTCTGATTTTTATTGGCCTATTTGCCTTATTGGGACTCCTAGCTAGTTTAAATTTTCCAAAGTTGACTATGGAAAAGAACATGACATCTACAGATGAGAGGACAGTTGCTTTTATTGCCGAGATTGGAGAGACGTCGCGCTATTTGGCAGCTAGAAATGATCTTTATGCATCTGTTATGATAGCTCAGGCCATCTTGGAATCTGACTCTGGACAATCTACTTTGAGTCAGAAGCCGTCTTATAACTTCTTTGGGATTAAGGGGGATTACAATGGTCAAAGTGTGACCCTACCGACCTGGGAGGATGATGGTAAGGGCAATCCTTACTATATTGATGCGGCTTTTCGTTCTTATGGTTCTGTGGAAAATTCTTTACAGGACTATGTGGACTTTCTTGAGGGGAGCTACTATGTAGGGGTGCACCGTTCCAAGACTAAGAATTATAAGGATGCCACAGCTGCCCTAACAGGGGTCTACGCTACGGACACAACCTATGGAGACAAATTAAACAGCATCATTGAACAATATCAGTTAACCATTTATGACACTTATTAGGGTCGAAGGAGAGTAAAATGAATCAGAACAAAGTGAAACTCATTGCAATAGATATGGACGGAACACTCTTAGATAGCCAAAAAGAGATTCCTGCAGAGAATATTAAAGCTATTCAAGAAGCAGCTGCGGCAGGTATCAAAATTGTCCTTTGTACAGGACGCCCACGTTCAGGCATTCTTCCGCATTTTGAGAAATTAGGACTGAGTGAAGAAGAGTACATTATCATGAATAATGGCTGTTCAACTTATGAGACAAAAAATTGGAACTTGCTTCAATATGAAAGTTTATCTCGCTCTGAGATGGAAGAACTCTTGCAGGCTTGCGAAGGCTTTCCAGAGGTGGCTCTAACCTTTACTGGTGAGAAGACTTACTATGTTGTGGGCGATGAAGTGCCTGAGCTAGTAGCATATGATGCTAGCACTGTTTTCACAGAAGCGAAGGCTAGAAGTTTGGAAGAGATCTTTGTGGAAGGCCAAGTGATTTTCCAAGCCATGTATATGGCTGATTCTGAACCTTTGGACGCCTTCCAAAACGCTGTGCAAGATAGACTTAGTCAAAGCTATAGCACAGTTCGTAGCCAAGACTATATCTTTGAAATCATGCCACAGGGGGCAACTAAGGCCAGTGGACTTAAGCATTTAGCGGAAAAACTTGGAATTGCTCCAGATCAAATCATGGCTCTGGGTGATGCTGCTAATGACCTTGAAATGCTTCAATTCGTCGGTCAAAGTGTTGCCATGGGTAATGCTAGTGACGATATTAAAGAGTTGTGTAAGTATGTGACCTTGACAAATGACGAGGCAGGCGTAGCCCACGCTATTCGTACTTGGGCTTTATAAGAAAAAGACCTTTAGCTTTTATCTGCTAAAGGTTTTTCGATTTTTAATAATGGCAATAAGAGTAGTCAGTGTGATAGTGATATCAGTGACAGTAGCTGGGTAAGCCTGAATGGTCAAATCGTAAATCAGCCAAAGTAACATATTTTCAATAATGACCCAGCGAAGCCACTGAAGGTTTCGTGTGATGGCAATGGCTAAACTATAAGAGACTGAAGAGATGATTGGCAGATAGCCAATAAGTCCAAGTTGATTGAGATAGGTTCCTACAATGATTTGAATAACGATGAGGATGGTCAAGATAGTCTTGGTCATCTTCTTTTTGACCATCAAGCTATTACGTATGATGGAAATACTAATGGTTAAAGCACCGGTATAGCCACCCAATAAGAGGTTGGCTATAGCAGTAAAAATGTAGTCGGTAATTTGCCAGACCAGCATGTTATTTTTTGATTTTGCAAAAGAAGATATGGCGACACATAGGGCACCTATGGCTGAGAATACTTGTGCTAGAAGATAGATTGTCATGGTATAACTTTCACTTTTTGTCTCCATTATATCACAAGGATTCAAGATATTTTCATCTTTTTTTTAGAATTTACAACCCTAATATGTTAGCGTTTACATTAGAAAATGATATAATAAAAGTGTAGAAAAGATTATTCCCTTAAAAGTAGAGAGAACCCGATGTTGCCTTGTGACATAGGTCCTATCTTTACTTTTTACGATAGACTAGAAATGAGGAAATGATTATGAAAAACAAATTTTCCCAAGCAATCGTGCTTTCCATGGTTACCCTTTCCTCAGTTGCTTTGCTGACAGCCTGTTCCAGCAATAAGGAATCGAGTTCAGCAGATAAGACGCCTAAGAGCAGCCAGGTGACCTCATCAAGTAAGGCTAAATCATCTAGTAAAGATAGCGGTAAGACTAGCAAGTCTAGTGCTAAGGCCAAGGAATCTTCGGGTGCAAAGACGGAGTCTTCAAGCACGCAAAGTAGTCAAAAGGCTTCTGCCCCAAGTTCGAGTAGTAGTCAGGCTCAGTCATCATCTTCAAAGAGTTCATCAGTTCCCTCAAGTAGCCAGTCCCAAGCACCTAAATCATCAAACGAGAGCCAGTCTTCAGCCAGTCAATCCCAGGCGCCAAAGAGCTCAAGTGATAGTCAAGCTTCAAGTAGTCAATCTAGCAGCCAAGCTCAAGCTAAAACAGATACGCAAGTAACCACCGTGGATATGGATGTGAGTGCGGTAGCGCGTGGTCAGTTTGATAGCATTGCTGGTACTTGGAAGTCCAGTGATGGCAGTCGTCTGGTCTTTAACAACACTAGCCTAGTAGGAGATATAACTGCACAAGGCCAAGCGACAGTTCATAATTATGTACACCCGAAAGATGATTATCAAGAGGGCTCAGGTAAGTATGATGCTACCCTCTCAAGAGATAGGGGGGACACCTCTGGTATCGTTGGAGATATTAGCTTTGTCTCTAAAAAAGCAGCTATTTCTGGTCCAAGCTACGAACAAGATACCATTCAAGTAACCAGTACTGGAGGAACAAAGGTCTACTTAAAAGAATCAGATAATATGACGCTACCTAAAGACGTGACAGTTACTGACAATCAACTTCCAATTGATGGTGGCATAGCAGAATCTGGCAGCTACAAGCTTACCAAACGTACGGCTGTCAAAAATACTCCTAGTGATAAGGCTCCAGTTGAATTTTACTTAGAAGCAGGCGATAAGATTAACTTCGATTTGAAGGTTACGCAAGACGGTCATAGTTGGATTTCTTACATTAGCTATAGTGGTGTTCGCCGTTATATTCAAGTGGATTAATTGAGACATCTAGAAAGGTCAGAATTTCTTCTGATCTTTCTATTATTTTGTGGAAAAAGCCTTGTCTATTCCCTAATAAATCGATACAATAGAAAGGTCGGTTTAACCGAAAATTTTTAAATAATGAGGACAAAAATGTGTCAGTAAATTGGCAAGATATTGCGTTTTCTTTCCTCGGTGGTTTGGGGCTTTTCCTCTTCAGTATCAAGTACATGGGAGATGGCCTTCAACAAGCAGCCGGAGATAAGTTGCGCTTTTACATCGATAAGTATACTAGCAACCCGTTTTTAGGGGTTTTGATCGGTATTGTCATGACGGCCTTGATTCAGTCGAGTTCAGGGGTTACCGTTATTGTCGTCGGTCTGGTTTCGGCAGGGCTTTTGAGTCTTCGTCAGGCTATTGGGATTGTCATGGGGGCAAACATCGGGACAACCGTAACTTCCTTCATGATTGGTTTCAAGCTTGGTGACTATGCCCTTCCAGTGATTTTCCTAGGGGCAGCGCTTCTCTTCTTTACAAGCAATAAGAAGCTCAATAACCTAGGTCGTATCTTGTTTGGTGTAGGGGGAATTTTCTTTGCCCTTAACCTTATGGGAGATGCGGTAGAACCTTTGAAGTCAGTTACAGCCTTTAAGGACTACTTGGCAACCTTGGGTGATCGCCCAGTCATGGGGGTTATCATCGGTGCTGGCTTGACCATGTTGATTCAGTCGTCAGCAGCGACCATCGGTATTCTTCAGAGCCTCTACTCAGGTGGTTTGCTTGATCTGCAAGGTGCCCTTCCAATCCTTTTTGGGGATAATATCGGAACAACAATCACAGCGGTACTAGCAGCTCTTGGTTCGAACATTGCGGCTAAACGTGTGGCAGGGGCTCACGTCCTGTTCAATGTTATTGGGACGGTCTTGTGTTTGATTCTCTTGGTACCATTCACAGCCTTGATTCAATGGTTTAAGTCTGTGCTTGGATTGACACCTGAGATGACCATCGCCTTTGCTCACGGTACTTTTAACATTGCAAATACTATCGTTCAATTCCCATTCATCGGAGTTCTAGCTTACCTTGTAACTAAGATTATTCCTGGTGAGGACGAAATTAACAAGTACGAAGCACTTTACTTGGACCGTTTGCTTATCACACAGGCACCAGCTATCGCCCTTGGTAATGCCAAGAAAGAATTGGTGCACTTGGCGTCATACGCCATACAGTCTTTGGAAGCTTCCTATGCTTTCTTTGCTAAGGGAGATGAAAAATACTTCGATAAGGTTGAGAAGTATGAAACAGCAGTTAATAGTATTGACGAAGAGTTGACAACTTACTTGATTGACATTTCTAACGAATCTCTAAGTGTTTCTGAAAATGAAGTGTTGGCAAGTGTGCTTGACTCTGTTCGTGACTTGGAGCGTATTGGTGACCTTGCAGTTGCAAGTGCAAACCTTTCACAACACATTCATAATAAGGGAATTGAATTTTCTGATACTGCCAAGGCTGAGCTTGCGGATGTTTATAACCGTACTCACCGCATCGCCCTTGATAGTATCCGTGTAGTTGTAGATGATGACAAGGTACTTGCAGGTCAAGTTATCCTTCGTCATGAAGAGCTGGAAAAACTTGAAAAACAATTGCGTAAAATACATACCAAACGTCTTAACAATGGTGAATGTACTGCGCAAGCAGGTATCAACTATGTTGATTACCTCTCACATTACACACGTATCGCAGACCATGCGATTAACCTTGTTGAAAAGGTTACAGAAGGTGTGATTTAATAGAGAAAGTCGAGAAAATTTCTCGGCTTTTTTGATATAATGAAAGCGTATTAAGAATATAGAAAAATGATGAGAGGTGGTCCTATGACCTATTATATTTCAGCCAAACGATTTTACTTTGAAAATAAAATCAAGGAAGGGGGCTACCTAGCGGTTGTGGATGGTCGTTTCGGTGACTGGACAGAAAAGGTACCAGAAGGTGCAGAAGTACTGGATTACGGTAATTATCAGATTGCTCCGGGTCTTGTAGATACTCATATTCATGGATTTGCGGGTTATGATGTCATGGATAATTCTGAGGAAAGTCTTCTAGGTATGAGTCAAGCCCTGCTTTCAGCAGGTGTGACCTCTTTCTTACCGACAGCCCTAACAGCGCCATTTGAAGAGTTAAAGGCTATTTGCCAAACTACAGCTAATACGGTTGGTAAGGAGACTGGTGCCAAAATTCAAGGGCTTTTCTTTGAGGGACCTTATTTCACTGAAACCTATAAGGGGGCTCAAAATCCTAAATACATGGGCAATCCAAGAGTGGAACAATTGAAGGCATGGCAGGAGGCAGCTCAAGGAAAATTGATTAAATTGGCTCTTGCCCCTGAACGTGAGGGAGTAGCTGAATTTATCCAGGAAGCAACCAAGCAAGGTGTAACTATTGCTCTAGGTCATTCCAATGCGACATATGAAGAAGCTATGGCAGCAGTGGAAGCCGGGGCGTCCGTTTGGGTCCACGTCTATAACGGAATGCGTGGTTTTACGCATCGTGAGCCTGGTATGGTTGGGGCAGCCTTCGATAGTCCAGAAACGATTGGTGAGCTGATTGCAGATGGTCATCACGCGGTCCCTGCAGCTTGTAAGGTTCTTATCAAGCAAAAGACACCTCAAGGAGTTGCCCTTATTACGGACTGTATGTCAGCGGGAGGACGTCCTGATGGCGACTATATGCTGGGTGAACTTCCTGTCATCGTTGAAAATGGTACCGCCCGTCTCAAAGAAGGTGGTAACCTAGCTGGATCTATCCTTCAACTTAAAGACGGTGTTAAACATGTGGTTGATTGGGGACTTGTGACGGTTGCTCAAGCTCTGCAGATGGCAACTAGTGTTCCAGCTAAATCGGTTGGGCTTGAAAATACTTGCGGAAGCCTAAAAGCAGGTTTACCAGCTGATTTTATCGTCTTAGATGATTCCTTGGACTTACAAGCAACTTATGTTGATGGGCAAAAAGGTTGGGAAAAATAAGAGAATAAGTAGCACTTTCTTATGAAGGTGCTGTTTTTTATTGATTTTTACAAAGGTATCAGAGTAGTGTAAAATAGAAATACTTTGTATTTTACAGGAGGTAATATGTCAAAACGTATTTGGAGCATTGCTCTGGCCTATGTCGGTGTAATGATTGGTGCAGGAGTATCTTCAGGACAGGACCTCCTACAGTATTTTGTTAGTTTTGGAGCCTGGGGACTGATAGGTGTCATAGTTCTAGGAATCTTGCATGTTGGCTTTGGACGACTCATGATTGCTCTGGGAAGTTATTACCGTTCAGATGATCATTCAGTAGTCCTGGCAGAAATCAGTCATCCTGTGATTTACCGTATTTTGGATATCGCTTTGATTATCACTTGTTTCCTGTTTGGTTTTGTGATGACAGCAGGTGCAGGGGCTAACCTAAACCAGCAGTTCGGCTTTCCAATTTGGGTAGGTGCTTTCCTATGTACAGCTCTGACTATCTTTGTGAGTTTCCTAGATTTCAAAAAAATCATTGGTGTTATTGGAGTTTTTACCCCTATGATTTTGGTTATGATTGCCATGATATTCGTGACCAATGTTCTAGGGCGTCACTGGGATTTTGCTGAGATGGATAAGGTATCGCAAACCATTCAATCTCCTTTTCCAAGTATTTGGCTGTCAGTGGTTAACTATTTTGCCGTTTGTGTCATGTCGGCCATAGCCATGGCCTTTGTCATGGGTGGCTCTATTCTCAAAATCAATGAAGCTGAAAAGAGTGGAGCCTGGGGAGGAGTTATGGTTGGTGTGATTTTCTTCGTCACGACCTTGATTCTCTTTGCTAACAGTGATAAGATTGCTAGCTCGGATGTTCCAATGTTGGCTATTGCTAAGGAAGTGAACCCTATCTTTGCGACGCTCTACACCTTGGTCATCTTTGGTTTGATTTTTAATACCGTCTTTAGTCTCTATTATGCTCTAGGCAAACGCTTCTCAGCAGGTAGTGATAAACGCTTTAAGTTCTTTGTGGCTGCATTTGCCCTGGCTGGTTTCGCTATTTCCTTCATGGGCTTCCGTCAATTGGTAGCAGTTATGTATCCTATTATCGGTTATTTGGGAATGCTGATGTTGGTCGTGCTAGTTGTGGCTAGCTACCGCAAAAAAGCCAAAATTCGTAAGGAAAAGGAAATTCGAAATCATCTCTTGTCTATCGTTGAGAAATCTTATGATCCAGATCAAGACTTAACCCATCAGGACAAGCAAAAAGCCGAAGAACTTCGAGATGCCTCAATTATTGATAATGATATTCTCCATGAAGATAGCCATGCACATGTTCGTCAGGAAATGGGAATCAGTAAGAAGGATTAGAATTTTATTTTACAAGTTTCCCTATTTCTGCTATAATACTGACAAGAAAGAAGGGCTTATGGCGTTTTTCTAGCGAGCTTGGGATAGTGAAAGCCAAGTAGAGCAAAGTAGGCAAGTGGCGCTTTCTCTCAGCAAAGAGCTGAGTACAACAGATAAAATGAAGTAATAAATTAGGGTGGAACCGCGTTTCTGACGCCCCTAGTCGCAAGGCTTGGGTGTTGAAATTCGGTTCTTTTTGAATTCATCTAATGCCTAAGTAGAAAGGAGTACAATGCTTAAAGGATCTTGTTTATGTAAAGCAGTGACTTACACTCTAGATGAGGAATTATCTGAATTAGTTTTCTGCCACTGTTCATTCTGTCGGAAAGCAACTGCGTCTGCCTATACAGTTAATGCTAAAGTTAGCAGTAAAAATCTAGTATTGCATGGAAAAGAAAAGCTTGTTACGTATAGTTCTTCTCCAGGAAAACAGCGTTATTACTGCCAGAACTGTCATAGTCAAATTTTCACTGTTCAAGAAAATATACCAGAAGTCTGTGCTTTGAAATTAGGTACAATAGATGAATGCGATCAGAATTTACAAACTATTCCCAAACGTCATATTTTTCAGGATCCAGCTTTTTCTTGGTTGCTTGATAAATAAACCTAAAAAGATAATATAAATTAAAGGAGTAAATAATGTCTAAAAAACTAACCTTCCAGGAAATTATCCTTACTTTGCAACAATACTGGAATGACCAGGGTTGTATGCTCATGCAGGCTTATGATAATGAAAAAGGTGCGGGAACCATGAGTCCTTACACTTTCCTTCGTGCCATTGGTCCTGAGCCATGGAATGCGGCTTATGTAGAGCCATCTCGTCGTCCAACAGATGGTCGTTACGGGGAAAACCCAAACCGCCTTTACCAACACCACCAATTCCAAGTGGTTATGAAACCTTCTCCATCAAACATCCAAGAGCTCTACCTTGAGTCATTGGAAAAATTGGGCATCAATCCTTTGGAACACGATATTCGTTTCGTTGAAGATAACTGGGAAAACCCATCAACTGGTTCAGCTGGTCTTGGTTGGGAAGTTTGGCTTGACGGTATGGAAATCACTCAGTTCACCTACTTCCAACAAGTTGGTGGATTGGCAACTGGTCCGGTAACTTCTGAGGTCACTTACGGATTGGAACGTTTGGCTTCTTACATCCAAGAAGTCGATTCTGTCTACGATATCGAGTGGGCTCCAGGCGTTAAGTACGGAGAAATCTTCCTTCAACCAGAATATGAACACTCAAAATACAGCTTTGAAGTTTCTGACCAAGATATGCTTCTTGAAAACTTCGAAAAATTTGAAAAAGAAGCAGAACGTGCTTTGGAATTAGGTCTTGTTCACCCAGCCTATGACTACGTTTTGAAATGTTCACACACCTTCAATTTGCTAGATGCTCGTGGAGCAGTATCCGTTACAGAACGTGCCGGTTACATCGCCCGCATCCGTAACTTGGCCCGTGTCGTAGCCAAAACCTTCGTCGCAGAACGTAAAAAACTTGGTTACCCACTTCTTGATGAAGCCACACGCGCCAAACTCCTAGCAGAAGAGGAAGAATAAAAAGAGTTACAAGAATGGAAAATGGGCAAACAAAGTGAGCCCACATGGCTACCCAGAGGCAAGTCGAAGACTTGCTAAAGGGATAGGCACCGCCGTACTGGTATATGGGGATTTTTGAAACGTTAGGTTCAAAAATCAGTTGGCTAAATCCACTTTGATGAGACTGTTGGAAATCGATGTGGAGAAGACAGAAGATTTCCCTACAGCCTCACAAAGTTAGTTAGCAACGTCCCCAGTGCCTAAGGTGCCTATCAAAAAGAAGAATTTTGCAAAGGAAAAAACATGACAAAAAACTTATTAGTAGAACTTGGACTTGAAGAGTTGCCAGCCTACGTTGTCACACCAAGTGAAAAACAACTCGGTGAGAAAATGGCAGCCTTCTTGGATGACAACCGTCTTTCATACGAAAGGATTCAAACCTTCTCAACACCACGTCGTTTGGCAGTCCGTGTGATTGGTTTGGCTGATCAACAATCTGATTTGACCGAAGATTTTAAAGGACCTTCTAAGAAAATCGCCTTGGATGCAGATGGAAACTTCTCAAAAGCGGCTCAAGGATTCGTCCGTGGGAAAGGTTTGACTGTTGATGATATCGAATTCCGTGAAGTCAAAGGTGAAGAGTACGTTTATGTCACTAAGCATGAAGATGGAAAACCAGCTAAAGAAGTCTTGGCTGGCGTTCCAGAAGTACTTGCTTCATTGACTTTCCCTGTCAGCATGCACTGGGCTAACAATACGTTTGAATACATTCGCCCAGTTCACACCTTGACAGTTCTTTTGGGCGACGAAGCGCTCGACCTTGATTTCTTGGATATCAAGTCAGGTCGTGTGAGCCGTGGACACCGTTTCCTTGGACATGAAGTGGAAATTACTAATGCGGATTCTTATGAAGAAGACCTTCGTACCGTTTACGTGATTGCGGATAGCAAAGAACGTGAAAAAATGATTCGTGAGCAAATCAAGGCTATCGAAGCAGAACAAGGTGTTCAAGTTCAAATCGAAGAAGGACTTTTGAATGAAGTCTTGAACTTGGTCGAATACCCAACTGCCTTTATGGGAAGTTTTGATACTAAGTATTTGGATGTTCCAGAAGAAGTTTTGGTGACCTCAATGGAAACGCACCAACGTTACTTTGTTGTACGTGACCTTGATGGTAAGCTCAAACCAAACTTCATCTCAGTTCGTAATGGTAACGCTGAGCACTTGGAAAATGTCGTTCGAGGAAATGAAAAAGTCTTGGTGGCGCGTCTCGAAGATGGTGAATTCTTCTGGCGTGAAGACCAAAAACTTAAGATTGAAGACCTCGTTGCTAAATTGGCTAACGTAACTTTCCATGAAAAAATTGGTTCTCTTTCAGAACACATGGCGCGTGCTGGTGTTATTGCAGCGTCACTAGCTGAGCAAGCTGGTTTGACTGCTGAAGAAACGGCAGCCGTAGCTCGTGCAGCTGAAATCTACAAATTTGACCTCTTGACTGGTATGGTCGGAGAGTTCGATGAATTGCAAGGAATCATGGGTGAAAAATACGCCCTTCTCGCTGGTGAAGATGCTGCGGTAGCGACAGCTATCCGTGAGCACTACCTTCCTGATTCAGCAGATGGTGCCCTTCCAGAGACTAAGGTTGGTGCTATCCTTGCGCTTGCAGATAAATTGGATACCCTCCTTTCATTCTTCTCAGTTGGCTTGATTCCATCAGGTTCAAATGACCCTTATGCGCTTCGTCGTGCAACACAAGGGATTGTTCGTATCTTGGATGCCTTTGGTTGGCACATCCCTATGGATGAGTTGATTGACAGCCTCTACGGACTTTCATTTGATAGCCTTTCATATGACAATCAAGCAGAAGTCATCAACTTCATCAAAGCACGTGTGGACAAGATGATGGGACGCACATCAAAAGATATTAAAGAAGCCGTTCTTGCTGGTTCAAACTTTGTCGTGGCGGATATGCTTGAAGTAGCTGACGCCCTCTCAGAAGCTGCTAAGGCTGATGGTTATAAGGCAGCTGTTGAATCCCTCTCTCGTGCCTTCAACTTGGCAGAAAAAGCAGATGTTTCAGTGACAGTAGATGCCAGTCTTTTTGAAAATGATCAGGAAAAAGCCCTTGCTAAAGCGATTGAAGAGCTTGAATTGACTGGTTCAGCTAGTGATAAATTGGCACAGCTTTTCGCTCTTAGCCCAGTCATCGATGCTTTCTTTGACAATACCATGGTTATGGCAGAAGATGAGGCTGTTAAAAACAACCGTTTGGCCCTTCTTGCAGGTCTTGTGTCTAAAGCTAATGCTGTTGCAGCCTTCAATCAATTGAATACAAAATAAGTACCTGATGACAGGTAGAAAGTAGGTCTTATTATGACACCTGAAAAAATCGCTCGAATCAATGAGCTTGCTAAAAAGAAAAAAACAGAAGGTTTGACTCCAGAAGAAGAAGTGGAGCAAGCAAAACTTCGTGAAGAATACATTGAGGGCTATCGTCGCTCAGTTCGTCACCATATCGAAGGAATTAAAGTGGTTGACGAAGAAGGTAACGATGTGACACCTGAAAAACTACGTCAAGTGCAACGTGAAAAAGGTTTGCATGGCCGTAGCCTCGATGATCCTGAATCATAATAACGATGAACAAGGGTAAGGGTTTGGAATTTTTCCAAGCCCTTGTTTTGAAGCATAAAATTCTGAATATTCTGTATAAAAATTGACCAATTATTTCAAAAATGGTAAAATATAAGTTATGTTAAAAAATGGCATGATTCAATGAGTCGTGCTCAATAGAATTGGAGTGAAAAAAATGTCGCAAAAGCAACATCATAAAGACGACGACAACCAGACTGAGAATGGGATGGTGCGTGGTCTTCAAAACCGTCACGTCCAGCTGATTGCCATCGCTGGTACGATCGGTACAGGTCTCTTCCTCGGGGCAGGGCGTTCTCTCTCCCTAACAGGACCTTCAATCATCTTAGTATATATACTAACTGGTATCTTCATGTATCTTATGATGCGAGCAATCGGTGAGATGCTCTATATGGATCCTGACCAGCACACCTTTATCAACTTTATTACCAAATACCTTGGTAAGGGCTGGGGATTCTTCTCGGGTTGGTCTTACTGGGTATCACTGATATTCCTTGGAATGGCAGAAATTACGGCCGTCTCAACCTATGTGCAATATTGGTTCCCAAGTTGGCCTGCCTGGCAGATTCAGATTGTCTTCTTGATTATCCTGAGCTCGGTTAACCTGATTGCGGTTAAGATTTTCGGGGAAGTTGAGTTTTGGTTTGGGATGATTAAGATTATCACCATTCTTGCTCTTATCGCAACAGGTATCTTTATGGTAGCAACCAACTTTGAAACCCCTGCTGGACATGCTAGCCTTTCCAATATTACACACGGCTTCCAGATGTTCCCTAAAGGTTGGGTAAGCTTTGTTATGACCTTCCAAATGGTCTTCTTTGCTTACCAAGCCATCGAATTTGTAGGGATTACAACTTCCGAGACAGCAAATCCACGTAAGGTCTTACCAAAGGCAATCAAGGAGATTCCGATTCGTATTGTCATCTTCTATGTGGGTGCCCTCATTGCCCTCATGGCTATCTTCCCATGGCAAAAACTTCCAGTTAATGAATCACCGTTCGTAACGGTCTTCCAAATGGCTGGTATCAAGTGGGCAGCAGCCTTCATTAACTTTGTTGTCTTGACAGCAGCGGCGTCATCATTGAATTCAACACTTTACTCAACAGGTCGTCACCTCTTCCAAATTGCTAAGGAAACACCAAATAGTAAAGTCATGAAAGCTTTGAAGCTAGATACTTTGTCACGTAATGGTATTCCTTCACGTGCCATCATTGTTTCAGCCATTGTAGTATGTGTTTCAGCCTTCATCAATGTCTTGCCTGGTGTATCTGATGCCTTCGCTTTGATTACCGCCTCATCTTCAGGGGTCTACATTGCCATCTATATCTTGACCATGCTTTCTCATCTCAAGTACCGTAAATCTCAAGAGTTCATGGCAGATGGATTCCTTATGCCAGCCTACAAGATTCTTAATCCATTGACTATCCTTTTCTTCATCTTCGTCTTCGTTTGTCTCTTCTTGCAAAAGTCAACAGTTGTCGGAGCTATTGGGGCAGCCATCTGGATTGTCGTATTTAGTATTTATAGTAACTGGAAACACAGTAAATAAATCAATTTAGCTCACCTTTATGGTGAGTTTTTTGTTGCAAAAAAAGGACACAAGGTGTCCCAGTAATTAGTTATGCAATACTTTCTTGTTTTCCGTGGTGAAAGAAACCACCTAGGAGGCCCTTGCTACGATGGAAAATAGCAGGCTTATGATCGTTGTGTGAACGACCATTAACATCAAGTTTAGCCCATTCAAGAGCCTGGTAGGCATTTCGGTCTGAAACTGTAGATGTCCCAATATAGCTATAAATACCTGCCTGAGCAAGAATAAACCCTTGTAGTTGACGAATATGCTCATCATTGAGTGCTTCAGAAAAATAGATTTTAACTGTCTTATAAGTCAAGGCTTGGACAGACTCAACGATAGGTGATTCTGCTAGGAGGTGCAAAAGTTCTTGATGCTTAGTAAAGTACTTATCATAGTCCATTGGAAGAATGATAGTATGGGCAATCCAATCTTCCAAGTTGGCTTTGGCTTTCTTACTGAGACCTTTTGCTGTGATACTGAGATTATCTATATTGAAAGGAAACTGGTCGATGTGAGCAGTGTTCGAACCATATGCCTTTCTGAAAAGCGGTGTACTTGATAGAACATGTCCAGTAGGGGAAATAATAGCCAAGGCAGTTTCCTTGGTTTGGTAACCAAGCTTGTGGCATTCCATGCTAGCGTATGTATCTTTAAATTCAATAATTGCTCTTGTTTTCATCGTGTAACTCTCTTCCTGTTAGTTTATAAACTAACAATAGTTTATCATGACTTATACTCTTGGTCAAGAATTTACCTCGAAAAACAAAAAACAATTATGTAAGGGCTTGCGAAAATGTTTGGACTCTGATAAGATAGAACCATAGCAAAAGGATTGTTACTGGTCAGCAGGCAAAACCTAGATAAATACGAAAAACTAATGGGAGTAGTGTATGCTTATCCCAATTGGTTCTTGGTATTTATTTAGGTTTTTTTCGTTGAAAAAGCCTCAAAGAAAACCAGAATCCTAGACAAGAAAGGAGCCCTTATGGCTAAATATACTGAATTAGCTGAGGACATTCTCAAACACGTTGGTGGCAAGGAAAATGTCAATAGCTTGAAACACTGTGTGACACGCTTACGCTTTGATTTGAAAGATGAGTCTAAAGCAGATGATGACTACCTTAAGAACCGTGACGGTGTTGTTACTGTTGTTAAGGCAGGTGGTCAATATCAGGTGGTTATCGGTAACCATGTCCCTGATGTTTATGCGGAGGTTCTCCAAGTTGGCGGTCTTCCAGCAGGTGGTAGTCTTGATATTGATGAAGGTGATGCGCCTAAAGGGAATCTTTTTGACCGCTTTGTATCTTTGGTTTCAAGTATTTTCCAACCTTTCCTTGGACCTTTGGCTGCGGCAGGGATTATCAAAGGGATAGTTGCTATCATGGCAGCTTGTGGCTTGTCAGCCGCAACGAGTCCTATGTATGTCATCTTTAATGCAGCAGGAGATGGTTTCTTCCAGTTCTTGCCAATCTTAATTGCTTTGACATCTGCTCGTCGCTTCAAGGTTAATGAGTTTACAGCTATTGCGATTGCAGCGGCACTTGTTTATCCTGATATTGCTACGCTAGTGACTGCTCTTCAGAAAGCTGGTCAAGGTCATGTTCTAGGAGTTATTCCATTTGCGCTTCCTGCAGGGGGGTACCTCTCAACTGTAATGCCTTCTATCTTGGCCGTTTGGGTGGCTTCATACATTCAAAAATTCTTTACCAAGATTACTCCAGATGTGATTAAAGTCTTCGTAGTGCCTTTCTTTACATTACTCATTACCGTTCCATTAACATTCTTGGTGGTGGGGCCAGTTGCCAATACTTTCTCTAATGGATTGACAAGCCTTTTCCAAGCAATCATGAACTTTAGTCCGATTGTCTTTGGTCTTATACTCGGTATCTCGTGGCAAATCTTGGTTATGTTCGGAATGCACTGGGCGCTTGTTCCCCTTGCTATCTTAGATGTGGCAACAAACGGAAGTTCTATTATTCTTTCGGCAGCTATTCTTCCATGTTTCACGCAAACAGGAGTGTTGGGAGCTATCATGCTTAAAACGAAAGAAGAAAAAGTCCGTACCATCTCAATGCCAGCCTTCATTTCATCTATTTTTGGGGTTACAGAACCTGCTATCTATGGGGTAACTCTTCCAATGAAAACGCCATTCTACATTTCATGTGGTGTTTCAGGACTTATGGGGGCTGCCATGATGGCCCTAGATATTAATTTGTATTCAATAGGTGGTCTGGGTGTCTTTGTCTTCCCAAGCCTTATTGGGCCTGACGGTAATCTTTCTAAAGTTATCATTGCCATTATCATTGCCATTGTGGGTGGTGTTCTTGCCTTCCTCATCCAACTCTTTGTACGAGTACCAAATCTATACGGTGGTGGAGAAGCTAAGGTTGAAGAAAAAGCTGAGGAAGCTACACCTGCTCCTAAGGAAATTCAACAAGAAATCATTGCTAGCCCACTCATCGGGAATGTCGTACCACTTGACCAAGTGCCTGACCAAGTCTTTGCTTCAGGAGCTATGGGTAAAGGTATCGCTATTGATCCTACCGATGGTGTTGTTGTTGCACCAACTAAGGCAACGGTTAATTTAGTCTTCCCTACTGGTCATGCGATTGGTTTGACAACTGAAAATGGTGCAGAGCTTCTCATCCATATTGGTATGGACACTGTTTCACTTGCTGGTAAAGGGTTCAAGACCTATGTGGAAGCAGGTGAAGTTGTAGAAGCAGGACAGAAACTTATAGAATTTGACCTAGCAACTATCCGAGATGCTAAATTACCAGTTATCACACCAGTCATTGTAACCAATACAGCTGACTTTGATGATGTCTTAACAACTAAAGAAGCTCGTGTTAACACTGGTGATTATCTCCTCACCGCTGTTAAATAAAAAAGAAATCCGAGAATCAGCTTCTCGGATTTTTGTTTATTTAAATTTGTAGTCTTTAACGACTTCAACGGAACTGACCGTTACATTTTCTTTTGGTTTGCTGTTGTCATCGACTTCAAGGTTGCCAATGGTATCAACGACATCCATGCCTTTGATGACTTGTCCAAAGACAGTATATTTGGTATCACCAGCTGGGTAACCACCTTTTTTGTAGGCGTCAATGATAGGTTTTGGATAGCCAGCATTTCCTAGCTGTTTGCTTTGATCATCCTTGTTTTGAACAATGTAGAATTGGCTGCCGTTTGACTCTTTAGCACCAGTATTAGCCATAGCAAGTGCGCCACGGATGTTGTATAGGAACGGTGTAGGCTCAACAGCGAAACCCTTCTTCCAGATAGATTCTCCGCCAGTACCGTCACCCTTAGGGTCACCACTTTGAATCATGAAGTCCTTGATTACACGGTGGAAGGTAAGCCCATCATAGTATTTGTCCTTGGCATGCTTCAAGAAGTTTTCAGAAGCCTTAGGAGTAAGTGTAGGGAAGAGTTTGACTGTGATATCTCCCTTTGAAGTGTGGAGGATAACTTCCGCTTCGTCCTTACCAACCTTGTTTGACAACTGTGGAAAGGCATCTTTTCCAGATTTTTGAGCCTTTTCTAATTGTTTAGTGAATATCTTGTTATCAACGTAGGCATCTCCACGAACGGCGCGTGAGATGTTCTCACGAAAGGCAAAACCTAGGCCTGCGATAACAAGTACAATAATTAATGGAATGTACTTTTTAATGTTTTTCATATATAACTCCTTTGGTGCATTATACCTACTATTGTAGCAGAAAAAAACCTTTTGGGAAACGGTTAACAGAGGTCTTTAAATATGGTAGAATGGGATTATCAACAAGAAAATGAACAATGGGACTAGATATAGGAAAAAGTTTGCCTCAGGCTAAAAAGCGAGGTCTGACTTTTGAAAGGATACGTGCTACTTGCTCTTATCAGAGAGAAGTGTCTAAATCCTAACTATAGAAAACTTCGCCAAGTCGAAGGGACCTCTTGTTTGGATTTCTTGAAAAAAGGAGATTTTTATGTCAACTAAAGCAGAATGGGCTGAACTCTTTGAGTCGGTACATGGGCGTAAACCTAGCCCCCAAGAATTTTTGGACGCTAAAGCAGCTGACTTTGATACTAGCGCTTTGACTGCTCAAGCAGCATCTGTAGAAGCACCAGCTAATGAACCTGTCGCTGAAGAAGTAGCGACAGAACCAGTTGCTACTGAAAAAGTCACAGAACAAGATGACATCGCAGATGTGGCTGAAACAGCTGAAGATGCTGTCGCAGAACAAGCAAGCAGTGAATCACCAGTTGGTGCAGAAGCTTTCTCAGAAGCACCTGTGCAACAGCCAACCCCACAATTTGATTCAAGCATGTTTGAAAAGGCACCTATCTCTTCAGCTCAAGGATTTGGAACAGTTCCTAATCCAGCAGCAGCTGGCTCAGCAGATAAACCTCTTTTCAATCTTATCTTGCCAATCGTTGCGATTGCACTTTCAGTAATCTTTGCAATCTTGGCATGGTTCGTAAGTCCTGCTTGGCTCTTCATCATCTTGACAGTCCTCGCAGTTGCAGTGGCAGTTGTTTCGCTTGTCTTTAGCCTTAAATCAAGCAAGAAATTGCTCTCAATCATTGCAACAGGTGTTGCTGGTCTCATGCTCTTTGTTTCTATTGGTGGTTTGATTTTCCAAATCTCTCAAAACGCTAGTGACAACACAAGCTCAAGCAAGACATCAAAAGTTGCTGATAAAGATGATGATGACAAAAAAGATGATGACAGCGATTCAAAATCTGACTCTAAATCTGATTCAAAAGGTGATAGCACTGACGTCAACGATTACATTGACAAAAATGCTAAATTTGATTGGAATGAATCTAAGTTCAAGAAGTTGAAAGCAGGTAAGGATACCGTTAAGTCTATCATCAAGACTTATGGTAAGGCTTCTGATGCACAAATCTCTGGCGATGAGATGAAGTTGAATTACTCTGGTAAAGACTATGGTGAAAGTGTTTACCTAAACTTTAAGAAACAATATGACGGTACATTTATCTTGTCATATGCTTCAGGTAGATTCCCTCAAGATAAGGTAGAAGTTGATCGCTCTTACAAAGCTGACTGGACAAAAGAACAGTTTGATGCTCTCAATAAGGGTGATTACACTGATCCATCAAACGGTACGAAACTTGAAGATATCGTTAAGGATCACCCTAAAGCTTCAAGTGCAGAGTACACAATCTCAACATCTCGTCAAGGTGAATTCAAAAAAGAAATGAGTATTTCTTATAGTGACTATGAGGCTGGAGATGGTAAACTCAAGAGTGTTTACTTGTCATTTGATACCAAAGAAGATGACGATACGTTTTACCTTACTTATAAATCAGGTCCAGATGGCGAGGATTAATTAAGGAACAGGAGGGGAGACCTTCCTGTTTTTTCTTGATAAAAGGAGAAAACTATTGAGATTTTTAAATTATACATTCGAGCAAAGTCAGTCTCTTGTCACTAAGGAGACCGTAGAAAAGCTCAATCAAAAAGGAAGCTGGAAACGATTTATTGGCTTGTTTGTCACTTCAATTGTTATTTATTTCTTCTCTATTATCACACCCATGTTTATAAAAGGATTGACGCTTGATCAAAATCCAACATTTTCTTGGATTCAGTGGCCAATCATTCTTTTCTATGTAGTCATGTATCTGGTCTATCTTTTCTTTTCAATTAAGCACAGAAGAAGCCCGATGAAACTAAAATTTTGCACCTACTTTTACATGGTAGTCTTACTCGCTATCTTTACAGTATGTGCCGGAATAATGATGATGACACGACGAAATATTGTCAGTATACTATCGGGAGCTATGTTTCTTCTTTTCATTTATTACTTGATTCGAACGGTTCCCCGTAAACTGAAAGAAGCTGTTGAATGTCAGACAGGGTTTAGCCCTACGGTAGCTCTTGTAACCGAAAAGATTTCAGATGGCTTGGTCTTTTTAGGTGGAACGGGGATTACAGCTGGGCTGGTACTGTTTGACCGCTCTACCGGGAGCGACATCAGAGGGAGTATTGATGCAGTTTTGATGCCCCTAATGCCTGCTATTTTTGTCTTTGCGACTTATGTCTTTTCCATTGATTTGCTACGAGGCTATTACCTCTTCAAATACTCCGAGCGATATAGAGAGCAGTTTGGCTACTCAGCTAAGGACTGGTATGGCGAGAAGTCGAAGGAGTATAGGAGGATGCAGGGGTAAGGTGCATAGAGAAGACCAACAGGTTTTGAAGTTAATTATAAGATTGATGGAAACGTAATAAAGATGCTTAAAGTTAATGAAAGTGTAACTACAAAAGTAGAAGCTTCAAAAATATGAAGGTCGTAGTCCAACGTTTTGGTCTCGAAGACAAACAGAAGTTTATGAAAATATAGACTTTAAAATAGTACAGCTTAATTATTATAAAATTTCACTATCTTTAGATTCTAATGTACTGTTATTTCGCACTCTTAACACGTAAGATTCTCCTCGTTGCGTAATGACTTGTAGCGTTGCATCCTAGTTTCTAAGGACGTTGCGCATATTTTACTATTCGTTGCGTGCTTTTAGTCATGGGTCTTGATAAATTTAAAGTAATAAATCTGAGGAGGTATTCTTAATGTTACAATTTATTAAGAAAAACAAAACTAATTTTGTATGGGTGCTTGCTTTTGGATTAATGGGGTTGGTACTGAAACCTTTAGTTAATTTATTGGTCAGTTTATCAAACAAATATCCGTGGGTTACGAGAATGTTATTGTTTCTATTACTCGTTGCTACTTACTTTATTTATAAACATCCTCTCTAAATAATAGTAATAGCAATTTTGTTGGCAGAGCCTTTTATCGAAGAATAGAAATAAGCTAGGGGTATTAAAATGGACATTGCTACGTTGATTAAAGAATATAGAACTAAAACAGGTATGACTCAGCAAGAACTTGCAGATAAAGTATTTGTTACTCGTCAGACGATTTCTAAATGGGAATTAGGAAAAAGTGAACCTGATAATGTTTCACTGGAACTATTATTTAAAGAGATGAATATTGAAAAAGAATCTCAAAAAGACATTAAAGCTAATTTAATTAGCAGAAAAAATATTTTACTTATAATAATTGCCGTTTTATTCTCTCCATCAATACTTATTATTAGACTATTGGTACTTAAAATAGGCAAGATAGAAAATAAAAGATTAGTCATTTTGATCAATACCCTTCTCTTTATAATAATTGGCATTTATCTGAAGAGTTTAAAGGATAATGTATACTTTGTTTTCTTGGGGATTATTGCAATTTCATATAGCCTTTATAGTTTTTATAAGCTTAGTTTGGAGATTAAAAAAGACTAGATACATAGCTATACATTTAAATATAAAAAACTACTCTTACTAATACTAGACTGTATATATGTGCAAGATTTCTAAAGGATGAAGTTATGTCAGTGATCTACTCAAAAGTAAAAATGTCAAAAAAATTTTTTGAAGCTTGTAAATTGGTAAGAAACTTTATGACTATACTAATTAGTGAGATAAAAAATAGGATTCAAAAGGGAGAAGTTTTATTAGAATGTAATTATCTAGATTTAGAGGAATTAATAAAAATGAGGACCCTCCTAGAAAGTCTTGAGACATTAGGTGCTCAAATATATTTATACGAAGAAAATCATGAGGTAAGTATGGAATTCCTTAGTAATACAATCGAGTCATATAAGGGTATTGCTGAAGATAGAGAAAAGATAGATGAATTGATGTTTTCTGATGAGTAATAAATAAACCATAATGTGAACTGCCCCCAAAAAGTGTGATAGAGAAAATCTAACTTTTGGGTGCAGTTTCTTTTCTTCTTCCATCCATTTTCATGAGATATCTTGTCACTTAAGCACCTAAGGTAGTCTCAAAAAATTCTCTCTTATATCCGATTTTATTTTCATAAGACGAGATTAAAGTATGATAAAATAAAGAAAAAGAGATAAAGGAGTCAGCTATGGCAACTAGAGAAGAATGGGTGCGTCACTTTGAGGACGTCAATGGACGTAAACCAAGTCCTGAGGAGTTTATGGAAGCTAAGAAAGAGGGTTTTGTCATTGCTTCGGAGGAACCAAGTGCCCAAGTGTCTGAGCAGGTTGAGGCTAAGCAGGTGGATAGTTCTGAAGCTACTGAAGAGGTGACAGCTGACTCAGTAGCAGATACGCAACCAGAAGAGGCTCAGGTGGCATTAGAGGAGGAAGCTCCTAAGCCAATGCCTGAGTTGAATATGGAGAAAGAGCAAGAAAAAGAAACTCCAAAGGCAAGTCAGATACCTTTGGAAAACCCTTATTACAAACCAAAAGTAACCAAGAATAATGCTTTTGTTAATATTGCTTTGCCGATTATTATCCTAGTTTTGGGGATTCTATTCGTCATTTTGTCTTGGACGCTTCCTTTCGGTTTTGTCTTTACTTTCCTTGCTTTCTTCCTTATCATTCTAGCTATTGTGACTTTGGTTTTGAGTCTGAAGTCGACACGCAAGGCACTTTCTATTATTGCCCTAGTCATGTCAATCATCTTCTTCATGACTTCGCTTGCTGGAGCAGGCTATCAAGCAGTGAAATTTGTCATGAACCATGCTGAGCAGTTCCAAAGTGATGGTCACGATAGAGCTTATCTGTACATCGATGAGAATTATAAGTTTGACTGGACTGAGGATCAGTTTAAGGAGTTGAAGGTTGGTACTTTGACATTGGACGAGGTCTTGGATACTCACGGTAAGGCGACTGATGCCGAGTATAGTGATGCTTACGAGGAAGATAAACCAGATTTACTAGATCTTACCTATAGAAAAGAAAACACAGATGGAAACAACTATGTTCGTTTGACTTTTGAGAAAAAAGACGATGTTTATGTTTTGAAATCTGCCTCAGCAACCTTCGACTATGATAAGGTCAAAGAAGTTGATGACTATCATAGCAACTGGACAAAAGATGACTATGAAAAGTTGTCTGTAGGTACACAAGCTGATTTGCTCAAGGGGACACGACTTTCTGAGGTGGTTGAAAAACACCCAGAGGCTAGCTTCACTTATCATGAAATGACACAAACTGAACAAGGCGACCTCACTCAGTCAGTGAGTCTTAGCTACCGTGATTATAATCCAGAAAGTGGTAAGGTAGATGCTGTTCGTTTGACCTTCGACTATGACAAACGTGAAAACGAGTACTTCTTGACAGACAAATCAGACGAATAAGACTACTTTTTAATTAATTCAAGCTCAGGGGTGCCTGAGCTTTTTAGTATCAACAAAAGAGGATAAAATCTGGTATAATAGGAGTGATTGATTTTTCAAGAAAGAAGTGTCACACATGAACATACAACAACTACGTTATGTCGTAGCCATTGCTAACAGCGGAACCTTCCGTGAGGCAGCCAGCAAGCTTTTTGTGAGTCAGCCTAGCCTTTCAGTGGCTATCAAGGATTTGGAGCAGGAGCTGAATTTCCAAATTTTCACCCGTACAACGACGGGGGCTGTCTTGACCAGTCAGGGCATGACTTTTTACGAGCGTGCGCTTGAGGTGGTACGCAGTTTTGATAGTTTTGAAAATCGCTATCTCAATGCTTCTGAAAAGGGCAATCAGTTTTCAATTGCCAGTCAGCACTATGACTTTTTGCCACCTTTGATCACGACTTTTTCAGAGCGTTACCCTGATTACAAGGATTTCCGTATCTTTGAGTCTACGACCATTCAAATTTTGGATGAGGTAGCCAAGGGGCACAGTGAGATTGGGATTATCTATTTGAATCGTCAAAATAGCAAGGGAATCCATCAAAATATGGACAAACTTGGTCTTGAGGCTATTGATTTGATTCCGTTTAAAACGCATATTTATCTCCGTAAGGGGCATCCTCTGGCTAAAAAAGAAAGTCTTGTTATGGAGGATTTGGCGGCCTTGCCTACAGTACGTTTCACTCAGGAGAAGGACGAGTATCTTTACTATTCTGAAAACTTTGTGGATACGTCAGATTCGTCTTTGATGTTTAACGTGACAGACCGTGCGACTTTGAACGGTATCTTGGAACGTACGGATGCTTATGCGACGGGATCTGGTTTCTTGGATGCGCAAAGTGTGAACGGGATTACGGTTATTCCGCTTGAGGATAACTTGGATAACAAGATGGTTTATGTCCGTCGCAAGGGGATTAACTTGTCATCTTGTGCTCTCAAGTTTGTCAATGTTATGTTTGACTACTTTGATACTTACAAACCATAGGAGGACTTATGCGTAAGGTTGCGATTCCTTTGGCTATCTTGGCTCTGATTGGTTTGGATCAGTGGGTTAAGCATTGGGTTGTGGCAAATATTGCCCTTAACCAAGTTATCAAGGCTATCCCTGGACTTTTCAGCTTGACTTATTTACAGAACCGTGGTGCTGCCTTTTCGATTTTACAGGATCAGAAATATTTCTTTGTGATTTTGACGGTTCTAGTGATTGGTGCGGCTATGGTTTATCTGGTTAAGAATTACCAGAAGAGTCTTTGGCTGGTGCTATCTTTGGTTTTGATTATCTCAGGTGGTATTGGTAACTTTATTGACCGTGTGCACTTGGGTTACGTAGTTGATATGGTTCAGCTTGATTTTATTGATTTTGCAATATTTAACGTGGCAGACTCCTACCTAACGGTAGGCGTGCTGCTCTTGATTTTAATCTTATGGAAAGAGGAAAATGGAAGTCATCATTAAAGAGGCGGGAAACCGTCTGGACAAGGCTTTGGCAGATTTGACAGAATTGTCACGTAGTCAGGCCAATGAAGCGATTAAGGCTGGAACGGTCTTGGTTAATGGTAAGTCGGCAAAGGCCAAGTATGCGGTTAAAGAGGGTGATGTCATCACCTATGAATTGCCAGAAGAAGAGGTCTTGGAATACAAGGCTGAAGATATTCCTTTGGATATTATCTACGAAGATGCGGATGTGGCAGTGGTCAACAAGCCTCAAGGCATGGTTGTCCATCCATCAGCTGGTCACACGTCTGGTACCTTGGTCAATGCCCTAATGTATCATGTCAAGGACCTCTCGTCTATCAATGGTGTGGTTCGTCCAGGGATTGTCCACCGTATCGACAAGGATACGTCTGGACTCCTTATGATTGCTAAGAATGATAAGGCTCACAATGCTTTGGCGGCTGAACTTAAGGATAAGAAGTCCCTTCGTAAGTATGTGGCTATCGTGCATGGCAATCTACCTAACGATCGAGGCGTGATTGAGGCTCCTATTGGGCGTTCAGACAAGGACCGCAAGAAGCAGGCAGTCACAGCTAAAGGAAAACCTGCAGTAACACGATTTACCGTTCTTGAACGTTTTGGTAACTATACCTTGGTAGAGTTGCAGCTGGAAACAGGTCGCACACACCAGATTCGTGTGCACATGGCTTATATCGGTCACCCGGTGGCGGGAGATCCTCTTTACGGGCCACGCAAGACCCTCAAGGGCCATGGCCAATTTCTACATGCTAAGACCCTTGGTTTCACGCATCCTACGACTGGAGAATTGGTCGAATTTACAGCGGAAGAACCTGCTATTTTCAAGGAAACCTTGGAGAAGTTGAGAGAAGCTTAATAGTTATTAAACGGATAGTCTTTCTTGGGAGGGGCGTCCGTTTTTTTCTTGTAAAAGAGTCTGAAATTTGCTATAATTTACCTAATTAAATAAGTCCTTTAATCACTGTCCAGAGAGGCAGGCAAGGAGCCATGAGAAGTGTACGGGTGAACTGTACTCATATTTTTGTGTATCTCCTTGTTTTCGAGGGGATTTTTTTGTATTTAGAAAGGTTCTTTTTATGAAGAAAAAAGAGATCGTCGATGACGTAACCATGAAACGTGCCATTACACGTATCACTTATGAGATTATTGAGCGTAACAAAAATCTCGACAAGATTGTCTTGGCTGGTATTAAGACACGTGGTGTCTATATTGCACAGCGTATCCAAGAGCGCTTGAAACAGTTGGAAAACCTTGATGTGCCATTGATTGAGCTTGACACTAAGGCTTTCCGTGATGATGTTAAGGCTGAGCAAGACACATCTGTTTTCCCTATTGAAATTGATGGTACAGATGTTATCCTTGTGGATGATGTGCTTTACACAGGTCGTACGATTCGTGCAGCTATTGATAATATCGTTAGCCATGGGCGTCCGGCGCGTGTTGGTTTGGCTGTTTTGGTTGACCGTGGTCACCGTGAATTGCCAATCCGTGCGGACTATGTTGGTAAAAATATCCCAACTAGTGAGTCAGAAGAAATTGAAGTTTTGGTCGCAGAAGTTGATGGCAAAGATAGCGTCAACATTATCGATCCAAGCTAAGTTGACTGACGGATAGGCTTAAACGCCTTTTGTATCTTACTTAACTGAACACGGGCTAAGAGCTGTGTAAAATAGATAAATCTTCCTAGAAGCTAAAGCTTCTGCGTCGGATTTCCTAATTTTACTTTGCTCTTTATACGCCCTTTGTATCTTAATTTTAAGGAGTCCTTTGATATCGTGAATAACGTAAAATATGATGTGAATGATATGCCAAAACCTGGTTTATTGGTTGGTTTGTCATTCCAGCACTTGTTTGCCATGTTTGGTGCGACGGTGCTTGTGCCGATTTTGGTTGGGATTGATCCCGCTATTGCTCTTTTCTCATCTGGTTTGGGAACTTTGGCTCACTTGACGGTGACCAAGTACAAAATTCCAGCTTACATGGGGTCTAGCTTTGCCTATATTGCGGCTATGCAGACACTTATGAAGACTGATGGGATTGCAGCGGTCGCTCAAGGTGCCATGGCTGGTGGTTTAGTTTACTTGCTTGTGGCTCTGATTGTTAAGTATGCGGGTAAAGACTGGATTGATAAGGTCCTTCCACCAATCGTGGTTGGTCCAATTATCATGGTGATTGGTTTGAACCTTGCGGCTAATGCAGTCAATGATGCGACAACTTTAAATAAAAGCTATAGTATCTATGCTCTATTGATTTCGATGGTGACCCTCTTTGCGGTTATCCTCTTTAACATGTATGGCAAGAAGATTGTCGGTGTCATCCCAATTTTGCTTGGTTTAGTTGTGGGCTATATTTTCTCAGCGGTTCTTGGTTTGCTGACAGGACATAGTTTTATCAATTTCTCAGAGGTAGCTGCGGCGCATTGGATTCAAGTTCCAAACTTTGATATTCCATTTGTGGATTATAGCTTTAAGCTCTATCCAAGTGCGATTTTGACCATGGCTCCGATTGCCTTTGTGACGATGACCGAACACTTTGGTCACGTCATGGTTCTAAACAGTTTGACTGAGCGTGATTACTTCAAAGATCCAGGACTCGACCACACCCTTACTGGTGATGGTTTGGCACAGATTATCGCTGGTTTCTTTGGAGCTCCTCCGGTAACTTCTTATGGTGAAAATATTGGGGTTATGGCCCTCAGTAAGGTCTACTCAGTTTACGTTATTGCGGGCGCAGCAGTGATTGCGGTCTTGATGAGCTTTATTGGTAAGCTATCAGCACTCTTGCATTCTATTCCAACTCCTGTATTGGGCGGATTATCTATTGCCCTCTTTGGAGTTATCGCTGCTAGCGGTTTGAAAATTTTAGTTGAACATAAGATTGATTTTGATAATAAAAAGAATCTCTTGATTGCTAGTGTTATCTTGGTATCTGGTATCGGTGGTTTGATGATTGACCTTGGTGGTCTTCAAATCACGGGTGTGGCAAGTTCAACCATTCTTGGTATCTTGCTCTATCAAATCTTGCCAGATCCTAAAAAAGGTAGTAAAGATTAGTCAATCAATTTAAAAGGAAAAACTATGGCGATTGCAGATGGAAAAGTGTCACTGAAACATTTGGTGACAATGGAAACCCTCACGAATGAAGAGGTCTTGGGCCTGATTCGTCGAGGTGGAGATTTTAAAAATGGCAGAGCTGATTTCCAGCTGGATCGACAGTATTTCGCTGCCAATCTCTTTTTTGAAAATTCAACACGAACACATAAGTCCTTTGAAGTGGCTGAGAAAAAACTTGGCCTGGATGTGATTGAGTTCGATGCTGGAACTAGCTCGGTGAACAAGGGTGAGACCCTCTATGATACGATCTTAACCATGTCTGCTTTGGGCGTTGACATCTGTGTGGTCCGCCACTCGGAAGTCGATTATTACAAGCAGTTGATTGATAGTAGAACTATTCAGACCTCTATTGTCAATGGTGGTGATGGTTCAGGGCAACACCCAAGTCAGTGTTTGCTTGACTTGATGACCATTTACGAAGAGTTCGGAACCTTTGAAAATCTTAAGATTTGCATTGCAGGTGACATTACGCATTCGCGTGTCGCTAAGTCAAATATGCAGATTCTCAAGCGTTTGGGTGCTCAGCTTTATTTTGCTGGTCCGGCAGAGTGGTACTCGAATGAGTTTGATGTTTATGGTCAGCATGTGTCCATTGACGATGTCATTGAGGACTTGGATGTTCTCATGTTGCTTCGTGTTCAGCACGAGCGTCATGGGGATGATAAAGGATTTTCAAAAGAAGACTACCATGCTCTCTATGGTTTGACTGAAGAACGTTATGCCAAGTTAGCTGATCAGGCGATTATCATGCACCCTGCTCCGGTTAATCGTGATGTGGAGATTGCTGATAGCCTGGTTGAGGCGCCTAAGGCTCGTATCGTTGCTCAGATGCAAAACGGGGTCTTTGTCCGTATGGCAATTATTGAAGCTATTTTAAATGGCAAAGCGTAAACAACGTTAACCGATTCCTGAGAGAATCAGACGAAAAAGAACATGGGCTAAATCTTTGAAAAGAGACATATCTTCTTAGAGGCTAGAGCTTCTCTGTCAGATTTGCTTTTCATTCAGATTTTAACGCCCTTTGTATCTTAGTGAAAGGAACAATTTACTATAATGGCAAAACGTTTACTTATTTTGGAAGACGGCACTATTTTTGAAGGTCAGGCCTTCGGTGCTGATGTGGATGTGACGGGTGAAATCGTCTTTAATACTGGTATGACAGGTTATCAAGAATCTATCACAGACCAGTCTTACAATGGTCAAATTTTGACTTTTACTTATCCACTTGTTGGTAACTATGGTGTTAACCGTGACGACTATGAGTCAATTAAGCCAACGACTAAGGGTGTCGTTGTGTCAGAGGCCAGCCGTCGTGCCAGCAACTGGCGTAACCAAATGACCTTGGATGAGTTTTTGAAAGCGAAAAACATCCCTGGTATCTCTGGTATTGATACACGTGCCTTGACTAAGATTATCCGTCAACACGGTACTATGAAAGCCACTTTGGCCAGCCCTGGTGACAGTATTGAGCACTTGCAAGATCAATTGCGTGCGACTGTTTTGCCAACCAACAATATTGAGCAGGTATCAACTAAGACAGCTTACCCAGCACCAGGTGTTGGTAAAAATATCGTTTTGGTTGACTTTGGTCTCAAGCACTCTATCTTGCGTGAGTTTTCAAAACGTGATTGTAACGTGACTGTTGTGCCACATGATATCACTGCTGAAGAAATTCTCCACCTTAATCCAGATGGTGTGATGTTGTCAAATGGTCCAGGTAACCCTGAAGATGTACCATATGCACTTGATATGATTCGCGGCATCCAAGGTAAAATTCCAATCTTTGGTATTTGTATGGGTCACCAATTGTTTAGTTTGGCTAATGGTGCCAAGGCCTACAAGATGAAGTTCGGTCACCGTGGATTTAACCATGCGGTTCGTGAAATTGCGACTGGTCGTGTTGATTTTACAAGCCAAAACCATGGTTATGCCATTGACCGTGAGTCACTTCCAGATTGCCTCATGGTAACACACGAAGAAATTAACGATAAGTCAGTTGAAGGTGTTCGTCACCGTGACTTCCCTGCATTCTCAGTGCAATTCCACCCAGATGCAGCACCTGGTCCACACGATGCTAGCTATCTCTTTGATGAGTTCTTGGAATTGATTGATGCTTTCCAAGCTGAAAAAGCACGTCGTTAATTGCAACTGTCTAGTGACTATAGTGGGGTGTGACTCTTGTTCACCCCAGTCTACTACCTTATTTAATGACAACCAGAGAGTTGTCAAATAGAAAGGAGAAGATACAGGTTCACGAAAGTGAACACGCCCTAAGGACTGTGTGAAAAAGATAAACGGTGACTAGACGCTTAAGCGTCGTCGTCACGTTTCCTATTTTCACTGGGTCCTTAACGGGCTTTGTATCATAAATTATGCCTAAACGTTCTGATATTAAAAAAATTATGGTTATCGGGTCTGGTCCTATCATCATTGGTCAGGCTGCTGAGTTCGACTACGCTGGTACGCAAGCCTGCTTGGCCTTGAAAGAAGAAGGTTACAGTGTTGTCCTTGTTAACTCTAACCCTGCGACAATCATGACTGATAAAGAAATCGCAGATAAGGTTTACATTGAACCAATTACGCTTGAATTTGTCACACGTATTCTTCGTAAAGAGCGTCCTGATGCTCTCTTGCCAACACTTGGTGGACAAACTGGTTTGAACATGGCAATGGAATTGTCAAAAGCTGGTATTCTTGAAGAGCTTGGAGTAGAGCTTTTGGGAACAAAATTGTCTGCCATCGACCAAGCCGAAGACCGTGACCTCTTCAAACAATTGATGGAAGATTTGGAACAACCAATTCCAGAATCTGAAATCGTCAATACGGTTGAAGAAGCAGTTGCCTTTGCGACAGAAATTGGTTATCCAGTTATCGTACGTCCTGCCTTTACCCTTGGTGGTACTGGTGGTGGTATGTGTGCCAACGAAGAAGAACTTCGTGAAATCGCTGAAAATGGCTTGAAATTGTCACCAGTAACACAATGTTTGATTGAACGTTCTATCGCTGGTTTCAAGGAAATCGAATACGAAGTTATGCGTGATGCCGCAGACAATGCTCTTGTGGTATGTAACATGGAAAACTTTGACCCAGTTGGTATCCACACAGGGGACTCAATCGTATTTGCCCCAACGCAAACCTTGTCAGATATTGAAAACCAAATGCTTCGTGATGCCAGCTTGAAGATTATCCGTGCCCTTAAAATTGAGGGTGGCTGTAATGTACAGTTGGCTCTTGACCCTAATAGCTTCAAGTACTATGTTATCGAAGTAAACCCACGTGTCTCACGTTCATCAGCCCTTGCCTCAAAAGCAACTGGTTACCCAATCGCCAAATTGGCAGCCAAGATCGCTGTTGGTTTGACACTTGATGAAATGATTAACCCAGTCACTGGTACAACGTATGCCATGTTTGAACCAGCTCTTGACTATGTGGTTGCTAAGATTCCACGTTTCCCATTTGATAAATTTGAACACGGTGAACGTCGCCTTGGTACACAAATGAAAGCCACAGGTGAAGTTATGGCTATCGGTCGTAACATCGAAGAGTCACTTCTTAAAGCCTGCCGTTCACTTGAAATCGGTGTTTACCACAATGAAATGCCTGAGCTTGCGGACGTCACAGACGATGCTTTGGTTGAAAAGATTGTCAAAGCTCAAGACGACCGTCTCTTCTACCTTTCTGAAGCCATCCGTCGTGGTTATACTATTGAAGAATTGTCAGAGTTGACTAAGATTGATATCTTCTTCCTCGACAAATTGCTCCATCTCTTTGAATTGGAACAAGAATTGGCTACTCACGTAGGCGATGTTGATGTTCTGAAAGAAGCTAAACGTAACGGTTTCTCTGATCGTAAGATTGCTAATCTTTGGAATCAAACAGCCGACCAAGTTCGTGCGACACGTTTGGAAAATAACATTGTTCCTGTTTACAAGATGGTTGATACCTGTGCGGCTGAGTTCGAGTCATCAACACCATATTTCTACTCAACTTACGAGTGGGAAAATGAATCAATCAAATCTGATAAAGAATCTGTCATCGTTCTTGGTTCAGGCCCTATCCGTATCGGACAAGGGGTTGAGTTCGACTATGCGACAGTTCACTCTGTGAAAGCTATCCAGGCTGCAGGTTACGAAGCCATCATCATGAACTCTAACCCTGAGACGGTTTCAACAGACTTCTCAGTTTCAGATAAACTTTACTTCGAACCATTGACCTTCGAAGACGTGATGAACGTTATCGAATTGGAACAACCTAAGGGTGTCGTGGTTCAGTTTGGTGGTCAAACAGCCATCAACTTGGCAGAGCCATTGTCTAAAGCTGGTGTGAAAATCTTGGGTACACAGGTTGCTGACCTTGACCGTGCCGAAGACCGTGACCTTTTTGAACAAGCCCTTAAAGACCTCGATATCCCACAACCACCAGGACAAACAGCGACAAATGAAGAAGAAGCGGTTGAAGCAGCTCGTAAGATTGGCTTCCCAGTTCTTGTTCGTCCATCATACGTTTTGGGTGGGCGTGCCATGGAAATCGTTGAAAATGAAGATGACCTTCGTTCTTACATGCGTACAGCCGTTAAGGCAAGTCCAGACCACCCAGTCCTTGTTGATAGCTATATCATTGGACGTGAGTGTGAAGTGGATGCCATCTCTGATGGTAAGGATGTCTTGATTCCAGGTATTATGGAACACATCGAACGTGCAGGGGTTCACTCAGGGGACTCAATGGCAGTTTACCCTCCACAAACTCTCTCTAAGAAAATCCAAGAGACTATCGCTGATTACACTAAACGCTTGGCTATCGGTCTTAACTGTATTGGTATGATGAACATTCAGTTCGTTATTAAGGACGAAACTGTCTATGTTATCGAGGTTAACCCACGTGCCAGCCGTACGGTACCATTCTTGTCTAAAGTGACTGATATCCCAATGGCACAAGTTGCTACAAACTTGATTCTTGGTAAATCATTGGCTGAACAAGGTTACAAAGATGGTCTTTACCCAGAAAGCAAGCATGTCCATGTTAAAGCACCAGTCTTCTCATTCACAAAATTGGCTAAGGTAGATAGTCTCCTTGGACCTGAAATGAAATCAACTGGTGAAGTTATGGGTACAGATGCGACTCTTGAAAAAGCCCTCTATAAAGCCTTTGAAGCTTCTTATCTCCACTTGCCAACCTTTGGTAATGTCATCTTTACTATTCATGACGATACCAAAGAAGAAGCCCTTGATTTGGCTCGTCGTTTCGATGCTATCGGTTACGGTATCTACGCCACTGAAGGAACAGCTAAGTTCTTGAATGAACATGGAGTTCACGCAACGCTTGTTAACAAATTAGGTGAAAATGACGACAACGACATTCCAGCCCTTGTTCGTACAGGTAAAGCGCAAGCTATTATCAATACGGTTGGTAATAAACGTACTTATGACGAAGATGGAGCAGCTATCCGTAGCTCAGCTATTGAAGCTGGAATTCCACTCTTCACAGCGCTTGATACAGCAGATGCCATGGTGCGTGTGCTTGAAAGCCGTAGCTTTACAACAGAAGCTATCTAATTTTAAAACAGAGTCTCAGCCTTGCTGGGGCTTTTTTAGTGAAGACAAAACTTTCTTTTGAGACTTTTCTTGGGTGATGGCGGACGTCAGCGATCTTCTGCGAAGTTCCATGACTAAGTTTTGAGCCGAACGTCTCAAAACTTCCGAACGCCTGAAACGATTAGTTTCAGACGTTTTCATCACTGCCAAAAGTCTCGGTCTAAGCTGACTAGGTTCGCAAAATCTATTTCATATTTAAAAATAGTTTAATTATGTTCTGAATCTCAGCCTTGCTGGGGCTTTTTCTTACACAAATGTAAGCTAACAAGTTAAAAATGAAAGCTAAGACCATGGTTTTGTTTTCTAAGATTCTGCTATACTAGAAACATGATTATTACGACATCTTTACGTGAAAACGAGACCTTGATTGCGCGTGCCCAAGAACTAGCTCACGAGTTAGGAGCTGACTACCAGCCTCGTCGCAAGTTGTCCTTGGCAAAATGTTTAGAGCGCTTTGGACCTTTCTATCTCCTATATAAAGACAGACTGTCTTTTATCAATTCGGATGCTAGTGAGTTGACCTTCCATCCAGATACGGCTGCTCTCAGGATTAAGGCCCCCCATGACGCTTTAGTCAGTCTTTTAGGTAAGTCTCCCAAGGCTATTCTTGACACGACCATGGGTCTGGCTTCTGATAGCCTAGTGATGGCAGCAGCGGGAAATCAGGTGACTGCCCTTGAGAGTCAAGATGTGATTTTTCAGGTGGTTTCTCGTGGTCTTGCCTCTTATCAGACGGATGATAAGCAGCTTGAAAAGGCCATGCGTTCTATTAAAGCTATTAAGAGCGATAGCTTGTCTTTTTTGAAGGCTCAAGCTGACAATTCCTTTGATATCATCTATGCCGATCCTATGTTTTCAGAGATCATCAAGGAATCGGAAAATCTAGAGGCTATCAAGCCTCTGGCCAATGGTAGCCGTCTGACAGAAGAATGGCTAAAAGAAGCTAAACGTGTTGCACGGGAAAAAATTATCATCAAGGCACATTTTCGAGATACCGTTTTTGAAGAACTTGGTTTTGAACGCCAGGTTCGGCCCAATCAAAAGCTGCACTATGGTGTCATGGATTTAAGCGAAGGCCATTGACACAGAAAGTTAAAAGTATTACAATTGTTTTATTTATACAATACAAAAGAAAAGAGAGACTTATGCGAAAGAAAATCAGTCCAAAGTTATTTAAAAATAAAAAAAGAGTTTGGATTATTGGAGGAATTGGCTTCCTTGTCCTTTTGGTCCTAGGATTTAACCTTTTTGCAGGTGGTGGCAAAGATGATAAGGCTTCCGAGTCCCCTACAGCAAGTAAGGTAACCAAGGGGCAGTTGGCCTCGTCCACCCTTCTGACTGGCATGGTGAAGGCTCAGTCGGAACAGTACGTTTATTTTGACAATACCATTGGACGCAATGCCACTGTGACAGTCTCTGTTGGTGAGGAAGTTAGCGTTGGTCAGCAATTGGTCCAATATGACAGCACCTCAGCCCAAGCGGCTTATGATACGGCTAGCCGTGCTTATAATAAGGCAGTTCGTGACCGTAATTATTTCCAACAGTATGGGACAGCTCCTGCGGCTTCGGCACAAACAAGTAGTGATTCGGATGAGGATGATTCAACGACTACCATTAGTCCTCAACAGCGTCAGCAAACCGAAGCAAGTAATTACCAAACCTTGCAAGATTATAATGATGCCGTTGCCAACGCAGCATCAGAGCTAGAAAAGGCACAAGACGTCCTCAACCAAACAGTCATTGTTTCAGATACTAATGGAACAGTCGTAGAAGTTGCGGACTCTGTGGATCCTGCTTCAAAAGAGAGCCAGACCCTAGTTCATGTAACCAGTGAAGGCCAATTCGAAATTCAAGGGACATTAACGGAATATGACATTCCAAATATTTCAGTAGGTCAAAAGGTCAAAATTACTTCCAAGGTCTACCCAGACCAAACTTGGACAGGTAAAGTCAGCTACGTTTCCAATTATCCTAAGCAAAATGCCAACCAGTCAACGGGGACATCTGGCAACTCAGGTCAATCAGGTTCTCAGTATGAATACAAGGTTCAATTGACCAGTCCAATCGGAAAACTGAAGCAAGGTTTTAATGTATCACTTGAAGTGACCAAAGATGATGATGCCTTGTTGGTTCCTGTAACTGCTGTGACTAAGAAAGGCTCTGACAACTATGTCTGGGTTTACGATGATAAGACTCAGAAAATCAAGCAAGTCAAGGTCAAACTTGGCAATGCGGATGCCAAGCAACAGGAAATTGCTTCAGGACTTAAAGAAGGTCAAAAAGTTATCACCAAGGCAGATAAATCCTTTAAGGATGGCGAAACCCTAAAGGATGTGACGGATGCTGATAGCAAACAATCAAAAGACACTAGTGGAGAAGAGGTGAAGTCTAGTGACTAAGCCAGCTCTTATGGTTTTAAAGGGGATCACCAAGTCTTTCAAAAATGGTCAAGAGTCCCTGCAGGTCCTCAAGGGTATTGACTTGTCAGTTGAAGAAGGGGACTTCGTGGCAATCATGGGCCCTTCTGGATCAGGGAAATCAACGCTCATGAATATTATCGGTCTTCTTGATCAACCGACTACAGGTTCCTATCAACTCGAGGACGAGGATGTGGCTGATCTCTCTGAAAATCGCTTGGCCAAGGTAAGAAATGACCAGATTGGCTTTATCTTTCAACAGTTTTTTCTCTTGCCAAAGTTAAGTGCCCAAAAGAACGTAGAGCTTCCTTTGATTTATGCAGGGAAATCTCCACGTGAACGTAAGCAAAGGGCACAACAATTCTTGGAAAAAGTTGGCTTGTCAGACCGTAGCCATCACTTACCATCGGAGCTGTCTGGTGGACAGAAGCAGAGGGTTGCCATTGCGCGTGCACTGTCTAACGATCCCGCAATCATTTTGGCGGATGAGCCTACGGGTGCTCTTGATACCAAGACAGGGATGCAGATTATGGAGCTCTTAACCCAGCTAAACCGTGAAGGAAAGACTATCATCATGGTTACTCATGAGCCAGAGATTGCGGACTATGCCCGACGTAAGATTGTCATCCGCGATGGGGAAATTACCCAGGATACGACTGATAGCGTTCGGATTGACTAGGAGGTAAGAATGGAAAATTGGAAATTTGCTCTTAGTTCTATCCGTTCACACAAGATGAGGTCCTTCCTGACCATGTTGGGAATCATCATTGGTGTTGCTGCGGTAGTACTTATCATGGGGCTAGGAAATGGAATGCGTCAGAGTGTTACCGATAGTGTGACTGGTGACAAGGATACAGTTCAAGTCTACTATGAAGCCAAGGGTGAGGAGCTAGATCCTGCTTATGCAGATTTGGCACAACCTACCAAACCGGTTAAAGAAGTTTGGTTAGAGCAAGTGGCTAAGCAGACGCCAGGTATCGATAGTTATTTTGTGACCAACAGCCTAACGTCCTCGATCTCCCTCCAAAAAAAGACTGTTAAGAATGTTAATATCACAGGTGCCAGTCAGGGCTACTTTAAAGCTAAAAAGTTAGAGATGTTGACAGGACGTTCCTTGCAAGACAATGATTATAAAAACTTTTCACGAGTTATTGTCATTGATCAGATGGTGGCTAAAAAACTCTTTGAGACGAATGGGGATGCCCTTAACCAAGTGGTTACTATTGGGAACAATGATTATCGTGTGATTGGTGTTTATAAGAATAAAGACACAGCAATCGGTGCTTATGGTGAAATTGGAACAGCTCTTGTTGCCAATACCCAGTTAGCGGCTGAAAATAACACTGATGCTATTGGCCAGATTTTTTTCCATGTGACCGATGTGAAAAATAGTAGTAGCGTTGCTAAGGATGCTGCTAAACGCTTGACCCAGTTGGCCCAAGATGACAATGGAGAATATAAGGCAGCAGATATGAGTTCGGCCCTAGATCAGGTGAACACGATCTTTGGAACCATTACCACCGTTGTCGGAGCTATTGCTGGGATTTCATTATTAGTTGGCGGAATCGGTGTTATGAACATCATGTTAGTTTCGGTAACTGAGCGGACACGAGAGATTGGTCTTCGTAAGGCTTTAGGTGCTACACGTCGTAAAATCTTGACCCAGTTTTTGATTGAGTCGATGGTTCTGACCATTCTGGGAGGTTTGATTGGGCTAGGCTTTGCAGCCCTAGTCGTTGGACCAATTGGGAATGCCATGGACCTTAAAGCGACAGTTTCTCTTGGTGTAGCCATGGGAAGCATAGCCTTCTCAGCAGCTGTAGGGATTATCTTTGGTCTCCTACCAGCGAATAAGGCTTCGAAACTCGATCCTATCGAAGCTCTTAGATATGATTAGAAATAACCTCTTGAAATCTTTAGATTTTGAGAGGTTTTAAGGTCTTCGAAAAAAGATAGAGAAAAAAATAAAAAAATTGCATTTTTTTCTTGACGTCTGATTTAGGTCATGATATTATAAATAAGGTTTGAAAAAACTGACCTAAGACAGTTGGGGAGCAAGACTCGTAAACATCCAACCGAGGCACAAAACGTAACTATTTTTTTGTAACGTATTGTACTTTCGTGTCTAGGTTTAGGTACGATTTTTTTGTGCCTAGCCCAAAAATAAAAACGGAGGTAAAACTACTAATGAGTGAAGCTATTATTGCTAAGAAAGCTGAACAGGTTGCTATCGTCGCTGAGAAAATGAAAGCAGCAGCATCTATCGTTGTTGTTGACTCTCGTGGACTTACAGTTGACCAAGATACAGTTCTTCGTCGTAATCTTCGTGAATCAGGCGTTGAATTTAAAGTTATCAAAAACTCTATCTTGAGCCGTGCAGCTGAAGAAGCAGGTCTTGAAGACCTTAAAGAACTTTTCGTTGGTCCATCTGCAGTA
This sequence comes from Streptococcus sp., assembly GCA_016939315.1. Taxonomy (GTDB): domain Bacteria; phylum Bacillota; class Bacilli; order Lactobacillales; family Streptococcaceae; genus Streptococcus. The sequence continues at coordinate 166,062 of JAFHAZ010000068.1, read as the reverse complement.
GCATTCTCAAACGAAGATGTTATCGCACCAGCAAAAGTTATTAGCGAATTTGCTAAAGACGCAGAAGCTCTTGAAATCAAAGGTGGTGTTGTTGACGGTGCGTTCACTTCAGTCGAAGAAATCAACGCTCTTGCATCACTTCCAAACAAAGAAGGTATGCTTTCTATGCTCCTTTCTGTACTTCAAGCGCCAGTGCGCAACGTTGCATACGCTGTCAAAGCGGTTGCAGAAAGCAAAGAAGACGGTGCTGCATAAGCCCATCTTCACAACTCGTAGCCTAAGCTACGTTTAAAACACTATATTAAAAAACACATTTGGAGGAAATCACAATGGCATTGAACATTGAAAACATTATTGCTGAAATTAAAGAAGCTTCAATCCTTGAATTGAACGACCTTGTAAAAGCTATCGAAGAAGAGTTTGGCGTAACTGCTGCTGCTCCTGTAGCTGCTGCTGCAGCTGGTGCTGCTGACGCTGGTGCTGCTAAAGATTCATTCGACGTTGAATTGACATCTGCAGGCGACAAAAAAGTTGGCGTTATCAAAGTTGTACGTGAAATCACAGGCGAAGGTCTTAAAGAAGCTAAAGCTATCGTTGACGGTGCACCATCAGTTATTAAAGAAGGTGTTGCTGCAGCTGAAGCTGAAGAAATCAAAGCTAAACTTGAAGAAGCTGGAGCTTCAGTTACTCTTAAATAATAAGGTAACGACTCAAGTCGCTTAATAAAGAAAACCAGGGCATAAGCTCTGGTTTTTTATTGCGATAAGCGATTATGAGAAACTGATAAATTAATTTGGTTTCCTGCCAAAAATCCTGCCAAAAATTCTTTGGCAGTTTTTTGTTTTAATAAACTTTCGGGGGTAGATACTAGATTGTCTACCCTTTTTTTGCGTTTCGGAGGTAATTATGCAAAAGGAAGAACAGTCATCACGTCAAATCGTGAAGAGCCATATCATGACCATCATGGGAGTTGATAATCTAAAAGCAACTCAACTGGTAAATGAAATGGAACAAACAGGTTTAATCTGATTTGATGTATTCGGTTGTTATATGTATAAATTAAACAATTGTGTTACAATGAAGCCATATAGAATTTTAAGTTTTCTCAAAAACTTTCTATAACTAAGAACACATAAGGAGGTAAAATGGTGAAGCATTCTAAAATAACAAAAGTTTTTCAGCTTTCACTCGTCATCATATTTATTTTAGTCTTGTTAGGGCTCTTTGTTCCCCAGCAGTTTCAAAATATTAGTTTTTACTTAAAAAATCTCTTAACAACTAGTGTTGGCTGGTTTTACTTGTTATTGGTTACGGGGATTTTAATTTTTTGTGTCTTTTTAATTGTAAGTCCGATAGGGCAGATTCGCTTGGGTAATCCCACGAGTCGGCCAGAGCATTCGACGACGTCATGGATTGCTATGATGTTTTCTGCTGGAATGGGGATTGGTCTGGTCTTTTATGGGACAGCAGAGCCTTTGAGTCACTTTGCTATCTCGACGCCCAATGCAGAAATAGGCAGTGCGGATGCTCTCGCAGATGCTTTTCGTTTTACTTTTTTTCACTGGGGATTTCATGCTTGGGCGGTCTATGCCCTGGTGGGATTGTCTTTGGCTTATTTTGGCTTTCGTAAACGGGAGAAATATCAGCTCTCAGTCGTCTTTAAGCCTCTTTTTGGAAAATATGCGGACGGACCAATAGCAACCATTATCGATACCATCACCATTATTGCGACAGTGATTGGGGTAGCGACAACGCTCGGCTTTGGTGCCTCACAAATCAATGGTGGTCTCTCCTATGTCTTTGGTATTCCTAATAATAGTCTTGTGCAAGTCATCATTATCATCATTGCGACAATTCTTTTTCTTATTTCTGCCTTATCAGGTTTAGGAAAGGGTGTTAAAATCCTATCTAATACAAACTTGATTTTAGCTATTGTCTTGCTTGCTGGAGTCATAGTTTTGGGGCCAACGGTTAAGATATTTGACACCATGACAGACTCTATCGGCCTTTATTTTCAAAACTTCTTCCGTATGAGTTTTCGGGCGGCGGCTTTTGATGAGACCAAGCGGGCTTGGATTAACCAATGGACCATTTTTTACTGGGCATGGTGGATTTCCTGGTCACCTTTTGTGGGCGTCTTTATTGCCCGTATCTCAAAAGGTCGGACTATTCGCGAATTTTTGACAGTAGTGCTTTTGGCACCAACAGTCCTTAGTTTTATCTGGTTTTCTGCTTTTGGTACCTTATCTACTTCACTACAAGATTCGGGGGTTAATTTGATACGTTTTGCCACAGAAGAAATTCTTTTTGCCTCTTTTAATGAATATCCTCTGGGAAGTGTCCTTTCACTCCTGGCAATTATTTTAGTTTTAACCTTCTTTGTGACCTCGGCGGATTCTGCCACCTATGTTTTGGCCATGTTGTCTGAAGATGGCAATCTAAATCCAAGTAATCGTAAAAAGGTGATTTGGGGTGTCATGCTGGCCTTGATTGCTATTGCACTCATGTTTTCTGGTGGATTGACAGCTTTACAAAATACGCTCATTATTGTCGCTTTTCCATTTTCTATAGTACTAGTGTTGATGATGTGGTCGCTTATGAAAGAGTTATATCACGAAAAAGAGCAAATGGGACTCGCCATTACACCAGACCGATATCCTGAGAAGAATCAACCGTTTAAATCTTATGAGGAAAATTAGGAGGATGGCATGGAGTTAAGAGTGCTTCGTTATTTTATTACTATTGCTGAGGAGGGGAGTATCTCCTAGGCAGCTGAGAAGCTGATGATTACTCAGCCGACACTCAGTCGTCAGTTAAAAGATTTGGAGCAGGAACTTGGTGAACCTCTTTTTATCCGTGAACATATCAAGTCGCTTAATAAAGAAAACCAGGGCATCAGCTCTGGTTTTTTCTATTGCTTTTAATATTTTCATTTGTTAGAATGTAGGTAATGTGCGTGCTTGTCACGCCCTTTTTCTGTGCCTTTTTCGGCTTTAGTGGTTGTAAATAACTATAAAAATCCTAAAGGCATGGTAAATGCAAAAAAGAAAAGGAGAAATTTATGGCTTATATTTGGTCTTATCTCAGGCGTTATCCTAAGTGGCTAGCAATGAATTTTACGGCGGCTATTTTATTTGTTATTGCTAACTTAGGTCTGCCGACGGTTCTTGCCAGAATGATTGATGAGGGAATAAACCGTGGTGATGTTGATAAGCTTTACGCTTATGCTTGGGTCATGTTTGGTGTAGTTTTGACTGGGATTGTTGGTCGTATACTTCTGTCCTATGCGGTTGGAAAGTTGACCACTACTATGGTGCAGGTCATGCGTAATGACATTTATGCTAAGCTTCAGGAGTATTCCCACCACGAGTATGAGCAGATAGGGGTATCCTCTTTGGTGACTCGTATTACATCAGATGCTTTTGTGCTTATGCAGTTTGCGGATCAGGTTCTTAAGCTAGGGGTTATCACTCCTTTGATGATGGTTTCCAGTGTCTTTTTGATTTTGACGACAAGTCCATCTTTGGCTTGGATTGTGGCAATCTCCTTACCTTTCCTAGCCGTAGTTGTCTGGTATGTGGCGGTAAAAACGCGTCCGCTTTCTGAAAAGCAACAGGCAACTCTCGACAAGATTAACCAGTATGCTCGTGAAAATCTGACTGGACTTCGTGTCATCAGAGCTTTCGCTAGAGAAGATTTTCAAGAGAAGAAGTTCGCTTCTGAAAATGCTGTCTATGCGGATAATTCAAATAAACTTTTCAAATTGACTGGTTTGACCGAGCCACTTTTTGTGCAAATCATCATCGCTATGATTGTGGCCATTGTTTGGTTTGCTCTTGAGCCATTAGGCTCTGGAAGTTTGGCTATCGGTGACTTGGTTGCCTTTATTGAGTACAGCTTCCATGCACTATTGTCTTTCCTTTTCCTAGCCAATCTCTTTACCATGTATCCTCGTACGGCGGTGTCTAGTGAACGTCTGCAGGAAATTATGGACATGCCGATTTCTATCAATCCAAATGAAGATGGCGTGACAGAAACCGAGACTAAGGGATATTTGGAGTTTGACAATGTGACCTTTGCCTATCCTGGTGAAACTGAAAGTCCTGTCCTACACAACATTTCTTTCAAGGCAAAACCTGGTGAAACCATTGCCTTTATCGGATCAACGGGTTCAGGAAAATCCTCTCTTGTACAGTTGATTCCACGCTTTTATGATGTAACACTTGGACGCATTCTTGTTGATGGTGTGGATGTCCGTGACTACAATCTTAAGGCTCTTCGTCGTAAGATTGGCTTTATTCCACAAAAAGCCCTACTCTTTACAGGGACTATCGGTGAAAATATCCGTTATGGTAAGGAAAATGCCAGTCATGAAGAATTGAATCAAGCTACTGATGTGGCTCAAGCCAAGGAATTTATCGAAAGTAAGGAAGAACGCTATGATTCTCACTTGGCTGAGGGTGGTAGCAACCTTTCTGGTGGACAGAAGCAGCGTTTGTCAATTGCACGTGCGGTGGTTAAACGTCCTGATCTTTATATCTTTGATGATTCCTTCTCTGCCTTGGACTACAAGACTGATGCGACCTTGCGCCGTCGTCTAAAAGAAGTGACTCAAGATGCGACAGTCCTGATTGTAGCCCAACGTGTGGGAACTATCATGGATGCTGATCAAATCATTGTTTTGGATGAAGGTGAAATCGTTGGTCGTGGCCGTCATGAAGAGCTTATGGAAAGCAATGACATTTACCGTGAAATTGCTAATTCACAATTGAATCAAAAGAGTCTTACGGAAGACTAGAAGGAGGTCAAAATGAAGAATAATAAAAAGAAAACAAATCATTCCTCAAGTTTTGGCCGTCTTTGGTCATACTTGCAGGCTTATCGTTTCCCACTTTACCTAGCCATTTTCTTGAAAATTGTTAGTGTCATCATGAGTGTCATTGAACCCGTAGTCATTGGTTTAGCTATTACAGAGCTGACCAAAAATACGCTGGATATCATTAAGGGGGTAGAAGGCGCCCATATCAATGTATCCTATGTTGGTTTGGTTCTGGTTGTTTATCTCTTGCGTGGTCTTATTTATGAGTTGGCTGCCTACTATTCCAACTATTTCATGACTAATGCTGTGCAAGCAACGGTTCAAGATATGCGAAATGAGATGACCGATAAAATCAATCGTACCTCAGTGTCATACTTTGATAAGCACCAATTTGGGGACCTCTTGGGCCGCTTTACTAGTGACGTTGAGACAGTATCTAATGCCTTGCAGCAATCATTCTTGCAGATTGTTAATGCCGTCTTTACTCTAGTCTTAGTTATTGGAACAGTGCTTTACCTTAATCTTCAATTGGGAGCTGTGGTTGTCGTCACTATTCCGATTACTTACTTTGGCGCTCGCTTCATTATGAGTAAGTCTCAACCTTACTTTAAGCAGCAGGCTGATGCCCTAGGTACTCTTAACGGTTTTGTTCAGGAAAATCTGACTGGCTTCAATGTACTTAAGCTTTTTGGGCGTGAGGATAGATCCTTGGACGATTTTAAAGAAATCACGGAAGACCTTCAGAAGGTAGGCTTTAAGGCTAATTTCATTTCAGGACTTATGATGCCAGTTCTTAACGGTTTATCTGACTTGACTTATCTAATTGTCGCTGTTTTGGGTGGTCTGCAAGTTTTGGCTGGTCGCTTGACGATTGGTAATATGCAGGCCTTTGTTCAGTACGTTTGGCAGATTAACCAACCTATTCAGAACTTGACTCAGTTGGCTGGACAATTGCAAAGTGCTAAATCTTCTTTGGACCGTATTTTCCAACTGATGGATGAACCAGACGAGGCTAATGATGCTACTGAAGTGCTAGAGGGAGACTTGACTGGTCAAGTTAGCTTTAAGCATGTGGACTTCCAGTATGTGGCTGATAAACCTTTGATTCGTGACTTTAATCTTGAGGTTAATCCTGGCGAAATGGTAGCCATTGTCGGTCCTACCGGTGCTGGAAAATCAACGATTATCAATCTTCTCATGCGTTTCTATGATGTGACTGCCGGGTCTATCTCGGTTGACGGTCATGATATCCGTAACTTATCACGTCAAGATTATCGTAAACAGTTTGGTATGGTGCTTCAGGATGCTTGGCTCTTTGAAGGAACTATCAAGGAAAATCTTCGCTTTGGTAATCTTGATGCGACTGACGAGGAAATTGTTGAAGCCGCTAAGGCAGCCAATGTGGACCACTTTATCCGTACACTACCTGGTGGTTACAACATGGAAATGAACCAGGAATCAAGTAACATCTCACTAGGACAAAAGCAACTTTTGACTATTGCGCGTGCGCTTTTGGCTGATCCTAAAATCTTGATTTTGGACGAGGCGACCTCATCGGTTGATACCCGTCTGGAACTCTTGATTCAAAAAGCTATGAAGACTCTTATGCAAGGTCGAACAAGCTTTGTCATCGCTCACCGTCTGTCAACTATCCAAGAGGCAGACAAGATTTTGGTCCTTAAAGATGGTCAAATCATCGAACAAGGGAACCATGAATCCCTTCTTGCAGATAAAGGCTTCTATTACGATTTGTATAATAGCCAGTTTGCAGAGAAATAAACAAAATAATCCATCAGTTCATAACTGGTGGATTTTTGCTGATTTTAACGAGCAATAAAAGAGACTTCCCCAGTGAGAGAAGTCTCAAAATTAATATTTATTTCTCAGCAGGTCGTGTGACGAACATGGCATCTCCGAAACTGAAGAAGCGGTAGCGTTCTTGTACGGCGTATTTATAGGCATCAAGGACGAATTCACGGCCAGCAAAGGCTGAAACCAACATGACCAAGGTTGATTTTGGAAGGTGGAAGTTGGTTGAAAAGGCATCTACGACTGTGAATTGGTAGCCTGGTTTGATAAAGATATTGGTCCAGCCTGAGTCGGCTTGGAGTTGACCATCGTATTTATTGCCGATAGTTTCCAGTGTTCGGATAGAGGTTGTTCCCACTGCAATGATGCGCCCTCCAGCGGCTTTGACACTATTGAGTGTATCGGCAGCGTCTTGGCTGAGGGTGTAAAATTCTGAGTGCATTTCATGTTCGTCGACATTATCGACAGAAACAGGTCGGAAGGTTCCCAGTCCAACGTGGAGGGTGAGGTAGACCAATTTTACGCCTTTAGCTTCAATCTTTTGAAGTAATTCAGGTGTGAAATGGAGGCCAGCTGTTGGTGCAGCGGCAGAGCCATTTTCCTTGGCATAGACTGTTTGGTAACGGTCGCGGTCTTCCAATTTTTCATGGATATAAGGTGGCAATGGCATCTCACCCAAGCTTTCCAAAACCTCAAGGAAGATACCGTCGTAGCTAAATTCTACGATTCGGCCACCGTGATCTAGTTCTTCAGTCACAGTGGCGGTCAAGCGTCCATCACCAAAACTAACTTTAGCACCTACTTTAAGGCGTTTGGCTGGTTTGGCTAAAACTTCCCATTGATCCCCTTGGGTATTTTTTAAAAGGAGAAATTCCACATGGCCGTGAGTATCAGGCTTTTCACCGTAGAGACGGGCAGGAAGCACGCGCGTATTGTTCATGACCAAGGCATCGCCAGGGTTAAGCTGGTCAATGATGTGGTCGAAGTGGGTATCAGTCATTTCCTTGGTTACAGGATCAATGACCAAGAGTTTAGAGGCGTCACGTTGTTCCAATGGGGTTTGGGCAATCAGTTCCTCTGGTAATTCAAAATCAAAATCGTTTGTATTCATTTCTTTCCTCGTTTAAAAATGTTCAGCCTTTTTATTATAGCACGATATAGGACGACCGTCATTAAAGGAGTTGAGTGAAAGCGCTTGACAAAAAGGTTAAAAAAAGAGATAATAAAGAAAATGGTATATACCAATATCGAGGTGAATAGAATGAAAAAGATTTTAGTTAAGAATCAAGTTGAGGGAGGCCAAGTTGCCTTTGATCTTCTTAAAGAGAGCCTTGCAGCAGGTGCTCAAACATTGGGCTTGGCGACAGGTAGTTCCCCTATCGCCCTTTACCAAGAGATGGTTGAGAGTGACGTGGATTTTTCAGAACTTTACAGCGTCAATTTGGATGAATATGTTGGACTAGCACCAGACCATGAGCAGAGCTACCATGCCTTTATGAAGGCTCGACTCTTTGATGCTAAGCCATTTAAGGAGAGCTTCTTGCCTGACGGCATGGCTGAGGACTTGGAGCAGGCGGCTAAGGATTACGATGACGTCTTGGCACAACATGCCATTGACTTGCAAATCCTAGGAATCGGAAGTAATGGGCATATTGGTTTTAATGAGCCAGGTACGCCTTTTGATAGTCAAACCCATGTGGTTGACTTGACGGACAGCACCATTGAAGCCAATAGCCGTTTCTTTGCCAGTCGTGAGCAAGTCCCTACAAAGGCTATTTCAATGGGGATTGCTTCCATTATGGCTGCCAAGAAGATTATTTTGTTTGCCTATGGTGACAAGAAGGCAGATGCCATTTTCAAGATGGTCAAGGGTCCTGTGACAGAGGAAGTCCCAGCTAGTGTCCTACAAAATCATCCAGATGTGACTCTTATCCTAGATGAGGCAGCCGCTGCGAAATTGTAAGATAATACATAAGTCAAAAAGATGCGAGTATAGAAAAAAACAGGTTGAGCTAATGCTACTCAACCTGTTTATTAATGAATAAATATAATATAGATTTTGACCTCAAATATTTACGTTACCTAATTATGACTCATTTTTCATCAATTACCTAAAGTTCTTTAGTCGGAATAGTCCCTATTTTTATTGGTAATAAAATCTCTATTTGATATTGTCCATCTTTTATAAAGCGTTTGATATTACCTTGATATTCTTTAACAAGAGCATCGATATTTCGCAACCCCAAGCCATCTTTTTGACGAGACTTACGAGTAGATTTTTCTTTCTCATCAAAATTATTTCTAATATTGATAAAAAGATTTTGTTGAAAGTAACGGATATTAATTGATAAGCTTCTTTCTTTATTTGGTAGTCTGAGACAAGCTGCAATACTATTGTCTAGGCAGTTTCCTAATATAACAGCTAAAATATCTGGCTGAATAGATAAGTCTTGTGGTACAAAGCAATCAATTTCCATTTCTATCTCATCTTTTAAATGATGTAGTTTTTGATTAAGTAAAAAATTAATAGTTTGATTTTTAGAGTAGAAAGTTTGTTCACCTACTATACTATCTGTTAATGAATAAAGATAATCTTTTGCCTCTTCAGGATTTTTCTCTAAAAGCGATAAAAGAGTCAAATGTTTATTTTTTAAGTCATGCCGAAGGCTTTGGAGACGTTGATACTCTTCTTGAGATTGTTGTATTTCTCGAACTTGAAACTGTAGCTGTTCTTTTTCCAATTGATTTTGGTAATATTGCTGCTGTTGACGAGCAAGGTACAGATTGAAATAAAGAGAGGAAAGAGTCAATACAATGAGAGATGAGAGAGAAAAGATTGACAGGTAATCTGCTCCAAATACCCCTCCTTGAATGGCAGATATTGTAAAAGCAAAGAAAATAGATAAAAGAGGCACGATAAACTGATAAAGCCAGTTTCCCTTAGAAGTAGCAATACGAAGCCTTTGATGGGATAGGAGAAGCTTTCGTAAAATAAGAGTTATTCCTGTAGATAAGAAGAAACTTATTCCGAGATACAAACTAATAGCTTCTAAATTTTTTGATAGTTCCCCTAAAGGTAAAATTAGTTGGATTCCTTGGTTTAGGACAGCCCCTGCTAACAAACTTAGACTAGTTTGTAAAAGAATCCAAAAGGAAGACTGGCGAATAGGATAATCAAAATTGAGGCCGATTAGATAGTATTCTAAAATGTTTAGAAGGAGATTACTGACCAAAAAAATACGACTTTCAGAGAATAGGAACACGAGTTCCCCATGAAAAATCAATATGAGAAAAAGGGCTATTAAAGGCTTCTTTTTCATATTGATTTTAGAGAATGGTCTATAAAATAACATACTTGCTAGAAATAAATCGTACAAGATACTGATTATTCGTAATCCTACTAACATTAAAAATGCCTTTCACTTAGATAGCTGTAATACTTTTCTTTAAAAGAAAACTGAAACTTTCTACTAATTGGGAGTAGGTGTTCTTCAGTCCCATTTAGTAAAATAGTAACTGTTTTTGAATCAAAGTCTTTGATGTATTTGGGGTTTAAAATATAGGAAGCATGAATTTGAATAAAATAATTAGGGAGTTTTTCCAAAATTTCTTTTGTTTTTAGTAGAGACTTGTAGGTACCTGTCTTTGTGTATATAAATACTGAACGTTTATCTTTCTCAAAAAATACAATATCGCTCGAAGGGACAGAATAATTGTGTTTACCAAATGAGAAGGTAAAAAGTGCTTGGCCTATATCCAAAAAACGCAAAATACGATCCAATACTTTCGTTAACTTTTGAGGTTCTATCGGTTTTACGATATAGTCAAAAGTCTGAACTTCGAAGACTTGTTCCATATAATCACGATAACTTGTCACAAAAATAATAGGAATGAAAGGATTAAATTTTCTAATCTTCTGTGCTACGTCAATTCCATTGATTCCTGGCATATTAATATCCAAAAAGACACAGTGGATGTCTGGCGTTAGCTGATTTAACAGTTTTTGTGGATTTGTATAAAGTTTTGTTTCTAGAGGAAATTTATCATAAGAAAGTAAATAATGTTCTAATTGGCTAGCATCTCTATCAGAGTCATCACAAATAACAACTTTTAACATTGAAAACCTCCCCACTCATTTCTGAATGTTAATTATAACGTTAAATTGGTCAATTATGACATAATCATAAGACTCTCTTAAGGTTATTATACAATAACCCTATCAAAAATGAAGTATGCTGGAAAATCTTTTCAATATGGAGAAATAAAATTATGACTTTTGAAACGCTCACCATTGAAAATTTAACAAAATCATTTGATAAACAACATTTTGCTAATAACCATATCTTCTTAGAGCTAGAAGCTGCAAAAATCACAGCTCTTATAGGACATAATGGTGCTGGTAAATCAACTCTTTTAAAGCAAATGATTGGTTTTATTAAGCCTGATCAGGGAGATGTTCACTACGGAGATATTTCTTTTATACATAACCGTAAACAAGCTCGAACAATGATGAGTTATATGTCACAACAGTATGCACCACTTGAAAAGTTAACTGTTGAGCAAAATTTAGAGATGATTGGAAGAATGAGAGGGTTAAGTACCTCAGAACTCCAAAAAGAAATTGAGCACCTTCTAGCAGATCTGGAAATAGTAGAATACCGTGATAAAAAAGGGAAGAATCTTTCAGGAGGCTTAAAACGGCTTACATCTTTTGCCATGGCATTAATTGGCTCTGCTGATATCATGCTTCTTGACGAACCAACCAACGATGTTGATCCTGTACGTCGTGAAAAACAGTGGCAATTATTACAAAAACTGGCTTATAAAGGACACACGATTATCATTGTTACCCACAATCTACTAGAGGTTGAAAATTATGCGGATAATTTTGCTCTTTTTAACCATGGTAAATTATTAAAATCTGGTCCAGTACACCAAATGTCTTATAAAAATCATTATCAAATTTCTTTCAATTTTGTTAGTAAAGAATTTGTAAGTCTATTCGAAAATTTTACGATAGTCAATGGTTGTGTTTGTCAGTTGGAAATTGAGGAAAGTGAATTAACCCGAATACTCATTCAAGTCAAGGAAGGTCTAGAAAAAGGGATTATTTCGAACCTTTCAGTTAAGATGAAAACATTATCTATTTCTGATCTCTATAAAGAGGAGCTTGTTAACTGATATGACTCAATTTTTTTACTTACTTCGTTGGAACTATCTTCGACAAAAAAATCTATTCATTCTATTCACATTAGCTCAAGTGCTTTTGTCCGTTTCACTTCTTTTTGGGTATCCGTTGGTAATTGGTAAGATGGACACAACAACTGTTTACTATCTTGCCTCTGGAACAGTTTTAATGGGAGTTATTTCTATTGGATGTACAATTTCATCTCCTGTTATAGCCAATGCCAAGTCAGAAGGTCATGTGGACTATATTCGAGCGTTACCTATTCCTAGGATTCTAATTTCTTTAGCTGACCTATGTATATGGTTAATTGCTATTTTACCAGGTGTATTCTTCTCTTTTTTATTAGGCTGTATTCGCTTTTCTGTCCAATTAAATTTGTCAATTTTGTCTGTTTTTGTGATGTTGCTTATTTGCCTAACAATGATTAGTCTAGGATTTTCAATTGCTTATATATTTTCCCAAAATATTGTCATGCTAATGTCTCAGCTTATTTTAATGATTGGTCTTATGTTTTCACCAATCATGTATCCGGCAGGTCGTCTTCCAGATTGGTTAGATCAACTTTATTTTCTACTTCCATTTGTCCCTTCTGCGAATCTTCTTAGAGCTAGCCTTTATAGACATGGAACTGTTTCGCTTGTAGATATAGGAGTTCTTATTTTCTGGATTTTTCTGACACAACTGCTTATCTTAGGGACACTACAGAAAGAGTTGTAATACTATCTTATGGAAAACAATCTTACGAAACTCAGGTTGAGGCATCTGGCACTCAGCCTTTTTCTTTTGTGACAAGTCTCCTCCAAACAAATCAATTGCCTAGTCCTCTTTGATAGCGCTATAATAGTTAAGTTGACTTTGACTATCAAACAACAGATATAGATATTTCATAAAGAAAGAGGACATACAATGGCAAAACCTATTCGAGTATTGCTTTATTATAAATACCTTCCCATCGAAAACGCTGAGCAATTTGCGGCTGATCACTTGGCTTTCTGTAAATCAATCGGCCTCAAAGGACGTATCTTGGTCGCTGACGAAGGAATCAATGGAACGGTTTCTGGTGACTATGAAACCACTCAAAAATACATGGACTACGTTCACAGCTTCCAGGGATGGAGGACCTCTGGTTCAAGATTGATGAGGAAGAAGAGCAAGCCTTCAAGAAGATGTTTGTTCGCTACAAGAAGGAAATCGTTCACCTTGGTTTAGAGGATGACAACTTTGACAGCGACATTAATCCACTTGAAACTACAGGTGCTTACTTGTCACCAAAAGAGTTTAAAGATGCTCTTTTAGATGAGGACACTGTTGTCCTCGATACACGTAACGACTATGAGTATGACCTTGGTCACTTCCGTGGAGCCATTCGTCCAGACATTCGCAACTTCCGTGAATTGCCACAATGGGTTCGCGACCATAAGGAAGAGTTCATGGACAAGCGCGTGGTTGTTTACTGTACTGGTGGTGTCCGCTGTGAGAAATTCTCAGGTTGGATGGTCCGTGAAGGCTACAAAGATGTTGGCCAATTGCACGGTGGTATCGCAACTTACGGAAAAGATCCAGAGGTTCAAGGGGAGCTTTGGGATGGTAAGATGTATGTCTTTGACGAGCGTATTGCTGTTGATATCAACCATGTAGACCCTATCGTTGTCGGTAAGGACTGGTTCGATGGCACGCCTTGCGAACACTATGTCAACTGTGGTAACCCATTCTGTAACCGTCGTATCCTTGCTTCAGAGGAAAATGAAGACAAATACCTCCGTGGCTGCTCACACGAATGTCGTGTTCACCCACGAAACCGTTATGTCTCTGAAAATGGTTTGAGCAAAGAAGAAGTTGTCGAACGCCTTGCGGCTATTGGTGAGAGTTTGGATGTAACACCAGCCTAAGTTTAAATAGAGAAGAAGCTGAGAGAAATCTTGGCTTTTTATTTTGCAATTTATTTCTAAAATAATGACATATATATATTGCAATTAGAAATATATAGTGTATAATTAAGATGAAAACAGCTGGTGAACCTAATCAATTTCGACGATAATATCAGATATGATGTAAAGGAGGGGGCATGTGGCAAAGAATTTACGTTTAAAAGCAGCTCGAGCAGAGCATGATATGACCCAGGGTGACTTGGCAGAAGCTGTAGGTGCAACAAGACAAACCATAGGTTTGATTGAAGCTGGAAAGTACAATCCCAGCCTAGCCTTATGCATTGCCATTTGCAAGACACTGGACAGGACCTTGGATCAACTGTTTTGGGAGAATTAGGAAGGAAGTAAAGATGATGAAATTCAAACTGGTTAATAATAAGGTTACAGATGAACGCGAGAAAGCTCTAAATAATAAGGTTGCTGCTGAATGTTTTTACATAATGATTGCAGGGACGCTTGTATGCTTGGTCTATAGCTCCTTCTTTAATAGGGGTGCCATCACCTCTAATTACTTGGCCTTTCCAATGTTGATAGCATGGATTTGGTCTATTTATAGATCTGAACGACTTAGTGTTAACACTTTTGGGGGTTCTGGTATGACAGTCCTAGGTTGTTTACTAGTGACTGGGCTTATCACCCTTATGATAATGTCAGCTAACTATCGGTACAACCATGATGTCTATCATAATAATCCCTTGGATCCTAGATATCTCATGGTTTGGCCAATTACTTATATCATATATGCTCCCGTTGTTTTCTTTATGAATTGGTCTATCGTTGCATTGGGAAGATATGAGAGAAGACGTCTCGAAAAACAGCTGGACGATTTGGAGAATGAAGAATAAATAGTGATAGAATCAGACTGTTCTGTTTGGTCTGATTTTTTTATGTTATAATGGGTCCTAAAATTAAGGAGGTCACGTATGCTACTAACTGAATTTGATGCGAATAGACAAGCGATTATCAATCCCGAGGACTTGAATGAGCCTCTTGAGGGGTTTCCTAAAATAGCTGTGTCCTGTTTTTCTCGTTCGACCTTTCAACGAATGCTTGAGATGTTTCCCCATGAACTTATCTATGAGACGTCCATGGCGAATGTGGCTATTCCGATTTATAAGCTTGTTATTGCTGAGCAGGAGTTGGCTCTTTTTAATGCACCTGTAGGCGCCTCTGCCTGTGTGGCTATTTTAGAGGATATTTTTGCCTTGGGAGCTGATAAACTTGTACTCTTTGGGACTTGTGGTGTTCTTGATGAAGATATTAAAGAGACTTCTATTATTATTCCTAGTCATGCCCTTAGAGATGAAGGGACGAGTTTTCACTATGTGGAAGCCAGCGATGAGATTGCGGTAAATGTGGGTGTTTTAGACCGTTTTCGTTCCTATCTCAATGAACGTCAGATTTCTCATAAGGAAGGCAAAGTTTGGACAACTGATGGCATTTACCGTGAGACGAATGGTAAACTCAAAGCTCGAAAGGCAGCAGGAGCCATTTGTGTGGATATGGAGTGTTCTGCAGTTGCAGCTTTAGCAAAGTTTAGAGGTGTTGAAATCTGTCATTTCTTCTATGCTGCAGACCACCTTTCTGAAGGTAATTGGGATGCCCGTAACTTGATGAATCATGCAGATTTGGATGAAAAGGACAAGGTAGCTTTATTAGCTTTGGAGTTTGCGTGTGACTGGAGTAAACCTTAAAAAATCCTACTTTTCAACCTTCTTATTTGTAATTATTCTAAATAACTGCTATAATATTTTTTAGAATGATTCTAAATAAGGAGTGAATAAATTGGAAGATAAGAATTTTGCAGAGCGTTTAAATATTTTGAGAGCTGGTGTTTTAGGTGCCAATGATGGAATCATTTCCATTGCGGGAGTGGTTATCGGTGTGGCTAGTGCGACATCAAACATCTGGTTTATTTTGATTTCTGCCTTGTCAGCCATTTTTGCCGGTGCCTTTTCGATGGCAGGTGGCGAATATGTCAGTGTCTCAACGCAAAAAGATACCGAAGAAGCTGCCATCGCTAAGGAACAAGCTCTCCTGGATCGCTCACCTGAAGCAGCTAGAGAGAGTTTGTACCGAACCTTCCTCAGTCAGGGGGATTGCGAAACAGCAGCCGAAGTCAAGGTCAATCAAGCCTTCAGTAAAAATCCTATTAAGGTCTTGGTTGAGGAAAAATATGGAGTGGACTTGGATGAAATTACCAATCCATGGCATGCTGCCGTATCTAGTTTCTTTGCTTTTTCGGTTGGTTCCTTGCCACCAGCACTAGCTATCATGCTTTTCCCAGAGCCTTACCGTATTCCTGTAACAGTGGTCGTGGTTGCACTGACTTTGCTCTTGACTGGCTATATTAGTGCCAAGCTCGGAAAAGCACCTATTAAACAAGCTATGTTGCGTAATTTGACAGTAGGACTCTTGACCATGCTTGTGACCTTCTTGGTTGGGCATATCTTCCATGTGAATGTGTAAGTGTTAATAATGGATAAGTCTACCATGTGAGGTGGGCTTTTTTAGTCTGCTAGACCAGGCTTATCCGTGGTACAATAGGGTTATGCGTTTAGATAAATTATTAGGACAGGCGGGCTATGGTTCTCGTAATCAAGTCAAGAAGCTTATTCGTAGCCGTCAGGTATATGTGGATGGTGTCTTGGCGGATCGAGATAATCTTAATGTGGATGCTAGTCTTCAAACCATCACGGTTTCTGGTAAGGAACTGGAGCATGCCCCAGAAGTCTACTACCTTATGAATAAGCCAGCAGGTGTAGTGTCAGCTCGAAGGGACAAGGAACACCAAACAGTCATTGATTTGATTAAGCCTGAAGATCAGCGAGAGGGGCTTTATCCTGTTGGGCGATTGGATAGAGATACGGAAGGATTGGTGCTGATTACTAACAATGGTCCCTTGGGATTTGCCCTGCTTCACCCACGTTATCATGTGACTAAGACTTATTATGTCGAGGTCAATGATGTTCTTGGGCCTGATGCACCTGCATTTTTTGAGTCTGGTGTTGTTTTTGAAGATGGTACTATTTGTCAACCAGCTCAGCTGGAAATTCTAAGTTCTGCGAGTGACAAGAGCTGTGCTAGAATTACGATTTCGGAAGGCAAGTTTCATCAAGTGAAAAAGATGTTTTTGGCTTATGGCGTCAAGGTAACCTATCTTAAGCGTATCTCTTTCGGAGAGTTTAAGCTTGATGAAGGGATAGCTGTAGGTTCCTACCGAACGTTAACGGAAGCAGAAAAAGTAATCCTACGTACATATCTGGGCTAGTCATTTCTTCTTATTAAGGTATGATAGGAACTTTCAATCTCATGATAGGTTCCCTCTATCATGACTCTTAATACTGTAAGGCCCATAACGACGGTCTTTTCTAGGGGTATAAGTGAAACTTATGGCATTCCATAAGTTTTTTTAATTTCTCAAGCCTTGTTTCTGGTGGTATGATGGTATCAATTCGATTGAGAACTGAAGTAAGTCAGGAGCAATGAGCAAGTCTAATCAGAGAGGGAGGTTCATTATGACAGAAGCATTTTATAATCATTTAGCAAAGACACGTCATCAGATTCACCAACATCCAGAGGTTTCTGAGGAGGAGCATGAGACGACAGTCTTTTTGAAAGGTTATTTGAAAAATCTTGGTATTGAGCCTTTAAATTATCCTTTGAAGACAGGTCTCATCGCTGAGATTGGGTCAGGTCATCCGATTATTGCTTTGCGTGCTGATATTGATGCCCTACCGATTAAGGAAAAGACAGGACTTCCTTATGCCAGCGACAATGGGGCTATGCATGCCTGTGGTCATGACTTTCACCAGACCTCTCTGCTTGGAGCGGCTCAGCTTTTAAAAGAAAGAGAAGCAGAGCTTAAGGGGACCGTTCGCTTGATTTTCCAACCAGCTGAGGAGAATTTCCAAGGGGCCTATCAGGTCATTGAAGCGGGTGGTCTTGACGATGTGTCAGCTATCATCGGTTATCACAATAATCCTCACTTGAAACCGGGTCAGATTGGTCTTCGTTCAGGTGCCATCATGGCCGGAGTGGAGCAGTTTAGGGTTGATGTTAAGGGTGTTTCTTCCCATGCGGCCCGTCCTGATTTGGGTGTGGATACGGTCTTGGTCACTACGACCATCATCAACAATTTACAACAGATTGTTGCTCGTACGGTATCGCCCTTTGAATCAGCAGTATTGTCAGTTACTCATATCGAAGTTGGAAATACCTGGAATGTTCTTCCAGCAGCAGGCTTTTTTGAAGGAACAATTCGTACCTTTGAGCCTAAGGTTCGTGAAGATGTCATTGCCCGCTTTGAAAAAGTTGTTCAGGCGACAGCTGACCAGTTTGGTGCTCAAGTTGACATTACTTGGGGCAATTCACCTTACGTGACCTACAATGACCAGACACTCACACCACTCATCTTTGAAAATTCTAAGGCCTTTGCAGAAGTGATTGAAACCTTGCCATCAACAGGGGGCGAAGACTTTGCGGCCTATCAAAAGGAAATACCAGGAGTCTTTGCCTTTATCGGCTCTAATGGTGAAGAAAATGCACCAGACTGGCACCATGATGATTTCCTTGTGAAAGATGAGGCCTTGCCAGTAGCTGTGAATTACTATGTGGAAAACGCCCTTTTCCTACTTGACTATTTTAAGGAGAAAGGCAAATGACCATTCCCTTAATCGGTATTACCAGTAATGAAAACCCTGTTAGAGAGTTGAGAGCTTCACTGACGCCCCATTTATAGGTGTTCAGTGGCATCCTGAGTTTCTCTTGGGACATAAGCTCTTAAAAGACCAAGGACTCTTTGATTATTTTGTTAAGAGTTTTAAATAAAGCTTAAGGACTTTAAATTGGTACTACTTTTGATATTGAAAAGGAGGACGTGCCTAAGGAAAAATATTCTTTTGATCATTTAGTTTACACTTAAGAACCCAGCCGATTGGTTGGGTTCTTTTGTCGTATTTCAGAAGCAAGATTTCAGGACTTAGAAAGGGAGGGAAGATTTTTCACTTGCTATTTTTGAGTTTTTTAGATAAAATGAAAGCGTTATCATTCCAAAAATAGATAGGGAGTGTCAAGTCATCTTTTTGATGGTTGACCTTATAACTTCCGAATAAGGAGAAACGTATGTTAATTGGTATTCCAAAAGAAATCAAAAATAACGAGAACCGTGTGGCTCTAACGCCTGCTGGTGTGCAAAGTCTTGTAGCTAAGGGACATGTCGTGTTAATCGAAACAAATGCAGGCCTTGGCTCTGGTTTTGCGGATGCAGATTATGCCAATCAAGGTGCTAAAATCGTTGCAACTGCTGCAGAAGCATGGGCAGCAGAACTTGTTGTTAAAGTTAAGGAGCCACTTGCTGAAGAATATGGCTTCCTTCGTGAGGATCTTTTACTCTTTACCTACTTGCACATGGCAGCAGCTCCAGAATTGGCAGATGCTATGGTCAATGCTAAGACAACAGGTGTGGCCTATGAAACAGTACGTAGCCAAGAAGGTCACCTACCACTTTTGGTTCCAATGAGTGAAGTTGCAGGACGTATGGCCGTTCAAATCGGTGCTCACTTCTTGACCAAACAAGAGGGTGGCTCTGGCGTTCTCCTAGGTGGGGTACCTGGTGTTCCTAAAGGGAAAGTGACTATTATCGGTGGTGGTGTCGTAGGGACACATGCAGCCCGCATTGCCCTTGGACTTGGAGCTCAAGTGACTATCCTTGATATCAGTGCTAAACGTTTGTCTGTCCTTGAGGAAGTCTTTGGTAGCCAAATTCAAACACTTATGTCAAATCCGCTCAATATTGAATCAAGTGTTCGTGATGCTGACGTGGTTATCGGTGCTGTTCTTATCCCAGGTGCTAAAGCACCGAAACTTGTTACTAACGATATGGTTAAACAAATGCGTCCAGGTTCTGTTATTGTTGACGTTGCCGTTGACCAAGGTGGGGTTGTTGAAACTGCGGATCGCGTGACCACTCACGATGAGCCCGTTTATGAAACACATGGTGTCCTTCACTATGCCGTTGCCAATATCCCAGGAGCTGTGGCACGTACATCAACCATTGCCCTTACCAATGTCACTTTGCCTTATATCCAAGCTCTTGCAGGAAAAGGATTCAGAAAAGCCATTAACGACGACGAAGGTCTTCGTCAAGGGGTTACAACCTACCAAGGTCATATTACTAGCAAACCGGTTGCAAAGGGCTTAAACAGAGATTATACATCAATTGATGAATTGGCATAAATAGATTATTTAGCATAAACAAAGAGGAGTCGCACCATGATTTGGTTGACTCTTTTTTTGTGGTCTGAGACAAGAAATGCTACAAAGCCGAAACTGTTAGAATTTTTCTAATTTTGCTCTTATTTTATGCTATAATGAGTAGACATATTAAGGGCAGTAATGAGTATCTATAATGCTTGCCATTAGGAGGTTTTATCGTGGCCAATCATATTCGCGTTTTCACAGCAATTATTTTCTCTCAGCTTGTCGTCTTTTATTTTGGTCTTCAAATGGATGTATCATTGTCCGAGCTTATACTTACAGTAGTTGTGGCATCCCTGGTTGAGATTATTTATCATGTGAGGCTTGTTCGTAAGATAGGAGCCAATATTTCTTTTGAAACTTTTTGGAAAAATTGTGACCAACTTTTTAGAAAAAATGCTGTGCTGTTGGCTATTTTACTTTGTGATCTGCTTATTTTTAAAGGTGGGGATTTCTTGGCCTTCATTCTTTGGCAAGTTACCTTTGTTGTCTTGGTAAGTATTATCATCATGGCATCAAATAATGCACCGAACGCATGATACTACTTAAATCTTACAATAGAAAGTGTGTAGATAATGTTTACCATTCAAAGAAATCATTTGTCGGACCCAGGTGTAGATTATGTCACTTTTGGTAAGGGAGACAAAACTCTTATTATCATTACGGGATTAAGTTTGCAACGATTAGGCGATATGTCCAACCTGACTATTTATTCACTATTTTATCGATACGCTAAGGAGTATACGGTCTATATTTTTGATAGAAAGGATCATATCGAAGAAGGCATTACTATTGAGAATATGGCGGATGACCTTTATCATTCTTTGGAAGTATTGCATATTGCTAATGCCTCTATCATAGGCATATCACAGGGAGGTATGATTGCTCAGCTATTTGCTATCAAGTATCCTCAAAAGGTGAAGAAGCTAGTATTAGCTCTGACACTTTCTCGCAATAATGCCGTCAGTAGAGAAACCATCGGAGGGTGGATAGAGATGACTGAAAATAACGATATGGACCAACTAAATAAGGATTCGATGAGTAAATCATTTTCGTCACCTGTTTTAAAGAAATTATATGTGATTAACAGATTATTTTTGAAGTCTGTAAGCAAGGAAAAACGCAATCGCTTTGTCTGTTTAGCCAAGTCTATTCTTGAGTTTGACTGCTATAAGTCGCTTGATAAAATCACTTGTCCGACCCTTGTTCTGGGAGCCAAAAACGATTTAGTTCTGGGTGTGGGTGGTGCAAGGGAACTTGCAAATAGCATTCCAAAAGCCTCCTATTATGAGTTTAGCAAACAGGGGCACGCGGCCTTTATTGAAAGTAATCAATTTAATAAAATGATATTAGAATTTCTGCGAAAGAATGCTTAGGCAGCAAACTCATAAAAATAAATCTAACCACTTACTCTCTCTAAAAAAATCAAAAAAAATAGTAAAAAAGTTATTTATTCATTTTAGATTCATCTTTCTTAGCTAAAATAAAATCATCAAGAGAAACTTGATAAGTTAATAAAAAAGAAAGTTGGAACATATCATGAAAAAAACAATTAAACAAAAAACAGTTATCACACTTGCATCACTTGGTCTCGCATGTAGTTCAGTAGTAGTGTTTGCTAATACTGCTAAAGCTACTAAAAGTACTGGGTCAACTACCCAATCAAGTTTGACGGTAGACCAAGCCAAAGAAAAAGCTCTCAATGAATCAAAAAGTGGTCAGGTAATCGGTTATGAGCAAGAGGCTAAGTTTGGAAAAACTGTTTTTGAAATTACTATTCTTGATGGTCAAAATGAGAAGGAGTACAAAATTGATGGTCAGACAGGGGATGTCTTGAAGTCTAAAACGAAAGACTTG
Source organism: Streptococcus sp. (assembly GCA_016939315.1). Lineage (GTDB taxonomy): Bacteria > Bacillota > Bacilli > Lactobacillales > Streptococcaceae > Streptococcus. Next base: position 144,203 of record JAFHAZ010000068.1, on the reverse strand, counting down.
ACCAAGGATAAGGATGATAAGCAATTGATTAATGCTAGTTATAAGATTGATTTAGCTGGTGCTGAAAGTCAGGTTAAATCTAAATATCCTAAGTCTACTATTGAAAAATTGCAATTAGATGTTGAGAATAATACACTTGTCTATGACGTTAGTCTAACTGAGGGCAAGAAAGAGATTGATCTTGAACTTGATGCTAATACAGGCCAAATTGTAGAAGAAGACATTGAAACAGAAAAAGATTAATTTTAGTTATTAAAAATCTAAATCTCGACTAGTCCTTTACTAGCCGAGATTTTTCATACGAACATGATATAATATGGGATAAGAGAGTGAGAGTAGATGTCTATGAAAATATTAGTAATTGAAGATGAAGTTGACTTGAACCGAAGCATAGTGAAATTATTAAAGACACAAAAATACAGTGTTGATTCGGCTTATGATGGTCAAGAGGCATTGGATTACATCAAAGTTTCACAGTATGATGTGATTATTTCAGATATTATGATGCCTAAATTAGATGGTTTGGGGGTATTGTCCTACTTGAGAAATCATCATATTAAGACACCGATTTTGTTGTTAACGGCAAAAGATACACTAGAAGACAAGGTGACGGGTTTGGATGCTGGTGCAGATGACTATCTCGTAAAACCTTTTGAATTCGATGAATTGTTAGCTAGAATTCGTGTCATGCTTCGAAGAGATAATAGGGAAAATCTAACCAGTAGTGTGGTTTTTGGAGACTATTGTCTAGATTTTGTGAAAAAAACGTTGACTCAAAATGGCCAGCTGATTGACTTAACCTCTAAGGAATTTGAACTTCTTGAATGCCTGGTTAGACACCCGAATATTGTTTTAAGTCGGGAGCAAATTAGAGAGCATATTTGGGATTTTGATTATGTGGGAGAATCGAATATCATTGATGTGCTAGTCAAGAATATTCGAAAGAAATTGGGGAATCCGTCAATTATTCAGACAAAGAGGGGCATGGGCTATGTTTTCAAAAATGAAGAATCAGACTAAACAACTCTCTATAATTTCGAAGGTAACACTTTGGTATACAGTGTTTGTCTCCTTACTATTCATTGTCATGTTTGTAGCCTCTTTTATCATATCAGGAACTTGGTCTGACTATGAATCACGAAGTGAGTTGGAACAAGAAACGGTAGAATTGTCTACGGATCTTGATGATTTTGAATCCTTTGATGATGGTATCTATTTTGCACTCTACAATCAAAATAAGGAGTTTGAAAAAGGGGCACTCCCAAGTGATTTTGATGCGAATGCTTCCTTTAAGTCTGGTAAATTATCTACCTATAGCAGTTCACAAATGAACTATTATTATTACGATGTTTATAATGCCAAGAAAGGAAAGTGGATTCGTGGTGTGCGAACCGCATCTGGACTGAGTAAGGAATTAACCTTGTTTTTAATTTCGATAGCTATTCTTGCTCCCATTTCAATTCTTGGTATGGCATGGGTAGGACGTCGAATTTTAAAACGTGCATTTGTGCCAATTAAAGATGTGACTCAGATGGCGGAAGAGATTACAGAAAGTAGAGACTACACTAAACGTGTTTCCTCTTCTTATAAGCTGTCTTATGTTGAAACGACACGATTAACCAAAGTTTTTAATGACATGATATCATCGGTCCAGTCGACTTTTGAGAAAGAAAAGCGGTTTAATCAAAATGTTTCTCATGAACTTAGAACACCACTTTCTGTCATCTTGTCTGAAAGTGAGTTTGGTTCGAAATATGCTGATAGTCTGGAAGAATCCAAAGAATCCCATACTATCATAAACCGTCAGGCGAAATTAATGAAAAATATGACGGAGCAAATTTTGGAGTTGTCTAAAACTCAGAAGCTTAATTGGAATGATTTAGAAAGATTATCGTTGTCAAGCCTGATATCAGAATATTGCCAGGCACAAGAAAGAAAGTGGGCAGAATCAGCTATTGATTTTAAAGTAGCTATTGAACCCAATTTATGGATAAAGGGTGAGAAGTTACTTGTCATCCGAATGCTAGATAATCTGCTGAGTAATGCTATGAAATTTACTCGTACTAGTATTTCCATTACTCTTGAAAGGGTGGACAATCAGGCTCTTTTAAAAGTGGCAGATGATGGTATTGGTATCTCAGAAGACCAGCTCAATAAAATCTGGGACCGTTTTTATCAGGTCGAAGATTCTCGAAACAAATCGCTCAATAGTGGTGTTGGGTTAGGTTTATCCTTTGTCAAAGATATTGCAGAGTTACACCGGGCAGAACTTGATATTCAGTCTAAAGAAGATGTTGGGAGTAGCTTTATGATTCGTTTCCCTCTATGTGATTAGGAAAATGGGGTGAGTCTAAAAAGTAGTTATTTCTAGATAGACTATTTTAAAGTCTTACAGTTTAGCTTCTATATTGAACTAGGGGGAGGTTACTAAACTTCCCCTTTTTGATTTACGGATCAGATATGTGCAGTCTGAAAAATTAAATGATAGAATGGCAATAGATAGGAGGATACAGAAATGTTAAACTATGATTTGATTGTTATCGGTTTCGGTAAAGCCGGTAAAACTCTGGCTGCTAAGATGAATGCAGCTGGTAAGAAAGTTGCTGTCATCGAGCGCAGTAAAGCCATGTATGGTGGTACTTGCATTAATATTGCGTGTATCCCAACCAAGACTATGATTGTTGCGGCTGAGAAGGGCTGGTCATTTGACGACACCATGAAGGAACGTGGTGCAGTGACTGGTCGTCTTAATGCTAAGAATTATAAAATGTTGGCAGACAATGGCGTTGATGTCATTGATGCAGAGGCACATTTTGTGTCAAATAAGGTTATTGAAGTAGTGGCTGGTGATGACCGCCAAGAGCTTACAGCTGAGACTATTGTTATCAATACAGGTGCCGTGTCTAATGTCTTGCCTATTCCTGGCTTGACAACAACTAAGCATGTTTACGATTCAACTGGTATTCAAACCCTTAAAGCCTTACCAAAACGTTTAGGTGTCTTAGGTGGTGGTAATATCGGTCTTGAATTTGCTGGCCTTTATAACCGTTTGGGAAGTCAAGTGACTGTCTTGGATGCAGCGACTAGCTTCTTGCCACGTGTGGAGCCATCTATTGCTAAGTTGGCCAAGGAATACATGGAAGAGGACGGCATTGTCTTTGAGCAAGGTGTTAAAACTTCCGAAGTGAAAAATGACGGTGATGAAGTTGTCGTTGTTACTGACAAAGGCGAGTTCCGTTTTGATGCACTCCTCTATGCGACAGGACGCAAGCCTAATATCGAACCTCTTCACTTGGAAAATACTGATATCGCCTTGACTGAGCGCGGTGGTATCCAGGTCAATAAACATTTGGAAACAAGTGTTCCTGGTGTCTTTGCAGTTGGTGATGTTAATGGTGGTCTTCAATTTACCTATATCTCACTAGACGATTTCCGTATTGTCTTTAATTACCTAACTGGTGATGGCAGCTATAACCTTGAAACACGTGGAGCTGTTCCAACTGCTATGTTCCTCAACCCACCTTTGGCACAAGTTGGTCTTACTGAAGACCAAGCCAGAGCAGCAGGTGGACCGGTTGCTGTCAAGGAACTTCCAGTTGCTGGTATGCCTCGTGGTCATGTTAACGGTGATTTGCGTGGTGCCTTCAAAGCTGTGGTAAATCCTGAAACTAAGGAAATCTTGGGTGTAACCCTCTTTGGTCAAGAATCTCATGAAATTATTAATTTGATTGCCTTAGCGATGAACCATGGTATCCCATACACAGATCTGGCTAAACAAATCTTTACTCACCCAACTATGGCTGAGAACCTAAATGATTTGTTTGCGATTTAACATGAAAAGAGCCGAGAGGCTCTTTTTTTGAAAACATATCTCTAATACAAAGCGACACTCTAGGTTAGATGTCGCTTTTTTTGCGCTTTGATGATAAGATAGAAGTGCTATAAGAAAATTCTTTAGATTGGTGCTCTTTGTCTCCTTTGAATGCTTGATTGACCTTGAGTCACCACTAGAATCTGTATGAAAAATCTAGAAAGACACTCGCCTGCAAATTCGTCTGTGAGTGTGTGTAATTTATGACTAAGAAAGTAGGAGTGGGCAAGGCTCACAGTAAGATTATTTTGATGGGGGAGCACTCGGTCGTTTATGGTCATCCTGCCCTTGCCCTCCCTCTTAAGGATATTGAGGTTGTCTGTCAGATTCAGGCGGCTGAGACTCCTTTGACGCTCAAGGCTCAAGATCCCTTGACGACGGCGATTTTTTCAGCGCTTAATTATCTGGAAATCAAGAATCAGCCTATCAGCTATGCTTTTAAGTCTAGTGTCCCTGAAAAGCGTGGCATGGGGTCGTCTGCGGCTGTAGCCATTGCGGCAATTCGAGCGGTCTTTGATTATTTTGATCAGGAGCTTAGCCAGGAGACCTTGGAAATGCTGGTTCATCAGGCGGAGACCATTGCCCATAGTAAACCTAGTGGTTTAGATGCAAAGACCTGCTTGAGTGACAAAGCCATTAGCTTTACGCGTAATATCGGTTTCAAGGAAATCGAGGTCAATTTAGGTGCCTATCTGGTCATTGCTGATACGGGTATCCATGGAAATACCCGTGAGGCTGTGGAAAAGGTTGAGGCCATTGGTTTAGATGCCTTGTCAGATCTCAACCAACTGGGCGAATTAAGTCAGAAGGCAGAACGCGCCCTCAAAGCCAAGGATCAAAAGCTTCTTGGTCAGCTCATGTCTCAAGCCCATAATCACCTTAAATCTTTAGGGGTATCTTGTGATTTGTCGGATCTTCTAGTAGCAACTGCTCTGGAGCAAGGTGCACTGGGAGCCAAGATGTCAGGTGGAGGACTTGGTGGCTGTATTATTGCCCTGACAAGTACTAAAGATCAAGCCCGAACGATTGCTAAAAAACTTCAAGAAAAAGGAGCCGTAAACACGTGGATAGAAAGCCTGTAAGCGTCAAATCGTACGCAAATATTGCTATTGTCAAATACTGGGGTAAGGCGGATGCGGAGCGTATGATTCCTTCAACCAGTAGTATCTCACTGACTTTGGAAAATATGTATACGGAAACCAAGTTATCTTTTTTGCCTGAGGATGCGACTGGTGATGTCATGTATATCGATGATGAGCTCCAAGGGGAAAAAGAAACAATCAAGGCCAGCAAGGTTTTAGACCTCTTCCGTACTAATCCAAACCAACATGTCAAGATTGAAACATGGAACAACATGCCAACAGCAGCGGGTCTATCCTCAAGTTCCTCAGGACTTTCTGCCCTAGTTAAAGCAGCTAACGAGCTCTTCCAAGTCGGAAAAACGCAGTCTGAATTGGCTCAAATTGCTAAGTTTGCTTCAGGCTCATCATCACGTTCCTTCTTTGGACCATTGGCAGCCTGGGACAAGGATAGTGGTGAGGTTTACCCGGTTGAAACAGACCTTAAATTGGCCATGATTATGCTGGTTTTGACAGATCAAAAGAAACCCGTATCAAGCCGGGACGGTATGAAATTGTGCACCGAAACATCGACTTCTTTCCCAGAGTGGATTAAACAGTCTGAGCAGGATTACAAGGATATGTTGGCTTATCTCAAAGCAAATGATTTCCAAGCGGTCGGTGAGCTTACAGAAGCCAATGCCCTTCGTATGCACCAAACCACAAGCACGGCTAACCCACCATTTTCATATCTAACGGAAGCCTCATATCAGGCTATGGACAAGGTTAGGGCCCTCCGTGCCTCTGGTGAGCAGTGTTACTTTACTATGGATGCAGGACCAAATGTTAAGGTGCTCTGTCTGGAAGAAGACCTAGACCGCCTAGCAGACCACTTCAGTAAGGACTATCAGGTCATCGTTTCACGCACTAAGGAGTTGCCAGATGCCTAAGCAGTCGGTCAGTCAGGTCACAGTAAAAACAGGTGGGAAACTCTACATTGCTGGAGAATATTCAGTCTTAACACCTAGGCAGACAGCCCTAATCCAATTTATTCCTATTTTCATGTCAGCAGAGGTCAAGGAAGCACAAACTACCCAGTTGTCCTCAGACATGTTTGACTATAGTGTTAGTCGTGAGCCAGACGCAAATTACGCCCTCATTCAAGAGGCCTTGAATACTTTTGAGGCCTTTTGTGGTGAGAAGTTACCCGCTCTGGACCTTTCAATCACTGGAAAGTTGGAACGAGATGGGGTTAAATTTGGTATTGGCTCATCTGGTTCAGTTGTGGTTTTGACCCTCAAGGCCTTGGCAGCGGCTCTGCAGAAAGACTTGTCCGAAGACATTCTCTTTAAATTAGCTAGTTACACCCTCCTCAAACAAGGTGACAATGGTTCTATGGGAGATTTAGCCTGTATTGTATACGAGGATTTGGTTTCCTATCGCTCTTTTAACCGTGCAAAAATAGCAGAGCTTATAGACCAAATGACTCTATCAGAGCTTTTGGAGAAAGACTGGGGATATCGTATCAGACCTGTAGTGCCAGCTCTCAAAGCTCATTTTTTGGTGGGGTGGACCAAGCAAGCTGCTATCTCAAAAGACATGGTTAAGATGGCCAAATCTCGTATATCAAGCAAGTATCTAGGTGAAACCGAAGTGGCTGTTCAAGCTGCCATCAAGGCTCTGGAAACAGGAGATAAGAACTTGCTTAAGAGCAGCCTTCAAACTGTCAGTGACCAGTTGGAATCATTGAGTCCAGATATTTATGTGGACAAGCTGAAAAAACTCAAAGAAGCAGAGCAAGGACTCGATGCCATTGCTAAGTCCTCTGGAGCTGGAGGTGGCGACTGTGGTATCGCCTTTGCCTTTGACCAAGCTAGCCGAGATGCTCTAGTTGAGCGTTGGCAACAGGTAGGAATAGAGCTCTTGTATGAGGTATAGGACTCAGCTTAGTAGATAATAATCACGCAAGAAAGTAAAGAAATAACCTATGACAAATCGTAAAGACGATCACATCCGTTATGCCCTTAAGTACCAGTCGCCCTACAATAGTTTTGACGATATGGAACTTATCCACAAGTCTCTACCAACTTATGATTTAGATCAGATTGACTTGTCCACACATTTTGCAGGACGAGATTGGAACTTTCCCTTTTATATCAATGCCATGACAGGTGGTTCTGCCAAAGGTAGTACAGTTAATCGTAAATTGGCTGAGGTGGCCAGTCGAACAGGTATTCTCATGGTGACGGGTTCCTACAGTGCTGCTCTAAAAGGAGAAGCACCAGAATCCTTTGACTATCGTCAAGAGTTTCCAGACTTAGACCTAGCGACTAATATCGGTGTGGATAAGTCTGTGGACCTAGGGATTAAGACGGTGGAAGCCATGAATCCAGTCTTTTTACAGCTCCATGTTAACCTTATGCAGGAGCTTCTCATGCCTGAGGGAGAACGTATTTTCCACACTTGGAAGGAAAATGTGGCGGCTTATGCACAGAACATAGAGGTTCCTCTTGTGCTTAAAGAGGTCGGCTTTGGTATGGATGTGGAAACCATTCGTTATGCCATGTCTCAGGGCATCAAGACTGTGGATATCTCAGGTCGTGGTGGGACTAGCTTCGCCTATATTGAAAATAGTCGAGGTGGCAACCGTGATTACCTCGATGACTGGGGACAAAGTACGGTTCAGACCCTCCTGCAAGCCCAAGATCTTCGTGAAGATGTGGAAATCTTAGCCTCTGGTGGCGTGCGCAATCCACTTGATATGGTTAAATGTCTGGTCTTAGGAGCAAAAGGTGTAGGCCTCTCACGAACTGTCCTTGAATTGGTGGAACGTTACCCTGTGGATAAGGTTGTGGCTATCGTTAATGGCTGGAAGGATGACCTTCGTCTCATCATGTGTGCCCTTGATTGTCGAACTGTTGATGAGCTCAAGTCTGTGGATTACATCTTACATGGTAAGCTACAAGGGACTTATATCAAGCAAAGAAAGTAGGAAAGAGCCAAGTGCTCTTTTTTAATTTTTAAAGATGGTAAAACAATTTCTCTAGGCGATGATATTATGGAGACATGATTTTAACACCGGTCAAGGATAAATAATGACATTCTTGATTTGACTTGTTTCTAGCGAGCAAAGCGAGCACTTAACGAGACTTTCCGCTGTGAGAAAAGTTCTAGAAATACAAGTATTTCTAGAACTCGGAATTTTTGAGAGTAAAACAGTTTGGGGAACTGTTTTAGCCTGAGCCTAGAAATTAAAAAGTGAAGGGGCTCAAAAATTAGTCATGGAGCTTCGAAGAAGTTCGCTGACGTCCCTACTCACTTAAGGAAAGTCTAAAAAAATCCATTTTACAAAAGAATATCTTACAAAAAAGAGCGGAAGCTCTTTTTTTATTACCCACTCAAGCAAAAAAGTAACTTTTCCCCTTGACAAGTTACCGCCTTAGGAGTATTATTTTCAGTGAAATACGGTAGGTGAGGCTACCACAAGGATACGGATGACTACCGCAAAGCAGTGGAGACACTACTCGTTGGTCAACAGTCCTGATCGCCAAGGTCAAGACTAAGCTCATTTCATCGCCTTGCGGAGCTAAAGCTTGAACGGTCCATTTTTTGACAGAATCTATTAAAAAATCAACCTCGAGTTTATAGAGTCTTACCTGTATATGGGTAGGACTCTTTTCTTTTGTCTGAGGTCCACCCACTATGTAAAAAAATGAAAGGAGAAACCTATGAGACTAATCGACGATCACCCCGAACCGCACCTAACCAGTCAATCGCTGATTAGTGTCTTAGGGACTCCATAAGTGATTGGCTCCTGATTAAATAAGGAGATTCCAATGTCAACAAATAAAGAAAGACTTATTGCTGCTCTTCAAGAGCCACTTGAAACAACCCTTACTCGCTACAAGACTCATTTGGATGGCTTGAAGGAAGACCAAGTAGAAGAAAACCGTGACCTTTATGGGGAAAATGTCATAACTAAAGGACAAGAGGATTCTATCATCAAAAAGATTTATGAATCTATCATCAATCCCTTTACTGTTATTCTCTTAGTCATTGCTCTGGTTTCCTTTATCACCAATGTCTGGCTTGCTAAACCGGGTGAAGAAGACCCAACGACTTCTATCATCATTGTCACTCTAGTTTTGATATCTGGTGGTATCCGTTTTATTCAAGAACTTCGTAGCGACAAGGCTGCCAGTAATTTGTCTCGCATGATTGTCAATACAGCAACAATACTTCGAGATGGCAGTGAGCAAGAAATCCCAATTGATGAAATTGTGGTTGGAGATGTGGTCAAACTAAGTGCGGGAGATATGATTCCGGCTGATGTGGTCTTACTAGATTCTCGTGATTTCTTTGTTCAACAGTCTGGCTTGACAGGTGAAAGCGATGCTGTGGAAAAAGCTTGTCTGGCTAAAGCAGATGGTCAAAATCTAGAGAGCCTGCTTGAAAGTGAGAGCCTTGCTTTCATGGGAACTAATGTTATCTCTGGTCGTGCAACTGCCTTGGTTTTAGTTGTTGGTGATGAAACCATGATGGGAGCAATTGAGCAGACCATCAATACTTATGACGAACCAACTTCATTTGAACGTGAGATGAATTCCATTTCTTGGCTCTTGATTCGACTCATGTTAGTTATGGTTCCTGTTGTTTTTGTGATTAACGGTTTAACAGATGGGGACTGGCTTGAAGCCGGCGTCTTTGCCCTTAGTGTGGGAGTCGGTTTGACCCCAGAAATGTTGCCGATGATTATCACAGCCAGTCTTGCCAAGGGTTCTATTATTATGGCCAAGGAAAAGGTGGTCATCAAAAAACTTAATGCTATTCAAGACCTAGGGGCTATCGACATCCTTTGTACGGATAAGACAGGAACCCTGACTCAGGATGAAATCGTTCTTGAGTACCCTCTTGATATCCATGGTGACCTTGACCTATCAGTACTTCGGAGAGCCTATCTTAATTCTTATTTCCAAACTGGCTTAAAAAATCTTATGGACCGTGCCATTATTAGCCGAACTGAAAGAGAAGCTAAGAAACATGACATCGTTCGTGACCTTGACCAGACCTTCCACAAGATTGATGAGCTACCTTTTGATTTTGAACGTCGTCGCATGAGTGTCATTGTTCAAGACACTGATGGATTTGTTAGCATGGTGACAAAAGGTGCCCTTGAAGAAATGCTCTCTGTTTCTAACTATGTGGAATACAAGGGAGACATTATCCCATTGACTGACGATGTTCGTGAGGAAGTCCTTGCGGAAGTTGCACAGTTGAATGAACAAGGTTTGCGTGTTCTCGGTGTTAGCTACAAATCACAGCTTAATGAAAATGACGTCTTTAGTGTCGAAGATGAAAGTGATATGATTTTGACGGGATATCTTGCCTTCCTTGACCCACCAAAACCATCAGCAGCACCTGCTATCAAGGCTTTGGCGGAATATGGTGTGACCACAAAAATTTTGACTGGAGACAATGATAAGGTGACACAGGCTGTCTGTGAAAAAGTTGGTCTAGATGTGACGCACATTCTACTTGGAAGTGATCTTGATACCATGTCAGATCAAGATTTGGCTAAGGCTGTGGAAACGACAACAGTCTTTGCTAAGTTATCCCCAGACCAAAAGGCACGAATTATCCTAAGCCTTAAGGAAAATGGGCATAAGGTAGGCTATATGGGTGATGGAATCAACGATGCCCCATCTATGAAGGTGTCAGATGTGGGTATCTCTGTGGATACAGCTGTTGATATTGCCAAAGAAACTGCAGATGTTATCTTGCTTGATAAGGATCTAATGGTCTTGGAAAAAGGACTGGTTGAAGGACGTAAGGTCTATGCCAACATGACCAAGTATATCAAGATGACCGTTTCTTCAAATTTCGGTAATATCTTTTCTCTCCTCTTTGCCAGCATCTTCTTACCATTCCTGCCAATGGCACCTGTGCATTTGATTGTCCTTAATCTTGTCTATGATATTTCTTGTATCGCTCTTCCATTTGACAATGTGGACAAGGAGTTTCTTAAAGAGCCACATATCTGGGAAGCCAAATCTATCATGCGTTTCATGGCTTGGTTTGGACCTATTTCATCTGTCTTTGATATTTTGACTTACATCTTTCTCTATTTCATCATTGTGCCAATGATTTTGGGGCATGGCTATGTTCATGGTTCACCAGAAGCAGCAGCCTTTATCATCATTTTCCAAACAGGTTGGTTTATCGAATCTATGTGGTCTCAAACCATGGTTATCCACATGTTACGTTCACCAAAACTACCATTTATTCAAAGCCACCCAGCACTATCTGTTGTTGTGACAACCCTATTTGCTGCTGTCTTTGTAACCTCTCTTCCTTACAGTCCTTTGGCTAGTCTCTTAAAACTTAGCCATCTAAATGGTCTCTATTTCATTCTCTTGTTTGTTATTATCGTTTTGTATATGCTTAGTGTTACCTTTGTGAAGCATATCTATATTAAGAAATATAAAGAATGGTTATAGGACAACTATCCTTAGAAAAAAGAGCGTAAGCTCTTTTTTCATTACCTTTCATTCTGCCAAAACTTTTTCATTTATGGTATAATAGGGCGATTATAGATAATCAGAGGCCCTAAAAAACGTCAGTTATGAGGACATATTTTCTAAGAAATGAGAGACTATGTTTTCAAGGCCCCTTTCTTTCGTAGGCTATCCCAGTGGGAGGTGGAGGCCCTGAGATTTGGGGCTCAAGGCTAAGACCGTCACGAAAGAAATCATCAAAAAAATATTAAGAAGGAAAAAGAAAATGAGTAATTACGCTATTATCCTTGCTGCGGGTAAAGGAACTCGCATGAAATCAGATCTTCCAAAAGTATTGCACAAGGTTTCAGGCATCACTATGCTTGAGCACGTCTTCCGTGCAGTTTCAGCTATCGAACCAGCTAAAAACGTTACTGTTATTGGTCACAAGGCTGAACTTGTTCGTGAGGTTTTGGATGGTCAATCTGCCTTCACCATGCAAACTGAGCAGTTGGGGACTGGTCACGCAGTAATGATGGCAGAAGAAGAGTTGGCTGGACTTGAAGGGCAAACGCTTGTTATTGCTGGGGATACACCTTTGATTACTGGTGAAAGCCTTAAAAACCTTATTGATTTCCATGTTAATCACAAAAATGTTGCCACTATCTTGACTGCAACTGCAGACAATCCATTTGGTTATGGTCGTATTATCCGTAACGAAAATGGCGAAGTGACTAAGATTGTTGAGCAAAAAGATGCCAACGAATTCGAACAACAGGTCAAAGAAATCAATACAGGGACTTACGTTTTTGATAATAAACGTCTCTTCGAAGCGCTTAAAAACATTAACACCAACAATGCTCAAGGGGAATACTATTTGACGGACGTCATCTCTATTTTCCGTGAGAATGGTGAAAAAGTAGGTGCCTTCACTCTTCGTGACTTCGAAGAAAGTCTCGGGGTTAACGACCGTGTTGCCTTGGCTACGGCAGAAGATGTTATGCGTCGTCGCATCAACCAAGCTCACATGGTTAATGGTGTTACTTTCCAAAATCCAAATGCTACTTATATCGATGTGGATGTGGAAATTGAGCCAGACGTTGTCATTGAAGCCAATGTTACGCTTAAAGGGCAAACTAAAGTCGGTGCAGAGTCAGTGCTTACCAATGGGACTTATATTGTTGACTCAACAATCGGTGCCAATACTGTTATCACTAACTCTATGATTGAGCATTCAGTCGTTGAAGAAGGTGTTACCGTTGGTCCATTTGCCCATGTTCGTCCAGATTCAACCCTCAAAAAAGATGTTCATATCGGTAACTTCGTTGAGGTTAAGGGTTCTACTATAGGTGAAAATACCAAGGCTGGTCACTTGACCTACATTGGTAATGCGGAAGTTGGTTCTGACGTTAACTTTGGTGCTGGAACAATTACCGTTAACTATGATGGTCAACATAAATTCAAGACCCAAATTGCTAACAACGTCTTTATCGGAAGCAATTCAACCTTGATTGCACCGCTTGAAATCGGGGACAATGCACTTACAGCAGCTGGTTCAACCATTACGGAAAATGTTCCAGCTGACAGCGTAGCCATTGGACGTGGCCGTCAGGTCAATAAAGAAGGCTACGCTACTAAGAAGCCTCACCACCCAAGCCAACAAAAGTAGGCTTAATCCCATCTAAGTCTTGCTTCTATTGGAGGGATGATTTAGAGTGGGGTCATAGATTAAAGGAGTCAAGTCATGGAGTTTGAAGAAAAAACACTTAAACGTGAGTCAAAATTTAAGGGACATATTTTTGAAGTTGCAGTAGACGAAGTCCTCTTGCCAGACGGTAAGACAGCTGGTCGTGAACTCATCTTCCACAAGGGAGCAGTAGCTGTTTTAGCGGTTACCCCAGAAGGAAAAATCATTATCGTCAAGCAATACCGCAAGGCTATTGAGGCAGTTTCCTACGAGATTCCTGCGGGTAAACTGGAAGTTGGTGAAGCTGGTGAAGAGATGGCTGCAGCAGCGCGTGAACTTGAAGAGGAGACTCAGTATAAGGGTGAACTTAAATTGATTCATGAGTTTTACACAGCCATTGGTTTCTGTAATGAAAAAATCAAGCTCTATGTGGCTACAAACCTCAAGCCTGTTGAAAATCCACGCCCACTTGACGAAGATGAGTTTCTTGAAATCTATGAGTTGACTTATGAGGAGTGCATGGAACTTGTAGCGTCAGGGGCTATCCAGGATGCCAAAACTATTATTGCACTTCAATATTATGCACTTCATTTCGGAGGGAAATAAGCTATGGGAAAACCACTTTTGACCGACGATATCATTGAGCAGGACAAGCGTGGGGAAATCGATTTAGAGGAATATCCTTATTATGAGGACTATGAACAAGAGTTCTACGATGAGGATTATGAGGCTGATTACCAGCCTTCTGCCTACAAGAGCCGTCGAATTGAGAATGCCAAACGCAATCAATTTCAACACAAGCTTAATCGCATCCTCTTTTGGGTTGTGGTCCTCTTGATTATTCTCTTCATTGCTGTCTTTTATTTCTAAGAACTCTATGAGTCAGATAGCCCTAGCTACTGATTCAGGAAAGATTACAAGCTGAAAAGGAACTATATGAAAATCGGAATTATCGCTGCCATGGAGCAGGAGTTAGTGCTTCTAGTGGAGCAATTGGAAAATAAGGTTGAAGAAACTGTTCTTGGCAATACCTACTACACAGGACGCTTAGGAAAACATGATGTTGTTTTGGTGCAATCAGGTGTTGGTAAGGTTATGTCAGCCATGTCTGTGGCTGTCTTGGCAGACCATTTTGGCGTTGATGCCCTCATTAACACTGGTTCTGCTGGAGCAGTAGCACCTGGACTTAAAATTGGAGATGTGGTTGTGGCGTCAAAATTAGCCTATCACGATGTTGATTTGACAGCCTTTGGCTATGATTATGGGCAAATGTCTATGCAGCCACTTTACTTTGAAAGTGACTCTACCTTCGTAGAGACTTTCGAAAAGGTCTTGGCTCAGGCTTCCATTGATTCTAAGATTGGGCTTATCGCTACGGGTGATAGCTTCATTGCGGGTCAAGACAAGATTGATGCTATTAAGGGGCATTTTCCAGAAGTCTTGGCTGTAGAGATGGAGGGAGCAGCTATTGCTCAAGCCGCACACAGTGTCAAAAAGCCTTTCATCGTTGTACGTGCCATGAGTGATACAGCTGCTCATGATGCTAACATTACCTTTGATGAATTCATTATTCAGGCGGGAAAACAATCAGCTGCTATCTTGGTTGAGTTTCTCAAAGAACTTGCCTAAAATACATTAAATGAGTGCTTATGCTCATTTTCTTAATTAATTTAAAGACGACTGCTATTCATTTAAGAATGGCAGTTTTTTTCTGCTTTTAGATAAGAAAACCTTCTCATTTTTTAAAGAAAAAATCTGAATTTTAGCATTTTTCAGACGGAAATTTAATTAAAATTATGTCAATAAAATGAGAAAGAAAAACAATATTAAAAGAGAGACTCCGATAGAAAGCTTATAATATAAGGGTTTGAAAATTTCACTATCTATTGATATCTTAGAAAGCTTTACAAAACCTCTAAAGGGGTAAATAATTATCTTGCAAAGTTCTGAAAATAGTGTATAATTCAGAATGAAAAGGGTTACAAAAATGTTAAGATTTGTAAAAATGGGAGGATAGAATCATGAATAACCGATTCGGTGATTCGAGGCAGCGTTTCTCCATCCGTAAGTTTACGGTGGGCGTTGCTTCGGTCTTACTTTCGTCTGCAGTTTTTGGTGTAAGTACCGCCAAAGCAGATCAAGCTGAAGAGCCTAAAGGCCAACCAGCGACGAGTGTGCTTGAGGAAGCCAGTGAGTCTGATGGTGGGGGCCAAAGGACAAGCACTAGTGCCTCAAGTCAAGAAGTGACAGCTGAACCTACCGTTCAAGCAGAAAGTACCAGTGCTATCTCAGTGACTGCTGTTTCTAGTGAAGTTGCGCTTCAAGAGCAAACGGTTGCAAGCTCTGAACAAAAGAGTACATCACAAGATAAGACTAGTGAGGGGCTCAGTGAGAAGCCAGTTACAGTCAATGAAACACGAGAAGCTAGCGCTAGCGACCTCGCTGCAGCAAACAATACGAGTTCCGCTTCGTCAGATAATTTCGGACTTAAGGTTACCAACCTAAGTCGCCCGATTCCAGCGGATGTCAAGGTGACAAAGACAGGAACTGAAATCACTGTTCAAAATCCTGATGTGGAAATGGAATTTCCGAACGGAAATAGTAAGTACGCTACTAGCAAGGTTGTCTACCACAATATTCCTTTCCCTGATGATATGACCATCAATGAAGGGGATCAGGTCATTTTTAATTTGCCTGAGCAGTTGCGATTCCGTACTAGCTACGATATCAATGTCTATAATCCAGACAATCAAATTGTAGGTCTGGCTCAAATTGATCCTGAGAAGAATCGTGTCACTACGACCTTTAATAACTATTTCCAAACACATCCTAACAATAAGCTCATGAGTTTGGAGTTGGATACCCTTTATTCTGAAGAAGTAGATGAAGGGGAACATCTTACTCTTGATTTTGAGGGACGTATCATTCATGTTTCAGTGGGTAAAGTGCAGTCACCTCCTCCAGGTCAAGAGGTTATTTCTAAGTGGGGTAGTCAAGACAAGCATGATCCAACTATCCTAAATTGGCAGATGCGTCTTAATTACTCACGACGTCTCCTTAACAACTTGAAACTGGTTGATACTTGGTCTGACAATCAAAGATTTGTGGACGGTTCTTTGCAACTTCGCTACATTGATTCGGCAGATCCTTGGATTGACAAGGGTTCAGCTATGGATTTGATTAAGAGTTTCTCTTATGATGATAGCCATTTTGAGCTTAAACTCAATCAGTTGGACCGCATGGTTTATGTTTGGTATCAAACCCGTTTGACACAACCTGTTGAAGAATCAACCAACCCTGTCAACCGTATTAAACTTCATGCGGATGTTGTTTCTGATTCTTACAAGTCAACCATTCGCTTGGTTGGTGGTCGTGGAGATGCCATCGGAGATAATCTCGCTCATTTCAATCTTGAGCTTGAGAAGGACTTGGCGGGTAGAGACCTCAAGGACAAAGAATTTACCTTCAAATTGGTTGATGTGACTGATAGTGCCAATCCTGTTGACTTAGGGGAAACCACTAATGATGCCAAGGGAAAAATCGTCTTTTCAGATCTCTCACTCAGTAAGCCAGGCATCTATCATTATCGTGTGACAGAGGTTCCAGGTAATGACGAAGATGTGGTCTATGACAAACTAGAAGCCAATATCACCATTCAGGTTGTTCGTGAAACTGTGGACAATCAAGTCAAATTGGTTGCCAAGGTTGCCTATCCAGAAGACATTATCTTTAACAATAAATTGGTCACTCCAGCCAAGGCCAAAATTGCATTTGGTAAGGAATTGACCAAGGCAGGCGTTAAACAAGATCTAAAAGCAGACCAATTCCAATTTGTTCTCAAAGACCGTTTTGGAAAAGTCCTTGAGACTGTTGGCAATACAGCTGATGGTCAGGTTGCCTTTAGTGAGTTAACCTTTAACAAGGTAGGTACTTACAACTACACTGTTGAAGAGCTTACAGGTAAGGATGACTCAATTGTTTATGACAGCATGAAAGTTGCTGTTTCTATCACGGTAACACGTGATGGCGACGCTCTTGTTTCAACCGTGGTTAATCCTAAAGACACTATCTTTAACAACAAGTTTGTGACTCCAGCTAAGGCCGCTATTCAGTTCAGTAAGGAATTGACTAAGGCAGGTGTCAACCAAACTTTGACTGCTAATGAGTTCCAATTTGTCCTCAAAGATAGTGCCGGCCATATTGTCGAAACAGTTGGTAATACAGCTGATGGTCGTGTTGCCTTTAGTGAACTTCACTTTGATAAGGCAGGAACTTACACTTACACTGTTGAAGAAGTTAAGGGAACTAACGAAGATATCATCTATGATGGTATGAAAGCAACTGTCTGGATTACAGTAACACGAGATGGTGATGCATTGGTATCAACAGTTGCTAATCCAAAAGACACTGTTTTCAATAACTATGTTAAAGACGTGCAACCAGCTAAGGCCAAATTCGAATTGACCAAGGTTCTTACAGGTCGTAACCTCAAAGATGGTGAGTTTAGTTTCGTCCTTAAGGACGACAAGGGTAATGTTATCCAAACAGTGACCAATAATGCACAAGGAAACATTAGTTTTGGAAATATTGTCTACGACAAACCAGGTGTTTACTACTACACTGTTGAAGAAGTCAAGGGTAATGAAGCTGACGTGGTTTATGATAACATGGTGGCTAAGTTCCAGGTGACCGTTACTAAGACTGTAGGTGAAAAGGAAAATCTACTTGTAGCAGCTGTTCTCCTTCCTTTGGATACAGAATTCAACAATAGTTACATTCCTCCCAAACCTCCTACACCACCGACACCACCAAGTGTCCCACCTAAACCACCAGTAGTCCCACCAACACCACCAACACCACCAACTCCGCCTACTCCACCGGTGACTCCAAAACCAGCTAAGCCAGTTCAATCCTCTGAGAAATCAGGACCTCAACTTCCAGAGACTGGTCAAGCTAACGATACTGCCTTGCTTGCTCTTGGTGTGGCAACAGAAGTGGCAGCAGTCATGGGTGTAGCATATAGCCATCGTCGCCGTAAAGACGTTTAAGATGATGACCTAGAAGATCGAGTATTCTCGATCTTTTTTAGTATTTGGCCGCCTATCTCATTAAATGAGAAATCAAGATAAAGCCAACTGCAAGATGAAATTTCTACTAAATTAAGCTATAATGAAGAGTATGAAAGTTCTACTTTATCTTGAAGGAAAATCGGTTCTTGAAAAATCAGGAATCGGACGGGCTCTCCACCATCAGATGCATGCCTTGGACTTGGCGGGGATTCCCTATACAACAGACATCTTGGGTGATTACGATGTCGTTCATATTAATACTTATGGGCCACGCAGTTTGATGTTGTTGCATGCTGCAAAACGCCGTGGCAAGAAGGTCATCATGCATGGTCATTCGACACGTGAGGACTTTGAGAATTCATTCATCGGTTCTAACCTTTTGGCCCCACTTTTTGGAAAATATTTGGCCCACATGTACCAAAAGGCTGATTACGTGATTACGCCATCTGAGTATTCCAAAAAATTGATTCAGTCTTACGGAGTGACCACACCAATCATTGCTGTTTCAAATGGGATTGATTTGAAAAAATACGGTAAGGATCCACGTAAGGAAGAAGTTTTCCGAGACTACTTTGGTATCGAGGAAGGACAGCCAGTGGTGATTTGTGCGGGGCTTTATTTCCAACGCAAGGGAATTGAAGACTTCGTCAAGGTGGCCGAAAAGATGCCTCATGTTCGTTTTATTTGGTTAGGTAGCATCAGCAAATGGTTGATTCCTAAGAAGATTCGAGACATTGTCAATGGTAAGCATCCTGATAATGTCAGCTTCCCAGGTTATTTCAAGGGAGCCGTCTTCCAGGGGGCTATGAGTGGTGCTAATGCCTTCTTTTTCCCATCTTACGAGGAAACTGAAGGGATTGTGGTGCTAGAAGCCTTTGCTAGTCACCAGCATGTAGTTTTGCGTGATATTCCTGTTTATGAAGGTTGGGTTGATGACAAGTCGGCCTCATTTGGGCACAACGTGGACGAATTTGTAGTAGCCTTGCAAGATATTATCGATGGTAAAGTGGACAAACGTGAAGAAGGCTATAAGGTTGCAGAAAGTCGCTCGATTGATGATGTCGCCCAAAAACTTGTTGAAGCCTACAAAGAAGTATTGGAGATTTAAATGCGTATCGGATTGTTTACAGATACCTATTTTCCACAGGTATCAGGTGTTGCGACCAGTATTCGCACACTGAAGACGCAGTTGGAAAAAATGGGGCATACAGTCTTTATCTTTACCACGACTGATAGAGATGTTGACCGCTATGAAGACTGGCAGATTGTCCGTATTCCGAGTGTGCCTTTCTTTGCTTTTAAGGATCGCCGAGTGGCTTATCGTGGCTTTTCTAAGGCTCTAGAAATTGCAAAACAGTACAAGCTTGATATTATTCACACGCAGACAGAGTTTTCATTAGGTCTGCTAGGAATTGCCATTGCACGTGAACTCAGGATTCCTGTTGTGCATACCTATCATACTCAGTATGAAGACTATGTCCGTTATATTGCTAAAGGTATGGTTATTCGACCGAGCATGGTTAAGTACATTGTTCGTGGTTTTATGAGCGATCTGGATGGGGTTATCTGTCCGAGCGAGATTGTTTATGACCTTTTACTCAAGTACAAGATTGCTGCTGAAAAACGGGTCATTCCAACTGGAATTGAGCTTGAAAAATTCCAACGTCCAGAGATTACTGAAGATGATGTGGCAGACTTGAGAGCCAAGCTTGGTATTTCTTTGGATGAAACCATGTTGTTGAGCTTGTCTCGTGTCTCTTATGAGAAAAACATCCAGGCTGTGCTGGCTGCTCTCCCTTCTGTTTTGGAGGAAGACGACAAGGTGCGTTTGGTTGTGGCTGGTGACGGTCCTTACCTACCAGATCTTAAGTCTCAAGCCAAAAAACTTGGTATTCAGGACAAGGTGGTTTTCACTGGTATGATTGCGCCTAGTGAGACAGCACTTTATTATAAGTCTGCTGATTTCTTCATTTCGGCATCAACCAGTGAGACTCAGGGCTTGACCTATCTGGAAGCCTTGGCTAGCGGTACCCCTATCATTGCCCACGGAAATCCTTATTTGGATAATGTGATTACAGACCAGATGTTTGGAACGCTCTATTATCATGATAATGATTTAGCCGGGGCCATTTTGGAAGCTGCCATTGCAACACCAGAAAAAGACGAAACTAAGTGGGCTGACAAGCTTTATGAAATTTCTGAGGAAAACTTCGGAAAACGTGTCTATGAGTATTACTTGGACCTTACGATTTCTAAGGATTTCCACAATGACTTGAATGGTGAAGACAGTACCATGAAACGCTTGACGCGTATGGTAACTTATTTGCCGACTAAGGCTATTACCTTGCCTGTTAATGGCTCTGTTCGTATCCTTAAAGGATCAGCCAAACAGGTCAAGAAAATCAGAAATATCACGAAACTTTTGGATTAGGAAAGCTACCAGATTTTCCTAGTCAGATAAAATCTTAGAATTGATTAATAAAAGAGATAATTAGCTTGAAAAATTACAGTTTCATGCTATAATAACGCATAGAGACATATCAGTCATGGGAAATCTTTCAGAGAGCGTGTGGTGCTGGAAATCACGCAGAGGACATGATTGGGACTACTCGATTAACTTTTTATGCAAACATAAAACGGTGGCCACGTTAGAGCCAATCAGAGGTGTAGGACAGACTCGTTTTTTGTCGTACATGAACTAAGGTGGAACCACGTTGCGACGTCCTTTTTAGGATGTCGCTTTTTGTATTGTTTGGTATGCTTTACAATTTTTAGAATGTCTAGTTTAGATAGAAAAGCTTTACTTTGTGACTGAATATTTTCTCTTTGATTACTAAAAGGATTGTTTAGAACGGGGTGACACTATCTTTTTAGTTGAGGGAGAATTTTATGGGGTTCAAATATGAAGCTATCAAGGCCTACCTGATTGACCACGGTGTGGATGCTAGTCTTGCTGAGACCATGCACGCTATCTATGCTACTAGGAGAATCGGTAGGTCAACTTTTGAGTATTTCCTAATTGTTTTTACAGAAACAGAGGTTTTGATTATTTCTCTTACTCTTTTAGGAAAATTAGGAGATATTATCGCCAAATTTCCTGAAGAGACGATTAAGTCTTATCAGTTTAAAAAACGCTTGTTTATTGGTTATAAACTTCGCATTTTTCTAAATGATGGCAGGGAGCTAGACTTTAATGTCAACAAGATATTGATTGGAGCGGGTTGGCATAAGACAGAATTGCAAAGCATCCTAGAAACAAATTATTACAACAAAAAGATTAAATAGAAAGGAAGAAGGGGCTCATCCTTTAGAGCTCTGACATCTTAATTATGATTAACATTACTTTCCCAGATGGCGCTGTTCGTGAATTCGAATCTGGCGTTACAACTTTTGAAATTGCACAATCTATCAGCAATTCTTTGGCTAAGAAAGCTCTTGCTGGTAAATTTAATGGCAAATTGATTGACACAACTCGTGCCATCACTGAAGATGGGAGCATCGAAATCGTGACACCTGATCACGAAGATGCCCTTCCAATCTTGCGTCACTCAGCGGCTCACTTGTTTGCCCAAGCAGCTCGTCGCCTTTTCCCAGATATTCATTTGGGTGTTGGTCCAGCTATCGAAGATGGTTTCTACTACGATACTGACAATGAAGCTGGTCAAATCTCTAACGAAGACCTTCCTCGTATTGAAGAAGAAATGAAGAAAATCGTTAAAGAAAACTTCCCATCAATCCGTGAAGAAGTGACTAAAGACGAAGCGCGTGAAATCTTCAAAAATGACCCATATAAATTGGAATTGATTGAAGAGCACTCAGAAGACGAAGGTGGTTTGACTATCTACCGTCAAGGTGAGTACGTTGACCTTTGCCGTGGCCCACACGTACCATCAACTGGTCGTATCCAAGTCTTCCATCTTTTGAATGTTGCAGGTGCTTACTGGCGTGGAAATAGCGATAATGCTATGATGCAACGTATCTACGGTACAGCTTGGTTCGATAAAAAAGATCTCAAGGCTTACCTTAAACGTCTTGAAGAAGCTAAAGAACGTGACCACCGTAAACTTGGTAAAGAACTTGATTTGTTCATGATTTCTCAAGAGGTTGGTCAAGGTCTTCCATTCTGGTTGCCAAACGGTGCGACAATCCGTCGTGTCTTGGAACGCTACATCGTGGACAAGGAAGTAGCAGCAGGCTACCAACACGTCTACACTCCACCAATTGCCTCAGTTGAGCTATACAAAACTTCAGGTCACTGGGATCACTATCGTGAAGATATGTTCCCAACAATGGATATGGGAGATGGTGAAGCCTTTGTCCTTCGTCCAATGAACTGTCCTCACCACATCGAAGTTTACAAACACCATGTGCACTCTTACCGCGAATTGCCTATCCGTATCGCTGAAATTGGTATGATGCACCGTTATGAAAAATCTGGTGCTCTTACAGGACTTCAACGTGTGCGTGAAATGTCACTTAATGACGGTCATACTTTCGTAACACCTGAACAAATCAAAGATGAGTTCCAACGTACGCTTCAATTGATTATCGACGTTTACGAAGATTTCAACTTGACTGACTATCGTTTCCGTTTGTCATACCGCGACCCTAAAGATACTCACAAATACTTTGACAATGATGAAATGTGGGAAAATGCTCAAAGTATGTTGAAATCAGCCATGGATGACATGGAACTCGACTACTTTGAAGCAGAAGGTGAAGCTGCCTTCTACGGTCCAAAACTTGATATCCAAGTGAAGACTGCCCTTGGTAATGAAGAAACACTTTCTACTATCCAATTGGACTTCTTGCTTCCAGAACGCTTTGACCTTAAATACATCGGAGCTGATGGGGAAGAACACCGTCCAGTTATGATTCACCGTGGGGTTATCTCAACAATGGAACGCTTTACAGCTATCCTTATTGAAAACTATAAAGGAGCCTTCCCAACTTGGTTGGCACCTCAACAAGTGACTGTTATCCCAGTTTCAAATGAAGCCCACACAGATTACGCTTGGGAAGTTGCTAAACAACTTCGTGACCGTGGTATCCGTGTTGAAGTGGATGAACGTAACGAGAAAATGCAATACAAGATTCGTGCGTCTCAAACACAAAAAATCCCTTACCAATTGATTGTTGGTGATAAGGAAATGGAAGACGGAACTGTTAACGTTCGTCGCTATGGACAAAAACAAACACACACTGAAACTGTGTCAGAATTTGTAGAAAATATCCTTGCTGATATTGCTCGCAAATCACGCCCAGATGCCGAATAAATCAGAAAGTCGGTTAGCTAAGCTAGCTGACTTTTTAGTAGGATAAACCATGCATGTTTTTAGGAAAAGACTTTTATTTCTGTTAGGAGCAGTCCTGCTCTTGTTACTGGCGAGCTTTACTTATCACAGATTAGCCTTGCAAAGAGAGAAGGCTTCCCTCAAACCTATGGGGCAAATGGTGTCTGTTAATGGCCATGACATGAGCGTCTTTGTAAAGGGGGAGGGGCCACAAACTCTAGTTTTTCTTTCTGGTGCTGGAACAGCCTCTCCCATTCTAGATTTTAAAGACTTGTATGATGGGCTTTCGAAGCAGTATAAGATAGTCGTTGTTGAAAGGGCTGGCTATGGTTACAGTGAGGACACATCCAAGTCCCGAGATGTTTCTGAGGTTCTTTCAGAGATACGTCAAGCCCTAGCCAAGGCTCATGTCTCAGGTCCTTATATAATCCTTTCTCATTCGATGGCCTCCTTAGAGACACTTCTGTGGCAGGAAAAATACCCTAGTGAAGTGAAAGCTATCATTGGTTTAGATTGGGCCCTACCAGAAAGTTATGCACATTTAACAATACATCCCCAGATTTTACGTATGGCTCGTTGGGGAAGTCAATTAGGCTTATTAAGGTATTTACCGAGTCGCTTATATGTGCCTAATGCCAATCTCAGTAGTAGTGACCACCGCCTCTATCAACGGATAGCCTATCGTCAAATTTTGTCAAAGGCTATGTTAAATGAGAGCCTGTCTGTTAAGGAAAATGCGAAAAAGGTTACTTCTAGCCTTGATTCACAAATTCCAACCTTACTGATGGTCTCGAATGGTGGGGGTACTGGTTTTAGCCAGAAGGACTGGCGGCATTATGCGACTAGCTTTGCAAAGGACCAGAAAAATATCGAAGTGACTTTTTATGATGCTCCGCATTATCTTTATCACTATCAGACCAAGGAGGTGGCCGAGAAGATAGAGGAGTTCATCAAAGAGACGACTGAATGAATTTACATATATTATCGAGGAGGGATGTGATGCTCATTGGTTCAAAAGCCTTTCGACACTTATGGGAGGACTGGCAAAGGGACTACCAACCATTGCAGGTGCTAAAGCTATTGCTAGCTTATATAGAGATGCCAGAGGACTTATCGGGGGAGCTTGAAGAAACCCAACACCTTTTATCTTATTTCGATCCTGACTTAGCACCGCATGATTCCTTCTGGAAGGATGTCGTGAAATTGGTAGATCTGGCTTTTCCTGATGATAGTTTGTCTAAGGATGTTTCTATAGAGCGACAAATCCATCAGCTACGTTACCTGATTTCTAGTCAACAGGCCCAGTATGTGCGAACGCATTATAAAAAGTCAGGGATGACAGATAAAGAAGCTTTGGCCGTCTATCTGAGATGGAAGCCTTTCACCATGTTTGATCAGGGACGTTTGCACCAAAAGATTTCTATCTGTGATGGCAAGGCGGTTTATCCTGATGGGATGCCAAGTGTTAATCTAAAAATTCTTCTCTATAATCGGATTGAGTTTATTCTAGATAGTCAGGGAAATTTTCTCAATGAGGTCGATGCGGAGCAGGTGACTGAGAGTGGCGTGGTTAATGGTGCTAGTTTCAACTATGGCAATTTCAAACGCCACTGGCAACTGGATGTGGAGCCGGTTCAACCACATGATCCTGCCTTTCGTAATCGGATGACCAAGGGTTTTCGCTCACCCAACAAATTGAGAAAGAAGTGGGGCCGAAAAGAGCCTGAGCATTTTGACAAGTCTTTTTACAATCCAAATGGTATCTATGCCCAGTCACACAGATCTTTGGCTAATGATGTCAAACGTCAAGCCAGACTTTTTCTCGCCATGGTTTATGGCTTTAAACCAGTTCAGAAAAAGCAAACAAAGGAGGTTCATATGTCTAAACAACCACAAAACAATAAAGGGACAGCGGTTCTAGGATCACTAGTATTTATGGCCTTATATGCCCTGGGTATTTGGCACAATGCTGTCCGAGGAAATATTCCTTTCCTTATTCTTTGGAGTGTTTTACTCCTAGTTAACGTCAGCTATTTGATTTTCCGCTTGAGAAAATAAAAAAAGAAAGTGATATGGACCTAAAAGGTAAGAATTTAGATCTGTATCACTTTTTTGTTTACATATGTCTATAAATTAAGGCAACTCTATTTCACTTAACCATTCAAAGATTTCATCATTACTATCAAAAGCAGAACCATTCTGACAGTGGAGGTCGCTTGAGTAGTTTTCTTTATCAAAAATGATTAATTTTTTCTCTTTTGACGGTATGGCTTCAAAATACTTAAATCCTAGTTGTTTATCGTAATACATATCATTAGTGGATAAAAGTACAAGAACAGGCCCTGAAATAGTTATCTCCTTAAATTCTTTACATCGTTTTATTAAAGAAGATAGTGAGGGTTCTCCAAAATTCCACTTTGCCTGTTCAACTTGCCAATCTAAAAATTTATTTCTTTGAATATAAAGCATAGCTAACTTTTCAACAAAACTTGGCATTTCATCATCAATGAAGCGATGTAAGATTCTAGGAATGTTTTTTTTAAAGGATTCTAGGACACTTGGAAAATAATTATATAAAACAATACTATCAAATAAGTCATTTTTATTTCCTTGTGCGCGAGCCATTAGCAAACCACCCAAGGATAGACCGATTCCGATAAAAGGTTTAGAAACTTGATTTTCGTAGTATTTAATTATGGCTTGGCAAACCTTTTCCCAATTAGGAATAAATGGAAGATGATGTTCTCTAAGGACAGAGGATTGACCTGGTCCCTCAAAAATGATGACATTATAACCTTCTTCGATTCCTGCAACAACATTTGTAAAGTAAAGTTCTTCTAACAAGGCATCGAAACCACCACAGATAAAGAGTGTTCCTTTGCACGTTGCTGTCTTATGAGTGAAATAAAGAGAACGTAATGAGATATTCTTATATGGGATCATTCCCAAACGATAAGGGATTTCTAACATCTTGAGCCCCTCATAAAAATATTGAACTGATAATTGGTAGACGTCTATTTTTCTTTTATCCAAAGGGGAAAGAAAAAATTCAGAGGCTTGAAAATAACGACTGGCTCGCAAAAAAGCATGTCCTCGACTAATTTTAGAAGAATATCGTTGAGTACGTTTTAATAGTTTTTCAGCACCGTCTTTCCAGCCACGATACCAAGATTCGTAATTGCCGTCTTTAATTTGTTGGCAGATATTTTCAACCTCGGCAAAGTCACTCCCACCTCTAGGGCAGTACCATAGTACGCGCCGCGCTTCAAATTCGAATTCTCTTGTTTTAAAAAATACCATACTTCTCTCCTTTCGAAATGTAGTATAATAGTAACAGACTTTAATAATGAGAAAAAGAAGGTACCTAAAGGTAACATGGAAAACGAAATCTGTTTACGCAAGCTTGCTCAACCCTTGTTAGGGAAATGGTCTGTATTTATTATTTTAACTTTAGAAAATGAGACACTCCATTTTGCGGAACTTGAAAGAAGGTTGAAAACAATATCTAGAAAGGTTCTTGCTCAAAATCTTCGTGAGTTAGAGTCAATTAACATAATCAGTCGTGAAGGTGTAGCTAGTACGGGTTCTCCAGTTTATTACGGGTTAACCGATTTGGGAAAAGATTTCTTACCACTTTTATATCAAATAAAAAAGTGGATTAGAGACCATGATGACTTGCTTTCACGAGAATAA
The DNA here is from genome assembly GCA_016939315.1 of Streptococcus sp. GTDB lineage: Bacteria > Bacillota > Bacilli > Lactobacillales > Streptococcaceae > Streptococcus. The sequence continues at coordinate 117,037 of JAFHAZ010000068.1, read as the reverse complement.
GGTCATTTTAGCTAATATTAAACATATAGTGGAGCTTCCTAGATTCCTGAAATCATCCACTGAGCAATTTCATCTAAGGTCCGGTATTATCTAAGGAAATTTCAAAAATTTTATCTTCAATCTAAAAAGGTTTACCAATTGGCAAACCTTTTTTGTATATTCTATTATAGCTTACCACTTGCTTTCTTCTGGGATAATAATCCAGCAAATGATGTAGAAAAGAAAACCTGTTCCAAATAAGAAGATCGCTGCAGCCCAAATAAGGCGAATAATGACAGGGTCAATGTCAAGATATTTAGCGATACCAGAACAAACACCGGCAATAATTTTGTTGTTTGGATCTCTTCTGAGTTCTTTTTTCATATGATTTACCTCCGTACTTCCTTATTATACCATAACACCTTGATGTCTTTGGCTTTAAGGAAGCATAAAGTAGACAATCCCCATATATTGAAGAGCCGAAGCCAACATGATGAAGAGGTGCCAAATCATGTGGAAGTATGGTTTTTTCTTAGCATAGAAAGCTGCACCAACCGTGTATGACAATCCTCCAGCAAGCATGAGTCCCCAAAAGGCAGGTCCTGTCTTAGTGACGATAGCTGGAATAATGAAGATAACCAACCATCCCATCATCAGATAGAGGAAGAGGGAGAATTTTTCATTGATTTTTTTAGCAAAGATTTTGTAGAGAATACCAAAAATTGTTGTTCCCCATTGGAGGACGATGATGCTGTAGCCTAGCCATCCGCCAACTAGTGAGAGGGCAACAGGGGTGTAGCTTCCAGCAATGGCGATATAAATCATGCTGTGATCAATAATTCTTAGAACCATCTTGTGGGGTGAGTTATAATCCATAGCATGATAGATGGCTGAACTCAAAAACATGAGGAAGAGACTGATAACGAAAACAGACATCCCGACAGCAGCAGTCATGCCGTAGCCGTTGTTGGCATGAACGGCAGTAATTGGCAGTAAGACTAGCATGGCCATAGCTCCGACGGCGTGAGTCACGCTGTTAGCCACTTCCTCACCAAAGCTAAGTTTTTTACTGAGTTTGAGGTTGGGAGAAGTATTAAAAGTAGCAGTATTAGACATTGTTTCCTCCTTCAAGGTCGTTCAAAAGTTGATGGGTAGCTCGGTAGCATTGAAGCGTCTGACAGGCTGAAAGGATGACTTGTGGAGCCTCTTGGGGAAACTGACCATTCATACAGGCTACAAAGTCATTGTAGTAGCTCTTTTGACTTTCAGCATCTGTACGCAGGATTTCCAAGGTTTTAGCAATCTCAGAAATCTCAAAGACGGTCTTCAGACTTGTGATGACAATAAGTCTAGCTACCTGAGCAGCATTATATTTTTTCTTGATGGGTTTTGCGACATGGCCATGTTTGACATAATTATTGACCATAGAGGCGGTTAGCCCCTTGTCGTTTGGCCCCAAAGTACTTTGGGTGACCTGATTGACATAGAGCAAAACCTGATCCAAATAGAGTTCAATCTCTGGTAATTCTTCCCAGAGAGGGTATTGTTGTGTTGTCAAATTATAAAAACCTCTTTATCTAGTTTTCATAACCAGATTATAACATTATAGAAATTTAAGTCAAGTCAGAACTTACGGGAAATGAAAAAGATGTTGAGATAATATGTTCAACATCTTTATTTCTTATGTGATATGGCAGAGTTATTTTTTAAAACTGCTTCAGTATCTCTTTTTATGGGGTTCTATGTTTCTCCAAAATTGCTTGTGCAGTTTCTTGATTCATATGTTTGGCCTTGAGAAGTTCAGCCAAAACGTGAGGCATCTCTTCAGGACTAGCACCGGCTAGTAGGGCTAGAGATTTGGCCTGAAGTTTCATATGTCCTGCTTGGATACCTGTTGAAGTCAGAGCTTTGAGAGCAGCCAGATTTTGTGCCAAACCAAGAGAAACGATGATACTAGCTAGGGTTTTAGCATCTGGATGGTTAAGTAAGTCATGGGCGATAGAAACACTAGGGTTAAGTCCGATTGAACCGCCACGGGTTGCAATTGGCATGGGGAGGGTTAATTCTCCCACCAATTCTTTAGCCTCCTGGTCATAAGTCCATGTGGACAGGCCACGGTAGCTACCATCCTTGCTAGCATAGGCATGGCTACCAGCCTCAACTGCTCGCCAATCATTGCCAGTCGCAATAACTAGGGCATCGATACCATTGAAAATTCCCTTGTTATGGGTAGCTGCTCGGTAAGGGTCCACCTGGGCCAACTGGCTAGCCATCTCCATTTTCTTAGCAAAATCATGAGCGTCTTCCTTGTTACGACTGAGGAAGCGTGTGTTAAGACGACAAGTTGCTGTCACTAGACTCTCGGTGGCAAGATTTGAGAGAATGGCCATGAGACTTTGACCTTCTGAGAGATTTTCCAGTTCTGGCACCAGTGCTTCCATCATGGTGTTGACCATATTGGCTCCCATGGCTTCTTGGGTATCAACGGCTAGATAGACAATGAGGAAGTCTCCCTTAGCCTCAGTCCAGAGCCTGCGAGGGCCACCCCCACGCTTAACAATAGAAGGATGAGCCTCTTTGGCAATCTCTATGAGGTCCTGATTAGCTGCTTGAATTTTACTTGAAGCAGCGGCTTTATCAGGAACGTCAAAAAGGGCAACTTGGCCAATCATTTGACGATTATGAATCGTAGTCGTGAAACCGCCAGAGCGCTTAATGAGCTTGCTAGCATAGGAAGCAGCGGCGACAACAGAAGGCTCCTCGGTAACCATAGGAACCTGGTAGGTTACACCGTCTACCAATACATCTGGGCAAACGGCAAAGGGAAGTGTAAATCGACCAATAACATTTTCAGCCATTTGGTTGGCTGTTTCAAGGGTAAGTTGTTGGTCCTTATCCAGAAGATCTTGATTTTCCTGAGACAAAAGAGCATTCTTTTTCAAATGCTCTTTACGTTCTTGCGGTGTCTTCTTGGAAAAACCAGTCCAAGAGAGTTTAGTCATATTAATTTCCTTTATAGATACGTTGGTGTTCAGAGATTTCAGTTAAACGGAAAGCTCCGGTTTGGTAATCAGTGAATTGAGTAGAGCCAGTGTCATCCAACTGCGCCTCTTCATAGAAAAGTTTTTCATAATCAGCAACGCTCAAGGGTTGACGTTTGGCAAAGGTATCTAGACGGTCTGAACGAAGCAGGTCTTTGTAGCCCTCAACCAGACGTCCTGAGAAAATTTCAGAGACAGCTCCAGAACCGTAAGAGAAGAAGCCAATCTTATCTCCTGCTTTAAGGTCTTGCGACTGTTCAAGCAAAGAAAGGAGCCCAAGGTAGAGTGACCCTGTATAGATATTTCCAATTTGACGACTATAGGTAATTGAAGCATCAAAGTTGTTTGTTAAACGCTCTTTATTCTCGGGATTCAAATCTTTGGGAATAATCTTATTAAGTCCCTTAAGAGCTAGCTTAGGATAAGGAAGGTGGAGACAAAAAGCTGCAAAATCAGCAAAGTCAGCCTGATGACGCTCTTGGTAAGCTGCCCAAGTTGTCTTCAAACTGTCAAGGTACTGCTTGGTTGAATAGATGCCTTGAACATAAGGCGTTGAACTATAGTTTGGACGCCAGAAGTCCATGACATCACGAGTTTGTGCCACGTTGTCATCTGTAAGCTCTAAAATACGTGGATTCTGACTGACTAGCATAGCTACAGCACCAGCTCCCTGAGTAGATTCACCTGAAGATCCGACACCATAGCGAGCGATGTCACTAGCGATAACTAGAACTTTGCTCTCTGGGTGGGCTGCCACGTGCAATTTAGCATAGTTAAGTCCAGCAGTTGCAGCATAACAAGCTTCCTTCATTTCAAACGAACGGGCAAAAGGCTGAATACCCAATAGACTGTGAACATAGACAGCAGCAGCCTTTGACTGGTCAATGGAAGACTCAGTAGCCACGATGACCATATCGATAGCTTTTTTGTCATCGTCATTTAAAATATCAGTCGCCGCATCAGAGGCAAGCGTCACAATATCTTCTGTAATCGGCGTAATACTGGTTGCATCAAGCATCAGCCCCTTGCTGAATTTTTCAGGCTCCGCCCCACGGGCAAGAGCGAGATCAGCCATGTTTAGAACATATTGACTGGTCGCAAAACCAATCTTATCAATTCCAATAGACATATGATGTTTCCTTTTTTTCTTCATTGTAGAGTATCCAGAGAATACTAATCTATAGTGATTTTACCATAAAAGAGTGCTTTCGCCTTGAAAAAACTTTGATAGTTAGTTATATCTTCTGTTTCGATAGGAACTAGAGGATTTCACAAGACTTTCCTTTGGGGAGCATGACCCTTTTGTTTCTCATTTCAAGCAGAATAGGGTAAAATTGAAATGGCACTCTACTAATTTTTTAGCTATGTTAGAAAAGTAAAATTGTTGTTATATATTGAAATCATTGCGAGCGTTAAGTGAGACTTTCCGCTGTGAGATAAGTGTCTGTAAATAAAGTGTTTTGTTTACAGACACTCGGAATTTTTGAGACCATAGGCTCAAAAATTAGTCTTGGAACTTCGAAGAAGTTCGCAGACGTCCGTAATCATTTAAGGAAAGTCTCAAAAAATACTTTGTTTTCAATTGAATAAAGAGGAAAATCATGACAAAAGCAGACACTATATTTAAAGAAAATATCACTAAAATCATGGAAGAGGGTGTTTGGTCGGAGCAAGCACGTCCTAAATACAAGGATGGCACTACAGCCAATTCCAAATACATCACAGGGTCTTTTGCTGAATATGATTTGAGCAAGGGAGAGTTTCCTATTACCACTCTGCGTCCTATCGCTATCAAATCAGCCATCAAAGAAGTGCTTTGGATTTACCAAGACCAGTCAAATAGCCTAGATGTCCTTGAAGACAAGTATAATGTGCATTATTGGAATGACTGGGAAGTTGAAGGCGTACCTGCCAATAATGGGGACAAGCGTTCGATTGGTCAGCGTTATGGGGCGGTCGTTAAGAAGCACGATATTATTAACCGTTTGTTGGCTCAGTTGGAGGCTAATCCGTGGAATCGCCGTAATGTCATCTCCCTTTGGGATTACGAGGCCTTCGAGGAGACAGCAGGACTTCAGCCTTGTGCCTTCCAAACCATGTTTGATGTTCGTCGTGTGGGTGAGGACATTTATTTGGATGCTACTTTGACGCAACGTTCTAACGATATGTTGGTAGCTCATCATATTAATGCCATGCAGTATGTGGCCCTTCAGATGATGATTGCCAAGCACTTTGGTTGGAAAGTTGGTAAATTCTTTTATTTTATCAACAACCTCCATATTTATGACAATCAATTTGAGCAAGCCGAAGAACTCCTCAAGCGTCAGCCGTCTGATTGCCAACCACGCTTGGTCCTCAATGTTCCTGATGGAACGAATTTCTTTGATATCAAACCAGAAGATTTTGAATTGGTTGACTATGAGCCTGTTAAACCTCAACTCAAATTTGACTTAGCAATTTAATAAATGCTTATGATTTAAGTGCATAAAGAGCTGGCAAAGTTTTTTCCAAGCTCTTTTTCTCTTTTTTTGTTAGAATGGATTGTAAACTTAAAAAGAAAAGGAAATACTGTGTCTAAACAACTCATTGCTATTTGGGCGGAAGCTCATAACCATGTTATTGGGAAGAATCACACCATGCCTTGGCACTTGCCTGCTGAACTGGCACATTTCAAGAAAACGACCATGGGCTCAGCAATTCTCATGGGACGTGTGACCTTTGATGGCATGAACCGTCGTTGCCTACCAGGACGTGAAACCTTGATTTTGACACGAGATAAGGACTTCGACTGTGAGGGTGTGACGACCGTTACGAGTGTTGAGGAAGCTCTGGCTTGGTTCGAACAGCAAGATAAGGACCTCTATATTGCTGGTGGTGCTGGTGTCTACAAGGCTTTTGATGGACATTATGATGCACTCATCAAGACAACTATTGAGGCTGATTTAGAGGGAGACACGTATTTTCCACAACTAGATATGACGGCATTTAAAGAGGTATCACGTGACCGCGCGGTCAAGGATGATAAAAATGCCTACGACTTTAGCATAAGTCGCTATGAAAAAGAAGGAGACTAGGTTCATGCAACGTAGTGTTTTTGGGTTATTTACTGCATTATTGGGAGTGCTTTGTGTCCTCTCTGCCATTCCTGCCTTTCGCAAGAAACGTTATGGGTTAGCAGTTTTTCTCTTTTTAAATGCTTTTACTAACCTTGTCAATACTATTCACGCCTTCTATGGCACCCTATTTTAGAAAAGAGTGAGGAATAAATGGCTGGAAATCGTAATGAAGAAATGGTTTATTGTTCATTTTGTGGCAAAAACCAAGAAGAAGTAAAGAAAATTATCGCTGGGAATGGCGTCTTTATCTGTAACGAATGTGTGGCCTTGTCACAAGAAATCATTCGTGAGGAAATGGCAGAAGAAGTTTTGGCTGACTTGGCTGAAACTCCGAAGCCGAAAGAACTTTTAGATATTTTGAACAACTATGTCGTGGGGCAGGACCGTGCCAAACGTGCCTTGGCGGTAGCTGTTTACAATCACTATAAACGTATCAATTTCACAGAAAGTCGTGAAGACAATGATGTGGATTTGCAAAAATCAAATATTCTCATGATTGGACCAACTGGTTCAGGGAAGACTTTCTTGGCTCAGACCTTGGCTCGTAGCTTGAATGTTCCATTTGCGATTGCGGATGCAACATCATTGACAGAGGCAGGTTATGTGGGTGAGGACGTGGAAAATATCCTCCTCAAACTGATCCAAGCGGCGGACTTCAATATCGAACGTGCGGAACGTGGTATCATCTATGTTGACGAGATTGATAAGATTGCTAAAAAGGGTGAAAATGTATCAATCACTCGTGACGTTTCTGGTGAAGGGGTTCAACAAGCCCTCTTGAAGATTATCGAAGGAACAGTAGCTAGCGTTCCCCCTCAAGGTGGTCGTAAACACCCTAACCAAGAGATGATTCAAATTGATACTAAGAATATCCTCTTTATCGTGGGGGGTGCTTTTGATGGTATCGAAGATATCGTTAAGCAACGTCTTGGTGAGAAAATCATTGGTTTTGGTCAAAATAATAAGGCAATTGATGATGACTCATCATACATGCAAGAAATTGTGGCTGAAGATATTCAAAAATTCGGTCTTATCCCTGAGTTTATCGGACGTTTGCCAGTCCTTGCGGCCCTTGAACAGTTAACGGTTGACGACTTGGTTCGTATCTTGACAGAGCCTAGAAATGCCTTGGTTAAACAGTACCAAACCCTCTTGTCTTATGATGGGGTTGAACTGGAGTTTGACCAGGATGCTCTTGAAGCTATTGCAAGTAAGGCAATTGAACGTAAGACCGGTGCGCGTGGCCTTCGCTCTATCATTGAGGAAGTCATGATGGATGTCATGTTTGAGATTCCGAGTCAGGAAGATGTGACTAAGGTTCGTATTACAAAAGAAGCCGTTGACGGCACAGCTGCTCCAGTTTTGGAAACAGCATAAGGAGGTTCTATGGCTGAAGAACAAGTCCTAAATACGCACAATGCTGAGATTTTGCTCAGTGCGGCGAATAAGAGCCACTATCCCCAAGATGACCTCCCTGAGGTTGCCCTAGCAGGACGCTCGAATGTTGGTAAATCAAGCTTTATCAATACACTTCTTGGTCGTAAAAACCTCGCACGTACTTCTGGGAAACCAGGGAAAACTCAGTTGCTTAATTTCTACAATATTGACGATAAGCTTCGTTTTGTGGATGTGCCAGGTTACGGTTATGCCCGTGTGTCTAAAAAAGAACGTGCCAAATGGGGGAAAATGATTGAGGAGTACCTCGTGACTCGAGATAATCTTCGTGTCGTTGTTAGCTTGGTTGACCTCCGACATGAACCAACTCAAGACGATATCCAAATGTATGAATTTCTCAAGTATTATGAAATTCCGGTCATCGTTGTAGCGACTAAGGCTGACAAGATTCCTCGCGGAAAATGGAACAAGCACGAATCAATTATTAAGAAAAAACTCAATTTCGATAAAAATGACCATTTCATCGTCTTTTCATCTGTCACACGTGACGGTTATGATGAAGCATGGGATACGATTTTAGCAGAATTATAAAAAGAGCTCGGAGAGATCCGAGTTTTTTTCTTGCGATAGTTTTTGTCTATCTCTTTGATAGTTTCCACCTATTATCCAAGGGGCTTTTATTATGATAAGCTTATTTTATTACATCTATTGGAGGAATCTATGGAAAACCATAATTATGAAAATGAAGGTCAGTTTCAACGGAAGATGACCTCACGCCACCTCTTTATGCTCTCGCTAGGTGGTGTCATTGGTACCGGTCTCTTTCTTAGCTCAGGCTATACGATTGCACAAGCAGGCCCTCTTGGTGCGATACTATCTTATCTTGTGGGGGCTATCGTTGTTTACTTAGTCATGCTTTCATTAGGTGAGCTAGCTGTTGCTATGCCAGTAACGGGATCCTTTCACACCTATGCCACTAAATTTATCAGTCCGGGAACCGGCTTTACGGTAGCTTGGCTTTATTGGATTTGTTGGACGGTAGCCTTGGGAACAGAATTTCTGGGTGCGGCCATGTTGATGCAACGTTGGTTTCCATCAGTTCCGGCTTGGATGTTTGCGGCATTCTTTGCCTTGGTGATTTTTGGAATTAATGCTCTGAGCGTAAGGTCCTTTGCGGAAGCGGAATCTTTCTTCTCTTCTATAAAGGTTATTGCTATCTTGATTTTTATCATCCTAGGTCTGGGGGCTATGTTTGGTTTGGTCAGTTTTGATGGTCATCGTGAAGCTATTATGTTCAAGCATTTGACGGCTAATGGTCTCTTTCCAAATGGTGGTCTTGCCATTGTGTCAGTCATGTTGGCGGTTAACTATGCCTTTTCGGGAACAGAGTTAATCGGTATCGCAGCTGGTGAGACAGATAATCCTAAAGAGGCTGTTCCACGTGCTATTAAAACGACCATTGGACGCTTGGTTATCTTCTTTGTCTTGACCATTGTGGTATTGGCTTCGCTTCTTCCCATGAAAGAAGCAGGGGTATCTTCAGCGCCTTTCGTTGATGTTTTTGACAAGATGGGGATTCCATTTGCGGCAGACATCATGAACTTTGTTATTCTGACAGCTATTCTTTCTGCTGGGAATTCGGGACTCTACGCTTCAAGCCGTATGCTTTGGTCTTTGGCCAATGAGGGAATGCTCAATAAAAAGCTAGTGAAAATTAATAAACATGGAGTTCCAATGACAGCCCTTTTGATTTCCATGGCAGGAGCAGTTTTATCGCTCTTTTCAAGTATCTATGCTGCAGATACGGTTTATCTAGCTTTGGTATCAATCGCTGGTTTTGCAGTTGTTGTTGTCTGGCTCTCCATTCCTTTGGCACAAATCAACTTCCGTAAACAGTGGAATTTAGAACATTCTGATGATGAGTTGGATTACAAGACACCGTTTAACCCAATCCTACCTTATATCACAATCGTTCTCTTGGCCGTTTCTGTACTTGGGATTGCTTGGGATAGTTCACAACGTGCGGGACTTTACTTCGGTATTCCTTTCATGATTTTCTGCTACCTCTATCACTACCTTCGCTTTAAAAAATGGTAAGGAGGCCTTGTATGGCAACATTTAAAGATTATTTGGAAAATAAATCTCCCCTCATTCTTCATGGAGCTCTAGGAACAGAGATGGAGAGCTTGGGTTATGATATTTCTGGTAAACTCTGGTCAGCCAAGTACCTTCTTGAAAAGCCAGAAGTTATTCAAAAAATCCACGAAACCTATGTAGCCGCTGGGGCTGACTTGATTACCACATCGTCTTATCAGGCGACCTTGCCAGGCTTGATGGAGGCTGGACTTACTGAGAAAGAAGCGGAGCAGATTATTGTCTTGACAGTTCAGTTGGCAAAGAATGCACGTGATAAGGTCTGGACAACATTAGATGAGACTGAGAAGGCGAAGCGTCCTTATCCATTGATTTCTGGAGATGTCGGTCCTTACGCAGCTTATTTGGCTAATGGTTCTGAGTATAGTGGTGATTATGGTCAAATTACTATCGAGGAGCTTAAGGATTTTCATCGGCCTAGGATTCAAATTCTCCTAGATCAAGGTGTGGACTTGCTAGCTTTGGAAACTATTCCAAATCGTTTAGAAGCACAAGCCTTGATTGAACTCCTGGCTGAAGAATTTCCAGAATCAGAAGCTTATCTCAGTTTTACAGTCCAAGAATCAGCCACTATCAGTGATGGGACTTCTTTAGATGAGATTGCCCAGCTTGTTTCCCAGTCAGACCAAATCTTGGCTCTAGGAATCAACTGTAGTTCGCCTCTGCTATATAATCAGGCTCTTACTATTCTTAAAAATGCTGGAAAAGCTCTCATTACTTACCCCAACTCAGGTGAGGTTTATGATGGTAGTACGCAGACTTGGAAACCTAAGGACAAGGATGCTCTGACCTTAGTGGAACACAGCAAGGATTGGCATGCTCAGTTTGGAGTTAAGATTTTAGGTGGCTGCTGTCGCACACGTCCAAATGACATTAAAGCCTTATATACAGAGTTTAGAACCTAGTCAAATTTCTAATTATTTGTTATAATAGGAGACTGTAAGGCTATGAGCTCTACACATTATCAGTAGAAAATGAAGCCAGCGTTAAGCTGGTTTTTAAAATGAAGAGGAAAATATGACCTACGAACAAGAATTTCTAAAAGACTTCGAAGCCTGGGTTGTTACCCAAGTTAAAGTAAACGAAACGGCCTTGGCCGCTAGCAAGAAAATCTGGGAAGAAGACGGAGATGAACGTGCACGTGATGCAAGTTACCGCTATGAAGCTAAATTGGATGCTTACAATTTCCTAATTGGTAAGTTTGCCAACTATCGTGCTGGCAAAGGTTTCCATGATATGCCAGATGGCTTGTTCGGGGAACGTCACTATTAATAGAGGATGAAAAAGAAAATGATGACAGCACTTTATGTAAAGATGTCGTCGATTAAAATAGGAGAATACTAAACATGGCTAAAGTAAAAAATAAAAAGAAAGCTTTTAAACACCGTTTGAAAAAACAAGGACTTTTCAATAATGTTAAAGCCCCTGTTCCACCAGTTGCGCCTGTTCCACCAGTGCCACCAGTAGCACCACAACCTGTTGCTGAAACTAAGACAGTTGCTAAGGAAGAAGTAGCAACTAAAGACCTTAGTCTTGAAGCCTTTGCAGAACTTCCAGAAGTTGAAGGCCTTCGTTCAAACCTTGTAGAGACTCTTTACAATGAAGGTTTGACTTCAGCAGAGGCTTTTGCTACTGTGACTGAAGAAGAAGTTCTTGCCCTCAAGGGTGTCGGACCTGCGACAGTTAAAAAATTGAAAGAAAATGGTGTCAGCTTTAAAGCTTAAGCCTAAAAAAGATCCGAGGTGTAGCCTTCGGATTTTTTATTGTTTTAGAAAGCATAGCTTGATTAGAAAAACAAGAAAACCACTAGTAAATCTAGTGGTTAGTAGGTCTGGATTGTTTATTCCTTTGGATTTTGTTTGGTTAAATTAAGTCCAAAAGGTACCAAGTTTTCTTGATGCCTGCGGATGCGCCCCATATTTTCAGTGTGGCGGAAGATAATAAGCAAAGCCATGATGGTGAGGATCCCAGTGAAAATAAGGTCATAGCCATCTAGTAAGAAATGGATGGCTGGAAATACAGCCAGCGTAATAAGTCCAACAATTGCAGCAGTGACACTTGAAAATGAAATCATGCTGGTTAGATAGAGTGTTAGGGCAAAGACCAAGAGTAGGAATACACAGTAGAGTGGGGCAAAGCCAAGAAGCACCCCTGCACTTGTCGCAACAGCCTTCCCACCTTTAAATCCAGCAAAGATTGGAAAAACATGTCCGATAATAGCAAAGAAACCAATGATTAGAGGTGAAACCTCTGTAACACCAAGCCAGATAGGAAGAAGAACAGCCAAGGTACCCTTGAACATATCCACCAAGAAGGTGATGGTACCAGCAGTCTTACCTAGAACACGAAAGGTATTGGTTGTTCCAGTATTTCCAGAGCCATGCTCACGAAGATTGATATGGAAGAATAGTTTCCCAATCCAGAGGCCGGTCTGAATGGAACCTAGCAAGTAGGCGATTAGGATTAACAATAAGATTTTCATGAGATAATTATAGCATACAGCCTAGTAATTGACAAAGTCAGTCAGCCTTAAGATATCTTTTGGACTTTCTTGATTTCTTTTGCAAATTCTTCTGAAAACTTATAAAATAATAAGGATGAAAATTTTGGAGGTCACTCTTGGCTAAAAAAGAAATAAATGTAAATAATTATAATGATGATGCCATTCAGGTACTAGAAGGGTTGGATGCGGTTCGCAAGCGCCCAGGAATGTACATTGGCTCAACAGATGGAACAGGACTTCACCACTTGGTTTGGGAGATTGTCGATAATGCCGTCGATGAAGCTCTTTCTGGTTTTGGTGATGTCATCGCTGTCACCCTAAATAAGGATGGTTCCGTTTCTGTTTCTGACTCTGGACGTGGGATGCCGACAGGTATGCATGCCATGGGTAAACCAACAGTTGAAGTTATTTTCACTGTTCTCCACGCGGGTGGTAAATTTGGACAGGGTGGTTATAAGACTTCTGGAGGTCTTCACGGTGTGGGTTCTTCAGTTGTTAATGCGCTGTCTAGCTGGCTTGAGGTAGAAATTACCCGTGACGGTAGTGTCTATCGCCAACGTTTTGAAAATGGTGGTCACCCTGTAACAGGGCTTGAAAAGATTGGTAAGGCGCCTAAGTCTAAGACAGGTACAAAAGTTACCTTTATGCCTGATGCGAGCATCTTTTCAACGACTGACTTCAAATTTAACACCATTTCAGAACGTCTCAAAGAATCAGCCTTCCTTCTTAAGAATGTCACTATGACATTGACAGACTTGCGTGGCGAAGAAGAAGTTCGTGAAGAATTCCACTATGAAAATGGGGTTCAAGACTTTGTATCTTACTTGAATGAGGACAAGGAAACGCTGACACCAGTCATCTATATTGATGGAGACCAGCAGGAATTTCACCTAGAATTAGCCCTTCAGTACAACGATGGTTACTCTGATAATATCCTTTCCTTTGTCAATAATGTCCGCACTAAGGACGGAGGTACCCACGAGACGGGCTTCAAATCTGCCATTACCAAGGCCTTTAACGATTATGCACGTAAGACTGGCTTACTTAAAGAAAAGGATAAGAACCTCGAAGGGTCAGATTATCGTGAGGGCTTGTCAGCAGTTATCTCGCTCTTGGTTCCTGAGGAACACCTTCAGTTTGAAGGACAAACCAAGGATAAACTTGGATCTCCTTTAGCTCGACCTATTGTTGATAGTATCGTTTCAGAGCATTTGACTTACTTCCTTATGGAAAATGGGGATCTGGCTTCTAACTTGGTGCGTAAGGCTATTAAGGCTCGTGATGCCCGTGAAGCTGCCAGAAAAGCTCGTGATGCTAGCCGAAATGGTAAGAAAAATAAAAAAGACAAGGGACTCTTGTCAGGAAAATTGACGCCAGCCCAGTCTAAAAATGCTAAGAAAAATGAGCTTTATCTGGTCGAAGGGGATTCTGCCGGCGGTTCAGCCAAACAAGGCCGCGATCGTAAATTCCAGGCCATTCTTCCCCTTCGAGGGAAGGTCCTCAACACTGAGAAAGCCAAAATGGCAGACATTCTCAAAAACGAAGAAATCAATACCATGATTTATACTATCGGTGCAGGGGTTGGAGCTGATTTTAACCTTGACGATATTAACTACGACAAGATTATCATCATGACCGATGCCGATACCGATGGAGCTCACATCCAGACCTTGCTTCTTACTTTCTTCTATCGTTATATGCGTCCACTAGTGGAAGCAGGACACGTTTATATCGCTCTGCCTCCTCTTTACAAGATGTCCAAAGGGAAAGGTAAGAAGGAAGTTGTCGAATATGCTTGGACGGATGGGGAACTTGAGGAACTTCGTCAAAAATTTGGTCGAGGAGCTATTCTCCAACGTTACAAGGGGCTTGGTGAGATGAATGCTGACCAGCTTTGGGAAACAACCATGGATCCAGAGACCAGAACGCTTATCCGAGTGACTATTGACGATTTAGCACGTGCCGAACGTCGTGTCTCAGTCCTTATGGGAGATAAGGCAGCACCACGCCGTCAATGGATCGAAGATAACGTTAAATTTACCTTGGAAGAAAGCGGCGCATTTTAAGTTGCAGGCCAGAAGGTAATGTAATAAGATAGAGTTAGGGAGAGCGTTTACAATCAATAGATGCCTGGGATTATAAAGAAACAATTTGATTATTTTCTACATCGTTTATTAACTATTTGCAGTGTCATTGACTAGAATCAATGGAGGTAGAAAAATGGATTTTAATGTTATCGATTACCTAGCTTACCATGCAGAAGTAGCTGTTCCTGCTATTATTGTTATGGTTATTGTTTCTGCTATATACTTAATTTTTTATGGCATACGTCCTATAAAAACACGCTTTTTGATCCTTTTTCTCTTATCTATAGTCTCCCTCATAATCTTCGTGCTGGATAACCCCCTCTATTATTATTTGGGTAGTCCATTCTCAGGATTATTATTTGGTTTTTACTACCTGATGGTCTTTTCAGTGTTTTATGTACCATTCTCACTAATAGCTTTTATAAAGAGTCTTCTACATTTAACACGCTTTCAAACCAATTATTCAATCTTATTAGCGATTAATAGTTTCTTCGCCACATTACTGGCTTTCCTCAACCTACTTTTCTTACAAGGGGCTTTGGAATTTCTCCCAAATTCATCCATGTACTTTATTTTTATCCTCCTAGCGGCAAGTGGTATTGCTCAAACTATAATAGGGAAAAAGGAAAACGAAAAGAATAAAGACTATATGGCTAAGTCAGGAACAGACAATGTGAGGTAGACCTATGTTATCTAAGGTATTAAGTTTCATACTATACTATCCTCAAATAGTCCTTCCTGTTTGTGGAGTGGCAATAGCTTATTTAAGTGTTTATAAAAAGCGACCAATAAAAACACGTTTTTTACTTCTGCCGATACTAGTAGTGGTAACCTTCCTTCTATCTTTGATAGATAATCCATTCTCAGATAGAACCTACTCGGGTTTGTTATTTGTCTTCTATAATGTGTATGTTTTTACTCCTTTAAGTGTTGCTTGTAGTATCACATCACTTTTAAAAAGTATCTACCATTATAGGTTATTTCGTATTCCATTGGCTCTTTTTCTCGTGGTCAATGCTTCTATAATGACTTGTTTAACACTCTTAAACTTTATCTTATTCTTTGGTGAACTTTCTACTTCAATGACACTATCTTGTATATTCTTCATTTTAATTGCGATAAGTACAATCGTTCAATTTGTGGTTGGTGAAATAGAAATTAGGAAGGTTAAAACCATTCTTCTACAGTTGAAAAATCAAGGAAGGACATTGTGAGGCGTGGCAGTTAGGTAGGAAAGTTACTATTTGTCTTTCACATTATTTCAAATCATTACTTAAACTAAAAAATAAAGAGAAATCTTATGTCTAATATTCAAAACATGTCCCTTGAGGACATCATGGGGGAGCGTTTTGGACGCTACTCCAAATACATTATTCAGGAGCGTGCGCTTCCTGACATTCGTGACGGTTTGAAACCCGTTCAACGTCGTATTCTTTATTCCATGAATAAGGATGGCAATACCCATGACAAGGGCTATCGTAAATCTGCCAAGTCGGTGGGTAACATTATGGGTAATTTTCACCCACATGGCGATAGTTCCATTTATGACGCCATGGTGCGTATGTCTCAGGACTGGAAGAATCGTGAAATCTTAGTTGAAATGCATGGTAACAACGGTTCTATGGATGGTGATCCACCAGCGGCTATGCGTTATACAGAGGCGCGTTTGTCAGAGATTGCTGGCTACCTTCTTCAAGACATTGATAAAAACACAGTCCCTTGGGCTTGGAATTTTGATGATACAGAGAAGGAACCAACTGTTTTACCTGCAGCCTTTCCAAACCTCTTGGTTAATGGGGCTACAGGGATTTCTGCTGGTTATGCTACAGATATTCCACCTCATAATCTGTCAGAGGTCATCGATGCCGTTGTCTACATGATTGATCACCCATCTGCTAAACTGGATAAATTGATGGAATTCTTGCCTGGTCCAGATTTCCCAACAGGGGCTATCATTCAGGGCAAGGATGAGATTCGTAAAGCCTACCAAACTGGTAAGGGTCGCGTCGTTGTGCGCTCACGTACTGAAATTGAACAACTCAAAGGTGGCAAGGAACAAATCATCGTTACTGAAATTCCTTACGATGTCAATAAGGCAGTTCTTGTTAAAAAAATCGATGATGTTCGAGTCAATAACAAGGTTCCAGGTATTGCGGAAGTTCGTGATGAGTCTGACCGTACAGGGTTGCGTATTGCTATTGAACTTAAGAAGGATGCTGACAGCCAAACTATTCTTAACTACCTTTTGAAATATACGGATCTTCAGGTCAACTACAATTTCAACATGGTGGCTATTGATAATTTCACCCCACGTCAAGTTGGCTTGCAAAAGATTTTATCTAGCTACATTGCCCACCGTCGTGATATTATCGTTGCTCGTTCAAAATTTGACAAGGAAAAAGCTGAAAAACGTCTTCATATTGTCGAAGGTTTGATCCGTGTTATTTCTATTTTGGATGAGGTTATCGCTCTTATCCGAGCTTCTGAAAATAAGGCTGATGCTAAGGAAAATCTTAAGGTCAGCTATGATTTTTCAGAAGAACAAGCAGAAGCTATCGTGACCTTGCAACTTTATCGTTTGACCAATACGGATATCGTCACGCTCCAAAATGAGGAAGCCGATTTACGCGAACAAATTGCGACCTTGGCTGCTATCATTGGTGATGAGCGTACCATGTTTAATGTCATGAAACGTGAACTCCGTGATATCAAGAAGAAATTTGGTAATGACCGTCGTTCAGAGTTGCAAGCAGAAACCAAGACTATTGAAATTGATACTGCAAGTTTGATTGTTGAAGAAGAAACCTATGTCAGCATCACTCGTGGTGGCTACGTCAAACGTACCAGCCCACGTTCCTTCAATGCTTCAACGATTGACGAAGTTGGAAAACGTGATGACGATGATTTGATTCTTGTCCAGCAGGCCAAGACGACACAACACCTCTTGATGTTCACTAATCAAGCCAATGTGATTTATCGCCCAATTCATGAGTTACCAGACATTCGTTGGAAGGATTTGGGTGAACATCTATCACAAACCATCACCAATTTATCTAAGGATGAAGAAGTGCTTTACGCAGAAATCCTGGATGATTTTGAAGCTGGTACTTACTTAGCAGCCACTAAGCTTGGTCAGATTAAACGTTTCGAACGCAAGGAATTTACGCCATGGCGTACCTACAAGTCTAAGTCGGTTAAATACGCTAAACTCAAGGATGATAGTGATTTTATTGTCGCAGTCACGCCAATTCAATTGGATGATATTATGATTATCACTCAAAAAGGTTATGCCCTTCGCTTTAACGCGGACGAAGTGCCAGTAGTTGGTGCCAAGGCAGCAGGTGTTAAGGCAATCAATCTTAAGGATGATGATACCGTTCAGGCTGTTTTTGTAGCAAATACTCAAAGTTTCTACCTTCTGACACAAAGAGCTAGTCTCAAACGTGTAGCTACAGCAGATATTCCGCAGGCTAAGCGAGCTGGTCGAGGTCTCCAAGTTCTTCGTGAGCTTAAGACGAAACCACATCGTGTCTTCACTGCGGGTCCAGTCTTTACGGAAAATGCTGGTGGCGAAATAGATCTTCTAGCAACACCAGTGGAAGAGATTCCTCAGACCTTGCTTGTAACAGCAACAACAGGCGAAACGGCAGAGGTTGACTTGTCCCTTCTAAATCTTTCAGACCGTACTAGCAACGGTAGTTTCATTGAAGGATTAGCAGACAAAGAAGTCTTTTCTGCCAAGATTATTGAAAGATAAAGATAAGAAAGCTTTGTTCTCTTATTAGAGGGCAGAGTTTTTTTCTTTGATGGGCAAAATAAGTGTTTTAAAAAGAATTGTCAGAATTTTGCAACATAACCTTGAAATTTTCAATGAAAAGGACTATACTAGAAAGCACATAGTAACAGAAAAGAGGACATACATATGACAGTTGATTTAGACTGGGAAAATTTAGGATTTAATTACCGTAAACTTCCATTCCGTTATATCTCATATTACAAAGACGGTAAATGGGACGAGGGGCAATTGACTGAGGATGCGACTTTGCATATTTCAGAAGCATCTCCAGCCCTTCACTATGGTCAAGAAGCTTTTGAAGGACTCAAGGCTTACCGTACTAAAGATGGCTCTATTCAATTGTTCCGTCCAGATGAAAATGCTAAACGTTTGCAACGTACTGCGGAGCGTCTTTTGATGCCACAAGTTCCTGTTGACAAATTTGTAGATGCATGTAAACAAGTTGTACGTGCAAATGAAGAATATGTTCCACCATATGGTACAGGTGCAACACTTTATCTCCGTCCATTGTTGATTGGGGTTGGTGATATCATTGGTGTGCATCCAGCAGATGAGTATATCTTTACCATTTTTGCTATGCCAGTAGGTAACTACTTCAAAGGTGGTTTGGCTCCAACAAACTTCCTTATCCAAGATGATTATGACCGTGCTGCGCCACATGGTACAGGTGCTGCTAAAGTTGGTGGTAACTACGCAGCAAGTATGTTGCCAGGTAAGATTGCACATGACCATAACTTCTCTGATGTGATCTACCTTGATCCAGCAACTCACACTAAGATTGAAGAAGTGGGTTCTGCAAACTTCTTTGGTATCACAGCCGATAACGAATTCGTAACACCACTCAGCCCATCTATCTTGCCATCTATCACTAAGTTCTCATTGCTTTACTTGGCTGAAAATCGCTTTGGCATGAAAGCTATCCAAGGTGATGTTAAGATTTCCGAATTGGATAAATTTGTCGAAGCAGGTGCCTGTGGTACAGCTGCCGTTATCTCACCAATTGGTGGGGTACAACATGGTGATGACTTCCATGTCTTCTACTCAGAAACTGAAGTAGGTCCTGTAACACGTAAACTTTATGATGAGTTGACAGGTATCCAATTTGGTGATGTTGAAGCACCAGAAGGATGGATTGTCAAAGTTGACTAATTCTTAATAGATAAACGATTATTTTAAGGCTTGCTCTTGCAAGCTTTTTTCTTTTTCGGTAGAATTAAGAAGATACATTAAGAAAGGATGGCTCGAGCCAAGGATCGGGTATAAGTCTATGAGTAAAAAAGATAAAAAAATTGAAATCCAAATTAATGATGCTAAAGTAGTCGTCAATAAAGCAACTATTGAAGGTTTTGAACTTCTTGTTGGTAAGAAAGTCATCGGACAAATTGTGGAAATTGATGGTAAGTTTGCCGTTGTTGACAAGGAAAATGTTGTAGGTTTCCACAAAAAAATGGATGATGCAGTAGCTACCATTATTGAATCATACAATCTTAATCATTAAAATCCAAAGTAAAGGCTTGCTTTGGTCAAGAAACTGTGATATACTATTTCTTGTTCTTAAGGAGAGATAGCGAAGAGGCTAAACGCGGCGGACTGTAAATCCGCTCCTTCGGGTTCGGGGGTTCGAATCCCTCTCTCTCCATGTCTAAGAAACTGAATCGGGATAGTCGATATCAAGTACTTAGATGTTTTTTTATAGCATTTTGCTATTGGGGTATAGCCAAGCGGTAAGGCAAGGGACTTTGACTCCCTCATGCGTTGGTTCGAATCCAGCTACCCCAGTAAAAGGTATCGGGTGCATTGGCACCGTCTATGTTAACCATTGTCTTTGCGGGTACCTTTAAAAATATATTGTTATCAAGGGCCAGAATTGGCTGGCTCTTGTTGGAGGATCTTTTTAGAATGAACGAATTTGAAGAATTGCTAAACAGTGTTAGCGAAGTTAACACAGGTGACGTTGTAACAGCTGAAGTTATCTCAGTAGATAATGATCAAGCAAATGTTGTTATCGAAGGAACTGGTATCGAAGGTGTTTTGACACGTCGTGAATTGACAAACGACCGTGACGCAAACGTTGCAGACCTTGTTAAAGTTGGTGAAACACTTGAAGTGCTTGTTCTTCGTCAAGTTGTTGGTAAAGATACTGATACTGTAACTTACCTTGTATCTAAAAAACGCTTGGAAGCTCGCAAAGCTTGGGATAAACTTGTTGGTCGTGAAGAAGAAGTTGTTACTGTTAAAGGAACACGCGCTGTTAAAGGCGGACTTTCAGTTGAATTTGAAGGTCTTCGTGGATTTATTCCAGCTTCAATGATTGATACTCGTTTTGTTCGTAACACTGAACAATTTGTAGGTCAAGAATTTGACGCTAAAATTAAAGAAGTTGATCCAGCTGAAAACCGTTTCATCCTTTCACGTCGTGAAGTTGTTGAAGCAGAAGCTGCAGAAGCTCGTAAAGAAGTCTTCTCTAAACTTGAAGTTGGTTCAATCGTAACTGGTAAAGTTGCTCGTTTGACAAGCTTCGGTGCTTTCATCGACCTTGGTGGTGTTGACGGACTTGTTCACGTGACTGAATTGTCTCACGAACGTAACGTTTCACCTAAATCAGTTGTATCTGTAGGTGATGAAGTTGAAGTTAAAGTTCTTGCTATCGACGAAGAAGCAGGACGTGTATCACTTTCACTTAAAGCAACAACACCTGGACCATGGGATGGTGTTGAACAAAAACTTGCTGCTGGTGATGTTATCGAAGGTAAAGTTAAACGTTTGACTGACTTCGGTGCTTTCGTTGAAGTATTGCCAGGTATCGATGGACTTGTTCACATCTCACAAATTTCACACAAACGTGTTGAAAATCCAAAAGATGTTCTTTCAGTAGGTCAAGACGTTACTGTTAAAGTTCTTGAAGTAAACGCTGATGCAGAACGTGTATCACTTTCAATCAAAGCTCTTGAAGAACGTCCAGCTAACGCTGAAGGCGAAAACAATGAAAAACGTCAATCACGTCCACGTCGTCCAAAACGTCAAGAAAAACGTGACTACGAACTTCCAGAAACTCAATCTGGATTCTCAATGGCGGATCTTTTCGGAGATATCGAATTGTAAGATAAAAAAAGAGGCATGGAAACATGTCTTTTTTTCTATTTTAGAGTATGTTATAATAGTATACTGTTAGCACCCTTAGTGTAATGGATATCACGTAAGATTCCGGTTCTTGAGATAGGGGTTCGATTCCCTTAGGGTGCAAAAAGAAAAACGTTGAAAGATTAGTTCTCTCAACGTTTTTTAGTCGGTAAGTTTTAGTGAAAGTATTTCATAAAATCTTTTATCATTGAAAGAGAAAAGACAAGCATACAGAAAAAAGCTTTTAGCTTGTCCTAAAATCAAAGAAAACTAACGTATTAGCCCTCCATAGTTGATTTATTGGGGAGACAGTTTGGCTAATCTTTTGCAATTTATTAAAAAATTTGCTATAATACTCAGTATCTCATATTGGGGTCGTTACGGATTCGACAGGCATTATGAGGCATATTCTGCGACTCGTGTGGCGACGTAAACGCTCAGTTAAATATAACTGCAAAAAATACTAATTCTTACGCTGTAGCAGCCTAAACACCTGCTCGCGTGACTTCTAGCAGATTGCTTATGTTTGTTTAGAGGTTTTATTGATTTATAAGCTACGTTTGACCATTGCCTAGCTGGTTGAAAAGAGATTTATAGGCTCGCAGATAGAAGGCTTGAGTTATGTGTCGTCTATCTGTTAAATGAAAGACATAACCTATGGTTGTAGACGAATATGTTGGCAGGTGTTTGGACGTGGGTTCGACTCCCACCGGCTCCATAAAAACCAGAGGCGTCAGCCTTTTATTTGTATATATAGGAATTTATTATGAAAAAACTTTTGTCTTTGACCGTTTTAGGTCTCTCACTTTTTACTCTAGCTGCTTGTGGAAAATCTTCGTCCAAGACAGAGACGAAGGGATCTTTGGATAATGAAGCCTCAAAGATTTTAACCGTTAAGCATGGGAATGTTCGCCAGAACTTTGATAAGATTACCATGGCAAATGCTTCTCAGGAATTTTCAGGAGGCTCAAATCTTGATAGCTTGAAAGGGTGGTTTGGTGAACCATCATCAACGAGTCAGGAGCAGGCAGGAGATGCTAAGCTTGATGTTTATTATTGGCAGTATGACAATGTTGTTGTTACAGCGAAACTCTTTAACAATAGCACTGTAGTTAAGTCAATTTCAAACTTTTCTTACGTCCGTGATCCTAAAATCACACTGAAGATGTACGAAAATCTTAAAAATGGAACTAGCTATGACGATGCTGTCAAAACGCTTGGTACACCGGATGTTTATTCTATCGCTGTCTCTTCAGATGCAACAATGACACAAGCGCTTTGGTCTTCGAACCTTGTTGCTAAGAAGGGTGAAACAGGTAGCCTTACCCTTAACTTTAAAAATGGTGCCTTGGAAAACAAGTCACAAGCAAATTTGATTAACAAGTAATCACAGTAAAAGATGCCTTTCTAAATCAATGAAGGCATTTTTTTGTTATAATAAAAGAAGTGATTAAAATTGTGGAGATGTAATGACTAAAAAAAGACTATTTTTTATAGGGATAGCAGGTTTAATTCTGGTATTCTTATGGCCTCTTTTAAATAACTTCATCCCCTTAATCAAGGAATGGACCAACGCTAAGCATGATCAAGCCTTTTTAAGACAAGTTTTTAAGCAGGCTAATTTCCAAAATGCACTAATCCTTCTTAGTCTCATGATTCTGTCATCGGCTATTCCTGGAGTTTCAAGTTCTATTTTTTGTATTTTTGTTGGGCTACTCTATGGCCCTTTGCTTGCGATTCCGATGAATATTATTGGTAATACTTTTGGAAATTTGACTAGTTTTGAAATTCTGAGAAGACTTGAAAAGCCAGAGAAGTCCAAACGTATGGAGAAACTCCTAAACTATATTGAAAACTTTAAGCATCGTTTTATTGGGATTTCTTTAGCCTTCTCTATTCCTTTTATACCATCAGCTCTGGTCAATTATGCTTGTGTTCAGATGAATTTACCCACAAGGACAAGGATTTTGGCAACCCTTATTGGAGTGACGCCAGTCTCGATTGTTTATGCAGTTAGTGGAGATTTGTTGCTTAATATCCGTCCGATTCGAATACCATTAGTGGCAGTACTTGCCATCTTGCTCTTTATCTCACTCGTCATTTACTTTATCCATTTTAGGAAGGAAAAAAATGAGCTTCATTCAAGTAACTAAAGAAGAATTTAACACACATGCTCAACAAGTGTCTGAGCGTTCTTTTATGCAAACGGAGGAAATGGCTGAGCTTCTTGAAAAACGTGGATTTAGCATTAGCTATGTCGCTTGGAAAGAAGGAAATAAACTAGAAGTCTCAGCAATTGTCTACAGCATGCCTATGACTGGTGGGCTTCGTATGGAGGTGAATTGTGGACCGATTCACTCAAATACAGCTCATCTAAGTGACTTTTATCAAGGTTTGAAGGACTATGCTAAGGCAAATGGTGCTCTTGAGCTGTTGATCAAACCTTATGATACTTATCAAATTTTTGATAGTAATGGTGAACCAACTGGTGAAGAGCAGAAGCAATTGATTAGTCAATTGACAGATTTAGGCTATAGCTTTGATGGTTTACAGACAGGTTATCCTGGTGGTGAGCCTGACTGGCACTATGTGAAGGATTTATCTGGGATTGAAGAAAAAGATCTTATCAAGTCTTTCAGTAAAAAAGGGAAACCTCTGGTTAAAAAAGCCAAAACCTTTGGGATTAAGCTGAAAAAACTGAAACGTGATGAGTTATCTATTTTTAAAGAAATTACTTCAGCGACCTCTGATCGTCGTGAGTATAGTGACAAGTCCCTAGATTATTACCAAGATTTTTATGATGCTTTTGGTGACAATGCTGATTTTATGGTGGCTACCTTGAATTTTCAGGATTACTATGACCATTTGGAAAGTGATCAAGCGAAGTTGGGAGCTAGAATTGTCAAATTACAGGCTGATTTAGAGGCTAACCCAAAATCTGAGAAAAAACAAAACCAATTAAGAGAGTTATCAAGTCAGTTTGAGACCTTTGATGTTCGAAAGGGCGAAGCGACTGCTTTTATTGATAAATATGGTCAGGAAGATATTGTTTTGGCTGGCAGTCTTTTTGTCTATACACCTCAAGAAGCTGTTTATCTTTTTAGTGGATCTTATCCGGAGTTTAATAAGTTTTATGCGCCAGCACTCTTACAAGAGTATGTGATGACCCAAGCCATTAAACGTGGGATTACTTTCTATAACTTCCTTGGTATTATGGGGATCTTTGATGGTTCAGATGGGGTTTTGCGATTTAAACAAAACTTTAATGGTTATATTGTACGCAAGATGGGAACCTTCCGTTATTATCCACAGCCGCTTAAATATAAAGCGATTCAAGGAGTTAAGAAACTGCTTGGCCGTTCTTAAATTTTAGAGGGTTTCTGTTTGAGTCCTCTTTCATTATAGTTCTGTTTATAGAATTACGCCGTATAGTAAAAGAGTTTAGAGGAAGAAGGAGGTAAGTTGATGAAACTTGCATTATTAGGGACAGGAATGATTGTGACAGAGGTTCTTCCTGTGTTAACGACTATTGAGGGAGTTGAGCTGGAGGCTATAATGTCGACACCACGATCGCTTGATAAGGCTGAGGCTTTAGCCAAACAATATGGCTTATCTCAGGCGACTAGTGATTATGAGTTAATTTTGTCTAATCCAGAAGTTGATACGATTTATGTCGGAACGCCCAATCATACCCACTATGACTATGCTAAGAAAGCACTTTTGGCCGGAAAGCATGTTATCTGTGAGAAACCCTTCACCCTTCATTTAGAAGAGTTTGAAGAGCTAGCTAAGCTTGCTCAAGAAAAAAAGCTTCTCTTGATGGAGGCTATTACCAATCAATATCTGGCTAATTTTACAGCGATTAAGGAAGCCTTGTCTGATATTGGGGATATTAAGATTGTGAATATCAATTATTCTCAATATTCATCACGTTACGATGCCTTCAAACATGGGGAAATTGCTCCTGTCTTCAACCCTGAAATGGGTGGGGGAGCACTTAGAGATCTTAATATCTATAATATTCACCTTCTTGTTGGCCTTTTTGGTAAGCCTAATCGTGTGGAATATCTACCTAATGTGGAGCGAGGAGTGGATACGTCAGGAATTCTAGTTTTGGACTATGGTAACTTTAAGGCTGTTGCCATTGGGGCTAAAGACTGTAGTGCGGAGATTCGTTCAACTATTCAAGGGGATAAGGGAGCTATTACTATTTTTGGTGCAACCAACACTCTTCCTGAAATTGGAGTCACTCTCAATGGTCAGAAAGAGAGAGTTGTCAATCTTAATAGTCCACAACATCGTATGCATGATGAATTTGTAGCTTTTGAAAAGATGGTGGCGACCAAGGATTTTGACAGTGTTGCCAAGCAGTTGGAACATAGTCGTCAGGTTATGGAAGTTCTGGATCAAGCTTCGAAAGCTTTGTAACATACTAAAAAACAAGCAGTGGTGTTAGCCATTGCTTGTTCTGTCTTATACAGTTGTTGGGAATGAAATCTCAATCAATTTGTCAGTGTGTACTGTTCTAAGTTTGTCCATCAAAACGATATCTTTGTCGATTTTTCGTTTGAGGAAGAATTCACGGATAACTTCTAATTCGTTGTCTTTAACAGCACGATGTTTATTTGAAATCAAGAGTTCATAATGCTTAGGTGCTTGTGTAAAGACAACATCAGTATTCCCAGCAGAGTAGGTCTCTACGAGAAAGGCATCCGTGTTGTCTAGTTGGTTTTGAACGAGTTCTTGGTGTGTACGGGTCGTATTAATGAGTTTCATAGTTTCCTCCTAAGATTTGCTAGTTGTTATGTTGCTTGCTTTCCATTGTTCGATTCCCCATTTATGGCTGCCACGTTTAAGTTTAGCAATGGCTTCATCAATTGGAAACCAGGCCAGGTTATTGAAATCTTCGAGAGGTTTGCCAATTTTTGAAAAATCTACAACTTCATAAATATAGGCTGGATTGTAATAGTAAGTGTCACGGTGGCTTGAATAGAAGTATTCATCAGCCTGGCCATAGTACTGGCCTAAAGTGGCTGTAAACCCAAGTTCTTCAATCAACTCGCGTTCTAATGCGCTATAGTGATCCTCGCCTGCTTCGATTTCTCCACCTGGGAGAAACCAAGCTCCGTTAGGAGCCTGGACTAAAATAATCTTTGTCTTTTCTTGGTTAGGAATCACAGCATAAACACCGTAACGTGTTTGATAATGAGCTCCCTCAACCTTGTCACCAAATGTTGGATTCATGAGTTGCTCCTTACGTTTATTTGCCTATATTATACTAAAATTTTGCTCATTTTCCTATTGATTTAGGCAGAATTAGGGATAAATTTGAAAATAGGAAATGAAAAGATAAATAAACCAAGTCGTAATGACTTGGTTTATTTGTTTAATCAGATTCTTTTGCTGCCTCAGCTTTTTGAGTAGCTTTTTCGGCTTTTTTAGCAGACTTAATGGTAATGTGGCCTTTTGAAGTCATGACTGCCTTGAGATCTTTTTCGTTTGGATTTTCAAGGTAGAAGTCGGTAATAGCATCTTCAATGTGATCTTGGATGGTACGACGTAGTGGTCGAGCACCCATCTTAGGATCGTAACCAAGGTCAACCAATTTTTCCTTAACTTTCTCAGTTACACTGAGGTGGATACCGTTGTTAGCCAAGCGTTGGTTGACATTATCAAGCATGAGGTCCACGATAGTAAGGAGATTTTCTTTGCTGAGGGCAGAGAATTCGATAATACCATCAAAGCGGTTCATGAATTCAGGACTGAAGAAATCTCCAAGTTGGTTAAGAACAGAATTGGTACGATTTTCACGAGTAGCTCCAAAGCCAACGCTAGCTTCAACTTTACCAGTACCAGCATTTGAGGTCATGATGATGATGGTATCCTTGAAGCTTACAGTGCGCCCTTGTCCATCAGTCAAACGACCGTCGTCAAGTACTTGGAGGAACATGTGAAGAACGTCTGGGTGAGCTTTTTCAACCTCATCTAAAAGAATAAGTGAATAAGGATTACGGCGGACTTTTTCAGTTAACTGACCAGCTTCGTCGTAACCAACATATCCTGGAGGGGCACCAACCAATTTAGCGACAGCGTGTTTTTCCATGTATTCTGACATATCGAAACGAATCATACTGTCAGCTGAACCAAAGAGTTCAATAGCCAATTGTTTAGAGAGCTCAGTTTTACCGACTCCTGTAGGACCTACGAAGAGGAAGCTACCAATTGGGCGGTTTGGAGCACCCAATCCAACACGATTACGGCGGATAGCTTTAGCAATCTTATCAACTGCAGCATCTTGTCCGATAACATGTGATTTAAGATCATCGGCAAGACTAAGAAGTTGTGATTGTTCTTTTTCTTTCAAATCACCGACAGGAATATTGGTTTTTTGTTCCACAATAGCTTCGATATGTTTTTCGGTGATGACAGGCATATCTTGGTCTTTGATGGTTTGCTTTTGCATTTCCTTGTATTTGGCAATTTGGTCACGGAAATAGGCAGCCTTTTCAAAGTCCTCGTCACGAGTAGCTTGAGCCTTGAGGTTTTCAGCCTCAATCAAACGTTTGTCTATATCTTTAGGATCAACAAAGTTGAGGGTCAAGTTCATCTTCGAACCAGCTTCATCAAGAAGGTCGATGGCCTTGTCTGGTAAGAAACGGTCTTGAATGTAGCGGTTGGATAATTCTGCAGCTGCAGTAATCGCTTCGTCCGTATATTTGACGTGGTGGTAGTCTTGATATTTAGGCTGAATCCCACGTAAAATAGTGATGGTTTCCTCAACAGTTGGTTCGTCAACCTTAACTGGTTGCATACGACGCTCAAGGGCAGCATCTTTTTCGATGATGCGGTACTCGTTGAGTGTTGTTGCTCCGACCAGTTGAAGTTCCCCACGAGCAAGGGCAGGTTTTAAGATGTTTCCAGCATCCATATTGCCATCTCCAGCATTACCAGCTCCTACGATTTCATGGATTTCATCAATAAATAGGATAACATCCTGACGTTGACGAATTTCTTCCATGAGTTTTTGCATGCGTTCTTCAAATTGGCCACGAATACCAGTTCCTTGAACCAAGCTGACCACATCAAGACGGATGACTTGTTTGCCTTGGAGTTTTTGAGGAACGCTACCATCTACAATTTTTTGAGCTAGTCCTTCAACGACAGCAGTTTTACCGACACCGGGTTCACCGATGAGAACGGGATTGTTCTTGGTACGGCGGTTAAGAATTTCGATGACACGAATGATTTCCTCGTCACGACCAATAACAGGATCAATGTCTCCACGACGAGCGATGTCTGTGATGTTAATGCCGAACTCTTCAAGAAGACCTTGTGGCTGTTGAGGAGCTTGTTGGCGTGGTCCTCCTGGACGGCCTGGCCCTTGTGTATTGCCATCATTTCCTCGGTTACCACCTTCTTGTGTTGGAGGTGTATTGGGAAGATCTCCGTTAGAAGAACGGAAGTTATTTAGGTCGCTGAAGAAATCATCGAAGAAGTTGGAACCTCCAGTTTGATTGAATTGATTAAGGGGGTTCTCTGGGTCAGATTTCATGATTTTATAACAATTTTGACAGAGGTCAACTTGTTGCTGATTACCATTTACATTGGTATACAAATGAATACTAGCTTCATTAAGGTTACAGTTTTGACAGAGCATATCAGTACCTCTTTTCTATCTGAATTGGGAAAGACCTTTTTTGAAAATATTCTTGGTCAAAAAAGGTCAAATCTATGACTCCATTATAGCATGCGGGAGATAGATTGCAAGTAAAAAGCATCTAGAATTGGCACTCTCTTAGCAGGAGTGCTAATGTTGAATTTTAATTCAAAATCACTTGTTTGTAATGTATAAATATTATATAATGTTTTTATATTATTCAGAACGAAAGAGAGATACCTATGACACAAGCTAAATCCTTTTTGAAAGAAATCGACTTTACCAAGCAAGAACTCGAGGAGTTAATTGATTTATCTTTAAAATTTAAACAGTTAAAGAAGGAAAGAATTCCGCATAAATATTTAGATGGCTTAAATATTGCCTTGATTTTTGAAAAAACATCTACCAGAACTCGCTCAGCTTTTACAGTGGCCGGTCAGGACCTAGGTATGAATGTGACCTACCTTGGTGCTGGAGACATTCAGTTGGGTAAAAAGGAATCTGTAGTTGATACGGCCAAGGTTCTGGGATCTATGTTTGATGGAATCGAGTACCGTGGTTTTAAACAAGAAGATGTTGAAGATTTGGCCAAGTACTCAGGGGTTCCGGTCTGGAATGGTTTGACGGATACCTGGCATCCAACTCAAATGATTGCGGATTTCATGACTTTGAAGGAACACTTCGGTAGTTTGGAAGACTTGACCATCGCCTATATTGGAGATGGTAGAAATAATATGGCCAACTCACTTTTGGTCACTTCGGCTATTTTAGGCGTTAATGTCAAGATTATTGCCCCAGAGGTGCTGCAACCCGAAGATGAGATTGTAGCCTTAGCTCAGAAACATAATAATGGTGCCGACTTAACCATTACAGATGATATTTCAGAGGTCAAGGGAGTGGATATGCTTTATACGGATGTTTGGGTATCTATGGGTGAAGAGGTAGATTTTAAATCTCGTATTGATTTACTCCTGCCTTATCAAATTAATGCAGACCTACTAGCCAAGACAGAAAATCCAGATGTTATTGTTATGCATTGTCTCCCAGCCTTTCATGATCTCAATACCCAAATTGGGAAAGAAATCTATGACAAATATGGTTTGGCAGAGTTAGAAATTACAGATCAAGTCTTCCAAAAATACAGTGACATCATCTTCCAAGAAGCTGAGAATCGTATGCATTCTATTAAGGCCATTATGTACAATTCCTTGAAAAATATTTAAAATTTCCCCATTTTTCCCATAAGTGTGATAAAATAAGTAAGAAATACACAATTAATAGGAGAAATAACATGGAATCACATTTGGTGAGAATCATTAACCGTCTTGAAATGATGGCGGCTGATGGTGGTAATTTGAAACGTAATTTTGAACGTGAAGGAGTGGTTGTTGCCGAAGTATCATTTAGCAACGATCCTGAAAATGGTCCAGTTTTCACATTGCGTGACGTTGAAGCACGTGAATCTTATTCATTTGATAGCATCGACTTGATTGCAATGGAAATCTACGATTTGCTTTACTAATAAATCATTTGGGGACTTTACAAGGTTCCAAAAATTCAGAATGCCTGAAACTATCGAGTTTCAGGCATTTTTATCAGAATGAAAGCATCGGGTAATGCTTGTATGGGTTACCAAAATAGGCAGTATTTCAAATCATTGACAAACCTTTTGGGAAGATGTCATCTTAGGAGGACTTGAGGTGTCTTGCTTGAGAGATTTGATAGCGATGTCTATAACTTAGTTTTTATACTGAAATATCGCATTTATAAGAAAATACTTTATTTTTATACAGTCTTCTGATATAATATTGAAGAATATTAGTAAGGAGTATCTAGATGAATTTTTCATTTCTACCGCAGTTTTGGTCTTACTTTAACTATGGTGTCTTAGTAACAATTATGATTTCGGTCTGCGTGGTCTTCTTCGGAACCATCCTCGGGGTTTTGGTATCCTTGGCCAAGCGTTCTGGAATCAAACCTTTGGAGTGGCTAGTAAGCCTTTATGTTTGGGTTTTCCGTGGGACTCCTATGGTTGTGCAGATTATGATTGCTTTTAACCTCATCCACATGAACCTTCCAACTGTGCAGTTTGGGATTTTAAACCTTGATTTGTCACGTATCGTTCCGGGTATTATCGTCCTTTCTTTGAACAGTGGTGCTTATATTTCTGAGAGCGTACGTGCAGGTATCGAGTCTATTCCTAAAGGCCAGATTGAAGCAGCCTACTCACTTGGTATCCGTCCATGGAATACCATGCGTTATGTGGTCTTGCCTCAAGCTATTAAAAATATCTTGCCTGCCTTAGGTAACGAGTTTGTCACTATTATCAAGGATAGTTCGCTCTTGCAAACCATCGGGGTTATGGAATTGTGGAATGGTGCACAAACTGTTGCAACAACGACCTACTTGACTTTGACGCCGCTCTTGTTCGCAGCCTTCTATTATTTGATTGTAACAACAGCTATGACGGCACTCTTGAAACAAATGGAACAACGACTTGGGGAGGGACGTAAATAATGGCAGAAACAATTATTGAGATTAAAAATCTTCACAAGTATTTTGGTAAGAATGAAGTTCTCAAAGGGATTGATCTAGATATTAAAAAGGGTGAAGTAGTGGTTATCATTGGTCCTTCAGGATCAGGAAAATCAACCTTCCTACGCTCAATGAACTTGCTTGAGAAACCTACAAAAGGCGTTATTTCTTTTGAAGGTGTGGATATTACAGATAAGAATAACGACATTTTCAAAATGCGTGAAAAAATGGGAATGGTTTTCCAACAGTTCAACCTCTTCCCTAATATGACAGTTAAAGAAAATATCACCTTGTCGCCAATTAAGACTAAGTGTGTTTCTAAAGCTGATGCAGAAGCAAAGGCTATGGAACTTTTAGAAAAGGTTGGCTTGAAAGATAAGGCAGATGCCTACCCAACAAGTCTATCAGGTGGTCAGCAACAACGTATTGCGATTGCACGTGGTTTGGCTATGGATCCAGATGTTCTCTTGTTTGACGAACCAACATCAGCCCTTGACCCAGAAATGGTTGGTGAAGTTCTTGCCGTTATGCAAGACCTTGCTAAATCAGGGATGACAATGGCAATCGTTACCCACGAAATGGGCTTTGCGTATGAGGTGGCTGATCGTGTTATCTTTATGGATGGCGGTGTTATTGTCGAAGAAGGCACACCACAAGAGATTTTCGACAATACTAAGGAAGATCGTACCAAGGATTTCTTGAGTAAAGTTTTGTAAGATATTCATTAAGTATGTATACATTGTTTGTGAAGGCTGGAACTTTTCCGGCCTTTTCTTTTTGTGTTCTGCTTTTCTAGAATCATTCTTGTTTAGGATAATATTGCGGAAAAGATGGATAAATATGCTATAATGATGCCATATCAAAAATAATAAAGTAGGTCAAGAAATATGCTCATATATGATGCGGCCTTAAAAACGCCTTACCGGATTCTTGGCATTAACCTCCCTAAGGATAGTCTTTTGCACTTATCTAACCTAGGGTTGGCTGCCGGTGAAACGATTGAGGTGGTAACTAAGACCAAAAACAGTGCTATTATTATCGTTAAAGGGAGTCGCTTAGCCTTTGATGCTTCGATTCTAGATAAGATTGATTTGGCACCTGCGGAGGAAAATCAGGAAAAGATACCTCTTTCTGAATTACCGGTTGGACGTTCGGCTATCGTTACTGATATTTTTTCAGCAAATGAAACCAAACGACGTCTTATGGATATGGGAATTACAAAGCGTACTCGGGTGTTGTTGCGTAAGGTAGCCCCTTTGGGAGATCCTCTAGAAATTAGTTTGAGAGGGTACGAATTAACCCTACGCAAGTCGGAAGCGCAAATGATTAGTGTGGTCATGCTGGATGAGGGAGAGGAAAAATGACAGAAATTGCATTAATAGGTAATCCTAATAGTGGTAAAACCAGTTTATTCAACCTGATAACAGGGAACAATCAGCGTGTTGGTAACTGGCCGGGTGTTACTGTAGAACGAAAAAGTGGTCTGGTCAAAAAGAATAAGGATTTAGAAATCCAGGATTTACCAGGAATTTACTCAATGTCACCCTATAGTCCTGAAGAAAAGGTAGCGCGTGACTATTTGTTGAGCCAAAGGGCCGACAGCATTTTAAATGTAGTCGATGCGACAAATTTGGAGCGTAATCTTTATCTGACAACGCAGTTGATTGAGACAGGTATTCCAGTCACTTTAGCGCTTAACATGAGTGATGTTTTAGAGGCTCAGGGAAAACAGATTAATGTTGATAAATTATCTTACCATCTAGGCGTCCCAGTAGTAGCTACTAGTGCTCTCAAGCAAACTGGTATTGATCAGGTTGTGAAGAAGGCGGCACATACGACAACCTCTACAGTTGCTGACATTGCTTTTCCAATTTATGACGATAAATTAGAAGCTGCCATCTCACAAATTTTGGAAGTCTTGGGAAATTCGGTGCCGCAAAGGTCTGCGCGTTTTTACGCCATTAAACTCTTTGAACACGATGCTTTAGTTGAGGCTGAGCTAGACTTGTCCCCATTCCAACGAAAAGAAATCAAAGACATCATTCGAATCACTGAGGAAGTTTTCACAGAAGATGCGGAGTCAATTGTCATTAATGAGCGTTATGCCTTTATCGAACGAGTTTGTCAGATGGCTCAAAGTCATACAGAAGATTTTGCCCTGACCTTGTCGGATAAGATTGATAGGATTGTCACCAACCGTATTTTGGCCTTGCCAATTTTCGCAGTGGTTATGTATTTGGTTTATTTCTTATCTATTCAGACTGTTGGAACCATGTGGACAGACTGGGCTAACGATGTGCTTTTTGGTAAGTATGTTCCAGATTTGGTAACGTCTGGTCTTGACTATCTTCAAGTTCAGGACTGGCTTAAGTCTTTGATTGTTGATGGGATTGTCGCTGGGATTGGGACAGTACTAGGATTCCTACCTCAAATATTTGTGCTCTTTATCTGTTTGGGTGTGCTTGAGGACATTGGATATATGAGTCGTATTGCCTTTGTTATGGACCGTATTTTCCGACGTTTTGGTCTTTCTGGGAAATCCTTTATTCCTATGTTGATTTCTACAGGTTGTGGGGTTCCAGCGGTTATGTCTAGTCGAACCATTGAAAATGAAAGGGACCGTCGCATTACCATTATGACGGCAACCTTCATGCCTTGTTCGGCCAAGTTGGAAATTATTGCCTTGATTGCTGGAGCTTTCTTCCCTAGTAATTCTTTAGTAGCACCAAGTACCTATTTTATTGGGATGGCTGCTATTATCCTATCGGGTATTGCCCTCAAAAAGACGAGTTTTTTAGGTGGTTTAACCAGTCCGTTTATTATGGAATTGCCTGCCTATCACTGGCCTAAAGCCATGTCGGTCTTGCGTTATGCTTTTGGTAAGGCTATGAGTTTTGTCAAACGTGCGGGAACCATCATTTTCAGTTTGACCGTTCTTATCTGGTTTATGTCTAACTACAACTTTACCCTACATACTGTAGATACGGAAGTTAGCATTTTGGCGACTTTAGGTAAGGGCTTGTCTTGGATTTTTGACCCACTCGGATTTGGAAATTGGAAGGCAACAGTTGCGGCTCTCACAGGTTTAGCTGCCAAGGAGACCGTTGTTGCCACCTTTGGTATTCTCTATCATAATAGCAGTGAGGCGGGTCTGGCTGAGGCTCTGCGAGGAGATTATTCTTCCCTAGCTGCCTATTCCTTCTTGATTTTTAACTTGCTTTGTGCGCCATGTTTTGCGGCTATTGGAGCTATTAAGCGTGAAATGGCCAATCTTAAATGGACGGTTGGGGCTATCGGTTTCCAAACAGGTCTAGCTTATTGTGTGAGTTTAATCCTTTACCAGTTTGGTCAAGTCATCCTGTACGGTAAGTCAATGACAATTTGGACTTTGGTTGCTTTCTTACTTTTAGTAACGATGATTTACTTTGTTGTTCGTAAACCACGTCAGATTAAGGATCAAATCATTAGCTTGGATAATCTTCAAGAAGCTCATATTTAGGTTTAGGAGGAATTGTTATGTCTACCTTTATCATTGCTTTCATTATTTTTGCTTTGGCTGGTCTTGGCATCCGTCACTATATCAAAGGCAAAGGATCTTGTGGCGATTGCGAGTGTTCTTGTCCAGTTAAGGAAGAAATGCATAAGGCTAATCGCTAATAATATATAGAAAAATGGTCTCTTATTCATTTAAGAGACCATTTTCTTACGATTGTAAGAAATGTATAAAGGTATCTAGGTTGGAAGTGTGATACTATAAGATAGATAAATAATCTAAATTTTTAACAAAAAAGGGAGATGTATAAGGAATGGTTTTGAACAAAGAGATTGTCCTAATTCATGGGACCTGGTGTGATGGCAATGTTTGGGGAGAATTTGCGACAGGTCTACGTCAAATGGGATATAAGGTGCATACACCTAGCTTTCGTTACCATGACCTACCTTATCAAGAGTGCCTAGCTAAAGTTGGGACTGTTACCTTGCAGGACTATCGAGATGATTTAGTGGCTTTGATTGAAAGTCTAGACCAACCACCACTTATTTTGGGACACTCTTTAGGTTGTCTGGTGGCTCAAATGGTTGCCGAAAAGACAGAGGTTGCTGGTATGATTCTTATGGGCCCTGCTCCGACAGCAGATATTTTTGCCTTTTATCCAACCATGTTAGCTTGTTTTGGCAAACACTTTTTACGCTGGGGATTTTGGAAAAAGGCCATGCCTCCATATAAAAAGGAGTTTTTCAAGTATTGCATGAATGAACAAGAGGAATCTTTGAAAGAGGAAGTTTTTGCTGATCTGGTTCCTGAATCAGGAAAAGTCTATACTCAGATGGCTCTTCATTGGTTTGATAAGACAAAAGCAGCTTACGTTGACTTTAGTCAGATTTCATGTCCTGTTCTCGTTATTTCAGGAACCAAGGATAAGATGACTCATCCTAATATTGCCAGAAGAACGGCTAAGAACTACCGTGATTCCGTTCTCGTTTCCTTAACAGGTGCAGATCACATGTATGAAAGTGGCAAATTCCAGCAGAAGACCTTGAAGGTTATTAAGGGCTGGAGTCAGCAAAATGGTTTTGTGGACTAGTCACGAAGCATAATCAGAAAAAAGTTGGAAGGTGATTCCAGCTTTTTTAGTTTCGTATTTAAGATGTCTTTTTGAAAATTTAGAAAATTTAGTCACAAAGAGCTCTCACTATGGTATAATTGAAAAAAAGTATGTATTGGAGAACTCCCATGGCGATAATAATGGATGGTAAGGCCCTAGCTGCTAAAATGCAGGATCAATTGCAAGAAAAGGTAGCACGTCTTAAAGAAAATGAATGGATTGTGCCTGGACTAGTGGTAATCATGGTTGGTGACAACCCAGCTAGTCAGGTTTATGTGCGCAACAAGGAACGTGCTGCTAAAAAGGCTGGTTTCCATAGCCAGACAGTCAACCTTTCTGAGAGTATCAGCGAGGAAGAATTGATTGAGGTTATTGAGCAATATAATCAGGATCCGCTATTCCATGGTATTTTGGTTCAGTTGCCATTACCAAATCATATTAATGAAATGCGTATTCTTTTGGCTATTGATCCTAAAAAAGATGTCGATGGTTTCCATCCTATGAATACTGGTAATCTCTGGAATGGTCGTCGTCAAATGGTACCTTGCACACCTGCTGGGATTATGGAAATCCTTCGTGAGTACAATGTTGAATTGGAAGGTAAGACAGCGGTTATTATCGGACGTAGTAACATTGTTGGTAAACCTATGGCTCAGCTTCTTTTGGAAAAAAATGCGACAGTTACCTTGACCCACTCACGAACACCGCATTTGCCTAAGGTTTGTAGCAAGGCAGATGTCTTGATTGTAGCTATTGGACGTGCAAAATTTGTAACAGAAGACTATGTCAAAGAAGGTGCCGTTGTCATTGATGTGGGAATCAACCGTGATGAAGAAGGCAAACTTTGTGGTGACGTTGATTTTGATCAAGTGAAAGATAAGGTTGGCATGATCACGCCTGTTCCAGGTGGTGTAGGCCCTATGACCATTACCATGCTTATGGAACAGACCTATCAAGCTGCTCTTCGTAGTGCGAAAGGATAGTTTATGAAAGTTGATGACGATTTAGCTAGGCAAGTGATAAAACCTCGCTTGAGAGAGTCCCATAAGGGTTCTTACGGTCGAGTGCTTTTAGTTGGTGGGCTTTACCCTTATGGTGGTGCCATCATTATGGCTGCCATAGCTTGTGTCAATAGTGGGGCAGGCCTGGTCACAGTGGCTACGGATCGTGACAATATCACAGCCCTTCATGCCCATCTCCCTGAAGCCATGGCTTTTGACCTTAGGGAGACTGAAAGATTTCTTGATAATCTTAGGGCAGCTGATGTGGTATTAATCGGTTCTGGCCTAGGTGAGGATGGTGTAGCTAGTCAAGCTATGGACTTGGTGCTAGCAAATATTAGGGCAGATCAGAACTTGGTTGTTGATGGTTCAGCTCTTAATCTTTTGGCTAAGAAGACTAAGAAGGACTTACCAGATTGTCACCTTTCTCTCACCCCGCATCAAAAAGAATGGGAACGCTTGTCTGGTTTAAGGATTCCAGAGCAGACAGTCTCTAACACCCAGAAAGCCTTGGGAGAGTTCCAAGATGGGACAATCCTAGTTGCCAAGAGTCACAAGACCGCTGTCTATCAAGGTGAAAAAGTAGCTCATTTAGAAGTTGGTGGGCCCTATCAAGCTACAGGAGGCATGGGAGATACCCTGGCTGGTATGATTACTGGTTTTCTGGCCCAATTCGCTTCAATTGACTCCTATAAAGCAGTTACAGTTGCTGTCTGGCTTCACTCAGCTATCGCAGATGATTTGGCTAAAAACGCCTATGTGGTTTTACCGACTCATATCAGTAAAGCCATTCCTAGCTGGATGAAAAAGTTGTCATTATAATATAAAAAACATGTCTCATATTGAGGCAAGTTTTTTTAGATTTCGACATTTTTTTAAGTTTGCTAAAGCTTATTTGTGATAAAATAAAAGAGAATTTTTATGAGAACATAGAGGAAAAAAAGTGACATCATTTTCGAAAAAACTCAGTCAAAAATGGGAAAAACGGCGCCAAAAACAAAAAGAAAAACGAGCGAATAAACCTAGAAAGCCAGTAAACATCTCACGTCGTGTTTACTTGCTTTTTGGTGTAGTCTTTGTCCTTTTTTTGTTGCTTTTTGCACGTTTGACCTATATGCAGGTTTATAACAAATCGTTTTATACTAAGAAATTAGAGGATAACTCCAAGTATACGGTTAGAATTGCAAGCGAACGTGGGCAAATCTTTGATGCCAAGGGGGTCGCTCTTACGACCAACCAGAGTAAGGACGTTATCACCTTTACACGTAGCAATTTGGTGTCATCAGATACTATGAAGAAGGTCGCTGAAAAGTTAGCGACTATGGTAACACTAACGGAGACGAAGGTAACAGCACGCCAGAAACGCGATTTCTATCTAGCGGATTCTGCCACCTACAAACGTGTGGTTAATGATCTTCCAAAGGACAAGAAAACAGATAAGTTTGGTAATAAATTAGCTGAAGCTACTATTTACAACAATGCTGTTGATGCCGTTCCTGATGAAGCAGTGGATTACACTGAGGATGAGCTTAAGATTGTCTACATTTACTCA
The DNA here is from genome assembly GCA_016939315.1 of Streptococcus sp. GTDB lineage: Bacteria > Bacillota > Bacilli > Lactobacillales > Streptococcaceae > Streptococcus. Next base: position 78,497 of record JAFHAZ010000068.1, on the reverse strand, counting down.
CAGATGAATGCTGTTTCTAATTTCTCAACAGTCACCTTGAAAACAGGAGACTTGACTCCTGAACAAATTGCGATTGTAGCAGCTAAACAGAAGGAACTTAATGGTATTACGGTTGCTAAGGATTGGGAGCGTCATACGGTTGATTCAGCCTTGTCTCCTCTCATCGGGAAAGTCTCAAGTTCAGAAGCAGGTTTGCCACAAGAAGATGCCAAGGAATACCTCAAAAAAGGTTATGCCCTTAATGACCGTGTAGGAACTTCTTATCTAGAAAAAGAATACGAGGAGAAGCTACAAGGGAAACATACTGTTCGTGAGATTACAGTAGACAAGGAAGGCGAAGTTGATAGTGATAAAATCACTCAAAAGGGAAGTAAGGGTAACAATCTGCAGTTGACCATCGACCTTGATTTCCAAAAAGGAGTTGAAGATATCCTAGGTCAACAGCTTTCTTCAGAGATTTCAGAGAACAAAGCTACCTATTCTGAAGGAATGTATGTCGTTGTTATGAATGCTGACACTGGTGCTGTACTTGCCATGGCGGGGCAAAAACATGAACAAGGAGCACAAGATTTTAAAGCAAATGCCTTAGGAACAATCACTGATGTCTTCATTCCAGGATCTGTTGTTAAGGGAGCAACCCTAACTGCTGGTTGGCGTTCAGGTGCCATCTATGGAAATCAGGTCTTGACTGACCAACCAATCAACATTGCTGGTTCAGCCTCGATTACGTCTTGGTTTACAGATCAAGGTAGCCGTCCTATTACCGCGACACAGGCTCTAGAATATTCATCAAATACCTATATGGTGCAGATTGCAATCAAACTACTTGGCCAACAATATGTTCCAGGTATGGCCTTGTCGACTGACAATATGGATAAGGCCATGACGACACTTCGTGATACCTACGCTGATTTTGGTATGGGGGTATCTACAGGACTTGATTTGCCTGGAGAATCAGAAGGCTATATTTCTAAGAATTACAATGTAGCCAACGTCTTGACAGAAGCTTTTGGTCAGTACGACTCTTATACAACTATTCAATTGGCTCAATATGTTGCTTCAATTGCAAATGGTGGTAAACGTGTAGCACCTCATATTGTGGGAGGTATCTATGATGCTGGTACTAATGGTAGCTTAGGAACTCTAGCTTCAACGGTAGATACACGTGTATTAAATACCTTACCTCTTGATTCTGAGCAGATGGGGATTATCCAACAAGGCTTTAATGATGTCGTTAATTCCGGTTCTAGCCTTGCGTCTGGTAAAGCTATGGCAAGTTCTATCATTCCGATTAGTGGTAAAACAGGGACAGGCGAAACATATGCGACGGATGGTTCCGGTAATTCTGTAACAACGGTTAACCTTAATGCCGTGGCCTATGCGACCGCTAAAGATGGTACGAAGTTGGCAGTTGGGATTATGTACCCACATGCTCTAGATTGGAAGAGTAAGGCCCATCAAAATGCAGTCAAAGCTATTATGGAACTTTATCAAAATACTCACTAAACATCTAAAGTCTCTTGTGCCTTGCACGAGGGATTTTTCTGTGATATAGTGTTTGAGTGTTTATTCTTGGCTAAAGACTTATCCATGAAAGTGACAAAAGATAAGTGATGGATAAAAAAATATAAAGAACAGGAGGCCTTCATGCTTTATCCTACTCCAATTGCGAAGCTGATTGATAGTTTTTCAAAACTCCCTGGAATTGGGGCTAAAACAGCGACACGCCTAGCTTTTTATACCATTAGTATGTCTGATGAAGATGTCAACGATTTCGCAAAAAACCTCTTGGCAGCAAAACGTGAATTGACTTATTGTTCGGTCTGTGGTCGTTTGACAGATGATGATCCATGTAACATTTGTACCGATGAAACTAGAGACCGTACTAAGATTTTGGTTGTTGAAGACTCCAAAGATGTTTCAGCTATGGAAAAGATTCAGGAATACCGTGGTCTCTACCATGTGCTTCAAGGGCTTATTTCCCCTATGAATGGTGTTGGGCCAGACGATATTAACCTGAAAAGTTTGATTACCCGTCTTATGGATAGCGAGGTTGACGAGGTTATCATTGCTACTAATGCAACAGCAGATGGTGAGGCAACATCTATGTATATTTCCCGTGTCCTCAAACCTGCGGGAATCAAGGTGACTCGTTTAGCGCGTGGTTTGGCTGTCGGTTCTGACATCGAGTATGCTGATGAAGTGACCTTGCTAAGAGCTATCGAAAATCGAACAGAACTTTAGGAAAAGTGTTGGTAAGTCCAGCGCTTTTTGTTTGCAGTAAGTAGGTTTCTCATTAAAAATTTGGTAAAATAAAGTAAACGCTTTAATGACGAGGGATCATGATGCAGATTGAAAAGATTTTAAACAACAATGTTGTTCAGGCTTTGGATAATAATGTGGAATACATTGTCATGGGTAAGGAACTGGGCTTTCAAAAGAAGGTTGGAGACTTTGTTGATAAGGAAAAGATTGAAAAGACTTTTGTTTTGGAAAATACAGAGGCAGTAGATGAATGGTCTCGTGTTTATGTCAATTTGCCTGAAGGTGAAATGCAGGTCTTTTTGAATATTCTTACTTTTGCTGAGGCTGTCTTGCAAACCAAGTTTGATCCCTCTTTTTTCATCGCCCTAGCTGACCACCTACATTACGCCATTGAAAGAAGTGGAGAAGGTATTCCTCTGCAGAATCCCTTGGCTTGGGAGGTTCGAAAATTTTACCCTCGGGAGTATGAGATTGGAAAACAAGCTCTTCGTTTGATTGCTAAGGATTTAGAAGTTAAATTGGCAGATGATGAGGCTGCCTCTGTCGCTTTACATTTTGTCAATGCACAAAAGGATGCGGGTCTCCATGAAAAAGACCTACAGATGACTCAAATTGTGGTTGGAATTAGTGACATTGTCCGTCTTCATTTTGGTTGTGATTTGGAGGAGGATAGTTTCTCTTATAACCGATTTATTACACATCTTCGCTATCTAGCGCAACGGATTGTGAGTGGGGTTAGTGGTGGTAAAAATGATGCTTTTCTTTACGAGCAGGTTAGGGTAAATTATCCAGAATCCTTTATCTGTACCCAAAAGATTGCTAACTATATTAAGACAGGTTATACTTTTGAATTAAGTTTGGACGAACAGGTCTATTTAACCATTCATATTCAACGTCTTAAGGATAGTTTGGATAAGTAAGCGATTCAAGGATAGGCCATACAAAAAGCAGACAATTAGCCTTAAGTCTGCTTTTTCTGTGTCCTTATGGTATAATGAGGTGATTAATATTAAACTAAAAATACTCAAAGTTAGGATTTTATGTATTTGAGTATTTCTATAAAAAGCTAATGAGTTAGTGAAAGGAAGCGAGCGGTTCTGTGCTTGAAGTGAGCATAGCCGTTCCTAAAGAATCTTATGTATATTGAAATGATTGACGAGACTGGACAAGTCTCTGAGAAATTAAAAGAACAAACCTTGGAGTTGCTAGATTTTGCAGCACAAAAACTTGGCAAGGAAGACAAGGAAATGGCTGTTACATTTGTAACCAACGAACGCAGCCACGAACTAAACTTGGAATATCGTGATACAGACCGTCCAACGGATGTCATTAGTTTGGAGTATAAGCCTGAATTAGATATTAGCTTTGATGAGGAAGAGTTGGCTGAAAATCCTGAATTAGCTGAAATGATGGGAGAGTTTGATAGTTATATCGGTGAACTCTTTATTTCCGTTGATAAGGCTCACGAACAAGCTGAGGATTATGGACATAGTTTTGAGCGTGAGATGGGTTTCTTGGCTGTTCACGGTTTTCTCCATATCAATGGCTATGACCATTACACCCCGGAAGAAGAAGCGGAAATGTTTGGATTACAGGAAGAAATTTTGACTGCTTATGGACTTACGCGACAATAATCCACAAAAAAAGTGGAAAAATAGAGAATTTACAGCTAGTTTTGAGTTTGCTCTGACAGGAATAATAACGGCTTTCAAAGAAGAACGCAATATGCGCAAGCACTTGGTTTCAGCTATCTTGGTGGTATTGGCTGGCTTGATTTTCCGTGTGTCTGCGACAGAATGGCTCTTTCTTTTGATGGCAGTTTTTCTCGTAATTGCCCTAGAGATTGTTAATTCTGCCATTGAAAATGTTGTCGATTTAGCTAGTAATTATCACTTTTCGATGCTAGCCAAAAATGCCAAGGATATGGCCGCTGGAGCTGTTTTAGTGGTTTCTTGTTATGCAGTCATTACGGGGATGATTGTTTTCATACCTAAAATTTGGCACTTAATTTTCAATTAAAACGAAATAGGAAAGAAGTTATATGACATTTAAATCAGGATTTGTGGCTATTCTCGGCCGTCCTAATGTAGGAAAATCAACGTTTTTGAACCATGTTATGGGGCAAAAGATTGCTATCATGAGTGATAAGGCTCAAACAACCCGCAATAAAATTATGGGAATTTACACAACCGATAAGGAACAGATTGTCTTTATCGATACCCCAGGGATTCACAAGCCTAAGACGGCTCTTGGGGATTTCATGGTGGAATCTGCTTATTCAACCCTTCGTGAGGTTGATACAGTCCTCTTTATGGTACCAGCGGATGAGCCTCGTGGTAAGGGTGATAATATGATTATCGAACGCCTCAAACAAGCTAAAGTTCCAGTTATCTTGGTAATCAATAAGATTGACAAGGTCCATCCAGATCAGCTCCTAGAGCAGATTGACGATTTCCGTACACAAATGGATTTCAAGGAGATTATTCCGATATCTGCCCTCCAAGGGAACAATGTTTCCCACCTTGTGGATGTCTTGAGTGATAACCTTGAGGAAGGTTTCCAGTATTTCCCAGCGGACCAAATCACCGATCACCCTGAGCGTTTCTTGGTATCAGAGATGATTCGTGAAAAAGTCCTTCAGTTGACACGTGAAGAAATTCCACACTCCGTTGCGGTTGTCATTGATGAGATGAAGCGTGATGAAGACACGGATAAGATTCATATTCGTGCGACAATCATGGTTGAGCGTGACAGCCAAAAAGGTATTGTTATTGGTAAACAAGGTTCCATGCTCAAGAAAATTGGTACTCTTGCTCGTAAAGATATTGAAGTCATGCTCGGGGACAAGGTCTTCCTTGAAACCTGGGTTAAGGTTAAGAAAAATTGGCGTGATAAAAAACTTGATTTGGCCGATTTTGGTTACAATGAAAAAGAATATTAAAAAGCTGGGCACTTGCTCGGCTTTCTTGCTAGAAGGAGGAGCAGATGCCTGAGTTACCTGAGGTAGAAACTGTTAGACGAGGTTTAGAAAGGTTAGTAGTAGGTCGGACTATTTTGTCGCTTGAGGTCAAGGTTCCAAAAATGATTAAGACCTCCTACGATAGTTTTTTGACTGATTTACCTGGTCAAACCATTCAAGCCCTGCGACGAAGAGGCAAGTACTTGATTTTTGACTTTGGCCAGTTGATTATGATTTCCCACTTGCGTATGGAGGGAAAATACCTGCTGTTTACAGATCAAGTTCCTAGCAACAAGCATTTTCACTTATTTTTTAAGTTAGATGATGGCTCCACCCTCGTCTATCAAGATGTCCGCAAGTTTGGAACCTTTGATTTATTGGCTAAAAGTCAAGAGGAGACTTATTTTACAAGGAAAAAGCTTGGTCCTGAGCCTACTAAGAAGACCTTTAAATACGCTCTATTTGAGAGAGCCTTGATGAGTTCTGCAAAGCCCATTAAAAGTCTCCTCTTGGAGCAAAAATTGGTGGCTGGTCTAGGAAATATCTATGTTGATGAGGTGCTTTGGGCGGCCAAGGTTCATCCTGAAACGCCAGCAAAGGAACTCAGCAAGGCAGCCATGAAGCGGGTCCATGATCAAACGATTGCCATTTTACAGCTTGGCATTGAAAAAGGTGGCTCAACTATAAGGACCTATCGTAATGCCCTTGGTGAGGACGGAACCATGCAGAACTATTTGCAGGTTTACGGAAAGACGGGACAGCCTTGTCCACGCTGCGCAAGCACAATTGAAAAAATCAAGTTAGGAGGGAGAGGGACACATTTGTGTCCTCATTGTCAGAAACGATGATTATTGGGTTAACAGGTGGTATTGCTTCAGGGAAATCAACGGTTGTTGAAATGATTAAAGAGGCGGGTTACAAGGTCATTGATGCTGATCAGCTTGTCCACGATATGCAGGCCAAAGGAGGCCGTTTGTATAGTGCCTTGCTTGATTGGTTAGGAGAGGAGATTCTCCTTCCTAATGGAGAATTGAATCGTCCTAAACTAGGGCAACTGATTTTTTCGAATGAGGAGATGAGACATCGGTCTGCTGAGATTCAAGGGACAATTATTCGAGAGGAACTAGCAACTCAAAGGGATTGTTTGGCCAAGAAAGAAGATGTTTTTTTCATGGATATTCCCTTACTTATTGAGAATGGGTATCAGGACTGGTTTGACCAGATTTGGTTGGTGGCAGTGTTACCTGAGGTCCAGCGCCAACGCTTGATGAAACGTAATCACTTAAGTTCAAAGGAAGCTAGTATGCGTATCGCTAGCCAGATGTCTTTAGAAGAGAAAAAGCCTTATGCCAGCTTGGTTCTTGATAATAACGGTAGTCTCGATGATTTGAAGGAGAAAGTGAAGAGCGCAATAAATGATTTACCTAGCTCCTCATAGCTAACCATTGTGATATAATGGATAGTGAATTTTAGAAAGAAGATGATTATTTGCGCCAAAAAGAGCTTAAAAGTACTGATTGGCAACGTAACCTTAAAATTGCATGGATAGGAACCTTTTTTACTGGCGCTAGTTTCTCCATTGTTATGCCTTTCATGGCCCTCTACATTGAGGAACTAGGTGTTAAAGGAGACATGGTTGAATGGTATACTGGTTTGTCTGTTGCCATCTCTGCTTTAGCCTCAGCCCTGGTTTCTCCTATTTGGGGACGCTTGGCTGACCGTTATGGCCGAAAGCCCATGATGATTAGAGCCAGCATGGTGATGACTTTTACAATGGGAGGTCTTGCCTTAGTCCCAAATGTTTTCTGGCTGCTTTTCTTAAGAACGCTGAATGGTTTGTTTGCGGGGTATGTCCCAAATGCCACAGCTTTAATTGCTAGTCAGGTTCCTCAGAACCGTTCTGGCTATGCCCTGGGGACCTTATCTACGGGTCTAACGGCAGGTGTTCTGATTGGCCCTTTGTTAGGTGGTACCTTGTCTGAGGCGTTTGGTATGAGAGGGACCTTTTTATTGGTGGGCCTCATTCTATTTATCTGCTGCCTCTTAACTGTCTTTGGTTTGCGAGAGAATTTTCAACCTATCGAAAAGGGAGAGATGATGACTCTTTCTCAGGTTTTTGCGAAAATTCCCAGCAAATCTATGTTGATTGGTCTTTTTGTGACCAGTATGATTATCCAGATTTCTGCCCAATCGATAGCGCCTATGTTGGCCCTTTATATTCGTTATTTAGGTCAGAGGGACAATATCCTTTTTTACTCAGGTTTAATTGTTTCTGCTATGGGCTTTTCTAGTCTCTTGAGTACCCCTTTTCTGGGAAAATTGGGAGACCGTATTGGGAATCATCGCTTGCTTTTAATGGGGCTATTTTATAGCTTCCTCTTGTATTTCCTTTGTGGTTTTGCCGGTTCAGCCTTGCAATTGGGTATCTTACGTTTTGCCTATGGCTTCGGTGTGGGTGCCCTTATGCCTAGTGTCAATTCTTTATTGACCAAGATGACACCCAAGGAAGGAATCTCAAGAATATTTAGCTTTAATCAAAGCTTTTCATACATTGGACAAGTTTTAGGTCCTTTTGTTGGTTCAGCAGTTGCGACTGGACTAGGTTATCGCTGGGTCTTCTTTGTGACCGCAATAATTGTCTTTGGAAATTTTGTCTGGTCCTTAATCATCTTTAGAAAATCGCTAGGAGTCAAGAATATAGGTGAGAGTTAAAATCAATTTAAAGTGTAGTGAATGTGGGAGCATCAACTATCTCACAAGTAAAAATAAACAAAATCATCCTGAGAAAATTCAGGTACCCAAATTCTGCCCCAAGGATAGAAAAGTAACCTTACATGTTGAATCTTAAAGGGTTCTATGGTAGAATAAAAAGGACTTTTTCGGAGGAATAACTATGTACGACTTATTATTAACGCTGCTCTTGGTGATGTCAGCTATTATTGTGATTGCGGTATTCATGCAGCCACAAAAGAATCCAAGTAGCAATGTCTTTGATGGTGGTGGGTCAGAAGCACTATTTGAACGTAGTAAACCACGTGGTTTTGAAGCCTTTATGCAACGCTTTACAGGAATCATGGTTTTTCTATGGATTGTAGATGCAATCGTCCTTTCCATTCTCTCAAGTAAGTAATGAGCTGACTGAGGTTGGCTCATTTTTTGCGTTATAGTCAATAAATAAAAGAAAAGGAAATCATGAAAGAATCTATTATAAATTATTTGAAGGAGCATGGGAAATCCAGTGTAAACGACATTGCCCAGGCTCTTAATCATGCTGGGGGAGAAAAGTTTCCTCAGCTCATCAAGGCCATATCAGCCATGGAAAGTAAGGGGCAGTTGCGTTTTAATCGAGATGGCTCTGTTTCCTTGCGTCCTAAGAAAGAAAATCCAAATCAGGTGACTGTTGAAGGTGTTTTCCGTGCCAATAAGAACGGTTTTGGTTTCTTGCATGTCGATGACAGTGAAGATGATATGTTCATTGGTCGTAATGATGTTGGCCATGCCATTGATGGTGATACTGTTGCAGTTGTTATCAAGAAGCCAGCGGATCGTTTGCGTGGGACAGCAGCGGAAGCACGAGTTGTTGAAATTGTAGAACGTTCGCTTAAGACTGTTGTAGGGAAATTTATCCTTAGCGACGAGAAAGAGCCTTATGCTGGTTACATTAAGTCTAAAAATCAAAAAATTCAGCAGCCAATTTATATTAAGAAAGAACCAGTTGCCCTAGACGGTACTGAAATTATCAAGGTTGATATTGAAAAATACCCTAACCGTCACTATGATTATTTCGTAGGAAGTGTTCGTGACATTATTGGTCATCAAGGGGATGCTGGTATTGATGTCTTGGAAGTCTTAGAATCAATGGATATTGTTTCAGAGTTCCCAGAGGATGTCATGGCGGAAGCAGAAGCTGTACCAGATGCACCTAGTCAGGAAGACCTCCTTGGTCGTGTTGACCTTCGTCAAGAGGTGACCTTTACTATTGATGGAGCTGATGCTAAGGACTTGGATGATGCGGTCCATATTAAACGTTTGCCAAATGGTAATTTTGAGCTTGGTGTTCATATTGCCGATGTGTCCTACTATGTCACTGAAGGTTCAGCTCTTAACCGTGAGGCCGTAGCACGTGGGACTTCGGTTTATGTGACAGACCGTGTGGTGCCAATGTTGCCTGAGCGTCTTTCAAATGGTATTTGTTCACTAAATCCCAATGTTGATCGCTTGACTCAGTCAGCCATTATGGAGATTACTCCAAAAGGTAAGGTGGTTAATCATAAGATTTGCCAATCTGTGATTAATACAACCTTCCGTATGACCTACAGTGATGTCAATGAGATGTTGGCTGGAAATCCAGAAAAGATTGAGCAGTTTAAGCCAATCATGGACTCTGTATCAGCTATGGCAGAACTGCATAAGATTTTAGAAGACATGCGTGAGCGTCGTGGTGCCCTTAACTTTGATACATCTGAAGCTCGTATCTTGGTAAATGAGAAGGGGATGCCAGTGGATATCGTGGTGCGTGAACGTGGAACAGCCGAGCGAATGATTGAATCCTTCATGTTGGCTGCCAATGAATGTGTGGCGGAGCACTTCGCTAAGGCTAAGTTGCCATTTATCTACCGTATCCACGAAGAGCCAAAAGCTGAGAAAATACAACGCTTCATGGATTATGCCTCTATCTTTGGTGTTCAAATCAAAGGAACTGCCAATAAGATGGATCAACTAGACTTGCAAGAGTTCATGGCGCGAGTTCAAGGCAAACCTGGAGCAGAGGTCATGAACATGATGTTGCTTCGTTCTATGCAACAAGCCCGCTATTCAGAACACAATCATGGACACTATGGACTTGCGGCTCAGTATTATACCCACTTTACTAGTCCAATCCGTCGTTACCCAGACCTCTTGGTTCACCGAATGATTCGTGAGTACACTAACAATATGTCTCAAGAAACACGTGAACATTTTGAAGAGGTTATTCCTGAGTTAGCGACATCATCTTCAACCCTTGAACGCCGTGCCATTGATGCCGAACGTGTCGTTGAAGCGATGAAAAAAGCGGAATACATGGAAGAGTTTGTTGGTCAAGAATTCGACGGTATTGTTGGAAGTGTGGTTAAATTCGGTATGTTTGTGGAATTGCCAAACACCATCGAAGGTTTGGTTCACATCACCACCCTTCCAGAATTTTACAATTACAATGAACGTACCATGACACTTCAAGGTGAGAAAACTGGTAAGACTTTCCGAGTTGGTCAGCCTATCCGTGTCAAATTAACACGTGCAGATAAGGAAACCGGAGACATTGACTTCCAATACCTTCCAAGTGAGTATGACATCACTGAAAAAGTAGACCACAAGGCACGTCAGGAACGTGAAGAGAAGGCGAAAACCTTCCGCAATAGAGGTCCACGTCGTGACCGTCAAAATGGAGACTTCGAACGTCGTGGTAAACGTGGGGATAACCGTAACCGTCAAGATGGTAATGGTCGTAAAGGCTCTTATGACGAAAAACGTAAGTCATCTAAGAAACCAGACAAACGTAAAAATCAAAACCGTCCTCATAATGATAACAAGGGACGTGAGAGTGGTCGTCGTAAGAAAAAAGGGAACAAACCTTTTTACAAGGACGTTGCTAAAAAACGAAAATAGGATGAGAATGGAGGGACTGCTATGCCAAAGGGTGAAGGCAATGTTGTTGCTCAGAATAAAAAGGCTAGACATGACTATAGTATCGTTGATACTATTGAAGCGGGTATCGTACTGACAGGGACAGAGATTAAGTCTGTTCGTGCGGCCCGCATCCAACTTAAAGATGGCTATGCCCAAATCAAAAATGGTGAGGCCTGGTTAATCAATGTCCATATTGCTCCTTTTGAGCAAGGAAATATTTGGAATCAAGATCCAGACCGTACGAGAAAGTTGTTGCTAAAGAAGAAGCAGATCACCAAACTTCAAAATGATCTTAAAGGAACAGGGATGACCTTGGTCCCACTTAAGGTTTACCTAAAAAATGGTTTTGCCAAGGTATTGCTTGGTATCGCCAAAGGGAAACACGATTACGATAAACGTGAGTCTATCAAGCGTCGTGAACAAGAACGCGATATTAAACGTATTATCAAGAGTGTTAACCGTTAAACCGCCTATCATCTAAGACTACTATAGTCCTAGATGATTTTTTGTTTTTGGCTTTAAGACATGATATAATGAGAGTACCATGCGGTCTTTAGTTAGGATACTAGCTATACCTGACTTTAGCTGTGATACTGTAAAGGAGATTAGCGATGCCAGTAGATGCTAAAACAAAATACAAGGCCAAGAAGACTAAGATTGTTTTCTTTGACATTGACGACACCCTTCGTGTTAAAAAGACAGGCTACATTCCTGAATCTATTAAGGCTGTTTTTAAAGGGCTTAAAGAAAAAGGAATTTTGACGGGGATTGCCACAGGACGTGGCTACTATGGTGTCGTTGAGGACATTCGAGACCTAGAGCCCGATTATTTTGTAACCATCAATGGAACTTATGTGATTAATCGAAAAGGGGAAGAAATTTATAACCAACCCCTCGCTCGTGAGGTTACAGAAGCTTTTGTTGCTTGGTGCAAAGAGATTGGAATTGCTTGGGGCTTTGCTGGTAAGGATAAGCCAGTTGTCTCAGAGCGTTCAGATTTGATTGATAATGCTATGAAACCAGTCTATGGTCTTTGTGATGTGGAGCCAGACTTTCACTTGTCGAATGATGTTTACCATATGTGGACTTTTGCGGAAAATGATGGTGACCTTGAATTACCAGAAGAACTCGCATCCCATGTCCGTATGGTACCCTGGCACGAACACTCCTCTGACGTCGTAGCAAATGGTATCTCAAAGGCCTCTGGTGTCGAGCATGTCTTGGAGCATGAAAATCTTAAACCAGTCAATGCCATGATGTTTGGTGATGGTCCAAACGATATGGAAATCTTTGACTATGTTGGACTTAAGATTGCTATGGGTAATGCCACACCAGAATTGAAAGAAAAAGCAGATTACGTTACAGGAACAATAGAAGAAGATGGCATTTTCAATGCCTTGGAGGAACTCGGATTGGTAGAAAAAGAACTTCATTTCCCACAACTTGACTTGGATGCAGTAGAAGGTCCAGTCGCAACAATAAAAACAAACCATGGTGATTTGGTCATCAAACTTTTCCCTGATTATGCACCATTAACAGTTACTAACTTTGTCAATTTGGCCAAGAGTGGCTACTATGACGGTGTGATTTTCCACCGTATTATCAAGGACTTTATGATTCAAGGTGGTGACCCAACTGGTACTGGTATGGGTGGTGAGTCAAGCTTCGGTGGTAGCTTCCAGGATGAATTTTCTGAAGAACTCTATAACCTCCGTGGTGCGCTTTCTATGGCCAATGCTGGACCAGATACTAATGGTAGTCAGTTCTTCATCGTTCAAACGCCTGAAATTCCTTATGCTAAAAAGGAACTCGAACGTGGTGGATGGCCAGCACCAATCGCAGAAGCTTATGCTGAAAATGGGGGAACACCTCATCTAGACCGTCGTCACACAGTCTTCGGTCAATTGGTGGATGAAGACTCTTACAAGGTGCTTGATGAAATTGCCAATGTTGAGGTTGGGGCTCAAGATAAGCCACTTGAGGATGTTGTAATTGAAACAGTTGAGGTAGCAGACTAAGATGAAAATTGGAGACAAGCTTAGGGGTGTTATCACAGGCATCAAGCCTTACGGTGCCTTTGTTTCATTGGAAAATGGTACCACAGGCTTGATTCACATCTCAGAGATTAAGACAGGTTATATCGACAATATCTACAATACCTTAAAGGTAGACCAGGAGGTCTTGGTTCAAGTTGTTGATTTTGATGAATTTACACAAAAGGCCAGTCTTTCTTTGAGAACCCTTGAGGAAGAAAAAAATAAAATCCCTCATCGTCATCGTTTTTCTGATAGTCGTTTGAACTATGGCTTTAAACCTTTGGCAGAAGCAATGCCAGGATGGATTGAAGAAGGACTTGACTATCTTAGACAAGAGCATGAGGAGAAATAGCAAAAGCTGACTCACGATGAGTCAGCTTTTTATATGGCTATTGAATTTGAGTGCAAACGAAAAGGTCCTCAACTTAATTGAAGACCCTTCTGGATTAATTAAACATCAAAATAGAGCAATTCTTTTGGTGTGTGTGTGAAGACTTCAAAGCCGTCTTTTGTAACATAACCACAGTCCTCGATACGAACACCAACTTTTTCAGGAATGTAGATACCTGGTTCAACTGAGAAGCACATTCCTTCTTCAATGACCATGTCATTTCCTTCCATGATAGAAGGGAATTCATGCACATCCATTCCGATACCGTGTCCGAGGCGGTGGTTGAAGTATTCGCCGTAACCAGCTTTTTCAATAACATTACGTGCTGCAGCATCGACTTCGCTGGCAGTTACACCTGGTTTAATCATATCTAGGGCAGCCTGTTGAGCTTCTAAAGTCAAGTGGTAGATTTCTTTTTTGAAATCATCGGGTTTTCCAACAGCGACTGTTCGCGTCATATCTGAAGCATAGCCATTCACCATACAGCCCAAGTCGAAGAGAAGAAGAGCATCTTTTTCAATTTTGTTGCTTCCAGGAATGCCGTGTGGGTTGGCTGCATTGTTACCAGTCAAGACCATAGTTTCAAAGCTCATTTCATAGCCCAAGCGTTTGATGCCAAATTCGATTTGAGCAATGATGTCTGTTTCAGTAACGTCGAGAGAAATATTGTCGAAACCGATATTAACAGCTTTATCAGCATAATCACCGGCAACAATCATTTTTTGAATTTCATCAGCTGACTTGATAACGCGCATTTTTTGAATGAATGGTGTCAAGTTTTCAAAGCGACCATCAAAGACCGTTTGCAATCCTTGGAACTTAGTCACATTGAGATTGTCAAACTCTGCATAAATAATAGGGCTGTCTGTACTTGCTAGGCCAGCTTTGATTTTTTGCCATGGATTTTCAGAATCCACATAACCAAAGACTGGGAAGTCGAGTACAGCAGAGGCACGTGCAACCTCAAGAGCAGGAACAAAGAGGGCAGGCTCCCGATTTTCGTAGACGAAGAGGAACATTTGGCGTTCATGTGGGTCACAATCAAAACCAGTAAGATAATTGACAGTTACAGGATCTGAAACAATAGCTAGCCCTGCTTTATTTTCATTCAAAAAATGACGAATGCGATCAAGTTTAGACATAGAAAAAACTCCTTTGTATTTCTTACACTCATTCTGTCACTTTTATAGGGAAAATGCAAGTTGTTTTTTGGCTTTTCATTAAATCATTTTCTTTCATTGAGACTTTTTTAGGCTAGTTTTGTAAGCGATGGATAGTCTTGGAAACACGAAATGAGAGGTCTTTTTCTGAAATGGCTTTCTTCCTCGTAACCATAAAGAAGGAATCCCTTTCATTTTTTTGTAAAAAATCAGTCAAAATAATTGAAAGTGTTTTCAGAATCTGATACAATTAGCGTGAAAGAGTGAGCGTAAAATGAGAAAGGAAGTGTTTTTATGAATACTGATGAAACAATCACTATTTATGACGTTGCGCGTGAGGCAGGCGTTTCGATGGCGACTGTGTCTCGTGTGGTAAATGGAAATAAAAATGTAAAAGAAAACACCCGAAAAAAAGTGCTTGAGGTCATTGATCGTTTGGATTATCGTCCAAATGCGGTTGCGCGTGGCTTGGCGAGTAAGAAAACCACTACTGTAGGAGTTGTCATCCCAAATATTGCAAATAGCTATTTTGCTACTTTAGCAAGGGGGATTGATGATATTGCAACGATGTACAAGTACAATATTGTACTTGCTTCTAGTGATGAAAATGACGATCACGAAGTTACTGTGATTAACTCTCTATTTGCCAAACAAGTAGATGGTATCATCTTCATGGGTTACCACTTGACGGAAAAAATTCGTGCAGAATTTTCTCGTACCCGTACTCCGATTGTCCTAGCAGGAACAGTGGACCTCGAACACCAATTACCGAGCGTTAACATCGACTATAAAGCTGCCGTTGAGGATTCTATTACACAGCTTGCTAAAAATAATGAAAAGGTTGCCTTTGTATCAGGACCACTAATTGATGATATTAATGGCAAGCTCCGTCTAGCTGGTTATAAGGCTGGACTTGAAAAGAATAATTTGCGTTACAATGAAGGTCTTGTCTTTGAAGCCAAATATAGCTATAAAGATGGCTTTGATTTAGCACAACGTGTTTTGAACTCTGGTGCCACTGCTGCCTATGTTGGAGAAGATGAATTGGCTGCAGGTCTCTTGAATGGCCTCTTTGCTGCAGGTAAATCAGTTCCAGAAGACTTCGAAATCATCACAAGCAATGACTCACCAATTACAAGCTACACACGTCCAAACCTTTCTAGTATTAATCATCCTCTCTATGATTTAGGGGCAGTTAGCATGCGTATGTTGACTAAAATCATGAATAAGGAAGAACTTGAAGATAAAGATGTTATTCTTAATCACGGTCTTACCTTACGTCAGTCAACAAAATAAAAAAGGAGTTGGGACTTAAGTTTGTCTCAACTTCTCTTTTTTAGAAAAAGGGAGAACCAATGACTTTTGAGGATGCTTATTTTAAACAGAAGATCCTAAAACAGGATAGCCTAGAGCCTTTTGGTTTTACAACTACTGAGCAAGGTTATGAGTTCAGAAAAACACTGATAGCTGATGAACTTGAAGCTCGATTGCTTATTGATTTAGAAGGTAAGTTGACGGGACAGGTTGTTGATATCGATCTTGATGAGCCTTATGATATCTTCAGGAGTCCTCAGGCCACTGGAACTTACGTTGGTCAAGTCAGAGAAGCTTATGGAGAACTTCTCTCACAGCTAGCTGATTCTTGTTATGAAAATCAATTGTTCTCATCTCCACAAGCTAATCGCCTAGCTCAGTTTTTAGTTCAAGAATTTTCAGACCAAGCAGACCATCCTTTCGAAAAGGAACCAAGCTATTTGTCCTTTAGGGTTGATGGTAAATGGTATGCCTTGTTTTTTCCACTTAAGGGAGAAAAACTAGGGCTTGATGGAGAAAAGGCGGATTTAATTTATGATGTGGTTAACCTGAAGGTTAATCCAAAGCAAATGGATAAGCTCTTGAAAATGGATGGGGTTTTTCCTAGCTACCATATGTCCAAGAAGACCTGGATTAGTCTTGTTTTAGACGAGACATTGTCGGACCAAACCATTATTGAGCTTCTTAGTGACAGTCGCTCCCTAGTGGCCCCAAAACATCTTAGAAAGGCTTTTGAGCCTCATTATTGGATTATCCCGGTAAATTTGAAATACTACGATATTGGAGAGGAGTTCTCCGCAAATGAGGAGATTCTTTGGACACAGAAAGCTAGTATGCAAAAGGGAGATTTGGTGGCTATCTATATTACGGCACCTACCAAGGCCATCCGTTACCTCTGTCAGGTTTTAGAAGCGAATATCCCTAATCAAGGTTATCGTGAAGAGGCGAGTATTAAGGAGTTGATGCGGATTAAACCCTTATACGCCTTTAATGACACCGAATTTGACAGTGATAGACTAAAGAGTTTAGGTATCAAAACTCTTCGAGGTCCAAGACATATGACAGATGAGTTAGTTCAGTCCTTATCCCCTTACCTAAAAGAAAAATAGAAGGAGGACATCATGCGAATTTTGATTGCACCTGATTCGTTCAAGGAAAGTTTGTCTGCAAAAGAGGTCGCCTTAGCTCTTAAATTGGGCTTTGAAAAGGCCTTACCCGACACTGAGTTTGACCTCATGCCAATAGGTGATGGTGGCGAGGGCACCTTAGATGCTCTTGCTGAAAATCTAAATCTTGAGAAGAAAAGTATCGAGATTCCTCATGCCTATACAAGTGATGGAAGTGTTTCTTTTGCCAGCAATGGCCAGACTGTCATTTTTGAAATGGCTGCGATTTGTGGCTTGGAACAGATTCTTAAGGATAAACGAAATCCTCTAGCTCTAACGACACAAGGCGTGGGTGAACTAATTGTTCATTTGGTTCAATCTGGCATCCGAGATTTTATCATAGGCGTAGGTGGGTCTGCTACCAATGATGGTGGTATTGGTATGGCATATGGATTGGGTTATCGTTTTTATGACTCTCAGGGACAGGAGCTTGAGCCAATAGGTGCTAATCTTGGTCTCATTAAGAAGGTATCCTCTAAAAATAAGCTTGATTTGTCTGGTGTCACCATTCGTCTGATTACTGACGTAGATAACCCCTTGTGTGGTCAAGATGGAGCGACCTATATTTTTGGTGGACAAAAAGGCTTGTCTCCTTCACAATTTAAAAAAGTCGACCAAGATATGTCTCAATTCTACACTGACTTTGCTCCAGAAGTTTTAAAACTGGCTGGTTCAGGAGCAGGGGGAGGCATGGCTGCAGGCCTGGTGGCCTTTGCAGGTGCAGAAATTAAATCAGGGATTGACTTTGTACTTGATTGTGTTGATTTTGACCAACGTGTGAAGTCTGCTGATTTGGTTATAGTAGGAGAAGGACGTATGGATAGCCAGTCCTTGTCTGGTAAGGCACCGGTCGGGGTAGCTAGGCGGACACCATCAGCTATTCCTGTCATTGCAATCTGCGGTAGTCTAAAGGATGACTTGCCTGATTTTCCAGTAGCGGGCATTTCAGCTGCCTTTCCCATTATTGGTCAAGTAGCAGACTTAGACCAAGTTTTAGCTACTGCTAAGGAGAATCTCTATCGAACAGGACTCAATATTGGGAATCTCATCAAGCTCAGTAAAACATTGTGATATAAGAAAAAGCTGACGTTGCATCAGCTTTTATTTTCCAAATAGTTTAGCGAAAAATCCCTTTTTTTCAGTGACAGGTTCAGTTTTCTTAGGAGCAAGGATATCAGGATAGAGCTCTGATAATAATACTTTATCAAGGTTTTCTGCCTGATTACTATGTAGGATAAGACCGTATGGTGAATGGGCCTTGGCCTCGTCCACGATAGTAGCTGAAATGTTGAGTGCTTGAGCCGTTTTGATATAGGTAAATTGTATCTGGTCAGCTAATTTTGGCGATAGCTTGAGACTAAGATTCGGGTAAACGGCTTGCAAGTCTTTTAAAATCTGCGGAAAATGGTCAATTACAGTTTTCTTTTCAGCATTTTCCAATAGAACAGCTAGGACTACACGTTCCGCATAGGTTCCAAAATACTGACGAAGTTCATCGGGATTAAGGCGTTTTTCGCCACTAGCGCATTGGAGTACTTTGTTTTCAAGTGAAGTCATAGGAATCTCCTGTAAGTTTTCTACTTGTATTATACAATATTTTGAATTCCTTTTTATTCGGGTCGTTTTCTGAGATTTTCAAAAACAATTGAAAATATTAAAAAATAGAAAATCGCTAGAAAATTCTGGTTTTAATTTGCTTAAGCCTTGATATTATGGTAATATATAGGTGTAAAAAAATTTAACTCATAAGGAGAGTATTGTAATGTCAATTATTACTGATGTTTACGCACGCGAAGTCCTTGACTCACGCGGTAACCCAACACTTGAAGTAGAAGTTTACACTGAATCTGGTGCATTCGGTCGCGGTATGGTTCCTTCAGGAGCTTCAACTGGTGAACACGAAGCAGTAGAACTTCGTGATGGTGACAAAGCTCGTTACGGTGGTCTTGGTACTCAAAAAGCAGTTGATAACGTAAACAACGTTATTGCTGAACACATCATCGGATTCGACGTACGTGATCAACAAGGTATTGACCGCGCAATGATCGCTCTTGACGGTACTCCAAACAAAGGTAAACTTGGTGCCAACGCTATTCTTGGTGTGTCTATCGCTGTAGCACGCGCAGCTGCTGACTACCTTGAAGTTCCACTTTACAGCTACCTTGGCGGATTCAACACTAAAGTTCTTCCAACTCCAATGATGAACATCATCAACGGTGGTTCTCACTCAGACGCTCCAATCGCTTTCCAAGAATTCATGATTGTACCTGCTGGTGCACCAACATTCAAAGAAGCTCTTCGTTGGGGTGCTGAAATCTTCCACGCACTTAAGAAAATCCTTAAAGAACGTGGACTTGAAACAGCCGTAGGTGACGAAGGTGGTTTTGCACCTCGTTTCGACGGAACTGAAGATGGTGTTGAAACTATCATCAAAGCTATCGAAGCTGCTGGATATGTACCAGGTAAAGACGTATTTATCGGATTTGACTGTGCATCATCTGAATTCTACGATGCAGAACGTAAAGTTTACGACTACACTAAATTTGAAGGTGAAGGCGCTGCTGTTCGTACTGCTGCAGAACAAATCGACTACCTTGAAGAATTGGTTAACAAATACCCAATCATCACTATCGAAGATGGTATGGACGAAAACGACTGGGACGGTTGGAAAGCTCTTACTGAACGTCTTGGTGGTAAAGTTCAATTGGTTGGTGACGACTTCTTCGTAACTAACACAGCTTACCTTGAAAAAGGTATTGCAGAACACGCTGCTAACTCAATCCTTATCAAAGTTAACCAAATCGGTACTTTGACTGAAACTTTCGACGCTATCGAAATGGCGAAAGAAGCTGGATACACAGCAGTAGTATCACACCGTTCAGGTGAAACTGAAGATTCAACAATCGCTGATATCGCAGTTGCAACTAACGCTGGTCAAATCAAGACAGGTTCATTGTCACGTACTGACCGTATCGCTAAATACAACCAATTGCTTCGTATCGAAGACCAACTTGGTGAAGTTGCAGAATACCGTGGTTTGAAATCATTCTACAACTTGAAAAAATAAAACGTTGATTTAACAACGTTTCTAAGGACTCTAGGTTAAACCTAGGGTTCTTTTTTTCTACTCAAGGGGCAAAGAGGGGGCAAGATTATTCGTGATGATATTATCCAAAACATTGACTGCTTGGTCTTTCATATTTCTTGTGACATGGGTATAGATACTAGTAGTTACTTCCGAGTCAGCATGACCAACCCTATCCATGATGGTTTTTAGTGGCACGTTGTTTTCAGCTAGTATGCTAATTGTGGTGTGTCTGAAAATGTGAGGGGATAGATGCTTGTCGATTGGGGTTTCCAGTCTGGCATTAGCTCGTTGAAGTGATGCACTTAGGATTGTGCTGTGGATAGGCTTGCCAGTGTTGGTCGTGAAAATCTTATCGCTATAATACCAATCTGGATTGGTCGATTCGCTTAACTCTTTCAACTCTAGTATCTGGTCAATGATTTCCATCTCTCGATTAGTGAGGTAGGTTGTCCGATAGCTAGCGACTGTTTTTGTTCCTTCATTCTCTGGAATGTATCTGTTGAATGAGGTGTGGATATCCAAGGAACGTGTTTCTTTGTGGTAGTCTGAAACGGTTAGACCAGCTAACTCACCAATACGGCAACCGTTTAAGAGCATAAACTCACACGCTAGAGCATATCTCAGTGTTATATCTTTTCGGTAGAGTTCTTTCAATAAGCGACTGTATTCGTCTGGTTCTAAGTATTTATTCTTGGCAGTTTGCTGTTTCTCAAGCTTATTCTTTTTCTTTGGAAGTCGTGCTTTCCTCGATGGGTTATCAGTTATAAGTTGTTGATCCATAGCATAATCGAAGAATGTATTTAACACGGTCTTGGCACGATATTTCTGTGAATCTGTCCAGTCTTCAGTGTCTAGCAAGGATTGGATAAGTCTGACATTGATATTTGATAAGATTGTCCCTTGTTCGATAGTGTCAGATATTCGTTTAACGGATGCTGCAAGGCTCTTGATTGAGCTTAACTTAATCTGCTTTTGGTGAAATTCCCACCATTCACTAAAAGCACTATGAAACGATACATTAGTAGTGCTTGATGATTCTATTTTCTGGGCTATCTTATCATCCAGTAAGCGTTGGGCTTCTTTCTTTGCTCGATTTGAACCACTGGTCAGCGTTAAAGATACCCGTTTCCATTTCTCGGTGTAAGGATCCTTGTATCTTTCGAAATATTTATATTTCCCGTTCGGTAATTGTTCTACCCACATTGTCATATCTCCTTAATTTTGGTAAAATGGGCATAGAAAAAGAAAACATAACCTTGTTGGTTTGTTTAACTGTAAGTGTGTTATTGTTTTCTGTTTTCTGTGATGCATAAGCTCTATGATCTAACTTTGGCGAGGGAGATTATAGGGCTTTTTTAGTAGTTTCAAATATTCATGTTTTACGAATGTCTCATCACAAATTGTGGTGAGATTATATTTTTTCATAAAACGAACGTAGTTAAAGTCATCCAAGGATTCATTTTCGAGCAATCCACGGATCATGTCTCTGTTAGCTTGAGCTTCGTATTTCTCACGCAAACGCTCATAGTCTTTAGAGTTCTGCTCTAGGTGGCCTAATTCATGTAAAATGACCTTTAAACGTATTTCTGGGGATAAATCCCCATTGATATAAACCACCCTGTTTATGGGGTCGAGAAAACCGTTTCTGGACCACTGGCTAGAATTGAACTCACAAAGAGACACGTTGAACTGCTCAAGCAATTCTTTTTCAGTCATAGCACCTCACACCAGTTTCTATAGAAAAAAGCAAAAAAGCCAATTCGACAAACGAACTGGCTCTTTTTAGACGTTTTGTTCCCTTACACTTGCGCACGCACAAGCCATAGGGCGCTGAACTTAATCAGTCTTCCACTAAAAATAGTTTACAAAATGTTTTACTTGTTGTCAATGATTTTACAAAAAATAATAAACATTTTAACCAGTTCTGGCGTTTTTGTGTAATCAGATGCATATCTTTGCATTCGGTCGATAAGATTTTGGATCTTTAAACCTTGGTGATATTGAACCGCATTGGAACAGTAGGCATTTGATAAGGCAATGAGTGAAAGAAGGTCATTCACTTTGCGGTATTGACGATATTTGAGAACGCCCTTTTGTCTAGCAAACGTATTAACTACGGCGTTAACTCTATTCAATTTTTCATCATCTCTAAATACATTTACCATCAGGACATTATTGTGAGCGCAAGCGTTTCTGAGATGTCTCGAGTTATCACCTAACGTCACAGCCTTTTGAAGAGAGCTGGGATTATACTTATCAAAATAAAGCCTTACTAATTTTAACAAGCAGCCATAATCCATGTGCTCCATTAACGCCCAAATCGGGATATCAGCCCCACGTTTTAGAAACATATCTTTTTGATATCGAGATTGTCTGAATCGATTGTAGGTACTGTTATAGTATGTTGGGTAATTGACGGCAAATTCTTGAACAATGGTATAACCATCTTCATCGGGATTGTTAGTGATCAATCTAGATAACTCGACTTTTATAAAGTGTTCTACATTAATAGCAATATCTAGAAGCGTATCTCGCAAATACATATCAATTGTGGCTAAATCTACAAGGTGCTGAAAATCAAGGTGTTGATATTTCCCGTTTTTCTTTTTAAAATTTTTTCTAAAAGCAGAGACTTTATAGTAGTAGTTGTTCTTTTCTAAAAAAGTAATGGCTTTCCCTTTTGACATAAGTTCAAAAGCAACCCCGTTATTATCAAGCAAAGCAACTAACTCTCTATAAGATTGCTTGGATTTGCGAACCATCCTCAATCCCCCTTGCTACTCATATAGCCAGCAATTATGGCTCTAATGGCACGTTTATCATCCTCTGTCAGTGGTTTACCATCGAACATCATAGCGTTAGCTATGATTTCATCGATGTCGTGGGAGCTGGGTTGTTGCTCCTCGATGGTCTCTGGACCGTCTCCAAAAAGAATGTAATCTGTCGAAGTGCCTAAAGCTTGAGCTAATTTTACAATCTTTGTCCCTGTCGGAATACTAGCACCGCTTTCCCACTTTGAAATAGTTGAGTCGGACTTATACCCTAGCATTTTTGCTAATTCAAGTTGGCTAATGCCCTTGCTAGCTCTCAAACCTTCAATTCTACTTCCTCTTTGCTTATTCAAATCCATATCTTTCTCCTTGCTGTTTATATTAACATTATATAGTAGACTTTCTTATTTTTCAAGTTTATTTATAAAAAAATAAAAAAAACTTGAAAAAAAATCAATAAAACTATTGACATTGAATTTAATTCAAGCTATAATGTGTTTGTAAGTTAGTTAGAGAGGAGGAACAAAATGACAGAAACGGTCCCAAAAATTACAATCAAAGAACTACGAGCACGACACAATTTGTCACAGGAGAAGTTTGCTGAAAGCGTTGGTACTACAGCTCAGACGGTAAGTGCATGGGAGAAAAATCAACTTTCAATTTCTCCTAAAAACATGGTGCGTATTTGTAAGAAATATCACATTCAATCGTCTGATTTGTACGGTATCTGATATTTTTTTACAACAAAACTTGAATTTTATTCAAGGTAAACAAGCTAACAAGAGCGTAGCTATTTGAAACCTATTAACATTATCTTAGGTTCTGGTTCGAACCTAATTAGAACAATGTAAAGGAGCTTAAACAAATGGAAATAACCTACAAAGCAGTCGGGATCAATGAAACGGCTGAGTGGGGAGACTACGATCACCTCATGCAAAAGTGGGAAGGTCTTGGAAAATCGATGGCAAAGAACCTCATTCGAGAAATGAGGGACAACAAAGATTTTCAAAAGTATGTGTTCAACCCAACACATAAGCTGGTTTTCATCAACTATGAAGGCTTCAAGTCCTTCATCGAGTGGAAAACTAGAAACAGATTCAAATAACATTAACATCCCTGGCCGCAGAAGTGAGCTAGTGAGGAGATATAAGCAATACCACAAAAAACTACAACGATTTGATATTCATAATTGTCTCCTTAAATATATATAAATCTATGAAAAAATCCTCACTAGTTCGCTAGTGCGGCCAGGGAAACAGAAGAAAGGAATTAACATCATGAGAAACCTTAAAACAAACAAAGGCATGGTCAACTTTTTCAAAAACTTTGGCATCAAAAAAGCATTCCTAACTGACGACATCCGTTTTGACAGAAACGGCGCTCGCCATGTCGGTGTGGATATCATCATGAAAGATGGTACATGTTTCGGAGTGTTCAGCAACGGTGAAATTTTAAATTAAAGGAGAAACAAAAATGAAAATTTTCAACTGGATTTGGTCAAAAAAACAAGAAGAAGTAGAAGTGTTTGAAGTTCGTCCACATCGCATGATTGATGAAAAAGTACGTGAGTTTAACGCTGACCACGGATTGCCATTAGATCAATTAGTGGGGTGATAACTTGAAACATCTACTAAAATTCTTATTCGGCAAGAAGAAGCCCAAACAGCAAGAGCCATTCTTTGAGTGGGTGGAGACACCCGAAGAAAAAAGCGAACGACTCAAACAGAAATATAGCAAATAACATCGCACCTTCAATCCGTAGCCACGGCCCACTGTGGAGTGTAACTTATACCTTTCCCCAAAAAAAATATAAACTTTACCCACACATATCTTTCTAAAAAACATTGAAAAAACATGACACGGTGGGCTATGGGTGCGGATTGAAGCACTAAAAAAGCATGGGTTAGGGCCCATGCAAGAAAAATACACCAAGGAGATTATAACATGTCTAACTTCAATACTCAACCAATTGCAAAAACTGGATTCACAAAAAGCAAAGCCTATGGCCTTTGTGGCACGCTAGCACTTGCCACAGCACTGCTTATCGGAGCTGGTGCAGTATCAGCAGACGAAACCACTCAACCAGTGGCAGACACACAACCAGCCGTGTCTAATGTCTATACGGCCGACAACGCTGGAAATGTTACGGTGACACCAAGCGAAACAGTGGCACCGACAGAAATGTCGGTAGCAACTACAGAAGTAGCTCAACCAGTAACTGAAACACCAGTGGCTCAACCAGTCGAGGCAGCACCTACAAGCGTTGAAAAAAATGGCGACACTATTACCGTTGAGAATCCTAAAGTACAAGTAGAGTTTCCTAATGGCACTGGTAAATACTCACCATTCGAAGTTGAGTATAAAGATATCAATTTCCCAGACGACATGGCAATTAACGAGGGTGACAAAGTTGTCACAGAATTGCCAAAAGAAATCGGTCTTCAAACATCATTCGATTTCGACGTTTACAACAATAGCGATGTAATCGGGAAGGCTAGTGCGGATGCTCAAACACGAGTGATCACAACGACATTTAATAATTACTTCACTGAGCATCCCTTGAATAAAAAGATGTCTTTGAAATTCGATGCGAAATGGCTCGACGTTGTAGAACCGGGTAAACAAGTGACAGTAAATTTCAATGGCACAGTTAAGACGTTCACAATCGGTGAAGAAGGGCCGCTTCCAACAGACGAACTATTGTCAAAATGGGGCAGTCAAAACAAAAAGGACCCTCAAATTATCAATTGGACCTTGCGTCTTAATACTGCCCGTAAAGTTTTGAATAACGCTGTCCTTTCTGACACTTGGTCTGATAACCAAGAATTTATCGAAGGCTCACAAAACATTTACTTCGTTGAAGACCCTGTCAAGTGGACTGGCATTGACCATTCAGCAAAAGATTACTTGGAATCATGGAACGTCCGAGCGGACGGATTCGATGCGAAATTTAAAGAGTTTAGCAAAATTCTTTACATCGATTATCAGACACGCCTTAAAACAGCGGTTAAAGATTCAACTAACCCTACCAACAAAGCAGTGCTTACGGCTGATGATAGCAGTAGTAAATCATCGTCTAAGGTTCAATTAGTTGGTGGACGTGGCGATGCGTCTGGTGAGAATAAACCAGAGCCAACGTTTGAAATCCCACACGACGCCCCTAAAGTTGACATCCCAGAATTTGAGGGCGGGGTAGTTCCTAATGATCCACCAGTGGTAGAGATTCCGGAATACAACGAACCTATCGGAACAGTGCCTAATGAAGCTCCTATCCACGATAAGCCAGAATTCGAGGGCGGTATCCCTGGAATCCCAGAAGAACGTGAACTCCCACCATTCGAAGGCGGAGTGATTCCGAATGATGCACCTATCCTTGATCTGCCAGAACTTGAAATTCCAGCAGAGCCAGAAAAACCAACAACGCCAAAAGAAGTACCTAACAAGCCCGTAGACGCTCCAAAAGAAAAAGCGGCAGCACAATCTACCACAGTATCTTATAACCTCGCACCAGTGAGCAAAGAGGCGCCAAAAACAACAGTTTATGGTGGTGTCTTGCCAAATACTGGTGAAAAAGATGGCATCATGTCAACTCTAGGATTGGTAGTAATTGCTGCTGGTATCGCAAGTTTGACATTGACTTTCAAGAAATATAACGAAGGTGAGGAAGAATAATCATGAAAGAAAATAACAAACAAGTCGTATTTTACAGCGCTGAAAAAGATGGATTCCTTGAAAGTTACAAGGACAAAGGGAGCCTAGTTTTTACAGCAGTGTTTACTGACCGTTTGGGGAAGGCGCTATTCTTGCCGCTTGAGCCATACGAAGAACAAAAAAACGAGCTCGACAAGCTTGCTGAAGCGTTTGGCTGCGAGGTGCTTATCGTAGAGGTTGAATACAACGTAACTAAACTTGACGGTTCGGACTTTGAACGCACAGAGCGTAAAGAAGTTACAAGAGACGAAATCAAAGCATTTTTGAAAAAACTAATTAATTAAATAATTAAGCAGTGGTGGGAGGGTAGGCATTAAATATGGCAGACAATCAAAAATACTATTACATGAGACTCAAGCAAGATTTCTTCGAAACAGAGGAAATGATAATCCTTGAGTCGATGCAAGATGGCTATCTGTATAGCAACATCTTGCTAAAACTGTACTTAAGAAGTTTAAAGCGTGATGGTAAATTGATGTTCAATGACACAATTCCATATAGTGCAGAGGTCTTAGCTACAGTTACACGGCATAGCGTCGGGACGATTGAGAAAGCTATGGATGTTTTCCAAAAGCTCGGTTTGGTCGAAGTAATGGATGATGGTGCTATCTATATGTTGCAGATTCAAAACTTCATCGGTAAGAGTTCGACGGAAGCTGAACGAAAACGACGCTATCGAGACAAAATCAAGCTTGAAAAAAGCGACAACCAAGCGGTTTTAGAAGATGTGGGACATTTGTCCACTATAGATGTGGGACATTTGTCCGGACATTCGTCCACCAGAGATAGAGATAGAAAAGAGATAGAAGAAGAAGTAGAGAATAGAAAGCTATCTTCTGCTGCTGATAAATCAGATTTCAATATCTTTGACTATTATCAAAATCGAATCGGTCTATTAGATGGTTTCCAACTTCAACAGATTGAAGCCTATCAAGCTATTGATGGATTAGAGCCAGATTTAATCAAAATAGCCATTGATAAAGCTGCTGACAATTCCAAACGCTCTTTTGGCTATGTCAACTCTATCTTGAAATCTTGGGCACAGAATGGGATTAAAACCGTAGCCCAACAGCGAGAGGAACAGAATAGTTTCCAATCCAATAAACCAAATAGCGATAAACCAAAATTTGGCCCAGCTTGTAGCAAATACTAGAGGTGATATCTATGAGTTTAGAGCAAACAGCCAAACAAATGCGAAGGCAGTACATGAAACCTAGTGATAAATACTGCGAAAAGCACCAAAGGCACTATGTCACGATTCAGTTTCCAAACTCAAAACCCTACACAGTGTGTGAGCTGTGCCACAGGGAAGGACAAGATCAACAGAACGCTATCAAAGCACAAGAGCAGTACGAACGAGAGCAAGAGCAGAGACGTTTGTACTTCCTCAAAGATTTCAGTCTACTTGATGATGATTTAAAAACTGCTAGCTTTGACAATTACAAGGCAGTGACCAGAGAGCAGAAAGAAGACTTGAAAAATGTCAGAAATCAACTTAAAGGCTACCTTGACGGTCAAGACTACAATATTGTGCTTATCGGAGATACTGGAGTCGGTAAAAGCCATCTAGCTTATTCAGCACTCAAAGCATTGTCTGATCACACGAAAAAGATGGGGTTATTCATCAACGTGGTTGACCTACTAGCAAAAATCAAAGAGGACTTCAGTCTTGAAGCTGAATATATCAGACGGATTTCGGAAGCTGAATGGCTAGTGCTCGATGATTTAGGTACTGAAAAAGTAACAGAGTGGTCTAATGGTATCTTGTATAGCATTTTAAACAAGCGTACCAAAACTATTATTACCACTAACCTAAGCCCACGGGACATCATGGGCACTTATGGAAAGCGTGTCTATTCTCGAATTTTCAAGAAGACAGGACTTGGAACGACGAATGAACATGTTTATCAGTTTAAGACACAACAAGACAAGAGGATGATGCTTTGACAGAAACAGAAGTAAAACTAAAACTCTTTGAAGACTACGAGCGTATTCATGGACTTGTGTTTTCGAAAGAGCACAAACAGAAAATGATGGATGATTTAGATCTATATTCGTTCATCGAGAAAATCAATGAATATATGTATTTTGCTAAGAAATCAACGCAGATTTTTAGTACACACTAGAAAACCCCTCTAAAATCGATTTTAAGGCGTGTGTTTTTCTCGGTGGTATAAATGACTACGACACCGTTAAAATTGCACTATACCCCCTTAAAATGCGAAATAAGGGTATTCAAAACAAAAAGGAAGACAAAGACATGACAAATCAACTACAAACACAAAACAAAAGGGATATTTCAACAGATACAAGCGCCTGGACGTTTCAAGATATCAAACGATACTACGACCCACAAGATTTGCTGACAGAAAAACAAGTTGGGCAAGCTTTGTCATTGATTAAAGGGCGAAATCTTAACCCATTGCTAAACGAGGTCTATATCGTAGCTTACAAAAAGAAAAATGGTGGGGCTGAATTTAGCTTAATTGTCTCAAAAGAAGCATTCTTGAAGCGTGCAGCACAAAACCCAAACTATGAAGGCTTTGAAGCCGGAGTGGTAGTTGTTGACGGTTCTGGTGATATGGTAGAGCGGAAAGGGGCGCTGCTGCTACCTAACGACACGCTCGTCGGTGGTTGGGCTAGAGTTTACCGCAAGAATTTCAAGGTTCCTGTAGAGGTTTTCGTTAGTCGTGAAGAATACGATAAAAAGCAAAGCACTTGGAACGCTATGCCAGCTACCATGATTAGAAAAACCGCTCTTGTCAATGCCTTACGTGAAGCTTTCCCAGAGGATTTAGGGAGTATGTACACTGAGGATGACGGCGGTGAAACTTTTGACAGAATCAAGGATGTAACGCCACAAGAGACACAAGAGGATGTTAGAGCTCGTAAGCTGGCGCAAATCGAACAAATGAAGCAAGAACAAACGCATTTCCAACAAACAAGTGAAAGCAATTCTCAACCGGTTGCCAACTCACAAAACGAGCCAGTTCAAGGCGAACTTCTCGACTATTAACGAGGTGTGAACAATGAAAGAATTACAAGTTAATATTGAACAAGCCAAAGTTGAAATTGTAGGGCAAGAGGTTTTTGAAAAAGGCATTGCTGATGTAGTTGCTAAATATCAAAATTACACAGTCACCGCTGGCACCATTAAAGACGACAAGAAAGTCTTGGCTGAATTACGAAAATTAACCAAGCAAATTTCAGACGAACGTATCAAAATCAAGAATGAGTTATCAAAACCAGCGACGGATTTTGAAAAATATATCAAGGAAACAGAGAAACCTCTTAAAAACATTATCAACCAAATCGCAAATGATGTGAAAGAGTTCGAAAATCATCAAAAGGCACTGAGATTGGACACGGTTAAAAGTTATTTAGCTAACAAAGCCAGCGAATACATGATCGACCCTCGTATTTTTGATGAAAAAGCAACGGAATACCTCAAAAATGGCGATTTTATGGCGGACGGTGTAACTCTTAAAAAAGCGACTATGAAGGCATTAGACGACATGGTTACTTTTGAACATCAAAAACAAGAGGAATTTAAAAAAGCCACTCAATCCATATCCGGACTTTGTTCAGAGTACGGAATGACCGACCAACCGTATATCCGCATGCTTCAAAATCTGACATTAGCAGAGGTGTTAGATCAGATTCGTTCAGACCATGCTTTTGAATTACAAAAACAAGAAGCTGAACGTCAAAGACAAGAACAAGAAGCGCTACGACAAGCTGAATTACAAAAGCAAAAAGAAAAAATAGTAGCAACAGCACCAACGGCATTAGTTGTTGATTCAGAAACAGGCGAAATTATCGAAAACACGCCAACGATTGAAGAAGCTAACATTCCAGAATCAAAACGTTATCGCCAAAAAATGACGCTTGAAGTCTACTTTGAAGATTCAGACGATAAAGACAGATTTAAACGTTTACTTAGCGAAAACGGCTGGGAATACAAACAAAACTACACTGTCAGCGGCTATCAAAACATAGCTAGTATGACCGAAGAAGAATTGAAAACACATTTAAGTTAACGTCAAGACCAAGAGAATAAAGAAAAAGGGAAACAAACATGATCAATAACGTTGTATTAGTTGGTCGCCTAACCCGTGACCCAGAGCTACGCTACACGCCTAGCAATGTTGCAGTAGCTACGTTTAGCCTAGCCGTCAACCGTAATTTCAAGGACGCTAACGGCGAACGAGAAACAGACTTTATCAACTGCGTTATCTGGCGTCAGCAAGCTGAGAATTTGGCTAACTGGGCTAAAAAAGGCGCATTGATTGGAATTACAGGTCGCATCCAGACCCGTAGCTACGAGAATCAGCAAGGTCAACGAGTGTATGTAACCGAGGTGGTCGCTGAGAACTTCCAAATGCTAGAAAGCCGTGCAGCGCGTGAAGGAAGTAATACAAATCAAGGCAACACTTCGGGAGCGTTTGGCAACGGCTATGCAGGGCCCTATGGTCAGCAAGCGCCGCAACAACAAGCGCCACAACAGCAAAACCAAGGATTTGCACAAGGTGGCAGCCCATTCGGTAACGCAAACCCAATGGACATAAGTGATGATTTACCCTTCTGAGAAAGGAAAAATAAATGGAATTTAAACCAATAAAAGGTTACGAGGGCATTTATGAAGCGTGTTCCGATGGCACAATTTGGTCATGTGAGGGAAAAACAACTTACAGTAATTGGCACGGAAGAATTAGAAAGCGTGTATGGAAGCGCAGAAAACTCAAATTACAAACACAAAAGCGGCAAAGAGGTGGCAAGAGAGATAAAAAGGTTAAATTGTGGAAAGACGGCGAAATGAAAACGCACCTAGTAAGCAGGTTAGTTGCTACTGCGTTTATTCCGAACCCGGAAAACAAAGAAGAGGTTAATCACAAAAACGGTAATCCATTAGATAACTCCGCAGAAAATCTTGAATGGGTGACAAGGTCTGAAAACATAAGGCATGCGTTCAAAAACGGTTTGCTACAAACAAGTAAGAAAGTCACCCTAGTAAGCAAGGTTGACGGTGTAATAATGAGATTCGACAGTTTGAGAGCGGCTAGTGTATTTCTTGGGAGAAACAAAGGCTATTTGAGCAATGTTATTAAAAACGGAAGAACGCTTGATAATTACGAGATTGTGGTAGGTGAAATATGAAACTAGAATTTCTATTACCAAGGTCAAAAGCTAAACCTGCTCAAAATCTAGTTATCAACAGTAACGACAGATTTCACTATCAAGCAGAGGGGCGAATGGTCAAACGACTACGATTAATAGCAAGAGCAGAAGCTGGACTAAACATTAAGCCGGTATATAGTCCAGATAAGCCTTGCACGGTAGCTGTAACAGTCTATTCACCAACTAGACGAAGATTAGACCCGCCGAACCTATATCCCACTGTCAAAGCCCTTATAGACGGCTTAACGGATGCTAATTTGTGGCCAGACGATAATCACGAAGTTATCAAAATGATGTCGTTTCAGTATGGCGGGCTAAGTGGTGAGTCTGGGAAATTTAAGATTGTGTTAGACATTGAAGGAGCGTGAAATGAATAGCAAATATAAAGACAAGTTAGTCGGTGTGCATGCTCCCGGAAATTACGACCATACAAGCGTATTAGGTCAAACGCAAGAGTTCTCGAAGTGGTTCTGGGCTAATCACGAAGATATGGAATTTATCAGCGCTAAGTTAGGTATCAACGCAAAGAAACTCAACCGCATTCTAACGCTTGAGCAGTTACCGGATGAAGAATTATTAAGAAAGATGGTCGAGCTATGCAAGTAAAGGAATATGCCTTGTATAAGGGAGGACAATTACTGGCAATGGGAACTAAGCGTGAAATAGCTGAACAACTAGGAGTGTCAGCTAGCACAATCGGGTACTATGGCACACCGGTGTACGCTCGAAGAACCAGTGACAACGGAAGGAGATTGATTGAGTTATGAAATATAAAGTTATCGTGTACTTTGATAATATGCCAGACAGTGAGCATATTTTCAATAACAAGAACGACGCTATCAACGAGTTGCACCGCTTACGAGGTGTTAAATATCGTAATTCTAGGATGTATACAGTGGAGTTAGTCGAATGCGGTGGATAGTACGAGTAGCACGCACGATGGATGATGTGAAGGAGTGCTATTTCTCGGATAAGGAGAAAGCACTGGAACGCATGGAAATATTGAAAGATTTAAGCATGGCAGTAGACGCTACTGTCTGGATGGAGGAAATTGATGATTAGAACGAAGTGGTTAGAGGTTGAATATGGATTTACTAATTGCCAAGAAATCGACGATTTGATTAATGGGTTTATCGAAGAGAATCCACAAATTGAAATCATTGATATTAAGTATCAATCAAACATTTCAGCCGTGGCCGACAGTGGTGTTAGCGCTACATATTACCATACATCAGCACTAGTCATTTACAAGGAGAGTACGAAATGATGAACAGAAATGAAGCAATACAAACACTATCGAAGGTAGGTAAGATTTCAGTATCGTACGCAGAAGATTTATATGATTCAATCGTTCCTAAACCAGTCGTACCACAGTATGTGGCGGATTGGTATGAGGAGAAAAGAGACGGTTTTGTATATGACTACGAGTTATTTCACTACTTTTCTCATTGGGACGACCAAGAAAAAGATGATTTCAAAAAATGGATAGAGGACATTGAAGACGAGCCTATTAAAATCCTCGTTAACATGCACCAGTTTGGGTATGAGGTCGAGAAAGAGCCTAGGTATACGGTTCGGATTAAAGGGGTTGATGGATACGCTACCCATCTAAATGAAAATTTAGACAATCATGAATGGTTCTTTGCATCAGATGACGAAATTAAAAGCTATAGAATCAAGCACACCCGCAAAGAGCTTGAATCAAACGGCTTCGGCTGGGTATTCTCTTGTGAAGGCGTGGAAGTTAAGGAGGTGGAGTGATGGTAAGACTCGTATTTGTCGCAGAGCCTGAAGAACCGACGTATGACGGAATCCCGGCGCTTATCACTAAAATCAACGAGTGGGCAGACGAACGCAATTTAAAGCAAGCTGACCCTAAGATTCAGTGGATGCGTATTACTGAGGAAGTCGGAGAAATTCGAGATGTGCTCTTGAAGCCAACTAAATTCACAGAACCGAAAGCAGCACTTAAGGACGCTATCGGTGACACGCTAGTAACGATTATCGTGCTAGCACATCAATTAGATCTTGATGTCACTGAGTGTCTCGGTATTGCATACGAGGAAATCAAGAATCGGAAAGGAAAAATGGTAAATGGAACATTCGTCAAAGAGGAAGATTTATAACGAACTAGCAGTCGCAACGATTTTACTACTAGTCTCGCTAGCCATTAATATTACTACTGTTCTACGAGTGGTTAATCGACCTATCGAGACAGTGGTAATCCACAAGGCTGACAATGCCGTTGAATTACATGGCAAGGTTACTGGAAAATCTATGGTCGGGAAACTCTATACGCTTGATTGTGGGGCTTACGGTAAGTTCCTAGTCAGCAAGGAGCAGTATGACAGTGTGCAGGTTGGGGATGATATTCCCAGCTATCTGAAAGGGAGAGGACAATGATACCAAGATATAGAGCGTGGGATAAAATTCATAAAACAATGTACGGAGCTGATGATATTATGTCTATCGATTTCGGGAAAAGCGAAATTTCTGTAAAGACACTCTTTTTCGAACGGACAAATTACTACAAATTCGATGATATCGTTTTAATGCAATCAACAGGACTGACTGACAAAAACGGCAAAGAAATCTTCGAAGGGGATATTCTTGGTACGGATGGGGGATTGTTGGATGGTGTAGTCGAGTACAGAACTGATTTAGGTATGTGGACGAATAGTTTGTTTAGATACAATAATTTTGAACGGTTATGCAGCATAGCTAATTCAAGAGAAATTATCGGCAATGTATGGGAAGACCCAGAGCTGGCAGAGGTAAGCTCATGAGCAAAAACTATAAATATTCCGGACTGACCAAAGAATTACATTCAAGGTTAGTCAGTGAGCATGCAGCACTAAGAGAAGCCCACAAAGGAAGTGCGTATAGCCAGTTTTTTCAAGACGTGAAACAGTGCGATAAGAAAAAAGCAGTTATTATTTACCAAGCGTTCAATAATGCAGTCACGGAGCGTGCGAGGATATCGCCCGAAACAGTCAAGCGACTAGAAGGCATTATTTCAGACGAGCTTTATAGTGACCTACAAGACTATCTGGCCAAGAACTACACAAGAGGGAGAGTTACTCGACCAATCGTAGATACCACTAATGCGGGATTGCCAGAGGAATTGTTTAAGCAATTCCAAGAGGAAGTAGAAGAACTTCGAGCGAATTATAAGAACAGTGTGGCTAAACACATCATGGAAATTAAAGGCTGCGATAGAAAAGAAGCTAACAGAATCAAGGACTCAATCAATCGATGTTATGTCGAGTGTATCGTTCTAACGCCGCTTAAGGTCATCCAAATGGAAGGGCTACTTTCCAGAGACTTATTCAGCAAGATTGCCAAATATGTCTTAAATAATTACGAATGGGCCGAGAGATTGGATGATGAAGTTGACCGCATCATTCTAAAATATCGCACTAAAGGCAAGATAGGTCGTAATAAGACCACGGTCAAAAAAGCTCTTTATACAGCCTATGCGTTAGGCGTGTAGCTAGAACGGTTTATGAGGGTTCGACTCCCTCACTAGCTATTGTCTGTCAAAATATCCAAGAGACACTTTTTAACACCCGTCGAGCTGACAGACCTCGGCACCAAAAATCCAGTAAATAAACAATTAGAAACGAGGAACCTTTTTTATTTCATTCACAAATCTAAAGCGCATTACTGGTGGCGTGATTATTCAAGGCTTTATGCCTGCAATGCGAAACTGAAATCTCCATAATTCTACTTACTTTATTCTTGTATTATTTCAAAAAAAGGAGGAAAACCTCCAAGATGATTTCTATATCGCAGGCTGGAATGGTTGTATAAGGGGTTCGATTCCTCTTGCCAGTCGTTGTCTGTCGAACACTAATTTTTAGTGGCTTGAACACTTTTTTAACACTTTTTCAACATCGGACAAGCTGACAGACCTTGTCTAAACAAAACCCAGCAAATTTAAGAAAAAAGGATGTGAAAAACCCTTTTTCTTATCGATATGGCATTACAAAATAAAAGCCAAAGACCTTGCTGGTGTTGATGGCTAGAAAGGGGTGGCAACAAGGCTCACAAACTCAATCTTTTCATATCTCTTAATACTTATGAGCCGAGAAAACAAAAAAGACCGACACAATGGCCGGCACTTTCTGAAAGTCAACACTACTATTATACCAGAGAGGGCAGAACAATGCTATTGCCGGAAATTGATGAAAAAGCAACAATCAAACGTTGCAAGCGCAAACTTCGAGAATACCCACGCTGGCGAGAGATTGCACACGACGGAGCTGAGCAGAAAATAACACAGGAATTCACCTTCATGCCCAGGGGTGGCAGCGGAGTGAGTAGACCAGTGGAGAATATTGCAGTAAGGCGGGTTGATGCAATGAACGAGCTAGAAGCCATAGAGCAAGCAGTTAGCGGGCTATATCGTCCAGACTATCGCAGAATACTGATAGAGAAATACCTAGCTTATCCACCTAAACCAAACTGGCAAATCGCCCAAGGAATCGGCTTTGAGAGAACAACGTTTCAAGAACTGCTAAATAATGCTATCCTAGCATTCGCAGAACTGTACAGAAATGGTCAATTAGTCGTTGAACGCTGAGATTTCGGTATTTTGACGGAGAAAGCACGGTATCTTACAACTGTTTTAAGTGGTATTATTATATTATCGAAGAAAATCAGAGACAGCTCATTTTGTGGGTTGTCTTTTTTGATTATGCAACGAAGGAGGTGGACATATTGGGCTAAATCAACGACAAAAGCTATTTGCTAGCGAATACATCAAGCTAGGGAATGGAACGCAAGCAGCGATTAATGCTGGGTATAGCGAAAGAACAGCAAGCTCCCAGAGTGAAAGACTGTTGAGAAATGTTGAGATTAAACGCTTTATCCAAGCCGAAGTTGAAAAAATGCACGATGAGAATATCATGGATGCAAAAGAAGCCTTGTCCATCCTATCTGACATTGCTAGAGGAAAACGAGACGAAGAAGTCTTGATGATGAATCCCTTGACTGGTGAAGTTGAAAGGCTGATGAAGAAGGCTGACAACAATACAGTTATCAAGGCAATTGTTGAAATCTTGAAACGTTATCCAACGGCTAAGCAGTCCGAGAAGTTGGAGCTTGAAATCAGAAAGCTAAGAGAACAACTTGACAGCGGTGTTGAAGGAACTATGAACGTTAATATCATAAACGCATGGGAGGATATCCCAGATGGCAACGATTGATATTCAGAAAAACGTTAACCCGCATTTCAAAACGGTTTGGCAGTCTCAAAAGCCTTACAACGTCTTAAAAGGTGGTCGTAACTCTTTCAAGTCCTCGGTTATCGTGCTGAAACTTGTCTATATGATGATTAAGTACATCATGCAAGGCGAGAAAGCTAACGTGGTAGTCATTCGGAAAGTAGCTAATACGATCCGTGACAGCGTGTTTAATAAGGTTCAATGGGCCATTAGTATGTTTGGACTAGACAGTCAGTTTAGAGCTACTGTAAGCCCGTTTAAGATAGTCCATAAGCGAACTGGTTCTACCTTCTACTTCTACGGCCAAGACGATTTCCAGAAACTGAAATCAAATGACATTGGGAACATCATTGCCGTGTGGTACGAAGAAGCGGCTGAGTTTAACGACGCTGAGGACTTCGACCAGTCTAATGTCACTTTCATGCGTCAAAAACACGATAAAGCTCCCTTTGTGCAGTTTTTTTGGTCGTACAACCCGCCTCGCAATCCTTATAGTTGGATTAACGAATGGTTTGAGGACATCAAGCCCAATGATAACTATCTAGCACACTCAAGTACCTATCTTGATGATAAGTTAGGGTTTGTTACTGAACAAATGCTTGAGGACATCGAACGCATTAAACAGAATGATTACGACTACTATCGCTATTTGTATTTAGGCGAAGCTGTGGGGCTTGGTAATCAAGTGTATAACATGAGTACATTCCACGCTATCGCTAGCTTGCCAACAGACGATAGGCTTATCGGGATATCATTCGCACTCGATACAGGGCACCAACAATCAGCGACTGCATGCGGTGCTTATGGGCTGACTGCAAAAGGTAATGTGATTCTGTTAGATACATTCTATTACAGCCCAGCCGGTCAAGTGATTAAGAAGGCACCGAGTGAATTGACGGTTATGATCCATGACTTTATCGAAAAGATTATGAAACAGTACCGAGTGCCTAAGCTTAAAATGACCATTGATAGTGCAGAGGGTGCACTTCGTAACCAGTATTTCAAAGACTATAGAGAGCGCTGGCATCCAGTCGCTAAGAAGAAAAATCAGACCATGGTTGATATGGTTATCAGTTTATTAGCAGAGGGGCGTTTCTATTATCTTGATATACCAAGTAACAGAATATTCTACGAAGAACATAAGATGTACCGTTACGACGAGAAAACGATACATACAGACGACCCTAAAGTTAT
The DNA here is from genome assembly GCA_016939315.1 of Streptococcus sp. GTDB lineage: Bacteria > Bacillota > Bacilli > Lactobacillales > Streptococcaceae > Streptococcus. Next base: position 40,369 of record JAFHAZ010000068.1, on the reverse strand, counting down.
CAAGGAAGATGACCACACAGTTGATGAGTTTAAATATTTCGTTTTAGACAACGCTAGGGCGTTAGATTTGAAAGCTTAAAGGAGCTAATAATGGGAATAGTACAGACCATTAAAGACCTATTCACAAGGAGTAAATACGTTATGACAACCGAAAGTCTAACTAATATCACAGACCACCCTAAAATTGCGGTATCAAGTGCTGAATACGACCGCATTAGGGAGAGTTTGAAATACTTTGCCGGTAAATATCCGCTTATCAAGTACACCGATAGTAACGGTACACCCCAAAAGAGGGCGTTCAATCACTTGCCTATTGCAAGGACCGCTTCAAAGAAGATTGCTAGCCTTGTGTTCAACGAACAAGCTGAAATCAAGGTGGATGATTCAACGGCTGATAAGTTTATTCAAGAGCAGCTTAACAATGACCGATTCACAAAGAATTTTGAACGCTACCTAGAGAGCTGTCTTGCTCTCGGTGGTCTTGCAATGCGTCCTTACATCGACGGTGAGCAGGTCAGAGTGTCGTTTGTACAAGCACCGGTCTTTCTGCCGCTACAATCGAACACGCAAGATGTATCAAGTGCTGCTATTGTCACCAAGACAACCAAGGCGCAAGGAAAGAAGACAATCTATTACACGCTTGTCGAGCTTCATGAGTGGTCTAAAGATGGCAAATATACAGTTTCAAACGAGCTCTACCGGTCAGATAATCAAAATATCGTAGGGCAAAGGGTGCCGCTATCAGAAGTCTATGAGGACTTGGAAGAAACCGTAGAATTGCACGGTTTAAGCCGTCCGCTATTTACATATCTGAAAGCACCGGGCATGAATAACAAGGATATCAATAGCCCTCTTGGTCTATCTATCTTTGACAATGCTAAAACTACGATTGATTTTCTCAATGAGACCTATGACCAATTTATGTGGGAGGTCAAAATGGGTCAACGCCGTGTTGCTGTTCCTGCTCAACTGATTAAGCCTATCTATACGGAAGAAGGCGGCAAGGTTGTTGTCCGACATCAATTTGAAGTAGGCCAGAACGTCTATGAGCAATTCGAGAGCAACGACATTGACGGCGGTGTTAAGATTACCGACCTTACAACACCCATCCGTGCAGAAGACTATATCAAGGCTATCAATGAGGGTCTGAGCTTGTTTGAAATGCAGTTAGGTGTGTCAGCCGGCATGTTTACGTTCGACGGAAAGAGCATGAAGACAGCGACAGAGATTGTCAGCGAGAACTCAGACACCTACCAAATGCGCAATAGCATTGTTTCACTGGTCGAGCAATCACTAAGAGAGCTAATCATTTCAATGCTAGAGCTTGCCAAGGCTTACGGTCTATACAGTGGCACAATACCAGATATGGACGCTATCAGCGTCAACCTTGATGACGGTGTATTCACTGACCGAAACGCAGAGCTTGATTACTGGATTAAGGTAGTTAACGCAGGCTTTGGCACTGAGACAATGGCTATCGAGAAGGTGCTTAACGTAACGCCAGAGGAAGCCAAGGCAATCAAAGCAGAAATCAACGGCAACACCATTGAAGAAGCTAACAACGATAGAAGCCTAGAAGATAAGTCGATATACGGGGAGTGATAACCTATGGCGAATAAGAAGCCTATCAAGCTAAATGATCAGCAGCTAATGCTAGACGCTAGCCGTGTCGCTGACATCTACCATCAAATGACAATGGACTTATTCGACCAAGTTGTTGACAGAATAAGAGAGCGTGGCAGCGCTAGCCTTGAGGATAACCCTTATATCTGGCAGATTGAGAAAATGAGTGAAATGGGCTTGCTCAATGATGAGAATGTCAAGCTTATCGCTGAACGGTCTGGAGTAGCTGAGCAGCAGTTAAGATATGTCATTCAAAACGAAGGCTACCAGATATACAAGGACACCAAAACCCAGCTATTAGATTCAATGGGCGGCGGTGACTTTGTGGATAACAATCTTATCCAGATTAATTTAGCCAACTACGTCAATCAGACTATGGGGGATATCAACAACCTTATTAATACAACACTGCCAGTCAGTGTCAGAAAGGTCTATCAGTCCATGGTCGAGGAAACAGTGGCCAAGGTTGTCACTGGTCTTATGAACCCCACTCAAGCCGTTTCCACTACGGTTATGAAGTGGGCAGATAAGGGGTTCTATGGTTTTACTGATAAGCAAGGTAAGCGGTGGAGAGCTGACACTTACGCTAGGACAGTTATTCGTTCAACATCATGGCGAGTCTATCGTGAAGCTAGAATGGCACCGGCTGAGGAAGTGGGTATTGATACATTCTATTACTCGATGAAGTCAACAGCCCGTGAGATGTGCGCCCCGTTGCAGCATCAAATAGTTACGCATGGCCCAGCTAGGACTGAGAAAGGTGAGCGAATCTATTCGCTATCCGATTATGGCTTTGGTAGTGCGGGCGGTTGTCTTGGTATCAACTGCCGCCATGAGATAACACCGTTTGTGTTAGGCGCTAACTATAAGCCAGACTTACCGGAACACCTAAAAGACCTAACGCCAGAGCAAGCTATAGAAAATGCTAACGCTCAAGCTAAGCAGCGAGCTATAGAACGCTCTATCAGAAAGTCAAAAGAGTTGCTTCACGTCGCTAACAAGCTAGAAGATGACGAGCTGATAAGCAAGTACAAGGGGCAAGTTAGGAAACAGCAAGCAGCTATGAGGGACTATCTGAGACAATACCCGTTTCTATATCGTGACTATTCGAGAGAGAGGTATTATGATGACCCGTTTAATCAAGCTAAAGCAGAAATCGAACTGCGAAAGCAACAGAAAAAGAAAGCTGGTGATCCGTAATCTTGGCTGATAGGAATTAGACTATCATGACCTGTCGAATGTCGTAAAACTAGGCAAATTCTGTCCACTGGACGTAAAAGAAAGGAGTTTTAAGCATGAGTTTAAAACGTGACATGTTGGTTGAAGCTGGTATCACAGACAAGAGTGTGATTGACAATATTATGTCAGCGTACGGGGCAGGTATTGAAAACGCTAAATCACAAGCTAAATCTGAATTACAAGCTGAAAACGACAGCCTTAAACAACAACTTGAGCAACAAAGCCAAGCACTCGAAGACTTGAAAGCTAAAGAGGGAGCAAGTGAAGAAGCTAAGCAACAATTAGCGGACCTACAAGCTCAATTTGACACTTACAAGACGGAGAATGAAGCTAACCTTGCCCAAGTTAAGAAAACTAATGCGGTAGCTTTGGCATTGAAGGACGTGGGAGCTTACAACTCCGAGGACCTTATGAAGTTTATTGACCTAGACAAGATTGAACTAGGTGAGGACGGGAAACCAGTCCTAGAAGAAACTATCAACGGTCTAAGAGAGACAAGCCCTTACCTCTTCCAAACTCAAAGCGAACCGCAAAACCCAAATATCACTGTTCCGGGGAATCCGGCAGCGGACGCCGGGCAGGATATTAGCGCAGAAGATAAAGCCCTATTTGAAGGCTTTGATAGCGTATAAAAAGAAAAGAGGTATTTAAAACATGGTTGTTAACTACGCACAGAAATTTGACAACAAAGTTGATGAACGCTTCACCAAAGAAGCCCTTTCAACTGGTATCATTAACCAAGATTTCGACTTTACTGGTGTCGACACAGTTAAAGTGTATTCTGTTCCGACTTCACAAATGAACGACTACACAACTAGTGGTGTCAATCGTTACGGTACAGCGGACGAACTCGGTAACACTGTTCAAACAATGGTATTGAAGAAAGACCGCTCATTCACATTCACCATTGATAAGAAATCTGAACAAGACACTAACGGTGTCATGGAAGCTGGTAAAGCTCTTGCTCGTCAATTGTCAGAAGTTGTTATCCCAGAGATCGACACTTACCGATTCGCAACTATTGCAGGCGGTGCTGACACAGATAACATCGTTACGGCGGCAGTTACAAAAGATAACGCTTATGAAGCAGTGCTTGATGGTCAAATCAAGCTTACAGAAGCATTTGTTCCAACAGCTGGGCGCGTGCTTCATGTATCTTCTAAATTCTACAAACTTATCAAGCTTGACCCTGCATTTGTGAAACAGTCTGACCTTGGACAACAAATCACAATCAATGGGCAAGTTGGTATGATTGACGGTATGCCAGTAGTTCTTACACCGGGCCGTCTCCCACAAGGCGTTGAGTTCATCATTGCTCACCCAGTAGCGACTACATCACCAGTTAAACTTGAAGACTACAAGATTCACGATAACCCACCAGGAATTAACGGGAAACTTATTGAAGGACGTATCCGTTACGATGCTTTCGTTTTGGAAAACAAGAAGAAAGCTATCTACGTCCACAAATCAGCCTAATAGGGGGTAACTATGGCAGCAGCTAAGAAGAACGAAGAAACAACAGTAAACGGCGTTATCTTGACGAAAGATGGCGTTAGCTTTACAGCTACTAATGATGTTGCTGTTTCAGCGTTTCTTAATCTCGGTTACGAAATCGAAGAATAAACTAGAAGGCGGATAATACACCGCCTTTTTATTATGGAGGTGGTTAAAATCGCTTATCTAACTGAAAACGAGTTTGAAAAACTTGGTTTTGATGAGGTCGAAAATTTTGAAAAGCTACGAGCTAGAGCAGAATTAGCTATCAATATGTTTATTAGAAACCTCTATGACTTTGTTGATTTTGAAAAAGAACTGGAATATCGAAAGAAGGCCGTCAAATTAGCGACGGCTTTTCAAATTGCTTACTTGGATAGTAGCGGCATCATGTCCGCTGATGAAAAGCAATCAGTCTCTAGTGTGTCTCTTGGGCGTACTTCTATTAGCTACAAGAGCACGTCTAAGGCGTCCACAGAGGGCAGCCGTTATAATCTATCTCTTGACGCTTTGAACGCCCTAAAAGGGGCAGGATATGGCTATAGGGGGGTATGTTATGACCGTCATTGACAAACGCATGCTAGTTGATTCGGTCACAATCAAAAAGCTAACGGGTGAAACGGATGTCTGGGGAAAAGTAACATATGATGAGCCCACAACCCTTAAACCCGTCAGATTTGATAGGCAGTTCAACGTTAGCGGGTCAACTAACAATCGTAGCGAATCAAAACCCAGTGTTTTATTTGTCTATCCGAAACATTGCCCAGTGGTGCTTGATGAAAGTTTTGAAAACGGATTGATTAACGACGGCAAACGAGATTATAAGATTCGTTCCGTCATTCCAGTCTACTATCCAAGGCAAGACAAAGTTTTTTGCTATGAAATCGAGGTGATCTGATGGGTGCTAATGTAACCGTTAAGGTTGACTTGCAAGGGCTCGAAAAGAAATGCAGTCCAGAGGCGGTCAAACGTGGAAAGGTTGCCATGATTGGTCAAATGATAACCGACATGCAGCCGTTTATCCCTCGTAGAGATGGAACCTTGAGCGCTAGCGGTTCAGCTTTTAGCGATGGTATTAGATATCCGGGACCTTATGCAAGAGCTCAATTCTATGGGTCTAGCTATAACAAAAATAGGAGCTTCACTTTCAGCAAATACACTACACCCGGAACTGGCAAGCGGTGGGATAAGAAAGCTATTCCTAAGCATGGTAAGAACTGGGGCAAAGTTGCGCTTCGAGCTATGGGGGTTAACTAATGAACGATAACGATTTTTCAGAAGTTCTCGCAAACTTCATCAATACGCTTGGACTGCCGTTAAAATGTAAGCTTGATTATCTTTCAGAAGACGAAAGCCTTTCAGTCTATCCATTGCCGGGTGGCAAAGTGGAAGACGAGGACATGGCTGGCACTCAGATTTTATCGCTACCTTATGAGATAGCTATTAAATCGCAGGACCAGCAAAAGCTAAACGCTATTCTGTGGAAGATAAACACCGAGCTTTCAAAAATTGGCTTTGAGCTACCAAGCAAGAACAATTCATATACATTTTTAGCCTTGACCGTCGAGACACCGAGCTTAAACGATGCCGACGAGCAGGGCTTTTACATTTACTTGCTTGACCTACAAGCAAGATTAGAAGTAGAAAGGAGCCTTAACTAAATGGCTAAATTTAAAAATGCGATTCGCAAACACTATATCGCACCGTTCGATTCAGAACATCCAGACACACCACCAACAGAAGATAAATATTTGTGGATTGCCAAAGGTATCAAAGAATCTGCACCAGAAAACGATGCAGAAGATGATGACGTTGCTTACTTCGACGGCGATGGTACGAAAGAAAAAATCATCACTTCAAAATCTCGTGGCCGTTCATTTGAAGGGCACCGTGACTATGACGATAAAGCTCAAAACTTTGTCGTAGAAAAAGAAGATGCCGTAGCTGACGACTTGGTTGTTTGGTACAAGGAAGTTGTTCCTAACGGCAAATACTACAAGGAAGGTCTTGCTCGACTTTCTGAAATCGAAGTCGGTGACGGTGAAGCTTCAGAGCTTGAAACAATCAAGTTCCAAGTTAACTGGTCTCGTACACCGGTTAAACATGACATCAGCGGCACACCAGTAGCGGCTGCCGCAGTAGCAGCTTCTGGCACTGGTTCTGAAACTTCTGGACGTACAGCGTCAGCACGTTCTGGTGCATCGTCTGAAACCGAATCAGCAACGGTAACTGGATAATCTAACTTAATAAAACAAAGATAAGACAACTAGAGGGTGGGGTTTAGCCCTTACCCTCTTTTTTTTCGTATTAAAGGAGAATTTTAAACATGGTAGTAATTAAAAAACGTAGCAATGTCATTCCAGTAGATTTTGGTGAGTTCCAACTTAATTTTCCAGTGTCCGATGGCAATATCCAACGCATGAAGGCTGTTGGTGAAGACTTGCAAGCAAAAGGACAAGCGTTCCAAGAAACAAGCGATGAAGAAGCTCTTGGAGCGTTGAAAGCATTGGTAGAAGATAGCTTTAACCAAGTCTTCGATGATGAAGAAGCGTTTAAACAAGTCTATGCGTTCGCTGGTCAATCAACAATTAACGCTATGTTCTATCTCATTGAAGCTATCAAGGGTATTTCAGAGGAATTTGAAGCCCAAAACTCTAAAATAGCCCTCGATAAGTATTTGGCTGAGTAATCATGTTAGACCTATCACGAAAACTGACAGATAAGTTAGTAATCGATGATAAAGAGTACGCCCTAGACCTTTCATTTAACAACGTTTTGAAACTCTTTGAAATGTGGAGGGATGAAGATGTTCCAGAGTTTGTCAAACCACATTTTGGCATCCGTATCTTGACCGGTGAGACCTTGGAAGATTTCACCGTGGAAGAAATGGCAGAGATATTTAACGAGGTTTTTGAGGAACACATAAGCTTGTCAGAAGTCGAGGACAACCATGTCGAGTATGACTTGGCAGGAAACCCTATGAAGACCACGGCAAGTGACGAACCCAAGGAAAAGGCACCTTATGACATCCGCTATGACGGTGATTATATCTATGCTTCATTTTTGCAAGCTTACGGCATTGATCTATTCGATGTTCAAGGTAAGCTTCACTGGAAGAAGTTCAATGCTCTACTTTCTGGATTGCCAGAGGGTACCAAGTTCATGGAAGTAGTCAAAATTCGTAAATGGAAGCCACAAAAGGGCGACTCAACTGAATACAAAGAGGAAATGCGTAAGCTTCAAAAGGATTATGCCCTTCCAAACGACACAATCGTTGATGAAGAATACGAAGAAGAATTTTAGAAAGGAGGGATAATCATGGCAGATGGTACAGTCACCATCAAGGCGTTATTTGACGGAAAGGACGCCGAAAGTGGGGCTAAACGTATCAAAGGGGCGTTAGAGGGCTTGAAAGGGTCAGCCGGCAAGGTTGGGTCGGTCTTCAAGTCTGTTCTCGGTGCTAACTTGATTGGTGGCGCTATCATGGGCGGTATTAGTGCCCTTGGCGGTGGTATCAAATCCATGGTAGGTGAGCTCAATAGTGCAACCAAAGCATGGAAGATGTTCGATGGGAACATGGAACAGATTGGGATGCCTACTGACCAAATTAGACAGGTCAAAGGCGAGCTGCAGGACTTTGCGACCAAAACAATCTATTCAGCGTCTGATATGGCCGCTACCTACTCTCAGTTAGCAGCGGTTGGAACCAAGAACACAACCGAGCTTGTTAAAGGTTTCGGTGGTCTTGCGGCGGCAGCTCTAGACCCTCAACAAGCCATGAAGACCTTGAGCCAACAAGCAACCCAAATGGCTGCTAAACCTAAGGTCCAGTGGCAAGACTTCAAGCTCATGATGGAACAAACGCCTGCCGGTATTGCCGCAGTTGCGAAAGAAATGGGCATGAGTACCGATGAAATGGTCAGAGCTGTTCAAGATGGCAAGATTAAGACCGAGGACTTCTTCGATGCCATAACTAGAGCTGGGAACAACCCAGTGTTCAGTAAGATGGCCACCGAATTCAAGACTGTCGACCAAGCTATCGATAGTATGAAAGAGTCTATCGGTATTAAATTGATGCCACAATTTGAGAAACTTAATCAGATTGGTATCAAAGCGGTGGTAGGGTTAACCGATGCCATTGAAAGAATGGATTTCAACGCCATCGCTGACAAGATTGGCAGTGGGTTGTCTTCACTTTGGAAAGGTTTTACCAACACCGGGGCTTTGCAAAATCTAGGTGCAACGTTTACTTACATTTCAAGCTCAATCAAGCAACTATTCAGCAAGATTGATGGTAGCAAGCTCATGCAGGGCATTGGGTCGGTGTTTGGTGACATTGCTAACGGCATTTCGCAAGCCCTAAACATTGCTACGACATCGGTTAGAAGCTTCATCAGCTCGTTTGCTGACACTGGAGCGTTTCAATCGTTCAAAGCAGCAGTGCAAGATACTTGGAACGCCCTTAAAACCATTGGTTCCTCATTCGGTGAGGTGCTCGGTAGCTCACAAATGCAGTCTATTATCTCCGGCATTGGCTCAGCTCTTGGAACGCTAGTTAGCTGGATATCTCAAGTCATTTCAGCAATATCTAGGTTTATCAGTGCAATACCACCAGGCATCTTAAACGGTATCACCAGCGGTATTTTAGCAATGGTTGCAGGTTTCATGACCGCAAAGGCCGGCATTTCTGCCGTAAGTGCTGCATTGAGAGGGCTTGACTTCATCAAGAGCCTAAACCCATTCAAGAAGTTTGGGGCGGATGCGGCGGCAGGAATGGATGAAGCAGCTAATAGCACGAGACGTTCAAAATCAACGATTACTCAGTTGTTCAGCGGAATATCCAATGTAATCAAATCATCCGGGAACGCAATCAAAGGAATCTTGACAGCTATATTCAAGGGGATAGCTGAAACTTACAAAGGTTTCGGGCAAGGGATGAAATACGTTTTGCAGGGCCTTAAAGGGTTGAATCCAGCTACCTTGCTTTCGTTTGGTGCCGCAGTCGCTATTGCGGCAGTCGGAATCGGTGCAGGGATTGCATTGATTGTAGCTTCGTTCTCACTACTAGCAAGCCACGCTAGTGGTGTTTCTCAGATTATCGGTTCTATTGGCTCAGCGTTCGGAACCGTTGTTGAGTCAATCGGAAAAGCGGCAGGAACTATAGTTGAAGCGTTCGGTACTGCCTTTGCTACTGTCGTTAAGGCAGTCGGTGAAGCAGCACCGGGACTGGCTAAACTTTCACCATTGGTTGAAGCAGTAGGAACAGCTCTAGGCAATGCAGCGCCATTCATTACAGCGTTTGGTAACGCTTGGACATCTATTTTAGGGACATTGCCAGCTATTATCAGTGCATTTAGCGGGTTTGTTGGTGCCATTGGTTCTGCAATCAGTCAAGTAGCTACCGCAATTACTCCGATTGTCCAAATCATTGGGAATACTATCACAGCAGTAACTCAGATTATTGCAAATGCTATCGTGGCAATCGCTCCGGTTATCTCGAATTGCATCGTCCAGGTTGCTCAAGTAATCGGTCAATTTGGACCACAGATTGCAATGGTTTTACAAGTAATTGTACAAGCCATCCAAGCAACGGCACCAGTCATTATGACCTTGATTCAAGGTATTGTGACAGTGGTTCAGACGATGGCGCCGGTAATCAGTCAAGTGATTTCTGCTATCGTTACGGTTGTTCAAACTCTTGCGCCTATCATAAGCCAAATCATTTCAGCAATTGTTACAGCAATCACTCAAATCGTACCTATCATTACAGCAATCGGTGGTGTGATTAGTGCTGCATTTAGTGGTATAGCATCGGTTGTATCAGCAGCAGGAATGGCAATTGCTACCGCTGCGATGGGTATCGGTACGGCTATTAGTACGGCTCTAAGTGGTGTGGCAAGTATCATTAGTGCTACTGGTTCAGCTATCGGAGCAGCATTGCAAGGCATTGCTAGCGTAGTGCAGTCGGTTGGTACATCAATCAGCACAGCGGCACAAGGGATAGGTACTGGCATCCAGTCAGCATTCAGTGGAATTGCAAGCGTGATTCAGTCCGCTGGTAGTGCTATTAAATCAGTCCTTGATGGATTGGCTAGTGTATTCAATTCTATCGGTACTGCAGCACAGAAAGCCGGCTCTGGATTTAATCAGTTAGCGAATGGGGTTGTTAAGATTACTAACACAAACCTTGGAGACATGGCTGCATCTCTTGCGGCAGTCGCTAAGGGTGTTGGGTCAATTGGTAACAATTCAGCCGGACTTGCTCAAGCTGGTACTGGTATGACTAAGCTCGGAGATGGCATGAGTAAGGTGTCTAGTTCAGCATCTAGCGCTGTATCTGGATTGACATCATTCTCTAGCACGATTACAAGCATTCAATCGTCATTCACTAACTTACAATCACTACTCACTACCGCTGGTACTGCATTCAGTACGTTCTCAAACCAAGCTAGTCAATCGCTAGCAGGCTTAACAGCTATTGTAGCCCCTATCACGGCGTTTAGGACACAAATCATGACACTAGCACCAGCATTGATGGTTGCTGCGACTGGTCTAACTCAGTTCAGTACAGTTTCAATGACATTGACTGCTAGCATGACTTCTATCAGCTCAAGCATGACTATGTTAACTACTAGCTTAACTATGTTAGCTACTCAGTTAACTATGATTACTACGAGCATGACAATGATGGCTACCAGCTCAACTATGCTAGGTACTAGCTTAACGCTTATTGGTACGCAATTCACTATGATTGGCACATCACTGACCATGCTAAACACTCAATTCATGATGTTTGCCACTAGCTTGATGCAAATGACATCACAGCTCATGATGGCAGGTTCAGCAGTGACCATGTTTGGTGCTCAGCTCATGACTGCTCAGACTGGTTTCAGCATGGTTTCCATGATGGCTACCATGGTATCTAGTCAGCTTGCTATGCTTGCTAGCTCAGCCCAAATGGCTGGAGCTGGGCTTGCAATGGTAAGTGCTCAAGTCATGATGTTAGCTAGTGTATTCGCTACCGTTGGAGCGGCAGCTATGACATTACAAGCTACGATGATGTCACTAGGTATGGCAGTAAGTGCAGGTATGATGTCAGCAGTTCAAGCGGTAACGTCTGGTTCTATGCAAATGACTGCGGCTCTACGTTCTAGTGGCATGCAAATGGTTGCTAGTACGCAAGCCTTCATGAATCAGATTGTTTCAGCAGTCAGAAATGGCATGAATCAAGTCGTTTCAGCGGTTCGAACCGGTGGGGCTCAAATGGTATCAGCTATGCAATCAAGCGGTCAGCAATTAGTAGCAGTTACACAAGCAGCAGTTAACCAAGCAGCAGCCGCAGCAAGGGCCGGTTATGGAGCGTTCTTCTCAGCAGGGGCTTACATGGGGCAAGGGCTAGCAGCAGGTATGAACTCAGCTCTTGGAGCAGTTACAGCAGCAGCAAACGCCCTAGTGGCACAAGCAGAGCGTGCAGCGCAAGCTAAAGCCAAAATTCACTCACCATCTCACTTATTCCGTGATGAAGTTGGTTGGTGGATTGGCCTTGGTATCGCTGAAGGGATTGATAACTCAGCTCCAGTCGTTGCTGAAAGTCTTGGTTCAATTGCAAGTCAAGTCGACTCATTTAATGCTAGAGCTACCGCAATCTTAACCGGTGCCACTTCAAATATGGCTAGTCAGCTCAAGATGGAAGTCTTGCGTGATAAGACCCCAGACGCTACGATTTCGGCACGTCAAGAAGCCTATGCTGCTCACTCAGCTGGCTTGCTTAATGATGTGATTGACGCTCTCGTAGATGTCAAAGAACAAATTGCACAAGGTCAAAACATGGTGCTTGATACTGGTGCATTGGTTGGTGGCACTGTCAATAACTTCAATAGTGCTATTGATACGATTAAAACTTTGAAAGGACGACACAGATTATGATTACTAAAATCAAAGAATACATAGCGTTTGGCGATTTTAATAGTCGTGACGCTGGTTGGTACTTACAGAAACGTGAAGCACCTACCCCAGACGAAAAAGAAATTGTCGAGTCTATCCCTTATATGCAAGGTGAACTTGACTTCTCTTCTGCGTTGGGAGAGCGTGTATTTGAATCAAGAGAAATTACGTATGAGTTCAAATTGCCATTTACGACTTATGAGAATCGCAAAATTGCTGAACGACAGATTAAGTCAAGCATGGTTACTAAAACACAACGCAAGTTGAGAGATACGCACGATAGACGCTATTACTGGATGGGTAAGGTTAAGCACATCAAAGTAGCAGACGACCCGATTAAGAAAAATCTGGTTGCTACTATCGTATTTAAGTGCTATCCGTTTGCATTCCATGAAGATGAATACTTTGACGATGTCTGGGACACATTTGACTTTGAAAATGATAATTCAACATGGACTAAATGGTATCTAGGCTATGAGAAGAAGAAGACACCCGTTTACTTCGTCAATGCTGGAGATACATCAATCAGCCCAGTAATCATCTGCAGTGAAGACATCACGCTTAAAGACGCAAACGGCACCATCTACTACCTTAAGAAGGGTGAGAACAAAGATTTTGCTCTAACGCTCGACATCGGAATTAACTATTTTGAAGCTCAAGGGAATGGCACAGTAGCAATGCACTATTCTAACGAGGTGATGGCATGACAGTATCTTGTGATAGCATTGAAATTTTCAACGTCAGTAGTACGGGCTACGCTATCCGTGTCAAGGGATTAAGGTCTAGCAATGGCATATCTGGTTTACAAGTTCCGACTTGGTCGGAGCAGTCCGGACAAGACGACCTTGTCTGGTACGATGCCCTAAAATGGGGTGATGATTGGTACTGCACTATTAATTCTGTTGACCATAACAGCGACAGTGGTATATATCAATCTCACTTCTACGTAGTTACTTCAAGTGGCTCGAAAGAGTATCTTGAAGGGAAAAAGATTACTGTTCCAGAGCGCCCTGTTGAACTTGCTAAAAAGGCAGGTTATGCCATTTACTGGTGGCCTAGTTTTTTAGATAGACGATGGGATAAGCTCAATCGTACCACTGCAAGTCGCAGAGTTATTCATGACCCATATAGCCCGAGAGGTAATAAGATCGTTCACGGTGAAATCAAACAAGCGGTTAACAGCATCCACGAATTAGAGTTTGCAATTCCGCTAGATCATACGATGTATCAAAAGATGGTCCAGTTCAAATCAATCATCGAAGTTGTCAACTTAAGAGATAACGAGGTTGAATTTGTAGGGCGAGTTTTGACGATGGCCAATGAGATGTCAACGAACGGATTCGTTCAAAAGGTTGTCTGTGAAGACTTCCTGTCATATCTCCATGATTCAGCTCAATGGTTTCAAAAACTCCCTAATAAGGGTGCTGAGGACTACTTCAAGATAATCTTTGATTCCGCAAACGTTCAAATCGAGGAATTCAAACGGATAATTCCTAGAAATATCACAGTACACGGTAAATCAGACCGCCCTTTCCGCTATATCGGATATGATTCGAGTTGGGAGACCGTTAAGGAACGGATTATTAATAACATCGGTGGCTATCTCACGTTGAGAGAGCTCAATACAAGACTATACGTGGATTGGACCAAGGAAATTGGAGTTACCAAAGAAAGCCCAATCAAGCTAGGCCAAAACATCAAATCTGCGAGCCGTGAAGTTGATTTTGACGGTCTTGCTACAATCATTGTCCCAATTGGGGCGGACTTGCAGAGCCAAAACCAAGGGCAGGAGGAAGACCAGAGTCCGGACGTGACACGGGCTCAGCTCGACATCCGAAGCGTGAATGACGGGAAGATGTATCTAGCTGACGAAGAGTTGATAAAAGAGTTTGGTTTCATTCGGAAATCAGTCATCTGGACAGAAATTGACAATCCTAGTATTCTCTTGGCGCGTGGTAAGCAGTATTTGAGAAACCAGAAGATTGCACTGGCTAAATGGACAATCTCAGCAGTTGAACGCTATTTGATTGATAGTCGATATAGCAAGTTCAGGATTGGGAACAAACACAAGATTATCAATGCCCCACTTTCTGGGATTGAAACCTTGCAAATCCTAGAGAAGAAAATTGATATACTGAATCCACAGTCGGTTGATTTAACTATCGGCTCACAATCCCAATCACTATCTGCTTATCAATTACAGACGCAAGAAGCTGATAGCTCGATTGAAAAACTCAAACTAGACCAGTCAATAGCTACCAAGCAGAAGAAACTAGAGCAGTTAAACGCTCAGTTGTCTGCGCTTAAATCTGCTAGTCAGTCTAAACCCGTTGAGCCAAAAGCTCCGACAGCTCCTGGTGCTAATGCGACGGATGCTGAACGTGAAGCTTATAATAAAGCTCTTGCAGATTACAATGTTGCTAAAGCCGATTATGACGCTAAACTCTCAGCGTTTAACATGAGTCAACAAGAGCGTGCTCAACGTATCAGTGAGCTAGAAGCTGAAATTGCTCGTTTACGAAATGAATTAGGAGGTGCTTAATGCCACAAAATGAAGCAGAGGGACGCTTGAATCTATATGATGATGTGACCCCTCTCGAAAACACTAATAAAATCAGTGTCCTTGTGGACGCTATCCGAAAGAAAACCAAGGGTGCGGATGTTCGAGAAGCTATTGCTCGAGGTATGGAAATCACCTACGATGACGCTGCCAAGAGCGGTAATACCGATATGGAAGTCGTGAAGTCAAGGGATACGTATAACACGCTCCCGGACCGTCTCGACAACATTTCTAAGAATCTTGACGGGAAGGCTAGTACTAAATGGGTTGAGTCAAAACTTAATGCCATTTCGTCAAACGCACCTAAGGCTGTGCTTGGCTCTTTGGAAGAAATTCAGCGTACTTATCCAAACGGTGCCAACGGTATCGTAGTAGCAAGCAACACAGGAAAATGGTATTACTTCAACGAGGGTGACCGCCAGTGGAAGGAAGGTGGTGTCTATCAATCCAGAGGACTGAATGTTGACGAAGTTACGGCTGACAACATCGACTTCACGGAATCAATCGAGCAACTTCTAAGAGATAAGATTGAAGGCTCAGTATATCTTTGGAACAACACATCAATCGGGACATGGGCCTCTAACGGATGGCTCCGATTCATGCCGATTCCGATTAAAAAAGGGTTTAAATACTATCTATCAAATATCCGTGGAATCTTCTCGTTTGCGATTTCAAGTGATGGCGGACGACTTGTTAAAAAGTTCTCGGAAACGGACGACTTAGTCACTATGGAGTACATTCCACCAGAAGATTGCATGCTATACGTATCTTCTAAACCAGACGAGACCGCAAGAGTGTTTAACGCTTCTCTTGAGGATTTGAAAAAAGCTAACGTTGACTTTTCAAATCTCCCAGACGGCTATATTTCTCTCAAAATTCCTAAATTGACGCTAGATGTTAAACCCGAGGAATTGAGTTTCGTTAATGTCGTTAAGCAGTTGGTTGATGAACGTACCTTCAAGGTTGGTAAAGCTTGGTCTGGTAATGGGAATGGTACCTACGATGCTGGTACATGGGGCACTTACCCTAAAATCTACATGCAGGCCGGTGTTACTTATGGACTGAAAAATGTTCGTGGGGTGTTCACTCATTACTTTGACATTTCGGGTAAGAAACTTAAAACATTCTCTACTACAGACGTGTTAGTTAATCAAGATTTCATTCCTGAAGCTAACGGCTATATCCTTATTAGTCGCTTGACCTCGGACGAACCTACAAAAGTTATTCAAGGTGGAAATGCTCAAGCTCACTATCTTGAAAACCTTGATTTCGGCTCCAGTGCCATTGCTTCAAAAGTGCCATTCGTCATGCCAGATACATCAAAAGTACAGTTTGGATCAGATATTACTGGCATTGATACGACTCAAGTAACGACGATTAATAACCTCGGGTATATGAGCCCTATCAAGAAGTGGGACAAGAGCCGTGGCTTCATTGACACAATCAACGTCTATGTCAAGGATGCAGGGACATACAATTTTGCCATCGGTAACATCGACCAGAATGATTTGATTGTATCTCCTCGAGTGTTCCAAAAGGAACTTTCGGCAGGTTTCAATACGTTGAATGTGCGAGGCGAAGATAAAGAGATCTTCTTCGGTGAGCAGTTATTCTTTGAATCTCATGATAATCGTGTTTACGCTTCGAAGGGTGAACGCAATTTGATCCAAGACGCTCAACACGTTACTAACAATGCTGGGTATTCTGGAAAGATTATGTACGAAACAGGGCAAGCTATCCCATTCAGCTATCGTGTAGCTAACGAGAGCGCTAATGAGAAAGTAGAGGTCTTGAAACAAAAAACGGATAAGATTGAACCGATTGTTACCGAGCTTGAATTGTTCAAAAAAACTCCGATGATTACCAGTCCGAACGGCACTAAATTCCGCTTGTTAGTCGATAACAATGGCAATCTGTCAACAGTTTCAAACATTCCTAGCCGTGTAGCTGTGTTTGGTAACTCAATCCTAAGCCATCCATGGCTTAAGGGTATGGGTATGGCTGCTAGTGCACCAGATAAGGATTATTTCACATTGGTTAAAAACTACATTCTGTCCAAGAACCCTAGCGCAGTGGTTGAGCGTGGTAATGGTGCAGATTGGGAATCTGATCCAAACAATCGACGTGGCACATTCGACAGCAAAATGAAGCAATCACTAGGCCCAGACACAGACATTGTCATTTTGCAGTTTGGTGATAACTTGAATACTGACGAGAAACGCAAGAATCTTGAAACGGATATCCCTAACCTTGTGAATTGGATTAGGGCGGCATCGCCAAAAGCTCTAATCTATTGGGTCGGTATCTACTACGCTTCACCGGACTTCGTTGATAGAATCAAGCGTATCTGTAAGCCACTGGGTGTTACATTCGTTGACATCTATCAGTATTCTAAAGATGCCAAGTACAAGTCTGAAATGGGCAAGGTGTTGAGATTGCCAGACGGTTCTAACTACACTATTACCAACGCTGGTGTGGCAAGTCATCCGGGCGATTTAGGACATAGAGCTATTGCAGACGAAATTATCAAGAATTTTCTATTTTAGAAAGGGGGTCAAATGCACAAACCAGACGGAATCTTTGGTATCTTCCAAGTGGTCAAAGACTTCTACGACCACGGAATAGACGAGCATTTATGGGTGTTTCTGCTTATGATTATCATTTTCAGTGACATCGCCATCGGTGTGGCAAGAGCGTGGGCCTTCCATGAGTTTTCAAGCTCAAAATTTAGAAAAGGTCTAGTCGGTCACATAGCCATGTTTACGTTTGTAGCCATTTTCTATCCGTTTGCGGTCTTCATGAATCTCGGAGGTATCCTAGATACATTTATCTTTGCAATGATTGCCGCTTACGGCTCTAGTATTTTGGCTAGTCTATCGGCTCTAGGCGTGGAAATCCCATACTTTGATAAGTACATTAAGAATAATATCGACAAAGACAAATTTAATTTAACTTCGATTGAAGAAGAAAAGGAGAAAACAAAAAATGATTAATTTTAAACTTCGCTTACAAAACAAAGCTACTCTAGTAGCTCTTATCTCAGCAGTTTTCTTGATGTTGCAGCAATTCGGGCTTGAAATCCCACACAACATCCAAGAGGGTGTTAATACTTTCGTTGTGATCTTGGTAATCTTGGGTATTGTTACAGACCCAACAACCAAGGGTGTCGGAGACAGTGAACGTGCATTGAACTACAATGAACCACGAAACGACAAGGAAGGTTACTAATATGAGCGTACAACAAACATTAATTAACTGGTTTGTTAACCATAGAGGGCTATTGACTTACTCAATGCTTGGCAGCCGTAACGGTACAGACGGGACCGCTGACTGTTCTGGTTCAGTGTCTCAAGCCTTGATAGAAGCCGGCATCGGTATTCAAGGGCTACCATCAACAGTAACTCTTGGTCAGCAACTATCAAATAATGGCTTCTATCGTGTTTGCCGTAACGAATCATGGGATGCAGTGCCAGGCGACATCGTTTTGATGTCATGGGGTGCTGACATGGCTAGTTCTGGTGGAGCTGGTGGTCATGTCGGTGTCATGCTTGATGATACATACTTCATCAGTTGCGATTTCTCAACTCAAGGAGCAGCAGGACAAGCTATCAATACTTACCCATGGAACGATTACTACGGATGGAATCAGCCGGCTTATATTGAGGTTTGGCGATATGCTGACACTGCACCACAGACTAACAATCAAGCTAACACGGCGGTCGAGCCGCAAGAAAAAGCTTACTATGAAGCCAATGAGGTCAAATATGTCAACGGCATTTGGCAAATCAAATGCGACTATTTAGCACCCGTTGGATTCGACTGGACAGAAAACGGCATCCCCGTTTCAATGGTTAACTGGGTAGATGCGGACGGCAACGACTTGCCAGACGGTGCTGATCAAGATTTCAAAGCAGGTATGTTCTTTAGTTTCGCCGGTGATGAATCTAACATCACTGACATGCAAGACGGCGGCTACTACGGCGGTTATTATTATCGACATTTCGAGTTTGGCCAATTTGGTACGGTTTGGCTCTCATGTTGGGATAAAGACGACCTCGTTAACTACTACGGATAATTAATCAAGACCACGAAAACTATAAAACGAAAAGGAGTATATCACCTCCCGACAGACCACAGTTCGGACATCATGGTGGTAGTGGTCGAAGCCCTAGCGATTGCTGGGGCTTTTTTGTTTGGTATAATATATCTAGGAAAGTGCCAGTAACTCTACGGGGTCTGGTGCGTTTTTTATTTTTTTGTGTTATAATAGTATTGGTTTTGAGAATAGCCTTCATAGGTAGACGCCGCCCATAAAAGGGCGGTTTTTTATTTTGCAAAAAAATTGAAAAGGGGCAAATAAGGGGCAATAAGTGTAAACTTTAGTAACTTTTTGTGAGTTTTACCATCTATATCTTACACGCATATATCCTTATTTAATAGGTTTTCTTCCTATTATATACGCATTTAAAATGGCACTAACAGAATACCGTGGTTTGAAATCATTCTACAACTTGAAAAAATAATTCTATAGTCATATAGAATAAAAAGAGGTTCCTTAGGAATCTCTTTTTTGTGTTTCTAAAGAATCTTAGATTGTGTTATGCATTGTCTCTAAATAGAAACTCTAAACATAAAAAGTCCCCTCAATCCTATTGATTGAGAGGACTTCGTCTTAGAATAGACCTTTAATCTTGTCTAAAGCTCCACTAACCATTTCGTTACCTGAAACAAGTGACTTAGCTTGGTCAAAGTATTCGCCCAAATCATCTTTATTGTCATCGACAAACTTTTTAGCAGCTTCGAAATCTTTCTTTTCAATCATTTCTTTTACTTGGTTAAATAGGTCCATTGGATTCATATCTGTTCTCCTTTATAAGTTTTCTTACAAACTCTATTTAATCACGCTTATAGTAAACTAGCAAGAAATATGTTTGAGGCGAGTGCTCTGAGGATTATGATTTTCCAGTTAAGTACGATTGATAATTGTTTAATCTAAAAAGGCAGTCCAAATAGGACTGCTTTTAAGGCTTATTGTTGTTCCGTTGAAGAGCTACTAGACTCTGATTCACTTGAACTTGAGCTTGATTCAGATTCTGCAGGATGTAGTTCCTTGTAAGATGGGGTCTTGAATAGATCAGCTGTCGATTTATTGCCTTTTTGTTTGTAGAGGCTGGTTGATTTATCTTTCAGCTTTTTATTGATTTCTTTTAGTTGATCCATCTGTTTAGTGTAGGAAATCTTGCTAGAATCAACATGCTTCAAACCGTTTGGCGTATAGAAACGAAGAAGGTCACCTGTTTGAACAGCGTCACTCATCGAAAGCTGAGTTGCTACTGCCTTACGAATGGCTTCGTTATCTTTTTTAGTTGTCTCATCAGGGTTGGTAATTTCTTCCCCTGTTTGAGTGTTATAAAGTCGACCAGAGTAGCTGGTGTATTGAGGAGTAACATATTGACCTGAGGTTCTAAATGCGACGGTTTGCTTATTATCAGGAGATAGGAGGTCTTGTCCCATCTGGATATAAGAGCTAGTGTCAACGCCAAGAACGTGAAGGAGAGTTGGAAGGGCATCAACCTCACCACCAAAGGTGTTAGAGATACCACCACCAGTATAGCCTGGAATATGAATCATGTAAGGAACACGTTGAAGCATGGCTTTATCATAGTTTGACCAAGTTTCAGGGTTCTTACCGAGAAGTTCAGCAAGATTGCTGCTTCGTGTATCAGAGATACCATAGTGGTCACCGTACATGACAATAATCGAGTTGTCGTAAAGACCGGTTTCCTTAAGGTAATCAAAGAAGTCTTTGATTGCTGAGTCAAGATAGTTAGCTGTTGCAAAATATCCGTTGACTGTTTCGTCTTTTGTTTCAGCGAGTGGGAAACCTTGTTCCTTTTCATCGCCTGAGAGTGAAGTGTATGGGTAGTGGTTAGATACTGTAAGGTATTTAACGTAGAAAGGTTGTTGCATTTGTTCCAGATATTTGATGGAATCTGGGAACATGTACTTGTCATTTAGACCATACTGGAAGGAGTTTTCATCAGTTTTTTCAGTGAAGGCTGATGAGTCAAAGAAGTAATTATACCCCCATTGTTTATAGGTATTATTACGATTCCAGAAGGATCCAGTGTTTCCATGGAAAACAGCTGATGTATAATCGCCTGTTTGAGCTAGGATAGATGGTGCAGCATAGGCTGTATTGGTACCGCCATAGTTTACCATGTATGAGCCTGTGCTTAGTCCAAAGAGAGACGTTTCCATCAAGGTTTCAGCATCAGAAGTTTTACCTGATTTAACTTGGTGGAAGAAGTTTGAAAAGGCTAGCGTTTCATTTGAGTGATAAATGGAATTGATGAATGGTGTAACCTCATAGTCTTGACCGTCTACTTTGAGCTTGTAATCAATGAGGAACTGTTGGAAGCTTTCCAAGTGAATAACGATGACGTTTCTTCCTTTAGCAATTCCGTAATACTTAGGATCAGGTGCTGCGTAATGCTCTTTAACGTAAGCTTCAACCTTTTTCATATCCTCAGCTGTTGCAGATGAACGAGCCTGTGAGGCCTGATAAGTTAAGTTACCAGAATAGGCTGTGAAGAAGGGGAGCCCCATAGCACGAACAATATAGTTATTTGAGAAACCACGTGTCAACAACTCGCCACGGTTAACTTCCGCTAAAAAGAGGTTAACTGAGAGAAGGAGTGTCGACAGTGCAGTAACGGCAAAACTAGCTCGTTTGTTAAATGGCTTGCTGTCCATCTTAAGCTTCTTCCTGAAACCAGCATAGATGAAGAAAGGAACATCAATCAGGTAGAAAAGATAGCTTGGCTCAAGAAGGTTCTTGGCTGAGTCTCCTAGTCCTGCTGCCGAACTAGAACTTGCTAGGATGGTATTTACAGTGATGAAGTCTGTAAACTCTCCAAAGTAAATCACATTAGCAATAAGTAAGAGGTTAAGGATGACATAGATAGCAATGGTAATGCTATAAAAGAAACGTCGTTTCTTAAAGTATAGTCCTAAACCTAGAAGCATTAATCCTAGTGGAATAGGGTTAATCAGCGAAAGCATAACCTGATATCTGCTTTCCAACTCAAGATTAATGTTGACGTAATAAGCGAATATGGTTTTTAGCCAATAAAAGAAGAGTAACAAGAGGATAAATCCAAGTCTTGATGAAACTCCTTTCCAAAAGGCTTCAGTAATTTTTTTCAAAGTAATACTTCCTTTGATTCTATATTATCTTAATCATTATACCAAATAAGATAATGACTCTCAAAAATTTACTGCCATTGAGTGTGATATTCCTTGACATATAATTGATAAAATCTAGTCACGAAACAGAAATAATAGCATTTTTTTGGTATAATAGTAACATGAGTATATTGACGGTAAGTCCCTTTGCGGAGAAAAAAATCAAACAAGGAAAACAGCTTCTTTTAGCCGAAGATTTTCCAAATATAACTGAAAATAATCAGTTGGTTTATCTATATAGCCAATCCAAAGACTTTTTAGGAACGGGCTATTTGTCAAGTCAAAATAAGGGGATAGGATGGTTTCTGTCCCCTAAAAAACAACAATTGACAGTGACTTATTTTCAAGGACTTTTTGAAAGGGCTAAGGCCAAACGTCAATCCTATTATGATAATGAGTTGACGACAGCTTTTCGTCTTTTCAACCAAGATGGTGACGATTTTGGTGGTCTCACAATTGATTTATATGGGGATTATGCCCTCTTTTCATGGTACAATGCCTTTGTTTATTCCTTGAAAAATGATATTGTAGATGCTTTCCAAATGGTCTTTCCTGAGGTCTTGGGAGGCTATGAGAAAATCCGCTTCAAGGGTCTTGATTTCGAATCAGACCATCTTTTTGGGCAAGAGGCGGCTGATACCTTCACCATTTTAGAAAATGGGGTAACTTATGAAGTTTTCCTCAATGATGGGCTAATGACGGGGATTTTCCTTGATCAGCATGAAGTGCGTGATGGCTTAGTTAATGGCCTAGCTTTGGGTAAATCAGTTTTGAATATGTTCTCCTATACGGCAGCTTTTTCAGTTGCTGCGGCTATGGGTGGAGCGATTGAAACGACATCGGTTGATTTGGCTAAGCGTTCACGTGAATTATCGACGGCTCATTTTGAAGCTAATGGCTTCAGTATGGAAAATCATCGCTTGGTCGTGATGGATGTCTTTGATTATTTCAAATATGCAAAGAAAAAAGGCTTATCTTATGACCTTATCGTCATCGATCCGCCAAGCTTTGCCAGAAATAAGAAACGCACTTTCTCAGCAAATAAGGATTACCACAAGTTAATTGCACAGAGTCTTGATATTTTATCAGAGCATGGGACAATCATTGCAAGTACCAATGCTGCTAATATGACCGTGCAACAGTTTAAAAAACAACTGCGTAAGGGTTTGGGAGATGTTACAGCGGACTTCGTTAACCTGCAACAATTACCAGCGGATTTTACCGTCAATCCTAATGATCCAACATCAAATTATTTGAAAGTATACACAATAAGGGTAAATAAATGAAAATTGTAGTTCCGATTATGCCAACTAGTTTAGAGGAGGCACAAGAGCTTGAACTGTCTCGTTTTGAGGGGGCAGACATTATAGAATGGCGTGCAGATTTTTTAGATAAGGATAGTATCTTAACGGTTGCTCCGGCTATTTTCGAGAAATTCGCAGGCTTTGAGATTATCTTTACCATCCGTACAACGCGTGAGGGTGGTAGGCTTGAGTTAACGGATGCGGAATATGTCGCACTGATTAAGGATGTAGCTGCGATTTACTCGCCAGATTATATTGATTTTGAGTATTTCACACGTAAGGCTGTCTTTGATCAAATGCTTGAATTTTCAAACTTGGTTTTGTCTTATCATAACTTTGAGGAGACACCTGAAAACCTCATGGAACTTTTGTCTGAGATGGCAAACTTGACACCACGAGTGGTTAAGGTGGCAGTTATGCCTAAGAATGAGCAGGATGTTCTCGACCTTATGAACTTCACACGTGGCTTTAAGGCCTTTAATCCTGAGCAGGAGTTTGTGACCATGTCAATGGGTAAACTAGGTCGTTTGTCACGTTTTGCGGGCGACTTGATAGGGTCATCATGGACCTTTGCCAGTCTTGATAATGCCAGTGCTCCAGGACAAATTAGTTTAGCAGATATGCGCAGAATCAGGGAGGTTTTGGATGCAGATTGATGGACACACACGCCTAGCAGCTGTTGTCGCCAATCCAATCAAGCATTCGATTTCGCCATTCATTCATAATTCGGCCTTTGAGAAGACACAAGTTAATGGTGTTTATGTGGCCTGGGAGATTCCGGAATCAGACCTAGCCGAGACAGTTGAAAATATTAGACGTTACGACATGTTCGGTATCAATTTGTCCATGCCATATAAGGAAGCAGTCATTCCTTTTTTGGATGAGATTAGTCCTGCAGCTCAACTGATTGGTGCTGTCAATACAGTTGTTAATTGTGATGGGCGTTTGATTGGTCATAATACGGACGGTTTTGGCTTTTTTGCTAGTCTAAAGAACTTTAGCCCTAAAGATGCCCATCTGATGATTTTGGGTGCTGGTGGTGCGGCTAAAGCTATTGTGACGCAGGCAGTTCTTGATGGTGCCAAAAAAGTAAGTGTCTATGTTCGCCCTCAGTCATTGGATAAGGCAAAAGAGAGCTTTAAGTCCTTACTTGAACAGACAACTTGTCACTTGGAGTTTCATGCTTTAAATGATCTTAAGTATTTTAAAGAGGAGCTAGGCCAGGCTGATTTATTGGTGAATGCGACGAGTGTAGGTATGGATGGCGCATCCTTGCCTATTCCTACAGATACAAAATTTCCTAAGGGACTCTTGGTTGCTGATATCATTTATCAGCCTTTTGAAACACCTTTCTTGGCCTTGGCTAGAAAACAGGGAATAGAGGCTGTGAACGGACTTGGCATGTTGCTTCATCAAGCAGCAGGTGCCTTTAAATTGTGGACAGGCAAGGACATGCCAACAGACGCCATTTGGCAGGAATTAGAAAATATTTACAATAGCTAGGAGGGGACGACGATGAAACTAGAGGTAAATTTAACACATAACCCTTATGACATTATTATTGAAAAAGGAGCCCTTAAGACTGTCGGTAAATGGGTGAAGTCACTTTGGGAACCACAAAAGATTGCCCTTATTACGGACAATCATGTGGGAGCTCTATATGCAGAAAAAGTTAAGCTTAGCCTGGAGCACGAAGGTTTTGAGGTTGTCGTTTTTGATTTCCTAGAAGGTGAAGCGAGTAAAAATCTAAAAACTGTTAACAAGGCTTATGAGTTTTTGATTAAGAATGGCATGACTCGTAGTGATGGTATTCTTGCTCTTGGTGGCGGTGTTGTTGGTGACTTGGCAGGCTTTGTTGCTTCAACTTATATGCGTGGCATTCACTTCGTTCAGGTTCCAACTAGTCTCACTGCCCAAGTGGATTCATCTATTGGTGGTAAGACGGGTGTGAACACACCATTTGCTAAAAATATCGTGGGAACTTTTGCTCAGCCTGATGGGGTTTTGATTGACCCTAATGTCCTTGAGTCACTTGGTAAACGTGAATTGATCGAAGGTATGGGTGAGGTTGTCAAATACGGTTTGATTGACGATCCTGAACTTTGGCACCTCCTTGAAAGCATCGATGGTTCGGTTCACAGTATCCTAGAAAACTCAGAAACCATTATTTACCGTTCATGTAACGTTAAGCGTAAAATTGTCGTTGAAGATGAGTTTGAAGGTGGTGTCCGTATGTACCTAAACTTTGGTCATACGATTGGGCATGCCGTTGAACAAACAGCTGGTTACGGTAAAGTCATGCACGGTGAAGCGGTAGCTATCGGAATGGTTCAGATTTCACGAGTTGCTGAGGAAAAAGGTCTGATGCCTAAGGGGATCACACGCCAAATCGCTGAGATGTGTGTCAAATTTGGCTTGCCAGTAGACTATGAGCCATGGCGTGTTGAGGAGCTCTATACAGCCCTCACACATGATAAAAAAGCTCGTGGCAATAGCATTAAGACAGTTATCGTTCCAGAGATTGGTAAGGCAGCTATCAATCAGATTCCTTTAGTTGAAATGAAAGAGTACTTGGAGAAATAAATGAGATATTTAACAGCAGGTGAGTCTCATGGCCCACGTTTAACAGCAATTATCGAAGGTGTTCCAGCTGGTCTTCCCTTGACGGCTGAAGATATCAATGCTGATTTGAAACGCCGCCAAGGTGGTTATGGTCGTGGTGGCCGTATGAAAATTGAGTCTGATAAAGTTGAAATCACTTCTGGTGTTCGTCATGGGAAAACAACAGGGGCTCCAATCACCCTTCATGTTATCAATAAGGACCATCAAAAATGGTTGGACATCATGGCTGTGGAAGACATTGAAGACCGTTTGAAAACCAAACGTAAAATCACTCACCCACGTCCAGGACATGCTGACTTGGTTGGTGGAATGAAATACCGTTTCGATGATTTGCGTAATTCCTTGGAGCGTTCTAGTGCGCGTGAAACAACTATGCGTGTGGCAGTAGGTGCTGTCGCTAAACGTATCTTGGCTGAGCTCGATATTGAAATTGCTAACCATGTTGTTGTCTTTGGTGGTAAGGAAATTGACGTGCCTGAGAATTTGACGGTGGCTCAAATCAAGGAATTGGCTCAACAATCAGAGATTTCAGTCGTTAACCAAGAACGTGAACAAGAAATTAAAGATTACATTGACCAAATCAAAAAAGAAGGGGACACAATCGGTGGTGTCGTTGAAACTGTCGTTGGTGGTGTTCCTGTTGGTCTTGGTTCTTATGTGCAATGGGATACAAAACTTGATGCTAAGATTGCTCAAGCAGTTGTATCCATCAATGCCTTCAAGGGTGTGGAATTTGGTCTTGGTTTCAAAGATGGCTACCTCAAGGGCTCTCAAGTGATGGACGAGATTCTCTGGAATGAAGAGGATGGTTATACACGTCGCACTAACAATCTTGGTGGTTTCGAAGGTGGTATGACCAATGGTCAACCAATTGTGGTGCGTGGGGTTATGAAACCCATTCCAACCCTTTACAAGCCTTTGATGTCAGTAGATATCGAAACACACGAACCTTACAAGGCAACAGTTGAGCGTTCAGACCCAACGGCCTTGCCGGCAGCGGGTGTTGTTATGGAGTCCGTAGTTGCTACAGTCGTAGCTAATGAAATCTTGGACAAATTCTCTTCCGATAACATGGAAGAATTGAAAGAAGCGGTAGCACGTCACCGTGACTATGTGAAAAACTTTTAAGCAACATCAGACAATAGATGGGAGTAGTAATGAGTAAGAAAACAATTTATATCGCAGGATTGGGCTTAATTGGTGGTTCCTTAGCTTTAGGGATTAAAAGAGACCACCCTGATTATGTGATTCTTGGATATAATCGCTCTGACTATTCTCGAAATATTGCGCTTGAGCGTGGTATCGTTGACCGTGCAACCAGTGATTTCAAAGAGTTTGCCCCACTTGCTGATGTGATTATCCTTGCAGTGCCAATTAAGCAAACTGTGGCCTACTTGCAGGAATTGGCTGACTTGGAGCTCAAAGATAATGTCGTCATCACTGACGCGGGGTCTACTAAGTTGGATATCGTTGAGGCAGCTGAACGTTACCTAACAGGTAAAAATGTTCAGTTTGTGGGGTCTCACCCTATGGCTGGTTCCCATAAATCAGGGGCTATCGCAGCTGATGTGACACTTTTTGAAAATGCCTATTATATTTTCACTCCGACAAGTTTAACAAGAGAGACAACTATCCCTGAACTTAAGGATATCTTGTCGGGGCTTAAGTCACGATTTGTGGAGATTGATGCGGCTGAACATGATCGTGTGACCAGTCAAATCAGTCATTTCCCACATCTTTTGGCTTCTGGACTTATGGAGCAGGCAGCTGATTATGCTCAGGCTCACGAGATGACCAATCACTTTGCGGCTGGGGGATTCCGAGATATGACCCGTATTGCAGAAAGTGAACCTGGCATGTGGGCTTCCATTCTCATGACCAATGGGCCAGCTGTTTTGGATCGTATTGAAGATTTCAAAAAACGTTTGGACCATGTGGCCGACTTGATTAAGGCTGAAGATGAGAATGCCATTTGGGAGTTCTTTGACAACGGTCGTAAGAAACGTAAAGAGATGGAAATTCACAAAAAGGGTGGCGTGGAAAGTGCCTTCGATATTTTCGTGGATGTGCCTGACCGAGAAGACGTTATCCTTAGCATTATGGAATTGCTACGAGGAACGTCTTTGGTTAACCTTCGTATTAATGAGGAAAATCGTGAGGATATTCACGGTATCCTCCAAATTACTTTTAAAAATGAAAAAGATCGCACACATGCTAAGACTGTTATTGAAGCCAATACGGATTATCATGTGGTGATTGCCTAGGAGAATAAAATGACAAATATTTATGATTTAGCAAATGAGTTGGAACGTGGCATTCGTGCCCTTCCTGAGTACAAAACTTTGGTAGAGAAAAAAGAAGCGATTGCAGCTGATGCTGAAGCTAGCGCTCTTTTCAAAGAGTTTACTGATTTCCAAGAGGATTTCTATGCTAAAATGCAAGCTGGTACAATGCCAACAGCAGAAGAACAAGCAGCTGTTCAAGAATTGGGGCAAAAAGTGGAAGCTAATGCCCTTTTGAAAGAATACTTGGCTGCACAACAAGGCTTGTCTGTTTATTTGAATGATATTGAACGTATCATCTTCAAACCTTTGCAAGAATTGAATAGCTAATCAGAGAGGGTGTGTCAGTTGACAGGCCTTTTTCTGCATTCAAAAGAGATTGTCTAAGGAAGAAGCTAGAAATATTAAGGAGGAAAATGATGAGTCGTAAGATTGGAATTATTGGTATGGGAAATGTTGGAGCTGCAGTAGCTCATGGAGCAATTGCTCAAGGCTTGGCTGATAGCTATGTCTTTATAGATATCAATGAGAAGAAGGCCGAGGCAGATGCCCAGGATTTTAAGGATGCCATGGCAAATCTGCCTAGCTATGCAAGCATTGTTGTCAATGATTATGCGGCACTTGAAGATGCTGATGTGATTATTTCATCTCTTGGAAACATTCAGTTACAGCATAATGCTGGTGAGGATCGCTTTGCTGAATTTCCATTTACTCGAGAAGCCGTTTATCAGGTTTCTCAGGCACTTAAAAAATTGAATTTTAAAGGCATACTCTTGGTTATCTCGAATCCTGTAGATGCTGTATCAGCCCTCTATCAGGAATTCACAGGCTGGCCAAGAGAACGTGTGATTGGGACAGGGACTCTACTCGATACGGCGAGAATGAAGGCAGCGGTAGGAGATGATTTGTCAGTAAATCCTAAATCAGTATCCGGCTACAATCTTGGCGAACATGGGAATTCCCAATTTACAGCCTGGAGTCAGGTTAAGGTCAAAGGTCAAGACATTACAGCATTGACCAGTGAAGAAGAGCGACAAAATCTCTTTATGGCTTCCATGAAGGGTGGCCACAAGGTCTTTTATGGTAAGGGCTATACTTCTTACGGCATTGCCAGTGCGGCTCTTCGTTTGGTAACTATTATCCTTTCAGATGCTCAAGAAGAAGTGGCAGTATCAAGCTATCAAGAAGCCTATCAAACCTATCTTGGCTATCCAGTCATCCTAGGGCGTCATGGGGTGGCTGCTCCCGTTCACTTGTCTTTGTCTGCTGAGGAAAATCGTCTTTTAGAGGAGTCTGCTAACTTGATTCGGAACCGTGTTCAAGAGGCAGTTGCCTACCTAAAAGAAAAGTATGGTAATACTAGCGAGTGAATATTTTGACAATTCAGTCTATGGTTGGGCTTTCAATTATGGTATAATGGAAATAACTATAAAATTTTTAGGAGTAACCTATGAAACTAGAAACCAAGGCTCAAGGTCTTCATGGCAGCTTGCGCATCCCTGGTGACAAGTCAATCAGTCACCGTTCTATCATGTTCGGAAGTCTTGCCAAAGGTGTGACAACAGTTCGTGATATTTTACGAGGTGAGGATGTCCTCTCAACTATGCAGGTCTTCCGTGATTTGGGTGTGACTATCGAGGATGATGGTGATGTGGTACGCATTCACGGTGTTGGTTTTGATGGTCTCAAGGCTCCTCAAAACAAGTTGGACATGGGGAACTCTGGAACATCGATTCGTTTGATTTCAGGTGTGCTTGCAGGTCAAGATTTTGATGTGGAAATGTTTGGAGATGATTCCCTTTCAAAACGTCCGATGGACCGTGTGACCATTCCCTTGCGTCAGATGGGTGTAGAGGTTTCTGGTCAAACAGACCGTGATTTGCCACCTTTGAAAATGCACGGTAGCAAGTCTCTTAAACCTATTCATTACCAATTGCCTGTGGCCTCTGCTCAGGTAAAATCTGCCCTTATTTTTGCAGCGCTTCAAGCTGATGGCGAATCTGTCATTATTGAAAAGGAAAAAACACGTAATCATACGGAAGATATGATTCAGCAGTTTGGTGGTCAGCTTCAAGTAGATGGCAAGGAAATTCGTATTTCTGGTGGCCAAAGCTTTACTGCTCAAGAAGTAGTGGTTCCAGGTGACATTTCTTCAGCAGCCTTTTGGTTGGTAGCGGGACTCGTGGTGCCTAACTCTAAGATTGTCTTGGAAAATGTCGGCATCAACGAGACACGTACGGGTATCATTGATGTGATCAAAGATATGGGTGGTAAGATTACCCTTTCAGATATTGATCAAGTTGCTAAATCTGCGACTATTACGGTTGAAACTTCAGAACTTAAAGGAACTGAAATTGGTGGAGATATCATTCCACGTTTGATTGATGAACTTCCGATTATCACACTCTTGGCGACACAAGCCCAAGGTAAGACAGTGATTCGTGATGCTGAAGAACTCAAGGTCAAAGAGACCGACCGTATTCAGGTGGTAGCAGATGCCTTGAATGCTATGGGGGCTGATATTGTTCCAACAGAGGATGGTATGATTATCACTGGTAAGACGGCTCTTCATGGGGCAGAGGTCAATACCTTTGGAGACCACCGTATTGGTATGATGACAGCTATTGCTGCCCTCTTGGTTCAAGATGGTGAGGTTGACTTGCAACGTGCAGAAGCTATCAATACAAGTTACCCAAGCTTCTTTAGTGACTTGGAAGGATTGCTCAATGGCTAAGGTTTTATTGGGCTTTATGGGAGTTGGTAAGAGTTCCGTCGCCCCATACCTGGATGGTCGTTTCGTTGATATGGATCAGGTCATCGAGGAGAAAATCGGCATGTCCATTGCTGATTTTTTTGCAAAAGAAGGTGAAGCAGCCTTTCGTCAGATTGAGTCTGAGACTTTGGAAGAACTTCTCCAAGAGGGAGATGATGTCATCATCTCTACTGGAGGTGGTGTCGTTGTGACTGAGCGTAATCGTCAGCTCTTGGCCAAGAATCGTAAGCATAACGTTTGGCTCCATGCTTCTTTCGATGTCGTCTATGATCGCATTGAAAAGGATACCAAGAATCAGCGTCCACTTTTTCTCAATCATTCCAAAGAGGATTTTAAGGCTATTTATGACGGTCGAATGGCACTCTATCAAGATTTAGCAGATTTGGTTGTCACAGTTGATAACCGAACGCCAGAAGAAGTAGCAAGGTTTATCAAATGTATGTAGGTTATTTGGGCCCTAGTGGGTCGTTTACGCATAATGCAGCCTTAAAGGCTTTTCCTAAGGCAGAATTGGTTTCTCTAGGTACCATTACCGAGGTTATCAAGTCTTATGAAGAGGGACGTGTGGATTATGCGGTCATTCCGGTGGAAAATTCCATTGAGGGCTCTGTTCATGAGAGTTTAGACTATCTCTTCCATCAGGCCGATATTCGTGCTGTGGCAGAGATTGTTCAGCCCATCAAGCAGCAGTTGATGGCGACGAAACATCATGAGAAAATTGAGAAAATCTTCTCACACCCACAGGCTATTGCCCAAGGGAAAAAGTATATTAAACAGCATTTTCCACATGCCAAGATTGAGACAACAGCCAGTACAGCCTTTGCAGCGCGTTTTGTCGCTGATAATCCAGATCAGCCATATGCGGCTATCGCTCCGCATGCAGCTGCTAAGGAATACGGTCTTCAAATCTTGGCTAAGGATATTCAGGAGATTGAAAAGAATTATACGCGCTTTTGGGTGTTGGGGAACACCGTTCCTGAGATTCCGCTCAATCAGATTGATTGCAAATTAACGCTGGCCTTGACCCTGCCTGACAATATGCCAGGGGCACTTTACAAGGCCTTATCGACCTTTGCCTGGCGAGGCATTGACTTGACCAAGATAGAAAGTCGTCCTTTGAAGACGGTACTTGGCGAGTATTTCTTTATTATTGATTGTGATTATACAAAGGAAAAGTTGGCTCAGTTCGCTCTTGAAGAGCTGACTGCAGTTGGAATTGGATATAAAATCTTGGGTGCTTACCAAGTCTATGAAATTTAAAGGGAAATCTTATGACCAAATCTAACAATGGACCGTTTACGCATCATGAACGGTTACGTTACAGCTATCTTTTAAAAAATCTTGCTCACCTGAATGGACAGCAGGCCTCAGAGTTCAATTATCTACAAGGAAAGTTAGATGCCTACGAAGCTGAGCGGAGGTATCAAGCGCAAAGAGAGGACTATCAAGCAGCGTGGCGCCAGCCTTATGACAATCGTTCTGACTACTATCAAGAGCGTGATTATGAGGATGTTAATCAGTTAACTGAGGAAGGGCTACCCATCTATCGAGAGGAAGTTGCTCAAAGTAAACCTAAACGAAAAAAGGTTCAAAGACAAGCGTCCCCTTCAACAGCGTCTGTTCCAAGGTCCAAGTCGCAAGTAGCCCAGAAGAAGCGGCCAAAGAAAAAGAGAAGGCTCAAGAAGGTTGTCAAGCTAGTACTTAGTTGCTTAAGCCTTGGAGTTGTGTTCCTAGTGATAGCCATGGCTTATCAATTTTACAAGGGAACAGACCTTTCTGCTGCAGGTAATAATGGTAAATCCTACCAGCCTGCCATAGTTGAGACTTTTAATGGTAAGGATACCAAGGATGGGGTCAATATCCTTATTCTGGGTTCTGACCAGCGCGTTAGCCAAGACTCTACCGATGCCAGAACAGACTCCATTATGGTGGTCAATGTGGGCAATAAAGAAGGTAAGGTTAAGATGGTTAGCTTTATGCGAGACACCTTGGTCAATATCAAGGGGGCTTCAGAAACCGACTATTCTCAGGACTTGAAACTCAATACGGCTTTCAATATTGGTGAGCAAAATAATCATCAAGGGGCAGAGCTCATGCGTGAGACGCTCAAACGCAACTTTGATATTGATATCAAGTACTATGCCATGGTTGACTTTGAAACCTTTGCGACAGGGGTTGATACCCTGTTTCCAAATGGTGTGGAAATCAATGCGAAGTTTGCGACCATTGATGGTAAAAAAGTGTCTTCGGTTCAAGTCCCAGATGATTTGAAGATGGACAAGAACGGTCACGTGCCAAATCAAACCATTAAAGTTGGTAAGCAAGATATGGATGGCCGCACCCTTCTGAATTATGCCCGTTTCCGTAAGGATGACGAGGGAGATTATGGCCGTACCAAGCGCCAGCAACAAGTGATGCAGGCTGTCATGAAGCAGCTTAAGAATCCACTTAGCCTCTTCAAAGGACCTGAGGCTTTGGGGAAGGTTTACTCACTGACCTCAACCAATATGAGTATGACGGACATGTTGGACTTGGGACTTTCAAATGCCGGAAGTTTCAAAAAAGGTATCAATTCGCAAACCATTCCTTCGGATGGTGATTGGATTGACAGCTATGATTTGTATGGCGGTCAAGGGATTGAAATTGATTTTGACACTTATCAGGCAAAATTAAAAGAACTAGGATTTAGATAAGAAAAGAAGCAGGTTCACACTGAACCTGCTTCCTTTTTGGTATTAAGAGCTTGTATAAGCGCCTTGTATAAGAGTTTTAGAAAATGATAGAGCAAATAGGTCATGATAATAAGAACGATGATGAACTCTACCTTATAAATCAATTGGGTAGCTGGATTGACTAAAGCAAGACTGGTGGTAGCTGCCTTAAAAGCATTGACACTATTGACCAAGGGAAAGCTAAAAGCTGCAAAAAGTGGCATAAAGCCTTTTCTAACCAGTTTTACAAAGAGATTAAGAGCATAGAAAAAGAATGCTTGTGAGAATAAAAGTAGGGCAAGTAAAATGATGGTTACAGGTCTTTGATTACTCTTGATTGAGCTGGTAATGAGAAGGGCCAGAGGTGCTGCTAAAATAGCAAGTATAGGCTGATATAGGTGAGGGATGGCTATCTGTTTCATTCTCCATAAAACAAGTGGAAAGAGGACCAGGGTCGCTAATCCCGTTACTCCCAGAATAAGTCCCTTGATGCTAGTAGGAACACCAGCTGGTACTGTCACAAGACTGATAGCAGGGCCAACGTAGACCACGAACCAGCTTGGAAAGACTTGGTTCAAAGATAGTGGGCGCATAAAACGCAGACTGAAAAATATAATATAGGCAATATAAAGTCCAAGGAGTCCAACCCAAGTCACACTTAATCCTGTTTGAGCTAGTGGGAGGCGGCTGGCAAAGAGAAAAGCAGCCATAAAGAAGCTGGCAAAGGCCGAAGCAATGACTGGGTTGCGCAGGTCTTCCCTTACTTGTTCAAAGCCAAGAATCAAGCGTCCTAGTATAAGTATAAAACCGATACTGGCCAGAAACCAAATGCCCTGAGCAATCAGGGCATAGTGGCTTATTTGATTGGATAAACTAAAGAGGGCAAGAACTAGACTAGATAGGGCCAAGGGAATTTTCTTAAAAAATACCTTCATTGGTCCACCGGCCTTTCTAGCTAGCTGCAAGAATGTGACGAAGCTGCACCGCACTCGGAGATACAATAGGAAGGAAGACGCCTTCATTCCAACGACGGATAAAGCTTGACTCTGATTCTTTCAAATAGCCACGACCACCACTAGCCTGAAGTTCGAGGAGTAGGCTGTTGGCTACGACGTCGACAATATCGATACGCAATTGGAAAAGTTCACGTGGTTTTTCAATGAAATAATTAGCATCATTAAGACCCGCAAAGAGTTGGTCTTGAATAGCAAGAAGATTTCCACGTGTAGCTTCAAATTCTTCACGAAGAACGCTACGGTTACTGTTTAGACTAGCTTCAACCTCATCAAGAGAACGTTGTGCCAAACCAAAGGCAAGACCAAACTGGAAACCAAGGAAGTTCGGACGTGTTTTGGCAATATAGTCTGTACCTTCTTTTGAAAGGACCCAATTAGGATCTAACTTAACGTGATCAAAAGTAAGAGAGGCAGTGTTAGCACCTTGAAGGGAAACAAATTCCAAATCTTCAGAACGGCTGAGGCCCTCAGCTTCAGATGGAATGGTGATAATCCAAGGTTGGCTACCGTCTTTAAAGTCAGTAGCAAAAAGAGCAGCGAATTTATCAGAACGAAGGTTAGTCACCCAAGGCAAACGACCATCGAGATAGTAGTCATCACCTTCTTGGCTGATAGTAACATTCAATTCTTCAATATCAGACAAGAATTTAACTGCATTAGACAAGCCAGTTCCACCAGCACGCTCACCAGTATACAATTCTTTCAACCATGTTTCACGAGGGTAAGCATTGTCGCTAGCTAGGATATACTCGATGAAAGTACGGTGTCCCCAAGAAATAAAGGAAGCTGTCAAAGAATGTTGTGCCAATTCATTAAGCACATCAACAACTTGAGTAGGACCACCGCCTAGGCCATCAAACTCAGCAGGTACACCGATTTTAAAGACGTTGTTTTCAGCAATTTTTTCAAGAAGTTGGTCCGCAATTGGTCCAGACTCTTGGTCAATATGGTCAGCGTTGGTGTCCAACCAAGTAAGGAATTCTTTTGAAAAATGTGACATAGGCTTAGGTCCTCCTCTAGTTTATCTTTATCAGTTTATCTTTGCATTAAGCGAATTCTTGAAGTTCAGGGTTAATTGGTGTTTGTGCGAGATTGTTAGCGTAGTTACACAAGCTTGCAAGGCTGACACCCAAGATAACGTCAAGGGCATTTTGTGCAGTGTAGCCAGCTTCCAAGAAGTCGTTGTAGGCTTCGTCACCAACAGCACCTTTGGTATTAATCACGGCAATAGTGAATTTAGCAAGGGTATCAAGTTTTGGATCATCTTCGATTGGTGTACGGTTACGAAGGGCTTCCAAAAGTTGAGGTGTCATTTGGATTTGCTTGATTGAAAAGGCTGTATGACCTGCCACACAGAAGGCACAACCATTAGTAACAGCAGCTGTAATTTGAACAACCTCACGTTCAGTTGGTGTCAATGAATTGCGACGGTTGATTTCACCGACAGTACGGTAAGTTTCAAGCGCAGTTGGCGCATTAGCAAGGAGACCAATCAAGTTTGGAATGTATCCCCCATTGGCATCTTTGACTGTTTGAAGGACGTCTTTGACTTCTTCTGGTGCAGTTTCGATTGTATGAATGGTAATATCTGGCATGATTATTCTCCTTTAGATAGAAACGACATCTAGCCAAGCGGCTGAGTCGTTAAATTTTTTGTCATGGACCTATGATAGCACTGTATGACTTTTCTGAAAAATCTATATTATTTATGGCCAGCCATAAATTTGATTTATATGTGCTATAATGGAGGGTAGTAAAAGGCTTTGGAAGATGTGCTTAAGCCCTATAAGAGTAAAGAAAGTTGAATTATGTTAAATAAAAACGCTATTGTAGAAGTTGAAATTGTTGATTTGACACATGAAGGAGCAGGCGTTGCCAAGGTGGACGGCTTTGTCTTTTTCGTGGATAATGCCCTCCCAGGCGAAGTCATCAAGATGCGAGTGCTTAAGCTCAAGAAAAATATCGGCTTTGGTAAGGTTGAGGAGTATGTGACTCTTTCACCAAACCGCAATCAGGACATTGATGCAACCTATCTCCGTTCAGGAATTGCTGATTTTGGTCATATGACTTACGAGGAGCAGCTCAAGTTCAAACGTAAACAAGTTGTGGACAATCTCTACAAGACAGCAGGTATCTCAGACGTAGAAGTCGCTGAAACATTGGGGATGGATACACCGTACGCTTACCGTAATAAGGCGCAGGTGCCCGTTCGCCGCGTTAAAGGTCAGCTTGAAACAGGTTTCTACCGTAAGAATTCGCACGACTTGATTCCAATTGAGGATTTCCTTATCCAAGACAAGGAAATTGATAAACTCATTGTCTTTGTCCGTGACCTTCTCCGTCGCTATGACCTCAAACCTTATGATGAGAAGGAGCAGACAGGTTTGATTCGTCATTTGGTAGTTCGTCGTGGTCATTATTCAGGTCAGATGATGTTGGTCTTTGTAACGACCAGACCAAAAGTTTTCCGCATTGACCAAGTCATTGCTAAGATTACGGAAGCCTTCCCGAGTGTTGTTTCCATCATCCAAAACATCAACGATAAGAACACTAACGCCATCTTTGGTAAGGAGTTCCGCACCCTTTATGGCCAAGACACTATCACAGACAGGATGTTGGGCAATGACTATGAGATCTCTGCCCAGTCTTTCTATCAGGTTAACACCGAGATGGCTGAAAAACTCTATCAAACAGCTATTGACTTCTCAGATTTAAACAGCGACAGCATTGTTATTGATGCCTATTCAGGAATCGGGACAATCGGTTTGTCATTTGCAAAACAGGTCAAGGAAGTCTACGGCGTTGAAGTCATCGAAACAGCCGTCGAAGATGCCAAGAAAAATGCAGAACGCAACGGTATTACAAATGCCCACTATGTGGCTTACTCAGCTGAAAATGCCATGGCCAAGTGGAGCAAGGATGGCATCAAACCAGATGTTATCATTGTGGACCCACCACGCAAGGGCTTGACAGAAAGCTTCATCAAAGCTAGTGTTGCCATGCAACCTGAGAAGATTACCTATGTCTCATGTAACCCAGCAACCATGGCGCGTGATATCAAACGCTATCAAGAATTGGGCTATGAATTGAAACAAGTACAGCCGGTGGATCTTTTTCCTCAAACGCACCATGTTGAGTGCGTAGTATTGATGTCAAGGGTGGAGAAATAGGAGTATTTAAAACACTGATAAATAAAGGGTTTTCTAGGTTGAAAGATTTTCTGCCTAATGTCTGGCAGTGCCTTTTAATCTTGAAAATCCTTGTTTTTGTTTATTGAGGAAACAGGTCGACTGTAATAAAGTGCGTGGGGTTGAGTTGACAGGTTAGATAAATTCGTAGGGTCGAGGAGATAGGATAGATGTTATATATGAAGTAAAATTGAAATTATATGCATGTTTGGTTGTGTAAAGTTATTAGTATGTACGCGATAAATGATAATAGATCATAAATAATTGGTTTTAGTATCTGCCAGAAGTATTTATATACTCTGGCTTTTTATTGTTTTGGTCTACTGATATTCACGATATTTAATAAGTGCTTATACATGTTAAAACATATCTATGCATATCAAAACAAATTAAATTATATACAAACATAAAAAAATGTGATAAAATTAATTATCTTATTTAAGGAGGGTGCAAATGGATAATAAGGTTGAACACTGGGTATCAAGCAAAGAGATAGCAGAGCATCTTGGTATCAATAAAGACACTTTGCATCGCTGGATTAAGAATAAGAGTATTCCTTGTCATCGTGTAGGAAGGCTTTGGAAATTTAAAATAAGTGAAATTGACGAATGGATTAAAAACGGCGGTGGAGCTAATGCTGATAAAAATAAGGGGGTTGAATAATATGGCGACTTTTGGAGATGCAGAGAGAAATATACAAAGATTATTGGCGATTGGACAATCGTTTGTATTATCTGGGGTAGATTACATAATCAGAAAATCTGGAAAACCTACCTGCTCAAAGGGGGAGCCTAAAACAGATATATACGTTTTAGCCGAATCAAAAGATCGTGCTTTACTTGTGGAAATAAAAATATCATTTAAGAAAGAAAATGCTGATTTTATTGGCTCTTTGTCAAATAGTGTTGATGAAGAATTTTAGGAAGGGATTAAGCAACTAATTGTTGCTTAATTCCTTTTTGTTTTGGGCCAAACATTTTTGTTATTAAGATAATCCTGTTTCTAAAATGGTAATAGTTTTTAAAACCGTAGGCATTTCTTTTAAGCACTTTTATTTTATTGTTTATTCCTTCGATAGGGCCATTTGTTCTAGTTGGATACTCACAAGTATTTTGAATATATGGCAAGTAAGTCATAAGAGTCTTTAATACTCTTTTTAACCCAGGAGATAGGTCTAATTGCGTAGCTGCTTCAATCGTTTCCTTGAATTCTATATAATCTCTATCCTGTATACATTCACGAAGTGAATGTACAACCTCATAATCATGTTTAAGAGATGGATTGTTTTCTAAGATATAATCCACAATTCCTTGGGTTGTCATAAAGCTTTCAAAAAGCTTATAACGATTATATTTATAGTTCTGAAGTTCATTAGGATTCTTTAAAATTAACTTCCAATAATGTTTTAACTTTCGATATAATTTAGCGTCTTTATAACGATGCTGATTCATGACACGTACCCGAGTTCGATTTAATTCTCTATTTAAGGCTTGTACGATGTGAAAAGGATCAATGATAATTTTAGCGTTAGGAAACATTTCTTTTATTAATTGAATGTACGGTACGTACATGTCGATAGAGATGGTTTTTACCTTTAATCTAGTCTTAGGCTCAAAACGATAAAAATATTGTTTCAAACTGTAAGATTTTCTATCTCGTACAACATCGACCAGCTTGTGTGTAGTGCTATCACAAATAATGAAGCTCATATTACTATCGGAAGATTTAACGGATTTAAATTCATCAAAACACAAATGCTCAGGTAAATCGTGTAATGGTTTAATGGTCAATAATCGTGCT
This sequence comes from Streptococcus sp., assembly GCA_016939315.1. Lineage (GTDB taxonomy): Bacteria > Bacillota > Bacilli > Lactobacillales > Streptococcaceae > Streptococcus. The sequence goes on along the minus strand of JAFHAZ010000068.1, from coordinate 565 downwards.
GTATCATCTATGATACGTCTTACAGTATGAACTGAAACATTTGTTTCTTTTGCGATATATGTTTCAGATACTGTTTCACTAATTTTTGATTTGATTTCATTTTTTAATCTTTTAGAGATATGACAGTGTTTTTCTACGATTCGACTAGTGTCTGCGGTAAATGAAGAGCCGCATTCTCTACAGAGAAATCTCTGCTTGCGTAGATTTAAGTAGGCCGGAAGGCCTGAAACAGAACAGAGAGTGATACGAGATGTTTTCGTGCCGTTTTTAACGATATTATTATTTTGGCTAACACATCCACAAACAGTACAAAATTCTGGTTTATGCGTATATGTAGCTGAATAAAATAAAGATTTTCTCTTTTTAAATACCTTCTCTTGAACTTTATTATCCCAAATCATGTTTTTATCTTTGATTTGTAGTGTAGCTTCTAGTATATTGTTCATATGGTCATCATCCTTTTGTTTTAGGTTTCAGCGCTTTTAATATAATGGATGTTGGCCTTTTTGTATACACAAAATAGGGTTGGTGGAAAAATTCCATCAACCCTAAAAATTATAGAACC
>JAFHAZ010000067.1:0-2484 GCA_016939315.1 Streptococcus sp. | reverse complement strand
CCTTGGCGGGCGCTCGCTTCGGGGTGCCGTCTCTGCTGAGTCCGGCGACGACGCTGATCTCGCCCGTCTTCTCGTCACGGACTACCAGCACGTCCTGTTCATCACTCTTTTTCTTTTGTACCATAATTGTAAATTTTTAATTGTTATACATAAATGCGGGCTTTTCTGTTCCCGTCGTTTTCTTTCTTTATTTCCCTTGCATACGTTCTGATAAAATCCTCCACATCGGAGCGTTTGTAGTACGGCTTACGCTTCAATAGTCGATAAGGGATCATTCCGCTACTACGGTATCGCTGCAATGTACGCTTGCTCACATGGAGCATGAGACACAGGTCTTGGTTGTCAAGCAGTTCATCTTCAAGTTTAGGGATGGTCTGCATCATATCCCTTCCTGACTCGTTGATGACATTGAGAACTGCCTCATGCTTGTCAAGTCTCTGCATAAGCTGTCTCATACCATTCTCAAATGTTGTTCTGTCAAGTGTATCCATATTTCTCCATTTTTTATGTTGTTCCTCTTTCCTTGAGGTATTTCTCTATATCTGACCGTCTGAAACGGCACGCATTGCCTACGAAAGTAAAGCTTATAACTTTGGCATCCCTCATGCGCTGTAGGGTGCGGCTGCTGATATGAAGCATCTCGCAGACCTCTGCACTGGTAAGGTACTCCTTTCCTGAGTTGTCCTCTTCTTTGATTGCTGTACCATTTTTTCTTACGTACGCTGCAATCTCTCTTATTTGCCCAGTCAGTTCCTTGAACGCCAAGCTGTCTATTGTTATGATTTCCATACGCTTTTTGTATTTGTTCGCTGCAAAAGTACGGCAAAGGAATTTATCGGGCACGGTACTTACGCGTTACTACCGTGAGATTTTTATTGAATTTGTCTCTGAGTGTCCTTCTAAGGCGACACAAGCAACACGATTGCCGTGTTTTTATCCATATCACAAGATTCTGATTTACCTTTGCGCTCGTTAATCAACAAGTATACAAATATGGATATAGTAATCATTGAAAGAAAGACCTTCGATTTGCTTCTGGAGAGTGTGAAGGCATTGACGAGAAAGGTGGACTTCCTAATGGAGAAATCTAAAGACGGGAGTCTGGCTAAGTGGATGGATTCTGAAGACGTCTGTAAGGCTCTGAACCTTAGCAAACGATCCCTACAGAGTCTGCGTGACAAGGATTTGCTTCCATGCACTCAGATTGGAAGAAAGTTCTATTACAAGCCTGCTGATGTGGAGGACTTCATATTGCATGGTGCAGGCACAATAGAGGGGGACTGCGTATGATACAAACAGTATTGAATGAAGACCACGAGATTATTGTCGAAGTATTGAAAACAATTCGACAAAGCATGAGAAAGGCTGACAAGCTAGCTGAATGCAGTCATTTCCCGTTGAACGGCGAGATGTATCTGACAGACAGGGATGTTGCAGCCCGTCTGCACATCAGCAAGCGGACCTTGCAGGAATACCGACATGCTGCTATCTTGCCTTATTTTATCATTGGGGGTAAAGTACTGTATCGGGAATCCGACATTCAGGCTCTGTTGGAAAGCAATTACAGAAACCACCAAAATGAACAGTAACTGGGAAAAGCGGACTGCTTCCTTATTTAGGAAGGCAATCCGCTTTTCTCTATTATACTGTTGTCAGTATACAATCAGCAACCATACAGATCTTTTGTCTGAAAACTGATGAATACTGGAGGATGCTGCTCCTTTACTTTGTCTGTCAGCCATTTTCTGAACACATTAGTATAATGGGTTCTGTATTTGAAAGAAATGGCTATCACTACATCAAGACTGTAAACATAGGCATGGTTGCCGTTTGACAATCGGATATATTTGCTATGTTCACACTCAGAAAAGACATTTTCTTTGAACATTCTTTTTATTGTCCTGTTCACCGAAGCAGGGATGACATTGAATGCTTCTGCTATCTCCCAATATGTCATCCAGATATTATTGCCAGTGAGCGTGACAGAGTAGTCGCTCACCTTTATAATGTTTCTTTTCATACTGCTGATTAAATTAGATGGTTTGACAAATGATATTTTCGACAGATTGTATGCGCTGTGACAATTTTTCCATATCGTCACTCAACTTCTGAGCGGTTATCTTGGCATAGATTTGCGTACTTCTGATGCTTGTGTGTCCCATCATCTTGGAGAGTGTCTCAATAGGCACGCCATTGGAGAGACAGACCGAGGTAGCAAAGCTATGACGAGCCACGTGCACAATTTAAGCAAAAGCAACGGAAAGTTAATTTGAGAGAAATGAACTGCAAGTGGTTGAGAATGAGCAATATTTCATAATTCTGCCAATTGTCTGCAAAGCAAAGCCGAGCAGGATATTGAGTTATTTCAGTTACCAAACCGTTAGCGGTCAGTTACCGAAACCAACACTGCTAACGAGGTGAAAAACAAATAGTTTGTCACCAGTGTTTGTTGCACTGTTCTGCACAACTTTCAATGACAGAGAA
>JAFHAZ010000066.1:0-3012 GCA_016939315.1 Streptococcus sp. | reverse complement strand
TCAAAACAGACAAAGAACTAAGGGCCATAGCAAGACCTGCTAGTTCTGGATTGAGGGTCAATCCCAGTCCTACAAAGACTCCAGCAGCAATTGGAATCCCAAGGATATTGTAGATAGAGGCCCAGAAGAGATTGAGTAAGATCCTGCGGAAGGTCTTTTGACTCATGTCAAAGGCGCGCACAACTCCAAGCAAATCATTTTGCGTGAGCACGATGCCACCGGACTCGATCGCAATATCCGTTCCAGATCCCATAGCGATTCCCACATCCGCGATCGAGAGAGCTGGAGCATCATTGATGCCATCTCCAACAAAGGCGACCTTGCTATCTTCTTGCAGTTTTTGGATGGCGCTAGCTTTTTCTTGAGGAAGGACATCAGCAATGACGGTGTCAATTCCCACTTGCTTAGCAATAGCTTGGGCCACCCGTTCATTATCCCCCGTTAACATGACCGTTTTCAAGCCCCGTTCTTTGAGCTTTTTGATCGCTTCTTTTGAGCTGGCCTTCGGAGCATCTTGAATGGCAATCAAGCCAATCACTTGCCCATCCACAGACAAACTGATCACTGTTTTGGCCTGCTCTTGCAACTCTACCATCCGTTTTTCAAGCTCCGGATCCATCGCTGTCCCGTCATGAAGTTTACCATTTCCCAAGGTCACCAACTGCTGGTCGATCTGACCTTGGACCCCTTTTCCTTCAATCGCTTGGAAGTTTTCCACAGGGGATAACACCAAACCTTTTTCTTCTGCTTGGGATAACACCGCTTGGGCTAGTGGATGTTCTGAAAAAGTTTCAAGACTAGCAGCCAGTGTCAAGACACGCGCTTCATCTCCTACAACATCGGTTACAAGTGGTTGACCAATAGTAATAGTCCCTGTCTTATCAAACACAACGGTTTGAATCTTTTGCACTTCTTGAAGAACTGTTCCATTTTTAATCAGAACCCCCATCTTGGCACTACGGCCGGTTCCGACCATCAGGGCTGTTGGGGTTGCTAAACCAAGGGCACAAGGACAGGCAATAATGAGGACAGAGACTGCATAGAGCATGGCCTCTTGAAGCGACGCGCCCAGAAGCACGGACCAAACCCAGAAAGTCGCAATGGCCAAAATCGTCACCACTGGAACAAAGATACCTGAAATCTTATCCGTCAAATCTTGAATGGGAGCACGACTGGATTGGGCCATTTTGACAAAGTCCACAATTTGAGATAAGAGGGTCTCACTACCGACTTTTTCAGCCTTAAAGAGAATGGTCCCATTGCTGTTGATAGTGGAGCCGATAACTGCATCACCAACTGATTTTTCTACAGGCAAGCTTTCACCTGTCACCATCGACTCATCAATGGTCGTACTCCCTTCTACAATCGTCCCATCAACCGCAATCTTTTCCCCAGGACGGACCCGAATCAAGTCATCAATTTGGATATCTTCTGCCGCCACCTCGACATAGTTCCCATCACGGAGAACTTGAGCCGTTTTTGCCTGCAAATCCAACAACTTTTCCACAGCCTCGGAGGCATTGTTACGCATCCGTTCTTCAAAGATTTGCCCTAAGAGGATAAAGAAGATGATAAAACCCGCAGCCTCAAAGTATACTGGCTGACCAGTAAAAAGGGCAAATACACTATAGACATAGGCTACCAGGGTTCCAAGAGCTACCAAGGTATCCATATTGGAATGGTGCTTCTTAAATGAGGCCCAGGCACTCTTGATAAAAGGTACTCCTGCTACCAACATGATCGGCGTTGTCGCTAGAAAAGTTCCCCAGCGACTGACTGGATGGGAGACAAATCCTGCCCACATCCCAATCATCAAGATCAATAAAGGAAGGGTAAAGATACTAGTAATCCAAAAGCGACCCAGTAAACTTAAGACACGACGGCGTTTTTCCACAACCGTGTAGGAACCCTTTTGCATCTTCATTCCACATGAAAACTCAAAGTCCCCTGTTTCTGTCGGGGTAAAGGATATCACCTTATCCACACCGACTTCCAAAGGCTCTAAAATCCCCTGATCTTCAAACAAAATTTCCTTGTAACAGCCAGAAGGATTGACCCGATGGAAGGTGATTTCAGCAGGGATCCCTTTTTGAAGTTGAAATTCCTTTGGACTATAGCCTTTTTCTGCTGTAATACGGATCTTTTGCACTCCGTTTTCCACAACTGCTTTTTGTTTTTCTACCATACCTACTCCTTTATTCCACAATCATGTGACCATGCATCATGTTCATTCCACATGAATACCCATATTCGCCCGCTTTTTCTGGCGTAATTTCAATGACATGTTTTTCACCTAAAGGCAAATCTTCATGAACGCCAAAATCTGGAAAGATCACTTGAGCCAGACATGAAGATGGATCCTTGCGATTAAAGATGATCCGGGCTGGAACATTCTTTTTCAGGACAATGGTTTCAGGCGAATAGCCCCCCATAACTTCGACTTCAATTTCTTGATAACCTGATTTCTGACGAGCGTGGCCGCTTACCTTTTCATGCTCTGCAAAGAACCACCAAGCAATAAAAGCAACCACAAGTAAACAAACAATACTAATTAACAATCCAAACATGGAATTTCCTTCTTTCTATTACATACAATTGCAAGGGACTGTTTCGACAGCCTCTGCTTTCTTTTCTTCCAGGACTTGCTGCAGCTGATTAAGATCTGCAAGCGTAAAGTCACTCGCCTGAATCAAGTTTTCAAGCACCTGGACAATCCTTTTGGAGCAAACCTTGTCTTTCACCTCCTCAACCACCAAGTCTAAACTCTGATCCTGCGTCAACAGAGCGGAGTAAACAAAGGCTTTGCCTGATTTTTCTCTAGTCAAGCACCCCTTTTCCACCAAGCGGGTCAAGAGAGTCTTGATGGTTGACTTCGACCAGTCAAAGCGCTCGGACAAGACGGCGATCAAATCCGTGCTGGTCTGCTTGCCTTCCATCCAGATAATCTTCATGATGCGCCATTCCGCATTGGAAATTTGCATGACCTCTCCTTTCTAAATCTACATTTGTAAA
>JAFHAZ010000065.1:0-34612 GCA_016939315.1 Streptococcus sp. | reverse complement strand
TTTTAAAAACTATTACCATTTTAGAAACAGGATTATCTTAATAACAAAAATGTTTGGCCCAAAACAAAAAGGAATTAAGCAACAATTAGTTGCTTAATCCCTTCCTAAAATTCTTCATCAACACTATTTGACAAAGAGCCTCAAAATCCTGCTCAGTCGTAACAAACACTTTCTTGGTAGGGTAGAAACGCATAATTTCTTGACCAAACTGTGCTGTTAGACTAGATGGAACCACAAACAATGGTTTATGAATAAGCCCAAGCTCTTTCATCTTGAAAGCTGCTGAAATCATGGTTAGTGTCTTACCAGTACCCACTTCGTGAGCAAGCAGTGCACGTCTCTCTTCAAGAATACGTTGGACGGCATTCTTTTGGTGAGAGCGAAGCTCTACACCTTTAGCCAACCCATCAAATTCCAAGAGACTTCCATCATATTGACGTGTCACATAGCGATTAAAGACTTCATTGTAGGTATCTTCAATCACTTCTTGGACTGTTGGGTTTTCATGAATAAAGTTCTTAAAACTCTCTTGTAGAACACGTTCACACTCACGTAGGTTTGCTGTAGCCACTTCATCAACCTTACGTATAGGGTTTTCAGTCGTACCGAAATTACGCATGATTGTAGGTTGATTACTTGTAAGCAAGTGAGCCACAATATCTGTTGCGTGTGAGTAGCTTTTATTGTACTCATCACGTAGACCTAAACGAAGGTTAGATTGACGACTCATATAGCAGTTTAACAAGCGTTCGTTGAAGCCTCGTCCGATTCTGGATGTCACTAATAGTGATTTAGTTTCTTCAGAATGGAGACCAACCTTTTCATCCAACAATTCATTAAACACCCATTGAGATACGACGTTACTAGGAATCCAGCTAGAACCAATGCTGAAATCAATATCAGATAAGACAACTGGTTCTGGTACAACAGATAAAACCAATTCCAAATAACGTTCCCAATCCGCTTGTGTATCTCCGTCTTCAATGAGAGAGTTAATGCAATCACGTTTAGCAAGAACATCACCTGAAAGGAATTTATCCTTAGTAACATAGTGTACAGTCTTATCATCAATATAGCGTTCCACATCAATCATCACTGTCTCACCTAGTTCTGAAATCATCATATCTTCTGAAACATCTGGATAGACAGAACTCATGAGGTTCAAATCAACGCCACGACCTTCTGAAAGCGACACATTCAAGGCTTCTACTGCTGACATCACTTGATGGAGGTGTTTTTTAGGACGAATAGTTGGCTTTTTAAAAGCATCTGACTTCACAAAAACTACCTTTGAGCTGTCATTCTCGTCCAACTCCTCTAATTCAAGACTAGCGATAAGAGGATAACGATCATCTCGGTCAAAGAGGCGAGCATTCACCGCTTGATTGATAGAACTATACTTCTTCTTGAAAGTATCGTAGGCTTGATTAAGTGTTGCAAGCAGTTGTTTGAATTTACCTTCATCATAGTCTGTCGTCATTTGAATATCAATAATGGCTTGATACGCATTTTTGATAGCAACCATGCCACGAATACGCTTGTTTTCTGTATCCGTAAGGGGTGTTTCATAGAAATAAATACCTTTGTAAAGCCCTTTACTTTTAGCTGCTTTAGAAGGTGTTTGACTTACCCATGTATTCGTAACAATATTAGGGTCTGCTTCTACTGCTGCTTCAAAGTCTAAAATGGCTTCTTCTTTGTATTTATCATCATACTTTACGAACTGTCCTTGTTCGTCTTGATAAAAAATCATTTCAGCTGCGCGTGAGCTAGGACGGATAGACGTGTTATCACGATAATAGACACGCCCATTTTTATCACAAGCATACTCGTTCAATCGAATATCAAGTGAAGCAAGTAAGTCTTGGTCAAGATGATTCACTTCTTCTTTAAGGATAATATCACGAGGTTCTTGTCTCTCTACTTCGAAAGGCATTGTTACTTTTGATAGTGCTTCTTGAAGCTCTGAAGCTAAGTCAAAAGAGCTATCTACCACAAGATCCAGTGTTCCACCATTGAAATGACGTACCTGATAATCACCTAGGACACAAGGATTTTTACAAATAGCATCCTGGAAGAAATAGGGATTGAGTGAGACACGTTTATCAAAGGGGAGTTTATTTCTATCTGAAGACCAGAAGTCGATATTAGTATCGGGAACAGGGATAAAAGCTCCTTTTTGGAAAAATAGGATATCTGTTACCACTCGTGTTCCAGCATCTTTAAAAGCAGTATTTGGTAAGCGGACACCACCTAAAAACTGAGTTCCGCTACGACGGAGTTCTGGCAGAATTGAACCAGCACTCTTATCTGCAGTTCCAGTTGAAGTGATAGCAGCAACCATCCCATGATAGGGTACCAAATCGATAGCTTTCTTAAAGAAGTAATCATGAATACGATAAGGTTTATTATCATAAGCTTTATCGACAATGCGAACATCCGCAAATGGAACATTCGTAATGACCAAGTCAAATGGTGTCCCTTCAAAGTTTACTGTTTCAAATCCTTGGACTAAAACAGTAGCATCTTGATGAAGGTGTTTAGCAATAGCACCTGTAATGGTATCAAGTTCAATTCCATAAAGAGTAGAATTCTTCTTGATATCCTCTGGCATTGTTTCAAAGAAGATACCAGTACCCATTGATGGATCAAGAATATTACCTCCTTTAAAACCACTTTCTACAATCTTATCCCACATTGCAGTAGCAATCTCTGGACTTGTGTAGTAAGCCGTCAGGGAGCTCATTTCCATCGCACGATATTCTTCTTTAGTGACAAAACTTTTTAGCTCATCACGTTCTTTTGCAAAACGATTAATCTTACTATCAAAGAAATCGTTAGCAAGACCTCCCCAACCAACATAGTTTGAGAGAATTTCTTGTTCGGCACTGTCAGCTAGACGGTTATCTGCTTCGAGTGCTTTCACAAGTTTAATGGCAGAAAGGTTAGCTTGAACCTTTTCTGCTTTAGACATTGTTTTATTTTGTTTTTGTTCTTCCATTGTTGTTCTTTCTCCTTAAAACTAAAAAAGACCTGGTATAATACCAAGTCTTTCTTTTTAGTTGTAGTATTTGTTTATACGACTCAAAAAAATGTGAGCCTCTCGTGTTTTCCTGTTTTTGAGGAACTCAATAAAACTCTCTTGAATGTCAAAAGAGAATGCTCCAGCCAGTTCACATTGCTTATCAAAGCTTTTGCTGACTGTCATAGCTTTACTCTTACGAATAGCTACATGCGTGGGCATTGTTCTGGGAAAGGTAACTCCTAGAGAGTAACCAAAATCAAACAAAGTTAATAGATATGGCGGTTCATCTTTAGAAAAGATAATCCCAAAGTTATTCCAGTGTCTATCAACATTTAAGGTTAAGCGATCAATCTCAAAGAGTCTGGCAAATATCGAATCAAGCTCAGCTTCTGAAAAACCAATCTCAGCCAACTCTTTTTTCAAAAAGTTATACTGCTCTTGAGGTTGTTTCTTGGCTATTTGTTCGATATCTGATTCCGTATACCCCCTTTGTTGCAGCAAACGAAACATCGTAACGAAGCTTCCACCTTCTGGTATGAAATTTTGTGAACGACAAAGATCACTACCTACTTTTTCGTAAGGTACATAATCTTCAATCCCACAACTTTTCAAAAACTCAGATACTAGAAACTCAGCTTCAGCCTCCCCACCAAAAAAGTCTCTCTTATAGAAATAGTCATCTTTCAACCATTTCTCTTGAGTTCCTTTGCTAGAGGTAAATACAGTCATAGTATCTCTCCTATTTTCTACTTAAATTAGGATGATGATCTTCTAAAACAAATGGCTCATCATTGAGTTCTGGTATTGATACCCAATAAAAATCATCGGTATCAAAACCGTGTGTCATAGCAATTTCGTGCCAGACATCGGGAGCTGTATAGGTATAACCTAAAAGTTCCTTTCGGTTTTTTCGTCCAAAATCAATTTGACGCCCTTTTAGAAAATCTACCATACGTTCATAGGTGAATTCTGTGTTCAACAAAAAATCATCTTTCCTTTCAAACGTATCTAAGGTTTTACTGATTGTATCAACCAGGTATTTTCCAATCATCTTTTTATTATTATAAAGAACAATAGTCAACTTCATGACGTTTCTCCCTGAATTATACATGAAATCACGTATAGTGTTATCTCTAGTATAACATGAAAACGCAGTTGACTCATAATGAGTTCTCGGTTTCATTTTTTCTCCCTTATCTAAAACTCAATTTTAAGCTTTCCACAATGGGCTAAAAATTGTTCCGCTTCTTTCTTAGCCTCTTCATCTGCAGCTTTGTTCCGTTCTCCTCTCAGTTGAATAATCCTATCATTTTTCAATTCTAGGGTATAAAGAGGAGTTTCTCTGTCAGTTTTATCACGTACAAAGACAATAATAGAGGAACCGTAGACAAAGTGTTCCTTTGCATACCTTCCAACACAATGATGTAGGTGTTTCCCCTCTCTGACAATTTCACTTTCATTTTTAGGAAAGATAAATGCATACTTGTCAAATGTTGTCTGAGCCTTCATCATGTTTGCCAAGCGTTCAGCTGTTACAATTCTCAACTTCGCCTCTTTCTTTTCTTCCTCACGTCGTCTTTTCTCCGCTCTCAAATTACTTACGGCATTAGTTACACGTAAATGAGTCCCACGTTCTAGTTGATTCTCGAGAAGAATCGAATAATTTTCGACAATCTCTGTATGTTTGTTTTCCCAATTTTTAGGTGTAACTACATAATCTCCATCAAATGGAATTCCCAGAGCTTCTACCATTTCTCGATAGTCCTCATAATCACGAAGACAGACCTCATTCTTCATCATCCAGTTAATGAAACGAATTGGTTTCACCGTGGATGGTAAGATACCATTTAAACGCTTAATTAGTGGCGTCCTGTTAGGAACCATAGTATTTATAAGTAACTCGTATAAACCCTCGAACGTTCGACCATATTGTCTACGCATATCTTCCTCGAAAAATGCCTTTTCGATATTCATATCCGTATTTTTAAGATATTGTTTATTCCTTCTGAGAAAATTCATAGTAACCTTACCCATATTTGCATGCTTATGTCCAAGACTACATGAGTAATAAGACCTATAAAACGTCGTACCTACCAATTCTTTGACGACTCCACGCGCCTTTATTTTTTGAGCGAATTCAATACGTTCTCGATATTTATAGATATGAGGTAGCACTGAGCTTATCTCAAAATTATCTTTAATCACGTGTCCAAAATCTAAATATCTCAACTCAGATTTTGTTTGTAACTTCTGAATAAGACTTTCCATACTACCATAAAGCGTATAGACACTAAATGCACCAGAGCCAAAAAAGAGAGCATTTCTCTGATTTTGGAATCCAGTACTATAGACTTCTTTACCTTCTTTAGCTGAAAGATATGGATCCCAGTGTGCTTTTACCATCTTATTGTTGGCAAGCTGATAAAAGTTATAAAGGCTGACGTCAAACTTTTCTTTGCCTTCTTCAAATGATTGAGTAACTGCATACATTTGCATTTCAATGCGTTTCTTTGTGACTCCCATCCAGACAAAGTAAAAAGTATCTCCTACAAAGGTTAAACGGCTGTTAAGTGATAAGCGTTTTGTAACCTTTTCCGAGAATTTTTTTCGGTCGGAAGAGATAATTGTCTTAGACTTATTTGACCATTCATAGATAGGAAAATTATTCTTCGCCCATTTGAAAAATCCGTTAGGAACTTTTAAACGATTATCTACGATTTCTTGAATATTCTCTGCTTTTGTCATTGTTTTTTCTCCTTAATCAATAAAAAATGGCCCTAGGACCATTTTTTATTTTGTTGTTGTTAAAATTCGCCTTCTTCAACAGATAAATCCGAAAAAAGATCCAACTGTTTCTCATCCTTTTCAGGAGTTTTCTTAGTTGGGATTTTCTTTTTAGTTTCTGTTTTAGTTAGGCTCTTATTCTGTTTCTTTTTTGGCTTCTTAGTTGGTTGCTTGGTTGATTTCTTACTACCAGTAGTCATTTTACCTACGACTGGTTTAGTCTCAACCTTCTCAGCGGTAAAATATTCTTTAACCCAAGAAAAGACTGTGGCATCATCAACCATAGCACCTTGACCATTTCTATAGTCAGATTTACTGGCTTTTCTGATGCAGTAAGCCATAGCATCCTTAATCGTACGATCAAGATATTTGAGAATCCCAGCAATCAGCTCATCATCCTCTTGATTATCAACTATCCAATTATGAATAGCATCCTCAGTCGGTGTATGTGCTTCAGCCATTTCTTCATCAAAATGGCTTACTGCCATGAAGCGGTCAAAAGCATCAATCTTAATTGTATCAGTCATTGTTTTCTCCTCTTTTATTTAATCAAAGCTACGTTTCGTTTTCCATCTTTTCCTTGTTTCATTTCTAAAACATCGTGTGGGATTGAAAAGTCATCTTGATAAGCTGTTGTAACGACACTTAATCCTGCAGAAACAGCCTTAATTACTGTTTCTACTTCTTCTTGTGTATTAGCTTCACCAATAAACAAGACGTCAGGGTTGAAGCGTAATACAAAAGTCACGAGCTTTTCCAGTTCCATACCGTTAGCTTTATTGACTTGTAGTTGGTAAAAAGACATTTCCTTAATCTCGACGTGTCTTTCAATTGTTATGACTTCACCTTCTTTAAAAGCTTCAGCAAGTAACGAGTAGGCTAAAGTCGTTTTGCCGACACCTGCAGGACCAGTAATGACATGTAAGCCTGGAATGCGTACTTTTTCAAGCACTTCTTCCACACAACTACTATCAAACTCACTCAAAGAAATTCGTCGCTCATTCACATGAATAAGTCGGATAGACATCGTTTCTAGTCCTTGTAAATTAACTATCGTCGATATCCTAATGGTAATAACTCTACCATCGTCCAACTGATAGTCACAAGTTCTTACCTGACTACAACGGTTTTTTGTTACGTCCATATCAGCTATAGATTTAATATGACTAAATAGAGCATCCGCATCTTCTGATGAAATGAAGTCATGGACCTGTTTAACATCAGCAGTTCTAAATGCTACCTCGTAATCTTCACCATGTGGGAAGAAGGTAATATCTTGGATATTATTATCGATAGCTTCTTTTAAAATATTGTTTACAATCATTGTTTTTCTCCTCTCAGAACTCAAACAAGCTTAACTGTTCTCCTTCAGTTGTTGGTTTATCTTCAAGTGGCTTTCGACAAGCTACTAGTGTTTTTGGCTCCTTCTCAACCTTATAAATAGGTTGCATTGCACGATAGTTCTCAAAGAACGTGTCAAAAAATGCGAACAAAAGGTGTCGACATTGCCTCAAAGCCCTATACTCTAATCGAGTATAGTAAGTAGCTTCATCAGATAGCAGTTCTGAATCTTTGGTATAAGTTTCAAAAACCCACCATTCAAAGCCACGTGCAAACACTTCAGTCGGTGTCAAATAATAATCCAACTTCTTCTTAATATGAACAGCTTGAGCTAAGTTCGTTCTGCTTTCCTCAGCTATTTGAATAAGTTTCAGCAAGCTAGCCTTATAGATATTACGAATATCTTTAAAGCTATGTGATGTAGAGCTAATGATACCTGATTGATCATACGTATAGTCTAAATAATGACCATACTCATGTATAAATGACGAGGTATCTCTTACATCAACTGCCATGATATTTAACCCTGGCACATAAAGTCCGCTTGCTTTATGTTTTCCTAGCTTTCGGAATTTGAGTTCGGGTTCTACAGTAGAATGAGGTAAGTGATTACACAACTTCTCCCATTCGTTCTCTAGAACCCTGAATTTCTCCTTATCAAAATCACTACGTCGATAACGCTCGGTATCTACTTCAACTTTCGAAAACCCTAAATCAAGAAATGACGTATTACTGTTCATTTCATGATCTTGAAAGATTTTATCCTCACGTACACTGGCTATCGTCTTAGTTGAATGATTAACATATTGTGCATTAAGGTTAGCTGCAAGAGCATCTTCATACTCTCTTTTAAGAACGTTAGCTATCTTTTGGGTATTTCCATAATAACTACATTCCTTGTAGATACCTTCACTATGGATAGACATCAATTCAAGAAAGCTAAAAGATACTAGTCCATACCTCGTTTGAGAACTACTCTCTCTCCAAAAACTTAGGTTTTTCTTCAAAGGTACTCTAACCTTTGAATCGTCGACAATGAGAAGATACAAAGTGCGTTTGGTATCTTCTGCACTTTTAGTAGCAGGTAATCTACTCCCATGGAGTGTGAGAAGAATCTGTTCACCGAAAAGGTGTTCTTGATTTTCTTCATCCCTCAAGCTCATGCCCTCGAACAGTCTTTTTAGTTTATTCGAAAAATGTGCTTGATCATAACCAATGGTTTCAATATCAGCCATGATGTCTTTGACTTTATAGGCTGTATAGACATTATCTTGTCCGAATACCTCTACTGCTAGTGCTCCGACTTCTTGAGATAAAAGTTCCTGACAGTGATATCTGCGGATATTCGCATAGTAAGTACAAAACTTTCTCACGATATCTGCAGCTTTATCAGTCTCTTTTATCTTCGGAAAAGTGACTTTTTTAGTTGTTTGTTGTGCTACTGCTAGTAAATTTGCCATTGTTTTTCTCCTTAATAGCAAAAAGGAAGGTAAAGCTTAAAGCTACTACCTTCCTCTTTCTCTTATATGTACTATGTACGATACACTATGAACTATACATAGTATGACATACAATTTATTGCGTAAAAAAAGGAAACCTAATTATTGTTATCAAGTTTCCTTGCATAATCTCGTTTGTGACTCTCTATATTTCGAAAAATATCATTCTTATCCCAGATTTGTAATTCCCAAGGATAATAGAAATGACTCTTGTTTTTAAAGTAGAGATGGATGCCAGTATAGTCTTCAGTATCATTTAAATACCAATTTTTAAGACCGTATTCTTCCTTCCAATCATCTAAACGATCCATCACTTCAGTAATGACAGATGTTGGCAAAATGACACGTGTTCCAAAAATATCATTTAAAA
Organism: Streptococcus sp.; assembly: GCA_016939315.1. Taxonomy (GTDB): domain Bacteria; phylum Bacillota; class Bacilli; order Lactobacillales; family Streptococcaceae; genus Streptococcus. Next base: position 25,593 of record JAFHAZ010000065.1, on the reverse strand, counting down.
CCGAATTTACTGGATACCCTTCTGCTCTTTTAGTAAAACGCTCAATCTTATCTAAAATAGATTCAGATGTCTTCACTCTATAGAAGTAACTAATATCGCTGACATCTGCTACCATCAAATAATCGTTGATAGATTCGTGCAGATTCAAACGATATTTTAGAATCTCATCAACTGGCACCTTCGCGAAAGTGTGATTAAGATTGACTTTAGCAAGTTTACCACTTTCAAAATACTCTTCTGAATACTTTATATGAATGGTGTTGATTTCAAAGATCAATCGCTCTACTTTCTTGATATCCAACCCTTATACGTCTCCAAATAATTTTTCTTCATTATACCATATCCTGTTTATTATACGTTTTGAACTTAATCTTTTCTTCTGGGGAAGCTTTCAAAAGGAAATCATCAATTCCCTTTTCATGAGGCCAGATTAGAGCACGAACTGTACAAGACTGCTTCGTAACTAGATTTTGAACCATGTCATACATACGTTCAAATACCGAATCATTATCCTCAAAGTCTTGGTCAAATGCAAGATAAATTGGTTTAACCTTTTTGAGTTCAGTCTTTCCGATAAAGTCCGATATAGGACGCCATGCTGCTACTCCTGCCATAGAGATAACACAGATTTCCCCCAATTGAGAAAGACGAGTGTTTTTCGCAACTGATGCGGTGATATCTCCTTTAAGCAAACCTTCCGTAACTAGAAGGTTATCAACCTTACTCATAAGGTTGACTTTAGCCTTGCCTTCATCCGAAAAACATGCTTGTTCTAAAATGTCATCAGAATAAGCAAAATGGGGAAAAGACTTAGCACTTGTTCCTTCTGGCTTATATGCTGACGAAACAAAGACATATTTTTGCCCTTTTTTAAAAGTCAACTCAAGTCCAGACCGAAACTTAACTCTAGTTTCCTTAGTTGTCCCACTTGCTAGCTCATGTGATGAACCTTTAGCAAACACATACCAATCGAAACTTCCATCTTCATTTTGGAAGACTTTAGCAGTGCGTGCATTTCGTCCCTCTTGAAAGGCTTCGTTTACTTTGGCTTGATAACTAACGTTATCAAGACGTACTTGAAAACCTACAATTTGTCCCCATGAATTGCGACATGGAATTAGGATTCCATCTTTTGATTCAAAAATAGGACATTTTGCGTTTTCGTTCCAATAGAAACCAGGAACTCCACGCCAAGCATTTTTAGGAAGCCCATTTGCAACAAAGAGCTTTTCCCAAATAGTTGCTGGGTGAGATACTGTTGTATCAACCTGCTTCTGACGTGTTTGCTTTGTTGATGAAGCATAGCCACGCAGTGCAATAGTCTCAACAGAAAGACCTCGTTCTGCACTTGTTAAGTGCTTGACATGGTCCTTAGTCAATCCCAACACATCAATTACAAGAGAATTTACCTTGTGAAGTGTTGAGATACTTGCCAAAGGTTGACTTTTCCAACTAGGTTCAAAAGTCACCTCTTTCGCTTTTTTAGGGTCCAAATCATAAATAGTCCCAGCACTACCAAATTGTGGTTTGTCTAGGTCAATCTTTCTAGCACAGACAGCCTTAGTCTGATCTGCAAAAACTAGACACCAATCTGGTTTCCCACAAATAGGACAAGGGTAATCACGTCCTACCCTAATCATTTTGGTTTGTCCAATCGTAATAATTTTTGTCATTTTTTTCTCCTTATAAAATATAACATTGTTGTTTTAAAGTGACCTTGGAAAGTCTCGAACACCTGTTCGTAGTCTTTCCTCCGCATGACGACAATTTAGAGATGGAAACACCTGTTCCTCGCCTCTAATCATCGAGATGTCGCCTTCCTTTTTTGTCCGACTACTCAAACACAAAACAAAAAAAGCATAACAAAGAAGCCGGCAAGCCTTGTCTCTAAAAACAAGGTTGCGCGTGCCTATGGAAAACCATAGGAAACTTCTCGTTATGCTTTTATCTGCTAATAACGTTTGTTGTAGCCTTTCAAAAAATTAAAGGCGAATTATCTCGTACATGTTGTTAAGCGTCAAACCCCTTCTTCTGTCTGATGGCTTAACTGATAGCTAAAAGCGAGTACGCTCCCTTTTAACCCAATCAAACATGGGATACCTATTGCTGGGACAGAACCAGAAATAGCATCTCCTCCTCCATGCTTCTCTTTTCTTTAGTCACGTGACCAAAGGTTCACCGTTTGAGGTGGTGGAAAAAATATAAATTAAACAATTTATGTCTTTAGTATAGCAAAGAGCAACTAACATTACAAGTTTATCGTTATTCGAATTATAACCATATATACTACTCTTCATTGTATTATATACTATACATAGTCTATAGTTTACAACACATTATGTATAGTCCACCAATAGTAATAAGCGAAGAATCAGTCATCATGAAAAAAGAAATACAAGATACATTGATAAACTATGTATCTTGTATCGTAAATAATCTAGAACACTCTTTATACTAATTTTAAATATAACTTATTAACCAATAAGAATATAATCATATATAGTTCTTAAATGTATCGTTCAATATGCATCGTATATTATCTACTATATACGATAAATAAAGAAACAACACATTATTCACATTACATAATGTATTAGGTATTGTCTTGTGATAGAACTGTTCTTAATTATTATATTAAATGAATGAATAAAGAATATACGATATAATACCTAGCAGTACATTACTTAACAATATATCTTACATCGTCTATAGCATACTACAAAGTTTTTCTTTCTTTGCACTACACTATATATAGTGAGGTTATGTATATTATATATGGAATAAATACATCGTCCAGAGTACATTCTTATGTTTTATATAGTATATAATGTATCGTGTATGGTGATGTGCGTTAATTTTCTTTATTTCCAGAAGTATTTTATAAAAGATATACGATATAATGCTTTGCATTACATTGTTTGTCTACATACTATACATCGTCTATAATATACGATAAAAAAATTGCAATTTGTTTTGTTAGTCATTTATATATAGTAATGCTATGTATAGTGTAGTGAGCAAATGGTATTATGTTTGAGTTAGAACTCGAACATAATGCTATACACTATATATCTATACAGTATGTATAATATATATCTGTAAGATACATCCTCTATTATACATTATCTTTTTTTATATAATATATAGTGTATCGGGTATAACTTTTGTTGTGGTTTGATACTCTGTAATATGTTATGCTTTTGAATAGTATATAGTAAACGATACACTATGTATTAGCTAATGCGTGATAACCTTGTTAGGAAACATTACTTTTATATACTATACATAGTGTATCATGTATTGTTTACGATATATCTTACACAGTACTTGCTATTGAATTTCTATATGGTATACTTTAAGTAGTTAAATATGTATCGTATTGTTATACATAGTGTATCGTACATATCGGATTGAAAGGAGTAGATATGGTTGCAAATACAATCGTAGTGATGGATGAAAAAGGAGGAGCAGCCAAAACAACATTAAGTTTATTATTGGCTCAAGCTCTAGGAAATGCTGGATATAAAACGTGTGCAGGTGATCTAGATGGTCAGTGCAATCTAACTACGGCAGCAGGAGTGAACGAAGACGAACAAGAAGGGATTTATTCTGTACTAAAAAAAGAAGTAGAAGTAGCTGATGCTATTGTCCCGGTTGACGGATATGATCTGCTTCCAGGTAGTAAGCTGATGAAAAACTGGGAGAGTGAAGCTTCAGGACTAAAAGATAGGGATTTTCGTTTAAGGAACGTAGTTCAAGATATCAATGATTACTACGATTTTGTACTCTTTGATACACCTCCGTTCTTTGGTGTTTCTACAACAAGTACCCTTTTTACAAATTCGAAAGTTTATGTTCTTATTCCTACTACACCTGATAAGTTTGGTATTGAAGGTGTAAAAGATACAATCGAAGATATTGAAGCTGTTCAAGAAGGATTTTCTTTCTTTGGAATTGATATTGTTATTGCTGGAATCGTTATAACTCAGGTTGATAAAGGGCCCGGCTTTAGTAAAAAATCAATTAAACAAGTCAAAGCAAGAGAAGCAGTAACAACTCTTGAGAAAATTGCGGAAGAACATAATACTAAAGTTTTTGAGCAATACTTATTTAATAATAAACAATACAAAGATATGATTGCTAATCAAGCAAATGTTTTTACAAATAGTGGCTATAGCATCCCTCAAAAACAAATCACAAATGTGATGAATGAACTAATTAAGACGATTGGAGAACACAATGGCGAAAAAGCTTAATACTATCCAACAAAGAAATTATAATAACCTTTTAACAGCTGTTGAATCAAATGATCGCAAAACAGCTAAAGAAGTATTTGACCGTTTTTTTAAAGGGAAAGAGATTGAAGAAGTAGTAATTGATAAACTTAAGGAGAAGCATGATATTACCTATCTAACTGAAGCAAGTGTAGAACCCAAAAAAGCTGCTGTTTCTCCTAAAAAAGCAAACATTGTTACTCAGAAAAAAGAAAAAAACAAAATTCCTACTAAACTTGAACCAGCAAAAACTCCTGAAGAAAAGGTGCGTTCAAATCTAAACATGACACAATTATCTATGTCTCGTTTTAGTGCATTAAGAGCTGTTTTAAATAAAAGAGACCTCAAAGGAGAAAATGGCAATTATCCTAAACGTGGGGGATCTGATAAGCTATTCACTGAAATGTTAGATCAGATGTACCAACTTTTAGATGAAGAACAAAAGGAGTTGTTTAATACATTGGTAGAAACTGAGATGAGTTTTAAGTAATCTAGTTTAACATGTAGTTATCATACAAAAATGTAGGTAACTCGTATTGAAATCATTTTTTGCATACAAAAGTGTAGGTAATTACTACACTTTTTGTTTTTGTTGTAATTTAGCATATAGTTGAGAGAGAAAATAGTGATGTTATAAAGCTTATTATTATTAATTTTGTTTTAGTAATAATAGTTTAAATAGTATTAAGTAGTATTAAGTGGTTAATTATAGTAACTAAGTAGTTAATTATAGTTTTAAGTAGTAGAACTCCTGAAACCCTTGCTATTACTGAGGTAAGCTTACCTTTATCCTATAAAACTGTATGTATATCCTACAAATTGGTAGGTATATCATATAATTTTGCATGAACGTCACACAAACTTGTATGTTAAGTCTACAAAAATGTATGTATGTCATATAAAATTGTAGGTGTATCCTACAAATCGGTATGTATGTCCTATAAAGTTGCATGTTAAGTTTACAAAAATGTATGTATGTCATATAAAATTGTATGTATATCCTACAAAAGGGTTGTAAATTTTAAAAAATACTATGAAAATCAGAATATTAGTGATATAATGTCATACAAAAGGGTTGTAAATTAATATATTTATACCCTGTCACATATTGCAGTGAGTAATTAGCTTGTAGTAAAATAATTACTTTTATTTAAAATACGACCAAAATGTATGATGAATGAACTAAGAGAGGTAGAAGCATTTGGTAGAGAATAGAGAGTTCAGAGAAATCATCAAATATGATAATAAGTTCACCCAAATGTTTCAGCTGGGAGACCTTTCACCTCTTCAAGAAAACATGATTTATTCTATATTTGGTGAGTTGCGAGATGTTTATGACGAAAACGAAGCAGCAATCTTTTCTTATTCGAGTCTGGCAATGCTAGCAGGAAATACATTTTACAGTTCTAGGGAACAAAAAATTGTTCCTAGGACTGGTAAGCGATTTGAAACTACAGTTGAGGAACTAGAGGAAAGAATGACTAAAATTGTATATCGACATCCCGAAAAGGTTGTCGATGGTAAGGTAGTCTCTTATACCTCCATCCCACTGTTCAAGACCTTTAGAGTAGACCACGAAAATAAACTGATTAAAATCCACTTGTCTGATGCGGAATATACTGAATATGATGAAGTAACTACAGAAGATGGATTGAAAGTAAAAGTAGCGGTCAAGCGTACAGTTAAGGACCTTTTCAATAACCCAGAGTGGGGTAAAAAAGCTAAGTACATTCAGTATGGACGTGATTACCATAACCTATTGAAGAGTAAGTATTCTAAACGATTATTTAGACATTTAGCAGACTGGCGTAAAACAGGTTTTGTAAAAGATACAGCTGAAGAACTAGAGCAAGAAGTTTTGATCTTGGATAGTCCAAGTTTACTTCGTTCGAAAGGTACTAAGCTGCAGCAAGCATTGGATGAAATCAATACGCTATTAGTTGATGAGCATGGGCTTCCTGTCATACAGGATTTAACAGTAGAGCGAATCAAAAAAGGAAAATCAATTACCCACTATATATTTAGGTTTAAACCGTTCGATGACGATTTGAGACGTATTGTTGCAACAAACGATAAAGTCATTACCTTTGAGAAGAAGAAGGAGTTAGACTTCAAACGTAAGATGGCTATCGTGATGGAGAAATTCTACACTGTTTTTCCTAAAGGGAGCAAGGCTGACAACTACAATAATAAAAATCAACTCAAACGTTGGCTTGAAACAATGGACCATGAACTAGTTATTGAGGCGTTGGAAAGAACAGGAAGTGATGCAAACCGTACTTTCGGTTGGACAAGAACGTTGCTCAATAAATGGGAAGTAGCAGGGTACACAAAACTTTCAGATTTGAGAGATAGTCATCCAACTAATAAGGATAATCGTCCTTCAAATGTTCCAGACTGGTCTGAGCCAAACTATGAAAATGGAACGGATGACAAAGACCGTTTAGGACTAGTAGTAGTAGCAGTTAAATCAGCAATTAAAATAGAACTCTCAAAGACGCCTGACGAAGATAATAAGGCGGATATTAAACATTTAGCAGAGAAACTGTTGCAAGAGAAACTGTGGGAACTTAAAGATAAAGGTTTAGAGTCACTGTCTGATAGTCATTTTGAAGAGACAAGAGAACAACTTTTGACTGAGATACTTGATTATTTTAAAGTATAACTTCAGATATGTTTTTGAAAATATATTATATATAATTGCGATACACGATGTATCGCTATTTTGTTTTAGAGATTTTTTATACTAGTTAAATCTAAAATCAACATGCAATCTTGTATGATATAATAGGTTTAAAAATATAAGTGGTAAACCTGTAGTTAATTGCTATCATTATTGAGAGGAGGAGAATTATGTCAAAACAGAAAGATAAATATCTAGCACTTAGAAGGCAATTACCAGATATTATAGATGAGTATATATCTTACCTTCAAGTAGATATCGAAGAACCTTCTCCCAAAATGGTTGAACGTTTGTCAGTGATCCAGAAATTTTTAAATAGCTATGCAATTACGATTGATAAAGAGGCTGTTTCCCTATCATTGACAGACTTAGAAAAATTACCACGAGAATTTGTTCAAAATTATTTAGCAAATTTACGTCTGAAACCAGCAGGAAAAAGATTTATTCTCTATACTTTAGCAGCATTTTGGAATTATCTTACGAATACCTCCTTTACAATTGAGAGAGGAATGCCGTTATTTTATCGTAACGTGTTTAATGAATGGAAGATAGTTTACAAAGAGAGTTACCACAACATAATATATTCCGAATCAAAGAAGAAGACTATTTTGTATACGCAGGAAGAGCTAGAAAGCTTACTTGATTTCATGGCAAACAGTTACGTTACAACTCTACCAACTCAGAAAAAGGCTGATAATTGGGAAAAGGAGAAAGAGCGAAATATTGCTATATTTGCGATCATAATTGGTACTGGAGCAAGTACTCAAGAAGTTGTTAACTTGACAGTTAGGGATATTGATATGCGTAAAAAAGGAATTTGGGTTGTTAGGAACAATGAGAAACAATTTATCCGTTTTCTTCCTTTCACCATTCCTTACATAGCTCCATTTGTTAAGGAACGACGTGGACGATGGGACTTAGACCCTTCTATACCGTCATTATTTTTAACCATGTTGAAAAAGCCTATGGGGAGAAACACAATAGGCCATTTGGCAAAGAGCATTGGACATGCTTATGGTAAGGTAATTACTCCTAGTATTTTAAAAGACAGCCACGCCTCTATTGTTTATAAAGAGACAGGTGATATTAAGAAAGTTGCTGAAATACAAGGATATAGTTTAGATAAGAATCACCTTATAAGATTTATTGATTGATAGTATGAACTTATCTCCAGATTAGTCAAAAGGCCACTTAAGGCCTTTTTTATGTCACTGGGTTACGAATAGTGACTCCTAAGTCTATAATGAATTTATAGAGAATTAAGGAGGTCTTATGCTTAGAAAAAACAATGAAAAAAGAGGTTGTTTTGCCAGTCTGATTTGGATACCGATTGCAATTGTTGTTATGTTTTGTATAGCTGGATATAGTATGTCCCAAGGAATTAATGTACCTGGTATTTTATCTAGTGGCTTTAATGTTATTAGTAAAGGGGAGCATGCCAATTCAAGTGATGTCGGAAAATTATTTGGGAGATTTATTCCCAAGTCAGAATCTTCGGAAACAGGAAACAGTTCTTCTAAAACAAGTGGTGTAAAGTCTGGTGCTTTCAGCTACAGTCCATTGCCTTTTGAAAACCATAAGCTAATGGTCAATGGAGATTTGGATAGTCTTGGTAGAGCAACATATGGTCACATCAGACTAAAGTATTCGGACAAACCACAAGATGATAGAGAAAGTAAAATTAATGTTGATCCAGTCGGTTGGCATAACTATCGTTTTAAGTACGAAGATGAGTCTGGAAAAGTCAAAAAAGCTTATCTGATGAATCGTGGGCATCTTATTGGTTATCAGTTTTCTGGATTGAATTCTGAAATAAAAAATCTAGTACCTATGACACGCTATTTGAATGCAGGAACGATGTCTGATAGTAAAACGGATGCTAATAATCCAAACGGTATGCTATACTACGAAAATGCACTAGCCAAATGGTTGAAGAAAAACCAAAATATGTACTTAGATTATTGTGTTGTTGCAAACTATACTGACAATGAGTTAGTACCTAGGACTGTAACGCTTTACTGGACATCCTTTGATGAAAATGGAACACAATATGGAGTTGAACTATCAGAAGCAGGATTAGCAACGAGTGATGGAAATGTGAGTTCGGTCACACTTCAGAACGTTTCAAAGAATGCTAATATTAACTATTTAGATGGTACAGCCACAAGTAATTACTAACATTGACTATAGAATGTTTTGTGCTACAATAATGAGCAGCGTAAGCGTTTGGACAAACAAGAAGGGGGGATACTGTCAATAATTATTTACTGTTTTACTTATAAAAAATATGGTATAATTACTAAAAAATAATATGGAGGTCAAACCATGGGAATTGACTGGGAAGAAATTTTGGGAACTGATGACAATATTGGTGAGGCATATGAAGAGTTGGCAGCCAAAGCAGCTGAAGATGATTGGTACTATGTTAGTGGGACATGGAGAGGAAAAACAGTAAGAATCAATGATAAATGGGGTGAACATTACTTCACAGATCAGGAATTAAAAGATTTATTTGATGGTAAGTCTATAAAAATCAACGCTTATGTTAATGGGAGAAATCAAGCAGTCGTTGGTAGATTAGATCATTATTGGTATAAAGGTAGTTCGCGTATAGGTTTCGTTCCAAGTTGGAAGTGGTAATATTTTGAATTAATAAAATGTACAAAAATCAAATTTATCTTGTATCTCAAAATGGCTTTCCATAGGAGAAAGAGACTAATTATGTGTGGAATATATACTAACTTTAAGACTCTTTATCATTATTTAGACTGAGTGACAAAAAGATAATATCTAGAGAGGATTAAATATATCTTCTCTTTTTTTGATATTTGGAGCTATTATTTCAGGAATACATAAAATAACTCAAAGCTCAATATATGATTAAATACAAAATTTGTATAAAACAGAGAACGATACTGTCAATAATTTTGTGTAAACACTCAAGTAGAGTTACGGAGTGTTAATCAAATAAGCTTTCAAGTGTGTCAGAACATTTGCCAAACCTTCTATGGATGCGTTGATTTTACTTGAAATTATAATCTTCAAACAGGGTAACTAAATAACGTTCCAGAGCCTCCTCGTTAGGAAAAAGAACCTTCTTTTTCGTTTGACGTTTGATTTCTTTGTTGAGAGACTCAATCAGATTTGTCGAATAAATGCTGTGCCAAATCTGGTAGGGAAACTGATAAAAAGTTAAAAGATTATCCGTATTCTCCAGACTTTCCATGACTTTCCTATACTTTGGTTTCCATTCGGCGATAAAGTCCTCTAAAGCTTGTACTGCCATTTCTAAATTTTCAGCACGATAAATCGTTTTAAATTACTCCAGAATAACCGCTCTATCTGCTCGTCTCACTTTACTAGCTAGATTTCGACTAATATGAATTAAGCAACTAATGGGTAAGCCTGACTGATAATCTGCTCAAGCTCCTTGAAGCCATCGGTCACTACAAGAGAAACCTGTTGGATTCCTTGGTTTTGAAGCTTGTCTAACAGGGTGGACCAAGAAGCATTGTTTGCATTTGGGGCAATCTAATATCCAAGAACAGCCTTCTGTCCTTCTGGTGTAATGCCAAATGCGATATGAATACATTCTTTACTAACGGTTCCACGTCTTAATGGAAGATAGGTTCCGTTGTTAATATAATGGAGTTTTTAAAGATAATTTTTATTTGTTACTCTCTAACCTTGCATTGATATCAAAAATCTATATAATAATTAATAAAGAGCCAGTAGAAGGGGTGAGAATTATGTTTATGATCTTGGTTCTATTACTTACATTAGCGAGTTTCTTATATGTTACCATCGGTATCGCCAAGAAAATCTTTTCAATTTTCGCCTTAATTACACCAATTGTAGTCTTGGGTGTTGGGCTTCTTATCGCAATGAGTTAACAAAAGTCAAGGGGGGTCACTATCTTACAGGTAGTGACCTTTTTTGTTATGCTTTTAATGTCAAAAAAGACATTAAAGGAGAAACATATGAAAGCACTTAAACTTATAAGAGAGGACGGTTATGAGAACGTCCATTATGCTAGTTTAGGGGAGCAAAAATTTAAAACATTGGTTGTTGCAGATAGGAAAGATGAACAAGAACAATGGTTTGAGCAACCAGAAATTGAATGTGTTCCAGAAGAAGTCTCAGATATCATTCGAAACTACACACTCCCATATATTGATCTTGGAAATACTGAAGATGAGTATTTGTTAGAACAAGCAACTAATAAGGTTGTATCAGTTGTGGTAGAAAATGTGCTTGAAACACAGCCATTTATTCCTAGAAATAGAAATGGTCGTCCTATCGGTGAAGGTGTAGCTTTCTGCGATATGTTAGTAGGGCGTATCCAAAATGGAGAACTTGCTGGAACAGCAGTTTATATTAAACAAACTGAATCAGGCTTCCGCCAGCCAAAGGATTTCTTTAAAATGGTTGGACGGATTTTTCCTTGTAAATTAACTGAAATCCATATCCAAACTATCGACAATTATAAACTAACTATCAATAACCCATCAAACTATGTTGTTGAAGGTAGTATTGAGTTAGCTGAGTGGTTAACTAATTATCAACTTCTTCAGCAAATTGAAAAGAGTAAAGATAACTCTTCTCGTAATCGAGATAGAAAAAATATCTTGGAACGTACTCATGAAGGTATTGTATCTGCTGTGATTAACAATGGTAGCAATGCAGGTATCATGGTAATGACCAAAAAATTACAAACGGTATTCATTCCAAAACATAGGGTAAGTTATGAGTGTGATTCTTCATTTGTTAACCTAGACGAAGTAGTATCAGTCTTTGATAGGGTGGAATTTAAAATTACTGGGGCCAATACCCAAAAACCAAGTCCAAATCAAAGAGAACGTCACATTATCCATGACTATATTCGTATCGAGGGAGATATGAAAGTTCTAGAAGAAGCACCTCAAGATGCTTTGATTGAGATGATTGATGATAAGAAAGTCATAGGACGATTGTTTAAAGTGCGATTTATCAGTTTTGATCCACAGAGTCTACATACAGTAGAGTTGGTTGACTTTCCAGGAATCAAAATTAAAATGAAGGACTCGGGTTCTTTAAATCGAGTTCCTTTTAAGCAAGGAGATGAAATTTCAGTTGTTATTCAAGATGCTCATTATCGCTGGGTAGACGCAAAGAGCAGGGGGCGTCGAGTGGCTAAAAAAACTGAAGAAGTGAGCAGTAATTCACAGAATACGGAAGAGAAAAAATGTCTGTTTCGTATCAAATCACGTTTCAATAGTTTCTATCCAAATCGTGTGAACAGTAAAATCTTATCAACATTTTTCACTAGTTGAGTTGCATATAGTTCCCTCTGAAATGGGAACTTTTTGTTTACGTTCGGATTATAAAAATTTAACAAGGAGGGGCAATGAACCATCATAATATCAATGCTATTGTCTATTATCTGATAGTCTTTATTCGGTATGTCTTACCTATTACCTTGGTCTTCATCGGTATCGGTAGGTGGAGTTATGCTAAATCTATCAATAATCCAGAGAAACAAATCATGGGAGTAAATTTTGCCTTAAAATCAATTTTATTCTTATATATCGTTACATTTGTTCCCATATTCATCATCTATGGACTTGCAATGATATCAAAGGGGGGCGCACAAAGTGGTGACTTCTCTATGATTAGTTTCGTAGAGGTCTTTACCCTAATAGAAATTCTAGCAGTTGGGATATTACCTGCATATGGTTTCATACAGGGATACATATATCACTATCAATGGTTGATTACAGAAGGTAAGAAAACAACAAGCTTACCTCGACGAAATCTATTCATTAGACTTGGAGTAATAAGTCCGATTGCTATTGTTGTATTTATGGAATTCTTGAAAAGAATGTTTGCTTACTAGAGAGGTGCTTTATGTGGAAGATCTTGAAATTATTTTTTAATCGTTATTATACAAATGGTAAGCGAACAATAGATATCTTGCTGTATTGTTGGCGAAAATATATTGATTGGGTATATCATATATCTTTTGGATTATTTGCTTTCAATATTATTATGTTTATCTTCAGATGGCGTTTGCCTAATTGGGTATTTATATCTTTATTTATATTTTTGTTCGTTAATATGGCTTTAGTTTTATACATTGGTGTATGGCACAGTAATGTTACAAGTCGTCAAATTTTCGTGCTATTTGAAAAATATGATACCTTAAAACGAGCAGAACGAAAGAAAATTATTGGTAAGTATGCTATAAGAGCAGCACTAGCAGCAGTACTTATATCTTCTGGATTATATGTACTAACAATCAATAACTTTATCTTATCCCTCATCAATCGTATGTATGATGTAGCAGATAATTATCTCAAATATATGCCCTGGTCAATACCAAATGGAAGTCAGACAGGTATTGTTTTAAGTTATCATACTCTCAAACCTATAATAGGAGCTGACTGGTTCAACAGTTTGTTATTGTTAACTCCGATTGGAGCAATTGGTCTTATTTTTTATAATAGTTATGCAACTGGAATTGCTGAAAAAACCTACGAGAAATTGGTTGAGCAATGGCTAGGAGGACGTTACTTCCAAGACAGTATATTAAGTAATATTGTTCATAATCAAGATGAAAAAGGTCAAGCGAATTTGGTTATGGGGCTTAACTCTAAAACTGGAGAGCAAGTGATTTTACATGCTAATGAGAGGACTTATCATACTATTATCTTTGGTTTGATTGGTACTGGTAAATCGGCAACGATTCTGATTCCAGCAATGCTACAGGATATGGAAAATATGAAATACTATCTATTATCCTATCGTAAGTATTTGATGAAAGTAGATGAAGAACTGGAACAAGGATTCTTTAGCACAGAGTTTGAACGGAAGAAAAAAAGACGTGAATTGTTGGAGCAGTGGTATAACAATGGTTATGCTGCAGAGCTTACAAATGGTATTTATATGACTGAACCATCAGGTTCGATGTATGGCACAATTGTTAAGTACGCTCATAAAATGGGCTTCCCTGATGAAATGATTTGGACTCTAGATCCTACTAACCCAGGAACTGGTGCAATTAATATTTTGGATGGAGATACTACTCAGGTAAAAGGGGCTGTTCGAGACTTATTTAAACGATTTAGTGATCCAAGTGGGACTGGTTCTTCTTTCTTCCTTAACCAAGAAGGACAACTTACTGATAATATCATTACGGTCATTAAAGAGGTAGCGTTGATACCAGATGCCCCAATAAACTACATGTTAAAAGGTAAGTCTCCAACACTAACTGAATTCTCAAATATGTTACGTTCTAGTGATTGGATTGAAGCTTATATTGCTGTTTTTGAACAATTACTGAATCGAAAGAAAAGGCTTTTTGAAGAAACGTTGAAAAAGCATGAAGGATTCTTAAAGCAGGAAAAAGAAAAGTGGTTAGAGGAATCAGAGTACAATCGTGAACACGAACAACTCTTTGATACTATCCTTAGACCAGAGAATGTTCATGAAGCTATTAACGCCTTTAATGATGAAAGAAATAAACTTGAAAACCTCCAAAGCTCTTATGATTATTTCATCAATGCTCATCAATTAAATTCGTACACAGAGGAATATTATTATACCTTTGATGCTAACGTATCTGGTCTAAAAGCAGTTATTGATGACCTATCATCTTCACCAGAAATCCGTCGTGTATTTTTCTCACAAAGTACCAAAGATTTAGATATTGTTTTAAAAACGGGTGGGATGATTTTGGTCAATTCTGCTAAAGGTGTTCTTGGTAAAGAAAAGTCTCGAATGGTAGCACAGATGGTAACATTAGTTATGCAAAATGCTGCTCAAAGACGTCTCCCAGATAAGTCTCCTTTCTTTGCTTTTTATGAAGATGAAAAGAATGGTTATTTGATGCCAGGTAATGATAGTAACTTCCTAGATGAGTCTCGTAAGTTCCATGTTCCAGTTATGCATGCTTACCAACATGACGAGCAAATTAGAGACTCTATTGGCGAATCTGGGGCTGATGCAATCAAGATGTCTTATCGTAATGCCTTTACCTTCCAACAAACCTCAACAAAGGTTGTAGAGTTCATTAATCTACGATCAGGAGGAAAACATTATGCTCTTAAAGAAACCAAACGTGCAACAAACGATGACCTCTTAGCAGGGAATCAAGGTAACTCCAGTGCGACTTCAGAGGAAGTAGTAGAAGAAGATAACTTCACTGCTAGAGATGCAAATAACCTAGAGAAATTCCAAGTTGGTGGTGTTATCGTCAGTGATGATGAAGTCTCAAATATGATTTATTTGACAACATCTCCGCATTTTGAAATGGATATTTCAAAGGACTCTTTTGTCTCACATACACCTTTCAATAAGGTTTATGGGCTCGGAGAGGAAGAACCGGAAATTGCAAAAGCATACAAGTTGTGGAGAGCAGAAGTGATAGAATATTACGCTCAAAAAGAGTCTGAAAGCCACCTCTATGAAAGTGATTTTACTGAAGAAGAATGGCAAGCAATTATGGATGTTAAGGTACCAAATGTTGATAGTAATGTAAATGATACAGTTGGTAAAAAAGATGATTCCCCATCGGTTAAAAGAACAATATTAGTCAACGATAGTATAACAGAACATAGAGAAAGTACTTCAATTAGTGAAGAGGAAACGGAGGATATTGGGCAAAAAGAGGAGAACAATAACTCAGAAATTCCACCAGTTGTTGAAGAAAAACAAACTGTAAATAGCAAAAATGATATTGGTGAGTTAGAGGATAAAGAAATAACTCAAAGAGTGATCCTAGCTTCATCATCTACACCCGAAACAGTCGATACTCAAAATATTCAAGCACCTAATCAAGAGTTTGAATTACCTCAAGAACTCTCTCGTGTAGCTCGTGAGAAAGCAACTAGAACTTTAGAAAGTAATGTAGAACAAATGGATATTGATGAAGAAGAAGGGTTTTAGATAACATAAAAAGCAACGGAAATTTCCGTTGCTTTTGTTCTAGTTTTGAGAGTTATTATATGTTTCTTTGTTAGTCTTCTCATCATCCTTTCTTGCTTTTTCTTCTGCTTTTCTTTGCTTAATTTCTTTCTTTACTTCTTTAACCTTATTTTGTGTTTCAACAACTAAATCATCAATAGATATATCTGGGTTTTCTAGTTTTTTCAATTCGAAATAGATTTGCCCTAGTTTATCAGTCTGTGATTTTTGATAAGCCTTAAGCTGTTCCATAGCCTCTTTTTTTTGTTGTTCGTATGTCTCAATTTCCTTAATGAAATCTGATTCAGTTTTTTTGTTTTTTCCTGCCATAATATGCTCCTTAATTATTAATTATATCTAATAGTATAGAGCAAGAATATTAAAAGTCAACCCATGTCACTCCCTTGAAAATAATCTATTCTAGGGTATACTGAACACTATAGCGACCTATTATAAATGAATCCTAATAGTAGTTATTAAGTGCTTAAAATCCCATAAAACCGGTTGTTACGAGTGTTAAGTAATAACCAGATTTTATGAATGAAAGTACTGAGAGAACAGAAGTCTAAGAGTTTACTGTATTTATAGGGCTGACGACTAATATTAGAAACTCGTAAATCATAAATGAGTAAATGGTGGCTACTATATAGCTAGAATAAACCATGTTTTTTAGGGATTATCGTTATAAAAATAAACTACGACGTTATGAATGAGAGGAGATGAAAGTATCAATCAGCATTTTACGGGTACAAGAGAATGCTTGTGTAGGGCAATAGCAAAGGCATAACACGATTTTAAAAGTAATCGTTGCACTCTTCGAAAAAAGACCAGACTATATACCCTATTGATTGACTATTTTAGGACTACAAAATGCAAGATATAAAAAATAGAGATTTTACCTCACTTATTTCAAATAAAAAAAATAAAATTCATTACACCCAGAGGAATAAAATAGCTACTTATTTTGTTTCAAAAAATCAAAATATCTCTCTGTCGTTTTCAGAAGAGGAGCTTATCATCTTTTATCATCTACTAAGGTTTGGTTATTTTGATAAGGAAATCATAGACCTCATTTATACTGCAGTAACTCGAAAATCTAAAACCCCTAATTCATGGTTTTATCGTCTTGTTGGGAAGGTGAATCATCCTATTTCAGCATGTTCGGATGCTAGAAGCGGTAAGAGAAAAATATATTATCTGAACAAAGGTTTTAGTACCTGGTTGCTTACTATGATTAAGGGTATTGATAAAATACGGTTGCTAACAACAACGACAGAATATGATAGGTCAGTATATAGCATTGTCAGTAATAATCTTCTAGGAGGGAAACCTCAAACCGTAAATATTCATGATCTAGAGACCAGACGATTAGTTGCTAAAATCTTAAACAAGCTTTTCTTTAAAAACCAAGACAAGTCTGTTTATGACCTAAACATACAAGTCGTATTTCCCATTAGTCGGGTTAATCTTTTAATGGTTCCTGATGCTGTTGTATTTGTGAACGATAGCCCTTTTTTTATTGAGTATGACCGAGCAACAGAACGTCAAACAATTCTACTTTCTAAAATATTTGGTTACGCAGAAGAACCAGCATTCGAAAATTCTAGTTTATTTTTCGTTTTCGAGAATAGTCGTAAAGATAATACGCAGGTATCTCAACGTTTAATGAACTTTTTGGAATATGTAAATGAGGTTGAGGTTGAAGGTGTGACTGGACATGACATGTTAAAGCGTAAAAATATTTCTTTATTCAGTCAAACAACAACAAATGCTTCTGACGTTATTGTCGAACTCATTCAAGAAAAGATGTTTTCAAATCATAAAGATTGGTGTGATTGGGAGGCTTATGATTTTTCTGAACTACAGAAAATAGATTATCTTGTAAAGGAGATATCAGAACCTTTGGATGATGATAAATTCCAGTTATCAGCTGTTGTTGAAACAGACTCTTGGGAATTGAAAGAGTACCCTATGGTACCTATGGCATATATCAAAAATGACTTGATTCCACACTTAACTAGTCTCTATGAAGAATTCTCAATAGAGTATGAACATATGATCATTGTATTCCCAAAAGAAGTTCTACCAGAAAAAATCAAACTCCCTTTTGATGATTATTTCTTGATTGTTTATAGATAGAGTAAAGGTATTTGTAAATGGATTATTTGGAATACTTAGGAAGAAGACTTGTATGGTTAGTTGTTTCGCTTGTAGTTGTAATCGTAGTAAAAAGACCAAGAATTTTGAAAAGGCTAGCCATAGTTAGTGATGAAGTTATTGGGGTAATCAACTACTATATTTTCTTAACGATTGCTTGGCTAGTTCTTGTCACCTATTTTATTTTGTACTTGTTTACGGTAGTTACTTTTTTCCTATCATGGCATTCGCTAACCCTGAATAATGTGCTGGAAGTGATTTTACAAACCGTATTAATCATACCAACACTCTATACGTTATTTGTTCCACATAACGAGGTTATCAAGAAGGTTGATGAATTCTTATCAGCGAAAAAAGAATAAGTCACGCGCAGCAACTGTAACATATAATCATTTTCTCAACTATTTAAAAATGTGTAAGAAAGTCACATGATAGTTTGAATTTGTTGTAAGTATCAGGTGTTGTTTTAAAGATAAAAAAGATTGAAAGGTAACGGTAATTAATGAAAATAAAAATTGAATCTGCTTGGAAAACCCTTTGTGATGCATTACCCAAGCTAAAGGATAATCCTCTTTACAAGGGGTGGTATATTAGCTATGCGATCCTTGTGACATTATCTATTTTGACGGTAGTTGTGGTGAACCATAGGGTTGTCTATGCATTTCCGTTTGATTGGTTTGGTTTGCTTTTTGGAATTATCTTACCTTGGGTTCTTACGACCTTTTATATCGTATATCAAGGTGTGGACCATGCCCACCAGTTTACATCGACTAAAGTTGTTCTTGGGTTATTTATGTTACCTGTAATTCTGATTGGTTTTACCTCTACTTATAAGAATGAATACAGTTATAGTAATCGTATGGTTACGACGGTTTTTGATCAGGAACTCACGCAACAAAGTTTCCACGCAACAAATATTACATCAAATCAGCTTGATTATTTTAAAGAAGATAATATCATTTATCCTTATAAGAAAAATTCAGCTTCAGAGATATATGTGTTCTTTAGACCTGATTGTCCTTACTGTCAAAAATCAATTCCAGTACTCAATAAGAGCTTAACTGAAAAAGAACGAAACAAGATTATCTATGTTAATGTTCTTGACGAAAGTGGTAAGAATTTAGCTAAAGCTATGGGAGTAGAGAAAGCAGCAACTGCAGTTATCTATCATAAGGATAAGACTTCTGGTGGATGGTCCAAACGTATCGAACGAATGGCAGGAGGAAAACATGCTGCACCTCGTCTTGATGAGGATGCCATTCATGATATTGTGTCAGTCGCAAAGGAGGAAACAAAATAATGTATTTGTCAAAAAAAGATATTTCAGAATGGATTGCTAGCCTAAAAATAGGTGACGAGGTTGCTGTCCAAATAACACGAATGGATGGTGTCATAGTTTCTAGTGAGCGTGGCCTTGTCGATAAGTGGCTAGGAAAGAGACTTATAGTTGTTAACGGAAAGCATTTTGTTCCTAGCACTGGTTTGAGACAAAGTAATTCTTTCGTACCAGGTCCAAAGACAATCGTGGAACAACTTTTCCCCTTGGATGCTTTGCTTTTAGATGAGGAAGAACTTGCCAAAAGAGACACCATTATTCAAAGGTTGAAAGAGTCTGCAGAACGTCTAGAGCACGCGCAGACTTATTCTTCATTAGTCGTTTCTAGGGTGCTTCGTAAGCTATCAGTTCTAGACGTTGGTGATGTTTATGATCTAAATGAACTACGTTCCTCTAGTGACACAGAAGACTTAGAAGATAGTGCTCTATTGGATAGACGGAAACTCTCAGAGAAGAAACGTTGTTTAAAGACTCTGGACCGCATGCTTGCCAATTTAAGTCAAGATAATACCTTGGGTGCTTTTAAGTTAATCTCTCTTTTGGGAGAAGTAGCTTCTGAATTTACTGATGCTGAAAATGAGGTAAGTGAATGTTAGCCTATGTCATTATGTTTGTAGTTATGTTTGCTATCAAGTGTGTAACTCTTACTTTTGTGAAGAATAAAGAGTCTACAGTTGTCAGTACTTTTCTGAGTGGCACGAATCAGATTTTTCTTAATACGATTGTCTGGTTTCTACGACTAACAGCCATGTTCCAGTTTTATCTTTTGGTGGTGGACAATAATCTAACTATTATCCCTATAATTGTTGGTTTCATTCTACCTAATGTCTTGTTCTGGTTTAAGGGAATCAAAGCTTCTTTATCGGATTTGCTTGTACGTTGGTTAAAATCATTTATTGGTCATAAGTATAGAACATGCCCATTTTGTCATGAATCACATTTATTCTTTCGATACACAGAAGACCGCACAGCTGCTTATTACTATCTCTTGACAGAAGATGATAGTCTTGTAGCCATTGGAGATTTTGATACTAGTGACCATCCTGCACGTTTCTTTTTAAGTAACGATGAATCACATTTTGATGAGCTGGTTGATACCATGCTACCTTATATGTTGCCTGGAATGGAAGAGGTAGTTTATGTAGGTGGCCGACAACAGCGATTGGCTAGAGAATTGTATTGTGTTGATTGCCAGGAACGAGTCAGTGAAGATAGTGGAGTACAATTTGGTGAAGTACTTTTATGTGAGCATAGGCATGAAGAACATAAAGCTCTTGTTTAGTTTTCGGTATTGAAGTTATTTTTGAATCAAAACAGCACCATTTCAAGTAGGACAAAAGATGCTGTTTCATTGACAATATTTTCCTTAATTGAAGTATATTTTAGTGTTTATTACTATTTTTTCGGAAGTTATATCTCTTGACAAGGATTAAATTTTTCGATAATATTAATATTCAATAAAATTAAAAGGAGATGTTGTGAAATTATTTGTTAAATATGGGATATTTCTTTTTGCTTCTGTTATAGCTTTGAACTCCTATAATATTAAAGCTGATGAAAGTTCAACAACAAGTACAGATACTAATGTAAGTGATACAAAGGAACCAGCTACGCATGAGATAATTATAGGAAATAATGCGAATTCACTTTCAAGTTTGAAGCAAGACGAAAAGAATGGAAGTACCGAACCGACTATTACTAATGTTGAAATTTCTGGAGGTGTAGACCCATCAGTTACAGGCACTGATTTCTTTAAGGATGTTGAAATAAATCTTGAAGGAAATAACTTAACTGATGATAACTTTTTAACAGAAGAGGGACTTCATTGGTCAGACAAGACATATACAGAAATTATACAGGGAAAAGAAAATGGTATTATAAATGATCCTGAGAGGTTTGGGGCTTCTAATACACCCTCTACACCTGTTATAGCTTATAGCACGAATGTAGGAGATAGCGGTCGTATCAATTATATAGGTAAGACTTTATCAGGGATAGAGTTAGACTTGCTGTGGACTGTTCTAGAAAGTGATAAAGATGAATGGGCCTCTAACTCTGGATACAATGATAATCGTCCTAAAGGACTTGGATTTGCTGGAGAGCAGTCAATCTTGGGTGCAACAGGAAATTCAATTGTTATCTTATATAATAATGCGAGCAATCTTGCTCTCCATTATCAAATTGTCAAGCATGGAACAAAAATAGAACAGCCTGTGGTAGTAAGTTTCATATCAACAGATATTGATGCAGCCCAAGGGGTACAGACCAATCTTGCAAATTTGGTTGAAATTATTCCAACGGAGTCTAATCTTGTAAAAAAAGATGGCATTATTTATGATACAACACCGGGTGTAGTAGGCCTTAATGGGTCTAAGGATTTGCCGAAGGGTGGCTATTTAGGTGCAGGTTTTATTTCAAATTTTGATTATACCTTTTATTCGCCAGCACCAGAAAGAGTAAATGATTCTTATTCCTATCCAATGGCTGTTCGATATGACATTTTTGGAAGCAGTTTACAAGCAAATATCAAATCTCGCATTTCTAGGTCCATTATAGTTCAGTATGTAGACAATCATGGCAAAGAACTGAAGAAGACAGAATTTTATAAAGGCTTTGATGATGAATCCTATAAGGTTGATTCTATAAGGATTAAAGACTATCGCTTAATTGATGTAAAGAAATTTTCAGAAAGCTGGGGTAGGACAAGGATTCAGTTTGCTTATCAGAAAGAATTTCCAGTTACTTTAAAATTCCAAGATGAAAATGGCAAAGTCTTATCTGAGAGTGTGAAATATATTGCACTTGATGGCCAAAAGGTGACACATACACCAAAAGTAATTAGTGGCTATAGAACGCCAGAAAGATTTGAAGTTTTGGTTAACCAACCACTTACAAAGGTTTTTACTTATAAGAAAATTCAACAACCTATACATCAAGTTCTGATAAATAAGAATAAAGGTAAAGAATCTCAGTCACAGATCGCTTTAGTTGGTCATCCTTTGGTGCCACCAAATAGTGCTAGCCAATCATATGATACTAATACTAGAGTGCAATACCATTCTTCAAAAAGCTATGTTCCAACGCCGACTTTTTCTCATTACGGCAATCATTTAGGAATAGAACAATACAATAGCCCAGGTTTACCAATTCCAAAAACTATACCTAAGAGGCAAGAAAAACCATCAAAAAACGAGAAGGACAAAGATCCATTTTTAGTCAACACCAATATGTCCATTGATGAAAAAAAGGATTTTCTTACCTATATTAAGTCGGTTGGTGATGAAGCTCGGAAAAAATATGGTAACGATCATGATAAAATTAATCATACAATTGCAAATGCCATCGCTCGAGTTTCATATGCTGATGATAAGCTACAATCAATGACAAATGATTTTGGCGAAGCTTCGAATAGTCTATCTAGGGAAGTAAGCAAATTATTATCTCGACTACATGAAAATGAAAATTATCCAATCGACTTTCCTCATCTGGCTGCTCCAATTGCTACCTCTTATAGAAGTGGATTTTTAAAAGAAATAGTTAAATTATTTGCAGGGCTGTCCCCGTATAATACTCGTTTATCTACTGAAGAGATTCTCTTCCAAAATAACTCCTTAGTGGGGGACCTGCTAACGACTATCGATAAAAAGGATTTGTTCACGGATATTGATGCTTATATCTTGAGATATCATAGTGAGTTTAAAGATATGGATCTTGATCAAGCCATTGAAAAATATTACAGTACAGATAACTTGGAACAAAAACGCCAAGAATATTATTATCAGGCCTTAGAAGAGCAGTCGAAAAATACACCTACAGATAGATATATGAGTCTCTTATTAATTGGAAGCGTTGCAAGTTTATCTGGTCTAGCATTGATTGCATTAAAAGAACTAAAAGACATTAAAGCTTTTGTAGGAAGGTTGTTTAAAGACCCGCTTGGAACTTTTCGAACAGACATTTGGGAACCATTAAAGTCTCAAGTTATTACCTTTATCAAAAAACCGCTAAAATTCTTCGAGAAAAACCTTACTACTCCAATTAGAAGAAATTTGGTTAGAATGAGCAATAATACCATACAAACCGTTTCTAAAATTAACAAAAACTTCATCAAACCAGTAGCTAATTTTACTATTAATAAAATCGCAAAACCAGTATATAATAGTATTAGAACCGTTGCTAAACCAATTGTACAGTTTGTTAATAATACAGTGGTTAAACCTGTTGGTAAAGTGGTTTACAACAATATAAGTAAGCCAGTCTATAATCGTATCGTTAAACCAGTATCTGGGTTTGTCAATAGGAACATTATAAAACCAGTTTATAATAAAATAGTTAAACCTGTTTACAACCGTGTTGTGAAACCAATTGTTAGACCAATTTATCAGAAAGTTGTTAGACCAATTGCAAAAGCAACAAAACGTTATATTGCAAGACCTGTCGTAAATGCTGTGAAACGTTTTGTTGTTAATCCAGTCAAGAGATTGTTTGGTCGTAGAAGAGGAAAGAGAAGATGACAATGAAAAAAAGAATTATTTTAGGGATTTTTGTGGGACTACTTACAGTCTTGTTTATGAGTCTCTATACTTATTGTAATTTAAAATTTAACTCTGTTTATTATGCTCAGCATATTCCTCATAAGGAGGGAACAGAACCGGATTTAGTTATGTTGGTAGAGAATATGGGATGGATTTATACTCCTAAAATTGACAATATTAGATATGATGATGATGGAACAAACGCTATTATAAATACTAAAAGTAAATCTTTTCTAACAAAATCCTTAGGAAGCTTTTTATATGATAAGGATAATATGACTGTCGGTTTTGACAGTACGTTTAGATTTGAGGACGTCAGTTATTTTTCAGAAGAAGCAAAAAGAATTCAAGTTAATGAATCGAAAATTAAACGAGAGATTAGGGAAGATTTTTCCCCAATTATGAAGGTTCAAACAAAACCCTTTATCAATCTTCAATGGTTGTTTAATTTAATTTATCAAAGTAGGTTTAATTAGAGAATAAGATAGCATAGATGCATTTTGTAAGATTATTTATATCTAAAGATGAGTTTATCTATATTACGACATTTACTGTGAATTTAATTCAGGACACCTTGCAGGGTGTCTTTTTTATTTACTAAATTTGGAGTATTACTACTGATTTTAAAGCTTTTTAGAGCATGTAGAATTATTCATGTGCGTGAGTTGTACTACTATGAGAGTATTTTCCAAATGGAAGTGATCTAACAATGGTTGATAATCAGTTCATTCAGCTGTGGGAGAACAAACTTAATAATAAGCCACGAAAATGTCATAACCGGAAAACATCTTATGAAGTCTTATAAGAGGAAAGTATGTACTTAATTTGATAATTCAAGAGATAAAAAAAAACTAGGGCAATGGCCCTAGTTGTAAAGGAGGTCTGTTCACATCTGGTTTTATAGGAGATTATGGATGTGAACTAGATTGATTAGGAGTCTCTGTTTCTATTAGGAGGATTAGAGACAGAAAGGATTATTTTTCGAGTGTAGTTTCATCGAACTACAAGAAAATTTTATCAATTTATGAGATAGGACACAATGGGCTTAGGGGGTGTCACATCTCTGATTATTAGAGAGTTAAGTTAGTAGAATTTGATGGACGCGTTAAAGAAAGCATAGTGCAATTAGCGGGGTAAAGATCAAATCGGTTATTATAGGTAGTTTTGAGAAATGAACAAGGAAACTATGTCTTAATCTTATATAAAAGCTTGAATAGGTTATATTTTTATAGTGAACCTTCTATTGTGGAGTGTTATAATATCTTTCGAAGAGAATAGCCTTAATGACATAAAGTATCTAACAGCAATACCTCATTATTTTTCTTCATTGTAGTCTTTTGTTATTTAAAGAATTAAGAAATATGAATTATGTAGCTCGAATTAACTTGAAAACTGCCACACCTTATCGTGACGAATTAATCGATTTTTGTTTAAAAGGAGAACAACAGTATTTGGCTATTGGTTGGAGCCGAATATATGGTGAGGGAGAAGTATTAACTTATTCTGAATTTTATGAACGACTTTGTCAAGAGCCTGGTCGATTAAATACTGTGTTGAATATCTTTAAGGATACACATGAAGATAATTTGTTTTGGACACGTGATTTAGATGGTAATTATTGGATATGTAGAGCTAAAGGTGAGGTACTTACAAGGTGTGACAAAA
>JAFHAZ010000064.1:0-2377 GCA_016939315.1 Streptococcus sp. | reverse complement strand
AAGATCTTTGACATATTGACACAAGCAAAACTGTAAGTAATGAACTTTAGTTCAGACTAAAGTGAATCAAATCGCAAGATGAGATTTCACAAGTTAGAATACAGCTGAAAGTATGAGCTACTTATTCGCTGTCAGTTATCTGATAGCAAATACAGTCGTAAAGAAAGTAAGAAAGGGCGTATGGCGGATGCCTAGGCTCACGGAGGCGATGAAGGACGTGATAAGCTGCGATAAGCCCCGGGTAGGTGCAAATAACCTTTGATCCGGGGATTTCCGAATGGGACAACCTGGCGGTCTGGAGGACCGTCATCCTTACTAGAGTAAGGAGGCTAACGCAGGGAACTGAAACATCTTAGTACCTGCAGGAAGAGAAAATAAATGAATGATTCCCCCAGTAGTGGCGAGCGACCGGGGAACAGCCCAAACCAGTGGCGTAGCAATGCGTTGCTGGGGTTGTAGGACCGCGGCATTGTACTGAAATGGCGAGTGGAAGTATCTGGAAAGTTACATCACAGAAGGTGATAATCCTGTACACGAAGCTAGATCAGGCATAGCGGTATCCTGAGTAACGCGGGACACGAGGAATCCTGCGCGAATCTGCCGGGACCATCCGGTAAGGCTAAATACTCCCGTGAGACCGATAGCGAACGAGTACTGTGAAGGAAAGGTGAAAAGAACCCCGAGCAGGGGAGTGAAATAGTTCCTGAAACCATACGCCTACAAGCGGTCGGAGCATCGCAAGATGTGACGGCGTGCCTTTTGCATAATGATCCTACGAGTTACCGTCACTGGCGAGGTTGAGTGTCACGAGACACGTAGCCGCAGTGAAAGCGAGCCTGAATAGGGCGCACAGTCAGTGGGGGTAGACGCGAAACCAAGTGATCTACACTTGGCCAGGATGAAGTCCCGGTAACACGGGATGGAGGTCCGCACCAATAAGCGTTGAAAAGCTTCTGGATGAGCCGAGTGTAGGAGTGAAAGGCCAATCAAACTTGGAGATAGCTCGTACTCCCCGAAAGGCATTTAGGTGCCGCGTCGGATGGTCACCGTGAGAGGTAGAGCGACCGATAGGACAAGAGGGCTTCACCGCCTATCGAGTCCTGACGAACTCCGAATGCTCACGGTCTGCAGTCCGGCAGTAAGGGGGCGGGTGCTAAGGTCCGTCCCCGAGAGGAGAAGAATCCAGACCGCCGTCTAAGGTCCCGGAGTTCTGCCTGAGTTAGTCTAACGAAGTCTGGTCCCTATGACAGCTAGGATGTTGGCTTGGAAGCAGCCATTCATTCAAAGAGTGCGTAACAGCTCACTAGTCGAGGGTCCGGGCATGGATAATAATCGGGTATAAGGCAGACACCGAAGGCGCGGGATAGCAATTTAAAAAGTATCGGTAGGGGAGCATACTCACAGCGTCGAATGGTGTACGTAAGTTATCCTGGAGCGGTGAGTAAAGCAAATGTAGGAATAAGTAACGATAAGGAGGGTTAGATTCCCTCCCGCTGTAAGACCAAGGTTTCCCGGGCAATGCCAATCAGCCCGGGGTCAGTCGGGTCCTAAGTCTAAGCCGAACGGCGATGGCGATGGCAGAGACGGTTAATATTCCGTCACTGCCGCATGGGGCGACGTGGAGACGGAGCAGTGAAACCACCGCGGGGCGACGGAAGTCCCCGTTGAAGAGTGTAGGCGTTGAGGATGGCAGGCAAATCCACCATCCGAGCTGAACTTGACAGTATGGAGTCTTCTTCGGAAGAATCCAATAGTGTGGGTAATCATACTCCCGAGAAAATCCGCTAAGCTTAACCCATGCGGCACCCGTACCGCAAACGGACACACGTGGTCGGGTAGAACATACTAAGGCGTTGAGAGATTCATGGTTAAGGAACTAGGCAAATTGACCCTGTAACTTCGGGATAAAGGGTCCTCGTGATGAGCGAGGCGCAGAGAATAGGTCCAGGCAACTGTTTAACAAAAACACAGGGCTGTGCAAACTCGAAAGATGACGTATACAGCCTGACACCTGCCCGGTGCCGGAAGGTTAAGAGGAGATGTCACCAGCAATGGGAAGCCGTGATGCGGAGTGAAATAAAGTAGCGAAGTCCGTGAGCCATGCGTCAAGAAAAGCTGCTATCGTTTATACCGTACCCGTACCGTAAACCGACACAGGTGGATGAGGAGAGAATCCTAAGGCCGGCGGAAGAAGCATTGTCAAGGAACTCGGCAAAATGGCCCCGTAACTTAGGGATAAGGGGTGCCTGGGAAACCAGGCCGCAGAGAATAGGCTCAAGCAACTGTTTAGCAAAAACACAGGTCTATGCGAAACCGAAAGGTGAGGTATATGGGCTGACGCCTGCCCGGTGCTGGAAGGTTAAGAGGAGAGGTTAGC
>JAFHAZ010000063.1:0-9339 GCA_016939315.1 Streptococcus sp. | reverse complement strand
ATTACCGTCGTCTGACGATTTATTCTTGTAAATTGACAGGTTATAATTCTTCTATCATAACCCTGCACTTGGTTTCTTATTCAGTTCTCAAAGGT
The DNA here is from genome assembly GCA_016939315.1 of Streptococcus sp. Classification (GTDB taxonomy): domain Bacteria; phylum Bacillota; class Bacilli; order Lactobacillales; family Streptococcaceae; genus Streptococcus. Next base: position 9,244 of record JAFHAZ010000063.1, on the reverse strand, counting down.
CTTTGTCTCTCTTAAGACAACTTCTATATTCTAGCAAATCTAGAATGCCTTGTCAACACTTTTTTGAAGTTTTTTTCACTTCTCGTGTCCGCTGTCTCTCGCGAAACAGCTTATTTATAATATCATCTCTGACCTGTCTTGTCAATAACTTTTTTAAAGTTTTGGAACCTTTTCAAGTTTGTGGCAAGTCAGTTAAGACAACTTTTATATCTTATCACCCAAATCAATACTTGTCAATAGATTTTTGAAAAAAATAAAGCAGTACAATTATGTACTGCTAAATTAAGTTATTTAAAAATTTCTTTTACTTGACTTGTAACCATACTTTTCTATAAAGTCTTGGCGGAACTCTAGTAAATTGTCATCTATAATAGCTTGTCGTACCTTGGCCATTAAATTTACCAAGAAGTAGAGATTATGATAACTAGTCAGGCGAATTCCAAACGTTTCATCTGCTTTCAACAAATGTCTCACATAAGCACGTGTGTAATTCTTACATGTATAACAATCACACTCAGGATCTATAGGGCTAAAATCTTCTGCATACGCCGCATTTTTAACCACGAGACGTCCTTGACTCGTCATACAAGTTCCGTTACGAGCAATTCGTGTTGGGAGGACACAATCATACATGTCAACACCACGAATAACACCGTCAATCAAACTATCTGGTGCCCCTACCCCCATAAGATAACGTGGTTTATTCTCAGGAAGTAAAGGCACGGTAAAGTCTAGAACTGCATTCATCTCTTCATGAGTTTCTCCTACTGCAAGACCTCCAATTGAATAACCTGGAAAATCCATGGAAACCAAATCCTGTGCAGATTGTCTACGAAGATCTTCAAAACCTGCTCCCTGTACGATTCCAAAAAGACCTTGGTCATGTGGACGACGATGTGCCTTCAGCCCTCGTTCTGCCCAACGACTTGTACGTTCAATAGAATTTTTCACATAGTCGTATGGTTGGTAAAATTGAGGGCATTCGTCAAAACTCATCATAATATCTGAACCGAGATTGTTCTGAATCGAGATTGCTTTTTCAGGAGATAAAAACATCTTACTTCCATTAAGGTGATTTTTAAATGTCACACCTTCTTCCGAGATGTTTCGTTTTTCGGCCAATGAATATACTTGGAAACCACCGCTATCTGTAAGAATCGCTTGGTCCCAATTCATGAATTTATGGAGTCCTCCAGCTTTAGCAACGAGCTCATCACCCGGTCTTAGCCATAAATGATAGGTATTGGCCAAAATAATCCCTGAACCCATCTGTTTTAATTCTTCAGGAGATTGCGTTTTTACTGTAGCTTGGGTACCTACAGGCATAAACATCGGTGTTGGAAAAGTTCCATGAGGTGTGATAATTTCCCCCAGGCGTGCTCCTGTGTGTTTTTCTTTCTTTATAAGACGATATTTAATAGGAAAATCAGTCATTTATACTCCTTACATTAGGAAAAACAGTCCTAAGTATTTTTTAGTCAGTGGTCATTATTCACAACCGCTTTAGTTTATCAAAAATTACAAGAATTGTCAGCTTTATATTTTCAAACTTTGGTTGAATAACATCAAACATCAACACTTTCATTTATAGCAAAAAACAAAAAGCAACAGTCTCGAGCACTGTTGCTTTCAATAATGTCTTAAGCTGAAAGAACTTTACGTCCTTTACGACGACGAGCTGCAAGAACACGACGTCCGTTTTTAGTTGACATACGGTGACGGAATCCGTGTTTACGTTGACGACGGATTTTACTTGGTTGATAAGTACGTTTCACGTTGAATACCTCCTGATAGATTTTCGTATTCGTTTAGCCGGCTATTTTTGATCAGTTACTAAACATACCATACTATTTTATAGCAATAGCTTAATCTTGTCAAGAATTACTTAGATATTAATTTCATTATATCTTTGAACTCCTAAGGCTAGTGATATCTGTAAACTACAATGCCGTTCCTATATCATCGCTTGCTCATAACCTTCTTGCTATTTTAGCTATTTTCTTGAGTACCTCTTTTCGCTTATGGTCACTCATATACTCAACAGGTGAAACCTGGGTAACTTTGACCGGTTTAATACCACAAGGTTTTAGGACTTGAAATTTTAGGACTTTGCTATAATCTTGAACTAAAGGTAGAACTATCTTTGGTGTATTGTGGGTTGTAATAATCCAAGCTTTCCCAGTCAATTTACCATCCAATCCACGGGGTGTATTTTCATAGGCAAAGCCAGCAACAAAAACGCGTTCAATAAATCCTTTCAAGATAGCTGGCATGCCGCTCCACCAAGTTGGAAAAATAAAAATCAACTGATCTGCCCAAGTTATTAAATCTCGATAGCCTTTCATAGCTACATCGTGCGCTAAGTCTCTTCTCCTATATGTTGTATCAAAACGTAAAACAGGATCGAACATTTCTTTATACAAATCTAGAATCTTTAACTCATGTTTAGACGATAAATTTTCTTTAACAGTCTCTAGTATAGAGGCATTGTAGCTCTTGTCGTTTGGGTGGGCGTAGATAATTAAGGTTTTCATTGTTTAGCTCCTTTAACATAGATGTCTAACATAGTACTAACAGTCTCTTCAATAGTGTTACTATTGAAATTATCACCAATAGGACTCCTTACCAAAACGGCTAATCCAGTAATAAAACTCCAGATATGAACTAATATTTCTGCCTCACTACCCGAAATATTCATGTTACTTTTCAGCTCCAGAACCACACTCTTAAAGTGCTCAAACCCTGGTAAATGGGCATTAACAGAGATACTGTCCCGAGTGAGCTCCATATAATTGAAAGGAAACTTAATAAACAAGGCCTCAAAACTATTTGTTTCTTTTTGAGCAAATTCCACAAAATTACAGCCCATTAATACTAATTGACCTCTTACATCAAGCGAAGAGTCTACCCCTTGTGTCAGACACTTCAAAAAGATCTCAGATAAACGCTCTAAAACTACCTGAAGATAGACATCCTTATTTTCAAAGTGCTTATAAGGTGCCCCATGGGTGACCCCACATCTTTGAGCCACCGTTCGGATAGATAGTTGATTGACACCTCTCGTTCTTATCTCCTCGACTCCAGTTGCGATTAACTTTTCCTTCAATTCAGCAGTATTACGTTTCATTTTGACTCCTATTTCCATCTAAGTAGACAGCGACTACCTTTTAAATAAAGTATACACCGTCTACTTTTTATTGTCAAAAAAACTAGCCTTCAAATAAGACTAGTTTCTGTAAGCAATAAACGCTATTGTAATCATACTTTTGTCACAACAACGTAACGATTAGGATCATCCCCTTCTGAGTGACTTTCAACACCTTCAATTTGAGAAAGTGCCTTATGGATAATTTTTCGTTCGCTATTCGTCATTGGATCCATAACGTACTCTCGACCTGTTTCTTTTACTTTAGCTGCCATTTTTTCTGCTAAATCAATCAAAGTCTCTGTGCGTTGCTCCAAATAATCACGAACATTAAGAACAACACTAAAACGTTTAGAATGACGATCGTGCAAATAATTTTGCGCTAAAAGTTGTAAAGACTTGAGAACCTTGCCATGATAACCGATAACACGACCAGGTTGGTCTGTTTCAATCTGAATGATAATATTGCGACGATTGTGACTAACCTCTAGACTAGCATCAACATCCATTTCATAGATAATTTTTTCGAGGTAAGATAAAACATCATCTGCAGCCCCTTGAATATCTTCTAAATTATTTTCAGAAGACTCATCTGAACTAAACTCAGAGGACACTAAAGAACTGAAAGCCCCTTCAGAAGTCCCCGAAGTTTGAACTTGAGTAACCGGTTCTAGTTGGGGTTCAAGCGAATTTGCCATAAATTCTGTCACACCCTCTTCTGATGATTCACGCTTAACAGATAGCGGAATAATTGTTGCCTTGGGTTGCTCTTGTTTCTTATCTGGTAACTCTTCACCAAGGGTCTCTGTAGACACTGGTTGCTTTAAGTCTTCTTGTGCAATTTCCTTATTATCTGAAACCGCAACGAGTTTTGTCACTTTATTGAAAGCAATCGTTTCGTCTTTTGGACTTGCGACAGAATCGTCTAATTGTTTTATAGCATCAGGAGCCACTTTAACGGTGTTTTGATCTGCTTCATGAGCTATCTTTTCATTTATTGGTTCAACACTAACTCGAGCTGGCTTCTTTCCGAACCCTAGAAAACCTTTTTTCTCACGAGAAATCACCTTAATATGAGCCTTCATACGGGGTAAATTAAGATCTTTCAAACCTTTTTCGATAGCTTGTTCGACTGTTCGTCCAGAATAGACAACCATAATAAGCCTCCTTATTTACGTTTATGCGCCTTTTTCTTGGCACGACGAATCTTAGCTTTACGTTCTTTTTCTTCCGCTTCCAAACGATTACGTTCTTCAATGATTTTAAACGGATTATTAAAAACCAAAATCTGAACAACTTGGAAGGCGTTCGAAACTGCCCAGTAAAGTGCTACCCCTGAAGAAATCTGAGTTCCAAACCAGAAAATAAAGATTGGAAGCATGATATTCATAACAAGAAGCATTGCACTACGATCTTTAGCTGCCTTATTTGTCAACCAAGTTGAAAGGAAGGTGAAAGCAGCCGCCAAAATCGGAAGAATAAAGTAAGGATCTTTCTGACCTAGGTCAACCCAGAGGAATGTTCCTTCTCGCAACTCTGGCACTCGTGTGAGCGCTCCATAAAGAGCCATCAAAATAGGAAATTGGATTAAGAGAGGAACGAAGCTTGCGTAAGGATTTACACCATGCTCTTTATAAAGATCTTGTTGTGCATAAGCAAGAGCTTCACGATTCTCGCGTCCAGGATACTCACTCTGCAAGCGACGTAACTCTGGCTGCAACTCTTGTAGTTCACGGCTTGACTTAATTTGGCGATTATACAAAGGAATCATTACTGCACGAATTAAGATCGTGAAAATAATAATACCTAATCCAATAGAACCACCAAATGAAAGCCCTTGAATAGCCTTCCCAAACATTAAAATAAGACGTTCCCAAAGGCCTGTAGAGTGACTTGTAACATCACTTCGTCCACACGCGGACAAAAGCAAGAGAGCTCCTGCACCTAAAACAGATATATTAAGTTTTTTCTTCACTAAAAACTCCTTTTTAATACGATAAAGAACTGCTTCGCTTCCATTCATTAATGAGTATCTCAAAAATCAAGAGTGATTTTAGTTTATCCTACAATGTAAAGAAGCAAAATAATCTACTAGTCCTTATATAACTTTGCTATTTTTAAGACATGAACGAGATTGCTATAAATGTCTTGATAACTTAAGTCTTCGACACCTTTACGAGCAATAACGACAAAATCTTGATGTTCTAACTGAGATGACATGTCCATCAGTGCATGTCGTAGACGACGTTTTACCCGATTCCGAGTAACCGCATTACCAAGACGCTTACTGACTGACAAACCTACTCTAAAATGAGGTAGATCACGATCCAGACAGTAGACAACAAATTTTCGATTAGCAACACTGTGCCCTGCATCAAATAATGCTTTAAAGTCTTTCTCTTTCTTAACGCGATAAGATTTTTTCAAAATGCGACTCCAAACTCAAAATTAGTACTATTATATCATAAATAGCAAAAAAGCCCAAAACCTTATGGTTAGGGCCTTAGAGACTTATTTTTTTAGAGCTTTTTGAGCTTCTTTGATTTGCCATTTAACCTGGTCAAAACCAGTTCCACCAAGGGAATGACGACGTTCAACAGCTGTATGAGATTTAAGTGTCTCATAGATGTCCTCTTCAATTAAATCTGAAACTTCTTGATAACGTTCGAGAGGAACATCCTGAAGGTAATAACCAGCTTTGGTACACTCAAGGACAAGTTTTCCAACAATCTCATGTGCTTCACGGAATGGTAGGCCTTTAGATGCAAGATAATCAGCCAACTCTGTAGCATTTGAAAAATCTTTCTCTGTTGATTCTGCCATATGTTTGTCATTAACAGTCATTGTATTGAGCATACCTGCGAGAATATCAATAGCGACAGTAATCGTTTCTACCGTATCAAACATACCCTCTTTATCTTCTTGGAGATCTTTATTGTAGGCCAAAGGTAATGACTTCATGACGGTCAATAATCCAATCAAATTGCCATAGACACGACCTGATTTCCCACGAATTAGTTCTGCCATATCTGGGTTTTTCTTTTGAGGCATAATGGAAGAGCCTGTTGAAAAAGTATCAGATAGAGTTACAAACTTAAACTCGTTAGAACACCAGTTAATGATTTCTTCACAAATACGTGTCGTATGCATCATGAGAATACTTGAGTTTGACAAGAATTCGAGAATAAAGTCACGATCGGAAACAGCATCCAAGGAATTGCTATATGGTTTTGCAAAGCCCATTAAGTCAGATGTCATATTACGATCAATCGGGAAAGTTGTTCCTGCTAGTGCAGCAGCTCCAAGTGGAGAGATATCCGTATGCTTGATATTAAATTCAAAACGTTCGGCATCACGTGTAAACATGTTGTAATAAGCCATCAAGTGGTGACCAAAAGAAATCGGTTGTGCATGCTGCAAGTGGGTGTAGCCTGGCATAATTGTATAGGTATGTTTGTCTGCTAGATTGACCAAAGTAGCACGTAAGTTATCGAGCTTCTCAATAACTTCCACTAGTTTGGCTTTTAGATACAAGTGCATATCCGTAGCTACTTGGTCGTTACGTGAACGTGCTGTATGAAGTTTTCCTGCTACTGGTCCAATTTTAGCTGTCAAAAGACTCTCCATATTCATATGAATATCTTCATTGGAAACATCAAATTCTAGTTTACCAGCCTTATATTCCTCAAGCAGTTCTTCCAAGCCCTGTTTAATTTGCAATGCTTCCTCTTTGGTAATAATTCCTGTCTCACCGAGCATCGTAACATGGGCAATAGATCCTTTCAAATCAAACTCTGCCATCTTTTGGTCAAAGGAGATTGAAGCACCAAATTCTTCTACCCATTTTTCAAGACTAGCTTCGAACCGACCGCCCCATAGTTTATGATTTTCTGCCATAGTTTTATTTTGAAGATTTCCCTACACTGAGATAATCTTCCATCCTTTCTTAATACTTATAACAAGCAACGACCTCTCAGGTCACAATAACTTAAATGAAAAAAGCTAGATAGTATTTGTCTAGCTTAATTTGTCTCTCTGGACACTTGTTTTCCTAAAACCCGATCTCTGTCGTAGTTTATTTAGGCTCGTGACGCCTCTCAGAACGCCTTAACGATAATAATATAAGTTATAAGAAAAGAGTATCAGATGTGGCTCTCTGTCCACTTTTATCTGATAAGAAGCGTTTTTCTTCTACTATCCTACTTTTCTTATGCAATCTGTCATTAATTGTCAAATGGATGGTTAACTTGTGAATTAACCTGAGTTGGAAGACCCCAAAGCTTGATAAATCCAATCGCAGCATCCTGATCAAAGCTGTCAGCTGATGTGTAAGTAGCCAAGTTTTCATCATACAATGAATTAGCTGATTGACGTGCTACTACTTGAGCATGCCCTTTGTAAAGCTTAACTTTAGCGATACCATTAACAACTTTTTGTGTTTCCTTAATATAAGCAATGATAGCTTGTGTTGCTGGGCTAAACCACAAAGCATTGTAGATAAGGTTTGACAATTCATTTTCAAGAATTGGTTTAAAATGAGAAACTTCACGTACCAAAGTTAAGTCCTCAATTTCTTTATGAGCTGTCAAAAGGGCGATAGCTCCCGGACATTCATAAATTTCACGAGATTTGATACCTACAAGACGGTTCTCAACGTGGTCGATACGTCCGACACCATGCTTGCCAGCAATAACATTCATCTCTTGGATAAGGTCAGCCAATTTCATTTCTTTACCGTTAAGAGCAACTGGTTTCCCTTCTTTAAAGGTTACATCGACATATTCAGCTTCATCTGGCGCAGACTCTGGTGAATTGGTAATTCCAAAAGCTTCTTCTGGAGCTTGATTCCAAGGATTTTCAAGAACACCACACTCGTTGGCACGTCCCCAAAGGTTTTGATCGACTGAGTAAGGATTATCAAGGTCTGCTGGAACTGGAACTCCATTAGCCTTAGCATACTCAATTTCTTCCTCACGAGACCATTTCCATTCACGCACTGGCGCCACTACTTTAAGACTTGGGTCTAGGGCAGCAATGGCAACTTCGAAACGAACTTGGTCATTACCTTTACCAGTACAACCGTGAGCGATAGTCGTTGCTCCTGTTTTATGAGCAATCTCAACCAATTTTTTAGCAATAATTGGACGACTAAGCGCTGAAACCAAAGGATATTTTTGTTCATAGTAAGCATGAGCTTGAAGTGCTGGAAGCACATAATCTTCAGCAAACTCATCTTTAACATCAAGCACGTATGACTCGACAGCTCCAACTGTCAAAGCTTTGTCATGGATAAACTCAAGATCTTTACCTTCACCGACATCCATACAAACGGCGATAACATCGTAATCTTTTTTAAGCCATGTAATAGCGACTGAGGTATCAAGACCTCCCGAATAGGCAAGAATAACTTTCTCTTTTGACATAATATTTTTCTCTTTTCTTATATTTTCTTGTGGTTGCTATCTCTATCAACCTTACGAGATTAATTATATTGCATATTTATTCACTTGTCAACACTTTTTTGTTATTTTTTTATATTTATTTCGTTTTTATTTGTTTTTATTTATTATTTTGACCTTAAAAGTGCTTAAACCTTAATTTTTATTCAATTTTTATGCAAGAGGTGATGAAAAATAAAAAACACTTTTGAAACTATACAAATAGATTCAAAAGCATCTTTAACTATTAATCTTCTAAAATGCCAAAAGGCCTGTACAAAGTACAGACCTTTTGAACAACAGCATCATCGGTAGAGAACACAACAGCAATTTTAGATAGAATGAATGAGGGAAATTATTATGTTTAAGGGACTAACTTAAACCATACATTCTTCTTGCTCTCTAACCTTGATTACATTATAGCATGCAATCCCCAAATGTATATCTTCATTTCCTAAAATGTCGAATTTCACTCACAGAATGTATTTTTTTATCCTAATCTGCACTAATCCCCTTAAAAGGCTCTATAATTTCTGTAGTGGGTAAAACCACTGTAGAGATTATAGAGATTTTTGAGTGTACACAAAAAGTCCCATAAGAAACTATAATGAAAAGCGACGAAACCATCATTAGGAAGAACTTATGAGACTTATTAAGAATA
>JAFHAZ010000062.1:0-4088 GCA_016939315.1 Streptococcus sp. | reverse complement strand
TACGGCATGAAGGGATTCCATGCAGAGAATCTGCCTGTGATTCCCGACCCGTTCGTTCTTGTTCCCCGACAAGTCAAGACAGAGAACGGCTACAAACCAGATGCAGGTGTGCTTGCCCAGATTAAAATTATCGGCAAGCTGTTTGACAGCAGTGAGCGCATCATCGTGGCAACCGATGCCGGACGTGAGGGTGAGTTGATTTTCCGATACCTCTATGCGTATCTCGGTTGCAGGAAACCTTTCGACCGTCTATGGATCAGTTCGCTTACGGACACCGCCATCCGTGAGGGACTTCTGAACCTCAGGGACGGCAAGGAGTATGACAATCTCTATCATGCAGCCAAGGCACGAAGTGAGGCAGACTGGCTCGTCGGCATCAACGGCACACAAGCCCTTACTATAGCCGCAGGACGTGGCACCTATTCCGTAGGTCGTGTGCAGACTCCGACCCTTGGCATGGTGTGCGAACGCTATTGGGAGAACAAGCGTTTCGAGTCGAAACCGTTCTGGCAGGTACACTTCGGTGTGGTTGATACAGACAGTGGCAATATACTGAAGTTCACATCTGCCAACCGATGGACAGACAAAGCCACCGCAACCGACATATATAATAAGGTGAAAGAAACTGGCTCTGCCATTATCACAAAGGTCGTAACCAAGCGAAAGGTGGAGAAGGCACCGCTCCTTTACGACCTCACCACCTTGCAGAAAGAAGCCAACTTCTGATATAGCGAAAAATTAATTATTCCGATATTCCGCACTTAACCACGAGTACCAAGGTAAAGACCAAAGAAAGCTATATCGTCCTTCAAATCTTCCTTTCCTAACTTTACATACGGTAAGTGTACCTTTAGAAAGTAAATTCTTAATGAAACTTATAGTATCGGCGACTTCTGAATTGAATGCATAGCAATAGACTATATCTCCAACACCGCGGATGAATTTTCCATATGGTTGCTGCTCATCATAATCGTATGGTACTACGTTAGAGTTGAAAAATTCATTTATTTGAATATAGTAACCTTTTGATGTAAGAAGATAGATATGCTTAAACCATATTTCTCTGTCACTATATGGAATTCCTTTTTCAGGAATAGCATCTATTATAGTATCTTGAAAAGGAAAATTTCTTATAGAGAAATGCTTGTACTTGTCCTTTAGTTCTTCAGAATTCATATTTTTATACTCTAATCCGTGTCGAGCACAACTTCTTTTTCAACTTTATTTATCATAGCAAAATGTTTGTTCATTCCAAATTTAGGAACCCAGCTTCATTTGTTGTAGAAGTTGGTTAGAACACACATTCCAGTATTTTTCTCATTTCTTTAGTTTTGTCTGCAAAACTCCAAGTCGAATAATGCATTGTTCAGATTCCATTTTACCAAGGTTCTTCAAGTTATTACGCACTTGGTAAATACTAAATCCCAAATCTTCTTTTCCATATTTACAAAACATTTGTTCTATGGAGCCGAAGTATTCATGCTGTTCACCAATTTGCAGATGAACAACCTTACGTTCTTGCTTTTCTTTCTTTATTTCATTCATATTTAGTCTATTTTGGCTGTAAAGGTACAAAGATTCTCGCAAATATTAAATAAATGCGAAGAAAAAGTTATTTTTATCAGTTTTTATTTGGTATTTATTAAATAAATGCCTATCTTTGCACCATTATAATTCTAAAGCAAGGGTATTTATGAACAAAATAGACATTATTTCTGGTTTGCATCTTTACAATGGCGATTCATTGGAGCTGTATCAGCTGTGGGACAAGCCTACAGTAATTATGGCTGACGGTCCTTATGGTGTAAATGGATTCCGTGGCGACTTGAAGACCCCGGTGGGGCTTGCGGAATGGTATGAGCCACATATTGCAGAGTGGAGCAAGAAGGCTACTCCACAAACCACGCTGTGGTTTTGGAATACAGAAATAGGTTGGGCTATTGTTCATCCTATCCTTGAAAAATATGGTTGGGAATATAAAACCTGTAACGTTTGGGATAAGGGCATGAGCCACGTTGCAGGGAACACCAATACTAAAACATTGTCGCATTTGCCTGTTGTTTCCGAAGTTTGCGTTCAGTATGTTAAAAAAGCATCTTTTGATTGGAACGGCGAAAAAGTTTCTATGAAAGATTGGTTACGTCTTGAATGGGAACGTACAGGAATGCCTTTCTCTAAGACCAACGAGGCTTGCCACGTTGTTAATGCAGCCACAAGAAAGTATTTCACAAAATGCCATTTATGGTATATGCCACCTGCTGACATGTTCGAGAAGATTGTGGCGTATGCAAATGAGCATGGAAAGGAAGAAGGCAAACCGTATTTTTCTATAAATGGAAAAACTCCTATGACAAAAGAAGATTGGGAACACATGAAGCCAAAGTTTAATTGTCCTTTTGGAGTTACCAATGTATGGACTACGGCGCAACTACGTAATAGCGAAAGAATAAAAAAGGGACTAAAGGCTGTTCACTTAAACCAAAAGCCCCTTGAATTGATTGGGCGCATTATTGAAATGTCATCTGATAAAAACGATGTGGTTTGGGATCCATTTGGCGGATTGTTTACAACTGCCGTAGCTTGCTATAATCTACAACGCTCATGTTTTACTTCCGAAATAACACCAGAGGTTTTCGAGGAAGGTAAAAAACGTGTAGAACTACTTGTTTCCCAACAACAATTGCAATTCGCTAATTAAAGTTTCATCATCAGAGGAAGTGAGGATGCGACTCCATTCCTTGATGATCTTACCATTGAATAGACTGTTTTCGACTCGTGTCTTGAATTTCTCAATTTCACGGTGTTCGATACGGTCTATTTTCGCATAGTTGGTATCAAGTCGATAACTGAACTGTGACCATAGTGAACGAATCAAGTCTTGATACTTTTTCTTTGGACTGTATTTCAAAAGTTCTTCACCCCAATTCTCTACCACTTCTTTTGCTTCCTCGATGTTACATTGTTCTGGTTGTATTCTGTAGCCATTCGTGTTAGTTTGTTGAAGATTGCCAGTTCTGTCCTTTGTGTCCTCTGGTTCCAGTACAAGATAATGTGGTGGCTTGTGATAATGCTTGTCTCTTGCCTCTGCAACACTTTTACCGCTAACTATCAACACATCAATAATCTTTGGCTTTCCGAAAATCACATATTCAGGGAGCCAGGCAATAAGTGCCACATTGATATGATTAGGTTTGAACAATGTCACGCTGTCTTTGAAACGAGCAGTGATTTCTGTAGCAAAAGGAAACCATGCTTTTATCTCTATGCCTGGGTTGGGTAATATGTTGTCACTTTTGAAAAGGGCATCAGGAAAGCCTGGGTCTTGGCGAAGCCATTCGCCTGAAGCGTTCCAATCATGTTGGTTCAGTAAATCTACAGTTGAGAACTCGATAAGATTTCCTATTAATGGGGAGAGCTTGGAAATGACTTTAGCCAATTGTACTGCATAATCAATAGAGGAAGGACATTTGACGTCAATGACATCAAAAGTTTGTCCCTTCAGATTTTCAAGTTCTTTACTCGCTGTAGCGAGAATATTTTTGTATTGTCTATCCATTTTGTTTTTACGAAAAGCCCAATCTTTCCAGCTTGTAGATTTTGGAAAGATTGGAGCTGTTTATATTTTGATTTTGCCTTACTACTCTAGATTTACATAGTCATTATCTCCATCAGATGATGAGCTTCCACCTGATGAAGAACTACCACTTGATGAGCCTGAGTCTGACGATGAACTTCCACTTGGGGTACTACTGCCAGAATCCGCAGAAGAACTACCCGAAGTAGAAGGAGCGGAAGACTTCTGACCAAGTACCTCACGCTTGTAATGAGTAATTTCGGTGTTCACATAGTCAATGAAAGCCGTATAATCCTTTTCGCCATAGACGAGGGCAAGAGCGTTCACCATCTTCACCAATGCACGGTAAGCGTTATCACTTGCTGTGCGAGCTGTCTTCAAAGCTCCGACAGATACGCCCATCTTCTCGTTAGTACGTTGCAAAGTAAGTGTTCTTACACGCTCGTTGGCTTCCTTCATGTTGGTAACAAATGCTGTCAAGCCCAACTTGGCAACCTGTGCAGAATATTTGTTC
>JAFHAZ010000061.1:0-16903 GCA_016939315.1 Streptococcus sp. | reverse complement strand
TTTAGATGGTAATTATTGGATATGTAGAGCTAAAGGTGAGGTACTTACAAGGTGTGACAAAAGATTAGACATAGGAGCACTTTTACCGATAGATGCTTATAAATTCGGTATGCAAGTGCCAGGACAAATCAAAGCAGCATTCAACAGAGCTAATGCTGGCACGGCTCAGAAAATTTATGATGCTATTATAGTTGAGTACTCAAAAGCTATTTATAATAAACTCTCTCAAACGAATCACTACGAGGTTGCTCGATTAGAAGGCAGTTTATTGGATAACCTGCCTGATTTTGATTTGGAAGAGCTAGTGATTTCCTATATACAGGTAAAATATGACTATTATGTTCTTTCGAATTCTATTGCAAGTAAATCGACGACTATAAAAGTAGAATGCGAGTTTTTATCTAGAGATCCTAAGCGGGTGAGAAAGGCAGTTGTTCAAGTAAAGGGTAGAAAAGCTGAAGCACTTGATGCGTTGCAATTTACTGATTTTACCCAGAATGGTTATGAAGTGTTCCTCTTTGCACCAGAAGTGTTGAATGCTGATAAGGTGGATAATATTGTCGTTATTACGCCAAATGAATTACTTGACTTTTACGAGAATTATAAAGTAATACTTCCAGACTCAATCACGCAGTGGGAGAATTTATTCTAATCTAGTTTACTATTTGTGAATCAGCCTATAATTAAAGACACCTTTACTGGTGTTTTTTTACTTATGACTTCCATAGTAATGTCTATATCTATGAGCCTTTAGTCTATGCAAAGTATTCATATGCGTGTGTTGTATACCACTATGAGTTTTTTTAAAGGTTGTGATTTGACATTGATTGAAGACTATATCATTCAGCTTTGGGAGAATAAACTAAATAATAGGACATGAAAATGTCTTAACTGAAAAAACCTTATGAAGTCTTCTATAGGAAAAGTGTTCACTTAATTTGATAATTCAAGATTTACATAACTAAAAAGATTGACTAAAGAAAGAAAACATAAGATAATAGTACTAAAGGAGGCGTAATAATGGCAGTATTAACAAAATCAACTGAAATTAACGTGGGGGCAGAACAACGCTTAATCGAAGTCTTAATGGCTAAACCAAACCCCTCAAAGAGTGCTTTTGAACGTGTTCAGAATGCCAAAAAAAGTCCTCTGTTTACTGGTAAAAAATAATGCCTAAGTTAATAGACTTCAGATTTTGGGGTGGTGACTTTAATACAGCTACATCAAAATTTGATTGCGGTAATGAAGAAATTAACCAATATCTGAGAAGTAAATGTAGAGATGAGTTGACCCAATTTACTGAACGTTTGATTCTAGTTGCTGATGAAAAAAATATTTATGGGTTTATATCTGTATCGTTGAATGAGATGAGAACTTTGTTTTTTAAAGAACAGAATTTTTCTGTCATTCAAGTAAATGCAATTGGTATCGATTGGAATCACCAAAATAAGGGATTTGGCACACAGTTATTACTAACAGCTTTTCAGTTAGCATTAACTATTAATCAATTCATTCCGATTGGAGGACTGTTCCTAGTAGCCTTGTCAGAGGCATTTGAATTTTATGAAAAATTTGATTTAATAAACCTTAATGCACCACCGCAAATGGTCCCTATGCAAAATGAATTTCAAATGGTTATCTCAATACAACAGATAGAGTCGCTAGGTCTTTCACCTTTTACGGACTTCATAAATTTTTTCTGATAACTTTTTACCAGAAGGAAGATTAACGAGAACAATAGGTAAGAGCGTAAACTTTACTGACTTTATGAGTAATTTACCTGGACAGTAAGTTTAATATGTGATGTAAAATCAATTTAAGAAGAAAATGAGACAAGACAGTGACTTCAGAATAGCTACTGTCTTATCTCTTTTTTTTTTACTTAAAGCCTTGATAGACTTGACAAATGGTAGAAAAGAGCCTACTTTGATTGATTTTATTAGTTCTATTGACAATTGCGCAGCTGAATTGGATAGTCGTCAATCTTGGAAAATTCGCTATCCTTTATCAACCATTCTATTTCTTGTCTTCGTTTGTCAGTTAGCAGGCATTAAAACCTGGAAGGAGATAAAAAATCTTATAGAAATGGATGAACCCTTATTTACGAACTACGTTGATTTGAGTGAAGGTTGTCCGTCTCACGCTTATTTTCTTACCCAAATCCAAACGATTAAGCACTGCTAAGCAAAATTTATTCATTACGTTCAAATTAATAGCTAAATGTTTATTCAAGGTCTTAATGGAATCTTCTCGAAAAACAACATCTTGCAGCCAGTGACCTCGGACATAGTCCGCAAATTCTCTAGCACTGACCTGACAACTCAATAGAAAGTAGCGGAACTCTTCACTTTCTTGTCTATTCTTATCAATATGGATACGAGCTAGTCCGATACTTTGAATATGCTTAAAATCAGAATGATTTTCCCTCAACCAACAATAATTTTCTTGCTCAGTACTCAGCTTAAAAAAGGGATAATATCCTCGTAAAATGTCTTATGATTCTCTTTAACGGCTAAGCAATAATCGCCTTTTTTCTTGATAATCTTATTGGTAATTGTAGTCTGAGTCCCCATCGCATCTATATTGGCCATACAACCCTCAACTGAAATTATATCCAATAATTCTAGGATAGCAGTAATTTCATTACTCTTCTCATTAGTCACTACTTGGCCATAAAGAATCCCCAAATCAGTCGAATGCGCGGTCACAGTTTGCAGATCTTTCTGCGTATCACTGCTATTACCTCGAATAGTTTTACCGTCAATGGCTACGAGTTGTTTGGAAAAGCTAAACAAAATCTTAGAGGACAAGTCTGCTTTTTCTAGAATTTTTGACTTCAGTAGTGTCACTTCTACTAAAAACTTGGGAATCTAAGGTTGCAAAGACTCGTTGAAGCGTGTCGTGTTAGGGAATTCCATTTTCTAGACTCAACACGGTCCATAAAGAGGACTCATAGGCATTCCGAAATACATCTATATTATCCAATGCTTCCGTACCTGACAAGCTGCAAAGAAGATGAGAAGGACAATGTTAGATAACAAATGTTTGATTTCCCATGACTCTCTATTATCTTGGACACTGACTAAGAAATTGATTATTCTATCCATAATAATATCCTCTACTATCAGTATAGCGAAGAATTTGAAATTGTCTCATGAAACTGTTTTCAAATAACGAAATTTTCTTCATGAGTTTGTCGTGTAGCTTGTGTTTTTGAAAAGAAACAAATTGATAAAAATGATACAATGGAACTATCTAATCGTTTTAGATTGTAACAAATATGAGAAGCATAATAGTGAATTTGATAATTTTTTTCATGCTTAGAACTCCTTCTTATTATATTGGAGATATTGTAGCATATTACTAAATTCTAAATCTTCTGTTTTGTATATCTGTAAAAGAGAGGGGATATATTGAAAGATTTTGGGAAAATTTTTAAAATATTACGAGAATCAAAAAACTTTTCTTTAAGAGAGGCCTCAGAAGGCACTATATCTATGGCACAATTATCAAGGTTCGAGAGAGGGCTGAGTAGTGTATCTATTGATTCATTTTTTCAATGTTTGGATAATATAAACGTACTGTTAGATGAGTTTCAAGCTATATATAATAATTATACTTTAACAGATGACATTAGGTTTAATAAAGAGTTATTTGAAGCATATCTAAATAATAACTATTTGAAATTAGATAAATTCTTAAATGATTTAGAGATGGAAAAACTCAAGTATCCTAATAAAAAATCTTTATATTTAAATAGTGTAATAGTGAAAATAGTTATATATACATGTGATCAAAGCAGAAAAGTTCCTAAAAAAGATGTAAACTATTTAGTTGATTATCTTTTTTCGGTTGAACAGTGGGGACGGTATGAATTGTGGTTGTTCATTAATAGTGTGAACGTTCTTACTATTGATACCTTAGTAACTTTGTCGTCTGAAATGCTTAGTCGAGTGCAATTTTACGACGAGTTGTTAGAGAATCGCAGAAAGGTTTATCAAATGCTTTTAAATGTTGTTACGATCTGCATTGAAAGTGACTGTCTAGCTCAAGCACTAAAATTTATGAAAATTTTAGATTCTCTCCAATTATCGGAAGCAGATATATTTGAGAGAATTATACTTCGTTTTAATAAAGCATTTTATTCTTTTAAAAGAGGAGATAAAGCTTCAATGAAATTGATGTTAGAATATATCGATATGTTAAAAAGGTTGGATTGTATAGGAACCGCAGACAAATTATTTAGTTCAATAAGTGATTTTGTGAATATGTAAAAAATAAAGGAAGATACAATTGAAGTTATAGAATAAGATTGAGGTGACGACCTCAGTCTTATTTTTTATGGAGGAAGAATTATGTATCAAAAACCAACAATTGAAAAAATTGAAGATACTAAGATTATTGCTACAGTTGTGGCAACTATCTTTGCTTAAACGATCATTCAATTTTTTTACGGGACGAAATATGGAACAAAAGTACTTTTGTTCCATATTTTTATAATTTTGAGGTTGATAAAATGTTAAAAAAACAGAAATTGTCACTAACAGTTCTTACGTTATTATTGTTGAGTGATATTGGTATACTTGGTTTTGGTCAATATTTTTTTAGGATACTATTTTCATTTTTTTTATTAGTTGTAGTTATTACTTTTTTACCATTATTAAGACAGAAAATTAATTATTCTTACTGGCTACAAGTAATTTTTTTTGGGCTACCAATGTTGCTCCCAGCTTTTTTGTTTCAAGTCAAGAGGATTTCATTCGCTGTAGGGGACTCAATGAGCTTCATAAGTTTTTTGTTAAGTTTTATTTTCTTAATAGTAACTTTAATTCTGTTACATTGTAAGGATTATGAGATGAAGCTATCAGGTCCCACTTTTAATTTAAATCTCTTAAAAAGAGAGGTATTTTTAACTATTTTAGCTATGTTATATAGTATTTTTGCAGAAGAGATGTATTTTCGCTTCTTTATTCTTAGTGAGTTGAAGGACTACAACAATTATTTAAGAATTCTGATTTTAATATTTTCTGGTTTTTTATTTGTCAGTGCACACTATTTAAATAGATGGGCAACGACAATGTTTACTTATAGAAATTATGTATCACAGTTTATTCTGAGTATGCTTTCTGGAAACATTTTTTTGATGACAGACTCACTATTTTATCCTTTAATATTGCACATAACCTATAACTTTCCAGAAATATTTTTTATTTTAAAGAGATTGAAATATCAGCAACGACATTATGAAAATGATGAACCTTTCTTTGATGATTATTAGAATAGGAGTATCTATAGAAATGTTAAATATAATTAAATCTGTGTATAAAAAAAATCGTGTCTCAATGTTACGTGCATACCCCATCTCATTTATTCTTCAACGTGTTTTAAGTTCAATTTTTGCTTTATTAACGCCAGTGCTACTATATTATTTTGTTTTCAATGGAAAAATTGGGAATGAGTTTTCTAATAAGGCTTCAGGAATGAACTATTTATTGTTTGTTTCACTGGGATATGGGGCTTATGCAGTTTCTATTGCAACATTGATGAATGTTGGACGAAGTCTTATTTTAGAGATTCGCGAAGGAACTATTGATTCGTTTCTTCTATCTCCAGCTTCTAGATTGGGTTACTTTCTAGGGACTTTCGTAGAACAACTTGGACGATCAATTATAGAATTTTTTTTAGTTATCATTTTTTCAGTATTCCTAGGAGTTAGATATAATTTTGAAAATATTATTAGTATGTTTTTATTAGTATTTTTTATTGCAATAGTGAGTTTTTCAATGACTTTAATCCTTTCCAACATTATGGTATATACAAGGGATACGTTCATAAGCCAAAATACACTTTTTATTATATTAAGTTTTTTATCAGGAGTATCATTTCCTGTTACTTATCTTCCAAAGCAATTACAATTTTTTAGTAATTTAATACCTTTGACTCATGCGATTAATGTTTTACGAGATGTATCTACTGGCAATATCGGTACATCTACGGTATTTTCAAGTATTCTAGCAATTATAGAAGGAGTGATTATTTTTTATTTAGGATATAGATGGTTTGAAAAATTAGAAAGAAAGCTAATTGAGGAGGTCTTTTCATAAATGTTAGAAATGAAACAAGTGTATAAAAGTTATTCTGAAAATAGTGAAAAAAACTTTTTTAAAAGATTTTTAAAAAAAGATAGACAAAGAAGAGATGTTATTAAGGGAATTGATATACAAATTCCTAAAGGAAAAATAGTGGGATTACTTGGCATAAATGGTGCAGGGAAAACAACTACTGTTAGAATGCTCTCAACATTACTAACGCCTAGTAAAGGTGAGATACTAATTGATGGTATTAATATTAATAGTGATGAAAAAGGTACTAAAAAAAGGATTAACGTTATCTCTGGGGGAGAGCGAAATTTATATTGGAGATTGACAGGAAAAGAAAATTTAGAATATTTTGGAAGTCTATATGGGATTGATAAAAAAGAACTAAATAATCGAATTGATAAGTGTTTAAAACTTGTTAAATTAGAGGATTCTTCAGATATTCCTGTTGAAAAGTATTCCAAAGGAATGAAGCAAAGACTTCAAATTGCTAAAGGTTTAATAAATAATCCAGAATATATTTTATTAGATGAACCTACCTTAGGATTGGATATTGTAATTGCAAAAGAGCTACGACACTATGTTCTAAAACTTGCAAAGGAATTAAATAAAGGAATTCTTTTAACAACTCATTATTTAAAGGAAGTAGAAGAGTTATGTGATTATATTTACTTATTGGATAATGGGAAAATTTTAAATGAGGGTTCTCCATCTGAAATAGTCAAAAGTGTTAGTCCAGAAAAAATTGTAAAAGTTAAATTTGTTAAAAAAGACAAAAAAGATGTGAAAGATGCAGTTGATAAATTAGATATCCCTATTAAGTGTACTTGGGATAATGATGAGTCAATTATTCTAAAATCAAAGAAAAATATTATTCAAGAATTTATATCTGTATGCAGTAGTTATAGTAGCATTTCTATTGAATCCATAAGTATAGTTGAACCATCACTAGAAGATTCATTAATGGAGATTTGGCATGATAAATATTAAAGAAGAATTTATAATGTTGAAAGCAGAAATTGTAAAACAACAAAAGAATTATCAAAATTCGTTAAGTAATATTATGTCCTTAATAGTTTGGCCAATTATAATTTTTTTCCAGACTTTTTATACTTATAAATCATTTGATTTATATTTTCTTAAAAGATTTGGAATAGAAAATCAA
This sequence comes from Streptococcus sp., assembly GCA_016939315.1. Classification (GTDB taxonomy): domain Bacteria; phylum Bacillota; class Bacilli; order Lactobacillales; family Streptococcaceae; genus Streptococcus. The sequence goes on along the minus strand of JAFHAZ010000061.1, from coordinate 9,640 downwards.
ACGGATTTGTTAATATTTCTTATTACGGGGACATTGGTATATAACTGTTATTGGTCAATGGTACAAAGTGCTTTTCTATTAACATTTGAACGACAAAATGGAACTTTAGAAGCGGTTTTTATAACTCCTACTTCTTTAACTAATTTCTTGTTGGGACGTGCTTTAGGTGGAATTTTAACGAATATTGGAATGTTTTTATCCTTTATTATTATTTTGTTTGTAATAGTTGGAACAGTTTCAGTTGAGTTGATTTGTTCTTGTTTACTATCATTAGTGGTGATTATTATTTCATCAGCCATTTGGGGGGCTTTTATAAATTCACTATTTTTAACTTCTAGAGATTCAAATTACTTGTTTACAATTTGTGATGAGCCTATGAGAATTTTATCTGGGACAAGTATTCCAGTAAGTGCATTTCCAGTAATTGGAAGAATTGTATCATTTATTTTTCCATCAACGTACTGTTTATATATGGTTAGAGGAATATTTTTTAAAGAGCATGTATCACCAAATATTTGGGCAGGCTTCATAATGGTTTTATCGTGCTTGGTGATTATTACTATTATCATTTCAAAAGAAGCTTATAAGAGAAATAAGGTAACTGGAAAATTATTTGTTTACTAATTGAAAAGGAGAGAGGATTATTTGTATGTATTCAAAAAGTTTAAAGGCTTATTTAGCAAAGGTTGACGGGAAATTCATTATTACTGATACTATTGACGTTTATGAAGTTAATGAAGTTGGAGCTAGAATTTTTGATTTATGTAATGGTAAGAATACGGTGGAAGATATTGCAATTGTTTTAGCAAAAAAATATGGAGTAAATGAGGAGATCGTATTGGAAGATGTAAAAAATTATGTTTCTATTCTTCTAAACAAAAACTTTATTCTCAAAAACTAGGGGAGAAAAATGATTGAAAAAGAGTATAAATATTTAATAAGTGAAGAAGAGTTTTCATTATTAAAACAAAAATTAAATCCAGAGAAATTCATTGTTCAGGAAAACTATTATTTTGATACAGAAAATTTGGAATATTTCAAACATAATATGACTGTTCGAATTAGGAAGAAGGAAAATCTGCAACTGCAGATAAAGAATAAAGAAAAAGTAGGCTCTTATATTGAAAGTACTGAACAGCACTTTGATTTATCTTTGAAAGAAGTTCCTAGTGAGATAAATTTAAACACATTAGAAACTCAAGCAAATTGTTCAGGTTTACCTCCAATTGTCTGTCTGATAGGAAAATTAAAAACGGAAAGATATATAACATATTACCAAGATATAAAAATTTGTTTAGATAAAAATTTTTATCATGACAATGTAGATTTTGAATTGGAGTTGGAGTTTCAAGATAGAGATACAGTATTAAATTTTACAAGACTATTTAACTTTAATCACACTATAAATAAAGTAGGAAAATATGAGCGCTTTTTATCTTATAAGAGGAGAGGATAACAATGACTACAAAAGAGGAAATTATCAACAAAGTTTTATTAGATAAAGATTTAAGTTTAAAAACAATTACCGATAAATTATCCCAGGCTACTGAAGATTCTGCAATCCTATTGTACACATCATTTTTAGAGAGACTTGGTAATAAAAATTCTGATATTGATGTATATGTTTTTTTGAAAGACGAACAGAATTTTAAAAACCAGAACATGAGAAGGTATGGTAATTGTTTAGGGGTTGAAGTTATTAGAGTAGGAGAAATTGAACTTGATGTTGAATATTGGTCTATTAACGCAGTTGAAGAACTGATAGAAAATCTTATAAATACTAGGGGGTTGGTAGGTAGTTATGAAGAATTGAAATTACTTTTAAGAATCTATCATGGCTTCTTTATTGATAGGAATGAGGTAAGTGAACAGCTACTTTATTTATTGGAAACATCAAATTTTCTTGAGTTGATTACAAATAGAATTTCTCTAGAAGCGAGATCATACTATGATGATAGTTTAAAGATGTTTGAAGTTGGTGAATATACTTTAGCACTTGATTGTGCAAGACGAGCATTATGGGAATGTGCTTCATTATTAAATGCTAAAAATGGGAAACCCAACCTAAAGAGTAAATGGATTTCAAAAATTTATATTGACAATAGAGGATACGGTAATCAAGAACTACTTGAAAGATATATAAGTCTTCAGATTTATTCTACTGTAAATGAACAGAACTTAAACGCCGTCCTTTTAGATATGTTATCACTGACTCAGGATATGCTTAATTCAACAGTTTTTTAATAAGGAGAGTTTATGGAGAAAATACAAACATTAACTATACCAAATAAATATAAGAAAAGTTTAAATTACTCCAGTTTAATGGTAAAAAATCATTCAATGGGAAAGTATTTAAAACAGTACCTTGAATTGAAAGTTCATCATTTATTTAAAAATATATCAGAGAATAATGAAATAACAATTATCCCAGATTTTAGTCGAAATGCTGTAATTTCCAGTATTGAAAAGAATGATAAACTATTTAACTACATGCGACCTACAGTAACAATAGAAAAAGGAAAATATATTGTTCACTGTTATCCAGGAGTTGATTACGTATTTCACTATTTTTGTATTCTAAAATCCTACTTTGAGATAATAAACAAAAATGTTAATGTAAACTACTTTCTTCCAGAAAGTGAAGATTGTTTTAAAACATTAGAAAAATCAAATCTTAAAGAATTACCAAAGGCTAAAACAATAATTTTAGGCTATGTAGATCCAATTGGAAATTTGAATTATGATTGGGAAGGCGAAGGGGTATTTAAGTGGAAAAGATTTGATACAAAGAGTGGTAAATCTACTTTATTATTGGGATGTGAACATACTTATTGGGGAGATATTTCAGGTTGCCTAGTTTCAGAGTTAGCTAGTATTGGAGTAGATACTGTTATTTATGTTGGAAAACTAGGTGGTTTGAAGAGTAATTTTATTCCTAACGAGAGCATTGCAACAGGAAATGTAAGTTTTATTCCAAATATTGGTAAAATTGAGTGGAATAACATTTTTTCTAGTGATGATAGTTTAAACATATATGAAGGTGAGCATGTAACATTACCATCTGTTTTGCAAGAAACAGAAAATTGGTTGGATCTTCTTAATAATGATGGAAAATATGATTTTGTAGACCCTGAGATAGGTCATATGGCGAGAGCGGCAAATAAATTAAATATTAGATTTTCTTTTTTACATATTATTTCAGATAATTTAGAGTTGAGGTATGGAGAGAATTTATCAAATGAAAGAAGGGAAGATATTCGAGAGAAGAGAAAAAAGTTATTGGAAACAATTCAATCTATTCTATATCAGAAATTATAGGATTCATGAGAAACAAAGTGAATTTTGAGGAGTTAAAGAATGATAATTCAAACTATAAATCATATCACAGATATTGAGGGTTTAGAGAAGTTATTACGTGAGCTGAAAAGCATTGGGATTGATGGTGTGCGTATTAATCTTTCAAAATTACCGCAAGATGAAATAAGTAAAAAAATAAAAAAACTTTATCCTATATTTAATAACTTTAATTTAGAAATTTATTTAGATTTTCCTTATCCTAAAGGTAAGGCGAGGATAAGGGAGACAAACTTTTGCGATGATACAGGATTTAGATTTGAAATTCAGAAGGGTGAAGTATATACTATTACAATTTCACACGAAATTTATAGCACAGAACCTAACTGCATTTTACTCGATGAGAATACAATTTTCAGTTCAGAGGAAGGTGAATTAAAATTTTATTCGGATGGGGAAGGTGGTTTTTTGGTTCGTGAGAAGAAGACAAATTATCTTAAAGTAGAAGCTGTTAATTCATTTGAGGGCTATATTGGAAAATCGATTCAATGCGGATATATAGAAATAGAGAAAGATTTTGAAGATATTATTCAACAAATTAATTATCCCGATGTGAAATATATTTTTTCCTTTATAGAAAATTCGAGTGAGATTAGAAATCTAGCTTCTAAAATTAGCGGTAGTATTATACCTAAAATAGAGACAAAATTAGCAGTACAAGATATTCAAGATATTGTGGAGGAAAGCGATGAAATTCTAGTTGCACGTGGCGATCTAGCGCTTGATATTACATTATCAGATTATTTAGACTCAATAAAAAGAGTAGTAAATGAGTGTAAAGGTAAGAAAGATATTATTTTTTGTACGGATGTTTTAGCGTGTAGTGGTAATAGACTGGTGCCGTATCGCTCAGAAATATTTGATTTATTTTTGATAAAATCTTTAGGGTGCGATAAAATTGTTCTTCCTTGTTCTAAAGAGATAAATTTGCTTACAAAAGGTGAAAAAAGCCCTAATGAAATTATGAAAAAAATTAAGAAAGAGTTGACTTCAAAGGTTGAAGTTATTAATAAAATTGTATTTTAAATATGAGGTAAGTATATGGAAGGAAAGTTGATTACATTTGAAGGAATTGATGGAGTTGGCAAGACAACTGTTTCAAAAAAAGTATCAGATAGATTGAAAGAACAAGGAATGAATATAGTATATATTAATAAAAAGGACATTAATATATATGAATCAGAGTACGTTAGGAATCATATGAATACTATAAAAACTGTACTATGGGACTATAATCCTAAGGAGAGACTATTTGATTTGGGTGATAATCATTGGTTATATCTAAATCTCGCATGGTTTTCGACTTTGTATGATTACGCGATAAAAAAAGAATTGAGTAAAGGAAATCTTGTGCTTACTGATGGTTGGTATTACAAGCTTTATTCACGCTTTGTTATTAAAGGAAAATATGCTCAAAATGTTTTAGATGATATTTTTTTCAATGTTCCTGAACCAGATTTTGTATATTATTTGAATGCAGGTTTTTCGACAATTTTATCTCGAAGAACGGAATTTTTGCCAACTGAATTTGGTGAGATGGATGCTAATAAAAAGTTGTTAACAGATAAAACAAATAAATTTATTGACTATCAAGCTAGAGTAAAAAGTGTTTTAGATAGTTTATCTGAACAAAAAGGTTGGGAATTTTTCTTGAATGAACAACTAGAAGAATGTGTTAATGGTATAACAACAAGTATATTGACTAAATTTAGAACTAAAAATATATAATACACTAAAAACGGTGGGAGACTCTGCTTCAGATTGAAAATTTAGCTGTTACAAATGACTTTTAAACTGTGATTTGTGTATCAAAGTTTTGAAACAGAAATAAAATAAATTGGAAGCAAATTTCAAATTGGACATGACGAAGAGCGCTCCGCTGTCCTAGGAACGCTCTTACTCCGTATTTTTGATATTCTTTAACCCAACTATTTAAACTATTTAGATAAATTTCTAAAGTCGGACTAACGTTCTTGACATAATGATTTTCCTCGTTTTCACTTTACTTTGTGTCTACTTTATTATAATAAGTCCAAAGGATTGAATTCTATATTCCATAGGATTCAGTCCTTTTAATTTTTCTTTGATACATTGTTATTGTAATAATAAATATATTTTATAATAACTTGTTCCAGATCGTTTAATGCCCCATAGTCTTTATCATAGTAATAAAACATCTCTGATTTTAGGATGCCATTGTCTGGACTGCTTACTTTTTGTGGTATAGATGGACGAATATCTTTTAATTTAGGTAATAATGATAATAGTTGTGTTGATATTGCCAACCTCGATTACTATGTAATATAGGTTCGTAAAAGCATTTTTCTGAATAAGCTTTATCAAGCACAGTTTTAACTTGACTTAAGTTAGTAGAACGTGAAATAGTAAAGCTAATAAATTCACTATTATAACCATCTCTCTAATTGTTTCTCTTGCCCTCTCTAGAGCGCATCGTTACTTTATTCTAATCACTTTAAACTTTTTTAGGAAGGTAACCTTAGCTATCAAGAGTTAATTTTCCTCTTGTTTCATAACAATAGTATAACTTTTTTTCTTGCATTGGAAAAGTCAATTTGTAAGAATGTTCTTACTTGGAATGGCGTAGCTTAGAGTGGCATTCTCTCTGGAATTGACCTCTAATTGTTTTTCTAGTTTACTAATGCTAACCCCTTTCTTGTTTTAGTCCATATATCTCAAACTTACTATTTAAACTTAATTCAAAATAGAAAAAACACCCCAATTGTTAAATTTTGTGTCCAACTTTTGAGGTGCTGTTCATTTACAAGTGCTTTTGGATTTCTAGACGCATAAATCGTTTTAGCGTCTGTTTTCCTAGGATGTTCTAAGTGTGGAGAATGACCTTGCGCTAATTATGACACCTCAATGAGGCATAAAAAGAGAAGTACAGTACAAATATATACTGTGGAATGAAACTAGACACAAAACTGTTTGTAACTATTGAAGTCTTCAAAATATCTCGTTATGGAGTTTCCTTCGTTATTTTAATGGAAAAACAATTTAATTTATTCAATAATTTCTATATAAAGATTAGGCCAAAATTCAATCCAATTTTTTTTTCTAATTCTTTCGTTATAAACTACTTGTCGTTCTTTATCAAAAGAGTAATGTGGTGTAGGAGAGACTTTAAAATTAATCAAATCTTCTGTTCCATAGGGGGTGAACAGTTCTAATTCCTGATTGTTATCTAGTCTAGCAGCTATCGCCGTACACTTTTCGGGAAATTTCGAAACAGCATCTGTAGAACTAGTATATTTTTCGGTATTAGGACTATGGATATTCATATAGTATTGATTTTTTATTTCCCAATTATATCTAGGATATTTCTTTTTAATTTCGTTTTCTATTGAAACAGTTTGTTCATATGATATATTCTTATCAAAGAATATGACATCTATATCCGAAAAATTGATATCTGAAGATATATTCCTTTCACTAAGATAGTCCCAAATATAATTACGTATAGTTCCTGCACAAAGCCAACAGTCCTTAAGCTGAAAAGAGTAAATAATCTTTAAAAGTTCCATTAGTTCTGAGTTCTTTTTAATTATTTTTTCTAAATTAGCCATTTTAACCTCTGTTTCTTTTTGCATTAAAGAGATGGACTTGATAAAATAAAGTTGCGAATCTTATGTAGAAAGGCTATATCATGCAAGTTAACTATAACACAAATCAGATGACATTGCTACTAGACCCTCCAGTGTCTTACCACCAAATCATGTGGTCTTTATGGTTGAGAAGATGGTTAACGATGTGGAAGAACATTATTTTGGTTTTTTGTCAACTGTAGTGGGTGACGAAAAGCTAACCTCTAGAGAGGATCTGATAGGTCTTCTCTTTTTTTATGTTCAGAGTGATGAAGACACGTTTCTTAAAGTTGATGAAGTTTCTAAAACCGAAGCCCAACCGTTTGATGTCTTTAATCAACTTATTAGTTGCTTCAATTTTTGCGTTTGAATAGTCTGTTTCTAGTGCATTCTTGATGTATTGCTTGTGTCTAAGAAAAGTCCTAAAGACCATTTGAAAGTAGTGCTTGACCTTGCTCATGTTCTCCTCTATTAATTCAAAAAACTCATCTACTCTCTTCTCCTGAAAGTGAAAAAGTAAGAGCTGATAGAGGTTATAATAATTGGCGAGTTCTTCTGAGAAATTCAGTGTCTTCTCAACGACTTCATGTGGGCATAATGTTTGACGGAAAGTCTTTGAATAGAAAGAATTGAGAGATAACTTACGGCTGTCCTTTTGAAAGAGTCGCCAGTGATTTTTCAAGGCTCGATAGGGTAGAGACTTCTTATCAAACTGGTTCATAATCGCAATTCTTGTCTTTAAAGCCTATCTATCAACTGTAGTGGGCGACGATAAGCTAACATCTAGAGAGGACTAGATAGGTCTTCTTTTTTTGTACGTTCAGAGTGATGAAAATACACTTCCTAAAGTTGGTAAAATTCCTAAAACCGAAGACCAGACGTTTAATGTCTTTGACAAGCTTATCGATTAATGTTAGCTTGCTATCTGCTAATCTGTTTATTCACTACCTCTAAATGACTTGAAAGAAGCTTAAGCAGCTTTGCTTAAACAAGAGGATCCTCCGCAGACGAATCAAAGTTATTAAGTTAGGCTCTCTACCAAAAGTTTCTCGGTAGGGGGCTTTTCTTCTTTTTGTTATAGTTAATAACAGGTTCGTAACTTGCATATTGGTGTAAACGTGATATGATCACGCGCGTGAGCAGGATATCACGTAACATTTAACAAAAAAACTAGGGTCATCGCCCTAGTTTTAAAGGAGGTTTGTTCGCATCTGGGTTTGTAGGAGATTATGATGTGAACTGGATTGGATTAGGAGTCTCTATTTCTATTAGGAGGATTAGAGACTGACAGTATAAGTTTTCGAGTGTAGTTTCATCGAACTACAAGAAAATTATATCAGTTTATGAGAAAGGATACAATGGAGTTAAGGGGTGTCACACCCCCTATTATTAGAGAATAACTGACTTAAGGTGTAGTGGTATGTTTTATTGTGTGCTATCCTATAATTAGGCTAATAAATAATATGACTAACGAGGAAAAAGTGATTATGGTTAGAAGTAAAGAACATGCTTTAGATAGAGACAGAGAATTAATGATTATTCCCAAAGTTATCAATTTTTCAAGTGAAGACGGTCATGAGTATAAATTTATACTGGCAGTAGACGCTAGTAATAAATTTGCTACGGCAATCGATATGAGTGATAGAACTTCACTAGAAGTGTTAGAACATAGTTACTTGATTGATATTAATGAGTATCCAAATGCGATTGATGAAGTAATTAAGAGGTCTCTTACTTTAAAAGACTTTACTCAATTGTTTCCAAAGTTGGTAACAGTTTATGAATTTGTAAATAATAGAGCCCTATCTTATGGCTGGAGGTTTGGTTTTCAGAACCAAAAATTTGCAACCTCAGAGATAAATTTGGAATTAGTGGGACGTATAAATAAAGAACTAGCTTTACGAAAATCATACCTTAAACGTTTCATATCAAATAGAGAAATTGAGGAAGTAGTGTTTCTTCAAGATCTTGAAGAGGGCTTAATTGGGGGAACGATTTCTGAAAGAGTTGACCAATTAGGTTTTTATCCATTAGAACCTATTACTTTTGAAGAAGAAATTCCATTTTATTGGCCAAGATTTATATTATTTGGTCAAAGAGTTCGAAGACTTAAGGCTTATGGTTATCCTCTGATTGAGAATGAGAGGACAAACACTTACTTAAGTTTTGTTACTGAAGTACTATCAGTTTATGATGCGACTGTAGGCTCAGACCTTATACAAAAGATTTAATGGGTTTTATTTTTATAGTGAACCTTCCATTGTAGAGTGCTATAATATCAATCGAAGAGAATTGTCTTAATGACATAAAGTATCTAACAGTAATACCTCATTATTTTTCTTTATTGTAGTCTTTTGTTATTTAAAGAGGTGGAATTATGAATTTTGTAGCTAGAATTAACTTGAAAACTAACACACCTTATCGTGACGAATTAATCGATTTTTGTTTAAAAGGAGAACAACAGTATTTGGCTATTGGTTGGAGCCGAATATATGGTGAGGGAGAAGTATTAACTTATTCTGAATTTTATGAACGACTTCGTCAAGAGCCTGGTCGATTAAATACTGTGTTGAATATCTTTAAGGATACACATGAAGATAATTTGTTTTGGACACGTGATTTAGATGGTAATTATTGGATATGTAGAGCTAAAGGTGAGGTACTTACAAGGTGTGACAAAA
>JAFHAZ010000060.1:0-4357 GCA_016939315.1 Streptococcus sp. | reverse complement strand
CCAAAGAACTGGTACATGGCTTGCGCCAAGTCCTTGAACTTCACATCGCCATCGTTCACGCTTCCCATTACGCAGATGCCATATACCATTTCTACAAGGTCAACGGCATTGCCAGTCCATTTTACTAATGGCTTTGATTCTGATGATACTGGCGGAGAGGCTTCTGAAGTGGATGTGGTCACATGAAGATGATATGTTGCTGCCACATGGTCTTGCATCCTTCGGACAAATGCAATTGCTTTGCGCACATACAAGCCTACGGTTCCCAAACAATCCTTTATATGGGGCATTGACAGATGAAAGTCAAGCTCGGTCTCTGCGTATGACAGTGCAAAGACCGCTTGCTTCACGTTAGTGCTGCATAAATCAACCACAACCTTGATAAACTCACGATATGAGTTCTCCAAAGCGTTACCACCTTTGTTCTTATAACCTGCATTCAGCAAGTTGAAAAAATCAGTTTCTATCAATATGTTGTATTCCATGTTGCTGTCTCTTTTATGGGTTTGTACTAATTTGATGTATTCGTGCGCACACCATTTATTAGTCCAATACCTATGCCATTCCAAGACAGATCAAACAATAGGATAATGATATTTCCTGATAATCAGCAACTTTATCAATAGAATAAGATTTTCACAAGGGAATTGTAATCAGAAATAGTGTAAGGAAAACCGGACACTCGTCCAATCTTCCTTACACGGTTCTTATACCGTTACAACTTATTAGTAGGAATACCATACTCTTTCATACGGGCATAGAATGTAGTGTGGCTCATTTCCAACATTTTTGCCGCATCACGCTTGATTCCATTGCATTGCTTCAAAGCCCACAAGATACGCTCTCGGTTGATCTTGCGTTCTTGTTCATCAAAGTCCAAAGCCTCTTCTGTCAATGTCGATTGTGACAACTGCAAGTCCTCGACATCTATTATCTCATTCTCGCATAACAGCATAGCTCGCATGATACATGATTTCAACTCACGCACATTACCAGACCATGTATGGCTTACAAGTGCCCTTTGCGCTTCCTTGCTGATACATTTTATTTCTTTGTCCGTATGCCTATCATATAGTTTCAGGAAGAAGTTAGCTAATGGCATAATATCTTCCTTGCAATCCCGCAACCGTGGAATCTCAATAACTGCTTCGTGAAGTCGATAATACAGGTCGCTTCTGAATCGTCCTTCCCGAACTGCCTCTTGCAGGTTTTCGTTGGTGGCGGCAATAATACGCACATCAGCCACTTTATCTTTTGTAGCTCCCAATGGTCGGTAGCTCTTGGATTGCAACACACGCAGCAGCATCGCCTGTACGTCTTTCGGCAGGTTGCCTATCTCGTCCAAGAACAGCGTACCTCCAGCAGCCAATTCAAAGTAACCTTTTCTTGCTGCGTCCGCACTTGTGAATGCCCCTTTCTCATGCCCGAAGAGAGCGGAAACGGCAAGTTCCGCAGAAAGCGTACCGCAATCTACTACCTCAAAAGGCTTGTCGGCTCTTTTGCTTTGCAGATGTATCTTTTCCGCTATATGTTCTTTGCCAGTTCCGTTGTCTCCCAATATCATAACAGCCATGTCGCTTTTGGCAAACAATTCTGCCATTTTGTATATTCGGCGAAACTTCTCACTTTTGCGGTAAACAATCTTGTTATTCAACTCTACGAGTCGTTTCTGCTTGTCTATGATTTCTTCCAAACGTTCATAAACTACATCAAGCAACAATTTCTTCGGTATATAGTCTTCCGCTCCCAACTTCATAGTCCTCACGGCACTCATGCTTTCATCGTAAGATGTCATGATGATAAATGGATTCTGGTAGCCGTTACTACGCATCCATTCCAACAGGTCGATGCCGTTATCATTCCCCAAGCGCATATCCGAAATGACAACATCCCATTCAGAGGATTCCCTCACAGCTTTCAGACCATCTCTGTAATTGTAGCATAAGATTGTTTTCCAACCCTTCGCCTCCAACTTCTTGCCCAACATATTGCAAAATGTCGGGCTGTCTTCAATGATTATTACTTTCTTCATGCTGTTACCTCCTCAATTTTCTTTTGTGCGGCTTCGATGATTGCCGCACCATGTGCGAAAACATCCTCAACCGCTTGGTTGATAACGTCGTCTGATGATGTAAAATCTTCAATCAGGTCAAAGAGATGGTTCAAAGACTCGTCAGATTGCACCATCATCCACGAGCTTCTTGCGTGGTGAATGGCATCGGACATTTTCTTGCGGTCCTCCTCTTGGGCTGCATTACGGATACTGCCCAATGTATCAGTCATTTCCTTTACGAAATTCTCCAAAGTCTCTTTTTCATTACCGTAGGTCAGCAACATAGAGAAGTCTATTTGTTTTTCTGCTATCTTACCGTTTACACACTTTCTTGCAGTGTTTATCAAATCCTTGTCAGACATCGGCTTGAACAGGCAAGCGACAAATCCTGCGTCAAGCAGTTCTTGCTCACTCACATTTGGTGCTGCTGTCATAACGACAACAGGAATAGTCTTAGAGTTACGCACGTTCACCATACGCATCATTTCCAGAATCTCAATACCGTTCACTTCAGCCATCTTCAAATCCGTTATCAGCAGATCATAAGATTTTTTGCGCATCATATCCAATAAATCCGTGGCATTATTACAAGTGTCACATACAATGCCGTTTGATGCAAAAGCCTCACGAATGGTACTCAGTTGCACATGGCTATCATCAATGGCAATGACAGTAAACGAATCTTGTCGTTTCGTTCTATACTGGATTGGTTCCACATTCTGCTTTTCGGCTGCAGCCATAGGAAGACTAATGGTAAATATACTTCCCAGTCCTTGGTGACTGGACACATCGATTTTTCCTTTCATCAGTGAAACGAGGTTCTTGACAATGGAAAGCCCCAAGCCAAATCCCGGTTGGGTGACCGCATTTCCCAATCTTGCAAATTCCTTGAAGATTTGTTTTTGTTGCTTGTCGTCCAATCCGGTTCCTGTATCCTTAACCATTAGCATGAATACACCATTCTTATAGGTTGTGGACAATACTATCTCACCCTTTCCCGTATATTTGATGGCATTGGAAAGTAGATTGCGTCCTATTGTAAGCACCTTTTCCTTGTCTCCATTGACAACACCATCTGCCTTATTGTTGACGCTCAATTCAAGTTGTTTCTTCGCAGCAAAGGGCTCATACTCCATCTTTAATTGCTCGGCAATGTCCATCATACGGAAAGGGCGTTCCTTGACGGTCGCCTTTCCATTTGCTAATTTGGAGTAAACCAGGAAACTGTCAATCATAGAAGTCAAGCCTTTCGATGTGTCAACAATCAAGTCCGCATATCGTTTGCTTTCATCCGTAGCATCATCAAGTCCGCTAATCTTGCGAGCATAATCCTTGATGGCAGACAAGGGACTGCGCATCTCATGCGTTACTGTCAGCATCACCTTTCTTGTTTCTTCCTTGCTCTTACGTGTCTTGAATGCGAATCGCCATACCAATAGGAATAATACGAAAAATACCAATATCAACAATCCTATCATCCCTATATAATAATAGGTATAATTGCCTTCCAAGTCTGCTATTTGTCGCTCACGAACTTTGATGCCTTTATCCACATTTTCATCAGCTATGCTGATTACTCTTTGCAACTGCTTATTGATACCTTCATTTCTGTTTCCAAGACTATCCAATATCTCCACTACCTTACGGCTTTGCTGGTGATGTTTAGCAACAACCGTTTGGTTTAGGTTGGTGAGCATCTTTTCAGTTTGGGTTAAACGGTTGCCTGTTGTTACTCCATTTTCTTTCTTGCCGAACAATTTGCTGAAGAAACCTCGCTTCTTTGGCTTTGCCTGCTGTGGCATAGCTGAAAGTCTTTTGCTTTCAGTTTTATTCTGCTCTACAATTCTTGGAACTTCTGCGGTCAGCTTTTCTTGAGTGGCATTCAGATCCTGCATGGCATCCTTTATATCCAAAAGGAGCTGTTCCTTTTCTGCAAGAAGACAGCAGATCGTATCAGAATCTTCTTTCGGACAAATATCCGCGATGCCTTCAAGCATACTGTCCACTTCCAATCGAAGCGAATGATACTCATTTACATCTGTTGAGTCCCAATCCGCAACCATTTCACCAAGCAGTGACAATTCCGTTATGTGCAAGTTTAAGTCATGCACATTCTTTCGCCACTGATGCAGTTCTGCATTTCTACACTCAATCTCCTTTCTGTCGCGCCATTCAAATAGGCCGATTACAATGGTACATCCTACGATGACGATGGCAGTCATGATGCCTAAAGCCATCCATCTACAGATATGCCCGGTCTGTTCTTTGCGTTCCATGTTGTTTACTTTTTACGTTTCTATTACT
>JAFHAZ010000059.1:0-211741 GCA_016939315.1 Streptococcus sp. | reverse complement strand
TAGATACGGTAGTCGCTTAGCGTTTATCCGCCATAGCTCAGTTGGTAGTAGCGCATGACTGTTAATCATGATGTCGTAGGTTCGAGTCCTACTGGCGGAGTACAGGTTTCATTGCTGGACGTAGGTCTAGCTTTTTTTGTTAAGTTATTTACTTGTTAAAACTCTTAATTTCAGATATGATATGATTATATTTTATTTGAGAGGTATTATTATGTCGAATTTTGCATCAGAGTTTACACCTATTTCGATTTCTACTGCTAAAGATAAAATTTCTTCTACAGATAAGTTTATTTTATTTATTGGCCGTCTTTCTTGTCCATATTGTCAACTTTTTGAACCTAAATTATCAAATGTTGCTCGTAATTCAAATCTTACTATTTTCTATATTAATAGTGAAAATAGTGAAGAACTTGAAGATATCCAAGCTTTGCGTAAAAGATATGGTATTGCTACCGTTCCAGCCCTATTTGTTTCAGAAAATGGAACTGCTAAGGTTGTTTGCGACTCTTCTCTTTCTGAGGATGACATTCTAGATTTTATTTCTTAATCTTCTTGGAGGTTCTTATGTTTATCTGTAAACACGAGGTCCAGTATTATGAAACAGATCGAATGGGTATTACTCATCATTCTAATTATGTACGATGGATGGAAGAGGCTAGAACTTTTTTTCTAAGAGAGATAGGTTGGCCTTATGAAAAAATTGAAGAGGAGGGAATTATCTCTCCTGTTACTTCAATTTCCTGTGACTATAAAGCTACTTCTACTTTTGCAGATGAGATTTCTATTGAGATTAATGTTAAAAGTGTTAAATCTGCTAAACTTTCTTTTGTATACCATATGGTAAATCAGAATGGTGTTCTTGTTTGTACAGCTGCTTCTGAACATAGTTTCTTGTCTAAGGATGGTGGTTTTGTTAATCTTAAAAGAGATTATCCCTCATTTTTTAATCTTTTAAAAGAGCATTCAGTTATGCAATAAAAAAGAAGAAAATCATTTTGATTTTCTTCTTTTTTTATTCAGCAAGGAGTTTTTGATAAATTGTAAAATTTTCATCATCAAATACGTTAAATATAACTTTTTTTATTATACTTGATTCATCAATAAAGGTTTTGACTGTTTGAATGGCGATTTTGGCAGCTTTTTGTTTTGGAAAATTGAAATCTCCAGTTGATAGACATGGAATAGCTATTGATTCAATGTTATTTTTCTCGGCTAGTGCTAATACTGAGAGATAGCTTTTTGCTAAAAGATCCTCATCAATTTGTGTCGGTTGGTCTACTATTTTCGGACCTACTGTATGAATGACAAAAGCAGAAGGAAGATTGTAAGCTGGGGTTATTTTAGCCATGCCAACAGGTTCTTCATATCCTTGTTCTAAGATGAGTTCGAAACAAGCTTGGCGTAACTGAACGCCTGCATATGTATGAATAGCATTATCTACACAATCATGAAGTGGTTTCATACATCCTAGTAAGGTTTTATTGGCTGCATTTACGATTGCATCTACTTCAAGTCTTGTAATATCCCCCTTCCAGAGGTAGATTCGATCATCTTGTGGGATAGGCTGGAGTGAACTGAGTTGTACAAATCCACGTTCCCCTTTCCTAACTTGTAGGTAAAGGTCTTGTATTGTCAAGAATTGTGTTGATGCCGCCATTGGTTTACGTGTATTAAAGAGCGCTCTGAGAAGCTTTTGCTTTTCTTCGAGTTCTTCTGGGATAATCAAATCATGTAATTCTAGATTTTCTTTTTTGAGTTCACCTATGAGATAGGTAATCATTGCATCTTTATCCATATTTACTCATTTCTATTTTTATAGTTTTTTTATTATTATACTCCCAAGATAGGCTGTGAGCAAGTGATGTCTATGATAGGCAATGACTAATATTTGATAAGAATTTTTTATGTATGTATCAAATTCTTGCAATGGCCTTTAGAATCATATAGAATAGGTCTACAAAAGTTTTATAATGTCTAGGAGGATGAATATATGACACAAGTAGTAACAGATGCTACATTTGAACAAGAAACAGCTGAAGGACTCGTTTTGATTGATTTTTGGGCAACTTGGTGTGGGCCTTGCTTGATGCAAGCACCAATTCTTGAGCAACTTTCTGAAGAGATTTCAGAGGATGAACTTAAGATTGTTAAAATTGATGTTGATGAGAACCCAGAAACAGCTCAGAAGTTTGGAATTATGTCTATTCCAACTTTACTCTTCAAAAAAGATGGTGACGTTGTTAAGCAAGTTGCAGGTGTACATACAAAAGAACAAATTAAAGCTATCGTTGCAGAGCTTAGCTAACTAATCGTCACAGTCCCGTTTAGGGATTTTTATTTTTAGTTTATTCGAACGACGAGGAGAGTCTTATGTCTTATTCATTTCAAAATCCTAGTGCTGAGGTTATAGAATCTTATTTAAAATCAGCAAAGACGATTGCAATTGTAGGTCTATCTCATCGCAAGGAGGCAGCATCTTATCAGGTTGCTCATTTTCTACAAGCTGCTGGTTATCGTATCATACCAGTAAATCCCAAACTAGAAGGTAAGGAGCTTCTTGGAGAGCATGTTTATGCTTATCTTAAAGATATCCCATTTTCGATTGATATTGTTGATGTATTTAGACGAAGTGAGTTTTTACCAGATGTTGCTTATGATTTTCTTGAAACGGATGCAAAAGTTTTTTGGAGTCAAATTGGTCTTGAGAATGAGGAGGCTGAGACTATTCTTTGTCAAGCGAATAGACAGGATATTGTAATGAATCGTTGTACAAAGATAGAATATATGCGACTCTTTGTTTAATAAAATGAAAAGGTGAGTGAGCTATGCTCGCTCGTTTTTGTTATAATAGACCTATGATTGAAATTTTTGATACGCATACCCATCTTAATGTGGATAATTTTGCAGGAAAAGAACAAGAAGAAATAGATTTTGCAGCTGAACTAGGTGTTATAAAAATGAATATTGTTGGTTTTGATAAGCCGACAATTGATAAATCTTTAGCACTATCAGAGAAGTATGATCAACTATATAGTACGATTGGATGGCATCCTACGGAAGCAGGGTCCTATTCTCAGGAAATTGAGGATATGATTGTATCACAATTGGATAATCCGAAAGTAGTGGCACTTGGGGAAATCGGTTTGGATTATTATTGGATGGAAGATCCTAAAGAGATTCAAATTGATGTCTTCAAGCGTCAAATAGCTTTGTCAAAGGAACACAATTTACCTTTTGTTGTCCATACACGTGATGCACTTGAGGATACTTACGCTGTTATTAAAGAAGTTGGTGTTGGTCCTCGTGGGGGGATTATGCACTCATACTCAGGATCCTTAGAAATGGCTCAAAAATTTGTTGATCTTGGAATGATGATTTCATTTTCAGGTGTTGTAACTTTTAAGAAGGCTTTGGATGTCCAAGAAGCTGCTCAGAAGTTACCTTTAGATAAGATTCTGGTTGAAACGGATGCACCGTATTTGGCACCCGTTCCCAAACGTGGTCGCGAGAATCGTACAGGCTATACGCGTTACGTAGTAGATAAGATTGCTGAGCTTCGTGGTTTAACAAGTGCAGAGGTTGCTAGGGCTACTTATGATAATGCGATGAGGATTTTTGGTATTAAATAGAAAAGAGTTACACTTATGAAAAATAAAATCAATCTTGTTAAGGAAAATAAAATAGAATTTACAAAAGAAATGCTTGAACACTCTATTTTTATTATGGATAATAATTTTTTGATGTTCCCATTGAAAGACTATGCTAGCAGTAGTGAACTTTTAGAAGCTTTTGAAAAAATTGCTGATAATACCTACATACCTTTTGTTACTCAAGTTGAATTTATGGAAAATGAGAAATCAGTAATTAATAAATCAAAGGGTAATTTTGAAAAAACGTTAGCTTTACGTAAAAAAATTCTAGAAGTAGAACAGTTTATCAGTTCCAAAGAGGTTTCAAATAAGATTTTTAACAGCATTTTTAATGAAATATATAGGATAAAAAAAGAAGATGATATGCGCACTTTTTATAATGAATTTAATTCCATAGAAAAAGAATTCAGAAGTAAAGTACAAGAGAGAATTGATAGTAGTATTTCAGAATTGAATAGTGAGATAAACAAACAAAAAGAAAAATTTATAAATAAAAAAATAAATATTCCTAATCAACAAGGACTTAATGAAACAACTAAACTATCATTAGTAACATGGATGGATAAAGCAAAATTAGGATATCCTTACAGTGAAGAAGAACTTGTTAACTATGAAAAAATAATTTCTCAAAGATTTAAAGATAAAATGTCTCCAGGGTATGCGGATGAAAATGATAAACAAGATAAGGTCATAACATTGGGGAATAAAAGTATTAACCGTTCATTCTCGGATGCCCTTTTTTGGTTAGATGGCTTAAATTATGTAGAGAAAAATAATATAGACAAGAAATATTTGGTAATTCTTTCAAATGAAAAAAAAGAAGATTGGGTAAGCGATGGGGAAGCTTTATCTTTGAATATTGATTTATTTGTTGAGTGCTATAGTAGAACTAAAATGATTGCAAAAAAACTTGATGTTTGGACTTTTATGGAACTTATGAATATTGATGAGAAGAAGATTAACGACTCCAAAATAAACTTTGATACAAATTATTCGTTTTCTTTATATTCACAAGACTATGAAGTTACTAATCAGAGAGAGATGATGGTTTTAATTTTTAAATCAATATTAAAAAAAGAATCAGTAAATGAATATTTGGGATTACCTTGCTTGCAACTTGCTTCAGATAGTTCAAAGAATACTATCTATAATTCATTTGAACGACTCTATGACAAAGACAAGAGAGAAGTACTTTTAGGGCTAACTTTAAACTTAAAAGACAAGTTAGTTTATATTTATAGACTATTGGAATTGAGAGTACCTGGCAGTGCACCACAGTTAAAATTTTTTGATAATGAAGTACAAAATCAGTGGACTAAAGTATGCAAGAAGATGAAGAAAAAATAAAAATTCAAGAGGTCATCGTGGTAGAAGGTAAGGATGATACGGCAAATTTGAGACGTTTTTATGAGGTGGATACCTATGAGACTAGAGGCTCTGCTATCAATGAATATGACTTAGAGCGTATCGATAAGCTCAATGATTTACGCGGAGTGATTGTTTTCACTGATCCAGACTATAATGGTGAACGTATCCGTAAAATCATCATGGAAGCTGTTCCGACAGCAAAACATGCTTTCTTAAACCGTGGGGAAGCAACACCAAAATCTAAGACTAAAGGTCGTTCATTGGGTGTTGAGCATGCGAGTTTTGAGGATCTTCAAAAGGCCTTATCTGGAGTTCTAGGTAGTTACGATGATGATAATCAGTTTGATATTAGTAAATCAAATCTTATGAAGTTAGGACTACTAATGGGAGCAGATAGTCGGAAGCGTCGAGAATATTTGGGCGAGGCGCTTCGTATTGGTTATTGCAATGGAAAGCAGCTTCTAAAACGTTTGGAATTGTTTGGAATCACTTTAGAGGAGCTGGAAGAGGCTATGTCAAATTACTAGACTACCAGTAATCTTACAATCAAATCGCTACTAAGTAGCTTATTATAGAAGTTGGGATAGTTAAGGATTTGGACTTGTTTTGTGTCCAAATATAAAAATCGTGAAATTAATAAGAAAAGAGAATAAATGAGAATTGCAGATTATAGCGTGACCAAGGCTGTCCTTGAACGCCATGGCTTTACCTTTAAGAAGTCTTTCGGACAGAACTTCTTAACAGATACAAATATTTTACAAAAAATAGTTGATACGGCAGAGATTGATAAAAATGTCAATGTGATTGAAATTGGACCTGGTATCGGAGCATTAACAGAATTCTTGGCTGAAAATGCTGCGGAAGTTATGGCTTTTGAAATTGATGATCGATTGGTTCCGATTTTGGAGGATACATTACGTGATCATGATAATGTTAACGTGATTAATGAAGATGTTCTCAAGGCAGATTTACAGACACGGGTAAAAGAATTTAAAAATCCAGAACTACCAATTAAGGTCGTAGCCAATTTGCCATATTATATTACGACGCCAATCTTGATGCATTTGATTGAGAGTAAGATTCCTTTTGCAGAATTTGTCGTTATGATGCAAAAAGAAGTCGCTGACCGCATTTCTGCAGAGCCTAATAGCAAGGCTTATGGTTCTCTATCAATTGCCGTTCAGTATTATATGACTGCTAAAGTGGCATTCATTGTCCCTCGTACAGTCTTTGTACCAGCCCCTAATGTTGACTCAGCCATTTTGAAGATGACGCGTCGTGAACAACCGTTGGTTGAAGTTAAAGATGAGGATTTCCTTTTCCGAGTGGCTAAGGCTAGCTTTGTCCATCGTCGTAAGACATTGTGGAATAATTTAACAAATCATTTTGGTAAATCTGAAGAAGTAAAATCCAAACTTGAGAAGGCTTTGGAAATTGCAGATATAAAACCTTCTATTCGTGGAGAGGCTTTATCTATTTCTGATTTTGCATACTTATCAGATGCTTTGAGAGAAGCAGGCCTATAATTCAAAAATCCCACTGAATCTCAGTGGGATTTTTAGCTATGCGGAGAAAGGGATTTGAACCCTCACGCTTGAAAAAGCACATGCGCCTGAAGCATGCGTGTCTGCCATTCCACCACCTCCTCAGATGATATGCCTATTATACTTCAATCTATTGAAAATGCAAGGAGGTCCATGGGAAATGGAAGATCAGTTTTTTTGTTCCAGAAAAGCTTTCTAATTTGTGATATAATAGGGCTATTAAACGAATGAGGAGTTCACTTGCAAGGAAGAATTATCAAAGCACTGGCAGGTTTCTATTATGTAGAGCATGATGGTGTTGTATACCAGACGCGTGCACGAGGAAATTTTAGAAAAAAAGGACAAACACCTTATGTTGGAGATTTTGTTGAATTTTCAGCAGAGGAAAATTCAGAAGGTTATATCCTAAAAATTGGTCAACGAATCAATAGTTTAGTGCGTCCACCCATTGTCAATATAGATCAGGCTGTGGTTATTATGTCTGCTAAGGAACCGGATTTTAACAGTAATCTTTTGGACCGTTTTTTGGTTTTACTAGAGCATAAAAATATAAAGCCTGTAATCTATATTTCTAAGATGGACTTGGTTGAAGATGATTCAGAAATGAAAGCCATTCAAAAACAGTATCAAAAAATTGGTTTTGATTTTATCTTCAGTTTGGAAGAACTATTGCCGCTCTTGACTGATAAAATAACAGTCTTTATGGGACAGACGGGTGTTGGAAAATCAACCTTGTTGAACCGTATTGCCCCAGAGTTGAAGTTGGAAACAGGTGAGATTTCAGACAGTCTAGGTCGTGGACGTCATACTACAAGGGCTGTAAGTCTTTATGACGTTCATGGTGGGAAGATTGCTGACACACCAGGATTCTCTTCGCTAGATTATGAAGTGGATAATGCAGAGGACTTGAGTGAAGCTTTTCCGGAAATCCGTCAAGCTAGTCATGGCTGTAAATTCCGTTCTTGTACTCATACCCATGAGCCTTCTTGTGCTGTTAAGGATGAGGTTGAAAATGGCCAAATCTGGCAAGTCCGTTATGATAATTACCTTCAATTCTTAAGTGAAATTGAAAATCGTCGTGAAACATATAAAAAAACTGTAAAAAGAAAGTAGGTCTCTCATGTCATATAAAATTGCTCCTTCTATCCTAGCTGCTGATTACGCTAATTTTGCTTCAGAACTAGCTCGTATTGATGCATCAGGTGCGGAATATGTTCACATTGATATTATGGATGGTCAATTTGTTCCTAATATCAGTTGGGGAGCAGATGTGGTTGCTAGCATGCGTAAACACAGCAAGTTAGTTTTTGACTGCCACCTTATGGTTGTTAATCCTGAGCGTTATGTGGATGCCTATGCACAAGCTGGTGCAGATATCATGACCATTCATGTTGAAGCCACTAAGCATATCCATGGTGCCCTCCAGAAAATCAAAGCTGCTGGTATGAAAGCAGGTGTTGTGATTAATCCTGGAACCCCAGTTGAGGCACTTATTCCTGTACTTGATTTAGTGGATCAAGTACTTATCATGACTGTAAATCCAGGTTTTGGTGGTCAGGCGTTCATTCCAGAAATGATGTCTAAAGTAGAGCGTGTTGTGGAGCTTCGTGAAAAAGGTGGCTATTCATTCGATATTGAAGTTGATGGTGGTGTAGATAACAACACTATTGCAGCATGTGCCAAGGCGGGGGCTAATGTTTTTGTAGCGGGCTCTTACCTCTTCAAAAATCCTGATTTGACAGCGCAAGTTCAAACGCTTCGTGATGCTATCGATGCCTAAAATAGCTTTATTTGTCGGTGGTGAGCTAGAGTGGTTCACTACCGATTTTGATTATTTTGTTGGGGTGGATCGCGCATGCTTACGTTTGTTGGAGTTAGGTTTACCTATTGATTTGGCTGTCGGAGACTTTGATTCAGTATCTCGGTCAGAGTTAAAGATGATTCAATCAGCTGCCAAAGATTGTATGATTGCTCCAGCTGAAAAGGATGATACGGATACAGAGTTAGCCTTAAAAATTATATTTCAGTTATATCCTGAGGCGGAAGTAACTATTTTCGGTGCTTTTGGTGGCAGAATTGATCATATGTTATCAAATATATTTTTGGTCAGCGATCCTGAATTAGCTCCTTTTATGAGGCGTATCTGTTTGCGAGATAAGCAAAATAAGATTACTTATTATCCAGAAGGAAGTCATAAAGTTTTACCAGAACCCGGAATGACATATGTTTCTTTTTTACATGAAGGTGATGGAGAACTGACGATTTTGGGAGCAAAATACGAATTAACTAGTATGAATTATTTCCAGAAGAAAATCTATTCTAGCAATGAATTCGTTGATGGTCCGATTCAAGTGCTTGTGCCAAATGGATATGTGATTGTCATCCAGACTAAAGATAGGAGTTAGTATGATCTATCTACTTTCACTTTTAACTTTATTAAGCTTGGGGATTCTTATTGTTCTTTTCTTGAAGAATATGGAGTTAAAAGAACAGATTAATAAGAGTTTGGAAGAAAATGCAGATAATCTTTCAGATCAAGTTTCGTTTCAATTGGAAAGTTTTGCTAAGACAAACCAACTGGAAACAACAAAGCAATTGAATCAATTGCAGATGGAACTATATCAACAGTTGACAGATATCCGAGAGGTTTTACATCAAAATTTGTCTGATAATCGAGACCGTTCTGACCAACGTCTTGAGCAAATAAACCAAAGCTTAACCAAAGCTGTTAAAGATATGCAGGATTCCAATGAGAAACGTTTGGAACAAATGCGTCAGACAGTTGAAGAGAAACTTGAGCAAACCTTACAAACACGTTTACAAGCCTCTTTTGAGACGGTTTCAAGACAATTAGAGTCGGTTAACCAGGGCTTGGGGGAAATGAAAAATGTAGCCAAGGATGTTGGAAGTCTTAACAAGGTCCTTTCAAATACAAAAACACGAGGTATTTTGGGAGAGCTTCAATTAGGGCAAATTATTGAAGACATATTGACTGTTAATCAGTACGAGCGAGAATTTCCTACGGTATCAGGTTCAAGTGAACGAGTTGAATATGCAATCAAAATGCCAGGAAACCATAAAGATGAATATATCTACCTTCCCATTGATTCTAAGTTTCCTTTGGAAGATTACTATCGTCTGGAAGATGCTTATGAGTCTGGTAATAAAGAGGAGATTGAGAATCACCGTAAGTCACTTCTGACTAGTATTAAGCGATTTGCAAAGAATATTAACAAGAAGTATCTTAACCCACCTGAAACTACAAATTTTGGTATATTATTTTTACCGACGGAAGGACTTTATGCTGAGGTAGTACGTCAACCGGCCTTCTTTGACGCCCTTCGTCGCGAGGAGAATATTGTTATCGCAGGTCCGTCAACCTTATCAGCACTCTTGAATTCATTGTCTGTAGGATTTAGAACTTTGAATATTCAAAAGAATGCGGATGATATTAGTAAGATTTTAGGCAACGTCAAACTAGAGTTTGGCAGGTTTGGAGATATGTTAGCTAAAGCTCAGAAACAATTGAATACAGCAAGTAAAACCGTCGATAGTCTTCTTAACACAAGGAGTAGGGCAATTGTTAGAGCTCTTGATACAATTGAAACCTATCAAGACAGTGCGACACAAAGTTTGTTGGATTTACCACGATTAGAAAACGAGGACAAGCATGAAGATTAATCAAATGAAAAAAGACGAGTATTTTGAAGGTTTTTATCTGATTAAGCGTGCAGAGGTACGTAAGACAAGAGCAGGAAAGGATTACATTGCCTTTACATTCCAGGATGATACTGGAGAGATTTCAGGCAACCTATGGGATGCTCAACCTTATAATGTCGAAGAATTTACCGCAGGTAAAGTAGTGCATATGGAGGGACGTCGAGAGGTTTATAATAATACTCCTCAGGTAAACCAAATTACCTTACGCTTGCCTACATTTGGTGAGCCAAATGATCCAGCTGATTTCAAAGAGAAACCACCAGTAAATCCTTCCGAAGTACGCGAATACCTAGAGCAAATGATTTTCAAGATTGAGGAAGCAACTTGGCAGCGTGTTGTTCGTGCCCTTTATCGAAAGTATAATAAAGAGTTTTTCACTTTTCCAGCTGCTAAAACAAATCATCATGCCTTTGAAAGTGGACTAGCCTATCATACAGCTACTATGGTTCGCTTAGCGGACAGCATTGGAGATATTTATCCAGAGCTCAATAAGAGTCTACTCTTTGCCGGAATTATGCTTCATGATTTAGCTAAGGTTATTGAACTTACTGGTCCTGAAAATACTGAGTATACGGTTCGTGGAAACTTGATTGGTCATATTGCTTTGATTGATGAAGAAATCACTAAGGTGCTCATGGAGCTCAATATTGATGATACGCGTGAGGATGTCGTTGTTTTGCGTCATGTTATTCTCAGCCACCACGGACAACTAGAGTATGGTAGCCCAGTGCGACCTCGTATTATGGAAGCAGAAATTATTCATATGATTGATAATCTTGATGCCAGTATGATGATGATGACGACAGCCCTTAACCTAGTAGGTCCAGGAGAAATGACAAATCGTCTCTTTGCTATGGATAATCGTTCTTTCTACAAGCCAAAATTTGATTAAAATCGAAATTAAGCGAGCATTTCATATGAAAATGTTCGTTTTTTGCTGTATTATGGTATAATAGTTAAAAAGTACAGAAAATATAGGTAACATATGAAATTAAAACGAAGTGAGCGCATGGTAGTGATTTCAAACTACCTGATTAATAATCCTTATCAATTGACAAGCCTCAACACCTTTGCAGAACGTTATGAAGCTGCAAAGTCTTCAATCTCAGAAGATGTTGCTATCATTAAAAAAGCTTTTGAGGAAAGTCAAATAGGAGAAATCGAAACAGTAACGGGTGCATCTGGTGGCGTTATGTTTACACCAACTATTTCTGATGAAGATGCAAGAAGTCTGGTTGAAGATCTTTGTAAACGTCTTTCCGAGAGTGATCGTATCTTACCAGGTGGTTATCTCTACCTATCTGATTTACTGAGTACACCGTCTATTTTGAAAAATGTTGGTCGTATCATTGCCAGTGCCTTTAAAGGGCAAAAAATTGATGCCGTTATGACAGTTGCAACTAAAGGAGTTCCTTTAGCAAATGCAGTAGCAGATGTCTTGAACATTCCATTTGTTATCGTTCGTCGTGACTTGAAAATTACAGAAGGTTCAACCGTATCGGTAAACTATGTTAGTGGTTCAAGTGATCGTATTGAAAAGATGTTCCTTTCAAAACGTAGTTTGAAACCAAATAGCCGCGTCCTTATTGTTGATGATTTTCTTAAAGGTGGTGGTACCATTACGGGTATGATTAGCTTGCTTTCAGAATTTGATAGTGAGTTAGTAGGTGTAGCTGTATTCGCAGAAAATGCTAAAGGTGACCGTGATATCCATGAATATAAATCCCTACTTACTGTTTCTGACATTGATGTAAAAGCACAGAAGGTAGAAGTTGAAGTCGGTAATATTTTTGACAAATAATTAATCTACGATAGTATTCCTAATTTAACGATTAGGAATTTTTCTTTTTAACAAGAAAGTCTTGACAATAATTATCAAAAAATGATACTATATTAGACGGTACTTTTTACTTTTGGTCTCTCAAAAGTGTACAGAGACGTGCTGACATAAGTTGCAAAAGTACACACAGATATGGGCTGTCACCAAGTGCCATATCAACCAAAAATAAAAAAACACAGGAGAATGTAGATGCCTACAATTAACCAATTGGTTCGTAAACCACGTCAATCAAAAGTTGTAAAATCTAAATCACCAGCTTTGAACGTTGGTTACAACAGCCACAAAAAAGTTCAAACTAACGTATCTTCACCACAAAAACGTGGTGTTGCAACACGTGTTGGAACAATGACACCTAAGAAACCTAACTCAGCCCTTCGTAAATTCGCTCGTGTACGTTTGAGCAACCTTATCGAAGTTACTGCTTACATCCCAGGTATCGGACACAACCTCCAAGAACACAGCGTTGTTCTTATCCGTGGTGGACGTGTAAAAGACCTTCCAGGGGTACGTTACCACATCGTCCGTGGTGCACTTGATACTGCAGGTGTAGCTGATCGTAAACAAAGCCGTTCTAAATACGGTGCTAAACGTCCTAAAGGATAAGAAGGGAGATAAGATAAAATGAGTCGTAAAAATAGAGCGCCTAAACGCGAAGTATTGGCAGATCCATTGTACAATTCAAAAATCGTTACACGTCTTATCAACCGTGTAATGCTTGACGGTAAACGTGGTACTGCTGCAACAATCGTATACGATGCTTTCGAGCAAATTAAAGAAGCAACTGGAAACGATGCTCTTGAAGTATTTGAAACAGCTATGGACAACATCATGCCTGTACTTGAAGTACGTGCACGTCGTGTCGGTGGTTCAAACTACCAAGTCCCAGTTGAAGTTCGTCCAGAACGTCGTACAACTCTTGGTCTTCGTTGGTTGGTTAACGCATCACGTGCGCGTGGTGAACACACTATGAAAGATCGTCTTGCAAAAGAAATCATGGATGCTGCAAACAACACTGGTGCATCAGTTAAGAAACGTGAAGATACTCACAAAATGGCTGAAGCAAACCGTGCCTTTGCACACTTCCGCTGGTAATCATAAGTTTCAAGCTGAATTACAGTCATATATTCATAAGCTAAGATTATGGATTTGTAATAGGCTGACTTTGAATTCAAATAATATCATTCCTATCATTTGAAAACCAGTTAAATATTAGTGAAAAAACGGGTAGGTCCTGCCTATCCGTTTTTTGACAATAATGTTATAATAAATAAGTAAACTAAAATATTTATAGGAGAATAAACCTAATGGCACGCGAATTTTCACTTGCAAAAACTCGTAATATCGGTATCATGGCCCACGTCGATGCCGGTAAAACAACTACAACAGAGCGTATCCTTTACTACACTGGTAAAATCCACAAAATCGGTGAAACTCACGAAGGTGCATCACAAATGGACTGGATGGAGCAAGAACAAGAACGTGGTATCACAATCACATCTGCCGCTACAACAGCACAATGGGATGGCCACCGCGTTAACATCATCGATACACCAGGACACGTGGACTTCACAATCGAAGTACAACGTTCACTCCGTGTATTGGATGGTGCCGTAACCGTTCTTGACTCACAATCAGGTGTAGAACCTCAAACTGAAACAGTTTGGCGTCAAGCAACTGAGTATGGTGTTCCACGTATCGTATTTGCCAACAAAATGGATAAAATCGGTGCAGACTTCCTTTACTCAGTAAGCACACTTCACGATCGTCTTCAAGCAAACGCACACCCAATCCAATTGCCAATCGGTGCTGAAGATGATTTCCGTGGTATCATTGACTTGATTAAAATGAAAGCTGAAATCTATACTAATGACCTTGGTACAGATATTCTTGAAGAAGATATTCCAGCTGATTACGTTGATCAAGCAAACGAATACCGTGAAAAATTGATCGAAGCAGTTGCTGAAACTGACGAAGATTTGATGATGAAATACCTTGAAGGTGAAGAAATCACTAACGAGGAATTGAAAGCAGCTATCCGTCGTGCAACAATCAATGTTGAATTCTTCCCAGTTCTTTGTGGTTCTGCCTTCAAGAACAAAGGTGTTCAATTGATGCTTGATGCGGTTATCGATTACCTTCCAAGCCCACTTGATATCCCTGCAATCAAAGGTATCAACCCAGATACAGACGAAGAAGAAACTCGTCCAGCATCTGATGATGAGCCATTTGCAGCTCTTGCCTTCAAGATCATGACTGACCCATTTGTAGGTCGTTTGACATTTATCCGTGTTTACTCAGGTATCCTTCAATCAGGTTCATACGTAATGAACACATCTAAAGGTAAACGTGAACGTATCGGACGTATCCTTCAAATGCACGCTAACAGCCGTCAAGAAATTGAACAAGTATACGCCGGTGATATCGCTGCTGCTATCGGTTTGAAAGATACTACAACTGGTGACTCATTGACTGATGAAAAAGCTAAAGTTATTCTTGAGTCAATCGAAGTTCCAGAACCAGTTATCCAATTGATGGTTGAGCCTAAGACTAAAGCTGACCAAGATAAGATGGGTATCGGTCTTCAAAAACTTGCTGAAGAAGATCCAACATTCCGTGTTGAAACTAACCCTGAAACTGGTGAAACAGTTATCTCTGGTATGGGTGAACTTCACCTTGATGTCCTTGTTGACCGTTTGAAACGTGAACACAAAGTTGAAGCAAACGTAGGTGCTCCACAAGTATCATACCGTGAAACATTCCGTGCAGCTACACAAGCACGTGGATTCTTCAAACGTCAATCTGGTGGTAAAGGTCAGTTTGGTGATGTTTGGATTGAATTTACTCCAAATGAAGAAGGTAAAGGTTTCGAATTCGAAAATGCTATCGTCGGTGGTGTGGTTCCACGTGAATTCATCCCTGCAGTAGAAAAAGGATTGGAAGAATCTATGGCTAACGGTGTCCTTGCTGGATACCCAATGGTTGACATCAAAGCTAAACTTTACGATGGTTCATACCACGATGTCGATTCATCTGAAACTGCCTTCAAGATTGCTGCATCTCTTGCACTTAAAGAAGCTGCTAAGACTGCACAACCAACTATCCTTGAACCAATGATGCTTGTAACAATCACTGTTCCTGAAGAAAACCTTGGTGATGTTATGGGTCACGTTACAGCTCGTCGTGGACGTGTTGATGGTATGGAAGCACATGGTAACAGCCAAATTGTTCGTGCATATGTTCCACTTGCTGAAATGTTCGGTTATGCAACAACACTTCGTTCTGCAACTCAAGGACGTGGTACATTCATGATGGTATTTGACCACTATGAAGATGTTCCTAAATCAGTTCAAGAAGAAATCATCAAGAAAAATTCTGGTGAAGCTTAATTAGAACTTATAAAGTTAAGGTACTTATGAAAGTAAGTGCCTTTTCTGTTTGCAATTTTTTGAAAAAAATTATATAATATGACTGTTGAAAGGTTGAATTGAAAGCGCTCAAGTTAATCTTTTCACAATAGGGAGAGCTTGCTCTCAAAATTATATTTATTTGATTTTCATAAGGAGGAAATCACTAATGGTAGTTAAAGTTGGTATTAACGGTTTCGGTCGTATCGGTCGTCTTGCTTTCCGTCGTATCCAAAACGTAGAAGGTGTTGAAGTTACACGCATCAACGACCTTACAGATCCAGTTATGCTTGCACACTTGTTGAAATACGACACAACTCAAGGTCGTTTCGACGGTACTGTTGAAGTTAAAGATGGTGGATTTGAAGTTAACGGTAAATTCGTTAAAGTTTCTGCTGAACGTGACCCAGAACAAATTGACTGGGCTAACGACGGTGTAGAAATCGTTCTTGAAGCAACTGGTTTCTTTGCTAAGAAAGATGCTGCTGAAAAACACTTGCACGAAGGTGGAGCTAAGAAAGTTGTTATCACTGCTCCTGGTGGAAACGATGTTAAAACAATCGTATTTAACACTAACCACGACATCCTTGACGGTACTGAAACAGTTATCTCAGGTGCTTCATGTACTACAAACTGCTTGGCTCCAATGGCTAAAGCATTGCAAGATAACTTCGGTGTTAAACAAGGTTTGATGACTACTATCCACGCTTACACTGGTGACCAAATGATCCTTGACGGACCACACCGTGGTGGTGACCTTCGTCGTGCACGTGCTGGTGCTGCAAACATCGTTCCTAACTCAACTGGTGCTGCTAAAGCTATCGGTTTGGTTATCCCAGAATTGAACGGTAAACTTGACGGTGCTGCACAACGTGTTCCAGTTCCAACTGGATCAGTTACTGAATTGGTAGCAGTTCTTGAAAAAGACGTTACTGTTGATGAAGTGAACGCAGCTATGAAAGCAGCTTCAAACGAATCATTCGGTTACACTGAAGATCCAATCGTATCTTCAGACATCGTAGGTATTTCTTACGGTTCATTGTTTGATGCAACTCAAACTAAAGTACAAACTGTTGATGGTAAACAATTGGTTAAAGTTGTTTCTTGGTACGATAACGAAATGTCATACACTTCACAACTTGTACGTACTCTTGAATACTTCGCGAAAATCGCTAAATAATTCAATTGTATAAAAAAGAAGAGCTTCGGCTCTTTTTTTATTTTCCAAAATAATAAAACAGCCGTATAAATAGGCTGTTATAATCTCAGTAGGATTGTGATTTATGAATAAGCTAGAAGGCATTCCAAATGAGTAGAAAGAGCATGACACAACCCCAGGCGTTTTTATTATGTTTTTGTATAGCTAGCATACCATAAATAAGTATAAAAACGGTAAGTGATTCAAATAGGGTATAGACATCAAAACCAATGATTCCATGGATAAGGAGGCAAAAAATCGCACAAGTTATTGCCCCACTATCTAACCAAATGTAAGGAGATGGAAAACGTATGCGTATCTTTTCAGCGATGACTACATAGTTAAATCCTTCCCAGAATCCCCAAATAAGACAGATGAATAGGTATGCCAGGATATTACTAGGAAATGATTGGCTCATTACTTCTTTTGTTAATTGTATTGATTGAAGCGGTAGATAGGAATGAATCTGATGAGTAATTCCTTTAAATATGATAAGTGGTAGGGCTACAAGAAGAGATTGAAAAAGGGTGGTAACTAGATTTTTGGTGATTAATCCAAAGTGTCTGAAAGATTCTTTGCGATAAAGCATAACAGTGCTGGTTCCTAAGCCTGCGATGGCAAATTGACAACTAGCTAATAAGATTAATCGCAGCCATAGCGGTACTGAGGTTTGGTTAGTGTATGAAAAAAGAGTTGGTTTAAGAGTAAGAAAGAGGAGCAGAGGAACAAGGGTAAGAATAAGGATTACATTTAGATCATGGTCAGCTTGTTTCTGCTTCTTGTTTAGCTGTTTTTTCATGGATATTCGACCTTTCTATTTAGATTATATGCTAAATACCTTATACTCGCAATAAGCTAGAAATCCTTCTGATTTTGCTATCTCTTTTATGCATTTTGTGATATAATGAAAACGTATTAAAAAATTAAGGAGTCTGATCAAATGGCTAAATTGACTGTTAAAGATGTTGACTTGAAAGGGAAAAAAGTTCTCGTTCGTGTTGACTTCAACGTACCTGTAAAAGATGGCGTGATCACTAACGATAACCGTATCACTGCTGCCCTTCCAACTATCAAGTACATCCTTGAACAAGGTGGACGTGCAATCCTCTTCTCTCACCTTGGACGTGTAAAAGAAGAAGCTGATAAAGAAGGCAAATCACTTGCTCCTGTAGCTGCTGACTTGGCTGCTAAATTGGGTCAAGACGTTAAATTTATCCCAGGTGTTACACGTGGTGCTGAATTGGAAGCAGCTGTTAACGCTCTTGAAGATGGACAAGTTCTCTTGGTTGAAAACACTCGTTTTGAAGATGTTGATGGCAAGAAAGAATCTAAAAATGATCCTGAACTTGGTAAATACTGGGCATCACTTGGGGATGGTATCTTCGTAAACGATGCATTCGGTACAGCTCACCGTGCACACGCATCTAACGTTGGTATCTCAGCAAACGTTGATAAAGCTGTTGCTGGTTTCCTTCTTGAAAACGAAATTGCTTACATCAAAGAAGCAGTTGAAACTCCAGAACGTCCATTCGTAGCTATCCTTGGTGGTTCTAAAGTATCTGATAAGATTGGTGTTATCGAAAACCTTCTTGCAAAAGCTGATAAAGTTCTTATCGGTGGTGGTATGACTTACACATTCTACAAAGCACAAGGTATCGAAATCGGTAACTCACTTGTAGAAGAAGATAAACTTGATGTTGCTAAAGCTCTTCTTGAAAAATCAAACGGTAAATTGATCTTGCCAGTTGACTCAAAAGAAGCTAATGCATTTGCTGACTACACTGAAGTGAAAGACACTGAAGGTGAAGCAGTAGACCCAGGTTTCCTTGGTTTGGATATCGGTCCTAAATCAATTGCTGAATTCGATAAAGCCTTGACTGGTGCGAAAACAGTTGTATGGAATGGTCCTATGGGTGTATTTGAAAACCCTGACTTCCAAGCTGGTACAATCGGTGTGATGGACGCAATCGTGAAACAACCAGGCGTTAAATCAATCATCGGTGGTGGTGACTCAGCTGCCGCAGCAATCAACCTTGGACGTGCAGATAAATTCTCATGGATCTCTACTGGTGGTGGTGCTTCTATGGAACTTCTTGAAGGTAAAGAACTTCCAGGATTGGCTGCACTTACTGATAAATAAGTCTATTAGAATGAAAAGAGTTGGGAAACCAACTCTTTTTTGTGTTATCTCATTGAGTATTTGTTTGATAGAGGCTAAAACTATTATTGGGAAGTAAATTTCTCTCAAAAAATTGCGATTATTAGTTTGAACTTTGCGGCATAATACTGTAGAAGTAGCCAAAAGTTTTATAATCATGTTAAAATAGTAAAATGGGATTGAAATTTGAACCGAAAAAATTTAAATTTGGTATGCGTACACTTAAGACGGGGATTGCTGTCTTTCTAGTTTTAGGTCTTTTTTCTGCTTTAGGCTGGGAAGGGCTTCAGATTGGTTGTTTGACAGCAGTCTTTAGTCTTCGAGAAAACTTTGATAGAAGTATTCAGTTTGGTAAGTCACGTATTTTTGCGAATACGGTTGGAGGGCTTTTGTCGCTATTATTTTACTTTGTGAATATGTGGTTTAATCATTCAGTTTGGGTGACCTTGCTATTGGTTCCAATTTTGACAATGCTGACGATTGTCATTAATGTGTCCTTTAATAATGCATCTGGTGTTATTGGAGGGGTGGCTGCACTTCTGATTATTACCTTGTCTATTCCACCTGATAATACCTTTACTTATGTTATTGCTCGAGTCTTTGAAACTTTCTGTGGAGTCTTTATAGCAATTCTTGTTAATTATGATTATGATTGGCTACTTAAACACTTAAAATAAGAATGATAGGGTTCTATTGAACTCTATTTTTTATGTTTTTTTGATAAAATCCTTAAATTAGAGCGAGTATACAATATAATGTTCGGGAATTGCTCGTTGTGTAAGAAAAAGTAACATAAACTGTTGACATGTAGAAATATTCAGAATATAATTGTTAGGAAAGGAGGATGATCATGGCAAGAGAGAAAGAATTAAGGCGTTCTCTAGCTGTTTTTCCGATTGGAACAGTTATGAAGTTGACGGATTTAACTGCTCGTCAAATTCGTTACTATGAAGATCAAGGTTTAATTCAACCTGAACGTACAGCTGGAAATCGTCGGATGTACTCATTAAATGATATGGATCGTTTATTGGAAATCAAAGATTTTTTGGATGATGGTTACAATATTGCAGCGATTAAGCATGAGTACGAAGAACGTGAAGTTCGTGCCCAACAAAAACAAGCGGCTTTAACAGATGCGGACGTTCGACGTATCTTGCATGATGAACTCCTTCAGCAAGGCCGTTTTACGACCCCGTCACAACAATTTGGTAACTTGCGTATCTAATTACGCTTTGAACTTTTATTTTTGGTTTTTATAAAGGAGACCCCTATTATGGCAATCACAGCAGCTGATATTCGTCGCGAAGTCAAAGAGAAGAATGTTACTTTCTTACGTTTAATGTTCTCTGATATTCTTGGTGTTATGAAGAACGTTGAAATTCCTGCGACAGATGAACAGTTGGATAAGGTACTTTCAAATAAAGCTATGTTTGATGGTTCATCAATCGAGGGATTTGTTCGTATCAATGAATCTGATATGTATCTTTATCCAGATCTTGATACGTGGACAGTTTTCCCTTGGGGTGATGAAAATGGTGCAGTAGCTGGTCTTATTTGTGATATCTATACCTCTGCAGGTGAACCATTTGCTGGTGACCCTCGTGGTAACTTGAAAAAGGCTTTGCGTCATATGGAAGAAGTTGGTTATAAATCATTTAACCTTGGACCAGAACCAGAATTTTTCCTTTTCAAATTAGATGAGCAAGGTAATCCTACGCTTGAAGTTAACGATAAAGGTGGTTATTTTGACCTTGCACCAACTGACCTTGCAGACAACACACGTCGTGAAATCGTTAATGTGTTGACAGAAATGGGATTTGATGTTGAGGCATCTCACCATGAAGTGGCGGTTGGTCAACATGAAATCGACTTCAAGTATACAGATGTTTTGAAGGCTTGTGATAATATCCAAATTTTCAAATTGGTTGTTAAGACAATCGCTCGTAAACATGGTCTTTATGCGACATTTATGGCGAAACCTAAATATGGTATTGCTGGTAGCGGTATGCACTGTAACATGTCTCTCTTCACTGAAGAAGGAAATGCATTCTTTGATCCAGAGGATCCACGTGGTATGCAATTGTCTCAAGACGCTTACTACTTCCTTGGTGGTTTGATGAAACATGCATACAACTATACTGCAATTATTAACCCAACAGTTAACTCTTACAAACGTTTGGTTCCTGGATATGAAGCTCCTGTATATATTGCATGGGCAGGTAGCAACCGTTCACCATTGATCCGCGTTCCTGCGTCTCGTGGTATGGGTACACGTTTGGAATTGCGTTCAGTAGACCCAATGGCAAACCCATACTTGGCACTTGCTGTTCTTTTGGAAGCTGGTCTTGATGGTATAATTAACAAGATTGATGCTCCAGATCCAGTCGAAACAAACATTTACTCAATGTCTCCTGAAGAACGTAAAGAAGCAGGTATTATTGATTTGCCATCAACACTTCGTAACGCTCTTAAAGCATTGGAAACAGATGAAGTGGTTCGTCAAGCTTTGGGTAATCATATCTATACAAACTTCCTTGATGCGAAACGTATGGAATGGGCAAGCTATGCTACCTTTGTTTCACAATGGGAAATTGATAACTACTTGGACATTTATTAAGAAATTAAATTTGAAAATCAGGTTATGCCTGGTTTTCTTTTTCTTCTAAAATTATTAAGTTCTTGGACAAATTACGTAGTTTTAACTGAGCTGTTTTCTTTTGTCATATTTCTTTATTCCCCCTTAATCGCATTAAAATATGAGAGTGTTAAACTAATTTCATATTAATCTTATTCAGGGGGAAATATGAAAACTACAAAAAAAGCTGCTTTGGCAGCAGCCTCAAGTGCATTATTGCTCGGTCTTACAGTCGCACAAACAGTTAATGCTGATACTTATACAGTTCAAAATGGAGATTCATTCTTCGGGATTGCTAGTCAGTATGGTGTAGATCCTTATCAATTAGCAGCTGAAAATGGCATGACTATTTGGTCAACAATTGTTCCTGGTGGAAGCTTGGAAGTTTCAGGAGCTACTACGGCAGTTGAAGAAACAACAGAAGCTTCTTCTTCAGAGGTAACAGCTACTGATTCAGATGCAACTTGGAATCGTTATCCAGTTGGTCAATGTACATGGGGTGTTAAGGAAGTCGCTCCATGGGCAAGTAACTGGTGGGGTAATGGTGGCGATTGGGCCGGAAGCGCTGCTAGCCAAGGTTATGCTGTAGGTTCAACACCTGTGACAGGATCGATTGTATGTTGGACTGATGGTGGTTATGGTCACGTTGGTTATGTAACACAAGTTGGTCAA
Organism: Streptococcus sp.; assembly: GCA_016939315.1. Taxonomy (GTDB): domain Bacteria; phylum Bacillota; class Bacilli; order Lactobacillales; family Streptococcaceae; genus Streptococcus. The sequence continues at coordinate 189,552 of JAFHAZ010000059.1, read as the reverse complement.
GATGGTCAAATTCAGATCTTGGAGTCAAACTATAACAACCAGCAACAAATCAATAACTATCGTGGTTGGTTTGATCCACAAAACTCAACTACACCAGGTTCAGTATCTTACATTTATCCAGGTGCATAAAACGAAAAGAAGCGCTTATAGCGCTTTTTTACTTGCTGGAAGAGTTGTGCTCAGACTGGATTTAAACTTAAAAAATGGTAGCTAGATGGCTACCATTTTTTTATTTATCAGGTGTGAGAATCATTGGAATAATGATTGGTTCACGTTCTGTTTTTTCATATAGGAATGGGCGTAAAGCATTGACGATAGCTCCGTTAACAGATTGGATGCTAGCATCTTTATTCTTAAGAGCGATACGAATAGCATTGAATAGAATGCGTTGGCTTTCGCGGATAAGATCGCCAGATTCACGCATATAGATGAAGCCACGACTGAGGATGTCTGGACCAGCTAGAATCATCTTAGACTTGAAGTCAACAGTAGCTACGGCAAGTACGACACCATCTTCAGAAAGATCACGACGGTCACGAAGAACGGCAGCTCCGATATCCCCAATACCATTACCATCAACATAGATATCTTGGGCATTGAAGTGACCTGCACGACGAGCAGAGTCTTTTGTTAGGGCTAAGACATCACCATTTTCCATAATGAAGATATTATCTTTTGGAACGCCACAATCAACAGCAAGACCTGCGTGGACTTTCTGCATGCGGTATTCACCGTGAACAGGCATGAAGAATTTTGGCTTGATCAAACGAAGCATTAGTTTTTGCTCTTGTTGACCACCGTGTCCAGAGGTATGGATATTGTTGATTTTACCGTGGATAACATCAACACCAGCTTCTTGAATGGTATTAATCAGACGGTTAACGCTAGTGGTGTTCCCTGGAATAGGACTAGATGAGAAGATGACAGTGTCACCAGGTTGTAGTGTCACTTGGCGGTGCATCCCATTTGCGATACGTGCAAGGGCCGCCATAGGCTCCCCTTGAGAACCGGTACACATGATAAGAATCTCACTGGCATGATAGTTTTTCATCTCACTAGGATCAATGATAGTACCTTTTGGAACCTTGATGTAACCTAGTTCAACCCCATTGACAATGGCTTTTTCCATAGAACGTCCGAAGACAACAATCTTACGGCCAGTTTTTACAGCGGCTTCGGCAGCTTGTTGAAGACGGAAAATGTTTGAGGCAAATGAGGCGAAAATAATACGTCCGTGGATGCCTTCAATAATTTTCATAATGGATTGGCCAACAACCTTCTCGGAATTAGTGAAAGTTGGTACTTCAGCATTGGTTGAGTCTGAGAGGAGGCAAAGAACGCCTTCCTCTCCAAGTGCAGCCATACGGTGAAGGTCTGCTGGTTCCCCTACTGGGGTGAAGTCAAACTTAAAGTCACCGGTACACACAATTTTACCTTGAGGTGTATGGATGACAATACCGAGAGGTTCTGGAATTGAGTGAGTAGTGCGGAAGAAGGTCACGCTCATATTTTTGAAAGTAAGCTCTGTATTAGCATTAATTTCGTAGAGTTGTGCGTCACGAAGTAGTCCGTGTTCTTCCAATTTTCCTTTGATAAGAGCAAGAGCAAGCGGTCCTGCATAAATTGGGATATTTGCCTGTTTAAGAAGGAAGGGAATCCCACCAATATGGTCTTCATGACCGTGGGTAATGACAAGTGCCTTTACACGATCAACGTTTTCAACGATGTAAGAATAGTCTGGGATGACATAGTCGATTCCGAGAAGATCGTCTTCGGGGAATTTAATACCCGCATCGACGATGATAATCTCATCTTGGTATTCAATACCATAGGTGTTTTTACCGATTTCCCCCAAACCACCAATCGCATAAACCCCAACTTCTTCAGGTTTTAGATTGATTTTTGATGCCATGGTCTTAGAACTCCGTTACTTCAAAAACGCCTGTTTCTTTTTCGTATTCAAGGGCTTTTTCTGAGAGGAGCTCGATGAATTCGATGTTATAGGCAGTGTTTTTTTCGATGATTTGACGAGCTTGGATACGTCCCTCAAGTTCAGTTTCTGCATCGATATCTAGGTAGAGTGATTTTGTCTGTTCACGGCGTGGATTACGCTCTTTAGTTTCTTGGTAAAAGACTTTATAAATCATGGTTTTCCTTTCTTTCCAAAAGGCTCTGCCATTCTATAAAAAAACCGGTCAAGTTAATCTTTCTATGATTTACTTGACGTTATGATATTCACTTTATGAGTAATAGCTAGTAGCCTTGATTCGTTTAACAATTACTATTATTGTACCATAAGATAAGGGCTAGATAAAGAAAATGGCGGAAAAAGTTGGAAAATGTTCGTTTCTGGGAAACAGTGACTTGTGTTATAATAGAAAAGCATAAAAGGAAACAAGGAAAAAAGATGAAAATATTAGCATTTGATACTTCTAGCACTGCTTTATCAGTAGCCTTATTGGAAGATGAGAAACTAGTGGCAGAAACAACTGTCACAGTAAAAAAGAACCACAGTATTAGTTTAATGCCCACCATTGATTTTTTAGTTGCTCAGGCAGGCTGGCAGCCGTCTGATTTAGAACGTATTGTGGTTGCACAGGGGCCTGGATCCTACACCGGGCTTCGTGTGGCTGTCGCAACAGCTAAGACGTTAGCCTATGCGCTTGACATTGATTTAGTGGGGGTTTCAAGTCTACAGGCGCTGACAAACCTTTCGGTTGTCGGTGTTGTGATTCCTATCATGGATGCCCGTCGTAATAATGTTTACGTTGGTTTTTATGAAAATGGTCAGGCTATCGTCCCTGATTGTCATGCTGCCTTTACAGATGTTCTTGAGCAAGCTAAAGTTTATGAAAAGGTGACATTTGTCGGTGAAGTAGCTCATTTTGCGGATCAGATTAAGGAAAATCTTCCAGAGGCAACGATCTTGTCTAGCCTTCCATCAGCTCAGTTAATTGGTCGTTTAGGCTTATCCTTGCCTTCTGTTGATGTGGATGCCTTTGTTCCACATTACTTGAAGCGGGTTGAGGCAGAGGAGAATTGGCTTAAGACGCATGAGGAGATTAACCGTGACAACTACATCAAGCGCGTCTAGACTGAGTAGCCAAGAGCAAGCCCAATTGATTTATCAGATTTTGTCGGATGTTTATGACAAGTCTCCGTGGACGATAGAACAAGTGGTAGCAGACTTGGCTTTAGATACTACGGAATATTTCTATGTGTATGATCAGGAAGAAGTTGTTGGTTTTTTAGCCCTTCAAAATTTGGTGGGTGAGCTCGAGGTGACCAATATCGCCGTTTTAAAAGCTTATCAAGGGCGTGGTTATGCTAGTCAGTTGATGAAGCATTTGGAAGATCGTAGTGAGCCTATATTTCTAGAAGTGAGGACTTCAAATCAAGTCGCTCAGGCGCTTTATAGAAAATTTGGTTTTGAAAGTCTAGGAATTCGGAAAAATTATTATCATGAGCCTCAAGAAGATGCAGTTATCATGAGGCGAGAGGAAGTCTAATGGCAGATAGATATATTTTGGCAGTGGAGAGCTCGTGTGACGAGACTTCAGTTGCCGTTTTGAAAAATGAGAAGGAACTTTTGAGTAATATTATTGCCAGTCAGGTGGAAAGCCATAAACGTTTTGGTGGTGTTGTCCCTGAGGTGGCTAGTCGTCACCATGTGGAAGTGGTGACTCTTTGCATTAAGGATGCCCTTTCAGAGGCGGGCATTACTGCTGAACAACTAGATGCTGTAGCAGTAACCTATGGTCCTGGTTTGGTCGGAGCGCTCTTGGTCGGGATGGCAGCGGCTAAGGCCTTCGCTTGGGCACATGGATTGCCTTTGATTCCAGTTAATCATATGGCTGGGCATCTTATGGCAGCGCGTGAGGTGCAAGAGTTGGAATACCCCCTCCTAGCACTTTTGGTGTCTGGGGGACACACAGAGTTGGTTTATGTGTCAGAACCAGGAAATTACAAGATTGTTGGTGAGACACGTGATGATGCAGTTGGTGAGGCCTATGATAAGGTTGGGCGTGTGATGGGTTTGACCTACCCAGCTGGGCGTGAAATTGATGAATTGGCTCATAAAGGGAAAGATGTTTATGATTTTCCACGCGCTATGATTAAGGAAGACCACTTGGAGTTTTCATTTTCAGGCCTAAAGTCTGCTTTCATCAATTTGCATCACAATGCAGAACAGAAGGGAGAAGTTCTAGTCAAAGAGGACCTTTGTGCTTCCTTCCAAGCTGCTGTGTTGGATATTCTCCTAGCTAAGACTAAGAAAGCCTTGGAACGTTATCCTGTTAAGACACTTGTTGTTGCTGGTGGCGTAGCAGCTAATCAGGGCTTACGTGAACGTTTGGCTGAAGAAATTACGGATGTAGATGTGGTTATTCCGCCTTTACGTCTCTGTGGTGATAATGCTGGCATGATTGCCCTAGCAGCTGCCATTGAATGTGATCAGAAACATTTTGCTGAGTTGGACTTGAATGCAAAACCAAGTCTAGCCTTTGCAGGATTTGAAGAATAAGAAGAACCTCTTACTAGTTTGGTAAGAGGTTCCTTTAGAAAGGAATTGAGTGTGTCTGACTTTCGTTTAGGTGTAAAAGCCGCGGTACCGACAGCTTTAGGCTATGTAGCTATTGGTCTAGCCTTTGGTGTTGTAGCAGCAGCTTCGGGTCTATCAGCCCTTGAGGTTGGCCTCATGTGTGCCTTGGTCTATGGTGGCTCGGCCCAGTTTGCCATGTGTGCCTTAGTAGTTGCAGGAGCTGGTCTAGGTGAGTTAACCTTGACTGTTTTCTTGGTTAATTTGCGTAACATGTTGATGAGTTTACATGCAACGACGATTTTTACAAAAACAAGCCTTTGGAATCAGCTGGGAATTGGTAGTCTGATTACGGATGAAAGTTATGGTGTCTTGTTGGGAGAATATGTGCATTATAAAGATATTCCTGCTAACTGGATGCATGGTAACAATATTTTTAGCTATCTGGTTTGGATTGTATCATCAGTTGTTGGTTGTTTGATTGGTTCCATGATTCCTAATCCTGAGCTATTTGGTTTGGATTTTGCTTTGATTGCCATGTTTATTGGTTTGTTAAGTAGTCAGATTGATGCCTTGTTAGGGGAAGGAGTGCGTAAGCTACTCTTGATTTTACTATCTATTGCTGTGGCTTATCTGAGCTTTAGTGTCATCTTGTCGGAATCTTTGGCTGTTTTAGTGGCTACTTTGGTTGGATGTAGTGTGGGGGTGATGTGTGATGGCCGTCAATAAGTTTATTCTCATTGCTATTCTACTTGGGTTTGTGGTCAGCTGGGTTCCTCGTGTGCTTCCCTTTGTTTTAGTGAAATACAAGGGGCTTCCAGATATCGTTGTTCGATTTTTGCACTATTTACCAGTTTCTATCCTCTTTGCTCTGATTCTCTCTAGTCTCACGACTGAGAAGATTGGTCACTTGCCACAGTTTAAGTGGATGGAAATCCTGGCTACTGTGCCAACGGTAATTGTAGCCTTTAAGAGCAAAAATCTGCTCTATGCAGTAATCGTTGGTATAATATCTATGGCCCTGATTCGTTTCGTATTTTAGCAAATGAAAAGACTTGGAGTTGCTCTTAGTGAGTCGCTTTCCAAGTCTTTTTTAGTTATTGTTAAAAAAGGCGGCAATATCGTCTTCACTGAGCCCAATCATTGGATCTATAGTTGTCCAATTTTCTTCAGTTAAACGATAGTTTTCTTCTGTTTGCACAGGTTTGTTAACAGACTTATCCACAGGTTGTGAATAAGTGTTAACAAGATCTGGGGATGGATTGATATTTTCCGAAAAGTCTTTGTTTTCAAGGGTTTCTGAGGGGTCGTTGTTTTTCGTTTTTGTTTGATTGGAGGCGCCTGTTGCCTCGTTTTTAACAATCTTTTCGACAGACTTATCAACAGCTTGTGTATAAGTTTGTTCAAAACGTTGGATGAGATAAGTATTTCGTTTAGCCCCCTCGTTGTGAACAGCATAATCAAAGGCTGCGATTTCCCCTAACATGACTAGCTTACTCTTGGCGCGTGTGATAGCGGTGTAGATGAGGTTACGTTGTAGCATACGTCCACTTTGTCGTGTGATGGGAAGGATAACGACTGGGAACTCACTCCCTTGAGATTTGTGGATTGACATGGCATAGGCCAGAGTAATCTTATTCCATTCGTTACGAGGATAGATAACCTCATTGCCATCAAAGGACATGTAAATTTCGTCCTGCTTGCTTTCAGTATATTTACCAGGGATGAGATCAGTAATGATGCCGATGTCGCCATTGAAGACATTGAGTTCGGTATCGTTGACCAGATGGAGAATTTTGTCGTTCTTACGGAAGAAAATATCATTAAAGGCAAACTGATTGGCCTTTTCTTGATGATTAAGTAGGTCCTGCATAATGGTATTGAGATTGTTGATACCAGCCTGTCCTCGGTACATGGGGGCTAAAATTTGCACATCCTGAGCAGCAATACCACTCTTTATAGCGGCAGAGACAATTTTAGGAACCATCTGTGGAATATGGTTGGTATTGGCCTCAAAGTAAGAGCGGTCAGCCTTTTTCTCTGTGAAATCAGCGGGTAGTTGGCCTTGACGCATCTGACTAGCTAGGGTAACGATGGTGGAGTCCTCAGATTGTCTGAAAATTTTGGTCAGAGAAACCTTAGGCAAGTCATCAATCTGCAAAAGGTCAGCCAAGACCTGGCCAGGGCCTACGGAAGGCAGTTGGTCTTGGTCACCCACAATGACGACTTGGGTTGAATCAGAGATACTTTCAAAGAGTTGATTGGCCAACCAAGTATCAACCATAGAAAACTCATCGATGATAATCAAGTCGCAATCGAGATAGTCCTCTAAGGTCTTGAAATCGTCCTCGCTATTGAGTCCCAAATGTCTATGGATAGTGGCACTAGGGAGTTGGGTGAGTTCGTTCATTCGACGAGCGGCCCGTCCTGTTGGTGCCGCTAAAATAATAGGCAAATCAGACTTTTTGAGATCTAGACCATGAAGGTCGGCATAAGTTTTAATGATTCCGTTAATAACGGTGGTTTTACCTGTCCCGGGACCACCTGTCAGGATGAAGACCTTGCTTTGTAGGGCTTTGATAATGGCATCTTTTTGAACCTTATCATAAGTAATACCAAGCTCCTCTTCCACCTCTTCAAGACTTGCTTGGATTTTGTCCTCTGCACTGATGTCAGGTTGGTCTTTCATGATACGAGTTAGGTGGGTATAGATGCCCTGTTCCGCAAAATATAGGGTATTATCAAAGATTTTAGTCTCTATATTTTGCACTTTGTCCTCTTGGATGAGATTGGTTAATTCCTTCGCGACCAAGGCAGGGTCAAGTTCAATCTGACGAGCACTTTCCAAAAGGATGATAGTTCGTTCAAGCAAGGCTTTGGCTTCGATATAGGTGTCGCCTTCTTCCATACTGGCTTCTAGCAGACAATGAATCAAGGCAGCTCGTAAACGCTCAGGAGCATCATTAGCAATTCCTAAGCGTTCGGCTAGTTGGTCAGCTATTTTAAATCCGATTCCTTGAACTTCCTCTACCAAGAGATAAGGGTGTTCCTCGATAAGGTTGAGCGATTCTTCCTTATATTGATTGAAAATTTGTGAGGCAGCTTTTGGTGTGAGTCCATAGCTGGAAAGTTTGGACAAGATTTGTTCGGTTCCATAGTTGATTTTTAACTTTGCAACGAAGGCTTCTCGGTTTACCTTTGAAAGGTTAGATATCTGCTCTAACTTGCTCGGGTCCTCGAGAATCTTGTCAATAGGGTCTTCGCCATAAATCTCGACAATACGCTCAGCTGTTTTCTTACCAATCCCCTTAAAATTGTCGCTGGCGAAATACTTGATAAGACCGCTAGCAGAAGGTTTTGACCGTTCGTAGCGCGTCATTTGTAGCTGTTCACCATATTTGGGATGATTGGTTAGCTGACCCCAGAAGGTATAATCTTCACCTTCCATGACATCTCCCATGGTTCCTGTGACAATGATTTCATAGTCCTCAAAATCACTGTCTGTTTCGTCAATTTCTAAGAGTAGGATACGAAAAAAATTACTAGCGTTTTCGAAAATGACGCGTTCGATAGTTCCTGAAAAATAAAATTCTTGCATGTGTTTTTCCTAGATACATAATAAGGCTGGGTTTCCCCAACCTTATCTTATTTAGTGGTTTTAGTTGTCTTCAACGGTACCAATTTTATTAAGTGGCCAGAAGCGGAATTTGACTTCCCCTACAAGAGCACTCTTGTCAAAGTAACCAACTTCGCGGCTATCTTTTGAAACGATACGGTTATCTCCAAGTAGGAAATATTTGCCTTCAGGAACAGTGACAGAGAAAGTAGTGTTTTTGTCCGCGTTGACAGTGAAGGCCTTAGATTCTTTAGCCAGTTGTTGGAAGTAATCGCGGTATGCATACTCTTTTTGTAGCTTATCTTTGGCAAAGGCAGCCTGGAATTCTTTGAGGTATTCTTCCTTGACTTCTTTGCCGTTGACAGTAAGTTTATCGTTTTGATAGGTAATGGTATCACCTGGCATCCCAATGACACGTTTTACGATTTGTTTCGTCTTACCATTTTCAACCTCTTTGGCAACGACAATATCAAAGCGTTCAATGGATGTGTGTTTCAAAACAATAACACGTTGATTATTGGCTAGAGTAGGATCCATTGAGTGGCCATCAACTTGGACAGGGAGCCAAAGGAAGAGGCGAGTCAAGAGGAAGAATGTGATAAAGAGGATAAAGAGTCCCCATTCACGAAGGAAAATGAGAAAGTATTGGGTCCATTTGTTTTTCATAGTTAAGGCCTTTCAGGGTTATTTTAAGCGTTGGTAGGCTTTTTTGGTATTGGCGAAATGGTATTTAGCAGTAGCTTGGAGAGCCTGATCTCCGTAGGCTTGAAGAAGCTTAGTTGCGACCTGGTCAGATTTAGCACCAGCACCTGAAGGAAGGGTGTAGCCAACCTCTTGGCTGAGTTTGTCCAGATTTTCCAGGAAGAGATTGCGAGCGATGATAGAGCTCACCGCAACAGCTAAGTATTTCCCCTCAGCCTTTTCTTCTAAAGTGATAGGAAAGTCAAAGCGATTGCGTTCATTCTTGAGGTATTTCTGATAATTTTTCTCACTGGTGAAGGCATCAATGACAATCTTATCTGGTTTAGCACCTGATTGTAACAATAGGAAGATAGCCTGATTATGGAGGGCTACTTTAACGGACACAGCATTATGACTCTTACCGTCTCCAACCACTTCATTGTACTTTCTAGGCGAAAGAAGGAGTGCCTTGTGAGGAATTTTCTCCTCCAAAATAGGTGCAATCTGACGAATCTTGATATCGTTAAGATTTTTAGAATCATCAACTCCTAGAGATTTCAAAAAGGCATGGTCAGCTGGGGTAACTAGACTAGCTACAACAGCTAGACCACCAAAATAGGAGCCATTTCCGACTTCGTCTGATCCAATAAGGGCTAGGTTTTGCCCATCAGGTGAATGCTTAGGTTCAGCTTGGTACCCAAAACGGCTAGCCAAGACTTCTGGCTTAGCTCCTTGGAAAGTTACCTTTCCTGAAGTATAGGCGATGACACTTATTCCATCGACCTTGGCTGAAAAACTTGCATAAGGATTTTTAGTCGCAGTTGCATAGTTTGCCAGGTCCTTTTGGAGTGTCGAAATCTGCTCTGCTGTCATTTTTAATACGATTGTGCCCATGAAATCTATTTTAGCACAAAAAAGGAGAATTGGTAGATATTTTACAGACTCGGAATCTCTGAAAATTATTTTTCTAGAGAAGTGCAAAGTCTAAAATTTACGAATGTTAAAATTTAGGATATAATGATTAGAAAGAGAATGCCTAACCATGCTCTTTTTTCCACAATTAGAGAAAATGGGTTGGCATTTAAGTATCGAACACGCCTCAGAGTAAGTGTCTGAATCTTGCTAAAAAATGGCGATATAAAAGCAATAAAATAAGGAGAAGCTGCGGTGGCGAATCCGCGACCACCATTGATTGGCAGCTAACAAGCAAATGGCAAATAAGAACCGTTACAAATTTCATTTTGGAGAGAAGAATCTCACGCTAACAACTGATAAGGATAACCTATTCATGGAAGAGGTTGAGCGTGTTGCCCATGAGAAATATAAAATTATCAAAGAGCAGATGAAAAATGCTGACAATGAAACAATCGCTATCCTAATGGCTATCAATTCTTTGTCGACTCAGTTGGAACGCGAAATTCAAGTTGAAGATATGGAAAAAGAGTTGGAAACGTTGAGAGCTAAGCAACTTGAGCAACTCAAGGTTAAGGCGACAGCTACAAATGACGATGAGGATGACGCATGATTGGACTCCTTGTCTTAGCCATTATGGCTTGGAATTTCTACATTGGCTACCGTCGAGGCCTCTTTATGCAAGCTTATTACTTGGTTTCAGTCATTATCGCCATGTGTGTGGCGGCCTATTTCTACCGGTCGCTAGGAGAGGCTATCAATCTTTGGGTACCTTATACCAATCCAACCAAGGATGCTAGTATAGCTTTCTTTAAAGATCAGAACATCTTTTCACTTGACCGTGTCTATTATGCGGGTGTTGCTTATTTTGCTATCTACTGTATAACCTATTATGGCTTACGCTTTCTTGGTATTTTCTTCCATTTTGTGAGAATTGAGCGACTTGATCAGAGACGTTACCAAGTGGTAGGTGGTGTCTTGGCCACCTTAGTGAGTCTTGTGCCTTTGACTATGTTGGGGAATATTCTTGCGACTGTTCCTATGAACAACATTCAAACGCTCTTGTCATCGAGCTGGGTTTTACGTATCTTGATTAATGGTTATTTTCCAGTTAGTCAGATTATCCAGCATTTGTGGACAAGTGTGATATAGAAAATAGAAGTCTTCCTTGATTAAGGGAGACTTTTTTTGTTCATTGTTTTGGTAGGATGTGAAAAAGACCGGACACAAGGTCTCAGTCTTTCTTAACTATTTTTACCCTAAGGTTGCAATGGTACATCCGGAACCACCGGCACTTTGTGGGGCATATTCAAAACTTTTAACATGGCGATGACGGCGGAGATATTTGGTAACAGCATCACGGATGACACCTGTACCAATACCGTGGATGATGTCCACCTGACTCATGTTATTAAGTAGGGCTTGGTCAATAAAGGCATCAAGCTCTTGCATGGCTTCTTCGTAACGTTTCCCACGAAGGTCTAGACGGGCACGAGGACCGCCAGATAACTTTTTGGCTTTTTTAACCACGTTAATCTGTTTCTTCTTAGGTTGTTGGGCTTCCGCTTGGGCACGAACAAGAGTGAATTCATCCGCCTTGAGTGTCATCTTGATGAGACCTACCTGGGCTTCCCAGTTACCATTTTTGGCTTGATTGGTAAGGGTACCACGTTGACCATAGGCGGTAACAATGATATCATCTCCGATACGAGGGGCACGCGCAGCCTTTTCTTTCTTGGCCTTACGAAGGACTTTATTCTTAGAGAGATCCACCTGTGGGGCAAGTTTCTTGAGTTTTCCTTTGGCGTCGATAACTTCGTGAGGCTTGAGTTGACTCTTATCGTGGAGATTTTTGAGAATACTATCGCTCTCAGCCAAGGCTGTATCCACCATCTCTTGAATTTCTTTTTGAGCCTTTTCGAGTTCCTTGTCGTACTCATGGGAGAATTCATTATAGAGTTTCTTGACCGCACGATTGAATTTAAGGTTCTCTTGCTCAACGTCCTTGATGTGTTCCAGACGTTTTTGTGTTTCCACAGTTTGGGCTTCAAGTTGCTCGATGATACGGTTGACATCACTATCAGTATCTGTGAGGTTTTCTGCTTCTTTGACAATAATCTCATTCAAACCGAGGCGGCGAGCAATCTCAAAGGCATTAGAACGACCAGGAACCCCCTGCATAAAACGATAGGTAGGACTTAAAGTCGCTGTGTCAAACTCCATGCTGGCATTTTCCACATGTTGCGTCTCAATCCCATAGGCCTTAAGCTCAGGATAGTGAGTAGTAGCCATGGTTTTAATCTGGCTCAAACGGAGGTGCTCTAGGATTGCCATGGCTAGACTAGCCCCTTCCTGAGGGTCGGTACCAGCCCCAAGCTCATCGACCAAGACAAGACTGTTGCTGTCGGCAGCGTCCAGAATCTCGACAATGTGGGTCATGTGACTAGAGAATGTTGACAAACTCTGTTCAATGGACTGTTCATCTCCGATGTCCGCAAAAATCTCTTGGAAAATGGCGACACGGCTGCCCTTATCAGCCAAAATTGGAAGACCAGATTGAGCCATTAGTTGTGCTAGTCCTAGCGTTTTAAGCATGACCGTTTTACCACCAGTATTGGGACCTGTGATGACAATGGCCGTGAGGTCCTCATCAAAGTGCAAATCGTTGGCTACAGGATTGGCCAAAAGAGGGTGACGAACGTTAAGTAGTTGTAGTGTTTGGTTGTCACTAATCTTTGGAATAACCGCTTTTTTATCATGGAGATAGAGATATTTTCCTCGAATGAAGTCCATGTGGCCCAAAATCCAAGCGTTGTTGGCAATTGCAGCAGCCTGTGGACGGAGTTGATCAGACAGTTCATGCAGGATACGAGCCATCTCGTGGCGTTCGTCTGCACGTAATTGTGTAATTTCTTCGTTAAGCTGGATAACGGCACGTGGCTCGATATATACTGTGTTTCCAGAGCTTGAGATGTCATGCACAACTCCAGCAATACGGTTACGGTAGGTATTTTTGACAGGAAGCACCGAACGACCGTTACGACTAGCAATCAAACTCTCAGCCAACATGTGGCCAGATTTCTTGAGAATGTCTTGCAAGGTCTGGCGAATGGCATCATCACAAGATTTAAGTTGACGACGGATGTTTTGCAACTCTGGGCTAGCAAAATGCTCAATAAAACCACCGTCATTGATACTCTGAAGACTGCCTTGTAGACTTGGGAAGGCTTCAATCTTTTCGAAAAGACGTTTAAGGGCGATGAGCTCTACATTTTCAAGGTCAGCGTAAAAGCGACCGAGATCAGCTGAAGCTTGTAGCACCTTCTTGATGGCAATGAGCTCCTGGATGTTGAGGTCAGCATCTAGTTCCAAGCGACGCAAGGGCTCAGAAATATCTCGCAAGCTACCAATGGCAAAGCTATGGTGCTCTACGGAAATCTCAGACATTTCTTGGATTTCTGTAAATTGATTTTGAATTCTTTCTGGATTGGTCATAGGCACCAAGTCACGTAACTCCGCCTGAGCCTGTTCAGTCTGCAGGTATTCTGTGAACTGGTCCTTGACCTTGTTAAATTCTAATTGGTCTAAAATCTTTGTGTTCATAGCTTCTATTATAGCACACCCTGTCAAGAGGGGCGGGGTGGTGGAATGAATTGATTTGCTCACAAAAATAGTAAATTTATGCATATTTTACTCATGATTATTTACAAATACAGTGTTAGCATTTTACTGCATGAATTACTCATGCCAATGTAGGTCAGCTGACTTATACTGTTTATGAAAATAAAAAAGTAGGAGGATTGGCTAATGAGTCAATTAATTGTAAAAAATGTCAGTAAAATATTTGGTGAGGATGATAATCTTGTCCATGCTTTGTCCAATGTTTCATTTGATGTAGATAAAGGTGATTTTCTCGCTATTATGGGGTCCAGTGGTAGTGGTAAGACCACCTTATTGAATTGTATTTCTACTATTGACGAGCCAACTTCTGGAGATATTTCTTTCGAAGGGTTTGATATTGTTCATGCAAAAGACAGTGAGTTAGCTGATTATCGGTCACAAAACATTTCCTATATTTTTCAATCCTATAATTTAGTAGAGACGTTGACAGTATATGAAAATATTGTCTTACCATTGCAAATTCAAGGAAAGAGAGTTAGTTTATCTAAGAAAAAAATTGAGGAAGTTTTGGAAAAATTATCTATTTCAAAACTTAGAAATAAATTCCCAAATCAATTGTCAGGTGGACAACGGCAGCGTGTAGCTACAGCAAGGGCGCTGGTAGATGATTCTAAGCTTTTAATCGCTGACGAACCTACGGGGGCTCTAGATTCTGCAAATTCGGAAAATCTGATGGCTTTATTACAAGAAATCAATCAAAAATTTGAGATCACTATTATTCTGGTTACCCATGATCCTGCGGCAGCTAAATATTCATCGCGGATGCTTTTATTAAAAGATGGTCATATTATCGAGGATTTGTATCGCAATGGCATGTCTAATGATGCATATTTGGAAACTATTTATCAAAAGACTAGATAAGGGGATAATATGTATCCAAAATTAATTATCCGTAACGTTTTGCGTAACATACAAACGTATAGCATTTATTTTTTTAGTTTAACATTAATTTATAGCCTGCTTTATGCTTTTAATGCTCTTCCAAATCATCCAGTTATGACTAGTTTGTCTGGTTCTAAAAAAATGTTAACAACCATTATGACCCAATATATGGGAATAGTATCTTATATGGTTGTTGGAGCTGTTATTTTTTTGATTGTTTATTCGACAAATTTTGTTCTAAAACGAAGACAGAAGGAATTAGGTCTCTATGCGAGCTTGGGAATGAAGAAATGTCATATTATGGGAGTTGTTTTTTGTGAGACCTTGTTCATTAATTTGCTCTCATTAGTAGTTGGGCTCTTGTTTGGATTGATGATATTGATTCCTGTCTCATCTCTTGCTTCAGACTTCTTTATGGGAAATTATTTTGGAAGAAAATTATTTTGGGACAATTATTCAGTTGAATTGTTAGTTGTCTGTTACTTGGTGACGAGCCTTATCATTGGTGCACTGGATGTGTTATCTTTTAGAAAGCAAAAAATTATCAGTCTCATCCAAGATAATGAAAAAAAAAGAACTATTATTTCAAAAGCTCATGGTAAATGGCAGATATTCCTGTTTACAATAAGTACGATATTGTTTTGTGTGATTTGCTTTTATCTTTCAAATTATAGTCATTTGAGATTTTTGAAAAATCATGCCTTAGCTTTTATTGTACTATTTCTGATTGTGGTTGTTTTATTTTATACTTCCTTGAGTCAGTTTATTTTGAGGTTGATTAGTACCACACCGAAACTATATTTTCAAAGATATAACAGCTTTAAAGTTCGTCAGTTTTCAAAGCAAGCGGATAACAATTCTATTGTCATAGCAGTTTTGTCCCTTTTTATGACACTCACATTAACACTACTGATTTTTAGTGGCAGTACCTATACAAGTATGGAAAAGGATATTGAGACCTACACTCCATACGATATGGAAGTCTCTCTTTATCGAGGCGAGGATTTTCATTATTTAAATATGACGACCAAGGATTGTTTGAAAGCAGATGGCTTTAACTTCAATGTGGTTGATACAGAGTATCAATATACTATTCATAAGGCAGATAGTACTTATAAAGATATTATTGACACCAATCATCTTTGGCCGCATGATAAGTATCTACCTGATACTCCTTTGAAAGTAATCAGTTTGTCAAGTTACAATCATTTAATGAAGATACAGGGAAAAGAGGGAATTGCCCTCAAAAATGATGAATATGCTGTAAATCAACATTATAAAGGAACAGAAAAACAAATTAAAGACTTTCTTAAAAAAGGTGAAACATTAACTATTGGTGGGTACAGTTTGAAATCGTTCTCTAAAACACCTCTTGAAAATGTGTATTTTCTTTCATCTGTCGGCACAAATGATTTTGGTACCTTTATTGTTCCAGATAAAGTTGCAAAAGAACTGTCAGTAGATAGCATGGCTTATGTTGCAACATATAAAGAAAAAACAGATATGCGTCAAGTCGAATTATTTTTGAAAAACTGGCTTGAAGGATATTATTTTAAGACGAGTGAGGGAGAGAGTAATGACTTTACCTATCAAACAAAGCTTGGTTTATCGGAACTGAGTATCAGTTCCATGGGGGTTATTGTTTTTGTTATGATATTCGTAGCAATCGTGTTTACGGTAATTTCCTTTAGTATTTTATCGTTGCAGGCCTTGACAAATTCTCTCGATAGCGCTGGTGATTACAAGATTCTATATTTGTTGGGAAATAGATATGGATCCAACAAGAAACTTTTATTCCAACAAATTCTTTTATATTTTCTGACACCCTTTATATTGGCCATCCCACTCAGTATTGCTTTTGGAAATAGTTTATTAGGATATTTTACACATTTTGCCAATACAGATGTTGTTGTAGATTTAAGATATCTCGGATTGACGGTTGTGTTATTTATTGTTTATCTGATACTGACTCATAGGATTTGTAGTAGAATAATACAAAATAATTAATGTGTATATTTTTCATGATGTTCGTTGTAAATAAAGCGATGATGTCAATTGACGCCTTAAAAGATAGTTTGTTAAAATAAGTGGTAGGTAAAATTGACTTCTTATAGTTTGTAACTGTATTTTATGTCATTGAGTTGCTTATTATGATTTGTAGAGTAGTTTAGTGTATGAATAGGAGGATGTTTTATGGCTGCACTGCTTGGTACATTTGAATTTTATGCTCCTATTTTCCTCTTAGGAGTACTAATCATCGGGATTGTCTATTTCATGAAGAGAAGAAATAATCGGAAGAAATAGACTCAGTCTAAAAGAGTTGAGAAGACCATGAAAAAGTTTTCTCAACTCTTTTTTTGCCGAAAATACTCAGGCTTCTGGATTAATAAAATGGTACGATATTGGAAAGGGTAGGGCTGTGAATTCCTACAGAAATACGAAGCTATAAATTTTAACTGTTAGATGAGGTGGTAAACTATGCTTTTTAATTTAATATTGAGAAACGTAAAGAGAAACCTACAGGTTTACTTAATATATTTTTTAAGTCTATCTATCATATATGCATTACTGTATGCCTTCAATGCAGTTCCGCATCATCCTGTTATGGGGAGTTTAAGTGGTGCAAAGGCAAATATGACTAACATTTTTGGTCAGTATATGGGGATTCTAGCCTATGTCATTATTATGATCGTTATCTTTTTGGTGGTCTATTCTACCAATTTCGTATTAAAGCGAAGAAAAAAGGAATTGGGTTTATATTCGGTTTTAGGTATGCGTACTCCTAAGATTGTCAGTATACTATCATTTGAAACCTTAATTATTAATCTTTTGTCTCTTGCTTTAGGATTATGTGTTGGGACAGGTTTTCTCAGTATACTTGCGAAAATAGCAGATATCATGTTTCAATCAGGGTACACTGGGGGATTATTTTATATTGATTTGCCATCTATTTTGCTCTTAGTCATAGCCTACGGATTGACTAGCTTTATCATTGTGTTGATGAACATATTAACATTTAGAAAAAAACGACTCATTTCCTTGATTACTGAATATGAGGGAAGTGATTCGATCCTTGTCGCAAATAATAGGTTTGTAGTCTTATGTGAATTTATCATATCAGTTGTTGTTATCGTCTTCTCCTTATTTTTCGTTAGTAATGAACAAAATTTTCAATACTTTAAAGGTTGGGGAGTACTTCTAGTTTTGGCTTTTGTATTGGCAGTGATATTTTTCTATAGCACTATGGGCGATGCGATGGTGAGAATCATTAAACGATTTGATAGTATTTATTTCCATAAATATAATTCATTTAAAGTTAGACAATTATTTAAACAAGCTGATCAAAATGCAATCACCATAGCAATTTTATCATTTTGTATGGCTTTATCAATGACTCTGCTGACAGTGAGTGGAAGTGCCTATAATGCTGTATCAAATGAACTACAAAAGTATATCCCCTATAGCATGTCAATTATCCAAAGTGTGGATGGTTCAAACAGTATGGTAAGTATTTCTATTAAATCTAAATTGAGGGAAGATAGTTTTGATTTCTCAAATATCAAGAAGGATACGGAGATTACTATCTATGCAAGTAATCTTTTGTATAAAGACGTTTTAGATACCAGTCAGTTATGGTCACTAGACAAGGATTTGGGAAATAGAACAGTTCCTATTATCAGTGTTAGTGATTATAATAAGACGTTAAGTCTTCAAGGGAAAAAAGGAATCTCATTAAATGATGGTGAGTATTTTGTTAATGCCAATTATAAGGGGACAGAAAAACAGATACAGAAATTTGTTAAGAGTACTAAGACTCTTTTGATTGGAAATCAAAAACTTAAGCTTGCATCACCACAGGTCTTGTCTAATGTTTATGTCATGACGTCAGTTGGAAATAATGATAGGGGAACCTTAGTTGTTCCAGATAATACTGTAGATGGGCTATCTATTTACCAAAGAAACTATGATGCTATCTATCGGAAGAACGCTAATAAAGACTATATTAAGGATTTCCTTGAACACCTGAAAAAAGAAGATGTGGTTGGAAATGAACAAACCTACGTTTATCAGACCAAAGATCGACTGATTAATATGTATCTTGGTTTTGTTGGTGTAGTTGTTCTTGTATTGATTTTTGTCGGACTCATTTTTACCATTATTTCACTGAGCATTCTTTCCATTCAAACTCTTGCATCGACCTTGGATAGCCAACGAGACTACGACATTCTATTTTTATTAGGAAGTAAGCAAAATAGAGGACTTCTTTTTCAACAGATTCTTTTTTATTTTCTTGTTCCAGAGTTGATTGGGTTACCAGCATTTATAGCTTTGTCAAAAGGTATGTTAGGATATTTCGCAAATTATGCCAATACTGAAGTTGACTTTAATTTCAGTTATTTAATGATCTATTGGTTATTGTTTGGGCTATATATTGCGTTCACATATACTATTAGTTTACGATTGTTGCGTACAGAGAAGCGTTAACGAGAGAAAAAAGGGATCTTACTACTGTGGTATAATGGAGATAGGTGATGCTATATGATAAGAAATAATATTTTGTCAAGATATCCATTAATCTTGTTTTGGTTAACATCCTTAAGTCAGGTGTTGGCGCTACTGGTGATTTATCAAGGAGTTTCCCCAATCACATTCCAGACAGTCATGATGTTTTCCATTGTAACTATTCTGGTTATCTTTAGCTATGTGTGTTCTGTTGTCCATTTTAAATCAATCCTGCTGAAATTTTTTTTATATGTCAGTATCAATTTATTGATGTGGCAGCTCATTTTAAACAGTTCCATAAGTAGTTCTGTGATGTTATTAACAGATTTATTGAATCCCATTATTTTTTTCATGATGATTTTTAGTGCTATTTCAATTATTTTACTTGGAAAACAATGGGTTGGTAAGGAGTTATTTGTAACCTACTTCCTTGTTGTTCTGATAACAGAGGGCTTGTTCTTTATTAATAAGGGATTATTTGTTACTTTCTCTTTCTTTTGTTCACTGTTTACTTCGCTTCTTCCTATCATATTTCTAGTTATGTATGCCAAAGAATTAAAAACTATATTAGGAAGTCAGCGTCGCTATTTAGTGATACTCTCAGTATGGGCTACTATATTTCTTATTCTTACTTATGAAGTTAGTAATGTTTCATTACTAATATGGTATTTGGGAACGTTCATCTTAATAAGCTTTTTTCACCTAAGGATTATCTTTGAAAAGTTCAGTCAAGTTGTTAAAAACGTAAAAAAAGAATATATTGGACTGATATTTCGGATATTTTTTGGATCGATTATTACGTTTATTGTCTCTTGTTTATTTTTGCAACTTGATGCAAAATTAAGCTTCCTACTACTTAATTTTTATATTCTGATTTTTGCTTTTGCCTTTATACAGTCCTTCCAGGTTTTTGGTAAAGAATTGAATGAAGGAAGCTCTGAGCATTTCAAAACCTTATTTTTAAAAAGAAATACAATGGTAAAAGAGCTACTGGAGGATGAAGAGTATAAAAATCAGTTTTCAGAGTTCCTACATAATGACATTCTCCAGAGTGTTATTGCAATTAAAAATTTTAATAAGCAGGGGGATAAGCCAATCTTTAGGGAACAGATCAATCAAATTAGCCAATCTGTTATTACAGAAATAAGAGAACGTTTAGATACTTATCAACCATTTGTAGAGGGAAAACAAAGTATAGCCCAAAGCTATCGTGAGATGATAGCTAGAATTGTGGCTAAGTCACATACGGAGCGGGAAATTCATTTTCAGGTAGATGATAACATTATTCTGTTGTCTCCATATGACCTCATCGTGTATAGATTATTGGAAGAACTTGCAAATAATTCCATTAAGCATTCAACTAGAATGGTTAGTAATTTGGAACTTTGGACGGCGAATGATATGATTCATATTCATTTAGAAAATGGTTCAGATGAGTCTGTGAACAGGATCGGCTATGGATTGAGATTTATTGAACAGCGTACACTGGTGTTAGGCGGTAATTATTCGATAACAAATGAAAACGGAACATTTAGTGTCTATATTACTATTCCAATTGATAAGGGGTTGTGCCATGAGAATTTTATTGATTGATGATCATAAGTTGTTTAGTAAAAGTATTCAAATGAGCTTGGAGATTTACGATGACTTCGAAAAAGTAGACACCGTGGACGAAATCACAAAATTACAGTATCCTTTGAGTGATCATTACGATATTGTTTTGGTAGATATCAATCTAACAACGCTATATGAACAAGATGGTTTAACCCTGGCAGAAGAAATTATTGCAGAAGATCCTGCTGTTAAGATTGTTATGCTAACGGGATATTCCAAACCAATGTACAGCCATCGTGCGAAAGAAATGGGTGCTAGGGGTTTTATTGATAAAAGTATTGATATTGAACAGTTGGTTTTCCTATTAAAAAACATTGATCAAGGTGGAATTGTCTTTACAACAGATGATATGATTGACATCCTAACAGACAGAGAAATCGCTATTTTGAAATTAGTAAGACAAGGTTTGAGCATTGAAGAAATTTGTGAACAAGCTTTTGTGAGCAAACGGACAGTGTCCAATCATCTAGGTAATATTTTTTCAAAATTGGCTGTGAATAATAGACAGGAAGCCATTTTGAAAGCAGAGATGCTCGGATATTTTTCACCGGATTAGAACCTAGTGCAGGAATTGTTCCTGTGCTTTTTAAATACTCTCATCCCATCCATTTCTCCCATCTATGCTATAATAAACCTATGACTAATCAGAAAAAATTACTCCTAATCGACGGTTCATCCGTTGCCTTTCGTGCCTTTTTCGCACTTTATAATCAAATTGACCGTTTTCGTAACAATAACGGCCTTCATACCAATGCTATCTACGGTTTCCACCTCATGTTGGACAACCTGCTTGAGCGAATCCAGCCGACCCATGTCTTGGTAGCCTTTGATGCGGGTAAAACAACTTTCCGTACAGAGATGTTTGCGGACTATAAGGCTGGTCGTGCCAAGACTCCAGAGGAATTCCGTGAGCAGTTCCCTTATATCCGTGAGATGTTGGCTGCACGTGGTATCGCCTATTATGATCTGGCTCAGTACGAGGCAGATGACATTATCGGTACCTTAGCTAAAATGGCTGAAAATACCAGTGAGGACTACCAAATCACAGTTGTTTCTGGGGATAAAGACTTGATTCAGCTGACTGACGAAAATACAGTCGTTGAGATTTCGAAAAAAGGTGTGGCTGAGTTTGAAGCCTTCACACCTGACTACCTCATGGAGAAAATGGGGATTACTCCAGAGCAATTCATCGACCTTAAGGCCCTCATGGGTGATAAGTCCGATAATATTCCAGGAGTGACTAAGATTGGTGAAAAGACTGGTCTTAAGCTCCTCTTGGAACACGGTTCCCTTGAAGGTATCTATGACCACATCGATGAGATGAAGAAGTCTAAGATGAAGGAAAATCTCATCAATGACAAGGAACAAGCCTTCCTTTCTAAGACCCTGGCGACTATTGATACCCAGTCTCCTATTGAAATTGGTCTCGATGATACGGCCTTTACGGGACCTGACCTTGAAAAATTGGCAGCCTTTTATGACGAGATGGGCTTTGTTCAGTTTAAAAATGCCCTTGGTGGCGAGGCTGTGCCACAAGATTTTGATGTGGCCTATGAAGAGCCTAGCCAAGTAACAGCGGATCACTTCAGCCTTGATGATTTCTTTTATTTTGAAATCCTTGGTGAGAATTATCACACTGAGCCTCTCATCGGTTTTGCATGGGGTAACGACAAGCAGATTTATGCGTCTACAGATACTGATCTACTCAAATCAGACGCCTTCCAGGCAGCTCTTTCTAAAGCTGTTAATATCTACGATTTCAAGCGTAGTAAGGTCCTTTTGAGTCATCTAGGTATTGACTTGCCTACGGCTAATTTTGATGCACGTCTGGCCAAGTATCTCCTCTCAACCGTTGAGGACAATGAATTGTCAACCATTGCCCGTCTCTATACAGACTTGCCGCTTGAAACAGATGAAGTGGTCTATGGTAAGGGGGCTAAACGTGCCGTTCCTGAAAAAGAGGTCTTGCTCAGCCACCTGGCTAAAAAAGTCAAGGTCCTTCAGGTAGCTAAACCTGTCATGCTTGAAAAATTGGCTGAACACGGCCAATCAGAGCTTCTCTTTGATATGGAGTTACCACTGGCAAATGTGCTAGCTAAGATGGAAATCGCTGGTATTAAGGTTAAGGGACAAACCCTTAACGAGATGGCAGTGGAAAACCAAGTGGTTATTGATAAATTAACCCAAGAAATATACGAAATGGCTGGTGAGGAGTTCAATATTAACTCGCCTAAACAGTTGGGTGTCATCCTCTTTGAAAAAATGGGACTGCCTTTGGAATACACTAAAAAAACCAAGACCGGTTACTCGACAGCTGTGGATGTCCTTGAACGTTTGGCACCAATTGCTCCAATCGTAGCTAAGATTTTGGAGTACCGCCAAATCACTAAGCTTCAGTCTACCTATGTCTTGGGGCTTCAGGATTATATCCTTGAGGATGGCAAGATTCATACACGTTATGTGCAAGATCTAACTCAGACAGGTCGCCTCTCATCAGTGGATCCAAACTTGCAAAATATCCCTGTTCGCTTGGAGCAAGGCCGTCTCATCCGTAAGGCTTTTGTCCCATCGACTGAGGACGCAGTGCTTTTAAGCTCGGATTATTCACAGATTGAGTTGCGCGTGTTGGCTCACATTTCGGGAGATGAGCATTTGATTGCTGCTTTTAAAGAAGGGGCAGATATCCATACCTCTACAGCCATGCGTGTTTTTGGTATTGAAAAGCCAGAGGATGTCAAACCTAACGACCGTCGTAACGCCAAGGCTGTTAACTTCGGTATCGTTTATGGCATTTCTGACTTCGGCCTTTCTAACAACCTTGGCATTAGCCGTAAAAAGGCCAAGGAGTATATCGACACCTACTTTGAGCGTTATCCTGGTATCAAGGCCTATATGGATAATGTGGTTCGTGAGGCCAAGGATAAGGGTTATGTAGAAACCCTCTTCCATCGCCGTCGTGAGTTGCCAGATATCAATTCTCGTAACTTTAATGTTCGCAACTTCGCAGAGCGTACAGCTATCAACTCGCCTATCCAGGGAAGTGCCGCGGATATCCTCAAGATTGCTATGATTAACTTGGACAAGGCTTTGGTAGAAGGTGGCTATAAAACTAAGATGCTCCTCCAAGTGCACGATGAAATCGTCCTTGAGGTGCCAAACGATGAACTTGTAGCGATGAAAGCCTTGGTTAAAGAAACCATGGAAGCTGCAGTCGAACTCGCTGTCCCACTCATTGCAGATGAGAATGACGGCCGTACATGGTATGAGGCAAAGTAAAACATGAAAGAAAATTTTCCATTTACCTATTTTCTCTTGCGTTACATGCTAGGATTTCTGGCTGTTATCCTAGGTATTGTAGCAGTATTGGTGATTATCACCTACTTTATGACCAAGTAGAAATAGACAGATGAAAGCTGGACTGAGGTCCAGCTTTTTTGATGCAGATATTTGTAAATGAAAAAAGAATCACTAATTAATATCTAGATATTTTAATTAAAATTCTAATTTGATTGAGGATGGGATTGTTGGATTATAGTGAAAGTTATGATTATATAAGCGTTCTTGATAAATGAATATAAATTAATTTTTCAAAAAATACTTGACTTATCAACCATACAATTGTTAACATAATGTCAAAGAGATTTAAATGATTTAATATTTATATTAGGTCGTTTCTTATGAAAGGATAGTTATGAAAAAGAAATTAACAGGATTTGCGCTCTTATCAAGTTTGTTCTTGCTGACAGCTTGTAACGCAACAAATACGGGTGGTTCAGGCTCAGGCGACAGCGCTTCTAAGTCTGAACAAGTGAGTGGTGATTCATCTGAAACGGAGGAAGTGAGCTACGATGAGCTCTATGCTTCAGTCTTGGATCTCTATCGCCCTATTGCTCTGAACGGCGATACATCAGCTGTTCCAAGTGATCTTTCGTCTGACGAAGCTTATGCGACTAGCACTATTTTTGATGCTAAAAGAGCAGGAGAAAACGTGCAATATAGTTATGTAGACATCAACGGTGATGGCTCAGCTGAGCTTTTGATTGGTACTCCTGACAGTGTTCATGCCCTTTATTATCTTGATAATGATGATAAGCCTGTATTTGCCAAAAGTGCTGGAACCTTTGCCAAGGGTGGTTACTTGAGCACCATGAAATTCTATAAAGATGGTACGATTTACTGCCAACTATTCCAACGTATGAGACCTGAGGCCAAAGCTGAGACCTATGAAATTAAAGATGGTGCCTTTAGCCAGCTTCAATCAGTTGATTTCAGCATGTCTGATACAACTGACGGTGCCAGTAAGGTTGGCCTAGGTAACGCTCAGACTTTCGATTTGTCTTCCGAAGACTGGTATGACTTTGACGACTCAAGTAGTGACGAGACAGAAGCAAGCAGTAGCGATAGCAAGTCCAACAAAGAGACTGGTATGGATATCAATGCTATCCAAAATGGTGATTTTTCAAGTATCGCTGGAACTTGGAAGAATGGCAAAGGCTATACGATGACCTTTGATAAAAATGGGTTAGTGAGTGATACTGAGA
Source organism: Streptococcus sp. (assembly GCA_016939315.1). GTDB lineage: Bacteria > Bacillota > Bacilli > Lactobacillales > Streptococcaceae > Streptococcus. The sequence goes on along the minus strand of JAFHAZ010000059.1, from coordinate 164,585 downwards.
AAGTAGCAATTGAATATGGTAAAATTGCTGATGGCTTTTTTAAAGCAGGACTTGTGCCAAAAGAAGTTGGTCCTGGTGGTGGAATGATTGCATTCTTACCCAAAGGAGTAGCCTTGACCGGTTCTGTAACATCATCACCAAATGAGAAAGCTGATGATCAGTCAGATAAAAGTAAGGACCGCATCTGGAGTGGTCAGTCAATTTATGGAACCACTGACGACAGTTACTTCTTCTATAAAGTCGATTAATAATTTTCAAGCCGAAACTTAAACGTTTCGGCTTTTTTGTCCTCCATAGTGACATTTATGTCACTATTTTTTATTGGCCATCTTACCTATAATAAAAGCATAACTTAAGGATATAACTGAGAGCTAGCGACAGTTGTCTTTAAAATGAAAGGAGATAGAATAGACAGTTAATTTTAGGATATCTCTTAGTGATTAGTGAGGACACTAAGAGATTTGCAACTCACAATTACCATAAATAGAAAAATTAGTATTAATAAGGAGAAAATATATTGAAAACATCAGAAATGACACAACAAGTATTGACACATCAGGAATTATCAGTGGTTGTAGGTGGTGGATGTAGTTGGAACAATGCAGCTAAGGCAGCCCTCGGAACAAGTATCACGGGTCTTATCACTAGTGGCCCAGGAGGAGCTTTATTGGGATTAGCTGGAGGAGCAGTAAGTTACGGAGCGTTGTGTTGGGTATGATTGAATTTTTGATGTCAAAAAATGTGACTTATTTGGAATTGTTTTATATCTTTTTGGGAGTAGTTCTTTCAAAAGTATACCTTGCTTTGCGAGGCCGTAAGCACGATAAACTTGATGTATAAGAAAAAGGGTAGCACCCAATGCTATCCTTTTTTACTGTCTTCATAAGTTTTAATCATCTTCTTCTGTGGTGTGGCCATTGGGAACTGGTCAAAGTCTTGACTAGCCACCCAGCGTAGCTCCTTATCGGAAGTAGGTTTATCGTTCTTAACGTTGCCTTCCACCATTTCGATGGTCCATTTTTGGTGGCTGAAGGTATGCTTTACGGGTGTAAAGCTATTGTTTGTCCACTCTGGTTTGAGGGCATAATTTTTCTCAAAAATAGCCTTTTGAGAGACTGTCTCGAGAATACTATCATCCTTTTCAAAAAGGCTGAGCTGTTGGCCAATAAAGTCTGTTTCCACGATAGGGAAGGACCAGAAACCACCTAGCAGACGCCCTTCGATATTTTTTTCGATCAGAAATTCACCCTTTGCATTTCTGATAATAAAAGCCTGAATTTGCATAGGTTTAGGCTTTTTCTTTGGCAATTTGATGGGGTATTTGTCATAGGTTCCATTGAGATAGGCTGCACAGAAAAAGCGAATAGGGCTTTCGTCGGGTCTTGGATTTTTAGCTGATTCGATGTCAGTCCCAAGGTCCATAAGCGCCTGGTTAAAGTCACCTGGACGATTAGGGTCAATCAAAATGTCCATAATCGCTTGGAAAATCTTACGATTTTTGGCGTCTCCGATATCGTAGTTAACTTCAAAGAGACGAGCCATAACTCGCATAACATTACCATCAACAGCAGGTTCTGGGAGCCCAAAAGCGATGCTAGAAATAGCACCAGCAGTATAGGGTCCGATGCCCTTGAGTTTGGCAATGTTTTCATATGTATCTGGAAACTGACCATCAAAGTCATCCATGATTTGTTGCGCAGCCTTTTGCATGTTTCGGACACGTGAATAGTAACCTAGTCCCTCCCAAGCTTTGAGAAGCTTCTCTTCTGGAGCTTCGGCCAAATCTTTAACTGTTGGGAACCAGTCTAAAAAGCGCTCGTAATAGGGAATAACAGTCTGAACCTGGGTTTGTTGTAGCATGATTTCACTGACCCAGATATAGTATGGGTTTCTAGTCCTACGCCAGGGGAGGTCTCGTTTCTCTCGATCGTACCAGTCCAGGAGGGTGCGACGAAAAGATGCGATTTTCTCAGCATCCCACATGACAATGCCGTATTCTTTTAAATCTAACATGTCTCTATTGTAGCAAAGAAATCTTTTTTCAAAAAATTATGCGTTTTCCCGACAAAAGGATTGACAAAAGTAAGCGTTTACATTATACTAAAAGTGTAAAGAAGATAAGAATTCATCAAGGAGGAAAAAGCCATGGTGAGAGTAAATATTTCAAGGTACAAAAACGGAGACTAAGATCTCTAAACAAAACAGTAGGCAAAACAAATAACTTTACCAATCATCTCTGAGGAGCGTGACCGCATGACAGTAGGACGTTACAAGAACGGAGATTAATTCAGTCGCATAAAATAGCTACAAGGGAGTGATACCACCAGAAGTCGAAAGCCAAACTCAAATCTGTTAACTTAAGAAAAAGTGAGGTAAAGCTCATGAGAAATGTTAGTAGGTATAAAAATGGAGACACTTAGGTTGTTGCGTAAAATAGCCTAAGGAGTGATACCCATGCCACACGAAACGTAAATCCTATATTCTTAAGATGAACGAGGTGAGTTCATGAAAAATATCAGTAGGTATAAAAACGGCGATTAAAAATGTTGCATAAAATAGCTACAAGGGAGTGATACCACCAGAAATCGAAAGCTAAACTCAAGATTAACGTCATAAAGTGAGGTAAGGCTCATGAGAAATGTTAGTAGGTATAAAAATGGAGACACTTAAGTTGTTGCGTAAAATAGCTTAAGGAGTGATACCGATGCCAAATGAGTAAACTATCGACAAAAGTTAAATGCTTAAATCTTGTAACAAAGTACCGAGGTGACGCTTATGTTGATGTTTGATGTAAGTCGTTATAAGAACGGCGACAAGTAAACCTCATTGAGTGGTCAATGGGGAGATAGGTCTCAAATCATACGAATCAGAGGTGATTACTATGATGATGAATTTAGGACGTTATAAAAATGGAGACACTTTAAGTTATTGCACAAAATAGCTTAGGGAGTGATACCAATGTAATAGAAAATTTACAATACAAAAAAGTTATTTGTAAGTTGATGGAGGTAATCTATGATTGCTAGGTATAAAAATGGTGACACACAATGACTCCTCCTTATGAAAATATTTTTTACAAAATTCCAAAAGGATGTTCTAATGACAATTGAAGAATCTTAAAAGCTCATTCTAGCGTGTAAGAATGAGCTTTTTGATATGTGGAATTTTAGTGAAAGATACTTAATCCTTATTGTTTAACTGAACCTTTCGTAGGAGAGCTAGTCTTTTTTGTTCTTCGACTAGAGCCATAAAGATTTGGTACTGTTTTTGGAGATATGGCAGGAAGCTCTTAGGAATCTTGCTGTCAAAGCTTAGGTTGTTCAGAAATAGGGGGGCGCTACTGTCTCTATAGATTTGTCCTTGGAAGAAGTAGTTGTCGGTCACGATATCAATTGAGATACGTGATGAGCGCCATCGCCGTTTGCGCATGTACTTGGGTTTCCAACGAATCTTAAGTTGCTGGTCCTTGATATACCAACCCATGATGTCTATTTTAGCGGTCTGTTTCGTTTTGTCATCACAGTAGGTTACTGGGACGCTTAAAACCTGCTGGCTTCTTGGTGAGGTTAAGAAGGGATGAAAATCAGGAATGAAGTCGTAGTCCTTGCTAGACACTTCCGATAGACCGTCTTCTTCTCGTACTTTGCCTCGACTGGTGTACTTGAAGAAGTCAAAACTCTTACCTTGTCTTTCTAGTCGATCAGCCTCTAATTGATATCTTGTCACCTGATCACCGATATTTTTAGTCGTCTTGAGGTAACGCATGATTTCTTCATCCTTGTAGTAAAGAGCGACGAGATTTTTTAGACGCTGACTAGGGTCCAGAGAGTGTAACTTGTTTGGAAAAGACAAGATTTGTATGCTATGAACAGAGGCTAAAGGGACAGCAGCGATACCTGATAAGAGCTTGTCTTGTTCAAAGAGGGAGACGGTGTCAAAATGACTGGTATGACCAATCTGATGTGTTATATCAACAACAAAGAGGTTATTGTCCTGTTTGAAAGTGATAATGTAGGTATCACTCGGACCTAAGTTTTTAAGGTTATATTCTAGGGAAGTAATAGGAATATTATAGTAGTGGTTAAAGGTTGGAAGTCCTAGTTTTTCTCCTAATTTCTTTTTATGATAAAGCATTCTCTTATTTTAGCATGAAGTTTGACCGGAGAAAAGATGATGCATAGGGCTTAATTTTTTTCTGAGGGATTCAAATTTCTATCTCTTCACGTATGTGTCCTGAATTGGGAGAATTAGATAAATAACATTAAGAGAACGTGAAAAGCGTTCTCTTTGTTTTTTCTCATACTAACTCTCGGAGGTTCAATTATGAAATCAAATCAGAAAAAATTACGTGCTAAACAAAGACAATCAAGAAATATGGTTATTGTGTCATTGATGAATGATACAGGATGGTCACGTGAAAAAGTAGTTGAATCTTTGAAGGAACTTGAAGAGTATAACTTGATTAAGTTTCCTAAACAAGGTGGTATGATGCTGAAAGTTGGGGAGGTAAGGTAATGGCTTACGGTAGAATTTCTTTAGAGCAGGCTTTGAATAGCGACAATTTCTATCAACTTCCAAAAGTGGTTATTAAATCTAAGTATTACCGCAAACTGAAAGCAGAAGCTAAGTTGATGTTTATGCTTTGCCGTGACCGTTTAAGTGCTTCGCTTGATAGCACTCGTAAAGGTGACTTACGATTCGTGGATGACTTGGGCGATATTTTTATTTATTACAACATTGAGGACTTGTCTGAAGACCTTGGTTGTGGTCGAGATAAAGTCATGAAGTTGAAAAAAGAGTTAATTAAATATGGGCTGATTGATGAAGTTAGACAAGGTTTAAATAAGGCTAATCGCATCTATGTCAAGAACGCTATCACAGATATTCAAATTCTTAATATGGAATTTGAGGAAGCTCAACAGCTCTTAAACCCAGTGAAATCAACGGAAGTCGAAAAAGCCGACTTCCGGAAGTCGGAAAATACGACTTCAAGAAGTCGTGAAATCAGACTTCAAGAAGTCGCAAATTACGACTCAACTTATACTAAAGTGAGTGAGATTAAAGAGAGTAATAATAAAGTCAGTCATTTTGATGATGATGAGGAAATGGCTCACTCTAGTCAAGATGATAAATATCAAAATACTCTAAACCGCAAAGTTGATGAAGCAACACAGTACGATAGAGATTATATTTGGGGACTTGTATATGAACGTCTAAGACAAGAGAGGTTCTCAAAAGCTTCAGCAGACTTTGTAATGCGCCACTTTGATGACCGTTATCAATACGCCCTTGAAAATATGCGTTACGCATCCTCTACAGAAAAAATTGCAGAATTTGTTTTTAATGGCATTCTAGCTGTTTTCAATCAAGAGAGACGAAAACAAGAAAATACGAATGGATGACCTGGCGAATATAACGCAAGCACCTTCTTGAGAAGCATGACCTGGATACGTCGTTAAACTGTCAAAAATGTTTTCAGGAGGTAGCAAAATGAAATTTGCTAACAAACTTATGCTTGCAGTCACTCTTCTTGGAGTGGGTGGTGCAACAATCAGTGCTGTTCAGTACAAGACAGGTGATAATGTCGCACACGCAGACACTCCAGTAAGACGTTACTATGAGTACCGCCGAATTCGTGGCAGACTCTATTACCGTAGTGTCCTAAAAGGCTATGCTAACGGCGTTGGATGGGTCTATGACAGCGTTGGCCCTTGGATTTCAACTGGTATGTAACAAGCTGCTTTAGCTTTGACCTTAGCAGGTCTTAAAACTGCTTGGTGTTCCTTGAAAACTGAATAATAATCTTTCGTCCTGATTAGTGATACTAAAGGCATAAAATAAAGAAATGGGGGCGAAAGCGTAGCTAGTAGAAGTATATCTAGCGCCTGGTATCAAGTATAACAAAGGCACGCTTACAGGAAGTAAGTGCTAACGAGGTAGGACCCACAGTTAAAATTGTGTGGTTGGTCAAGCGGGCCGTGGCTACCAGCCTTAATGAGTTCGAGGTGAACAAAGCTATAAACCTTACGTCAAAATGCAGATTTAACTATTTTTAGTTAAACAAAAGCAAAAAAAAGGAGGTCGAAATGAATGATACTCTTTTGAGACTATCTGATCTCAGGCAACTCGGTCTTGAAGGTGGTGTAATGCTATATCTTCAAGACGGTACCGTTGCCAAATGTCGACCAAAGTTCGCAGCAATCCAAAAAAAAGAGCGAAAAAATGGACGACTCGTAAATGTGGAAGAGATTGTACCTTTTGCAACTATATTTCAAGCAATATCAGTCGTTAAACGGAATAATTTAGTTATTGCAAGAAAATTTGTGCAAAACAACCAATCCTTCCTTCGCTTAAGCGGTGTTGGTTATCACCGCAAGGAAAAGAAAAGAGAGGTATGAGACTTTGAATAAAGCAAAATTTATTTCACTTATCTCAACAGCAGTGCTTGCAACTGCATCATCAGGGGTTTTCGCTGATGAAACAACGCCTGTTATTGACGGGTCAACTAGCCCAACGGTTAGCGTGACTGCTCCTGTTCCAACAGATAAGTCAACAGACAAGGCTCCTGATACAAGCGCTAGTCATGTATCAGACGGGACTTCTGGTGTTACAGCACCTACAACACCTGTGACACCAACTCCTTCGACAACACCAAAGACTGAGGAAAAGCCATCTACTTCTAAGACGGTGACTCCTACTGTTCCAACAGATAAGTCAACAGACAAGGCTCCTGATACAAGCGCTAGTCATGTATCAGACGGGACTTCTGGTGTTATAGCACCTACAACACCTGTGACACCAGCTCCTCCAACAACACCAAAGACTGAGGAAAAGCCATCCACTTCTAAGACGGTGACTCCTACTGTTCCAACAGATAAGTCAACAGACAAGGCTCCTGATCCAAATAAGGTAACGGATAAAGCTCCTGAAGCTAAACCGTCAACTGAGAAACAAGCAGCAGCCACTGAAACAGAGGCGTTACCACACACTGGTGATGACACTGCCCTTACAGTAAGCCTTACAAGCCTAGGCGCATTTCTTATTGCAGCAGGACTTGGTTTCTTGCCAAAACGTAAGAAGGACTAGATGGATTACCTAAAACCAATTTTAGGAATTCTTTTATCATTTGTAATTTTAACTGGTCTTAATATGCTATACATTTTAATCGGCCGTTATATTACAAATTTTAAAAAATTATCAGGACGGTTTGAATGGCTTGATAAACCCGTCTTAAAGAAGAGGTCTTCAGCAACCTCTACACAAAAAAACCCCGACGGCCATCGGGGTTAGTTAAAAATTTATAAAAATTTAAAACTTACATCGACATTATAGCATAATAATGTCAGAAAATAAATAAACCTAATCATTAAAATACAAGCCAGTTAGATTTCATTTAACCAAAAACTACGATAAGACATTGGTTAGTAGCGAGTGCTTTTAGGAGCTTAACGGGGTTCGATTCCCTGGCTCGTTATTTGTTTGAATATTGACCTAGATAAGTCAATAAACTGTCTATGAAATCTAACTGTCCTTTGTATAGATGGAGGTTCTATCATGATTGAATATAAACAAGAAGCTCCACAAGTCATCTTACTAGAAGATGAACCTTGTGTGATTATTGAAGAAGACTAACTAGAGGCTGATGCCTCTTTTTTGCGAAACAAAGGAGAAATTAAAAAATGGAAGTTGTTACAAAAATTATTACTGTCATGGGTGCTTTGGTTGCTATTGGTGGCCTAGGATGGGCATTTGTAGGTGCAATTGAGTTTTTCCAAGGAAAGAAAAACCAAAATGCACAACAAACCGATAACGGAATGGCAGGTATGGTTTATGGTGGCGGACTAGCTGCTGTATCAGCAAGTATTGCAGCTGCAATTGTTGCTGCAATCAACTCAATTCAATTCTAAAAGGTATTTAGAGAAATATCAAAGCATTAGTAATTATGATATAATAAGAAAAAGATTAGGAAAGAGGTTGATGATTATGAACAGAGAAGAATGGATTAGTTATTATGAAAGTATTAACGGCCATAAACCATCTGTCTTGGAGATTGCTAAAGCTGAAAAAGACGGTGAAATTTTCGTTCTCTATGAGTCATCTAATCCCTCAGTAATTGATGATGACAGCTATACCTCTTATAATGAGAATACCTATACACATAAAAACACTGGTCGAAAAAAAATCGTTTCAGTAATAGGCATGTTTTTCAGATGTATTTGGGCTGTTTTACTAGGTCTATTTACAGTTGCAACTTGGATATTTTCCATTGCGTTATGGATTGTAGGTTTTCTGATTCATATTGTATCTTTAACTTTAAGTTTCATTTTTACTTTTGCACGTTTTTATTAACTAGGGTATCAATTTAATTGATACTCTTTTATTTTATGCCTAATCGCAAGAGGGGAGGAGTATGGACGAATTAGTACAAAATATGACCAAAAGTCTTCGGCAATACAATGGCGAAGCTAACCGTGCAGTGATAAAAATTAACACAAGTTTTATGGTAGTCGGTTTCATTATTGTGAGCTTTTTCTTGTTGGTAGAAATGATGTCATGGTACAAATACTTGAAACAACAAGGGGGAGAGATGACTTACCGCTTAATGTTAGAAGTAGCCTTAAAATACCTTATTGCTTACTTTTTAGTAGCCATGTCTAGTCAAATTATTGTGGCTATTATACAAATCACTAACTTACTGACACGTATGGTTGGAGCAAATATTACAAATAATCTATTTGAATTTGAAGCCCTCAAAAAGGGGAACTGGGCAATTAGAATTGTTGTAAATTCACTAGCTTATATTGCAGGCGCAATTGCACTTATGCTTACTAATATCATGGTGTTTATGAGATTTATTGAGTTGTACGTTCTTAGAGCAGTATCACCTTTGATAGTTGCCTTCTGGATGTCTGATGATACAAGAAGTATTGCAACAAATCTATTGAAGCGTACAGCTGCAACAGCCTTTCAGGGAGTCCTAATTGTTGTTCTATTGGTCATCTGGCAGGCTTTCAAGTTAGATCAAAATGTAGAATTAGCTAAAGCTGACTGGTTAAAAACTTTTGCGGCTGGTTTCTCATATATTGGTAAGTGTGTGATATTTATATTGATATTATATCGTTCACAATCAACCGCAAAATCTCTTTTACAAACTAATTAAAGGAGGCTAATTGATTGAATAAAAGTAAATTAGGGTCGATTTTCCTAAAAGAAATTGACCAGTATGAAAGGTCGGTAGTAGGCGGTATGACGGCCCGTATTTTTATAATGGTCTTAGGTGTAGGGGCTGTCGTTATGATTGGTGTCTTACCAACAGTTTTTTGGTCTATTCCTGACTTATACATGTATATGGTGGTTGTTCTAGGAACACCGCCTTTTATCGTCTATGGGCTTAAGTTAGACGGGATTGTTAAAGAACGGTTGCTATTTATCTTAACAATTCAAGAACGAAGCTATCAAACTGATGATGATTTCACAGCGTTTGGAAATAAGGAGGTAACTTATGGCAATTCTGCCTTTTCGCAAGCAAAAGATGTCCACGAATGGAATTAAGCCAACTCTTACACAAGAGGAGCTAGAACGTGGGAAACAGCTACAAAAAGCATTAAAAAAATCAACTCAAAATACAATTAAGTACACGAGTCTTTTTGAAGATGGACTCATGCACATTACAGGTCGTGAGTTTTCACGGACCTATGCCTTGGGTGATGCTAACTACATTACCGCAAGTGATGATGAAAAATCGGATATTATAGATTACTATGCTGATGCTTTAAATGTCTTAGACAGTGATAACACCTATCAACTCACGGTCATTAACCGTCCTTTACCTGACAATGCTGTAGAGCAAATTTCTTATGATAGAGTAAATGATGGTTTCAATGATTATCGTGATGAATACAACAAAATAATTAAAGATCGTTTTGATAAGGAACAAAATAACTTTGAGGTTAAAAAATTTGTTACAGTTTCTACAATAGCTGAAGATAGAAAAATGGCCTACCGTAGGCTTAATGATGTTGAAAACAACTTTACAGCTCAATTCCAGGCGGTAGATGTTGATTTCAAGGTATTAAATGGCTCAGAGCGATTAAATATCTTCTCTGATATTCTTAGAGGTAATCCATACTTGAACCTTGATTACCGTGACCTTATCCGAAGTGGTCTTGGTACCAAGTCATTTATTGCACCTGGTTCAATTTGGTTCCAACCTAAAATGATGAAGATTGATAATCAATTTGGACGTGTAATGTTTGTCAGAAATTATCCGAATTTCCTTAATGATCGTTTGATTAAGTCGCTCGTAGATGTTGGTATTGAATTAGTTATCAATGTTTTAGCACGTCCTTATGATGTAGGTGAGTCCTTGAAAAAAATCAATAATGCAGAGGCGGCTATCAAAATGGATATGGTCAAAAGTCAAAAAGCAGGGGCTCGTGATGGTATTTCACAGGAACTTGCTACTGGTGGGGTTGCTGCGGAACTTGCTGAAGAAGCCGAAGTTTGGAAGTCTGAAATACAGGATAATGACCAAAAAATTTATTCAGGCATTTTCACAGTCTTCTTTAAAGCGGATAGCGAAGAAGAGCTAGAAGACTTTACAAGTCGAGTTAAGGCTGCTGGACGTAAGCATGGCGCAGAATTTGATGTAGCCTCTTACCAACAAGAAAATGGCCTTAATTCAACTTTACCGATTGGTATTCCGTTCCTTGAAGTGAAACAAAATTATATGCGTGACATGACAACCTCTAATATTGTGACACAGGTCCCTTTCACGAACGTTGACCTTCAAAGTAAGAGCCCCTGGGCAGTCTATTATGGGCAAAACCAATTAAGCCATAATTCGATTACCCTTGATCGTCAACGTGATTTGAATACACCTTCAGGTGTTATTCTTGGGAGCTCAGGAAGTGGTAAGTCGGTAACGGTTAAATCAATGGAAGTAATTCCAACATTATTGAAAAACATATATGATAGAGTCATCATAGTAGACCCTGAAGACGAGTATAGTGATATCGGACGAGAATTTGGAGCGCAGATGATAGATATTTACCCAGGTTCTCAGACTCACCTTAACCTACTAGATTTGCCTGATATGGATAAACTGGATGCAGAAGATGGAGATCCAATTGCTCAAAAATCTTCATTGTTGATTGGTTTCTTTGAAAACGTACTTACAGAAGTTACAGATGCCCAGGTGTCTATTATTGACCGTGTAACTCACTTAACTTACGAACGTTTCCAAGATAAAGGACGTATGCCAACCCTTAAAGATTGGCATGATATTATGTTAGATCAACCAGAACAAGAAGCTAGAGATATGGCAATTGCTTCTGAAACCTATGCTAAAGGTTCTCAGGATATTTTCTCTTATGAAACCAATGTAGATATCAATGACCGCTTTGTTATCTTCAATTTGAAAAAACTTGATGGGAAATTGAAGCCTTTCGCACTGATGGTTATTCAAGACTATATTTGGAATATGGTGGTTAATAATCAAGGAAAATTCACTACACGTATTTACTTTGATGAAATGCAAAACCAATTTCAAACTGATAATCAGGCGTTATTTTTCACCAACTTGTATGCCCGTGTCCGTAAATATGGGGCAATCCCTACGGGAATTACTCAGAACGTGGAAACGTTGCTTGATCGTACTGAAGGACGTAAGCTGTTAAACAACTCAGAATTTGTTGTACTTTTGAAACAAAAAGGGTCTGATGCCCGTGAATTGGCAGCTATGTATGAATTGACAGAAAGTCAATTAAGATACGTAACGAAACCTAAAGCAAAGGGAACAGGTCTTATTATTGCAGGCGGAACAGTGGTTCCTTTTGAAAACCCAATCCCAAGCACTACGAAATTATTTAAACTAATTGCAACAGACGCTTACTCTGAAGCAGGTGCATAGAGGTGATAGATAATCACCTCTTTTTTCATATCTAAATAGAAAGGGGTGATTATTTCTTGAGTAATAATCAATCGTCAAAAAGTAGATACTCTCAAAGAAAACAAGAAATCAGTCAGGCTGTTCAAAGGCATAATAACAATAGAGGCCGAATTGCACAGCGAGGTGCTAATAAAGAGTATAAAGAAGCTAAGGCCGCTTATCGGGAAGCTGCTAAAAACTATCGTGAAGGAGGGGGGGCTGAAGCTCTCAAACTTAAGAGGAAGAATAAAGATAACTTAAGGATTGCTCGCAAGACAAAGAAGATAGTTAAAAAGACAAACCCTACAAAAACCCGTCAGACTGTAAGAATGGCTGGAAAAACAGGTTTAAGTATGGGAAGCTCTTATATTGAGACTGTTCTTAATCAAAACGAAGACACGGCTGAGGGAGTTAAAGCGCTACGAACAGCTAATAGCATGAGACATAGCACTCGTAAGGCAGGGCGTAGTTTTGGAAAAGTCGCTAAAAAAACTGGAAAAGGGGTTGTTAAAGCCCCTCGTTTTGCCAAACGTTCAACCAAATCAGCGGGAAGAGTCGCAAAGAGGACAGCGAAGAATGCCAGGCGTGCTGCTCAGGCAAGTGCCAAAGGGTTCAGAAGAGCCTTGCAAGTAGCTCAGTTAGCCATTAAGGCTGCTGCTTCTGCTGTCAACGGAGCAATTGCATTCTTTGCTACCCCAATTGGTTGGGGGGTGGCTGCTGTTGCAGCTTTACTTCTTTTAATTGTCATTATATCAGGGGCATTTTCTTCAAACATTGTCCAACAAACAGATTTCAGTCTAAATGACTCCTGGGTCCAATTATCTAAGACAGACCGTAAAAAATCGAATGATAAGGTTGAATACTACACAGATATTGATGAAATTCTGTTATACATGAATTACCGTTACGGAGGAGAATGGGAACCATCTGCCAAGTGGGAAGATGGTAATGGTGGAAAATGGGCAGGGAAATTTGGCCTAAACCATTTCTCAGATGCTCTTGATGATATTTGGAAGCAGGAAAACGAGGATCCAAACAACCTGAAGACAATGAAAGATGTCTATACAAACGGGAAAGAGTGGACCAAACTCAGTAAGTCTGATCGGGAAGAATATGAAGAAATTCTTGAAAATGCAAAGGAGTCAGGGAAATACCCTGGAATGCAAGAACTTCAAAACCCTCTATATAATGCTGATGATGATAAAAGTCAGTCTGAAGGAGTCATGATAGAAAAACGTTATGGTTATACAGCAAAAGATAAGTTTAGCTATAACACGACTATCAAGGCCTCTTCAGGTCAAAAACTTTATGCGCCTATGGACGGAAAAGTTGAGGTTGGAAAATCTACACTAAAGACCTTTAAAACGAACCTTCCAAAAGATAAAAAGGAAAGCGAAGAAAAGAAACAGAAGACTAATATCATTATCTATACAGATGATGCGGAGTTTATTTTCTATAACGTTTCAGGAGCTCGTGTTAAGTCTGGAGACAAGGTTGAAGAAGGGACTGAATTAGGGTCTGTTCAAGGGAACGGGCAAGAAATTGCCTATGCTAAACGCAAAGAGACTTTGGACAAAGACGACAAAGACGACAAACGATATTATGACGAAGCCAAATATCTTGAGAAACGTGATGAAGATAATGAGGATGCCAGAACCTTCACCCGTAACGTAGACAAAAAAGGGAAAAAGATTGATAAATGGCAAATTGTCAATCCTGGCTTTTACTTCCCTTTTGTCGCCTATAGCCAACATACACAAGTAACAACAACTGAGACAGCAGGTGAAATGAGCGGACGGGCAAAACAACTATATGATTTAGTCAAGAAATCTCTCCCTGAAGCGACTGACAATGGAATTGCTGCAATGGCAGGGTGTTTTGGTGTAGAGTCTCAAATTGAGCCTAAACGTGCTGAAGGAGATTATCTCTCCCCTCCTGTCGGAGCTTCTGCCGACTCATGGGAAAATGAAGAATGGTTGAATATGGGAGGGCCCGCCATTTATGGCGGTGGTTTCCCCAATATCCTTCACCGTGGTCTCGGCCTAGGTCAGTGGACAGATACAGCAGATGGTGCAACACGTCACACCCTTTTACTTGAATATGCCAAGAAGATTGATAAAAAATGGTACACACTTGATGCTCAAATCCGTTTCATGCTTGAAGGGGATAACCCCTACTATATCAATATTTTGAAAAGCGTATTGACAAGTAATGATGATGTAGATACTCTGACGAGTCGTTTTCTTTCTCAATGGGAAGGTGTTCCAGGTGATAAAATCAGCGAACGTCAAAAGATTGCGAAACAGGCTTTGACCTGGTTCCATCAAACACCTAAGAGTTCAGGAACAGGTTCAGGACCAGGAGGCACTAAGGCCTCTTCTTGGGACTTCCCTAGTGAATATGAAGGTAAACTGAAATGGGGTCAACCGTCTAGTAACACTGTGACAGGTTATCCAGGAAATAATTACCCTGCAGGACAGTGTACTTTCTATGTTTGGAACCGAGTACACGAAACTTGGGGACTTGATGTAGCTCCACAACTTGGGAACGGTCAAGATTGGGTTGCTAACCTGGTTGCTCAAAACGGTTGGCATACAACCTCAACCCCTCAAGTTGGGGCCGTATGTTCAACTGCTGGTGGCTTTGACGGTACTTTAGGTATCTATGGTCATGTAATGTTTGTTGAGCATGTTAATGATGATGGTTCGTTCTTGATTTCTGAGCTTAACTATACTTTTGTCCAAGATAAAGTCCATTGGAGGGTTGTCAATAATGCAAGCTACTATAGTTTTGCTATGCCTCCTGGACAGTAAAATACAACGAAAGAAAGGTTTATTATGATTGATACATTTAAAGTTAAAATTTTAAAAGGAGTAGGAGTTGCTATTATAGTAATTCTGATCTTTGTTATTGGGTTCGGTGTTGGACATATTGGTAAGTCAACACAGAAAGTGTCAGCCCCTAAAACAAAAAAAGTTGCTGAAGGAACTGAATTGACTCAGGACTATATCAGGAAATTCTTGATTGCTTATTATACGAAGAAGGACCTAGAGGAGAACCGTTCTCGTTATAAACCTTTTATGACTGATGGTCTATATACGTCTGTTGTCAATATGGAGAACGAACCCGTTAATCAAACTTATAAAGGTTATGTGGTTGATCAGGCTTTCAAATCAGCCGATATCTTTATTGATGAAAAGAACAATACGGCCATTGCCACAATCAACTACACAAATACACTCCTAAAAAATAAGGGTGACTATAAAGATGCTCAGAAGAATGTTGCTAGTAAAAATACATTGCGCCTAACATTTACTAAAGATGGTAAAAAGTTTAAGGTCAATAACATGAGCTACCTTATTGTCACAGACTCAGCAAATGTTACAGACACTACTAATAGCTATGGCACACTAGAGAGTGCCTCAAGCTCTGGAAGTAATGCCTCTACTTCTACTAGCACTAGCGGAAGCAGCAATGCTACTTCACCAACCTCTACAGACTCTTTAAACAGTGAGGAATAATCAGATGGAATTTAAAGATTTTAAACAAAGACTTGATGAACTATCCAGAACGTTACCGAGTCTGTATAGGGATGAGAACAGGGAAGGAGTACAGGCTTTAATTCCTTATGGTACCGCTTATATCCAATTTGAGAGTTATCTAGGTGAGGGTACAAGTCATTGTATGGTTGTTAAGGGGCAGAAAGTGCTAGAACGTCTTTATGATTACATTATAGAGGCGTGGGAGGACAATAATCTGGACTACAATGAACCAAAATTGGAATTTATTGAAAACAACACAGTGATCATAATGAGTGTATTCATTTCTAACAGTGGCTTGTTAAAACCACGAACAGCTAACAGGCTAAAACAGACTTGTGATCAACTTGAATGTTTGCTAGTAGATGTAGATGAAGGTGGTGCAGTTTTATTAAACAATGATGCCAATGAGTTTTTATTTTATAATGAGCATATTTACCCAGAAAAACTAGCTGATGATCCTGTTTTTGCTAACTGTAATATCATGCTTGAACGTAAACAATGAAAGGAAATATAAACAATGAACGACTATCAAGAAAATTCACAAGTAGAACAAACAAAACCTAAACGTAAAAAGAAAACTATTCAGGAACGTTTAGATAGAGCTTTAGAGTTAAAAGCAAAGACGGAGAAACAACTTGCTGCCATTCAGAAGCGCCTGGATGGTTATAATAAGCAAGTTGAAGAGCTCCAAGTTGAAGCACGTCTTGAAGTAATCAAGCGTTATGATATAAGTCCTGAAGAATTAGATGCTGCTCTTAAGAACTACAAGGAGGGTGATTGATAATGACATTTCAAGTTACAAACCTACAGACAAACAAAATTAGTGAGTTTACTAATCGTGCTCAATTTCTCTATGAGATGGAACAAATTGAAACAAGACACTTAGCTACAAACACTATGGGGCGCTATAAAATATCTCATTTAAACGCTAAAACAAATGAAGTCCTAGAAGAGAAGACTGTGGAAATTCCCCCAACTGAAGGTGATCTTGAACAATCTCTGAAAGACTTTGGTTTAGTCGCTGAAGGAGGAGGGTTGTTTAGTCGTCGGAAACCTAAACAATCCCTAAAGGTTCCTTCTCAATCAGTATCAGAAGAAGATAGTAACCCAGTGAATATTGATGAAGTGGAGCAAGTGTCACCTATCTCAGACACAAAAACAAATCTTCCTACTAGCAATAGTGTTGTTCCTTCATCATCTTATACAGGAAGCAAACTTAACATTGTAAGTTTTGGTAAAATTGTGGCTTGGTTGGTGGTTCTCTTCTTAGCCCTCTATGGAGCAGGTGTTTCACACACTATTGCGGTAGGGCTTAAATCGGGAGCAATTAAAACAACACAGTCTACACCAAAACAAACCTCAACTGTCAATGATATGTCAGATGAACATGAAGTAGATGTTTTTAGTCGCTACTTTATTGGAGCATATCTTACAAATAGTGACCTTAATAATTTCATTAGCTCAAAGGTTTCTAACAAACCTTTTGACAAGGTGACTACAACAGCGGTCCTACTTGAAAAGGCACAAACCAAAGATAAGCAGACTTATGAAATGACTTACGTTGTTAGTTATAACAAAGATGATAAGACTAAATCATCACGTTTCAAATTTACTGTAAAAAAAGCCAAAAAGGCTATGTATGGCTATGAGGTAACTAAGTTGCCGAAAGAGTCAGATTATCCAGGATAAAGGAGAAGAAAATGGTTGTAGATCAAGAAGCTGTCATTAGAGAATTTAAAAATCAAGGGAACATGACGGCTAGGCTCCTATTCAATATCAGTTGCGTTCTAGCGAAAGCAGCAGCAGATAGAGCTGTTGATATAGGTAAGATGGTTTCTACTAAAATTGAGACTATGCCTGGCGAGAAAAAATCTATTGATGCCCTAAAGAAGAGAGGCGATACATTAGATTACAAGCAATTCTCAAATAATGAAATGAACCTAGATAAGTTAAAAGCCTATTTGAAAGAATATGGCATTCAATTTCATGCAGAAGAGTTAGCAAATGGCAACTATAATTACTGGTTTAAATCAAAAGATCAAAAACAATTTCAAGCAGCTCTTGAAAGAGTAAAAGAAGATATTATTAACGACAAAAAACAAATTAAATCTCTTCAGAAGTCTCCTAAAGACTTAAAACCTCAAGAACAAATCGCTAAACATAAGGCAGCAGCGCCAAAACAATCAGTAGGAACTAAAGTTAAGAAGCCTACGAAGTCAGTTTAGGAGGGGCTTATGCAAAAGAAAAAACCTAAATTCTGGCCATTTGCAGTATTAGGGCTTATCTTTGCCCTAGCTTTAAACCGTGGCTACACACTTTTCTCTATGTCCCCACCTGTAACGGCAGAACACTTATTCATGCCTTATGAGTATACAGTAACAAACTATTTCAACCCTCCTTATTTTCTCTTTAGCTCCAAGCCTTTAGGGTTTGCTGCATTGGCTATCGGTTTCTTTATTGCTCTTGTTCTTTATGGTAAAATGAGTACCACAAAAAATCTAAGATCAGGAGAAGAAGCAGGGTCGGCCCGCTTTGCGACTCCAAGAGAACTCCAGGGGTTTCAGGACAAAGAGCCTGAAAATAACATGCTTTTCACTCAGAATGTGAAGATGGGGCTTTACAACAAGCGCCTCCCCTTTGAGTGGCAACTAAACAAGAATGTTCTTGCCTGTGGTCTTCCTGGTGATGGTAAAACCTTTACTTATGTTAAGCCTAACCTAATGCAAATGAACGGTTCTTATGTCGTTACTGACCCTAAAGGGTTGCTAGTGCATGAAGTGGGTACAATGTTGGAAGAACATGGCTATCAAGTTAAAGTATTTGACCTGGTAACTTTATCAAATTCAAATACGTTTAACCCTTTCAAGTATATGCACTCAGAACTAGATATAGACCGAGTAACTGAAGCTATCATTGAAGGAACTAAAAAATCAGACTCCCAAGGTGAAAATTTCTGGGTACAAGCCAACTTGCTTTTAACCAGGGCCTTAATTGGTTATCTCTATTTTGATAGTCAGGTTCGAGGATATGAACCTAACTTATCTATGATTGGGGATCTCTTGCGTAACTTGCAGCGCAAAGAGGAAGATGTTCCTGCTCCTGTAGAACTAATGTTTGAAGAGCTGGAAGAGGCACTTCCTGGGAACTATGCTTGTCGTCAATGGGACCTTTTTAATGCAAACTTTCAAGCAGAAACAAGAAACTCAGTGCTTGCTGTGATGTCTGCACAATACAGTGTATTTGACCACCAAGCCGTGACTGATATGATTAAGACGGACTCAATGGATATTGACACATGGAATACTCAAAAGACGGCCGTCTTCATTGCAATTCCAGAAACAAACAAGGCTTTCAACTTCTTAGCCTCAACATTCTTTGCAATCATGTTTGAGGAATTAACCCACGGTGCTGATGCAATTATCCAGGGAAGACGTGAAGGTTACAGCTATGAGGACCTTCTTCATGTTCAATTTATTATTGACGAATTTGCCAATATTGGCCGTATTCCTAACTTCAATGAGGTTCTGGCCTCTGTGCGAAGCCGTGAAATGTCCATTAAGATCATCTTACAAGCCATTAACCAACTAAAGGCCTTTTATAAGGATGACTGGAAAACAATCTTAAATAACTGTGCGACTCTGCTTTATCTAGGTACCAACGATGAAGACACCATGAAGTATTTCTCAATGCGTGCAGGGAAACAAACAATTGATATTCAGAACTATTCTGAAAGCCGTGGACGTGGTGGTTCAAGTAGCACGTCTCACCAGCGCCAAGGCCGTGATTTGATGACACCTGACGAGGTTGCACGTATCGGTATTGATGAAGCCTTAGTCTTTATTGCCAAGCAGAATGTTTGTCGAGATAAAAAGACAAGCGTAAATCTACACCCAATGAAAGACTGGCTTGCGGATAGTCCTTCTGATAAAAACTGGTATGATTATGTCCGCTATGGGTCTGATATTGAAGAATTTTTGGCCAATATTGAATATGAAACAGTCGTTGATTTGACTGCTGAACTTGAAGCTGAAATTGCTAAAAATGAAGCTCAAGCAAGCAACGAAGAAGTAGAGACTAACCAAGCTGCAATGACCTCTGAAGATAATGCTGAGATTGCCTCTGAGAGTGCATTTCAAGAAACCGTCTTACCAATTCATCATGAAAAAGTCGTAGAAGACGACCTAGAAGAAACTGAAGATGTTTTGCCTTTTGCATGGGATGAAGATTGATAGTGATATAATACAAGAAACGGAGGTGATTATATGACTGAAGATATCAAACAAAAACCACGAGGTTTTAAGGGTCTGATGGAAGATTTAGGGGTAAGTACCTTTGATGAACTTATTGAGTATATGCAAAACAATCCAACTGAACCACTTGTCCAGGAGTTGGAAGAACTTTTAAATAAATTTTATTAGTCTAACTAAAGATAAAAGCCAGGTCAATTAAGACTTGGCTTTTTCTATTACATAAAAATGGAAGGAATAACAAATGAGCTTATATGATTACTTTGGCGTTGCAAACACCCAAGAGCTTTATGACCTGATAACGAACGATGATCCACGAGTTGATGACCTTCAGAATTTCCTGACTTATGCGAAACAAGAAATTAGCTATGAGTCACCAAAAGTTTTTAATTATGAGGCTCTATTTCAATTTGTGAATAGTGAGCAATTGATTCCAAGGGAGAATGAAGCCTATATCATTGGTTTTTCGACTCAACGGAACCCTACATATTATGCAAAAATTTCTGGGGATATGTCTGAGAAAGAGGTTCTTAATATTGCATTTAAGGCAGATATTAAGTCTTACGCTATTGTAGATCACCCAAATATCTTTTCTCAAGATCAAGATGATGTAATTAGAGATATTGATTGTAATATTGGGTTGATTAGAGGGGTTTATGGAAATACCGCTAGGGACTGTCTTGATAGAGTATCAATTTATGGAGAAGAAGGCATACTTCCGCTAAGAATGTATTCGCATGAAGCCGAGAAATATGAACCTGTTGATTTTAAAGGCTATGAACATACTGCCGATTATAAAGAATTTAGTATTGGAAATGATAGCATTTATGACTTGCCTGAAGAGCTAACAGCAGCATCTGAACTAAGTGATTTTGTTGGCTACTATGTAGCAAAAGAACTTGAAGGCTTAAATGTTTATTATGATGAACAAAAAATTGAGTCGTTATTATGTATGAAAGCTACTATGAACAGACAGGAGGTTTTCACAGTTATCACTTATGATGACCAATTGAACATTAACGGTGTTAAGGATATGTTTATGGGTGCCTATAGTAATACTGTCGTTGACCTTGCTTTTGTCATGGCTCAAGTCAATAAAGACCAAAATAAGGGCTTTATTGTTAGTCATAATCATCCTTCTGGCGGATTAAGGGCTTCTAAAGCTGACATAGAGACTACAAGAGCTCTAGGACGTCTTGGCGAATTATTTGAGAAGCGCCTATACGATCACTATATTGCATCAAGCAGAGGGGTTACGTCATTAGCTCGAGAACGTACCCCTGGAGCGAGCTTTCTTGCAATGGCTAAAGAAAGGGAGGTAGACAAGTATTTGTTAAAACTTGCAGATACTCTTGAGAAACAAAGCGCTAAACTACAAGATAGCCCTAAAAAGAAACAAGGGCGGAGCATCTAAGGGAGGAGTGAAATGAAAACAATACTACTCTTAGCAGAAAAGCCCGATCAGGCAAAAAAATATGCTAATGCTTTGGGAACCCCCAAGAAGACCGATACTGGTTGGGATGTTTATTCTGAGCAACTATCTGCCCAGGTTCTTGTCCGTCCTGCAGTTGGACACTTGGTTGAACGGTCTAACCCCTGGACTAATTTTGAAAATTGGGAAAGCGTAGACCGTCTTCCAATGTTCCCCGATCATTTTGAATTTGAAATCAAAAAAAATACTAAGAAAAACTTCAACGCTATCAAAAATGCTATTAAGACCGTTGACAGTATTATGATTGGAACAGACCCAGACCGTGAAGGAGAAGCAATTGCCTATTATATTCTCAACAAGATACCAGGTAGTTTGAAAAAGGTTAGTTATCGTTTATGGGCCAACTCACTGACTCAAAAAGGGCTAGATATGGCATTTAGAAACTTAAGAAGACCTGAAGAAACAGTCAACTATTACCATGAAGCGGAAGCACGAGGAGAAGCTGACTGGCTAGTAGGTTTTAATTTGAGTCCATTTACAACTCTTATGATGCGAGATCATGAACTAATTCCTGAAAAGTCCAAAGGCATGACGGTCGGACGAGTACAGACCCCTATTGTTTCGCTAATTGTTAAAAATAACGAGGAAATAGAGAATTTTGTTTCAAAACCATTTTGGCAACTCCGATTATTTGACCAGACAAACCAGGTCGCTTTCTCTCATGAAGCCAAGTTTGAAACTGAAGCAGAAGCTGTAAAAGCCCTAGAATTATTGTCAGATAGGGCAACGATTACCCAGGTATCTTCTGAGAAAAAATCAAAGACAGCTCCTAAACTCTATAACCTTACAGATATTCAAGCTGAAATGTCTAAACTCTATAAATTTGATGCTGATAGAACAAAAAGTATCATCCAAAGTCTCTATCAAAAAGGTTATATGTCCTATCCACGGACAAACTCAAATCTTATCACGACTAATGAATTTGATTACCTAATAGAACATATTGACGACTATCAAGCAGCTATTGGTAAAACCATAGAAACGCCAAACAGAAGCCCTAGAAAGTCTTTTGTCAATGATAAAAAAGTGGTGGAACACTATGCTATTATTCCTACTGAGATTATCCCAGATATGGAAGAACTAGAAAAAGAAGAACGTCTGATTTATCAGATGGTGACCTTCAGAACATTATTGATGTTTGCACCAGATTATGAGTACACGTCAACAAGTATTACCCTGGATAATAACGGACAGGAGTTTAAAACAACTGGATCTGTGACTTTATCTAAAGGTTGGCAGGTCTATCTTCCTAGTCAAAGTAAGGAACAGGTTTTACCTCCATACCAGGAGGGACAAGAAATTGCCGTAGAACGTCAGTTGAAGGAAGATGCAACAAAACCTCCTCAACGTATCACTGAAAACAGCCTTTTGAAAAAATGGCTACCTAAGTACAGCTTGGGAACACCTGCCACACGGGATGCCATGATTAAGTCTGTCCAGGATAAAGGGTATATCACAAAGGACAAAAAGAGTGGCCAACTATTCCCAACTGAACGAGGAATATTGCTAATTCATTATTTGGATAAGCTCAATATAGCTTATACCAATCCTGAAACAACTGGTAAATGGGAAACAGCACTTGCCAAGATAGGTGAAGGGAAGATGAAAAAAGAGGACTTTGTGGCCAAAGTGAGACTGGCCATAACAAAACAAATTGAACGAGGGAAAGAAATCGGATAGAAAGGAAATTAACCTATGTCAAATGCAGCAGAACGAGGACAAGCACTATCAAACCTACTATCAAACAAACAACTCCACTCAGCAAAGGCTAAAGATATTCTGGCTGTTGCTGAAGGTCTTGGAATGAAACTTATCCCAGAACGTGGAAACGTCTATCATTGGGAGGAACACGACTCTTTGAAACTCTACCCAGACCGAAATACATTTAGATGGTGGTCTCAAGAAACTGGTGGTGACACTATTCACCTGGTACAAGTTATTCAAGAATTAAACACTGGAAAACGTCCAAATTTCAAAGAAGCTGTCAACTACCTAATTACAGGAGAGTTTGAAACCATTGAAGTCGAGCCCCTACCAGAAAGAGAACCATTTAACTATTATCTTAAGCGTTTTGAGTCAAAAAACTTTGACCTGGGACGTGATTATCTAAAAAATGAAAGAGGGCTATCAGATGAAACGATAGACCTCTTTTTAAAAGCGGGAGTCTTGGCCCAAGCTAATCATAAGACAGGAGATTTGATTGAGCCTGTAATAGTCTTTAAGTCTCTTGATGTAGATGGTTCGCTTAAAGGAGCAACACTTCAGGGAATTGAAAATCATCCCGATATTCACGAACGAGGGCGCTTGAAAAAAATCATGACTCACTCTGACGGAATGATGGGGTTAACACTTGATATTGGCCAACCTAAACGCTTGGTGTTTGCAGAAGCTCCTATTGACCTTATGAGCTATTACGAGGTCCACAAGGAAAGTCTGAAAGATGTCAGACTTGTTGCTATGGATGGGCTTAAAAAGGCCACTGTGAGCCGTTATGTGGCTGATATGGCCTCTTCTGACCCAATTGGTCCCAATCGCCCGTCACAAGTCCTAAAGGACAATAGAAGGGAGCTAGGACAGCTTATTGATCGTCTGCATATGCTTGATAACGTTTCTCAACGCTTGGAAGATGGTTTAATCACTCTAGCCGTAGATAATGACGAAGCAGGCCGAAAATTTATAAAAGAAAAATTTCAAGATATGAATATTCCTGTTAAAGTCGATATTCCCCCACTTGCAGACGGCCAAAAGAAAAACGACTGGAACGACTATCTAAAAGCTGAAAAAGGACTTATCAAACTAGATAAAAAAGCTCCTGAGAAGGCCCAGGAGCATACAAAAAAGGCTGAGAACGAATTCGGGGATTTACCTGGAAACCAGGAGGCAGCACCTCTACCTGAAGCGGATGAACCGCAACCTTTGAATGAGTCGTCACCGACTCAAACTCAGTCTCAACCTTTACTTCATTTTACCATATCTGAAGCGCCAAAGTCAATTTATAAGGTGGGTTATCACCCTATTACTGCTAGTGAATTAAATAGGTTAAATAACTATGTACAGCATCTTCAGGAAGCAGCCAAGTGGTATGATGAAACACTTGCGGATAGTAAGGTAACCTATTTTGTCAAAGATGAAGATGAAATCAATTCTATTGAAATTACTTTTGAGAAAAAACAATTCATGCACTTAACAGGTATTTATCTTGTTAAGCAAGGCATTACTTCGAGCATAGCCCTAGATAATATCATTCAGGGGCAAGGTCACTATGATAATATCTATCTTGCTAATAGAAATGCTGCGTTCTCAAAACTTCAAATTATGCCAGAGCTTAAAGCTATAGCTGACTCAAGTTCATTCTATTTCAATGATGTAAGTGACATTAAGAAGTTCCAAAGACTGGATGCATCGAAGGCTATTCGTACAAAAGGGAATGAGCTGGTACTTGCTTTAAGGACAGATGACGGCAAAACGTTTCCTGCTTCTTTGATGAAGCCTGGTAAAACGTTAAATATACTAATGGACGAAACTGCTGAAGAAAGAGCTATTTTAGGTATCTATCGCAAGAAGGGTGGAAAAATTGATACCCTTTCTGTTAACGAGCGTTATATTTCAGATGGTGGTAAAGAAATGTTAGAAATTATGAAAAACAATGATTTTAGTCTAGTACAGTCTGAGTCACAAGGGATCAAGCGAAAACAATCATTAGCCACACTCGACTCAGATGGTGACGGTTTAAGTGATGAAGTAGAAATTGCAAGAGGTACTAACCCTTATTCTCCTGACTCAGATGGTGATGGAGTGCCTGACGGTCAAGAGGTCGCAGAAGGCACTGACCCACTTAACGCTTCTGATAATAGCTACACTAAGCAGCAACGTGATATGACTGTAACCAACATGATTAAGAATAATGATATCAAGGCTCTTAACGAGCATTTGAAAGAAGGAATTAAGTCCTATTTTAATTCGGACAATTACAAAGAATTCCTCAACGGTATGGCCGACTTTAACAATTATTCTCCTAGAAATATCCAACTAATAAAAGCACAACTTCCTCAAGCAACATTGGTTGCCTCTTTCAATCAATGGAAAAAGCGTGGTGGTTCTGTTAAAGGACAAAAGGCTATTTATATTCAGGCCCCTGTTAAAGTTACAATCAAGGATATATACGGGAACCCTAAAATAGATCCTAAGACAGGTGAAGAACTTAAGCGAATAATCTTCAGAAGCGTCCCTGTATTTGATGTGTCTCAAGTAACACCGCAAGAAGGAAAAACATTAGATATTCCAAGTATGAGTGGGGATGCTACAACACCACTCAGCAAAGAAGACTATAACAATATGTATCGTAGTCTGAAAGAAATTTCTCAAAGCAATGGTGTTCCAATTCGTTTTGACCAAACAGAACCAGGTGTAGGTGGCTTTTATGATACAAAAAGAAATGAGATTGTTATTTCTAACCAGGCAAAACGACAACCTGCACAAGTTATAGGAACACTCATTCATGAAATGGCTCACTCAGAATTACACAATGATAAAACGATTGCTGAAAATTATCCTGACCTTAAATATTCGACTGGTGAATTACAAGCTGAGTCAGTTGCCTATGTCGTCTCAAGACACCTAGGTATTGATATGGGTATAGAGCGAAGTTTTGGTTATCTAGCTTCATGGGCTGTTGCCGAAGGTGGTTTGGAAAGTTTGACTGCTCAACTTGAGATAGTTCAAAAAGAAAGTGCTAGTTTGATTGAGCGTATCGATCACGCTATGACTAAATATCAAAAATTATCAGAAGATAAGGTTGTTAGTCGTGATAAGGTATCAATGAAAGAAAACACCTTTTATGATAGCCTCGCACACGCAAAAAAGCGCACTAGCGGAAAAACTGCTGAAGAAGACGAAGCCCCAAAAAAATCACAAGGAATTCAAATGTAATGTCCCGCAAGAATTCCTTAACAAGAAGGGACAGAACAAAAACACTAACACAAATTGAAAGAAGAGAGGAAGATAAAGATGACGATTACTAAAGAACAAGAAACAACTGTTGAAATGACACTCATGGACTATCTTCTTGATATGGAAGATTTTATCCAAGGTAAGAAGACACTTAATGTTATGAACGTTCGTAGACCTAAAGCAGCACTTGTTAAAATATTACAAGCTGACCTAGACGATTTTAAACAAAATGGCTTTGAAGATGGTGGTGAAGATTTCGCTGAAAATCTCACACAAACTATAACAGTTCTTGAAAATATGACTGATGCTGAATATACCAAAATCAAGCAGGATATTCTTGATTTTGAACTTGGCTCTTAAATGATAAATATATTTCAAATGGTCATCTTAAAAAGATGTCCAGATTGTCAAAGTGTGCAAGTTGTAAAACTGCACACTTAATAAGAGTGTGCAGTTTGGAAAAGTGTCACTCATTAAAGAGAGCGCAAGCGACAAAATCAGGGGTTTGGGGTCTTCCCCAAGATTAAAAAAGTATCGCAAAAACAGGGCCTAAAATGGGGTCCTGGTTTGAGCGATTTCTTTTTTATTTCAGTATGTGGGGCCCCACATACTATGCTTGCCAGATAGAAAGTATACCCCTATATCATGGGGTTTGTCCAGCACTCTATATCCATAGATTCGGCATAACCAAAGTAGAAAAAAACTGGATTATTTTT
The DNA here is from genome assembly GCA_016939315.1 of Streptococcus sp. Lineage (GTDB taxonomy): Bacteria > Bacillota > Bacilli > Lactobacillales > Streptococcaceae > Streptococcus. The sequence continues at coordinate 137,709 of JAFHAZ010000059.1, read as the reverse complement.
ACAATAAGCAAATAATGAAGAATGGTTTTATTTAGGCTTAAGTCACAGAATACTATCTGAAAAATAGGCAAACATGAAAGGATGTAACAAATGGTAAAGCGTGAAAGATACATAGAATGCAAACTACGACTAAACCCTAAAGAGGTTAAAGAATTAAAAAAACGTGTAGAACAATCAGGAAAAAGTCGCCAACAATTTCTATTAGAGTTAGCACTTAATGGGGAAGTTAATAACTATGACTATTCCGAACTTATGCAACTACGTCAAGAAGTTAATGCTATTGGGCGTAACGTCAACCAAATTGTTAGATACATTCACGAAACAGGAACAGTTGAACCAGAAGCCTTTGAGATGTTACGTCAAGAGATAAAAGAAATGAACAAGGTTATCATGACTGAGTTTAAAGAAGGGAATTTATTGAAAGAAAATGCCAATTACGAAAGTACTCCAAATCAAAAAGACTGAGAACCTAAAGAGGTCTATCAACTATATCACACAGGATGCAAAGACGTTAAAAGTAGAAACTAGCAATTCAGAACAAGAGTCATTTCCTATGGAGCTTGTTGATGGAACTTTGTGTAAACGTCTAGTCAGTGGTCATAATCTTACTGATGAGTCTGATGCAGAAAATATATTTGACGACTTTGTTTTGATGAAAGAAAGTGCAGATATATTTAATGGCCGTTCTGGGTTAAACGCCTATCAATCTGATTTACACGATCCTAAGAAGGTTTTAGCACACCATATTATTCAATCCTTTTCACCTGATGACAATTTAACCCCAGAAGAGGTACATGAGATAGGACGTAAAACTGTTATGGAATTGACGGGTGGACAGTATCAGTTTGTCATTGCGACACACTTGGATAAAGGACACCTACACAACCATATTATTTTAAATACCACTAATACCGTTACCCTGAAAAAATTCCAATGGAAGAAAAATACAAAACAAACTTTAGCAGCAATTTCAGATAAGTATGCAGAGATTGCAGGTGCTAAAGTTATTGAACCAAAACTAAATAATAGCTATACAAAATATTCTGCCTGGAGAAGACAAAACGTCTATAAGGTTGAAATAAAAGAACGTCTTGACTTTTTATTGCGGCACTCTCTTTCCCTGGAAGATTTTAAGGAGAAAGCCAAGAGTCTAAATGTAACTGTTGATTTTTCAGGAAAGTATGTCAAGTATCGTTTAGATGATAAGGGGCAACAAAAGTTTACCCGTGATCGCACACTTTCCAAAAAGGGGAAGTATTCTTTAGAGGAGATTAAGAAGGCTTTAGCAAAGAATGAAGTTGTTTATTCCAAAGAAGATGTTGCTGCAATGTACCAGGAAGAGCAAGAACAAAAAGAGGAAGACTTTGAATATAAGTTAGATCTTGAAGAGTGGCAAGTTGATGAAGTGACCTCACAAGGTATCTTTGTGACAGTTGATTTTGGTATTGACCAAAAAGGTCAAATCAAAATACCTGCACGGATGCTAGATCAGAACGAGGACGGAACTTTCACAGCTTACGTTAAACAAAAAGATTTCTTTTACTTTCTCAATCCTGACCACTCAAATCAAAATCGCTATATCACAGGTGGAACTGTAATGAAGCAACTTTCACAAAAGAGTGGGGATCTCTTGCTTAAGAAAAATAAATACATTTCTAAGTTGGACTGCTTAGTTGATGAATTGAACTTTTTATCAGATAACAATGTTACTAACTCACAACAATACAAAGATCTGGAAAATAAACTCCTGGAACAATTAGAAGAGACGGACTTAGAATTGGACCGTTTGGATGACCGTCTTTCAGAAGCCAATAAAATTATTGGAGCCTTATCAACTTATCAAGGTCAGTTGGCTAATGTAGAGGTTGCTGAAGAGATACTTGAGAAAAATCATATTGATAAGAATACAGACCCTTATCAAATGAAGAAAGTCTTGGAAGAAGTACAGTTAGAAAGAGCTGCTCTTAAAGAAAAACGTGATGACGTTGTTACTAGATTGACTAAATATCAAAGTATAGATCAAGAACGTCAATACAAGAAAGAGGATAAAGAAAACAAAAAACAACTATAGCTTTCTTGGAATAGAACGAAACTATTGAACAAATTTGTTTTCAAGAGTGCTATAATTAAGTATCAATAAAATTATGTTTATCTAAGAGGTATTTATGGAAAGTCTCACTAAAAAAATAAAGATAGTAAATACAATGATTTCTGCTTTTTCACTATGGGGGCCTGTAATTCTTTTTCTCATTGAACTTTATGGGAAATTAGCAAAGAAAAAATTGTTTATAATATTACCTCAGCTAACACCTAAGATGATTATCTCTGGCCTGCTCCTTTCCATTGTTCTCTATTCTCTAAAATTATTTTGGGATTTACAAGGAGCTAATTTAGATAGTCAAGCTAATAAAGAAAGTTTTGACTATCTCCGTACGGTAGATTTATATTTGGAAAACAATTTTAAAATGGTATCACAAAAGCAATTTTCTTGTCTGATAGCAATAATTAGCATCATAGCCTTTACTGACTTTGATAATATCCGAATATACCTAGCTTTCTTATCGACTATTTCGGTTACAAATATGATTTCTTTTAGTTTGTTATATTTTATGTCACCCAATAATAAAAAAAGGAAAGAAAAAGAATACCTATGGCTAGTTACGTGTGTATTAACCAATTTATTAACGCCTTTTCTATTCTTTGTCGTAATTATTAAATTAACTATTTTTCCAGGTCTACCAACCAACTGGGTGTTTGGTATTCATGATGTAGTATATATTCTTTTGTTATTGTTTGTCAGAATGAATTATAATAGTAAAACTCACTTAATTAAGGACAGTAGGCTGTAGCCTATTGTCCCTTTTTTATTTTATTGTTATGATAGGCTTTGATAGACGGACAATAGGGTTAGGCAAAACAAGGAGGACAAAATGGCAAGAATTGGTTACGCTAGAGTAAGTACAATCGATCAGAATTTAGACCGACAGCTTGAACAACTGAAAGATACAGAAAAGATATTTAAAGAGGCTGCAAGTGGAGCGAATAAAGAACGTCCGCAGCTTAAAGCCTTACTAGATTTTATTCGTGAAGGTGATATTGTTGTTGTGACTGAGTTGGAAAGACTAGGCCGTAATAACAAGGATCTAACGTTTATAATGAACTATATTCAAGAGAAGGGGGCAACTCTGGAAGTTTTAAACCTTCCAACTCTTAGAGGGATTGAGGATGACAATTTAAGAAGGCTGCTTAACAACCTGATCTTGGAAATATACAAATACCAGGCACAGGCAGAAAGAGAACGTATTAAGGAACGTCAAGCCCAGGGAATTGCTCTAGCAAAAGCTCAAGGAAAGTACACAGGTAGAAAAGCATTATTTACAGAAGATGATGAACGACTTAAGCACGCATTTGATCTATATTTATCGGGTTATTCAGACAAAGATGTTGCCTCTATGACAGGGATCAATGAAAGAACCTTCAGAAGGTATAGAGAGAAGTACAATATAGTAAGATAATTTTTCTAAGAGCTGCGTTTCTATTTTTCAACAGTAGAAGAGATATAATCGTCTTGCTATCCCTTTAGGAACCCCCAAGCTCACAAGCTTGGGGGTTATGCTTTCCGTTATTTACTATCTTCATGCTTCAGTAAGTACATGAGGACAAGTATCAGAATTACTTGTTCCATGCTATCACCTCCTTTCGTCAGTAATAACCACGCTTGCGTGGTAAGCTGAAAACGAAAGAGGGGGAGCTTGGAACATAAACAGTACAAAGATACGGAAAGCGTAAGAGTTTATCAAAACAATAATTACAAACATAAATATATTTATAATTATAATTATAAATTATTGACAACTTAGTGAGGTTTTAGTATAATAACAGTATCAGAATTACTTGTTCCATGTCACCTTATAGGTTCATGGAAGCGTTATGAAATTTTAACGTAACGTAGTAGAACGCAGGATAACTCCTGCGTTTTTTTTATGATGAATTAGATTACGTCATTTTTCTATTAACAGCAGGGAAAACTTAATCGTCTTGCTGTCCCTTTAGGAACCCCCAAGCTCACGAGCTTGGGGGTTATGCTTTCCGTTATTTACTATCTTCATGCTTCAGTAAGTACATGAGGACAAGGATCAGAATTACTTGTTCCATGCTATCACCTCCTTTCGTCAGCAATAACCACGCTTGCGTGGTAAGCTGAAAACGAAGGAGGGGGAGCTTGGAACATAAACAATACAAAGATACGGAAAGCGTAAGAATTTATTAGAACAACTGACAATCAATATATTTATAATTATATTGATGTTGAAATTGTGTTATAATGTCATTATAACTTGATTAGGAGGAAGTTAATATGAGAAATACACAACGAGTTGATAGTTTGCTTGTCCTCACTTCTGATATAGCAAGGATAAATCAAATTGTTGCCCAATCACATGATTGGGAACTTAAGGAATTAGATGAATTCCTGGAAGAGTATGTTGAGGGAGACAAATTAAAGAAAACTAACCCTAAACCCGTCTTTGTTTCGACTAAACAAAGTTTTAGTCTTTTTACGGTTGAGACAAAAACAATTCATGGGAAAAGCGCTTATCTTTTGACATTAGTTTCAGGGTATAGCCCTATGAATTGGGATCCAGAATTTTTTGCTGCTGCTGAAAGAGAAGTTGATTTGAGTGGAAAACCAGTATATATGAGGTTGTACAAAGATCCTGAAGATGGTATTAATTATCCTGTAAGGTAGATAGCAATATTGATTTGAGAACAGTGTAGCGACTACACTGTTTTTTATTGTCAAAAATCAACATCAATATAAATATCATTATAATTATATTGATGTTTATATTGACAAATATAATTATAATGATATAATAGTAATATAGTTAAACAAGGAAAGGAAGCATCAAAATGAAAATCGTTACTTTTGCTGCTATTAAAGGAGGGGTGGGAAAAACCACTCTAGCATATAACCTGGGGGAAGACCTAGCTAAAAAGGGGAAGTCTGTTCTTTTTTTAGACATTGATCATCAATGCAACCTAACACAAACCTACAATATTTTTGAAGCTGAAGGAACGATAGCAAATATCTTCAGACAAAAAGGTGAGGTAACTATCCATCATGTTAAAGATAATATTGACCTTATCCCTGGTTATATCCGCCTAGACAATATTGAAAAAGACCTTGAAACAAAGTCTTATAAAGATATGCTACTTTACATGTGGTTAGAGGATAACTATGAAAGTAAGAATTTAGGACAATACGATTATATTATAATTGATTGTCATCCTGACTTTTCGACAGCAACTAGAAATGCGGTAATTGTTAGTCATGCGGTTATAAGTCCTGTTATTCCTTCTGAACACGGTTATCATGCTAAGTTTAATCTCAAGGAGCGTCTGGAAGAGTTGAAAGCTGAGACTTTTGATTATAAAACAAGAGAAAGTTTTGTGACAGCCAAACTATTCTTTGTCGGCAACATGATTAAACATAACACAAAATCTTCTAAAGAGTTGATAGAAGCACTTGCTGAAGAAGATGATGTTATTGGATTTATTCCACAAAAAGAACTTTTTAACCGTTCAACGATGGATAAGATTTCCCTTCCTGAGATGAAAGAAGATAAGGTGATTTATCAACATAATAAAAAATTCTTTGATGATCTTGACGTGACTTTTGAAGAAATTGCTGCTAAACTATAAATATAAACATAGATATAATTATAATTATAATTATATCTAAGAAAGGGATATCTAATGGCATTTGATAAAAATAATAAAAATATTAGTGAAATGTTGAAGGCTACTGAAGAAAAAGAAACAAAACAAGAAGTAGTGAAGGTAGTAGAAGATTTTGAAAGAACAAAGCAGTTCCAATTCACGTTACAGCCCTCTGTACGTGAGAAGATAAATCGTTTAGCAAAAGAGAACGGTTATCGCTCTGCTTCATCATTTCTAAATGACTATTTCAAAAACTTATAAACATAAATACAAATATAATTATAAATATAAACATAATGACCTATTATAAGTAGGTCTTTTTTAATATATTGGAGGAAGAATGACAGCATCATTTAGTGAATTAGAGTTTCATCAAAAATTGAGGGAAAATAATCAGCAATTATTCCTTAAGATGGTAGCTTCTTATGAGAAGACAATAGCAACTAGCATGAGGGCTCAAGGCTTCAAAAGAGTTAACGAAAAAGAACGAACAGTAACCTTTTCATTTGGAACTATGACCTTTTCAAGAAGTCGTTGGAAGAAGGGAAATGTCATTAGGGTTCCTTTAGACGAACAGTTAGGACTTATTCCACGGCAGCGCTTTTCGCAAGAGTTTCTATACTTGGTGACTGTTTTGGCCTCTTTTATGCCTTACCGTAAAGTCGTTGAGGTATTTGATTTATTACAAGATATTGGTATTTCAAAGAATGTCGTTCATAGGGCCGTGTCTGAAGCAGGTAATCTCATCAAGCAAAAAGAAGAGTACGATTCTTGGGCTTTATCAGAAAGTATCGAACGAAAGGAAAAAATCAAGACCGACATAATTTATATTGAAGGTGATGGTGTTTGGGTGAGAAAGTCGGAACGGTCCTCCGTAGAATTAAGCCATTTTGTCGTACACACGGGTTCTGATAGTAGTTGTAGAAAGAAACTGCAAAATAAATTTGAAGTTATTAACTCAAAAGTGAAAAAAGCTAAAGATACACTGCTTGATTATATAACAACTAATTTTGAGCTAGCACCAGGAACAACTATCATCACAAACTCAGATGGGGGAAAAGGCTACACCCCGTCATCATTCCGTGAATTTGTTAAATTTTGTTCCAAGGGTGAGCATATTCACTTTTGGGACCCCTACCATGTTAGTGAGTGTATCAAGAAAAATCTTACTCCTATTTCTTGCGATTTAGCTGATGCTGCAGTCAAGAAAATTAAGAAAAGAGACAGGACAGGCCTAAAGGTAATCTTAGATACAGCAGAGTCGCTATTAGAGACAGATGTTAAGATAGAGTCATTTCAGGCCTTCAAGAAACGTATCATCAATGACTTTAGCTATACGGCATCACCAAAGGATAGAGGTCTAGGGGATTTAACCATTGGTGTGATGGAGTCACAACACAGAAAAATGACATATCGAATGAAAAAACGTGGTATGTATTGGTCAGAAGAAGGTGCTGTTGCTATGGCTCAAATAATTTTGTTGTATTATTCAGGAGATTTACGAGATATATTTTTTGGTAGTTGGAGAAAAGAATACAAAAAAATAAAAAAACTAGATCATTTTGATCTAGTTAGGGGAGAAAATAAAAGTGAGCATTTGATCCCTGGAGCAAGAGTTGCACGTGATGGCTTGACTCCTATGATTAGGAAATTATGATAATAGAAAATTAAAAGAACCCTTGATATTATAGGCTTTTAAGAAACTTTATTTAGCGAAAACACTTGCAATATGCTCTAATTGTGATATAATAATCTTATAGATAAAACACGAGAAAAAGACGGAAGGTGCGCGAACACCTTTCCGCCTTACCGATTAAACAAAGCGCACCTTTGCTTAATCAGTTTAGAATTATTGTATCATCAAGATAACAGTAAAGTCAAGACTGAAATGAGTGAAAACGCTACACTTTTTCGGTCTTTCTTTTATGTTCTCTTGGTGATTTTAATTTCTCCCAAAACAAGACACATACTCTCTTCACTTTTTCCTTGCATTATCCCTCAAACTTTGGTAGAATTATATCTTGTGAGTGCACCTCACTTACTCGTGGCGAAAGACCATGAGTCATTAGACCAAAAGAGGAGGAAAATATCAATGGCTAAATACGAAATTCTTTATATCATTCGTCCAAACATTGAAGAAGAAGCTAAAAACGCTTTGGTAGCACGTTTCGATTCTATCTTGACTGACAACGGTGCAACTGTTGTTGAATCAAAAGATTGGGAAAAACGTCGTCTTGCATACGAAATCCAAGATTTCCGTGAAGGACTTTACCACGTTGTTAACGTTGAATCTGATAACGATTTTGCTCTTAACGAGTTTGACCGTCTTTCAAAAATCAACGGTGACATTCTTCGTCACATGATCGTTAAACTTGACGCGTAAGAAGGTAAATTATGATTAATAATGTCGTACTCGTTGGTCGCATGACCCGTGATGCGGAACTTCGTTATACACCAAGTAACGTTGCTGTTGCAACATTCAGCCTTGCGGTTAACCGTAACTTCAAGGGTGCTAATGGTGAACGTGAAACTGACTTTATTAACTGTGTTATCTGGCGCCAGCAAGCTGAAAATTTAGCTAACTGGGCTAAGAAAGGCGCATTGATTGGAATTACAGGTCGTATTCAGACTCGTAACTATGAAAATCAACAAGGTCAACGTGTTTACGTAACTGAAGTTGTCGCTGATAATTTCCAAATGTTGGAAAGCCGTGCGGCACGTGAAGGTCACAGTGGTGGTTCTTACAACGCTGGAGGATTTGATAATTCAAATTCATTCGGTGGAGGAGCTTCAACTGGTGGTTCATTTGGTGGATCACAACCTGCACAATCTACACCAAACTTCGGTCGTGATGAGAGTCCATTTGGTAATTCAAATCCAATGGATATTTCAGATGACGATCTCCCATTCTAAGAATGGACAAAACGAATTAAATATATAAAGGAGAAATAAACATGGCTCAACAACGTCGTGGCGGATTCAAACGCCGTAAAAAAGTTGATTACATCGCAGCTAACAAAATCGAATATGTTGATTACAAAGATACTGAGCTTCTTAGCCGTTTCGTTTCAGAACGTGGTAAAATTCTTCCACGTCGTGTAACAGGAACTTCAGCTAAAAACCAACGTAAAGTAACAACAGCGATTAAACGCGCTCGCGTTATGGCACTTATGCCTTACGTAAACGAAGACTAAAAATAATGCCCTCGACTGAGGGTGTTTTTTTTCTGCCTTGATTTTGTGGGCTTTTTTCTTTTTAGGCTTGTGTGCTGAGTTTTATTTTATACTTTAGGGGAAAAAGAAAAACCAACTGGTCTTCTCATTTATCTTGAGGAGCTAGTTGGTTGTCTTGTGGTATATAGAGTGTGTTTTCTAAGAAATCATCAAATTTTTGGTCATTAACAAGGATATCAACATTGTCTTTGAAGACCTTGAAGCGGTTGGATAACCAGTGTGTTTTGATGTCCGCCCAATTATTGAAGCGGCTCCACCTGTAAGGAAGTGTAGGGTCCTGTTTTTCAAAGACATAGATACTGCCGTCTTTTTCGTAAGCTATAGCCGTGTGGAAATTGCTGACATCACCAGGGCTATTTTGAAAGACTGAGAGGAGTTTAACCTTTTCTGGAAACTTGAGTCCAGCTTTTTTCCAAGCTTTAAGGAGGTCATCTGTAGACTGGTAGCTGATATTATCTCCAAAGAGGAGACTATAGAGAGCTTGATCCTTGGCGGTTAGCTCTTTGTGGCGTGACTTAAGATCTATAAATTCGTTTTGAAGGGGGAGGTCTAATTTGGTAAGGTCCTCTGAGCTTGTAATAAGGTTATGAAGAAGGAGGAACGATGTTCGTCGGCAGTTTAAGTCATCAGTAAAATGTGATTTGTTATCTTCGAAAGTTTTTTCATTAAGGAAGGTGACGAATTGGTTTTGATCCTTGCCGATTTTACTTTGGGTCCATTTTTTGACAACAGGTTGAAGGTTTGTATTTTCCTGATTGTAACGACTAATATAAGGGGCTAGATTGTCCCAGTCTTTTGTCGGGATGTACTTGCTTTTTAAGGCTTTTGCTAGCTGTTTTTCCTGAGTGGAAGTCGTCACATTGTTAAAACTATAGTAAGCTTGATAGTTTTTCTGAGTATTCTTGTGGCCACAAGCCATAAGTAATAGGCAGCAAGCAATGATTAGTAGAGGGAATTTGATACGCATCTATTGGGATTCTTTCTTTTGTCTATTAACTTTAACATTTTAGTATAGAATAGCCAACTGTGTCAAGATTTCTGACGTAAAAAAGCACCCATTAGGGTGCTTGGAGTTGAGATTGATTAAGATGCAGGTGCGTAAGTACTTTGGACGTTGTAGTGACGTTTGAAGAAGTATTTTGCAACACCAGCGATGACACCAATGATAAGGATCACAATTGGTGAAAGACCAGGGTTGAGGTAGCTTGGAAGAAGGGCTGTAAGACTAAAGAGAGCAAACCATGCAATAAAAGAGAGTGTGATGACGGTCATGCTGAACCACCATTTTGGACGTTCTTCTTTTGGTTTGTTATTGTGACGGTAGATGTAGTGGTAAGGGGTATACATAGCAAGGCCTCCAATGAATGACACTGAAAGAAGAGTTGTGAGGCCGTAGCTAGTTTGTGTACCTGAGAAACCAAAGATTGCGTTCATGATAGCAACGATGGCTAGAAGGAAGAGTGAGGTATCAAGCCACATCTTCCAAGGTGTTTTATCTGTTTCTGGCACTTCTTTGTTAGGCTTACTAGTTTCAGGTTTTTGGTGTTTTTCAGGAGAGAAACTAGCAGCCCAAACAGTTGGAGCACCAAGGAGTCCACGTCCTGTAATTCCTTTTTTCTGATTTTCGATAAGTTCAGGAATGACATTGCCAAGGATGTCTTTGATTTCTTGGTCTGATTTACCATCTTTGATGAGTTGGTTAGTTGCGATGTGGATAAATTCTTGGTTTTTCTTGGTGAGTTTTTGGATGTCCATGAGATGACCTTTCGATAAATAGTATTATTTTTTAGTTTTGTAGTTTAGGGAAAAGAAGAGGCTCTATGTTAGAACCATTTTTTCCTGATAAAGTAGATAACAACGCAGGATGACCCGAAGGCTGCCATGAAGAAGATGACCCAAAAGGCGTTATCTAAATCGTTTAGTGGCATAGAATTGTTTTTAAAGTTCATACCGTAGGCGGAGAAGATAACGGTTGGGATGTCCAGAGCCATAGTCATGAGAGCGAGTGTTTTCATGATAGTGTTCTGGTTATTGCCAATGATAGAGGCAGAGGTTTCAGCCATGGCATTCAAGACATTTTCATAGATGCCTGCCATCTCAATGGCCTGTTGGGTTTCAACCAGCGTATCTTCCAAGAGATCCTCGTCCTCGATATATTTCTTCAAGCTAGAGGCGTTACCTGTTAGCTTTTTGACAATACGCTCATTCATCTTAAGTGAGGCTTTTAGATAGACAATGGATTTTTCCAATTCCATCATGTCAATCAAGTGCTCGTTTTTAGTCGCATTTTCCAACTGAGCTTCCAATTTATCACTCTGACGGTCGATAGAACGTAGGGCGGTTAGGTAAAGTTGAGCGTTGCGATAGAGAATCTGAAAGACAAAACGGGTTTTCATAAAGGTGTAGAAGTTACGCACACGGTGGTTGAGGAAGTTATCCATGAGACTAATGTCCTCAAGACAAGTAGTAACAACCACCTCATCGGTAACGATGATACCCAATGGAATAGTGACGTAGTAGCTTTTGTTATTACGCTCTTCTTGGGTTGGGACGTCGACCAGAATCAGGGTGTAGTCATCTTCGACATCGATACGTGAAGTTTCTTCCACGTCCAGAGGGGCGCGGAGGTCTTGAATATCAATGTTAAACCGTTCTGCGACCTTCATGGCTTCTTCTTGGGAAGGGTTCACCAAATGAATCCAAGCACCAGGCTCGAATGTTTCAATTTCTTTGAATTCTTTTCCGGTGGATAAGAACATTTGTTTCAATGGGAACCCCTCCTTCGTCATTAAGTAAGCGCTAGCATCTTGATTGTAAAAGGATTTTTACAATCGCTTTTAAGTCCAATTAACACTGCTCTTAACTTTTTTAGTGCTGTCAAATGAGGCTTGGGATGATGTTCCTTGCCTTTTTTAGACACTCCACCATTATACTACATTTGAAACATTTTTGGGCTGGATAAATTGAAATTTTGTTATAATTATGAGAGAAAGTCGGGATGGTTTTTCCATCCGTCTGTAGAAAGGAGCGGCAGTAGCTTTTGGGCTAGGGCCTCTTAAAAATATGCAAGATAAGTTAGTGATTCATGGAGCAAGAGCTCACAATTTAAAAAATATCGATGTGGAGATTCCGCGTGATAAACTGGTGGTGGTGACGGGCTTGTCAGGTTCTGGTAAGTCTTCTTTGGCCTTTGATACCATCTATGCAGAGGGGCAACGTCGTTATGTGGAAAGTCTCTCAGCCTATGCCCGCCAGTTTTTGGGGAATATGGAGAAACCTGATGTGGACTCGATTGATGGTTTGAGTCCTGCCATCTCCATTGACCAGAAAACAACAAGTAAAAACCCTCGTTCGACGGTCGGAACGGCAACAGAGATTAATGACTATCTTCGTCTCCTGTATGCGCGTGTGGGTGTTCCTTATTGTCCTAATGGTCATGGAGCCATTCAGTCGTCCTCTGTGGAACAGATTGTGGACGAGGTTCTAGCTCTTCCTGAGCGTACACGTATGCAAATTTTGGCACCGATTGTTCGTCGTAGAAAAGGGCAACACAAGGCCGTTTTTGAGCGTGTACAAAAGGACGGTTATGTTCGTGTTCGTGTAGATGGTGAGATTTACGATGTCACAGAAGTGCCAGAGTTGTCTAAGTCTAAGATGCATAATATCGAAGTGGTTGTGGACCGCTTGGTGAATAAGGATGGTATCCGTAGTCGTCTCTTTGATTCGGTGGAGGCGGCCCTGCGTTTAGCAGATGGCTACTTGATTGTGGATACTATGGATGATAATGAGCTGCTTTACTCAGAACATTATTCTTGTCCGGTTTGTGGCTTCACAGTACCAGAGTTGGAGCCTCGTCTCTTTTCATTCAATGCGCCATTTGGCTCTTGTCCGACCTGTGATGGTTTGGGTAATAAACTAGAAGTTGATATGGATTTGGTTATCCCTGATGCTAGTAAGACCTTACGTGAAGGTGCTCTGGCGCCTTGGAATCCTATTTCGTCCAACTATTATCCAGCCATGCTTGAGCAGGCCATGGAGCAGTTCGGCGTGGATATGGATACGCCATTTGAAGATCTTAAAAAAGAAGAACAAGATTTGATTCTCTACGGATCTGGGGATCGTGAATTCCATTTCCATTATGTTAATGATTTTGGTGGGGTGCGTGATATTGACATTCCTTTTGAAGGGGTTGTGACTAATATCAGTCGTCGCTATCACGAGACCAATAGTGATTTCACTCGCAATGTCATGCGAGGTTATATGAATGAGCTGTCATGTCCAACTTGTCATGGCTATCGTCTTAACGAAGCGGCACTCTCAGTTCGTGTTGGTGGTGAGAATGGCTTAAATATTGGTCAAATCTCTGATTTGTCTATTTCAGATCATCTTAAGGAAATCGATAACCTTGAATTAGGTGAAAACGAGGGAGTGATCGCTCGTCCAATTGTGAAGGAAATCAAGGATCGCTTGACTTTCTTAAATAATGTAGGCCTTAATTATTTGACTCTCTCTCGTATGGCTGGAACCCTTTCAGGTGGTGAGAGTCAGCGTATCCGTTTGGCGACACAGATTGGCTCTAACCTTTCTGGAGTCCTATATGTGTTGGATGAGCCTTCTATTGGGCTTCATCAGCGTGACAATGATCGCTTGATTTCAAGTCTTAAAAAGATGCGTGACCTTGGCAATACCTTGATTGTGGTAGAGCATGATGAAGATACCATGCGTGAGGCTGACTGGCTTATCGATGTGGGACCTGGTGCTGGTGCCTTTGGTGGTCAAATCATGGCCTCTGGAACCCCAGAGGAAGTGGCTAAGAACAAGAAATCAATTACTGGTCAGTACCTGTCAGGTGCCAAATCAATTCCTGTACCGACGGAACGTCGTGTAGGTAATGGTCGTTTTATCGAGGTTACAGGAGCTAGCGAAAATAACCTTAAGAATGTGTCTGTCAAGTTTCCACTTGGAAAGTTGATTGCAGTCACAGGTGTTTCTGGTTCAGGAAAATCGACTTTGGTTAACGGAATTCTCAAGAAAAAAATTGCCCAGGAGCTCAATCGCAATAGTGAGAAACCTGGTAAACACAAATCAGTGACAGGAATCGAGCATATCGAGCGTTTGATTGATATTGACCAAAGTCCAATTGGGCGTACACCTCGTTCTAATCCAGCGACTTACACAGGCGTCTTTGACGATATTCGTGATCTTTTTGCCCAAACCAATGAAGCCAAGATTCGAGGTTACAAGAAGGGGCGTTTCTCTTTTAATGTCAAGGGTGGCCGTTGTGAAGCCTGCTCTGGTGATGGTATTATCAAGATTGAGATGCATTTCTTGCCTGATGTTTATGTCCCTTGTGAGGTTTGCCATGGCACACGCTATAATTCTGAGACCCTAGAAGTTCGTTATAAAGGGAAAAATATTGCGGAGATTCTAGATATGACAGTTGATGACGCAGTTGACTTCTTTGCGGCTATTCCTAAGATTGCTCGTAAGGTGCAAACGATTAAGGACGTGGGGCTCGGGTATGTGACCCTGGGGCAACCAGCCACAACCCTATCAGGCGGTGAGGCTCAGCGTATGAAACTGGCTAGTGAGCTTCACAAACGCTCTACTGGGAAGTCTTTCTACATTCTGGATGAACCTACGACTGGTCTCCATACAGATGACATTGCTCGTCTCTTGAAGGTACTTCAGCGTTTTGCGGACGATGGTAACACGGTTCTCGTGATTGAGCACAATTTGGATGTTATTAAGACCGCAGACCATATTATTGATTTGGGTCCTGAAGGTGGTGTCGGTGGAGGTACTATCGTAGCTACAGGGACTCCAGAAGAGGTAGTAGCCGTTCCAGAAAGCTACACGGGACAATATTTGAAAGAAAAATTGAAATAAAAGAAGAAGGCTCTATGAGTCTTTTTTTGCTTTAGGCTGGTTTAAGTTGAGTTTGCTATTCTATGGTTAAGAAAAAACATACAGGAGTCAAACTATGGTTAAAAAGCGTTTTTTTATAGGCTTTAATGGTATTCTTCTAGCCCTATTTCTAGATATTTGTCTTTTGATTAGCATCCGTACAGTGGATTATCATGGCCATTTTCAATCAGCAACAGATAAATGGGAAACTTTGCTTTATGTTTTAGGAATTTATTTTAGTTTTCTCCTTTTTGAAGTGATTTTTTATCTTATTCTGAAACACCGTAGAAATAAACAAGTTTTGGAACAGGTCTTATAAAGGCCTGTCTTTTTGTGTTCAGTGGTAGTGACATTTATGTCACTATTTTTTTGAAAAGGGAGAACTTATAATGACCTTATACCCAAATCCACTAGGTCTCCAAGACGACTAAATCTTTGTATAGTCCAAGTGGTTATTGCTGTATTTATTTTTGAAAAGAAAGGAGAAATAAGAATGCGAACTAAGGTATATGGTGAAGAGCTCAATGCTGAAACCTTAGAAAATGTTACAGGGGGTGGTTTTGTATCTAAACCTCAAACCTTACCTGAACGATTGGGTTGGAACAAATGGTGGTTGAAAAGAAGACCTCCTTATGGCGATTAGAAGTTACCATGGGCACCAGATATGGGAAAGAGGAGTATGGATAAACAGAAGAATAATCTTATTAGAAGCTTAAGCATTGTTATCGTGATTGTCTGGCTATTTATTGTGATCATAAATGCTACACTAAGTTTCACCGAAGGTGTTGCTTTTATTGACCATTGTCTCGTCTGGTCAACACTTTCGCTAGCTTTTTCTTTGTTTGCGCTTAGAGTAGCGAGTAAGGATAAGGAGAAATGATTTTCTCTGCTGATTATTATAGTCTTAGGTTGAGTTTATTTGCTTAGCCTTTTCTTTTTATCTTTAATCCTATGGAATAGTGACATCTATGTCACTATTTTTTATTTCGTTAAGCTCTTATAATGAAGTCATAGCTTGGACTTAGTTGTTAAAGTGCTAATTAAATAGAAAAAGGAGAGAAACATGGTAATTAGTGTCATGGTACCCTTGCTTTTGTTAATGGGTAAAAAGTAAGATGTCACACGGTAAACAAATAAGGAGAATACATGAAGAAAATACAATTTATTTTGATGGCGAGTTTTGTTTTAGGTACTTGCCAGTTAGCGGTGCTTAGTGGAGCAGCGGATGAGTTAGATGTTAAGGAATCTACAGTCGAATTATCCAATAATTCTGTTGAGAATGGTGAAGTAGAGAATGTGGAAGTTTCTTCTGAAACAGCTTCTCAACAGGTAGCTGAGAAAGTTGAATATATTAGTGAGACAAAGGAAAATTCGCTTCCTCAATCATCACAGACAGGAGTGGTTGAGACAGAAGTAAGGTCCGAAGAGGTCTCGGTTGAAACTTATGAAAAGAATCTTGAAAACCTGAAGCCAGTCTCTTATAGTGATGTCACAAATATGTTGACTGAAGATGGCGGGGACCATATCCTTTATGTTGGCCGGCCAACCTGCTACTATTGTCGTCAAAGTTCTCCAGTTTTGAAGGATTTCAATACCCTGATTGATGGTCAGCTTCTTTATTACAATACAGATTCGGATCAGTTGGACCGTGAGTCTCGTAAAATACTATTTGATAAGCTAGGTATTCCAGGGACTCCAAGTGTAATTCGTCTCAAAAATGGTCAATTGGTTTCTGGCTATCTTGGCAGTGCTCCGTATGCCCAAGCTATTTATCAGGCTGTTTTTAAGGAAGAAACTGAGAAAACGGAGACACCAGAGGGAACAGAGGTAGTAGAGAAGGCGGAAAATCCCTTACCTGAATCCCCCTCTGAAGATACTATCAAGTATGGTGGTGAGAATACAGTTAATCCTACAGACCTGTCTGTTACTAGCCTAATGTCTCAAATTAAGCAAGTTTTTAGGAATCTAACAGATCTGCTTATAAGTCTTTTAGGGAAATTTATCTAACAGACTACTTTCTAAGTCGAGAAATAAAAGAATTTATCAAATATGATTTCATCGGACTTAATCTAAGGTCATTTCTTCGAGTATCATAAGCGATTGGGCTAGTTATTTAAACAAAGAAAGGTAAATACATGACAGTGCTAGCGGTGAAAGGCTTAACCTATAGTTTTGGAAAGCAAACCGTTTTGGATAATATCTCGTTCACGTTAGAGAAGGGGGATATTGCCGGTTTGATTGGTAATAATGGTGCAGGGAAGACAACCCTGATGAAACTAGTTTCAGGTATTTTGGCAGGACCCAAGGATATTATTGACTTAAAAACAAGAACTGTAGGAGCCTTGATTGAAGCTCCAGCCCTATATCCTAACATGACTGTTGAAGCAAACCTTAAATTTTATTGTAAATTGTACAGTAAGGATTATGAGTTGATTGACCGTTATAAGGACGAGTTGGAGGTAGCAGCCTATCTTAAACGCAAGGCTTCCAAATTGTCTTTGGGAATGAAGCAACGTGTGGGTTTGTTTATCGCCTTAGTTGCTTCAGATGAACTCATCCTTCTTGATGAGCCTACAAATGGTCTAGACCCTAATGGAATCAACAGTCTCCTCACATTAATTAAAAAGTTAGCTAAAAATCATGGCCTAACCTTTATTATCTCAAGTCATATCCTGTCTAACCTTGAACAGGTTTGTACGAAAAACTTTTTGTTGAAGAATCATAAGCTGATTTACTTAGATGACAGTAATAATGTCAAATACAAGATTTATACTGAGGATTTAAGTTTGAAGTCATTGATGTCTCTGCTCAAATTAAATGGTCTATCTTTTGAACGACAAAAGCATGACATCTTAGTCAAAGGATTAGCAGCTGTTAAGCAGGTTATGGATCGGGAGGGGATTCCTTTTACTTATGAAAAAGAAGGATTAAGTGAGGTGCTATTCAATGAAAAGTAAATTGAGAACGGTATTTTTAAAGCAGGAATGTGTGACGAGGAGTGTTTTTATTTGTCTTGGATTGGTAGCCTTGATTGGTGCAATTGTAATCTTATGTGATGGCTATAAGGGAGATTACCTTGGGCCATCAGCGATTATTGCCAGTTATTCCTTTATCGTGGATATCGTCTTTGCTTATCTAGCAGTATCTAGTCTTGGACGAGAATTTCAGAATCGAACAATTAATATGATTCGGGTGTCTTCCTTATCTGGACGCGAGGTTATTCTTCGAAAACTCTTAAGTTTCCTTGTGTTATCTATAGTTGCTGCTACTATTTTGGTTTTGGAGTTGGCCTTCTACAAGTATTCTGTGCAGCATGTAGATTTTCCTTTGTGGGATTATATCAGAGACATCTATATTGATTTCCTACTCTATGGAGCCTTTATTTATATGGTTTCCTCTTTGCTTGTCTTGTTTGTAAAAAATACCTTGACAGCCTTTGTAACGGCTTATTTTGGAGTAACAGGAATGACTTTCTTCACCCTCTATTTGGCTAGTTTAGGGGATACCATGACTAAGCTGATGACTTATGTGCCATTTAGTTTTATGCGAGCAGTTTTTACTAGCGGTCAACAGTTCTTCAGTCTTCGCGAAGCCCTTGTTTTGTTTGCTTGGACTCTGGTTTTGCTCTTCTTTGCGCCAACTATCTACGAAAAGCGAGCCTTTGTATAATGCTAATAAAGTCAGAGTTTCATCTGGCTTTTTCTTTATGACATCAAAAAAACACTCTAAAATGCCAATTTAATCCTTTAAAGTCTGAAAATTTGGTATAATTAACCTAAAATACCAAAGGAGTAATTCATAATGCAACTTAGACTTGAACGATTTGATGCCAAACTTGCCCAATCAGGCCTTGATGCCTTGTTGGTGACAGGACAAAAAAATATCTATTATTTAACAGATTTCTGGGGGACAAATGCGACTGTCTTCATTACTAAGAATCGTCGCCTCTTCTTAACGGATTCACGTTATACCCTCATTGCCAAACAATCTGTGCATGGCTTTGATATTATCGAAAGTAAGGATCCGCTTAAGGATATTGTTAAAATTATCGAGGCTGATAAACTGGAAATAATCGGATTTGATAATCAGGTATCATTTGCTTACTACCAAGGTCTTCAAGCGATTTTTGAAGGCTACACTTTATCACCACAAAGCAACTTCATGGAAGAGTTGCGTATGATCAAGGACGAAAAAGAATTGGCAACTATCCGTAAGGCTTGTTCTATCTCAGACCGTGCCTTTACAGATGTACTTGATTATATTAAACCAGGTCAAACAACAGAACTACAAGTGGCAAACTTCCTAGATTTCCGTATGCGTGAGTACGGAGCTTCAGGGGTTTCCTTTGAGTCTATCATTGCTTCAGGTTACCGTTCTGCTATGCCTCATGGGGTTGCTTCAGAAAAGGTTATCCAATCTGGTGAAACCTTAACGATGGACTTTGGTTGCTACTACAACCACTACGTTAGCGATATGACTCGTACTATCCATATTGGTGACACCACTGATGAGGAGCGTGAAATTTATGATATCGTTCTACGTTCTAACCAGGCCTTGATTGACGCAGCTAAGGCTGGTATGACACGTCGTGACTATGATAAGGTTGCGCGTGATGTTATTGTCGAAGCGGGGTACGGTGACTACTTTACACATGGTATTGGACATGGTATCGGTCTTGACATTCACGAGATTCCTTACTTTGGTAACTCTGATGAGACTATCGAAGCTGGTATGGTCTTGACGGACGAGCCAGGTGTTTATTTGGCTGATAAATACGGTGTTCGTATCGAAGATGACATCATTATCACAGAAAATGGTTGTGAATTGATTACCCTTGCGCCTAAGGAATTGATTGTTCTCTAAGATTTGGAGGAATACTTTATGCCAAACCGTTTATCTTGGCAAGATTATTTTATGGCTAATGCAGAGCTGATTTCTAAGCGTTCTACGTGTGACCGTGCCTTTGTTGGAGCTGTTTTAGTCAAGGACAAGCGTATTATCGCTACAGGTTATAACGGCGGAGTTTCTGAGACTGATAACTGTAACGAAGTAGGCCACTATATGGAAGATGGTCATTGTATTCGTACGGTACACGCAGAGATGAATGCCCTTATCCAATGTGCCAAAGAGGGGATTTCTACCAAAAATACAGAGATTTATGTGACTCATTTTCCTTGTATCAACTGTACCAAAGCTCTCTTGCAAGCTGGTATTGTTAAGATTACATACAAGGCCAATTATAGGCCCCATCCCTTTGCGATTGAATTGATGGAACAAAAAGGCGTTTCTTATTTGCAACATGATGTTCCAGAGGTTCACTTAGGAATGGATGACTAGTTTGTTCTTTGAAAAAAGCCTGAGGATTGGGCTTGAATCTATAAAACATTTGAGCCATGCTATCATTTATGGTAAAATAAACTGATAATAATTTTTTACAAAGAGGTATTTAATAATGATTGAAGCAAGTAAACTCCGTGCGGGTATGACTTTCGTAACTAACGATGGCAAATTGATCAAAGTTCTTGAAGCTAGCCACCACAAACCTGGTAAAGGTAACACAATCATGCGTATGAAATTGCGTGATGTTCGTTCAGGTTCAACTTTTGATACTAGCTATCGTCCAGAAGAAAAATTTGAACAAGCAATCATCGAAACAGTACCAGCGCAATACTTGTACCAAATGGATGATACTGCATACTTCATGAACACTGAAACATATGACCAATATGAAATCCCAGTAGCCAACGTTCAAGAAGAATTGAAATTTATCCTTGAAAACTCAGATGTAAAAATCCAATTCTACGGAACAGAAGTTATTGGTGTTCAAGTGCCAACAACTGTTGAATTGACTGTTACTGAAACACAACCATCAATCAAAGGTGCAACAGTTACAGGTTCAGGTAAACCTGCAACACTTGAAACTGGTCTTGTGGTTAACGTTCCAGACTTTATCGAAGCTGGTCAAAAATTGGTTATCAACACAGCTGAAGGTACTTACGTATCACGTGCCTAAGCCCGACTAAGTCTTTCAAACCACTGGTTTGAAGGCTTTATTTTCCAAACTAACGGAAAGGAAACATGCGATGACTACAGAAAATATCGGTGAAATTGTAATTGCCCCTCGCGTGCTCGAAGTGATTACAGGTATCGCTGCAACTAAAGTGGAAGGTGTTTACGCCCTTCAAAATAAAAATGTTACGGATAGTCTCAGCAAAACAAGCTTGGGACGTGGTGTTTACCTCCGAACAGAAGAAGATGGTACTGTAAATGCTGATATCTACGTCTCACTTCAGTATGGGGTTAACGTACCAGCGGTTTCAATTGAAATTCAAAAGGCTGTTAAAGCAGCTGTCTATGATATGGCAGAAGTGGCAATTTCAGAAGTCAATGTTCACGTTGAATCTATTGTTACTGAAAAGTCACAAAAACCAGACTTGGCTGAATTGTTTAACGAGGATTTTTTGAATGACTAATATCTTTAAAGATTCACGTCGTGACCTTCGTGAGCGTGCTTTTCAAACGCTTTTTGCCCTTGAATTTGGTGGAGAAGCTCTGGAACAAGCACATTTCGCTTACACTTATGACAAGCCAATTGACGAAGAAACTGAAGTTGATGTACCAGCCTTTCTCCTTAGCCTAGTAACAGGTGTCCGTGAAGAGTTGGTTCAACTTGATAGTCAAATTGAAGAAAAGTTGAAAGAGGGTTGGAGCCTCTCACGTTTGATTGTGACAGATCGTACTCTCCTTCGTTTGGGACTTTATGAAATCACGTCATTTGAAGAAACACCAGGACGTGTAGCTATTAACGAAATCATTGAAATCGCTAAAAAATATTCTGATGAAACATCTGCTAAGTTCATTAATGGTGTACTTAGTCAGTTTGTGACAGATGAAGCATAAGGAAAAGAAGTTGAGCCTTGTTTCAACTTCTTTTTTTCTACAAATGTAACAAGAAAAAAGTCGCAAGCGGAGATTTCTTGCGACTTTCATTTATATACTGCCACCAGGAATCAGACTCACTGGAAGTACATAATCACGATTAACTGTTTTGCCTTTAATTTTCTTGAGAAGAATTTCGACACAAAGCTTAGCAATTTCATCCAAAGGTTGTTGGATAGTTGCTAACTCTGGGTAGAAGTGACGGATAAAGGCGGTACCATCATAACCGATGATTTTTAGGTCATCTGGGATAGAAAGTCCCAATTGTCTAGCTATCTTCATAACCAAGATAGCTGTTAAATCGTCCGAAACAAAGATGCCATCTGGTTTTTCACGAGAGATAATAGATTTGATTTCTAATTCTCGTCGCATGAGAGACAAATCGTTTGGAACAGGACAAATAATACCTTCCTTGTCCAATTCATAATTAAAACCTAGTTGACGAAGTCCTGTTGGAGAATCCGAATTATCATAGCCTGTAATCATGACAATGCGTTGACAGCCAGCCTTGACCATAGCTCTTGCGGCTAACTTGCCACCTTCAAAGTTGTCAGACGAAACAATAGGAATTTTTGGGGCGAGATTACGGTCGAAGGCAACGATGGGAGCTTCAACCTTCTCATAATCCTCAATACCAAGATTGTGACTAGACGAGATGATGCCGTCACATTGGTTGGCGGCGAGCATCTCCAAATAGTCCCTCTCCTTGTTAGGATCATGCTCACTATTACAAATAATGGTTTTATAACCTTGCTTAAAGAGTTCATCCTCAAGACGTTCAATAAGTTCGGCATAAAATATATTGGAAATATTTGGGAAAATCAAGCCAACAAGTTTGGCCGACTTTCCTTGAAGACCTCGAGCTAAATTATTAGGTTTATAGTTGAGTTCTTGCATAGCAGCGTGAACTTTGTCAATGGTCTTCTGTGAGAGGTAGCCCTTTTTGTTTATGACGCGAGAAACTGTGGTTGGGCTCACACCAGCCAGTTCGGCAACGTCAGTAAGCTTTGCGACCATAAATCACCTTAGTATTTCAAGTCGAAGTAGTGTCCAGAAACGTTCCCTGATGTCACTTTGATACCAGTTTGTTCTGCACTTGGGAAGACGCGGCTAGTGAAGACTTTTTCACCTTTGTTGAAGAAAATTTCAACGATTGAATTGTCTACAAAGATGTTTGCTGTTGCAGCTTGACCGGCATCAAGAGTACATTCACGACTTGTGCCAAAGTCAGTCGCATATTGTTCACCAGCTTTAGAACGGTCAAGGATAACTTTTCCGTTTTCAGTATCAACTGTAAGTGACAAGCCATTTCCTTCTTGGTCTGCGAAGAGGACAAGTTCTGTTTGAGTGTTAGCTTCAAAGTTAAGTTCAAGCTCGTAAGTGTTAGTTGTTGCCGTTTTTTCAGAGAAATCTTCTTGGCTAGCACGTAAGCTTGTAATGGCTTCGACTGGATATTGGTAGAGTTTGCCATCTTTAATAGACAATTCTTTAACCAAGCTCATAGCCCCTTGGTAGTCGTATTTGTCAGTTGGATAGTCCACATCTGGAAGACCGATCCAGCTGACAATAAGGGCACGACCATCTGGAGTATTAAAGCCTTGAGTTGCATATGCTTCAAATCCGTAGTCCAAGTTGATAATTGGTGTGCCATCAACGAGGGCAGGTTTTTCTGTGTCGAAATCTTGGAAAATCTTATAAGTGTTAGGGTAGATGTTACCGTAGTCAAGTTCAGCTTTATCGAGACCTTGTGGGCTATAAAGAAGAACAGGTTTGCCATCTACAAAGACAAGGTTAGGACACTCAATCATGTACTCTGACCCAGTGCCACCAAAGTCAAGATTACCAACCTCAACCCAGTTTTCGACATCATTGTCTACTGCCTTGTAAAGTTTGATATAACCTTGTTTATCGTGGTTTTGAGCACCTACGATAGCGTAGAATTGTCCCTTGTAATCGAAGATTTGAGGGTCACGGAAGTGCCCAGTAGCGTCAGCAGGTTGTTTGATAAGAACCTTGTCGAATTTTTCGATTTTGCCGTCTTTATCCATCCAAGCGCCGATTTGACGTGGGTCACGAATCCAGTTTTCATCACGAACGTTCCCAGTATAGAAGATAAAGAGTTTATCACCGATTTGATAAGCAGAACCTGAGTAGGCACCGTGGCTATCATTTTCATGGTCTGGCAAGAGTTTGACACCAGTTTCTGTAAAGTGAACCAAATCTTCAGTTTCAGTATGCACCCATTGTTTCAAACCATGAGCAGCTCCAAATGGCCAACTTTGGTAGAAAAGTTGGAACTTACCATTAAAGTAAGAAAAACCGTTTGGATCATTAAGAAGCCCTGTTTCTGGTTCGATATGGTAACTTGCACGCCAAGGTGATTTAGCGACATTTTCTCTAATCTTTGTTTTTTCTTCGTCTGTCCAATCTGCGTATGGACGGTAACGAACTTCTGTTGGTAGATTCATATTTAGTAATCTCCTAATCTATTTGTTAATAATATAGTAAACGTTTTACCTATAAAAATCAACGATTTATAACAAAAAATAAAAAAATATGCTAAACGGTTGACATATGGCAGAAAGATGCTAAAATAGTTATCGTAAAGAAAAGCTAAACGCTTTCATACCAAATTTTATTAAGGAGAATTTTGCAAATGGATAACAAACAAATTGCAAAAGAAGTCATCGATGCCCTCGGTGGACGTGAAAACGTCAACAGTGTTGCTCACTGTGCGACTCGTCTACGTGTGATGGTCAAAGATGAAAACAAAATCAATAAAGAAAAGGCTGAGAACATTGAAAAAGTTCAAGGTGCTTTCTTTAACTCAGGTCAATACCAAATGATTTTTGGTACAGGTACTGTTAACAAGATTTACGACGAAGTCGTTGCTCAAGGTCTTCCAACAGCATCTAAAGACGAACAAAAAGCAGAAGCTGCTAAACAAGGTAACTGGTTCCAACGTGCTATCCGTTCATTCGGTGACGTTTTCGTTCCATTGCTTCCAGCAATCGTAGCGACTGGTCTTTTCATGGGTATCCGTGGAGCAATCAATAACGATACAGTTCTTGGTTTGTTCGGTACAACATCAAAAGCTTTTGCTGCTACTGATTTCTATACTTACACAGTTGTATTGACAGATACAGCCTTCGCCTTCTTCCCAGCCTTGATTTGTTGGTCAGCCTTTAACGTATTTGGTGGTTCACCACTTCTTGGTTTGGTTCTTGGTTTGATGATGGTTAACAACGCCCTTCCTAACGCTTGGGATGTTGCATCAGGTGCTGCTAAACCAATTTACTTCTTTGATTTTATTCCAGTAGTAGGTTACCAAAACTCAGTGCTTCCAGCCTTCTTCGTAGGTTTGCTTGGTGCTAAGTTCGAGCAATGGGTTCGTAAATGGGTTCCAGACGTTCTTGACCTTCTCTTGCGTCCACTTATCGTCTTCGCAGTAATGTCAGCTTTGGCCCTCTTTATCATTGGTCCTGTCTTCCATACTGTTGAAAGCTATGTTCTTGCTGCTACAGAATGGATTCTTAACTTGCCATTTGGTCTTGCTGGTCTTGTTCTTGGTGGAGTTCACCAAGTTATCGTCGTTACAGGGGTTCACCACGTCTTTAACTTGCTTGAAGCTAACCTCATTGCTAATACTGGTAAAGACCCACTTAACGCTATCATCACAGCTGCTATGACTGCCCAAGCTGGTGCGACACTTGCAGTGGGTGTTAAAACTAAAGATGCTAAATTGAAAGCACTTGCTTTCCCTGCAACTCTTTCAGCGGTACTTGGTATCACTGAACCAGCTATCTTCGGGGTTAACCTTCGTTTCGGTAAACCATTTATCATGGGTCTTATCGCTGGTGCTGCTGGTGGTTGGTTGGCCTCAATCCTTAACCTCGCTGGTACAGGATTTGGTGTAACAATCGTTCCTGGTACTCTTCTTTACCTTAACGGTCAAGTGCTTAAGTATGTGATCATGGTACTTGTAACACTTGCTCTTGGTTTTGCTCTTACTTGGATCTTCGGTTACAAAGAGGAAGAAGTTGAAGCTCAAAAAGAAGTTGTTGCTGAAGATATTGCATCTGCAGAATCAGCTCCAGTTGCATTGCAAGCCGAAACAATCGCTGCACCACTTAAAGGTGAAGTTGTAGCTTTGGAAAATGTTAATGACCCAGTCTTCTCATCAGGAGCTATGGGTAAAGGTGCCGCTATTAAACCTTCAGGAAACCAAGTAGTCGCACCATTTGATGGTGAAGTGCAAATCGCCTTCCCAACAGGTCACGCTTACGGTCTTAAATCTGATAAAGGTGCTGAAGTGCTTATCCACATCGGTATCGACACTGTCTCACTTGACGGTAAAGGATTTGATGCTAAAGTTCAAGCAAATCAACGTATTAAAAAAGGTGATGTCTTGGCTACCTTCGATAGCTCAGTAATCACTGAAGCAGATCTTGACGATACAACTATGGTTATCGTTACAAACACTGCAGACTTCGAAGATGTTTCATCAGTAGCGACTGGTTCAGTTGCTGAAGGTGCAGACTTCATCGCAGTTAAATAATAAGCTAGAAAAGTCGAAGCCAATTCGGCTTTTTTAGTTAAATGGCTCATAAAGAAAAGTATGAAGCAGAGTAGTCTGTACCTCCTTAAACAAGGTCTCATTTAGATTGTCTTTTGCCTAGCTTTTATTTATAATAGTATAAATAGTTATTATTGATCATAAAAGGAGATAGCTTTACCTATGGCTAAACTTTACGGAAGCTTGGAAGCTGGTGGTACAAAATTTGTTTGTGCTGTTGGCGATGAGAAATTCCAAGTCGTTGAAAAAACTCAATTCCCAACAACTACACCTTACGAAACAATTGACCGTACTATTGAATTTTTCAAACGTTATGAAGATCAATTGGCTGGAATTGCAATTGGTTCATTTGGACCAATTGATGTTGATCCAAACTCTGAAACATATGGTTTTGTGACTTCAACACCAAAACCACATTGGTCAAATGTCGACCTTCTTGGTTTGATTGCTAAAGAGTTTAATATTCCTTTCTACTTTACGACTGATGTTAACTCATCTGCTTATGGTGAGACACTTGTTCGTAAAGGTGTTAAGAGTCTTGTTTACTACACTATCGGAACTGGTATTGGAGCCGGTGCTATTCAAAATGGTGAGTTCATTGGTGGTATGGGT
This sequence comes from Streptococcus sp., assembly GCA_016939315.1. Taxonomy (GTDB): domain Bacteria; phylum Bacillota; class Bacilli; order Lactobacillales; family Streptococcaceae; genus Streptococcus. The sequence continues at coordinate 110,721 of JAFHAZ010000059.1, read as the reverse complement.
CACACTGAAGCTGGTCACGTATATGTACCTCTTCACCCAAATGATGTTTCCAATGAATTTAACGGAACTTGTCCATTCCACCGCGGATGTTTGGAAGGTTTGGCTGCTGGTCCATCACTTGAAGCCCGTACAGGTATTCGTGGCGAATTGATTGAGCAAAATTCTGAGGTTTGGGATGTTCAAGCTTACTACATTGCTCAAGCTGCTGTCCAGGCAACTGTGCTCTACCGTCCAGAAGTTATCGTCTTTGGGGGTGGTGTTATGGGACAAGAACACATGCTTCGTCGTGTCCGTGAAAAATTCACAGCTCTTTTGAATGGTTACCTTCCAGTGCCAGACGTGACTGAGTATATTGTGACACCTGCTGTTTCAGGTAATGGCTCTGCGACGCTTGGTAACTTTGCACTTGCCAAAGATGTAGCTGACAAACACTCACGCAAATAAGCAAAATATGTAAAATCGCTTTAAGACATGATCTTAAGGCGTTTTGCTCTATACAGGAGGATGTAATGGAACCTTTATTTTTAGATTCGCCAATGCATGAAAAAATCTGGGGAGGTAATCGACTTAAGACAGAGTTTGGTTACGATATTCCCAGTGAACACACTGGTGAATACTGGGCAATTTCTGCCCATCCTAATGGTGTATCCTATGTCAAAAACGGGAAGTATGCTGGTTTTCATCTGGCAGAACTTTACAAGGATAAACCAGAACTTTTTGGAAATCCCAAGACTAGTGTTTTTCCTTTGTTGACAAAGATTTTGGACGCTAATGACTGGCTCTCAGTACAAGTACACCCTGATGATGCTTATGGACTAGAGCATGAAGGTGAGCTAGGAAAGACAGAATGTTGGTATATTATTGATGCTGAAGAGGGTGCAGAGATTATTTATGGTCACAAGGCTAAGACAAAGGAAGAATTAGCGTCCTTAATTGAAGCAGGTGATTGGGACGGACTTTTGTCGAAAACTCCTGTTAAAAAAGGTGACTTTTTCTTTGTACCAAGTGGTACCATGCATGCTATTGGTCCAGGTATCCTGATCTTAGAGACTCAACAATCTAGCGACACCACTTACCGTGTCTATGATTTTGATCGTAAGGATGATCAGGGCAATAAACGTGAGCTTCATATTCAACAGTCTCTTGATGTCTTGAATCTAGGGGACCCAGAAAATAGCGTTCCAACAACTGTTAAGACCTTGCAATTAGAGTCGACTTGTTTGACATCAAACTCCTTCTTCACCGTATATAAATGGAAACTCAGTGGCTTGGTTGACTTCAAACAATCAGCTCCTTATTTGCTTTGTTCGGTACTTTCTGGCAATGGGACTATGACTATCGATTCACGCATTTATTGTCTAAAAAAAGGTGATCACTTCATTCTTCCAAATGATGTGACAGATTGGGAAATTGATGGACAATTGGAGATGATTGTCAGTCACCCTAACGAGGCTTAAGTATGAGTAATGAAAAAGTTTTAGCTGCACTATTTGAGCGTATTGAAATCAACAAATCCTATTATTTTGAGGGAGCTTATTATCGTCTGAAAGACTATGGCGACCACATTTATGGCTTACAACGGGCAATTCCTGGTATGTGTGGTGAAAAAACAGCTTCCCCTAGCATCAAATTTTACTGGAAAAATGGTGTTTTAGAGTATCAATTCTACGTTGATTTTGAAGCTAGCCCTATGATAATGAAGGCCTATAGCGGCACCGACCATGCCTTCTTTGAACAGGCTTTTGAAAATCTCTTGCATGATTTTGAGGATATCCTAGAGAGCCAAGAGAACTCTAAGAAGTAGTTTTAAAGCATTATTGTCGATATTTTCAGTGAATCTAATAAAAAAGTTTTCGTTTATTTGCAAATCCATTGTGAAAGCCCTTAAACTAGGGCTTTTTTCTTTGTCAATCCTTGAGTGATTTCTTGTTTAAAGGGGGCTTTTGTGGTAAAATATGGAGATAAAGACTGTCGAAAGGAAAAAAGATGGCAAATATATTACGCAAAATCATTGAAAATGATAAAGGCGAAATTAAGAAACTAGAAAAAACTGCCAAGAAAGTCGAGAGCTATGCTGATGCAATGGCAGCTCTTTCAGATGAAGAACTTCAGGCAAAAACAGAAGAATTTAAAAAACGATATCAAAACGGAGAAAGCCTAGACCAACTCTTGCCAGAGGCATTTGCAGTTGTTCGTGAAGGGGCAAAACGTGTCCTTGGACTTTTCCCATATCGTGTGCAAATCATGGGTGGTATTGTTCTTCACCATGGTGATGTACCAGAGATGCGTACAGGGGAAGGGAAAACCCTGACTGCGACAATGCCTGTTTACCTAAATGCTATTTCAGGTGAAGGTGTGCACGTTATCACCGTTAACGAATACCTCTCAGAGCGTGATGCGACTGAAATGGGTGAGCTTTATAGTTGGCTTGGTTTGTCAGTAGGGATTAACCTTTCAGCCAAATCACCAGCTGAAAAACGTGAAGCTTATAACTGTGACATCACTTACTCAACCAACTCAGAGGTAGGTTTCGACTATCTTCGTGATAACATGGTTGTTCGTAAGGAAAACATGGTACAACGTCCATTGAACTATGCCTTGGTCGATGAGGTTGACTCAGTTCTTATCGACGAAGCTCGTACACCATTGATTGTATCAGGTCCTGTAAGTTCAGAAACTAATCAGTTATATCACCGTGCGGATGCCTTTGTTAAGACCTTGACAGAGGATGATTATGCCATTGATATTCCAACAAAAACGATTGGTTTGAATGACTCAGGTATTGACAAGGCTGAAGAATTCTTTAACTTGGACAACTTGTACGATATTGATAATGTTGCCTTGACTCACTATATTGACAACGCCCTTCGTGCCAACTACATCATGTTGCATGATATTGACTATGTGGTCAGTCCTGAGCAAGAAATTCTTATCGTTGACCAATTTACAGGTCGTACCATGGAAGGACGTCGTTTCTCAGATGGGCTCCACCAAGCCATTGAGGCAAAAGAAGGTGTGCCAGTTCAAGAAGAAACGAAGACATCTGCCTCAATCACTTACCAAAATATGTTCCGTATGTACAAGAAATTGTCAGGGATGACTGGTACTGGTAAAACTGAGGAAGATGAATTCCGTGAAATTTACAACATGCGAATTATTCCGATTCCAACTAACCGTCCAATTCAACGTATTGACCACGATGACCTTCTTTACCCTACCTTGGATGCTAAATTCCGCGCAGTGGTACAAGATGTTAAACGTCGTTATGAAAAGGGACAGCCAGTCCTTGTTGGTACGGTTGCCGTTGAAACATCTGACTTGATTTCTAAGATGTTGGTTGAAGCAGGTATTCCTCATGAAGTGCTTAATGCCAAGAACCACGAAAAAGAAGCGCATATTATCATGAATGCGGGTCAACGTGGTGCTGTTACGATTGCGACCAACATGGCCGGTCGTGGTACCGACATCAAACTTGGTGAAGGTGTTCTTGACCTTGGTGGACTCTGTGTCATTGGTACAGAGCGTCACGAAAGCCGTCGTATCGATAACCAGTTGCGTGGTCGTGCGGGACGTCAAGGGGACCCAGGGGAATCTCAATTCTACCTTTCACTTGAAGACGAATTGATGCGTCGTTTCGGTTCTGATCGTATCAAACAAGTCTTGGAACGTTTGAATGCTGATGATGAAGATATTGTTATCAAATCACGTATGTTGACACGCCAAGTGGAAGCGGCTCAAAAACGTGTCGAAGGAAATAACTACGATACTCGTAAACAAGTCCTTCAGTACGATGACGTTATGCGTGAACAACGTGAAATCATCTACGCTGAGCGTTATGATGTTATCACAGCGGAACGTGACCTTGAACCTGAGATTAAGGCTATGATTACGCGTACGATTAACCGTACGGTAGATGGTCACAGCCGCAATGATCAAGAGGAAGCTCTTAAAGGTATTTTGAACTTTGCTCGTCAGGCTTTGGTTCCTGAGAATGCAATCTCACTTGAAGATTTACAAGAAGTGGGAGAGGTAACGAAACGTAGTGTTAATTATGACGCTATTAAAGTTTACTTGAATGAGTTAGCAGATGATGTTTATGATCGTCAAATCAAGAAATTGCGTTCAGAGGAAGCTATCCGTGAATTCCAAAAAGTCTTGATTTTGATGGTTGTTGATAACAAGTGGACGGATCACATCGATGCCCTAGATCAATTACGTAATGCCGTTGGTTTGCGTGGTTATGCACAAAACAACCCAATCGTTGAGTATCAATCTGAAGGGTTCAAGATGTTCCAAGATATGATTGGGGCAATTGAATATGATGTGACACGTACAATGATGAAAGCACAAATTCATGAACAATCTCGTGAAAATGTGAATGAACGTGTTTCGACAACAGCAACAGGCAATATTCAGGCCCACCAAGCAGATGCTAATGGTCAAGAAATTGACTTTAGTAAGGTTGGTCGTAATGACTTCTGTCCATGTGGCTCTGGTAAGAAATTTAAAAATTGTCACGGTCGTAAACAATTTTAGGAAAAAATAGGTAATTATTATGGTTTTTAAAGCAGTAAGTGAAAAAATTGATTTTGATGCAGTTAAAGAATCAACGACATTAACAGGTGAAGCCCTTGCCAAGAAACAAGCTCGTGATAAAGAGCTTGAAGCAATCATCAAGGGTGAAGATGACCGTACGCTTTTGGTTATCGGTCCATGTTCATCTGATAATGAAGAAGCTGTTCTTGATTATGCTCACCGTTTGGCTAAACTTCAAGAAGAAGTTAAAGATAAAGTCTTTATGGTTATGCGTGTCTATACAGCTAAACCTCGTACAAATGGTGATGGCTATAAAGGACTTGTACACCAACCTGATGCTGAAGGGAAACCAAACCTAATTAACGGTATCAAGGCTGTGCGTAATCTTCACTACCGTGTTATCACTGAAACTGGTATCACAACTGCTGATGAAATGCTTTACCCAGAAAACCTTCCTTTGGTAGATGACCTTGTGTCATACATTGCCGTTGGTGCACGTTCTGTAGAAGACCAACAACACCGTTTTGTTGCGTCAGGTATTGATGTTCCAACTGGTATGAAGAACCCAACATCAGGGAACCTTAACGTCATGTTTAATGGTATCTACGCCGCACAAAACAAACAAAACTTCCTCTTTAACGGTGAAGAAGTTGAAACTCCAGGGAACGCATTGGCACACGTTATTCTTCGTGGTTCAACGAATGAATATGGTAAAAACGTGCCTAACTTCTACTATGATGATGTTCTTGAAACAATCGAACACTATGAACAAATGGGCCTTGAAAATCCATTCATCGTTATTGATACAAACCATGATAACTCAGGTAAACGTTACTTGGAACAAATCCGTATCGTTCGTCAAACCTTGATTAACCGTGATTGGAATGAAAAAATCAACAAAGTGGCACGTGGTTTCATGATTGAATCTTACCTTGAAGATGGCCGTCAAGATGCGCCAGATGTCTATGGTAAATCAATCACTGACCCATGTCTTGGTTGGGATAAGACAGAAGAATTGATTCGTGAAATCCACGATACTTTGTCAAAATAATAAGGTAACAGAAACCATATATGGGGAGTGAACCGTTTGGATGACCAAGCGGTTCGCTCTCTTTTCACAAAGAGAGGGAAATAGATGGGAATTCATCAAAATAGTCCGCTGATTGATGTAGCGGAAGTAAGGAAATTGCATGCTCTTACGGGAGACGCACTAGTAACTAAACAGGCTAATGATGAGGCCTTGGCAAAAATTATCAAGGGTGAGGACAAACGTATTCTCTTGGTTATTGGTCCATGTTCATCTGATAATGAAGAAGCCGTTCTTGACTATGCTCACCGTTTGGCCAAACTTCAGGAAGAAGTGAAGGACAAAATCTTTATTGTTATGCGTGTTTATACAGCTAAACCACGTACTAATGGGGACGGTTATAAGGGGCTTATCCACCAGCCAGATGCAGAGGGTGATGTAGACCTTCTTGCTGGGGTTAAGGCGGTTCGCCACCTTCAGTCACGTATTATTACTGAAACAGGCCTCCCAATCGCTGATGAGATGCTTTATCCGTCAAATCTTTCCTTCTTTGATGATTTGCTTAGCTACCACGCTGTTGGAGCACGTTCGGTTGAGGACCAAGAACACCGCTTTGTAGCTTCAGGTATTGATGTGCCAATTGGCTTGAAGAACCCAACGTCAGGAAATTTGAATGTCATGTTTAATGGTATCTATGCTGCGCAGAACCAACAGCATTTCCTTTACAATGGTGCTGAAGTTAAAACAGATGGTAACCCACTCGCTCACGCTATCTTGCGTGGTGCCAACAATGAAAATAGTCAGAACATTGTCAACTACCATTTCGAAGACTTGGTTAAGGCTTTGGACAAGTATAGTGCATTTAATTTGGAAAACCCATTTATTCTTGTTGATACAAACCATGATAACTCTGGTAAAAACTTCATGGAACAAGTTCGCATTGTGCGTGAAGTCCTTCTTAACCGTGAGTGGGATGAGCGTATCGCGGATACCGTGCGTGGCTTTATGATTGAGTCTTACCTTGAGGATGGTCGTCAAGACACACCTGAAGTTTACGGTAAATCAATCACAGATCCATGTCTTGGTTGGGATAAGACAGATAGTCTTATTCGTGAAATCCACAATCGACTTTCGTAACAATTATGATTTTTGGACATGGTATAGACTTGCAGGAAATTTCAGCTGTTAAAAAGGCTTATGACCGCAATCCACGTTTTGCAAAAAAGGTATTGACACCAAAAGAGTGGGAGCGTTTTGAATCCCTTTCTGGCAATCGTCAGATGTCCTATTTAGCAGGTCGCTGGGCCGGTAAGGAAGCATTTTCAAAGGCCTGGGGTACAGGTATTGGAGCAGTCGGCTTTAAGGATATTGAAATTTTGACCAATGACAAGGGCGCGCCAGTGGTGACCCAGTCGCCTTTTGAAGGCAATGTCTTCATCTCGATTTCTCATAGCGGTGATTTTGTTCAGGCAAGTGTCATTTTAGAAAAAAACTAAGAGATAGATGTTGGAAGAGGATAGCTTATGATTTCAAGTTTACATCGACCAACCTTGGCAAAGGTTGATCTATCAGCAATTTCAGAAAATATTGAACAAGTGGTTAGTCACATTCCTAAAAAGGTGCAGACTTTTGCAGTTGTTAAGGCCAACGCTTATGGTCATGGGGCTGTTGCGGTGGCCAAGCATTTGTCTAAACAGGTAGATGGTTTTTGTGTTTCCAACCTAGACGAGGCACTTGAACTCCGTCAGGCTGGCTTAGAGCAACCGATACTTATTTTAGGAGTCGTCTTGCCAGACGAGGTTCCTTTGGCTATTCAAGAAAACATCACTCTGACGGTAGCTTCGCTTGAGTGGTTGGAAATAGCTAAGAAGCAAGGGCTTGATTTGACTGGTTTGACCTGTCATATTAAGATTGATTCAGGTATGGGACGCATTGGGGTGCGTAGCCAAGGAGATGCAGATAGTTTGATTGCTGGTCTGAAGTCACTTGGTGCGGATGTCGAAGGTATTTTTACCCATTTTGCAACAGCTGATGAGGCAGATGATAGTAAATTCAAGCGTCAATTGGCCTTCTTCACGGATTTGGTTAATAACTTGGTGGACCGCCCTCGCTTGGTACATGCTAGCAACTCTGCGACAAGTATCTGGCATGCAGAAACAGTCTTTAATGCGGTACGTCTAGGTGTCGTCATCTATGGTCTCAATCCTAGTGGCAGTGCTTTAGACCTTCCCTATAACATTCGTCCTGCTTTAAGCTTGGAGACAGCACTTGTTCATGTTAAGACCCTGCCAGCAGGTCAAGATGTGGGTTATGGTGCAACGTATACGACGACAGCTGATGAGGTTATTGGAACCATTCCGATTGGCTATGCGGATGGTTGGACCAGAGATTTACAAGGTTTCCACGTTGTTGTGGATGGCCAGCTTTGTCCTATTGTTGGGCGTGTGTCTATGGACCAGATCACTGTTCGACTTCCTAAGGTTTATCCCCTAGGAACTCCTGTCACTCTTATGGGGGAAAATGGGGGAGCAAGCATCACTGCGACAGAGGTGGCTGAAAAACGTGGCACTATCAACTACGAAGTCCTTTGTTTGCTTAGTGATCGTGTACCTCGTAGCTATGACTAATATAAATAAAGAGAAATCCAGTTTGATACTGGATTTTTTGATTTTAGTGAAGACCATTTTCATGTGTTATAATAGCTGATAAGGCTTCCTCTTTCACGAGGAGAAGAACACGATAGAAATGATAGAGGATATGATTCGACTAGATTCACCAATTGCGGATTTGAAAGGTTTTGGTCCTAAGTCCGCTGAAAAATTTACCAAATTAGATTTGCACACGGTTGGGGACCTCTTGCTTTATTTTCCTTTCCGATATGAAGATTTTAAGAGTAAGTCTATCTTTGAACTGATGGATGGCGAAAAGGCTGTTATTACGGGAACGGTGGTGACCCCTGCTAATGTGCAATATTATGGCTTTAAACGTAATCGTCTGAGTTTTAAAATCAAGCAAGGAGAAGCAGTGATTGCCATTAGTTTCTTCAACCAGCCTTATCTTGTAGACAAGATTGAGATGGGGGCAGAAGTGGCTATTTTTGGCAAATGGGACCAGAAGAAGTCTGCAGTGACTGGCATGAAAGTCTTGGCTCAAGTTGAGGACGATATGCAGCCAGTCTATCATGTGGCCCAGGGTGTTAGTCAGGCCCAGCTGATAAAGGCTATAAAGGCAGCTTTTGATAGTGGGGCCTTGAATTTGTTGGAGGAGAGTCTCCCACAGGTGCTTATGGACAAGTATCGTCTCATGGGACGCCAAGAGGCTGTGCGTGCCATGCATTTTCCGAAAGATTTGGCTGAATATAAGCAGGCTCTACGTAGGACAAAGTTTGAGGAGCTCTTTTATTTCCAGATGAATTTACAGGTACTGAAGGCTGAGAATAAGTCCGAAACCAATGGTCTAGCAATTGCTTACGATGAAGCTAAAATCAAAGACAAAATTGCAGAATTACCATTTCCCTTGACAGAAGCCCAACAGCGCAGTTTATCGGAAATCCTAGCTGATATGAAATCTGGGGCTCATATGAACCGTCTCTTACAAGGAGATGTGGGCTCAGGGAAAACAGTTATCGCTAGCCTTGCCATGTATGGAGCCTATACGGCAGGCTTGCAGTCTGCCCTCATGGTACCGACGGAAATCTTAGCAGAGCAGCACTATCAAAGTTTACAGGGGCTTTTTCCTGAGCTAGAGGTAGTGCTCCTAACTTCTGGGATGAAGGCGGCGGACAAAAAAGTAGCTCTTTCCAAAATCGAATCTGGGGAGGCTCAGATGATCGTGGGGACTCACTCACTGATTCAGGATGCTGTGACTTATCACAGGCTTGGGCTAGTAATTACTGATGAGCAGCACCGTTTTGGGGTTAATCAACGTCGTATTTTCCGTGAGAAAGGTGACAATCCTGATGTCCTTATGATGACAGCGACACCTATCCCTAGGACCTTGGCGATCACTGCCTTTGGAGAGATGGATGTGTCAATCATTGACCAGATGCCGGCTGGACGTAAGCCCATTATTACCCGTTGGGTTAAACATGAGCAACTAGATACCGTACTGACTTGGATCAAGGGCGAGTTGGACAAAGATGCTCAGGTCTATTTTATTTCACCTCTGATTGAAGAGTCTGAGGCTCTCGATTTGAAAAATGCGGTGGCCCTTCATCAGGAACTCACAGATTTCTTTGGGGATTCAGCTACAGTAGCTCTGATGCACGGTCGCATGAAAAATGATGAAAAAGACCAAATTATGCAAGATTTCAAGGATAAAAAATCTCAGATTTTAGTATCAACTACAGTTATCGAAGTGGGGGTTAACGTGCCAAATGCTACGGTTATGGTCATTATGGATGCCGACCGCTTTGGACTTAGCCAGCTTCACCAACTTCGTGGACGTGTAGGTCGTGGCCATAAGCAGTCCTACTGTGTTTTAGTGGCTAATCCTAAAAATGATACCGGGAAAAAACGCATGCAGGCCATGTGTGAGACTACGGATGGTTTTGTTCTAGCAGAAGAGGACCTTAAAATGCGTGGTTCAGGAGAAATCTTTGGAACACGTCAGTCAGGAATTCCTGAATTTCAAGTGGCTGATATTGTGGAAGACTATAATATCCTAGAAGAAGCAAGGCGTGTGGCCAGCCAAATTGTATCTGACCCTAACTGGCGCGAGAATCCTGATTGGCAGGTGCTAGGAGCTCATTTGAGAAGCCAAGGCGAGTTTGATTGAGGAGGGAACCCATGAAAAAGAAACGGTTAAAAATCGATTTTTTTGCTATCTTGCATCCCTTATTTCTTATGATGTTAGGTCTCCTGTTTTATTTTTTCGCCTTCATCTTGATTTGGTTTATTACCGAATTGGCAAAGCTGATAGAAGGAAAGACGGACTTTCATACCCTATATTTTTATTCACTTCTTATCTCTCTAGCTTGTTCGATATTACTGATTATGTACGTCGCGGGTTTTATAGCTCAGCTGATTATACATATACAGCATCAAAAGGAAAGGACGCTTTTGCCGGTCTGGTGTATGCTTACGGCTGTACTGATGCTTGTGCCCCTATTCGAAGATTTTAGTATCTTAGGCTCGTCCTGGAATTTTAAAGGGTATTTTCTTTCCATAGTTGCTTACATTGCCTATCTCTTTACAAAGCTACCCAAGGTTATTGAAAGTTACCGCTATCATGCGACAATTCGCTATGCCGTTTGGGTGGCTCTGGTCTTGGGGAATCTTTTATCCATGCTTTAGACAGAAAAACTCTCAGTAAACTTACTGAGAGTTTTAAGTTTCCTTCAAGCTTATTACAAGCTTTCTTTAAGTTAGAGACCCTATAATAAAACCATCAAAACGAGATAGGTTTTGATAATAAAACGTTTTGGCCAAACCATTCCTACTAAGGAGGACATAACAATGACAGTAAAAATCAAAGTAACCTACAACCCAAATTTCCAAAAGGATCCTCAAGACTTTACGTTTTATCAAAACTAATATTGTGGCTAGGAAGAGGCTAAATTTACCCATATTCTACAACTTTCATCCCTCATTTTCCAAAATCCCTTTTTTCCTTTTTTTCATTAGGTAGAATCCCTCTTCTTAAACTCATAAAAAGTCTAGACGGAAGCATGACCAGTCTAGGTGATTAAAATAAGTAAGCTAACCAGTTGAGATTTTCTTGACTGGTTTTTATTTTTTGATTTTTAGACAAAAAATATCGAAAAACGATAAAAATGTGTTGACAAGGAGAAATAAAGAGTGTAATATATAATTATCGATAAACGATAATAAGTTTTCGATAAAGACAATCTTATTCGCGAAAAAGAGAAATTATTTACTGAAACTATTTAACAAAGGAAAAACTTATCATGAAAACACTTAAACCAATCATCAACGCTCTTCTTATTCTTCTTATGGCAATCTACGGTCTTGCAATGCTTGCTTTACTTATCCTTCCTTTTGTGGATGTGACTAATCTTTTCCCAGGTGCTGAGGTTCATTACCTTTCTGGATGGGGTTACTGGCTGGTCGCAGAGTTACAATTTGCCTTCTATCTTGCCTTGATTTGTCTTCTTCGTAAAGAGCTTAAAGACTTTACTTGGAAGGCACTTTGGACAGAAGATTTCTCACTTTTCTTGAAAAAGGCTGCCCTTCTAACCTTTGTGCCATCAGCCTTGAATATCTTCTTGCAGTTGGGAACGACTAATCACCTTGTAGTGGACTTCAGCACATCAGTTTGGCTTCTCTTGGTCTCTCTAGCTTGTGATGCTGTCCGTCTTCGTAAGGGACAAACAGCTGTCAAATAATTGAATGTATCTTAGTTGAAAAGTAATAAAATCTTACCTATAAACTAGTATTTTATATTGATATTCGATATAATTGATACTGTTAATAGTTAGCTGCTGATTTAGTATAAGGTCAAGGGCTCCTAGAGGCACCTTGGCTTTTTCTAGTCTATACTCCCAAAAAATCAAAATGTATTTATAATCGAGGTAACACATGACAACTATCTTATTCTATTTTTTAATCATCCTAGCCTTGGCTGGTTCTAGTTATTATGGTTGGAAATCGGCTAAAAGTGCTAAAAATCGTCAGGAGACGCAAGAACAAAAACGACTTCGTAGTGTTCTCCTGTTCGTTAATGTCCTCCTTTTTGCGGGCTTTTTAAGTCTTGTTATTACCATTCTTAATGACGCCTTTATTCTGACTGGTCATGAAGGACTCTTACAACAAGGTTTGCGTATGCTTCTTGGGTCGGGAGTTACCATGAAAAGCAAGGGTCCTAGTCTGACGCTTTTTGCAGCAACCGTTGATTTCCTTCGTATGGTAGTCAACATAGGTTTCTTGTTGTGCCTACGTGCCTTTTTGATTAACCTTTATCGTTCTGATATTTTCATCTCTAAAAATGCTAAGTTGGTTCGTTGGTCAGCGCATTTGATCGTTCTTGGGGCTTTTATCAATAATGGTATCTTTACATTTGGAACTGGCAACCAGAGTTATAGTTTCTTTAATATCAGTTATTTGCTAGTTAGCTTTGTCCTCTATGCTGTCGCTATGATTTTGACTAAGGCTAATGCCATTGCTGAGGAAAATGAGTATACGATTTAGGAGGGGCTTATGATTATTGTCAATTTGGACGTTGAACTTGCCAAGAAGAAGATGCGCTCGGGTGAGCTGGCAGAACGGATTGGTATTACCCCAGCCAATCTCTCGGTTCTTAAGACAGGCAAGGCCAAGGCAATCCGTTTTACAACACTGGATGCTATTTGTAAAGAGTTAGATTGCCAACCAGGAGATATTCTTGAATATAGACCTGACGAAGAAAACTAAAAGCCTGAAGCAGTTCAGTCACTTCTATAGTGACCATGCTTCAAGCTTTTTTTATTTTTTCTTCAACCATGCGACTAGCGCTAGACTGGCTAATAGTGTCATAGAACATATCAAGTTGAGTTTTTGAGAGTGTCATCGTTCTATAAGTCTATAAACTCATTCAAATCTATTATTTCATCAAATTGTTGGTTAATTCTATCTGTATCTAAATGTGTGATGTAAATAATTAATTTACTCGTTTGTAAAAGTCGATTCTCTATTTTTGATAACGTTTCAAGGTCAATACCAGAAGAAAATTCGTCTAAAAATAAGATATCCGTCTTCATCAATAAGGCTCTTGCCAAAGCAATTCTCTTTGCTTCTCCACCCGAAAGTTTTATGGCATCATTTGAAAGCATTAACTCTAAAGACTCTCTATTAGCCCACTTAGATAATTCTACAAATTTCAATGTCTCAAACAGTTCCTCTTCTGAAACATCCTCAGAAAATAGAGTAAGATTATCACGAAGTTTTGCATTGAACATATGGGGGTGTTGGGGTACATAAGCTACATTATCAAAGATACTACTTTCTTTGATTCTTTTAACATCAATACCATTAATTTTAACTGTTCCTGTATAATCGTTATACTCTCGTAGGATTGCTTTTAATAGCGTGGTTTTACCTGTTCCACTCTTTCCTTTTAATAGATACTTCTTATGTTTATAAAACTGCCCATTAAAAGGTATAGCTTCCGAATTATTTTTAAAACGAAAATTATCAAATGAAATAACTTCAATATGTTCCAGAGTATTAAGATTTTCATCTACTACCTGAAATTCACTAGAAAGAGTCTCTATAGTTTTCTTACCACTAATGTATTTAGCTAACAAATCAGAAGAAGCATAGATTGGGTAAGAAATCCTGACTAATAATTGTGAGAATGCTATTAAACTCCCTAATGTCAGTTGACTATTTATAATTAATAGTCCTCCAATAATCCAACTACCAAAATAAAGAACATTTGAAAACAGCTGATTTAAACTGACAACAACATATTGAGATTTTTCAACATTTGTTTGGCGTTTAAGTAACTTTAAAGTTTGAATATCAAAGACTCTATTAATGTCGAAACTCTTGTTTGCAATTTTCCAATCAGGTATACCTTCGATGAGATCTTGAATAGCTGATACTGAAGTATTAGTAGTTTCAATTAACTCTTCTTGTTTCTTTTCTAAAGGAGTTTTAAAGAGTACAGCTACAAAAAGATTTGGTAGGCTTAAAAGCAGAGTTAAAGCTGCTAATAAAGGATTAAGGTAGAGAGAAACAATTATGGCGATAATTAATTGGCAGATTAAGTAGCCACCCCAGTATACGGAATAAAAATAATTAAATTCAATTTGATCTATTTGAGTAGTTAATGAGGCTAGAAGTTTGTCATTTTTATTTCCTGTGAGTAACTCTAAAGGTGTTTTCTGAATACCTTGGAAAATAACATTCCTATAAGCATATGCAGACTTCTTACTAATGATTGCTGTTAGTGATTGTTGAAAATAGTAGATAAGTGTTTGAATCAACAAGAACACAACTACAAAAATAGATGTAACAACATAGCGACCCACTCCAAGTTTGATAGAGTCAATGATTAGTTGCATCAAATAGGCTTCACTTACCATTGCAATAGACAATAAGATAGTAAGTATTGAATATACTAGGATATCTTTTTTAACAACTTTATAAACAGATTTCATTAGTCTCTCCTTGGTTATAGATACTGCAATATTATCACCGTAGCTTATGCGTGTCAATATAATGTATTGTTATTTTATCTGAAAATATATAATATAAGTATATATAAAAGGCTTGAAACATGCTGAAAAAGCATCTCTCAAGCCTTTTGTACTATTATAGAGTATAGTTAGTTGAATGTTTTTGAAATGTAATGTTCAACTCTTAAAGCCATTTCCTTATTGTCATCTAGGTGCTTATAAATATAGAGAGCATTATCAAAATATTCTTTAGCTTCATTTTGATCAGAAAAATCTTCACAAATGTTACCTAACAATAGATACAAATCTGCAAGTAAATAAGTCGATTTGAACTCTTTACATAATTTTATAGTTAGAGATAGTTTTTTAATGGCCTCTTCAGTTTTACTCTGGAGCCATAAGTAGCGTCCTAAATTGTAATTGAACTTAATGGCTAATTCTAACTCTTCTATTGTTATTAGACTCAGTTGCTCAACTCTTACAGACAAATCATTTTCGATTTCCTTAAAACGATCCAAGTTCTTTGTCTCATAATAGAAATTAAATAGACTATTTAAAATTTGAAGATAGTGTATATCAGTCTCCTTAAGTTGCTTGATAGTTTTTTCTAACCTAGAAATTCCTTCTTCTTTTTGGTTATAAAAGTAAAAGTCGAGTAGCGAGGCAATCCATTCCATATATATCTTGTCTGAAAGTGGTAGACGATGTGAGGTTTCTTTTTCTAATTCATAGATATAATTTAAAGACTCATAATCTCTCTGCGTAATAAACGTTTTTGATAACTTTTTGAAATTATTGAGCTTGTTACTGTCACTTGAAATTTGTTCATCAAAGAAATAATCCATACTGACATTTAATTTTCTAGATAACTCATGAAGAAGCACTGAACCGGGAATATATTCCCCATTCTCGAGGCGACTAATTTGTCCTTGTTTGCAGATTCCTTCTGCTAACTCTTTTTGTGACATCTTCAATTCTTTTCTTCTGTTCTTTATTCTAGATGCTAATAATGTGCTCATAGTTATCCCTTTCTCAGCTAATAGGCACTATCTATTTTATCACTAAATATAATAAAAAATTAAACAAGAATACATATTTGAATATTATAGTAAAAAGCCTGAAGCAGTTCAGTCACCTTTCTAGTGATGATGCTTCAAGCTTTTTATTTTTTCTTCAACCATGCGACCAGGGCTAAACTGGCTAGCACGGTACTACAGACCATGGCGATGTGCGTCTTTGAGACGGTTAGTTCATAGTGGAAATCTTTATTTTCCAATTTATCGGTTGCTTCAATACTAAGTTTCATGTCTTACCCCTCGATATAATCTTTCAATTCTTGGCCTCCTAGACCTGCACTAAGTGCAATGAGGAGTTTGAGGCGAGCTTTTGGTGCATTGAGTTCTTTAACAAACATAACACCAGCTTCTTGGAGTTTGACCCCACCCCCTTCATAGGCGTAGACAGGTTCAGCGATACCGTTGAAACAGCGGGAAACGAGCACAACAGGGACTCCTTTGTCCATAAGCTTTGTGATTTCTCCTGTAGCTAGTGGTGGGAGGTTTCCAGCACCCAGGGCTTCGATGACGACACCGTCAATCTTCTCAGGATCCAGGAGACTGATGATACCATCTCCAATCCCCATCCCTGCATAGGCTTTTATGATTGGTACTGTTCCTGTAATTTGTTCCAAATCAAAGCGAACACGAGGCTCAGCAGTTTTGAACCAGAGGATATCATGCTTCATGATGATGCCTAGTGGACCATGGGTTGGTGTGTGGAAGGTTGCCACGTTTGTGGTATGGGTCTTAGTCACATACTTGGCTGCATGGATTTCATCATTCATCACGACCAGGATGCCTTTGTCAGCGGCCTTGTCATCACTGGCAACTCGTAGGGCTGAGAGATAGTTGTAGACCCCGTCGCTTCCTAGCTCGTTTGACGAACGCATGGCACCAGTTATGACGATTGGGATTTCAGGGACGGCCATGGTATCTAGGAAGTAGGCTGTTTCTTCCAGGGTATCTGTTCCGTGAGTGATAACCACCCCGTCATATTGTCCAGAAGTTTCCTTGATTTTTTTATAAATATCAAGCATGTGGTAGGGCGTAATGTGTGGACTAGGGATGTTAAGGAAGTCTAGAACAGTTAAGTCCAGATTGTCTAGATCAAGCCCCACATGGTTCATGGGGTTATCAGCGTTTTGCCTGACCCTGCCATCATTATCCGCTGACATGGAAATGGTCCCTCCAGTGTGAAGGACTAGGATTTTTTTTATCATTTATACTACTCACTATCATATTTATGTTATAATTTATTTTAGCATAAAATGTTAGAAGGAGGGGAGCTCTGTGGCCATTAAAGCAGTCTTTTTTGATATTGATGGGACTTTTCTAAATGACCGAAAACGTGTGTCAAGTTCAACCAAAAAAGCTATCAGTCAAATGAAGGAAGATGGTATCTTAGTTGGTTTGGCAACAGGTCGTGGTCCAGGATTTGTTCAGCCCTTCATGGACAATCTGGGTCTGGATTTTGCAGTCACTTATAATGGTCAATATATTTTGACTCATGACAAGGTCCTGTATCAAAATCAGCTCCCTAAATCAACAGTCTACAACTTGATTCGCTATGCCACCAAGCACCGTAGAGAGATTTCTCTAGGGACTAGCACAGGTCTTGTTGGTTCCAATATTATCAGTATGGGGACGAGTAAGTTTGGGCAAATCGTTAGTCGTATTGTCCCTAAGTCCTGGGCTAAGATGGTGGAGCGTAGTTTCAAGTCTTTGATTCGTCGTTTCAAGCCACAAAGCATTGAAACCCTTAAAACTATCATGCGTGAGCCTATTTATCAGGTAGTTATGGTAGCGACGGTGGGTGAAACACAAGATATTGAAGAAAAATTTCCTCATGTGAAGATTACCCGCTCAAGTCCTTACTCAGCCGATATTATTTCAGCGGATCAATCTAAGTTGAAAGGTATTGCTCATCTAGGTGAGGTTTTTGGTTTCGAACTCAGTGAGGTTATGGCCTTTGGGGATTCGGAAAATGACCTAGAAATGCTGTCTGGCGTTGGCGTTGGTGTTGCCATGGGAAATGGTGAAGACGAACTGAAAGACCAGGCTACCCATGTCACTGATACTAATAACCAGAATGGGATTGCCAAAGCCTTGTCACACTATGGTTTGATTCACTTTGAAACAGAGAATTCATTTACCAGTGATGATGACAATTTCAACAAGGTTAAGGATTTCCACCATTTGATGGATGGCTCAACTACCGATATGCCTCGTGTTTACGGTATTGAGGAAGCTAGTCACCGTTCGGACTTCAAGTTGGAAGAAATTGTCGAATTCCTCTATGCTTCATCAGGTGGGGACAAGCGTGTCTTTGGTCAGGCTGTTCTGGATTTGCATGCTGCTCTTGACAAGGCAGCGCTCAAAGTTAGTTCTAAAGAGCACTCAGAGTCAACTATGGTTGGTCAGGTGGATGCATTGACTGACTTGCTTTACTTGACCTATGGCTCATTTGTCCTTATGGGTGTGGATCCTAAGCCTTTCTTTGATACTGTTCATGAGGCTAATATGGGTAAAATTTTCCCAGATGGCAAAGCTCACTTTGATCCTGTGACTCACAAAATTCTTAAACCAAGTGATTGGGAAGCGCGATTTGCACCAGAACCACACATTAAACGTGAGCTAGATCGTCAGATTCAAAAATCTCTACAAAGAAGTAAATAAGAAGTTATAAAGGTTTGGACAGTTTGCTCCGAACCTTTTTCTAATAAAAATGACATTTATTAATGGCTTTATTTGTGATAAAATAAAGTCATTCTATGTATTTTTAAGGAGATTATTATGACTAAAGCAGATTGGTTAGATTTTTTTGAAGCCATCAATGGTCGTTCAGCGACTGAAGAAGAAATTGCAGCAGCACTTGCAGCTGGTGAGTTCCAAGATGACGCACCAGCAGTAGAAACTGCCCCAACACAAGAAGCGCCAGTGCAACCAGCTTTCGCTAGTGCCCAAGAAACACCAGCCCAAGAGGCTCAACCACAGCCAACTTTCGCTGGTGCCCAAGAAGCGCAACCACAGCCGACTTTTGCGAGTGCACAAGACGCACAAGCGCAAGCTCCTTTTGCAACTGCTCAGGCAGCACAACCACAACCAACCTTTGCGGGTGCTCAAACTGCACCAGTACAAGGAGTGCCAAATCAAGCGGCGCAACCAAAAGCTGGTTTTGCCAATGCTCAAGCTGGTCAACAAGCAGCTTTTGCTAACGGTCAACCTCTTCAACCAGGTCAAAACGTTCAATTTATCAATGGACAAGCCGTAGTTGTTCCAGCACAACCATCAGCATTTGCGACAACTTTCAAAAACTACTGGACATGGTTGCTTAATGCATGGCGTCGTCCAGCTGACATGACAGATTATGGTAAACACAATGGTTGGCTTAACTATATCTTCTTGTCACTTTTCACTGGATTTGCATCATTTGCAATTTTGAGCGCTATGGCACGTAAACTTGTTAGCTCAGTTGTATCAACAACAAACGCATTGTCTAGTCTGTTTGGTTCTTATGGAACAGATAGTTATTCATCTTCAATTTCAAGTCATACGTCTAGCATTGGTTTTGGAGCTTTCTTCGCAAGTATCCTAGCTGCCTTCCTCTTCATCTTTGCCTTTATCTTGGCAGGATTTGTGACACGTAAGGCCATCTTCCGTGATCCTGAGACTACTTTTTTGAATAGCTTTGACCGTTTTGGTCGCTTGACATCATTGGCCTTGCCAATCTTGCTCGTAACAATCTTGTTCGGAGCTATTGGACTTGTTGGCTTCCCTAGCTTCTTGTTTAATATCGTTAGTGTTTTGTTTGTACTGGCTAACATCTTTACAATTGTACCTGTAAAAACGGCTTGGAAGGCTGATAAGTTCTATCAATTGATCTTGGCAGCACTGTTGAATGGTGTGATTTTGGTAATTTTGTTTGCAATCGTATTTGCTATCATGTCATCATTTTTAATAGGTCTTTTATTCTAAGTAAACCTCTAGCATTTTTTGAAAAAGTAAGTTTATAGGAGTCTTTATGGCAACAAAAGAAAAGTGGATTGATTTATTTGAAAAGGCAGTTGGTCGTCCGCCCCATGCTTTGGAGATTGAAGAAGGCCAGAAAGCAGACTTTGACTTAAAGGCTATTAAAGGCATTGCGGCAATGGGCTTGGACCAAGAAGCCACTCCTTCTGAACCAACAGAAGAAGTGGATGAGTATGACGTTGCCGAGGAAGTATTTGAAGATGTACCGCTTGGTGACGAAGAGGAAACGACTCCTTTAGAAACAGAGGAGCTTGCACCAGTATCTCAAGCTGATCAAGGTCAAGCTGAAGAAAATTCCGAAGCCGCTTCTAAAGAAGCACAAGCTATCTGGATGAAGGCTTTTAAAACCTATGTTGGGCGTCAACCTCTTCCTGAGGAATTCCTACTTGGTAAGTCTTCAGGTTATGATGTGTCAACCATCCATCAATTTATCTCAGATGGTAAGGCTGCGAAACCAGCCAAGCCAGCTATGACTAAAGGAAAGAAAATCCTGATTATTGCTGGTGTTGTTGCAGCAGTCTTAGCACTTGCTGGTTACGGCTTTGGTTCTTATTACTACTCACGTGGTCAAGTAGCAGAACGTTATGAAGCAGCAGCCAAGAAGAGCTTTAAAGATAGCTTGGAATACCAAGTATGGTCTGATACTAAAAAGGAAATTAAAACATCTGAAGTCAAGTACACAGACACTAAAAGTACACAAGCCTATAGCAAGAGCCAACTCATGTCTGGCGAACGTATGCAAAAGGTTGGACGTCAGTTCCTTATTTTTCCTAAGTGGCGAGTCGTGGTAGATCCTGGAACGGTTGATTTGACTGTTAATACAGCTGATTTGAATGTGACCATTAACGGGGTTTCTTACGCGACCACAGATGGCAATAACTACACGGCTAAATTGAATCATCTCTATCCAGGAACCTACAATTTTGTGGCTTCTGGTAAGGTCAATGATCAAGATATCACTGTCTCATCTGAGGAAAATGTGACCTCTAAAACAGAAGTCAACCTTTCTGTAGAGTATCTCAGCTTTACTGTTAAGTCTAATCTTAAGGATGGAGACCTCTACGTTGGTGGTACCAAGATTGGAACCCTTAACTCAGGGAAACTAGACGTTAACAAGGTAGCAGTAGCTGGTTCATCAGCCGTTTATGTCAAGAAGAATTTCGAAGATGGTAGCTCTATCAAGACAGAGACACTGTCTATTAAGAAAATCTCTGAAGGTCAAACGGTTACTCTAGATGCTGATGGTGTTCTTGATCGTGATACGGCAGATCGTCTCTTGACCGCTGCCTACGGTAAATTTGGTAGCTACGCTTCTAATCATAACACGACACCAGATGGTGTATCTGACATTTTCCTTAATGGTACTGATGATACCATGTACAAGGATGTAACGGCTGATATTGACAAAAATACTACAGGTGCTAAAAACCGTGCCGCTGATAGTATTTCTTTCTCAGATGTTGACGTCACAGAAGTCGTTCAAACTGGTGAGAAGACCTTCAAGGTGACCTTTACAGCAGTTTATGATTTCTATTATGGTTATGATTCGAAATTCAAGTCATCAGGAGATATCAAAGATAAAATCTCTTGGTCATGTAATGTGGAATACGTTGGAGATGATGATAGCGATTCTAGCAGTAGCAGTTCTGACTACAGCAACTATCGTATCAACGGCAAGGCTGGTGAATCGCAAAATGTGAGCCGTGAAAATACTGTGAAATAACAGTTACTTTCTCAGTTGGTTAACATTGAACAGATTACAAATAGGAGGCTAGACCTCCACACTAAAAATGAGAGCCTGGTAATTGCCAGGTTCTTTTGTTTGCCCGTTTTTACCTCTTAGGGGCTAAACTGTGCCACTTACCTAAAAGGCCTTGTTTTGTGTAAAGCACTTGTTATAATGGAAGCATCAAAAGGACAGGAAAGGAGTATTATGAAAGTTAGAATCGAATTAGACCCATCCATGGATGAGCCTGAAATCTTGATTCGAGCTCCTCGGTTAACACAGGAATTATCACAGCTCCAAGAGTCTATTCTAAAGCAAAAGTTAGTTCCTTTAGCCTTTTATAAGGATCGCAGCGAATATTTTCTGGATTTGGCAGATATTCTCTTTTTTGAAACAGACGGGGAGAAAATTTATGGTCATACTAAGGATGAGGCCTATGAGGTGAAGCAAAAGCTTTACGAATTGGAGGAATTGCTTCCGATTGCCTTTTGTCGGATTTCCAAATCGACGATTGTTAATGCTAAGCAGATTTATTCTTTGGAAAAGTCTTTTTCAGGGACCAGCACGGTGAATTTCTATCAGACCCACAAGCAGGTCCATGTATCAAGACGCTACTATCAAGTTTTAAAAGAACGACTAAACGAAATGAGGTAAGATAATGAGAAAGAAATTAATTGGGATCCTCTTAATCCTTTTGGCAGCTTTGGTAATTGTACAGGACTACTTTATAAAATGGGAAATTAGTATTTGGATGTTGGCCTGGGTGGTCTTATTAGCTATTTTATCCCTTTCTAGTCTTTTGAAGCGACATTTTGGTCTTGGTTTCGCCTATGGTATTGTGGCTCTTTTCTCACTCAATGGACAGTTCCATTTTCTTCCAGTATCTAATTCGGTCCTTATTTTTTCTTCCATTCTTGCGGTTATTGGCTTGAACATTCTCTTCCATTCTTCTAGTAAAACAAAGAATCGTTTTGGATTGGGTGAAACTGGTTCAGACGCTAATAATGGTGGAAATGATATTGATGTCACTTTTTCAGCAGTGACCAAATATCTCAATGACAAGCAATTTACGCATGGGAGTGCAGATGTTAGTTTAGGACAGGCTTCCGTCTATTTTGATAATTGCCGTATTGAGGGGCCATCTGCCCAGTTTGATGTGGACGTTTCTCTTGGAAGTCTTAGCCTCTATGTGCCCAGTGATTGGCGAGTACATGTGAATGTGGATAATTCTCTCTCAGCTGTACAGCATGAGGAAAATCCTAGCAATTTGACCAGCAAGGACTTCTACATCAAAGGAGATGTTTCCTTGGGTAATTTAGAAATTATCTATGTTGGTGAGAGTTCAATTGATTAAGTTAGGAGAGAAGTTGCTATAAACATGACAATTTAGGAGGGCAATAGCTCTGGGATTTCTAAGTTCATCCAGTCTATCAGATTGATTGAGACTCAAGGGAGTGGGACAAGGAACAATTTTTAAAAAGTTGTTCGGTCCTACTCCCTTTTTTCCTATTTTATAGTCTCTTTATTTGTGATAATATAGTATAGTGAAAAAAACTAGACTGGAATAACTTTACTCTTTTGGAGTTTTATGTGACAGCGATGAATAGAGACAATCTAAGCGGATGCCTGCTTGGAGCTATAGTCAAGAAAACTCAAAATGAGGAATGAGGCTAGAAGGGAAATTGTTATGAGAAAAAAAGCGATTGGTATTGATTTAGGAACAACGAATTCCGTTATGGCTGTTGTTCGTGAAGATGTGCCAGAGATTATTCCGATGGGGACGAATGACGATCAGGTCTTACGTTCAGCGGTTTACTTCTCAAATATTAGTGGCCAAAACCATGTATCTTTTGGTAAAGAAGCCATTGAGCGTGGGACAGAAATCGGAAGTACAGAAAACTTTAAATTTGACTTCAAACGTGACATCGGGCGTCCGATTGCTAGTGATACACCAGACCACACACGTGTCAATTCTATTATTCTTTCGGCCTTGGTTTTGAACGAATTCCGTAAACGCGCCTATGTCGTTGGTCAGGAGATGGGACAAGCAGACGGTATCAAGGATGCTGTCATCACCGTGCCTGCCTACTTTACGTCAGATCAACGTGCGGCAACGAAGAATGCTGGTCGTATCGCAGGATTTAACGTCTTGCGTATTATCAATGAGCCTACAGCTGCGGCCATTGCCTATGCCCACACTAAAAGTGCCCAAGGAAATGTCTTGGTCTTTGACCTTGGTGGAGGAACTTTTGATGTTACCATCATGCGCGTGGCTAATCATGCCTATGATATTTTAGCGACTGACGGGAATTCACGCCTTGGTGGGATTGACTTTGATAAGCGTCTTGTGGGCTACATCATGCAGGAGTTGGAAAAACAAGGGGTCAATATGACTAACCTTTCCGAGAAGGAAAAAATTCAACTTCAATATAAGGCTGAGCAGATTAAGACTAGTCTATCTGTGAATGACCAAGCCCTCTATGAGCATTATGTCAATGGTCAAGGTTACGGTGTCTTGATTACTCAAGCAATTTTCAATGAAATTACCTTGGACCTCCTCAAAGATACTGAAATCAAGGTACAATCTACCCTTCAAGCGTCTGGCTTGAAATGGGAAGAGATTGACCATATCCTGCTTGTGGGTGGTTCAACACGTATGCCAATGATTCGTCAAATGATTCGCCTGATGAGTGGTTTGGAACCTAAGTTTGACCTTAATCCAGACACTATCGTGGCACAGGGGGCATCCATTTTGGCCGACCTTATCGTCAATAACGAGGTTAGCTTCTCTGAGCACCAGGATGGTAAGACAACTGAGACAGACAGAGTAGTTGTCAAGGATGTGACCTCTCAGGGAATAGGTCTGCTCTTCAAGAAAAATCCAAACAAGAACTACAGCTTTGTGGGTGACTACTATAATAGTGTCGTGGTTCCACGTAACTCGGTCTTGCCTTTGGCAGTGACCAAGGATCTCTTTGCGGTCGTGGATGGACAGAGTAAGTTTAAACTTCGTATCACAGAAGGAAATTACGAAAATCCTTTTGCTGTAAAGATTTTGGGACAAGTGGAAGGACAAGTGCCACAACCTCGTCAGAAAGGCGAGCTTTTGGCACAAGTCACCTATGCCTTCGATTCAGAACAAATTGTTACCGTAACAGTGTCTGATCCTCGAAGCAATACTGTTGTGGCACGCTTTTCAGTCAACGCACAAGTCAACCAAACCCAAGAAGTGGTTAAGGAAGACTTGTCAGAACTTCAAGCTATTTTTGCTAAATTCATCTCATGATAGACTACTACAAAGCAATTGATACAGAGACAGGACAGGAAGTATCTTATTTAAGAGAGGTCAGTAACCGTATCTCTCCAGAGATGTCGGCTCAAGATTGTTTCGTGGCACTTTCCTTTTTACGTGAAGAGCTGGAGGAACTCTGGATAAATGGTACCTTGGATAAAGAGGGAGAGCGTTTGCGCAGTGAGCTCTACACGATTCGCTCAATCTTTTTCTCAGACCATGAGAAGTTACAATACGACCGAAAACTCAGACAGGCTCAGAGAAAGGCATTGGAAGCTGAAAAGGGGACGACCACTGATACTAGCAATGTAACAGGTAAAAAGGAAATCCCTTTTGAACCTGTTGCGGTGACTCAGACTAAAGAGTCATCTCTTAAAAATTACCTCTTTGCGGCCTTCGCCTTTGTGATTCTACTAAGCTTGATTCTCTTTTTCAATATCAATGTCATCGTTCTTATTATCGGAGCCATTCTAATTGTGGCTTTGATGTTACTTATGTCTTAGGAGATATTAATGGAAACCAATCAATTAACATTTGAACATATCTGTTTCAAATATAAGGGAAATGATAACCAGCTCTTTACAGATTTGGATGTTACTATGGAGACTGGCCAAGTTGTCGGTATCTTGGGTGCCTCTGGTTCAGGGAAAACAACCTTAACTGAGATTCTCCTAGGCCAGCTTAAACCGACTTGCCAACAATTTCGTATTTTAGAAAATGGCAAACCTGTGACTGCTGGTTCACGCTCTTGGTCCTATGTGCCCCAACAAAACCTTCTACGTGAGTACCTCAAGGTATCTGAGACCTTTGATTTTTATGCGGACCATCATCTGAAAGGAAGTGGTAAGCTGACTAAAAAGCATCGCATTGCAGGGATTATGGATGATTTAGGGTTGACGGAATTTGCAAACAAGAAGATTTCAGAGCTTTCTGGTGGGCAAAAACGCCGTGTCTCCATTGGTATCGAACTTCTTAGCCCTAGTCCCTACTTTATCCTTGATGAGCCGTCTTCAGGCTTGGATGCTCTTAGTGACCGTAATCTCTTACGTACCTTGAAAATCTTGGCTAAATCAGCTAACAAGTCTATTGTGGTTATTACCCACAACACAGAAAATTTGGCTATTTTTGACAAGATTATCTTCTTGTCTAAGGGACGTCCGACATTTGCAGGGACCTATGAAGAGTTGCTTTTGGAATACAAGACTAGCGATCCTTATATGATTCGTAAATATATGGATATGAATATCGCAGATGTCTACCAAGAGCTCAATGCTTCAACACGTATTTACAAGATTTAGGGAGACTTATGAACGCAGCATTACGATTAAGTTGGTATAAATTTAAACACCACTACATGGATTTTGTTAAGGTTCTTCTGGGCATTGTCGCTTTCGAAGGCTTAATCCTCTATATCCAAGACAAGGGATTTTTGAAAGATTTCGAAATAACTCGAATGACCCTCTTTCTCTTGCTTTTCTCAACCAGTCTCTTGATTGTGGTTCAAAACAGTATTTATATTTCTAAGGAACGCTCGGTCCTCAACCGTGACTTTTTCTCAGGTTTGAGTCGTTCGGCCTTTGCCTTGGCTAGTATGGGGATTCACGCCTTCTTTGCTGTTTTGGAAACCATTGTCTTTATCCTATCTTACTCTGTTTTTAGTAAGTTCTTTGACAAGGAATTTCCAGACGCTGGTCATATTTTTGGTTCCTACCGTTGGGAAGTTGGGATTACAGTGCTCTTGGTTTTCTTGGCCTCGCATTTCATTGCCCTCTTTATCTCAGCCTTGGTTGGCAAATCTGAGATTACCTCTGTTATCCTAGCAGTCGTTGTGGGTATCATGCAATTTTCATTGTCGGGAACTATCCTGTCTTTGCCCAAAGCCATTGATTGGGTACAAAAGTTTATCTATCTTGGTTATGGCCACAAGCTTTTTGGGATTTCTAGTGACTTGTCAGACTTGCCATCTAGCTTGGCTAAGTACCATGTTCCTGTCCCTAAGGGCCAGTTGGAGGCTTTTCAAGGTTCTACAGGCGAATTCTGGGGACAATGGTGGGCCTTGGTGCTTCATTGCCTCGTTTATGCCCTACTCTTTTTCGTCACACTTCAGAAGAAGGAGAAATAAATGCAACAATATGATGAATGGCTGATTGACTTCCAAGTGCAGCATGGTCGCAAGCCAAGTGATAAGGAAGTCGCAGAAGCTGCTAAGACTGGTTTTGCTCTTTCTAGTGGCTTGAGCAGACAGAAAAATTCTAAATTCAGACAAGTTTTGTCTAAGGTTGGTTTGGGTAATCTCAAGTTTAGCTGGTTTTTAGTTTTGGAAATTTTGCTCTTGATTTGTATTGCTCTCTTTGGCTATGTTGTTGGCTATCTATTTATCTAGGAGGACCTCATGAAACAGTTTAAACATAAAAAGTTTATCGGTTTAGCCTTGATTGTCTTTTTGGTCTTCATGGTACTTGGAAAATACACTCAGAGCACGGCTTTTACATCGTCTTCAAGAGTTTATGCCACAACCGTTGTCGATAAGAATACCGGGAACAAGGTGCGTTTTGAAGTTCGTAAGATCAAGGGAGACAAATACGAAGTCAAAAATACGGAGACTGGGGATACCTATCAGGCTAATGCCCAAGCCGGCGAAGACCGTTCTTTGAGCTTTAAGTTGCCTGGAACTAACGGTAGCTCAGACGGTACTATCCGTATCACACCAAGTATGGTACCTGGAGGAGATGCAAAGGTTGAAATGACTGAATCAGACACCTATACTCAGGTTGAGGGAGGCTCTGAAGTCGTTGAGTCTAGCGAGGCTTCGTCTAGTTCTTCAAGTAGTCAAGTTAAAAGCATTATTAAGGATATTTTGGAATCAAGTAGTTCATCCTCTGGTAGTGATGCAAGCTCAGAATCGTCTTCTAACGATCCAAATAAGCCAAATGCAGATATCAAGACTAAGACTGATGTCAATGGTGATAAGGAAACCACTTATATTGCAGACTATTCGACTGAGGACATTAAGTCTATCACGGAAGCTTTTGGGAAA
Source organism: Streptococcus sp. (assembly GCA_016939315.1). Taxonomy (GTDB): domain Bacteria; phylum Bacillota; class Bacilli; order Lactobacillales; family Streptococcaceae; genus Streptococcus. The sequence continues at coordinate 82,898 of JAFHAZ010000059.1, read as the reverse complement.
TGGCTCTATCAGTCTGATTATGCCAAGGATGCTGTTTTAGTTCAAAGCAGCTTTGACAGCATCACCAAGGTCAATGATGGTAGTCCAACCTTCCTGTCATTTAAGGCACCTAAAGAAAAAGGTAGCAGCCAAACGATTACCATCCTTGCTAATCTCATCAATGCGGATGGCTATGAACATATTACTGGTGTTCCGAGTGGTATCATCAATGGCAAGGAAGTCTCAAACTATGATTTCAAGGATTATAAAAACACGGTTGATTCCTTTGCCCTAGGGATTAATGACAATAGTGGTAAGACCGCAGACTATAGCCCAAGATCATCCTTCCGTCTTTATACCTTGAAGGATAAGAAACATGCGATGTATGAAGACGATGCTGCTGAACAAAAAGCCCTCTTTAAGGACTTTTCAGCTGATGATAAAACTGGTGGCAATTATAATGGCTACAACAAGCTCTATAAGGATTTGGTTGACCAAGATAAGGATTCTTACCAAATCGTTCTAGGCTCCAACGGTACCGTTTATTATGTGACGAACTACTGGAAGGGTAATTACGATAAGAAGGCTGTTCAGACCTATAAGGTAGCACCAGATGATATGCAAGAGGCCTACCAAGAGTTGCTCAAGCATTACTCTAGTGCTGGCACGTCTGATAGCTCAGAATCTTCAAGTTCTTCACAATCATCAGAGTCAACATCAAGCTCATCAGAGGCTAAGACAGAATCAAAAACGGAAACCAAAACCGAACAAACAGGCATGGATGTTAATGCTATCAAGGATAATAACTTCCAAAGCCTCGAAGGGACTTGGAAGAATGGGAATGGTAATAGTTTGACATTTTCTAAGGACAATTTAACAGCTCCTGAGAATTATGTTGTTGAAAATACAAATGGAAAACTTGAGAATGGGTATCTCACATCAAGTTTAAGAATGGGAATTACCGGAGCAGGTATTCTCTTTATTCCTAAGGGAGTCACACTTCCGACAGTGCAGGGATTTGTGGACGGTTCGGATAATACTAAAGATCGTATTTTGATTACTCAGTCAGCATCACCACAATCTGACGCCAAACAATTCTACTACAAGGCTGACTAGACTTTAGGCTTAAAAGTAAGTCTCAAAAAAGTAGTTTTATAATCTAAAAGTTGAGATAAAATTGTCTCAACTTTTTATGTTACATTTGTAACTTTAATTTAATAGTAAGTCTATCTTCTATAAATAAATGGATTCTTAGAGGTATTGTAGACCTTAATAGAAAATTAATTATTGTGAAAACTTACAAAAAGCTATATAATGAGTAGTGTTGTAAAAAGGGCTTCCTAGGGGATTTTTGAGGAAGTTTCTTAAATCAGATTAAAGGGAGAGGGGGAAAAGAATGACTTCTATTATTGAATCACTACTTGCTGTTTTTAAAGATTTTCATTGGCTAGTATCTATAGACACAGTCTTGATTTTCTTTGTCAATTATCTGATGTTTCATGCAGCTGGTAGGGTCAAGATTTCTTGGTGGCTACTTTTATTGGGTGGTCTTTTGTCAGTTGTTTTGACTCCTCTTCTTCCTATGGGATTCAAATTTTTACTTAATCCTCTCATTTTATTTTGTTTTAGTTATTACAAACGTCCAGACTTGCCATGGATAGAGCCGGTATTTAATAGTTTTTATGCCTGGGGGACAACCAATATCATTATACGAGGCTTGTCATTAATCGTCTTTCCTTTACTTTTGGGAGCCGACTTGATGAGCTGTATTCCAGAATCTTTAACGGAGTTTATATGTGTGGTAGTCACCTATCCTCTTTACCTCTTGGTTCACCGTTTTATTGGTTATGAATATTTGCAGGTCGAGGAAAAGGAGCGCTTACGTATACACTTCACCCCTATTGTTATTGGGGTTAGCTTTGCCTTTCTTTCATACGGGCTTCTAAATGATTTCATGCCTTACTTTGAGAGTATCTGGCCTGTGGAAGTGGTTAACAATTATGCCAAGTTGATCGTTCTATTAGCAACAGGAGCCTTCTTCATTGTTGTTTCCTATGCCAACCAGTGGATTAAGGATGAGCTCTTTCTAGAATTGAAGGAGGAGCAGGAGCGTCATTTCCAGAGCTTACAGGAATCTAGTAGGCATATCCTCCATCTTTATCAGGAGCTGTACCGTGATGGAGTGCCTAAGGTAGTCGTACCTAAGAAGGCTAAGACCGTTCTGGCTACTAGTCAAGAGGGAGACACTCAGAACCTATCTGATGAAGAGGTTCCTTTCAGCAAGGTTATGCCAGATATTTCTAACCTGCTTTCTCAATTGTTACGTTCCGTCATTGAGAGTAAGTATATGGAGTTTCATGCTGTTGGCGTTGATTTTATCATGGAGGTTCCAGACCCTATATCCCCAGTTCATATCGATGTGGTGGATTTATCAGCTGTTCTAACGACCTTCTTGGACAATGCCTTGTTGAGAGCTCATGGTCAAGAAAATAGTTTAGTTCGTATGTCTTATTACCAAAGAGGTGAGGTCCAGGTCCTCTCTGTAGAGACAACCCTTTCGCAAGATAGTACCGAGGCGCCCCACGAGGCGTATGAGAGTCACTTATCAATCAATGAGCAGCTCGAAGATATTATGGAGCGTTATCCTCAGTCTAAACTTAGCTTTAAGAATGATAAGTTCATCTATAGACAGCAATTTGAATACTAAAGACTTGTAAAAAAATATATAGAAAGGAGATTCGATGTTTGAATCGTTTTTGGGAATAAATTTTTTAAATCTCTATGATACAGATGCCTTTCTAGCCATTCAGCTTATTTTAACTCTGACGATAAATTGTGCCATTTTCAAACGAATGACAGACATTCGTATCTCCTGGACGGTCTTTTTGACCTTAGCCCTATTAGATGTAGTCATTCAGTATAATATTACTAACATGATTATGGTTTTTGATGTCTTTATCCTGATGATTTTGGCCTTTCTTGCTAAAGGGAAGACCTGGTCAGTGACCCAGTATGCTTTTCATACTTTGTTTCCAGTGGTGACGTCAGATTTACTTTATCGCTTATTGGGACTCTTCTTTATTCCCCTTCTCTTAAATCTCCCCGTCGCTGAGGTAGGGTCCAATGCTCTTTTCTATCTCTTATCTTACGGTTTGATTTTGCCACTTTATTTTGTATTTGACCGTTTCTTGGGCTTGGATTTGAAGCGTTGGAAGGTCTATAGCGATGACTCTTTCCAGAACCTCCAGATTTCTAGAAGAGTTGCTATAGCAATGGCCATTTATTTATTGGGAATCTATCTCAGTGTGAATTTAGACAGTTGGTTCCCTGGCTACTCTTCAGAGGTGGAGTTGAGACTTCGGATGCTTTGGGTTCTCTTGTCCGCAGTGGCTTTCATTTTCCTAATTGCCCATCTTAATCAACTGTCTCGGCAGTATTTGGAAGAGAGTTTGGCCATGGAGGAAAAGAGGCATTTGAATAGTTTGACCAAGGCCAACCAGAAGATTGATCTTCTCTATAATGAGTTGTTACAATACAGACAGTCTTATCAGACGGTTGTGGAACAATTTTCAGAGGAAGTACGTGACCAGGAAGAGGCTCTTGCCGAGCAGGTGTATCAGAATGTGCTTAGAGAGAGTGCCAAGGAGTTTGAACGTTTCCGTGTCATTGATAATCCTAAGCTAGAAAATATTCAGTCCTTACCCTTACGTAGTCTTCTTTCGGCTCGTATGATGGAGGCTAAACGTAGTAATATTCCAGTGACTTGTGATATTCCTGAGGAGATTTCAGGGTTTACCATGAACGTGGTTGACTTGACCTTGCTGGTGTCTATTTTCTTTAGTAATGCGATTGATGAGAGTAAGCAGGTACCTGCCAGTCAAATCAATTTTAGTTTTCATCGACATGATAAGGATGGAAGCTACCATTTCGTCATGGAAAATAGGACGCGAGAAGAAAAAGTTGACCTTGATGCCATTATGCAGGAAGAAAACCAGAAGAAGACCTCAGGTCTTAACCTCCACTCAGCCAAGGATATTCTTAGGAAGTATAGTGATGCCAATTTGATTACAAGCAGTGGTGATTACCTCTTCAAACAGGAATTGATTTTTAAATAAAGATGTAGAGCTAAATCAGAGGATTTGGCTCTTTTTTTACTTATAGGTCCATAAAGGAGGGCTCTTTGATGTTGAGCTTGTGCTTATGTATGAAACTTAGTACATCGGAGGAGAAAGGGGCGAGGGAGGAGTCTGATTGTTGCTTCATTCTGTGTTATAATAGCAAGGATTAGTGGTTGTTAGGACTAAGTGAATGGCAATTCTTACTTAGTCTAACGACTGGTGTAGAGATAAGAAAGGGACGTCTTATGAAATTACTTTATACGGATATGTCTCAGGATTTAACAGAAATTCTGACGGAGCAGGCAACCAGCTATGCTCAAAAGGGAAAGAGGGTCTTTTATATTGCCCCTAATGCCCTGTCATTTGAGAAGGAGCGTAAGGTCTTGGAATACCTGCCTCAGTCAGCATCCTTTGAGATTACGGTGACTCGTTTTACTCAGATGGCGAGATATTTTATTCTCAATACGAGCAACCCAAAGACTCAGCTGGATGATACTGGTCTGGCAATGATTTTTTACAAGGTGTTGTCGCATATGGGCGATGATGAGCTCAAGGTTTATGGCCGTTTGCGCAAGGATAGTAACTTTATTAATCAATTGGTAGACCTTTATAAAGAGTTGCAGCAGGCTAATATGACGGTTCTGGATTTGCAGCATTTGGATCAGGTTGAAAAACAAGAGGATTTGCTCAGGATTTTCAGTGCGGCTCAGGATCTCTTGTTGGCAGGAGATTTTGATAATCAATCAAAACTTAGTGCCTTCTTCAAGGAAATTACCTCAGGCCATCTGGATAAGGCCCTGGATAACACGGTTTTGGTCATTGATGGCTTCACGCGTTTTTCTGCTGAGGAGGAGGCCCTAGTTGCCCTCTTGAATGATAAGTGCCACCAGATTGTCATTGGGACTTATGCCAGTCAAAAGGCTTATAAGGCTAACTTTGTCTATGGCAATGTTTATCAGGCCTCAGTCGATTTTTTGAGAACTTTGGCTCAGACCTATAAGGTGACACCCGACTATGTAACGACAGACAAAGAGGGCAATCCTTCTTTTGCTCGCATTAGCCGTCTTTTGGAGAGCCGTCATGATTTTAGTACGGTAGATGAGCAGCTAACTGCTCAGGACAAGCAAGCCTTGCAGGTATGGGAAGTGGTCAACCAAAAGGAAGAGGTGGCTCAGGTTGCCAAGAGTATTCGTCAGTTACTAGCAGATGGCAAGCGCTATAAGGATATCTTGGTCCTGCTTGGTGATGAGGAGAGTTATAAGCTTCAGGTGGGGCAGATTTTCCGAAAATTTGATATTCCCTATTATTTCGGTAAGGAAGAAACCATGTCTAGCCATCCTTTGGTGCAGTTTGTGGATTCGCTGGAACGTATCAAGCGCTATAATTATCGTGCTGAGGATTTGCTTAATCTCGTAAAATCCGGTCTCTATGGTGGTTTTGCTCAAGAGGACTTAGACCTTTTTGAATATTATGTCAATTTTGCAGACATCAAGGGGCGTCACAAGTTCTTGTCTGATTTTACGGCCAATAGTCGTGATAAGTATGATTTAGACCAGCTTAATGCCTTGCGCTCACAACTGGTAGAGCCCTTGGACAAGTTGCTTAATAGTCGCAAACAAAAGGGTTCTAGTCTACTCAAGAAACTAGTGGTCTTTTTAGAGGCTGTGCAAGTGCCAAGCCAAATGGCTAGTTTGACTGCCAAGGCCAGTGAGGCGGAAAAAGAACAGAACGAACAGGTCTGGAAGGCTTTCACACAACTCTTGGAGCAGGTTGAGACTATTTTTGGGGAAGAAACACTGTCAGTGGACGACTTTTTGTCCATTTTGCGTTCAGGAATGTTGGCCTGTGATTACCGTACGGTCCCAGCCACTGTCGATGTGGTCAATGTGAAGAAATACGATTTGATTCAACCACATTCTGCTCCTTATGTTTTTGCCTTGGGGATGACCCAGTCACATTTTCCAAAAGTAGGTCAAAATAAGAGTCTCCTGTCTGATGAGGAACGGAGTCGTATCAATGAGGCGACGGATGAAGACAGGAGTTTGGATATTGTTACGCAGAGCAATAGTCAGCGGGGGCATTTTGTAGCTATGTCACTTTTTAATTCGGCTAGTGAACAATTGGTGCTTAGTCAGCCACAAATTCTCAATGAGACTCAAGATGACATGTCGGTTTATTTGAAAGAGCTGCTAGACCTTGGCCTTTCTTTGGTTGAAAAAGGACGTAATCGTTTCGAGGCTAAGGGTGACCAGATTGGGAACTACAAGGACCTCCTATCGACTGTTATTGCCCTTAACAGCAGTCATCTAGATGCTGATTTGGACAAGGAAACGCAGACGTTTTGGTCAGTTGCTGTGCGTTATCTCCGTAAGCGACTTGATGAGGACCAAGTCTTGATCCCACATGTGATTGACGATGTGACGACGACCAAGGTGGATGATCAGGTCATGCAGCTGGTCTTTCCGGGGGAAGAACCACTAAAATTATCAGCTTCGGCTCTGACGACCTTCTATAACAACCAATATCTTTATTTCTTGCGTTATGTTTTAGGGCTTGAAGAGTTGGAGTCCATCCATCCAGATGCTCGACACCACGGGACTTACTTGCACCGTGTCTTTGAGCGTGTTATGGGGGATTCTTCGCCAGAAAACTTCGATGATAAATTGGAAAAGGCTATTGCTCAGACCAATCAGGAACAACCCTTTGAACTTCTCTATACAGAGGACCAAGAGAGTCGCTTGTCTCGTCAGATTTTAGAAGATATCGCCCGTTCAACTGCCAGTGTTTTGCGTGACAATGCGGCTGTTAAGGTTGAGCGTGAGGAAGCCAAGTTTGATTTGCTCTTAGCAAATAGCATCAAGATTACAGGGATTATTGACCGTGTGGACCGTTTAACGGATGGGGCTCTGGGTGTCGTTGACTATAAGTCAGGCAAAAATGTCTTTGACATTCAGAAATTCTACAATGGTCTCAGTCCGCAGTTGGTAACCTATCTAGAAGGCCTTCGACAAACCTATAAAGTCGATGCTGACCATCTTTTTGGTGCCATGTATCTTCACATGCAGGACCCACAGCTTAACTTAGCTCAGTTTGGTCTGGATAAGCTAGCGGCTCAGGCTCATAAGGAATTAACCTATAAGGGACTCTTTGTGGCTTCAGAAACAGAGCATTTGGCTGGTGGGAACTATGATTTACTAAAGACTGTCACCTATGACAAGGAGGACCTAGAAACCTTGCTAGACTACAATATCAAGCTCTTTACAAGTGCTGCTGAGGTTATTCGAAGCGGGAATTTTGCGGTTAATCCTTATACTGAGGATGGTAAGTCTGTCCAAGGAGATCAAATCAAGGCTATTACTCATTTTGAAGCCGACCGCCACATGGGACAGGCTCGAAAACTCTTGCGTTTACCAAGTAAGGGCAAGAAGGAAGCCTATTTGGAGCTGATGGCAAAAGATGAGGACAAGAATCAGATGCAAGTTGCTGAAAAAATCGTCCCCTTTCCATTCACTGATCAAGCTGTGACAGCAGACAAAAAAGACCAGGAGGACAACCATGTTGACTAAAGCTTTTTTAAGTCCAATAGAGATTAAGGAACGCATTGCCCAAGAAGCAGCTTCTAACAAGGAACGCAAGTTAACACCAGAACAGATTGAGGCCATTTACAGTAATGGTAGCAATATTCTTGTGTCAGCTTCGGCTGGATCAGGAAAAACCTTTGTCATGGTTGAGCGTATCCTTGATATGATTGGACGTGGCGTTGGCATTGACCAACTCTTTATCTCAACCTTTACGGTAAAGGCTGCAGGTGAGTTAAAAGAGCGTCTGGAAAAACGTCTGACAGAGCAGCTTGGACAAGTTGAGACGGATGAAGAGCGTGCCTTTCTTTCAGATCAGATTGCCAAGATTGGGACGGCAGATATTGGAACTATGGATGCCTTCACCCAGAAATTGGTCAATCAGTATGGCTATCTCCTGGGTGTGTCACCCATTTTCCGCATCATGACAGACCCTGCCGAGCAGACACTGATGAAAAATGAAGTTTATGCCGATCTTTTCAATGATTACATGCAAGGAAAGGATGCCCAACTTTTCCAAAAATTGGTCCGTAACTTCGCAGGAAATGGCAAGACTAGTAAGGCTTTTCGTGATTTAGTTTACGATGTCTATAACTTTTCTCAGGCTACTGCAGGTCCTGAAAAATGGCTACGTCAAAATCTTTTAAAAGGGCAGGCAGAGGCCAAGCCATACAAGGCTAAATCTGAGCTTTTAGAGGGTCTCAAAGATGGCTTGTTGGCTGATTTCTTAGACTTCTTAAGAGACAATCTAGGCCTGGCTCAGCGTGAATTTGCCAAGGCTAAGTATCTGAATAATGTGTCAGATGCCATTAGCCTTCTTGAAGGAGCCTTGGCTAATGACCAAACAGATATGGAGGACTTGCTCAAACAACTCTTGACTTTGTCAGGAGGGACTGGTTTGACCAATATGACCCGTCCCAAAGACGAGGAACTCAAGGCCTACAAGGAAGCTTACAACAAGACCAAAAATGAGTTTGTGGCCCAGTTGCGAGAGGTTGATACCCAGCTAACGGTCCTCGAGGTTTTGACCAAGCATAATGATGACATCCTACCTCTGTTGGAGTTGCTTCAGGCCTTTGTACTTGATTTTTCGGACCAGTATTTACAGGCAAAGATTCAGGAAAATGCTTTTGAATTCTCGGATATTGCCCATTTTGCCATCCGTATTTTGGAGGAAAATCCAGAGGTGGCAGCCAGCTACCGTGACCGTTACCATGAAGTGATGGTAGACGAGTATCAGGACAATAGCCATACCCAAGAACGCATGTTGGAACTCCTATCTAATGGACACAACCGATTCATGGTGGGAGATATCAAACAATCCATCTATCGTTTCCGTCAGGCAGACCCTCAGATTTTTAATGGTAAGTTCCAGCTTTTCCTTGAAAATCCAGATGCAGGTAAGCTGATTCTCCTTAAAGAGAATTTTCGTAGTCAATCTGAGGTTCTTGATGCGACCAATGGTGTTTTCAGTCACCTCATGGATCAGGAAATCGGAGACATCCTCTATGACAAGACTCACATGCTGGTAGCGGGTAGCGATAAGCAAAAAGAACCCCATCCTGAAAATGAGACAGAGGTTCTGATTTACAATAGTGATGAAGCGAGTGAAACTCCTGACGAAGAAGGTGCTGATCAACCTATTAGTAGCGGCGAGATTTCCTTGGTTATCAAAGAAATCATCAACCTTCATAAGCAGGGTGTACGTTTTGAGGATATTACCCTCCTAGCACCAACCCGTAACACCTATCTGGACTTGATGGCAAGCTTTGAGGAGCACGGAATTCCTTTGGTTCCTGACGAGTACAAGTCAAGCTACCTAGAGTCGCTAGAAGTTATGATTATGTTGGATACCCTTCGTGCCATCAATAATCCTCTTAATGACTATGCCCTCGTTGCCCTCCTTCGTTCACCGATGTTTAATTTCAATGAGGATGATTTGGCTCGTATTGCTGTCCAGGCTGACGAAGGACAATTCTATGATAAGCTTCTTGTAGCATGCACTAAAACAGGGCTTCATCCGGAAGTTGTCACACAAGGACTTGATGCCAAGTTGACTCTTTTCACTAAGACTCTGGCAGATTGGCGTGATTACAGTAAGTGGCACTCGCTCTACGACCTCATTTGGAAGATTTACGACGATCGTTTCTATTATGATTATGTTGGCAGTCTTCCACGAGCTGAGCAACGTCAGGCCAATCTCTACGCCCTTGCCTTGCGTGCCAATGCCTATGAAAAGACAGGTTTTAAGGGACTTTCTCGTTTTATTGGTATGATTGATAAGATCATTTCTAGCGGTAACGACCTAGAGGAAGTGACAGACTTGGTTCCTAAAAATGCTGTTAGCCTTATGACGATTCACAAGTCCAAGGGGCTAGAATTCAAGTATGTTTTTGTCTTGCAGATGAATCGTAAGTTCATTGGTCACAGTAGGGATGGACTAAGTGGTAAGTATATTATCAACCGTGAAAAAGGGCTTGGCATTAAGTACCTAGCTGACCTTAAAGACCAGATAAACACCAATTTGCCCAAGTTAAATGTTGTTCTAGAGACCTTAACCTTCCAGGAAAATCGTAGGGAAGAGCGCAGGGCAAGTATCTCAGAAGAGATGCGTCTGCTCTATGTTGCAATGACTCGTGCAGAGAAAAAACTCTACCTAGTTGGTAAGGGTAGTAAGGAAAAATTAACCCAGCAATTTGGTACGGATGTCGAAAATAATCGCCTACCAGTAGCTCTACGTGACCAAATCGCTACTTATCAGGATTGGGTTATGGCTTTGGATACCGCCTTTATGAGAAAGGATCTCAAGTTTACTGTTCGCTTTGTTGAGGCTGAGGAGTTGACGCCAGAGGCTATTGGTCAGGTTCAAGTCAAGGCGGCAGTAAATGCTGATGATTTATCTAACAATCGCCAGACGGAAGACATTAAGCGTGCTCTAACTGTCTTAGAAAGTGTTGAAAAACTCAACCAGCTTTATGCACCAGCGATTGACCTACCATCTGTGCGTACGCCGAGCCAGCTCAAAGCCTTCTACGAACCTGTTATGGATACCGAAGGGGTGGATATTATGGATAAGAAAGAGGAAGTGCAACCTCTTGAGACTACCGCTACCTTTGAGCTTCCAAATTTTGGGCAAAAACCTAAGGTCACTGGAGCTGCAGTTGGTTCTGCTACCCATGAACTCATGCAACGCTTGATTCTTTCTGATACTGTGACCCTCCAAGATTTAACACAGGCATTGAGTCGGGTATCGGCAGATGATCAAGTTAAGTCGCGTGTGCAGTTAGAAAAGCTACTAGGCTTCTTTGACACCGAACTTGGGAAGCTCATTCTAGCTAACCGTGGTAAGTTGCGTCGGGAAGCACCATTTGCTATGTTGGCAGAAGATCCCGCTAGTAAAGAAGATTTTGTCGTCCGTGGTATCATCGATGGCTACCTTCTTCTTGAAGACCGTATTGTCCTCTTTGACTATAAGACGGACCGCTTCACTCATCCTAGTGAACTTAAGGAACGTTACAAAGGTCAAATGAGCCTCTATGCTAAAGCACTCAGCCAAGCCTATCAAATAGATAAGATTGATAAATACCTTATTCTCCTAGGTGGAAAAGACTTGGAAGTCGTAGAAGTATAAGCTATAGCCTAACCATTCTTTCATAGTGAGAGAATGGTTTTTGTCTCCCAAACCAAGTAAAAAAGACCAGTGTCTCCACCAGTCTTTCTGATAAATTTCCATCAGTATTGTAAGTTCATTAAAATATTAGAGGATGGAAACGGTTATGAAAAAAAGTATCTTGTAGGTCGCTTAGACCTACGAAGGTTATTATAACAAACTCATCTTAATCTAAACAAGGTTAGAAAAATTAGAAATAAACAGCATAAGTGTTACTAGTTTTTAATAGATGAACTCCATAACGACAGTAAATACAGACAAAAACCGCCGGCACTAGACTGACGGTACTTGTTCCTTTTAATCGTAACATCAACTAATCAAAGGCACTACCCAATTGACCCAGGCCCAGGAAATCGGCATGACCAGTATCATGGCTGGAATCATATCAGCGGTTGGAAATTGACGAAGTTTCATAATACGAAAACCGGTCGCAATCATGAGGAAGCCCCCGCAAGCCTTAAAGTCTCCAATCATGGCTTTTGTTGTTAGAGGGAGAATGAAACCAGCACTCACAAAGAGGAGGAAGAAAACGATAAATTGTGGAATGGCAATCATGGAGACGATGTAGCCTAGACTACAAGAGAAAATCATAGCCGTAAAGAAATCTAGGATAGACTTGGAAATTAAGATAGAAGCATCGCCTGTCATCCCAGACTCAAGACTCCCGTAAATTCCTGTACCACTCGCACAAAAAAGGACGATAACTGTCAAGAGCTGCGCATAAAATTCATCGTGAGCTAACCCTGTTTGCTTGCTTGGTGTAATCTTGGACAAGCCTTTTTCCATAAGTCCAGCTCCCTTGTTGATGAGGTTTCCAAACTTTAGGGCCAGCCCAATGATGGTACCGATAACTACCGCAAAGATAACCGCAGGCATATTAACCATATTCATAATAGCGCTAATCCCCATTACCATAGAGGCTAGACCAAAGATAAGGTTAAGATTTTCCTTGAAATCGTCTCTGAGATAGTCCCCGAAGAGCCCTCCAGCGATTCCTCCTAAGATAATAGATAGCGAGTTGATGATAATTCCAGTTGGCATCAGTGATTTTCCTCCTATTTATTCTAAATACTATAAGTTTAGCATTATCAAAGATCGAATGCAAAATTGTCTCGTTTTTACAAACGTTTTCTTGAAATTGTACCTTTGAAATGATACAATAAATGAAAAGATAAGGAAATAGCCTTATCTAAATCTATTGCCAGTGTTCCTAGAGTATTGTCCATAAAAGACAAGGCAATAACTCTAATTTATAATCTAATATAAAGTGTAAAATGAGACTATTGTTAAATAGATTCTCAAGAAAGGATAAAAGATGATTCGTTTTGAACACGTAACGAAACGTTATGAAGATAAGGATGCTCTCTCAGATCTTAACCTCGAGATTCGAGATGGGGAGATTTTTGGTCTGATTGGTCACAATGGGGCTGGTAAGACCACGACTATTTCCATTTTGACATCCATCATTGAAGCTAGCTACGGTGAAGTTTACGTCGATGATATGGCCCTCAGCCAACATCGTGATGCTATCAAGAAAAAAATCGCTTATGTGCCAGATTCACCAGACTTATTTTTAAATTTGACTGCTAATGACTATTGGTACTTTTTGACACGTATCTATGATTTGGAAGCTAGTCAGGTTGAGGAACGTTTGACTAATCTTATGGCTACCTTTGACTTGACGGAAAGTCGCTATAACCTCATTTCTTCCTTCTCTCACGGTATGCGTCAGAAGGTTGTCGTTATCGGTGCTCTTCTGGTTAATCCGCAGATTTGGGTTTTGGATGAGCCTTTGACTGGTCTGGATCCACAGGCATCTTATGATTTGAAAGAAGCCATGCGTAACCACGCTAAGGAGGGTAATAGTGTGCTCTTTTCAACCCACGTTCTAAGTGTAGCTGAGCAGCTCTGTGATCGTATTGCTATTTTGAAGAAAGGAAAACTCATCTTCCAAGGGTCTCTAGCGGAACTTAAGTCTCAGTACCCTGACAAGGATTTGGAAACTATTTATCTGGAAATGGCTGGACGTAAGATCGAGGAGGTGTAGTCATGAACTGGAACCATGTTTGGGAGCTTTTTAAAATTAATCTCCTCTATGCAAATCCTCAAGCAGTAACTAACCTACAGAAACGTCAGGAGAAAAAGAAAAAGGCTAATTTCTCCATCGTTAATGCCATGCTTAGACAACAACTCTTGATTTTAATTATTTTTACGGTTGTATATAGCTATCTTTTTGTAGGTGTCGATTATAAGGCCAATCCTGGAGTCTTAACCCTATATCTTTTGACATTTTCAATCATGGGGCTTCTCCAGACTTTTACGGCTCTCTATAGTACCTTTTACGATAGTAAGGATAGCAAGGCATATCTGCCTCTTCCTTTAAAGCCATCAGAAGTCTTTTTGGCCAAGACCTTGTCAGGTTCTATGGTTGGGATGACCTTCATGGTACCTATCCTTAGTCTTCTCATTCTAGCTTACTGGCAATTTATTGGCCCACTGGGGATAGTCGTGGGGCTGCTATCCTTTATCGTTTCTCTCTTTATCAATCTCGTTTTTTCAGTGATTCTGTCTAATAGTATTGGAACGCTGATTGTTCGCAGTTCTCGTCAAAAGCTCTATTCGACTATTTTGATGACCCTGTCAACCCTATTGATTATGTTCCCTATCATGATGGTTGGTTTTCTTAATGGTTATATTAAGGGTGCTGGACATATTGATTTTCCTTTATTGCCTTATCTAAGAGGTTACTATGATGTGGTAGCTGCTCCTCTATCTCCAGAGGCTCTACTAAATTTTTATCTTCCTCTTATCTTAGTGCTTATCTTGGGCTTTTGGTTTTATAAAGTCAGAATGCCTCGTTATTTCCACGAAGCCATTTATAACAAAAAGGCTAGAAAGACTCAGGTAAAAGTTGTTACTCGAAGTCAAAGACAGGTCTTGGTTCGCCATCATTTATCTACTTTGGGAAACTCAACCCTCATTATCAATACCTATGTGGTACCAGTATTATATATGATCATGTTGGGTGGAGGTGCGTTCTTTTTGAAAGACTTAGGTCCAGACTATTTCGGGCTCATGCTTTTAGTCGGAATTGCCTTTGGTTTCTTTTCAGCGCAACCAACAAGTTTTCTTGGGGTGGCAACTTCCTTAGAAGGAACAAACTTTGACTTTATCCGTAGCCTGCCAATCAATACGGGTGACTATCTTCGTCAAAAGTTTTGGATTTTCTATGGCTTGCAAGTCGGTGTATCCCTCTTACTAGGAGGACTTGGTTTAATATTCCTTGCACATCTCCATCCTATTTTGGTGGTAAGTTTCGCTCTTGGTTTTCTCGTAACAACCTATCTTGTAGGTGGCTATTTCTTTGAACGTGACCTTAAATTATTGGAAGTGAATTGGCAGGAAGTTACCCAGCTCTTCAATCGGGGTGGCGGACAGTGGCTCTATATGGGTATCTTTATTCTTACAATTTTCATCGCTGCCTTGCTAGGAGGTATTGTCTTCTTTGCAAGTAAGTTCTGGATTGCCCTAGTAGTCAACGCTATAGTATCTGGGCTTATAGCTTTAATTGCCCTAATCGTTTATCTCTTTGTTGACCGCAGACGTTGGAAACGTATTAGAGCCATGTTTTTTGCCTAGAACAAACTGTTTAAAGAGTCTCTCCGATTGGAGGGATTCTTTTTTACTGAAAATCTTTAATATGTAAACTTATACATTATATATGTTAAAATACCTGAATTTAGTGTATAATCATAAACATGAAACGAAATTTTGACTCAGTAAAACGCCTGGTTATCAAAATCGGGACTAGCTCTCTGGTTTTACCATCAGGGAAAATTAATCTTGAAAAAATCGATCAGCTAGCTTTTGTTATTTCTAGCCTGCATAATAAAGAGATTGAGGTTGTCCTCGTATCCTCTGGTGCCATGGGCTTCGGGCTCAATGTCTTAGACCTAGACAAGCGACCGGCTGAAGTCGGTAAGCAACAAGCTGTCTCAAGTGTAGGTCAGGTGGCCATGATGAGCCTTTATTCTCAGGTATTTTCACATTACCAAACCAAGGTATCTCAGTTGCTTTTGACCCGTGATGTGGTCGAGTATCCTGAGAGTTTGGCCAATGCCATCAATGCCTTCGAGAGCCTCTTCAAGCTTGGAGTTGTTCCAGTTGTTAATGAAAATGATGCTGTCAGCGTAGATGAAATGGACCATGCGACTAAGTTTGGGGACAACGACCGCTTGTCAGCTATCGTAGCTAAGATTGTTGGTGCTGACCTACTCATTATGTTGTCAGATATTGATGGGCTCTTCGATAAGAACCCAAATGTCTATGAAGATGCAACCCTTCGTAGCTATGTACCAGAGATTACAGAGGAAATTCTAGCCTCAGCTGGTGGTGCTGGTAGTAAATTTGGTACGGGTGGTATGATGAGTAAGATTAAGTCAGCCCAGATGGTTTTTGAAAATCAAAGCCAAATGGTTTTAATGAATGGTGAAAATCCGCGTGACATTCTTCGTGTCCTAGAAGGAGCCAAAATCGGTACACTCTTTAAACAGGAGGACTAATATGACACATATTGATACATTGGGCCAGCAGGCCAAAGTGGCGGGTCGTCAGATTGCTAAATTATCAACAGCAGCTAAAAATGACCTTCTAAATCAGGTAGCTAAAGCTCTAGTAGCTGAGAGTGCCTATATTATCGCTGAAAATGCTAAGGATATGGCCAATGCCAAGGAAAATGGTATTTCAGAGATTATGCAAGATCGCTTGCTCTTAACGGAAGACCGTATCGCAGGGATTGCTGAGGGTGTCCGTCAGGTGGCAGATCTTCAGGACCCAATCGGTCAAGTAGTTCGTGGCTATACGAATCTGGATGGTCTCAAAATCATTCAAAAGCGTGTTCCTATGGGTGTTATCGCTATGATTTTTGAGAGCCGTCCCAATGTCTCAATCGATGCCTTTAGCCTTGCCTTTAAAACCAATAATGCCATTATTCTTCGTGGAGGACGTGATGCCATCAATTCCAACAAGGCCTTGGTTACAGTAGCTCGTAAGGCTTTGGAAAATGCGGGTATCACAGCAGATGCCGTTCAGCTGGTTGAAGATACCTCTCATGAGGTAGCAGAAGAACTCATGGCGGCGACTAAGTATGTAGACTTGCTCATCCCTCGTGGTGGAGCTCGTCTCATCCAAACGGTTAAAGAAAAAGCCAAGGTTCCAGTCATTGAAACGGGTGTTGGTAACTGTCATATTTATGTGGATAAATATGCTAACTTAGATATGGCGACACAGATTGTCATCAATGCCAAGACTCAACGACCAAGTGTGTGTAATGCGGCAGAATCTCTCGTCGTTCATGCTGATATTGTAGAAGAGTTCCTGCCTAACTTGGAAAAAGCTATTTCAAAAATTCAGTCTGTTGAGTTCCGTGCGGATGAAAGGGCTTTGAAACTTATGGAAAAAGCTGTACCCGCTTCACCTGAAGATTTTGCGACAGAGTTTCTTGATTATATCATGTCAGTTAAAGTGGTAGACAGCCTTGACGAGGCTATTGGTTGGATTAATACTTACACGACATCGCATTCAGAGGCTATCGTGACTCAGGATATTAGTCGTGCTGAGCAATTCCAAGACGATGTTGACGCTGCAGCTGTCTATGTTAATGCTTCAACCCGCTTCACAGATGGATTCGTCTTTGGACTAGGTGCTGAAATCGGAATTTCAACTCAGAAAATGCACGCTCGTGGTCCAATGGGACTTGAGGCCTTAACCTCAACCAAGTTCTATATTAACGGACAAGGACAAGTTAGAGAATAAACCATCAAGCTCCATGAAGGAGCTTTTTTAAGTTGGTTTGCTAGACGACAGGCCTTCTGATATACTGGTGGTATCAAGAATGAGGAGATTTTGCCATGTTTAAAGCTTATAAGAAGTATTGGATGGGCTATTTCGATTTTACGGGACGTTCAAGCCGCTCAGATTATTGGTTGGCAGTTTTAGCAAATACTATAGTAACTATCATTTTATTTAGCATAGTTATAGTTGTAACTGTTTTTGATAGTCCGAATAGTCATTATCATATTATTTTTATATTATTGTATTTGCTTGCAATGCTATATTTCTTTGCTAACTATATTCCATCTATTGCCCTTCAGGTGCGTCGCTTGCGTGATGCTGGTTTTCATTGGGCATTGATTTTCTTAAGCTATGCGCCTGTTATAGGTGATATCGTACTGTTGGTTTTGTTTTGTCAACCCACAAAAGTAGAATTTCCTTTCAACAATTTTAATAATCTTCAGCAATGATAGTTACTTAACAGCCTCCTTAGGCTGTTTTTAAGTCAATTTGCCAGAAGACCGGACTTTTGGTATAGTAGAAGTATCAAAAAATGAGGAGATTTTATTATGATCGAAGCTTATAAGAAGTTTTGGAAGGGCTATGTAGATTTTGAAGGCCGTTCAACACGTTCAGATTATTGGTTTGTATATTTGGTAAATGTATTGATTACCTTTGCTTATTTTTTGCTCCAAGCAGTATTTGGAGGACTTGTAGCTGTAACTGAATCAAGCTTTTTGGCTGTTATTTCACTTATCCTACTACTTATCTTTTTTGCCTACGGTATTGCTGCGTTTTTACCTAGTATTGCTCTAACGGTTCGTCGTTTGCGTGATGCTGGCTACAATTGGCCGTATATTTTTGTTACATTTATCCCATTTGTAGGTTGGATTATCCTAATTGTTTTGCTATGTAAGCCAACTAAAGTGGAATACCCATTCAATAACTTCAATAATCCACAGCAATAATAATGACTTAACAGCCTCGCTAGGCTGTTTTTTTAATTGATTTCTCAAGCTCCTCTTCTCTTGTTATACTGAGAGCAACATAAAAAGGGGGGATTTTATTATGATTGAAGCCTACAAAAAATTTTGGAAGGGCTATGATGATTTTACGGGCCGTTCAACACCTTCAGATTACTGGTTTGCATATTCGGCACATGTATTGATTTTCTTTGCTTCTTATTTGCTCCTAGCAGTGTTTCAAAGAATGGCGGTAGATGAATTATCTTTACTTACTAATGAAGTTATTTTCCTACTTATCTTTTTTGCCTATGGTGTTGCTACGGTTTTACCTGGTATTGCTATAACTGTTCGTCGTTTGCGTGATGCTGGCTATAATTGGCTATATATTTTTATTCCTTTAATTCCATTTGTCGGTATTTTTATCTTAATTTTTCTACTATGTCAACCAACAAAAGTAGATGAGCCTTTCAATAACTTCAATAATCCACAATAATCAATAATAATGATAATCAACCAACTCTTTGAGTTGGTTTTTTGATGCCAAAAAAGTTTTATGTTAATGTTGCACATTTTAATATTTCTGATATAATCTTATCTGAGACTAATCGATACTAAAAATATATTTAAGAAATGTGAATACTCTATGAAACTACTTCGTCAATTAAAAGAAAAACGTTACCTTATTTTGGCATTTACTCTACCGGCTATTCTTTTGGCTTTGGCAATTGTCTTTTTGCAACCTGCACACAATCATGCTAAGGTCCAAGTCAAGGTAGCCACTAAGCAGTCATCGTCTAGCAAACCTAAGGCGTCATCCAAATCATCGAGCTCTAGCTCTTCGTCATCTTCTTCAACCTCAAGTGAGTCTTCAAGCGAATCGTCGTCAGCAAGCTCAACGGTAGAAGTAGCTAGTCAGACAGAGGCAAGCTCTACTCCTGCGGTAGCGTCAACGCCAACACCATCTTCAGCACAAGAGACTTATCAGGCGCCCCAGTATAACTATGTGCCACCAACAACTTATACAGAGTCACATAGTGATGCTTCAAGCTATACAGCACCTGCCTACAGCGCAGATGTTAGCTCTGGGACAACAGAATAAGGGTTAGAGAAAAGGAATTTAGGATTAGAAATGAAAAATAAAGTTTTAGCATTAGTAACAGGATTATCTAGTTTAGTCCTATTAGCCGCTTGTTCAAACCAGCAAAATGGGTTGACTTCGACGACTTCATCTTCATCAGTAGAACAGTCACAATCAAGTAGTAGTGAAAGCTCTAGCACGAGTACTAGCTCAAGCTCTAGTCAAGAGAAAAAGGTAGATACCTCTGCCTATGATAGCATCATTAGTAAGTACCAAACGGCCGTGGCCAACAACCAAACGGATGACTCACTTAATTTTCTTGTTGTGAACTATGCTAATTCTCAAACAAGTCCTGCCTCGACGGTCTATACTTATCGTGATTTGGATGGTAATGGTGTTGATGAGTTGATTCTTGCTTTTAAGCCGGGGAAACTCTTTAAAGAACATGTGATTACGGATATTTACACTATCTCTAAGGATAGTGGCCAGTTGATTCGTCTGACAGAAGGTCCGCAACTGGGCATGTTGGGTGAGCGTATGACATTGGCCTACCTCATGGATAACACCTTCAGCTACTATGGTAGTGCTGGTGCTATGGCTGGTGGAGGTTCTGGCTACCACTTTAGTAGTGATGGCCAGTCTCTTGTAAAAGATGACAGTGATTCGGGTGCAGACAAGGTTGATTTCTCTAACTGGGATTGGAAGGACCTGAGTAGCGCCTCTACTAGTAGCTCTAGCACAGCGTCACAAACGCCAACAAGTTCATCAGCTCTTAAGCCTGATGAGCTCAAAAATGGCAATTACAAATCAGCTGTAGGAACATGGAAATCTTCAAATGGAAAGACCATCACCATTACTTCAGATGGACAGTTGGATTTCTGGGGCTATACTTATCCTATCGACAAAGTCTCACCGAATCAGTATGTGTCTGGTATATATACCTTAACTTATGTTGATTCTAGTCCAGTTGGAAATACTCCAATTCAGCTTTGTCCTAAGGGAGTTAGTGATGCAAGTGATGCGGGAGATGACAGTAAGGACCGTATTCTAGCGACGAATGGGATGCCATCTGCGGAAAGTTATTTTTATCGAGTGGATTGATCTTATCAAATGATATAGAAACTAAAGAGTCAGGCCTTGGATCTGGCTCTTTTACTATCCTGTCAACTTACAGAACGAGACAATTTCTCTATTCTTGTGCTATAATAAAAGTTATGACTAATGAATTTCACCATGTAACCGTTCTTTTACACGAAACTGTTGATATGCTTGATATCAAGCCCGATGGCGTCTATGTTGATGCGACCTTGGGTGGCGCAGGACATTCGTCTTATCTTTTGTCGCAATTATCTGAAAAGGGTCATTTGTACTGCTTTGATCAGGACCAAAAGGCTATTGATAATGCTCAAGTGCGTCTCAAGGACTATATTGATAAGGGTATGGTGACTTTCATCAAGGATAATTTCCGTAATCTCAAGTCCAACCTTGAAGCCTTGGGGGTGTCTGAAATTGATGGCATTCTCTATGACTTGGGTGTCTCTAGCCCACAGTTGGATGAGCGTGAGCGTGGCTTCTCCTATAAACAGGATGCCAAGCTAGATATGCGTATGAATGAGGAGGCGAGTCTGACCGCTTATGATGTGGTCAATACCTATCCTTACAACGATTTGGTGCGCATTTTCTTCAAGTATGGTGAGGACAAGTTCTCTAAACAAATTGCACGTAAGATTGAACATGCTCGTCAGGTTAAACCAATTGAGACCACGACGGAACTGGCGGAAATCATTAAATCAGCTAAGCCTGCTAAGGAATTGAAGAAGAAGGGCCATCCGGCCAAGCAAATTTTCCAAGCTATTCGCATCGAAGTGAACGATGAGCTTGGTGCTGCGGATGAGTCTATTCAAGAGGCCTTGGATTTACTTGCTGTGGATGGTCGTATTTCGGTCATTACCTTCCATTCCTTGGAGGATCGATTGACTAAACAGCTTTTCAAGGAAGCTAGTACGGTAGATGTGCCTAAAGGTCTACCCTTTATTCCTGAAGACCTCCAACCTAAGGTAGCCTTAGTTAATCGTAAGCCAATCCTACCTAGTCAGGAAGAATTAGAAGCTAATAACCGCTCGCATTCTGCTAAATTGCGTGTGGCTAAAAAAATCAGGAAATAATTATGGAAAATAAGGAACATCAGATTGTCAATAGAGCCATTAGAAACCATATTCGTTTTATGACGCGTATGGAAAAGGTCTTCTATTCGGCAATTGTTTTGACAGCTATTGTGATGAGTATCGCTGTTGTATTTTTACAAGGGCGTAATCAGGCTATCAAGCAACAAATCACAGACCTTAATAGCAAGATTAGTGATGAAAAAACAGAGCTTAACAATGCTAAGCAGGCGGTTAATGAGTTGACTAACTCTGACCGTATTAAAGAGATTGCTAATAAGGCAGGCCTGTCTATTAATAACGATAGTATTAAGAGTGTGAAGTAACCAATGAACAGATTAAGAAAACTTAAACATTTATTTCTAAACTATGTCGTTAGGGATAGGCGAAAGCCAGCCCAGAATCGACAGCACGTTGGTCAGAACCTTATGGTTCTCAGCATCTTTATCTTTTTCGTCTTTATTATCAACTTTGTGGTGATTATCGGGACAGACAGTAAGTTTGGTGTCGATTTGTCGACTCAGGCTGCTAAATCTTATAACACTAAGACCACAGTGGCTGCCAAGCGTGGAACGATTTACGATCGAAATGGAAATGTTTTGGCTGAGGATTCAACCAGTTATGCCATTTACGCTATTGTGTCGACCAGCTATGTGTCAGCAACTCAAGAAAAACTCTATGTCCAAGATAGTCAGTTTGACAAGGTTGCCGATATTTTAAAGGATAAGCTAGGAATTGAAAAGAGTGATGCCTTGGCCCAATTACGTACCAAGGGTGCCTATCAGGTTTCCTTTGGACTAAAGGGGAAGGGAATTACCTACTCTGTTAAAGAAGAACTAGAGAAAGCCTTTAAAGATGCGGGAATTAAGGGGATGGCCTTTGAAGCAACAACGTCACGTATGTACCCTAATGGGACCTTCGCGTCAGAGTTTCTTGGTCGTGCCGAAGCTGTTGAAAATAAAAAAGACGGCTCATATTCTTTGATTGGTCAAACTGGTTTGGAGCGCTCGCTCAATAGCCTCTTGACTGGGACAGATGGTGAGGCCATCTATGAGAAGGATAAAAACGGTAACACGCTTCTAGGTACGGAAACCATTACCAAGGAAGCTATCGATGGTAAGAACATCTATACAACCTTGTCAGCGCCTCTCCAAACCTTCTTAGAAACGCAGATGGATACCTTTATGGAGCAGACGCAAGGGGTAAATGCTTCAGCGACAGTTGTTAATGCTAAGACAGGTGAGATTCTTGCAACGACACAACGTCCGACCTATAATTCTGATACTCTTGAGGGACAGGCTAAGAAAAACTATGACTGGGTTAACCGTCTTTACGAAGCCCAGTATGAGCCTGGTTCAACCTTTAAGGTCATACTCTTGTCAGCTGCTATTAACAATGGAAGTTTCAACCCGAATGCGACCTTCAGTAATGCTAATGGTATTAAGGTTGACGACGTTGAAACTAATGACTGGTCAATCAATGAGGGTATCTCAACAGGTGGTACCATGACATTTGCTCAAGGCTTCTCTTATTCAAGTAACGTTTTGATGACCATGTTGGAACAAGAGATGGGAGACAAGGTTTGGTCAAACTACCTATCACTCTATAAGTTTGGACTTCCAACCCGTTTTGGGATGGTAGGTGAATCTTCAGGAATCGTCTCAAGAAACTCTGTGAATATTGCCCAATCATCTTTTGGACAAGGGATTTCAGTAACTCAAGTCCAAATGCTTCGAGCCTTTACCGCAATCTCTAACAATGGTATTATGTTAGAGCCTCAATTTATAAAACAAGTTGCTGATACTAATAAAGGTACTGTTCGTACAGCCAAGAAAGAAGTTATTGGCAAGCCACTTTCCAAGCAGACTGCTTCTGAAACCCGTAATTATATGATTTCTGTTGGTACAGATCCAGAGTTTGGTACCATGTACAACAAGTCTGAAGGTTCACCAATCATTCAGGTTGGTAACAATGATGTTGCGGTTAAGTCAGGAACAGCTCAAGTGCCCGATGAAAAGACTGGGACTTACAAAGATGGGGCTAATGAAACTCTCAACTCAGTTGTGGCCATGGTTCCTGCAGATGATCCAGAATACATCATGTATGTGACCGTTCAAGAGCCTAAGACCTGGAATAATAATTTCTTTGCGACTGTGGTGAACCCTGTTTTAGAAGAAGCCATGTCTATGGGTGCTACTTTGGATACTTCTGTTTCTGAGGGGAGTGGAAAGACTGAAGAGACTAGCTACCAAACTGGTGATATTATCGGTAAGAGTACGGGCGAGACAGCTAACACCCTTCGTCAAAACTTGATTCATCCGATTGTTCTGGGTGTTGGTGATAAGATTGAGAAGGTTTCTGTAGATTCCAAAGCCAATATCAAGGCTAATGAACAGATTCTTATCATGACCAATGATTTCACAGAACTTCCAGACATGTATGGTTGGACCAAGAAGAACGTTGAAACCTTTGCCAAATGGAAGGGCATTAAAGTTACTTATAAGGGTGGCAAGTCAGGGACTGTTACCAAACAAAGTGTTGCGGCAGGAAAAGCCCTGTCTAAAACCAAGAAGATTACCATTACTTTAGGAGACTAAGATGACTATGAGTCTGATAGCAGGTGTGGCCGCCTTTGTGTTGACGGTGCTCGCCATGCCTCACTTTATTACTTACTACAAAATCAAGAAAATCGGTGGCCAACAAATGCATGAAGATGTGAAGCAGCATTTGGCTAAGGCTGGAACACCAACTATGGGAGGGACAGTCTTCCTAGTGGTTGCCATCTTGGTTAGCTTGATTTTTAACTTCCACGTCTTTAGCGAGGGCCACCAAGCCTATGGTGCTACAGTAGGGATTCTCTTTGTAATTTTGATTTATGGAATTATCGGCTTCCTTGATGATTTCCTTAAGATTTTCCGTCAAATCAATGAGGGACTTAAACCTTGGCAAAAGATGGCCTTGCAGATTATTGCGGGTTTGCTTTTCTACTTTATCCACGTACTCCCTAGTGGGACAGATAGCCTAGCTATTGGTGGATTAACCATTCATCTCGGTGTCTTTTATGTTCTATTTGTTTTATTCTGGATTGTCGGTTTCTCAAATGCTGTGAACTTGACAGACGGTATTGATGGTTTAGCTTCTATCTCTGTGGTTATCAGCTTGATTGCCTATGGGATTATCGCTTTTGTCAAGGGTGAGTTCGCTATCTTGACTATCATTATCACTATGATTGGGGCACTTCTTGGCTTCTTCGTCTTTAACCACAAGCCAGCCAAGGTCTTTATGGGAGATGTCGGTTCCTTGTCACTTGGAGCTATGCTTGCGGTTATCTCTATTGCCCTACGTGTAGAGTGGACTCTACTCTTGATTGGTGTGGTTTATGTCTTTGAGACAGCTTCTGTCATGCTACAGGTCAGCTATTTCAAATACACTAAGCGTAAGTATGGTGAAGGTCGTCGTATTTTCCGTATGACACCATTCCACCATCACCTCGAGTTGGGTGGTCTTTCAGGTAAGGGTGACAAATGGTCAGAGTGGAAGGTTGATGTTTTCCTTTGGACAGTTGGAGCACTTGCAAGTGCCATTACCCTTTGGATAGTTCTTGGAAACGTTATGAAATAAATGAAAAGAGCAGAAATGCTCTTTTTCTGTTATAATGATAGGGATAGACTAGATAGAAAAGAAGAAGTAAACATGTCATTTAAAGATTTTAATTTTAAAACATTTATTCAGGAGGCTCTTGACGAGATTAAGTTTAAGGAGCCAACACCTGTTCAACAGAAATTGATTCCTGTAGTCCGTTCAGGTCGTGATTTGGTTGGTGAATCAAAGACGGGTTCAGGGAAGACACATACCTTCCTCTTGCCAATTTTTGAGAAACTAAATCCAAAGAGTGGTGATGTTCAGGTTGTTATTACAGCACCATCACGTGAATTGGCGACACAAATTTACCAAGCGACAAAGCAGATTGCCAAACATTCTGAAACAGAAATTCGTGTCGTTAATTACGTAGGTGGTACGGACAAGCAACGTCAAATTGAGAAACTTAAGGTAGCCCAACCTCATATTGTTATTGGGACACCGGGGCGTATTTATGACCTGGTTAAGT
Source organism: Streptococcus sp. (assembly GCA_016939315.1). GTDB lineage: Bacteria > Bacillota > Bacilli > Lactobacillales > Streptococcaceae > Streptococcus. The sequence continues at coordinate 57,408 of JAFHAZ010000059.1, read as the reverse complement.
CTGGTGACCTGGCTATCCACAAGGCTCATACATTTGTTGTTGACGAGGCTGACATGACCATGGATATGGGATTCTTAGATACTGTAGACAAGATTGCGGCAAGTCTGCCTAAGGAAGTTCAAATTTTGGTCTTCTCAGCAACCATTCCTCAAAAATTACAACCATTCTTGAAGAAGTATTTGACTAATCCAGTCATGGAACAAATCAAAACTTCAACAGTTATTGCAGATACCATCGATAACTGGTTGGTATCTACTAAGGGTCGCAACAAGAATGAGCAGATTCTTGAGATGCTTAAGGGGATGCAGCCGTATCTAGCAATGATTTTCGTTAATACCAAGGAACGTGCTGACGATTTGCACAGTTACCTAGTGTCAAATGGTCTTAAAGTAGCGAAAATTCACGGCGGTATTCCACCACGTGAACGTAAGCGTATCATGAATCAAGTCAAGAAGCTTGATTTTGAGTACATTGTAGCGACGGACCTTGCGGCGCGTGGGATTGACATTGAAGGGGTTAGCCATGTAATCAATGATGCCATCCCTCAAGACTTGTCCTTCTTTGTTCACCGTGTAGGACGTACTGGACGTAATGGCTTGTCAGGAACAGCCATCACCCTCTATCAACCAAGCGACGACTCAGATATTCGTGAGCTTGAAAAGATGGGGATTACCTTTGAACCTAAAGTCTATAAGGACGGCGAGTTTCAAGATACCTATGACCGCGACCGTCGTGCCAATCGTGAAAAAGCCTATCAAAAACTTGATACGGAAATGATTGGTTTGGTTAAGAAGAAAAAGAAAAAAATCAAACCTGGCTACAAGAAGAAAATTCAGTGGAAGGTTGACGAAAAACGCAAACGTGAGCGTCGTGCAACTAATCGTGCGAAGGGACGTGCTGAACGTAAAGCTAAGAAGCAAAGTTTCTAAGCTCAGACTTTTAGGTGAAAGCAAATTTTAATTTAAAAATTCAAGAGGTTGAAACCAAAGTGTTTCAGCTTTTTTGATTATTATCAAACTTTTTGGAAAGTCTCAGTATATGCTGGAAAAATAATTAAGTATGTCTTAAAAACTGAAACTATGACAGATTTTAAATAGTTTTATCACAGCTATTTTTAAGAAGCTTTCCGTTTAAAGTAAAATAATTTGTAAGTTTGAGGTTACTAGTTGAATCAACTCTCAAAAATCCAGTAGTGACATTAATGTCACTACTTTTTTGTTGGCTTCCCACCTATAATAAAATCATAGCTTTTAAGAAAAAGCTAAAACAAAATATTTTAAAGGAGGTTGTTTTCATGACAACACAAATCATTAACAATTTTAACTCACTTAATTCCGAAGATCTTTCTATTATTGCAGGTGGTGGTGTGATTGGTTGTGTAGCTGGGACCGCTGGATCTGCTGGACTTGGATTTTTGACTGGAACATCAGTTGGAACTGTTACATTTCCAATTGTTGGGACTGTTTCAGGTGGAGCATTTGGGGCATGGTCAGGAGCCGGCCTTGGAATGGCTACATTTTGCGGAGTTTAGTTAGAAATTTGAAGAAACAAAATGATCCGAGCATTCTCATTTGTGTGTGTTTCATTCTAGCAGGTTGCTATCAGTTGTGTGTCCCCCATCATTGGTTAATTACAATGATAGATGTTTTAGGAGTTGCAGGTTTCGTGGTCCTTCTCTATACTAAAATTCATCATTAATCATAAGCCTTTCAGTTATAAAAAATTAGATAGCAAGAAGCATCGTCTCACGTATAAAAACTTGGCAAAATGATTGTCAAGTTTTTTTATAGCAAAAGTGCTACAATAGGAGTCATGAAAGACACGATTCGAATTCTTCATATTAATGATTTACACTCTCATTTTGAACAGTATCCACAACTCAAGCGAGCTGTGGATGATTTGAGTCAGACGGATAGGGAGTTGATTAAGGTAGATCTTGGGGATAATGTGGATAAGTCCCATCCCCTATCTGATGCGACAGCTGGGCGTTTTAATGTAGCCTTGATGAATGAGCTGGGGATAGACTATGGGACTATTGGAAATAATGAGGGGATTGGTCTAGCTAAGAATGAGCTAGACTGTCTTTATGAGCAGGCCAAGTTTCAGCCAATTATAGGAAATCTCAAGGATGAAGGGGGACAGCCAAAATGGGCCAAGCCCTATCTTATCCATAAAACTAAAGCAGGTACAAACATTGCTTTCTTGGCCTATACCTTCCCATATTACATCACCTATGCTCCCAACGGTTGGGAGGTTTTGAATCCACTCATGCAGTTGGAAGAGGATTTGGCTCGCCCTGAGGTAAAGGATGCAGACATAGTCGTCGTTCTTAGTCATCTAGGTGTTCGTTATGATGAGCAGATTGCAGAGACTTACCCTCAGGTGAATCTTATTATCGGGAGTCACACGCATCACCTTTTTGAAGAGGGCAAGTTGATTAATGAGACTTATTTAGCGGCTGCAGATAGGTATGGTTATTATATCGGCTGTATTGATCTTACTGTGGAAAATGGACAATTGATAGAGTGTCAGATTGAGGCTATCCCCACCAATTCCTATATCTTGGATTTAGACAAGGAGGACGAAGCCTTTATCAAGGCTATGCGTGAGGAAGGCCATCGTCGTTTAGCTCAGAAAAAAGTAGCTAATCTAGGTCGAGAACTAGATTTTGATGAGACCTGTCAATTGGTTTTACAAGCTGTTTGTCAGGAGACAGATAGCCAGTTAACGCTTTTAAATACAGGTCTTATCATGAAAACGCTGGGTCCACAAGTGACCATGGCAGACCTGCAAGAAGCCCTTCCCCATCAGATGCGGATGGCTCGTCTAGTCGTGACTGGACAAGAACTAAAAGAAATCTGTCAGGAGGTTTTTACTAAGGCCGAACTCCTTAAGAATCAAGCTATTAAAGGTATGGGATTTAGAGGGAAGACATTTGGTGAAGTAATCACGGGGAATTTTGCTTACAAAAACGGTAATTTGTTGTATAATAGAAGGGTTGTAGATTCCAATGAGAAGTTTAGTTTGGTCCTTGTGGACCAGTACTACTTTGCTTCTTACTTCCCGACAATTAAAGAAAAGGAAGTTACTCTTCTTTTTCCAGATTTGTTAAGGGAACTTGTGGCCAAGTATTTAGGAAAAAATGGTGCCAATTGGGATAAGATATAGAGACATTATTACAGCATCAGGATAGAAAATAAGAGAGAGCAGAAAGGATGGCACATGCGTAAAGAAATCTTGCCAGAAATGTTTAATTATAATAAATATCCAGGGCCAGACTTTGTGTATGTGGCTGACCTTCTGAAATCAGATGCCTGTCAGTTTACGGTTCTTGAAAATCACAAGGATGCTTTAGACGCTACCCGCTTTGGGCAACGTTTTTCTGAAATCATGCTCAAGTATGATTATATCGTTGGGGACTGGTCTAATGACCAGCTTCGCCTTAAGGGATTTTACGAGGACGAGCGCCCTAATACGCGTAAGACAGACCGCATTAGCCGATTGTCAGAGTATTTACGTGAATACTGTGCCTTTGGTTGTGCCTACTTTATTTTGAAAAATAAAGAGCCGCAATTAATCGTCTTTGAAGAGGAGACGGAGCCTCGTCGCAAGCGCCGTCGTTCTAATAATCGTCGTCAATCTTCTCAGGAATCTAGAGATAGAGAGCACAATGCTTCTCAAAAGAATAAGGGACAAAAAGCTTCTGCTAAGCAAAAGCCAGACAAGTCCAAACGAAGAGATAGGGATCAAGAGGGCCCAAGCTTTGAGAAAATCAAGCGTCGTCCTAAGTTTAAATCTAGATCCGAGGACGGTGGCCGTGAGCGTAAGTCTAACTTCAAGAAGAGTCAGAAGCAAGCTCCAAAATCTAAAGGTCAAAACACCCCATCGAAGAAACAAAGCCAGACCAAGTCAGATGGTCAGCATTTTACAATCAGAAAAAAAGGAAATTAAACTATGTCAGAAGTAACAACACAAGCAAAACCAGAACGCCGTAAACGTCAGAAGTTAGAGGATATGGAAGGCTACAAACCTTCTATTTATGGTCTTACTCGTGATGAGTTGATCGACTGGGCTATGGAACACGGTGAAAAGAAATTCCGTGCGACTCAAATTTGGGATTGGCTCTACAAGAAACGTGTGCAGTCTTTCGAAGAAATGACCAACATTTCTAAAGATTTCATTGCCAAGTTGAATGAGAATTTCTGCGTAAACCCATTGAAACAACGTATCGTTCAAGAATCTAAAGATGGTACAGTTAAGTATCTTTTTGAATTGCCAGATGGTATGTTGATTGAGACGGTTTTGATGCGTCAACACTATGGTTTGTCTGTCTGTGTGACAACTCAGGTCGGATGTAACATCGGTTGTACTTTCTGTGCTAGTGGCTTGATTAAGAAACAACGTGACTTGACTGCTGGTGAGATTGTTGCTCAAATCATGTTGGTACAAAAGTACTTTGATGACCGTGGCGATGGTGAACGTGTCAGCCACGTGGTTGTTATGGGTATCGGTGAGCCATTTGATAACTATGACAATGTGCTTCGTTTCTTGCGTACTATTAACAATGACAATGGTCTTGCTATCGGAGCGCGTCACATTACCGTGTCAACATCTGGTTTGGCACCAAAAATTAAGGAATTTGCTAACGAAGGTGTTCAAGTTAACCTCGCCGTATCACTTCACGCGCCTAACAATGACCTTCGTTCAAGCATCATGCGTATTAACCGCTCATTCCCACTTGAAAAACTCTTTGAAGCTATCGAGTACTACATCCAAACAACCAACCGTCGTGTGACTTTTGAGTACATCATGCTTAATGAGGTCAATGACCACCCTGAAAATGCTCAAGAGTTGGCTGATTTGACTAAGAAAATCCGTAAGTTGTCATACATCAACTTGATTCCATATAACCCAGTATCAGAGCACGACCAATATAGCCGTTCAACTAAAGAACGTGTGGCGGCCTTCTACGATGTGCTCAAGAAAAATGGGGTTAACTGCGTGGTTCGTCAAGAGCACGGTACAGATATCGATGCTGCTTGTGGACAATTGCGTTCAAACACTATGAAACGCGACCGTCAAAAAGCAGTGGCAGAAGCTTCTGGTAAATCAGAAGGTAAGTAAGATGTTTCGGCTTAAGACTTGGGTAGATAAGGATGGAGAACTAACACCAAAAGGAAGAAAGCTAAGCCGAGTTTTGGTCTATACTTATCTCCTTTGTTTAGTGCTCCTGTGTTGGACACCCCAGTACGGGCTAGTTGAAGGTGTTGACACCCCTGGTATTCAACATTTTGGTCGTGTTGTGGTCCTATTAACCCCATTCAATAGTTTGACCAACTTTTATCAGCTGGATAGTCTTAAGGAGATTGTCTTTGTCCTTGGGCAAAATGTGACCAACATTTTCTTACTGAGTCCGCTGATTTTAGGGCTTTTAGCCTTGTACCCCAGATTCAGGTCTTGGCAAAAGGTCCTTTTAGCCACGTTTATCATGTCTTTGACGATTGAGGTTGGACAGGTTGTCTTAGACTTGCTGATTGATGCGAATCGTGTCTTTGAGTTAGATGATTTATGGACCAATACTTTAGGAGGTTTGCTGGCATTAGCTGCCTACCGCCTCCTTGTGAAACTGATTCAAACGCATTTTAAAGAGTAAAAAACCTGGGAGCTTACGCGTCTCAGGTTTCACTTATTTTCTATCATACAAATACAACACATTCAAAAGAGGGAAAAATGAATAAACACGTTTGGAGAAATAATGAAACATTTAATGATGACAGTAGTCACCGTATTAACGTTAGGAGTAACAATGACGATGGTTAAGGCAGATACCTATCAAAGTGGCCGTGATGCCGATATCATGCGAGAAAGAGGACAGGTTTGGAATTATTCTGAGGCTAAGAGAGAGCCTCAATTAGCTAACTACAACACCGATGGTCGCTATCTCAGTGAGGCAACTAACTTTGAATTGTACAATTTTGTCAGAGAGTATAAGACATCTGATGAAATCAGACGCATTTGGAACCCTAAGAAAGATGAATCCGTTATCCATGATAAGGATAGCTACTCTATGGATGATGGGCACAAGGTCTATAATTTTGATTCCTTTGCTTATCAATTGCCAGAGTCTACTGATTTTGGGAAGTTATCTTATATTGGTCACTTTCAGTTAGAAGATGGCACAATCTATCGCTATTGGAAGTAACCTTATCATACGAGACTTATACGAGGTCTATTATTAACCATTTGTAAGGATAGGAGGAGTAACTTGTCTTTTAAAGAATCAATCATTGCAAAACTTTGGTGGTTTTTCAAGTTAGAAAAACGCCGGTATATTGTCGGGATTTTGGCACTGAGTCTGGTTTCGGTTCTCAATCTGATTCCTCCTATGGTTATGGGGCGGGTCATTGATGCTATCACATCGGGAAAATTGACCAATCAGATCTTGCTTCTGAATCTCGTATATTTGCTTTTGGCAGCTCTGGGGATGTACTATTTGCGCTATGTTTGGCGCATGTATATCTTGGCGACTTCTTATCGCTTAGGCCAGATTATGCGGTCACGCCTTTTTGAGCATTTTACCAAGATGTCGCCTTCTTTTTACCAAAAGTACCGAACAGGGGACCTCATGGCTCATGCGACCAATGATATTAACTCCTTAACCCGCTTGGCTGGTGGGGGTGTCATGTCAGCCGTGGATGCGTCTATCACAGCCTTGGTAACCTTAATCACCATGTTCTTCAGCATTTCTTGGCAGATGACCCTGGTGGCTGTCTTACCCCTACCCTTCATGGCTTTTGTGACTAGTCGTTTGGGACGCAAGACCCATAAAGCTTTTGGAGAATCCCAGGCAGCCTTTTCAGAACTTAATAATAAGGTTCAGGAGTCGGTATCAGGGATCAAGGTAACAAAGTCTTTTGGCTATCAGGAGGCTGAGCTTCAGTCCTTCCAAGAGACCAATAAGATGACTTTTAAAAAGAATATGCATACCATGAAGTATGACAGCCTTTTTGATCCTTTGGTCTTACTCTTTGTTGGCTCATCTTATGTTTTGACCCTCCTTGTCGGGGCCTTTATGATTCAGACTAATAAGATAACGGTCGGAAATTTAGTAACCTTCATTACCTATTTGGACATGCTGGTTTGGCCCCTAATGGCCATTGGCTTTCTCTTTAATATCACACAGAGGGGAAATGTATCCTACCAACGTATTGAAAATCTTCTGGAGCAGGAATCAGATGTTCAAGATCCTACGCATCCTCTCCCAAGCATTGAAAATGGTCGTTTAGAATATGCGATTGAGCGCTTTGCTTTTGAGGATGAGGATACTTTGCGAGATATTCATTTCACCTTGGACAAGGGCCAAACCCTTGGTTTGGTTGGACAGACTGGCTCAGGAAAGACGGCCCTTGTCAAGTTACTCTTGCGGGAGCACGATGTCAATCAAGGAGCCATCTATTTAAATGGACATGACATCCGAGACTATCGCCTATCAGACTTGCGTAGCTTGATGGGGTATGTTCCTCAAGACCAGTTTCTCTTTGCCAGTTCTATTTTAGACAATGTTCGTTTTGGTAATCCTGACCTCGCCTTTGAAAAGGTGGAAGAAGCGACTAAGTTGGCTCAAGTTTATGATGATATCAAGGCTATGCCTGAAGGCTTTGAAACAATCATTGGTGAAAAGGGTGTCAGCCTATCAGGTGGTCAAAAACAACGTCTGGCCATGAGTCGGGCCATGATTTTGGATCCAGATATTTTGATTTTGGATGACTCCTTATCTGCGGTTGATGCCAAGACAGAACATGCCATTATTGATAATCTCAAGCATACCCGCAAGGACAAGACGACGATCATTACCGCCCATCGTCTGAGTGCGGTGGTGCACGCTGACCTCATCTTAGTCATGCAAAATGGTCGTATCATTGAACGGGGCCGTCATGAGGACTTACTAGCTCAGGGTGGTTGGTATGCCAAGACCTATGAGTCTCAACAGTTAGAAATGGAAGGAGGAGAAGTTGATGCCTAATCAAAACCAATGGTCTGTGTTTAAGCGTCTCTTGACTTATCTCAAGCCTTACAAATTCTTGACCTTTCTAGCTTTGACCTTCCTTTTGTCCACAACGATTATTAAGAGTATCATTCCCCTTGTGGCCTCTTATTTTATCGACCACTATCTGCATGATATGAATCAGGCGGCAAGCTTGATTCTGATTGGTTACTATGGTCTTTATCTCTTGCAGACGCTAGTCCAGTATTTGGGAAATCTCTTTTTTGCGCGTGTGTCCTACAGCATTGTCAGGGATATTCGCCGAGATGCCTTTGCCAATATGGAGAAACTAGGTATGTCCTACTTTGACAAGACTCCAGCAGGCTCTATCGTTTCCCGCTTGACCAATGATACAGAGACTATTAGTGAGATGTTCTCAGGGATTCTGTCTAGCTTTATTTCGGCTATCTTTATCTTTGTTACCACCCTTTACACTATGATGATGTTGGACATTCGTCTAACCGGGCTTATTGTGCTCTTTCTTCCTCTGATTGTCCTTTTGGTTAACCTTTACCGCAAAAAATCAGTGGTTATCATTGAAAAGACCAGAGCCTTGCTTTCAGATATAAATGCCAAACTGTCAGAGAGTATCGAAGGGATTCGCATTATTCAGGCCTTTAACCAAGAGAAACGTCTCAAAAAAGAGTTTGATGCTATTAATGAGGAACACCTGATTTATGCTAGCCGTTCCATGTCACTGGATTCTCTCTTTCTACGCCCAGCCATGAGCTTACTGAAGCTCCTGGGCTATGCTGTTCTCATGGCTTATTTTGGCTATCGTGGCATCTATCTGGGTATCACAGCGGGGACCATGTATGCCTTTATCCAGTACATTAACCGCCTCTTTGACCCCTTGATTGAAGTGACACAGAACTTCTCAACCTTGCAAACTTCTATGGTCTCAGCCGGTCGGGTCTTTGCCTTGATTGACGAGCGCACCTATGAGCCTGAGCAGAGAGACACAGATGCCAAGGTTACAGAGGGGAATATTCGCTTTGAAAATGTCTCCTTCTCCTATGATGGCAAGCACCAGATTTTGGATAATATATCCTTCTCTGTCAATAAAGGTGAAACCATCGCCTTTGTCGGTTCTACAGGTTCCGGAAAATCCTCTATTATCAACGTCTTCATGCGTTTTTATGAGTTCCAATCAGGACGAGTTCTTCTTGACGGTGTGGATATTCGCGATTATAGTCAGGCAGAGCTGCGTAAGAACATTGGTCTTGTCCTTCAGGAACCCTTTCTCTATCATGGAACAGTTAAATCCAATATTGCCATGTATCAGGATTTAACTGATGAAGAGATTAAAGCAGCCGCTGAGTTTGTGGATGCCAATCACTTTATCGACAAACTTCCAGAAGGCTACGATGCTCCAGTTTCTGAACGAGGGTCTAGCTTTTCAACCGGCCAACGCCAACTTCTAGCCTTTGCTAGGACCGTTGCTAGCCAGCCTAAGATTTTGATTCTGGATGAAGCGACAGCCAATATTGATTCAGAGACAGAGGCTATTGTCCAAAATTCTCTAGCAAAAATGCGTCAAGGACGCACAACCATTGCCATTGCCCACCGCCTATCGACGATCCAAGATGCCAACTGCATCTATGTCTTAGACAAGGGTCGCATCATCGAATACGGTAGCCATGAGGAGCTCCTAGCCCTCGGCGGCACCTACCACAAGATGTACAGCCTACAAGCAGGTGCAATGGAAGGAGAGTAAGCTAGTCTAGACCATAGATTCTATATTCGAAAAGATTTCTTAAAAATCAAAATCGAGTGGTGACATTTATGTCACTACTTTTTTGTTGTCTTCGACCCTATAATAAAACCATAGCTTGAGAGAAAAAAGCTAAAAAATAATATTTTAGGAGGTTGTTAGAATGACAACACAAACAATGAACACTTTTGAAACACTCGATCTCGAGGCACTTGCAAACGTTGAAGGTGGCGGATGGGTTAAGTGTTATGCCGGCACAATTGGATCTGCTCTAGTAGGATCAGCAGGAGGCCCAGTAGGTTACTGGGGAGGAGCTTTAGTTGGTTACGCCACATTCTGCTAATATTTAGGTGACCCTATGCTTAAAGATAAAAAAATGTATTTACTAGCAATCTTCCTTTTAGGATTTGGAATTGCTAACCTTTTCAGAAATTTAGATTTTGTTCATCATATCATTAATTTGGTAGGGTTAACATTAATCACTTTTAGTTTGATTTTTAGTAAATGGGAGCGACTCAAAAAATAGGTGGATTCCTGTCAGTAATCATCTAGGAATTGGATAAGTTGTGTCAACTGAAAAATTATATTTATGGATATTGTTTTTCTGACATTAGCTAAAAGAAATCGGAAAAAAGTAGTGACATTTATGTCACTACTTTTTTATCGGCTACCATCCTATAATAAAACCATAGCTTGAGATAAAAAGCTAAAAAGTAATATTTTGGAGGTTGTTAAAATGACAAGGCAAACAATTGACACTTTTGAGACACTCAAGCTTGAGTCATTTGTAACTGTTGAAGGTGGTGATGGATTATGTTTGATTTGAAGAGTTATATTTTAGGGATGGTTTTCATGGCTGTGATGAGTTTTTTAGATAAGCCTATTATGTCATTTCTTGAAAAATGCAAAACTAACAATCCCGTTAAAAAGAAATCTTAATTAAGATACCTTGTCAATTGCTAGTCTGTGAATAATGGTTGAAAACTTCGATATAAGAGAAGAGGTATTTGTACTCATGACTAAAAAACGATTATCAAGTACATAAGGTTATGCGAGTAGTGACATAAATGTCACTACTTTTTTATCGGCTTCCAATCTATAATAAAAATCATAGCTTTGCACAGATAGCTAAAAACACTTTAAGGAGAAAAGTATGTTCAAAAACTCAAAACCGTATTTACTGGCTACCATTCTCATCGGAATGGGCCTTGCTAATCTATTTAGAAGTTTGGATGCAGTCCACCATACCATTAACTTGTTGGGGATAACCTTGCTTCTTTATAGTCTGCTTTTTAAAAAATGGTCACAGTTTAAAAAGTAACCTTTTGCCCCTTTGAACGTGAGGTGCTTGCAAATGCTTATTTTTGATGTTCCCGAAGTAAAATTATTCTTGCTAATGATAGCGGAGATTGTATTATATTTGATTGCATATTTTTGTAATAGAAAAAATAAAGATATGTATATTCGCTTATTTAAAATATCAGTGCTAATGACGCTATTGTATTACATCCCCAGTAGAATTTAATCGCTAAGGGATTACTTGAAATCTTACAGCAGTATAAAAAAATACAGAAAGGAATAGAGTTAAATGTAATAGCTTATTCGGTTTACAAGACTGACTGAGGTTATTCATAGCTTAAGTGTTTTATCATGAAGTTAAAGAGTATTAGTTCGAGAGTATTGCGATTTTCTAGGGTCGTCACTGCTGCCTTGGCAGTCTTCCTTATAAGTACCAGTATTTCTCTCTACAAAAGTAAGACTTCGCCAGAGATTTGGTTAGCAGTCGGAGCACTAGCTTTAGTAGTCATTTTTGTAAATGGACTGCTCTACCGTTTGCTTAAGAAGCGTCCCGATTCAGTAAATCCGTTAACAATACGGCAGTCCTTCATTGTCTTTCTTGTCATCTCATTGCTAGTGCTTTGTGTAGAGTTTTACACCTTACTAACATTCAGTGATACCACAGACCGCATAGTACTAGTCGTATTAATGCTTTTGTTAATTCTCTGTGATTTTCTAGCTTACTTGCAAGTCAAAAAATATTTTAAAAGATAGAAAATATAGTAACCATTTGTGACATTATTCAATTTACGTTGCATAAAGTGCATAAAAGCGCTATAATAAGAAAGTGATTAATGAAAAATGTGAAAATTAGAGTAGGATTTCTATGGCTTGAAAGAAGTTCTTCTATCGTATAGACAAAACTTACAGTGTCTGGGTTTTCAAAAATGTCATGAAAGGAGGATTACTATTGGAACAATCTGTTTTTTCTAGAAAATACATAATATTTATCCTACAAGTTATCTTGGCTGTCTGTATTCAATGTGTGATAACATTTTTCTGGTATCAAGAAAGAACATTTTTATTTTATATCTTGTCACTTTATGTTTCTTTATCGTTCTCTGATGATCTTAGTCAGCTGATTTTTAGAAATGAGAAGTGATGTATTTGTTTTAAGCAGCATGGAAAGTGACAGATTCGTGTCTTTAGCCATGCTAGATTCAGAATAATAGCCAATCATTCTTTAGATAACGCTCTAGTAGTTTATGTAAATGACTCTAGTAGAAAAGGAATTACCATGGTGATATTACAAAAAATTAGTTCTGCTGTGTTACGTTCTTTACGTGTCGTATCAGCAATCTTAGGAGTAGTCATTGGGAATATAGCTTTAAATCCTCTATCTAGTCAGCATCCAATCTGGATTTGGCTACCATTTAGGACCTATAGCTATTTTTTGGGACGCTGGCTTTTAAATGACTATCAGGGTGCTATACTAAAGATGTGATTGAAAAATTAGTTAAAAGAAATAAGGAGGTTTTCTTAATGACAGGACTTAAATGGTTTGCAGGAGGCAAAGAGAGACGAGAACAAGCAGTAGCTATCATCGATGAAGTAATTGAAACTATTGGAGATAAGCCAGATTATGCTGATTTGAAGCAGGTCCTGCACTCCTACCGAACGGAACTTGCAGACTCTCGTTCAGCCACTCCCTATATCTTAAGCAGGATGTCACTGGAAATATCCGAAGTGGTCAGAAAAGACCAGCTAACCTTGTCTCCCTTTATCGAGGAGCGAATGGCAGATTTGCGAAAATTGCTAGCGATTCGTTATGGCTATTGATGTCATTAGGGAGGATTTCTTGGTTTTAAGGTTGAGTTGTTCATTGAGAATTTGTCTTATTTCACTGTCTTGGCTACATCATTTGTTTAAATAACATTAAAATGAATCGTAAAAATTGAAGATTAAATCTTGTTTATTTCCACACAATAAAAAAATCCCATGGGAGTTCTCATCCTATGGGATTTTTGCGATAAATACTAATAAGGCAATGTCATCTGACTTTGGCTTAGGTCCACAGTTACTTCATAGTTGCTATTATCACGAATAGTGTGCTCAAAGTCTGTGGTATAGAGAACGAGTCGGAGTTTGTCGCCCTTGTTGAGTTTGTAGATGGTTGGTTGCAAATCCAAACCGATAGTCATCCATTCATTTGGAGTGACATTCTCAATGCTAAGGAGGTTCTTGCGATTTTGCAGGTTAAGGTGTCCTTTGGTAATGACACGATATTTTGCCTGCTTGAATGGCAATTCACGTAAGGTTTCTTCCTTGAAGAGACGGCCGTTATCTAAATTCATGCGTTTGAGTGCGGGAATAGGTGCGAGATACTTCTTGTCACCCATTTCTAGAACTTGGGCCGAAATGAGACCACGGTTTGTGTTAGACTTAACCTTGAGCTCTAGGTGGACACGACCGTTGATTTGGATGTCTTGATCCAGTTCAAAGTCCAAGGTAATGGCGTTGGCTTTGTCTGCAAAGAGGTCATCCTTGAAGCTTTGGTAAGCTTTACCATATTTGGTGAAGGTTTCCTCTTCGTAATGGTTAGCGATGCTAGCTTCACCCTCACCAAGATGAATATTTTTACCATTGTCGTGTCCAAAGTTATTGAGAACTTCCCAGGTCTGCTCAGACTGGTTGTTTTGCCAGATAACAGTAGGCAGTGTGTAGCCGTTATTCAAACCAAGGAGTTTCTGACAAATCAAGGCGTTCATGCTTTCTCGGAAGTCAATAGACTGCCAGGCATTCATGTAAACGTGGGCACCATTGTGGAAGAAGAGGTGTTTTTGAAGAGAGTCTGGAAGAGCATTGAACATTTGATAGACGTTAATCGGTTTGACATTCCAATCCTGGCTACCATGTGTAAAGACAACAGTGGCTTTGGCACGGTCTGCGAACTGCACATAGTTACGGTCATGCCAGAACTGGCTATAGTCCCCATGCTTACGATCAATAGCTGTGCTTAGCTCTTTGAGGTAGGCTTGGTAGTCTTTTTGGTGGCGTAGGTATTCTCCAGCTAATAGGGCACGAGAATAGGTAAATTCGGTCAAGGTGTCGAGATCTTCACCAGGGTAGCCTCCAGGACTGACGAGGAGTCCATTTTCACGATAGTAGTCGTACCAAGAAGAAATACCCGCTTCAGCGATAACCATCTCCAAACCGTCAACACCAGTTGTAGCAAGTGCATTGGACATGGTACCCAAATATGAAAGCCCGGTAGTAGTCACCTTACCAGAAGCCCAATCTGCAGTGATTGTATGCTGTCTACTACGACTAGTAAAGGCGCGTGCACGACCATTGAGCCAGTCAATGACAGCTTTATAGGCCAGAACTTGTTGATAGTCTCCAGAGGTCATGAAGCCTTCAGAGTTGAAGGTACCAACACCCGATACATAGATAGAAGCCACACCACGAGCCAACATGTAATCGTTAAGCGTGTAGGTATCTGTGTGAGCAAAACGCTCCTGAGCCTTTGTGACAGGATTGATAGGCGTAAGGTCTGCCTCTGGTGTCTTGATTTCTGGTTGGCTAAGGGAGATTTCACCTGCTGGTTTGACGAGCAAATCACCTTCCATCTTGTGGGTGAGCTTATCTGAAGCAGGCTCGTTAGTCCCTTGTTGATAAGGGCTTGCGGTCATCATGGCTGGAACTGGGAAGTCCACATCAGGACGTAAGATAGTCACCTTGACCAAGTCTAACTGCCCATCTTTATCGGTATCTACAGGTGTTTCGACATAAACCACCTCACGGTGAAGCTGATTAGTGTCAAATGTTGCCAAGCTCTTACCATTAAAGAAGACGTAGTTATTACTTGCAGGGATTAAATCCTGAGCTACTAACTGATCAATTAAGGTATTGCCAGACTGTGTGCGTGTTGCCAACAACTGGTGCAGGTTGTTAAGGCTACCATCAAAAGTGATTGGAAAAGCCATTTCCTCTAGGAAAGCAACACTATCTGTAAAGTCTACATTAGGGACAAATCCTAGCATTTGAAGAGCTACCAAACCAAAGACGTCAGCAGTCAAAGGACGGTCTGATTGGAAGAAGGTTAGGAGATCAGTCTCTGTATCAGCAATCCAATTTTTCAAAGCTAAATCAGTATCTTCAAAGAAAAGGAAGTGCTTGCGAACAAAAGCCTCAAAATTAGCTTTGGCACTAGCGTTTAAAGAGACTTCAAAGCCCAAAGAACGAAGTTCCTGACAAGCAATTTCAGGATTAACAGGGATGTAACTAAACTGGTTAAATTTCATACTTTAAAACCTCAAAAAAAGAATACGTAAACATTTCAGAAATATCTTTACATCAGACATTATACTTGATAAAATGATAGATGTCTAAATTATTGTAAAATGTGAAAGGAAATAAAGAGACAAATGAATGATTTTCTAAAAGAAGCGCTCAGCAGTGAATGGGTTTTGAAATACCTCACTGAGTTTATCGCGACTGCTTTTCTTGTAGCCCTTGGTAATGGTGCCGTTGCCAACGTTGAGCTTAAGGGAACAAAAGGTAACAAATCTGGTTGGATTGTAATCGCCTTTGGTTATGGTTTTGGTGTTATGATGCCAGCCCTTATGTTTGGTGATGTTTCTGGTAACCACATCAACCCTGCCTTCACACTTGGACTTGCTGCATCTGGCTTGTTCTCATGGGTAGGTGTTCCTGGATACCTTATTGCACAACTTCTTGGTGCCTTTGTAGGTCAAGCTATCGTGGTTTGGGTTCACCAACCTTACTATGTACAAACTGAGAATCCAAACAATATTCTTGGTACTTTCTCAACGATTTCAGCAGTTGACACTCATGATGACACACCAGAAAATCGTAACCGTGCTCTCCTTAACGGTTTTGTTAACGAGTTCGCTGGTTCATTCCTTCTCTTCTTTGGTGCCCTTGCTTTGACGAATAACTACTTTGGTCACAAGCTTGCTCAACAAGCTCTTGCTGTTGGTTACACTAAAGAAATGGTTGACGGACAGTTCCACGGAGCTCTTGAAACAGCTCACATCGGTGTTGGTTTCTTGGTTTGTGCCTTGGTTCTTTCATTTGGTGGACCTACAGGACCAGCCCTTAACCCAGCCCGTGACTTGATGCCACGTCTTCTTCACCACATCTTGCCAACATCAGTTCTTGGTGAGCACAAAGGTGATTCTAAATGGTGGTATGCATGGGTTCCAGTTGTGGCACCAATCCTTGCAGGACTTTTGGGAGTATACTTGTTCAAAGCCCTCTATCTTTAATTAATAATAAAAAATCTGAAGCATTGGCTTCAGATTTTTTTATGCTTAAAATTTTGAACGTAACAAAAAAACTGAGAAAGCATTCTCAGTTACATAGGAGTAGTCATAACCAGAATTGTAGCACCTAAGGTGTAAAGGTTCCACAAAACATGAAGTGTGATACTTGTAGATAAGTTCTCTCCTTTTTGGTAGACCATAGAGAGGGCCAAACCCATTCCGATATAAAGGAGGAGATGGGCAAGATTGGTAGGCATGTGGAAGAGACAAAAGAGACCGGTACTCACTAAAACAGCAACTGTCGAATAAGGAGACAACCAAGTGAAAATCCACTTACGAAAGAGCAGTTCTTGTAAGAAGGCTGTAGTCATCATACCAATCGCTACTGGTAGGATAGGCGTTGTCGTAAGGGTTCTTTGAAGTTCTGCATGGTAGTTGGTGTGAGTCAGTAGCATAAGATTGCTCCCAATAACTCCCATCAGAAAAATAAGCACAAAGCCCCAGATAATAGCTTTAGTATCCTTTCGGTCTAGTCTAAAGTGAGTAATCAAACCTTCATTTTTAGCCCAAAGATAGGTAATATAAAAAATAATGAGATTGACAGCGATAATTCCCCAGCTTTCAAGGCTAGTGAAGGTCAACCCAGTTTGATTGTTATATAAGGTTGTCATACCTAAGGTGATGTTTGGGATAGCTATCATCAGCAGTAAAAAAAATCCCTGATAGGCATGTCTAAATGCCAGATTATTGACAAGAGTTTTCATAGACTCTATTATACTCTAAAATGAGGAAAATGCTAGCCCAAAAGTGAAGATAATGCAATGGTTTTCATAATTTATGTGAAAGAATGTGAAAAAATTACAATCCTGTTTTTTCTTAGGAAAATCCTTGTCACATAGGCTCTTTTCGGATAAAATAGAAAAGAATGGAGGTTGTCATGACGCAATCAGGGAATTTTAAGTTTCACACACCAATCTTTCGTGTGAATAACAGACAAGAAAATATTGATTTTTACCAAAATACATTAGGATTTAAGCTTTTGACTGAGGAAAATGCTCTTGCTATCTTCACTGACTGGGCAGATCGTAACTCACTTTTTGTAATTGAGGAGTCTCCAGCTTACCGTTGCCGTGCGGTTGAAGGCCCTAAGAAAATTAATAAAGTGGTTATCAAGGTTTCAGATCCACTTGAGATTGAGTACCTTTTGGCGCGTGATGATCACCAAGCCAAGGCTATTTTTCAAGGGGAAAAAGGGTATGCTTTTGAAACAATCTCACCTGAGAATGGTCTTATTTTGATGCATGCCGAAGATGACTTGTCTACTCTCAAGACAGTCGAGTACGCAGATGTTGAAGAAAAAGAAGATTTCAAAGGAGTGTCAGATTTTACGGTTGAGTCTTTGACCTTGAACGTTGTTGATACAGCTCAAGCAGCTTTCTTTTACGATAATCTTTTTGGTGAAGAATTGCCTTTGTCTATCCACTTTGAGAAAGCAGAAGGTCCTGACCTCCAAGTGAGTCCAGACCAGACTTGGGATTTGGAAATTCTAGAATTTAAGGTAGCTGAAGACTACGACTTGGTTGCCTTGCATGAGAAACTTGAAAAGGAACAGTTCTCAAGTTATCTAGATACTAAAGAAAGCCTACTCGCACTGACTGATATGAGTAATATTGAGGTTTGGCTAACAAAATAATGACTAATTTTAAACAAACATTGTCAACAATTACAGACTACATCAAGGCTGACATCTTCCCGGGTGCCAGCCTTGCACTTTATGACGGACAAGATTGGCAGGAGCATTATCTAGGAACTCAGGATGGAAATATTCCGGTAGTTCCAGGACTGACCTATGATCTAGCTAGTGTTTCCAAGGTGGTAGGAGTAGGGACCCTCTGTCTTTTCTACTTGCAGGCGGGAAAATTGGACTTGGACGAGAAACTATCGACCTATTATCCTGCAGTAGTGGATAAGACGCTAACCCTTCGTCAGCTTCTTTCTCACAGTAGCGGCATTGATCCTTTTATTCCAAACCGTGATGAGTTAGACCAAGCTGGCTTGATTTCTGCTATTAATGCCATCAAAGTTAAGTCTGATAAACCTTTCTTGTATACCGATATTAATTTTATTCTCCTAGGCTTGATGCTTGAGAAAGTCTCTGGACAAAGACTGGACAGGCTCTTTGACAGCGAGATTTTTCAACCGTTTGGTATGTCTGAAACACGGTTTGGGCCAGTTGAGGTTGCTGTTCCAACTGTTGAGGGAATTCCGGGAGGAACTGTTCACGATCCCAAGGCTCGAGTGCTCAAAGAACATACAGGTTCAGCAGGTCTCTTTTCAACCTTAAAGGACTTGGAAATCTTTGTTAACCATTATTTGACGGATGATTTTGCTAAAAATCTGACACAGAATATCAGCCAATCCAATAAGGAACGTAGTGTCGCTTGGGACCTCCAAGGCGATTGGATTCTTCATACTGGTTATACAGGTACCTTTGTGCTTATCAATATCCCAGCTCAACGTGCAGCTATTTTCCTCAGTAATCGTACCTATTACAAGGATGAGAGAGCTCAATGGATTAAAGACAGAGATGCTTTGATTGAGATAATGAAGAAGGAACTGATTTGTGAAACGGTCGAGTAGACACTTTAAGGAAAGCAAACTTGTCCCTTGGTTTTTGAGTCTCCTCTTTTGTGTGCTTAACGGGAGTAGTCTCTTTGTCTGTGGTATGTTTTTTGGGGTGATGGTCGACTTGTTGGCATTTGATAAAGATTCCTTCTATTTAGGTGTTCTTGTATTTTCTTGTATAGTAGTCCCTATAATCGCTTCTTCTTATATCTTGATAAGAGAGATACTATACAAATTGATTCATTGCCTTGGTTATCGTGCCCAACCTGATTTGAAAGTCATTCGTATGAGGAGAGGATTTGATATTCACTTTCCTGTATTTGAAAAGTACAGTCAGGACTATAAGTTACTCTACAAGAAGCGTTCCAAGAAGCTTCAAATAGGGTATTTGCTTATATGTTTAGGATACTTTAGTGGACTTAGCCTTATAATGATTACCTTTACAGTTCTATTGAGAGGACTGTTTGAGCTCCTAGAACTAGAATCAAAACTGTCATCTTCTGAATATAAACAATTTCTTGGTTTTTTGGTCTGCATGGGAGTGTTTGTCCTTCTTTTTAAAGGACAGAAATACTGGAAAAAGATCGTAGAGACATTAAAGAAAAGAGAATATGTATCAGTTCTTGCTGTCGAGCATGGCTATCCTATATTTGCGACAAAAGAAGAAGCTTAAGCAGTTGACCTACTGCTTAAGCTTTTTTACTTAGTAATGATTTTTCAACAGTAATGTGTTGGATACCAGCCTCTTCAAAGATTTTACCGACTTCCTGATAGCCATTATTGAGGTAGAACTTAAGTGCCCCGAGTTGAGCATGGAGAGAAATAGTCTGGAAGCCTTGCTCTTGTGCAAAATCTTCAGCTTCTTTTAGGAGAATGCTCCCCAGACCTTGACCTTGGTAGGTATCGAGCACCGCCATACGTTGGAGGGTAACTTGCGACAAGTCTATGTTAGGAAGGAGACGTACGGTTGCTGCAGCCTTGTCTTTATCATCGTATAAAACAAAGTGAATACAGTAGGCTTCATTTGCGTCAATCTCGATAGAATGAGGAACTCCTTGCCCTTTAACGAAAACGGTGTTCCGAATAGCCACAGCATCTAGATAAGTCTTTGAAAGTGTATCTCTTGTATGTTTGATAATCATAGAACCAGTGTAACAAAGATTCTAGTATATCGTCAATGAAAAAAAGCTCGATGAGAGGAGTAGTCATCAAGCTTTTGATAGGTTTTATTCTTTAATTTTTCGGCTGTTTGTATCTTGGATAGGACGGTTGTTTTCAAATCCAAGAGTTTGAGTGAATTTCTCCACTTGTTCCTTGCTGACAGTTTCTTGATTCTTGAAGACAATCCAGTTAACACCTTCAGTACATGGAGGTGTTGTTAGGGAACCTTCAAAGTTGTAGTAGTCCTTGTCTTCAGGATAGAAATCATCAAGTGAGATGGCCTGAGAAAGCTCAGTTTCAGTATTGGCCGCCTGAGGCATTTTGTCCCAGATTTGTTTTAAGGCTTGATTTTCATCGCCATAATTATAGAGAACTGAGATAACTGTGATTTTCCCATTATCTGTCTTATAGACGAAATGCCCCTCTAGAGGATAAGTCTGACCATCAATTTCATTCTCAGCTGGTGCGTGAAAATGGAACTGCTGTAATTTATAGACATCATCACCAATCGTTAGGGTATTCTTTGGATTTTTAAAGCTGACTTCAATAGTATGCCCGTTATTTTCAACTTGAGCTTCTGATTCTTGATTATTAAGGTTTAGTTCAGGAAGATCAACGTCCTCAGCTCCGGTGATATTAATCGGAGATTGTTCTTTACCATTTTTGCTGAGTTCATAATCTTTCGAAAGGTCACCCCAATGGTCTGGACCAGTAGAGCCAGTATAACCCCATTGAACGTCCTTGGACTTTGAGTTTTCGTTTTTTGTCTCGGATTGGCAGGCTACGAGTAGGATTGTACTTGCTACGAGAGCTACTAATCCTATTAGCTTAAAACTTTTCTTATTCATTTATCCTCCTTATACTCTTTGGTCATATAAGAATGATAGTTTACGTGTTATTATCAACTATCCATCTGATGTAATTGAGTATCGTTTCTCTAAGGTGCTTCTGAGAAGGAAGTGTTTGGAGATACCAAACGGAAACGCTTTTATTTTATAGCTAATCTGAGAAAAAGTCAAATGTAAATTATAGTAGATTTAGAAAAATATAATGAAAAACTAGTTTTTGGCAAAAATAAAAGAACCCGCTATTGCGAGCTCTTTAGTTATTTTATCCCAAAGCGTCGTCCATTGAAAGAACTTCGTGGAAGACACGTTGTGTCAATTCAGTTTTTTGTTCTGGAGTGAGGTATTTAGTGTTTACACAGTATCCAGAGATACGTACGATAACATCTTCACCGCTCATGATCTTTTCGTAAACGTCTGACAAGTCCATTACGTTCAAGTTAACGTGTTGTCCACCATTTTCAAAGTATCCGTCGAGGATAGTTACGAGGTTATCAACTTGTTCGTCGTGAGTCTTACCAAGGGCACGAGGTGATACTTGAGTAGTAAGTGAGATACCGTCAGCGGCATAACCGAAGTCAAGGCTTGCAAGTGAGTTCAAGTTTTGCAACCAACCACCTTTAGCTTTGTTAGATGGGTTAGCACCTGGTGAGAAGAATTCCAATTTAGACAAGTTCACAGAACCATCTTCGTTGAGGTATACCCCTTTGTGAACTGGAGAGTTACCAGTTTGTTTAGAGTAAGCAACGTTAGAAGTGATTGTAAGAAGTGAAACTGTAGCCTCTGCATCTTTGTAGAGTTTGTGGCTACGAAGACGAGTAGTGTAAGCTTCAATCAACCATTCTGCCAATTCGTTTGAACGTGGGTCATCTTCACCCCAACGTGGGTATTCACCGATTGTTTCGTAGTCGTAGATGTAGCCATCTTCGTCACGGATTGGTTTAACTGTAGCGTATTTGATAGCTGCCAATGTATCAACAGTATTTGCGAAACCACAGATACCGAATCCCATGTTAGCACGTTGTTTAGTTGGCAAGAAGGCCATTTGAACAGCTTCGTAGTTGTACTTATCAGTCATGTAGTGGATGATGTTAAGGGCATCTACGTAAGTGTCAGTCAACCAGTCAAGAGATTTTTCGAAGTTAGCTTTAACAGTGTCAAAGTCAAGAACTTCATCACGGATTGGATCGATATCAAATACTTTGTAGTCTTTATGAACATCGTCATAACCACCGTTCAAACCAGTAAGAAGGGCTTTAAGTACGTTAACACGAGCACCGAAGTATTGGATGTTGTGGCGTTGTTCTTCGTTTTCTGGGTCAAGTGGTGATACACAACATGAGATACAGCTCATTTCACCGTATCCGTCTTTAGCCATAGTAGTCACACCTTCGTATTGGATAGAAGAGTGCTTGTGGCTCATGTGCATACAGTAGCGACGGAATGAGTAAGGCAATTTGTCAGTCCAAAGAACTGTCAAGTTTGGTTCTGGAGAGTTACCGATGTTGTCAAGAGTGTTCAAGAAACGGTAGTCCATCTTAGTAACACGGTGACGTCCGTCAGCACCCATACCAGCCATTGAAGTTGTGATGAATGTTGGGTCACCTGAGTACAATTGGTCGTAAGCTTTTGTACGAGCAAACTTAACTGTACGAAGTTTCATAACGAAATCGTCAACGAATTCTTGGATTTCTGATTCAGTGTAAGTACCACGAGCAAGGTCACGTTCTGCGTATACGTCAAGAACGATTGGCACACGACCAAGTGAAGTTGCCGCACCATTGATAACACGACATACAGCCATGAAAGCAATGTTTGTCCATTGGATAGCTTCTTTAGTATCGAAGGCTGGACGACGAACGTCTACTCCGTAAAGGTCACCAAGAGCAACGACTTGTTGAAGTGCTTGATATTGAAGGTTAACTTCTTCACGAAGACGGATAGTTTCTTCGTCGATTTCTTTGATAGCATTCCAGTCGTTAACTTTTTCTTGCATCAAGTAGTCAGCACCATAAAGGGCAAGACGAGCGTAAACACCGATGATACGTCCACGTGAGTAAGCATCTGGAAGACCAGTAACTGTGTGAGCGTGACGTGCACGACGGATGTTTGAAGTGTAAGCACGGAAGATACCGTCATTAACTGTAGTTACGTATTTAGTGAAAATTTCGTGTACAGCTGGATCTGGTTCATAACCGTGTTCTTTCAAAGCAGTTTCCGCCATACGGATACCACCTTTAGGCATAAAGTTCAATTTGAAGAGCTCATCATTTTGGATACCATAGATAAGTTCATCTTCTTTTGAAATGTAACCTGCAGGGATGTCAGCGATTGAAGTTGGACGAGTATCCATTGGGAAGCGTCCTTCAGCTTCATAACCTGCTTTAGTTTCGTCTACGATTTTTTTGATTTTAAGTGAGCGTTCAGTTGGTGCTGCAAGGAAGCTTTCATCACCATCATATGGTGTGTAGTTTGCTTGTACGAAGCGAGACACACTTGCTTTTTCTTTCCAATCAGTTCCCTTAAAGCCTTCCCACGCTTTTTCGAAAACATCAGTGTTAGTTTTTACGGTTGCCATAGTTTGTACTCCTATAATTCTAGTAACAAATAATCTGTTACATTCTCTAAGAGTATTCTATCACACAGTAACCGCTTCCACAACTTTAAAACTGCGTTTTTAAAGACATTCTTTTATAATACAGTTTTAAAAACTGGAAATCTGTATTATAAATTTCTGTTTTTTGATAGATTTTGGTATCATAGGGGTGAATGCTTTGTAGGCCCAAAGTTTTATGTGAAAAGCTTTACAATGAGACAAATCTGAGAAAGGAGGCGATAGGTCATGTTGGAATTTCCTTTAATAAACGATACCAGTCGGAAAATCATCCATATTGACATGGACGCCTTTTTTGCTCAGGTCGAGATGAGAGATGACCCCAGTCTAAAAGACAAGCCAGTTATTATCGGTCACGATCCCAGAAAAACAGGGGGACGAGGTGTAGTGTCAACCTGTAATTACGTGGCTAGAAAATACGGTGTCCACTCGGCAATGTCTTCTAAGGAAGCCTATGAACGTTGTCCTAATGCTGTTTTTATCTCAGGAAATTATAGTCATTACAGAGAGGTAGGAATGCAGATTCGTGAGATTTTTAAACGCTATACCGACTTGGTAGAGCCCATGTCTATCGACGAAGCCTATCTTGATGTGACGATAAATAAGCTTGGTATCAAATCGGCGGTTAAGGTAGCCAAACTTATCCAGTATGATATCTGGCAGGAACTTCACCTGACTTGTTCAGCAGGCGTTTCCTACAATAAATTTATCGCCAAACTAGCTTCTGATTTTCAAAAGCCTGCTGGTTTGACGGTAGTGCTTCCAGAGGAGGCTCAGGAATTTTTGGAAAAGCTACCTATTGAAAAGTTTCATGGGGTAGGTAAAAAGTCAGTTGAACGTCTTCATGACATGGAAATATACACCGGTGCCGATCTTCTGAAGATTCCTGAGATGACACTGATTGATCGTTTTGGACGTTTTGGATTTGATCTCTTTCGAAAGGCCAGAGGGATTTCCAATAGTCCTGTCAGGCCCAATCGCGTCCGTAAATCTATCGGAAGTGAGCGAACCTACGGCAAGCTTCTTTATAATGAAGATGACATCAAGGCTGAGTTGACTAAGAATGCTAGGCGGGTAGCTGAAAGTGCTCAGAAAACTAAAAAAGTTGGTCGAATTATTGTCATCAAGGTCCGTTATTCGGATTTCTCGACCTTAACCAAGCGTATGACCTTGGACAAATCGACTCAGGATTTCGACACCATCGAAAGGATTGCTCATACCATTTTTGATCAACTGGAGGAAAATAGCAGTGGTGTTCGTCTCTTAGGTGTTACTCTGACAGGTTTGGAAGACCAAGAGGGCAGGCAGTTAGATTTGGATGATTTGGAGTCATGATATAAAAACAATATAATAGGTAGAGTTTTGCTTCATACCCTGAAAAGTGACCTTGAAGAATCATCAGACCTATGCTATCTTAAATAGTAACCAATAGAAATGAGGGAATAAAAGTAATGAAAAAAGTTTTTACTTATCTGGGCTTGATTTTAGCAACCTGCTTGGTTCTTGTAGCCTGTGCTTCCAATAAACCAGCTGAGAAGAAAAAGGCGACACCAACTCCGACAGAACGTGCCAAGGCTGATGCGACAGTTTTAATTGATACCATGCTTGGAAAATCTAGTAACGGTTTTTCAAAACTCTACGGTGAAAATTACGAAACCTGGACTGAAACGAATGTCTTTGAAAAACAGGTTGCAGACACTATTGAAGAGAAGGGGTATACACCGGAAGAAAAGTATACGTTTAAATACATTGAAGGCTATGATGCCAAGACTCCAACTCAAGTACTTTCTAAGTTCCTTAAGGTCCGTCGTAATATGATTGGTAAGATTCAGGACTATAAGCTGAAGGATGTCAAAGTTAAGGGAAATGATGCGACAGTTACCTTTACTTCACGTTCTGTTAGTGCCTATGGAGCTGCAGCTGCTGTTCGTACTCTCCTTATGAGTCTCTATGACAACGACATTGACAAGTTGAAACAATGGAATCAAGCTGATAACAACG
Organism: Streptococcus sp.; assembly: GCA_016939315.1. Classification (GTDB taxonomy): domain Bacteria; phylum Bacillota; class Bacilli; order Lactobacillales; family Streptococcaceae; genus Streptococcus. The sequence goes on along the minus strand of JAFHAZ010000059.1, from coordinate 31,838 downwards.
ATGTGGAAAAGGGGAAGGCCAAAGATCTCACAACGAAATTCCTTTATGGTGAAAACTTTAACGGTGATTTGACGCAATTTAAGGACATTGATAAAGAAATATCCTATACACCTTTGACAGGTGCTGATAATCTGGAAAAGACCTTCAAGCTTACCAAAGATGATGGTGGAAACTGGACTATTTCTGTAGAAGATTATAAAGAGCTTGCCGAAGCCTTGGTCGACCATGACGAATCAGGAAGCAGAGCCGTTTACGCCGAACGTATCCATAAGAATTTGTCAGACTATCAACCTGAAGACAGTAGCGACTCAAGCAGTAAGTCATCAGATAAGGATAAGTAGTGTTTTAGTGGATTTGATGTTAAACATGTACGGAAAGCTGTTTTGGACGAAAAGAGTTGTCACATCAGTGGCAACTCTTTTCTATCTTGTTATTCTTCCTCTCACCCCCTATAACCTTTATCTATCACCACTTAGGATTTTATTATTAGACGAGTTGGGATGAAGATGGTAAACTGTTATCACTAACTATTAATGAAAGTATCGAGGAATATAGATATGAAAAAATGGCTTGCAGGTTTAGGGATTCTTGGCTTGTCAGTTTTGACTTTGGCTGCTTGTGGAAACAAGAGTGACGGTAAGGCATCTGGTGAGAAGCAGACGATTACTGTTGCGACAGACTCTGATACGGCGCCTTTCACTTTCAAAAAAGGTGACGACTTCAAGGGGTATGATATTGATTTGGTCAAGGCTATTTTCAAGGACTCTGATAAGTATGAGGTTAAGTTTGTGACGACACCTTTTGATTCCATCTTGACAGGGGTGGATTCTGGACGTTATCAGATTGCGGCTAATGATTTCAACTACAATGAAGAACGTGCACAGAAATATGGTTTCTCAGATCCGATTTCACGTTCTAACTATGCCATCACTAGTGCTGAGGGGACCAAGTATACCAGCCTAGACGATTTGTCTGGTAAGACGACAGAAGTACTTCCTGGCTCTAACTATGCTCAGTTGCTTGAAAATTGGAACCATGCCAATGCGGACAAGACACCAATTACAATCAACTACGCTTCTAGCTCAACTGGTCTTTCAACACGTGTTCAACATATTCAAGAAGGAAAAATTGACTTTATCCTTTACGATGCGATTTCGTCTGAGTACATTGTCAAAGATCAAGGCTATAAGCTAGCTGTAAACAAGATTAAAGACGATATCGGTATGAAGACTGATGGTCTTGAATATCTTCTATTCTCAAATGATAAGCAAGGTAAGGAACTCAAGACCTTTGTCAATAAACGTATCAAAGAGCTTAAGAAGGATGGAACCCTTGCCAAACTCAGCAAGGAATACTTCGGTGGCGATTACGTCAGTGATTTGAAATAAGACTGTTAAAAGTTGAGACTGCTGTCTCAGCTTTTTGACGTTAATAAAGCTGAATTATCAGTGATATGATTTCCTTATCACTTTGATAAGAAAAGACTATTTCACAGACTTTCTGAGTCGTGCTAAAATGAATATTATAAAATTTATGATAAGATATTTGAACGGTTAGCACTAGGCTAACCGACTTTTTTAGAAAGAAAGGGCGACATTGTGAAAAAGAGTATAGAAGCATTTAATCGGTCACCTTGGTATCTCCAAGTTATCCTTGGCTTGGTTGGTTTGGCAGTAGCTGTTGCTTTAGCTATTCCCTTATCATGGCTAGTGGAAATCCTTTGGGGCTATGTTTTGCAACTGGTTACGGTTGTCTTCAAATGGATTTCATCTTGGATGCCAGCCGGTAAGCTCTTCTCATGGAAGGCTGTCTTCGATGCTGTTCCTAAGATTGTGGAACGTTTGCCTTTAACCTTGGGCTTGACTATTGCAGGTGCCTTCTTTGGTTTGATTTTGGCCCTTGTCTTTGCGGTTGTTAAAATCAATCGAGTACGTATCCTTTATCCAATTCAAGCCGTTTTTGTGAGCTTCTTGCGTGGGACACCAATCCTTGTACAACTCATGTTGACTTACTATGGTATTCCACTCTTCCTTCGTTACTTGAATGGTGAGTTCGGCTTAGATTGGAACATTAATGAGATTCCACCAGCTATCTTCGCTATTACAGCCTTTGCCTTTAATGAAGCAGCTTACATGAGTGAGACCATCCGTGCAGCGATTCAGGCCGTTGACGCTGGGGAAATCGAAGCTGCCCGTTCTCTTGGGATGACATCAGCACAAGTTTACCGTCGTGTCATCATTCCAAATGCGGCAGTTATAGCGACACCAAGTTTGATTAACAGTTTGATTGGTTTGACTAAGGGAACATCACTTGCCTTCAGTGCTGGTATCGTTGAAATGTATGCGCAAGCTCAAATCTTAGGTGGTGCTGACTACCGTTACTTTGAACGTTATATCTCAGTAGCTCTTGTATACTGGGCAATCTCAATCTTGATTGAGTACATTGGTCGTTCAGTTGAAAATCACATGGCCATTAAGGCGCCTGAAGTGACTGACATTTCTGGAATTGGAGGTGACCGCTAATGATTAGTATCAAAAATTTGACCAAAGAATTTTCAGGACAAAAGGTTCTCGATGGCATTGATATTGACATTGAAAAGGGTGAAGTTGTAGCTCTTGTTGGTGCCTCTGGTGCAGGGAAGTCGACAATCCTTCGTAGCTTGAACTATTTGGAACAGCCTGATTCTGGTACCATTACCATTGATGATTTCAAGGTAGATTTCGAAACAATTACCAAGGAGCAAATTCTTACTCTTCGTCGTAAGTTGTCCATGGTGTTCCAACAGTTCAACCTCTTTGAACGTCGTACAGCCTTGGATAATGTTAAGGAAGGTCTTAAGATTGTTAAGAAACTTTCTGACGACGAAGCTACCAAGATTGCTAAAGAAGAGCTCGCTAAGGTTGGGCTTTCTAATCGTGAAAATCATTACCCACGCCACTTGTCAGGTGGTCAAAAGCAACGTGTGGCCTTGGCCCGTGCCCTTGCTATGAAGCCTGATGTGCTCTTGCTTGACGAACCGACATCTGCCCTTGACCCTGAGTTGGTTGGTGAGGTTGAAAAATCAATCGCTGATGCGGCTAAGTCAGGTCAGACCATGATTTTGGTTAGTCACGACATGAACTTTGTTTATCAAGTGGCTGACAAGGTGCTCTTCCTTGAAAAAGGTCATATCCTTGAACAAGGAACACCTGAACAAGTCTTTAACCATCCAAAAGAAGAGCGAACAAAAGAATTTTTCGCTTCTTATTCAAAACAATATCTTTAAGATGGGATTTTTGTTACAATAGAAAAGGTAGTGGGATAAGCCTACAGTTTAGTCCATAGTCAAAATCCCACAAGGATGATTAGGAACTTTTGAATGTTTCAAAGGCGACTATAGTCCAATCAGAGGCTGCATCGTGCAGTTATTACTAGTCGAATTTAGAGGTTGGAGAATGTTATCTCAGCCTTTTCTATTTCTCACTTTAGGATGATTTATGTTATTAAATATTTTTAAATTTTATCTCTTAGGCCTTGTGATTGCTTTCTTTGTGTGCTTGGTGATTGGTGCCATTTGGCTTGGATGGCGTGCGTTACGACGTGCAGACAAAACTGTTAAGGAGCGTCAAGGTGCCCTCTATGATGCTATTATGATGTCGATGGTTTCGATTCCAGTTTTGGCATTTGCTTTTATGGCGATTCTTATCGTGCTGAATGCATAATTCTAGCTTTGTTGGCACATTAGGTGTAAGATATCTCTACAAGAAAATCATATAAGGAGTTACTCATGTACGATACAATTGTTATTGGAGCTGGTCCTGCGGGGATGACTGCAGCACTTTATGCAGCTCGTGCCAACCTTAAAGTGGCAACTTTGGAGCAAGGTGCTCCTGGTGGACAGATGAATAACACGTCTGATATTGAAAATTACCCTGGTTTTGAAAGTATCTCTGGTCCAGAATTGTCAATGAAGATGTTTGAACCCTTGGAAAAATTGGGCGTTGAAAATCTTTATGGTATTGTGTCTGGTATCGAAGACAAGGGTGACTATAAAGTTGTCAAAACTGGTGATGAGGAGTACCAAACCAAGACAGTTATTATTGCGACTGGTGCCAAACACCGTCATATTGGTGTTGCTGGTGAAGAAGAGTACAACAGCCGTGGTGTATCTTACTGTGCGGTGTGTGATGGTGCCTTTTTCCGTAATCAAGACCTCTTGGTTGTTGGTGGTGGAGACTCTGCCGTTGAAGAAGGAATTTATTTGACACGTTTTGCTAATAGCGTGACCATTGTTCACCGTCGTGATGAATTGCGTGCCCAAAAGGTTCTTCAAGACCGTGCCTTCGCCAATGAAAAGGTCAAGTTTATCTGGGATTCAGTCGTTGAAGAAATCAAGGGTGATGACATCAAGGTTCGCAGTGTTGATATCAAGAATGTCAAAACTGGTGAGGTGACTAACCACGAATTTGGCGGTGTCTTTGTTTATGTGGGACTTGATCCTGTTTCAGATTACTTGACAGGTCTCGATATTACTGACCAAGACGGTTGGGTAATTACAGATGATAAGATGGCGACAAGTATTCCAGGTATCTTTGCTATTGGAGATGTGCGTCAGAAAGACCTTCGCCAAATTACAACAGCCGTAGGGGATGGTGCCACATCTGGTATCGAAGCCTACAACTACGTGACTGCACTTGGTGATAAGTAAAATAAATGGAAACTCGGGAGGTTCTCGAGTTTTTTGTGTGGTCTTGTAGGTATTTAGCATGACTAGATTTCTTTGTGGAACATCTATGTGTAATTTTTTGTTATAATAGAAAAGTCTTACTAAAAATCAGTAAAAACGAGGTGACCAACTTGCGTGTTGTAGCAGGTGATTTTGGCGGGCGTCCGCTTAAAACGTTAGAAGGCAAAACGACTCGTCCAACAACGGACAAGGTCAAAGGTGCTATTTTCAATATGATTGGTCCTTTCTTTGATGGAGGGCGTGTTTTGGATCTCTTTTCTGGGAGTGGTAGCCTGGCTATTGAGGCTATCAGTCGTGGTATGTCGTCTGCTGTCCTCGTGGAAAAGGATCGTCGGGCACAGGCTGTTATCCAGGAAAATATCAAGATGACCAAGAGTGAGAAGCAGTTCCAACTTTTGAAGATGGATGCAGCGCGTGCATTGACACAATTGACAGGTCAATTTGACTTGGTGCTTTTAGATCCGCCTTATGCCAAAGAGCAGATTGTGGCTAATATTACTCAGTTAGAGGAGCAAGGGCTCTTGGCTGAAGAAGTTATGTTGGTTTGCGAAACGGATAAGACTGTGGACTTGCCTGAAGAAATTTCAAACTTTGGGATTTGGAAGCAGAAAACCTATGGTATTAGCAAGGTGACCGTTTACGTGCGTTAGCCTTTGATAGGGAAGTTGTAGAAAGGAATGCTATGACAAAGATTGCTATGTTTACGGGGTCTTTTGATCCAATTACCAATGGGCATATGGATATTATTGCCAGAGCCAGCAAGCTCTTTGATGAGCTCTATATTGGACTATTTTATAATAAAAATAAGCAGGGTTTCTGGGACATTGAGACTCGCAAGCGTATCTTGAAAGAGGTTGTAGCAGATTTTCCCAATGTCAAGGTTATAACGGCTCACGATAGTCTGGCTGTAGATGTCGCCAGAGATCTTGGGGTGACTTATTTGGTTAGAGGTCTTCGCAATGCGACAGATTTTGACTATGAGGCTAATATGGATTATTTCAATAAGGGGTTGGCGCCTGAGCTTGAAACGGTTTATTTGATTGCTAGTCATGAGGTGACACCAGTGTCCTCGAGTCGTGTGCGTGAGTTGATTTATTTTGAGGCGGACATTAGTTCTTATGTTCCTCAAGCAGTTGTTAAGGAAGTGGAGGCCAAGCGTGGCAAACAAGAACGAATCTAAATCACTATTAGGGAAAATTTGGCGTATTAAGTGGTGGTTGCTAAGTATTTTTACGGTACTTTTCCTACTCTTTGCCCTCTTTTTCCCGCTAAATAATTATTATGTTGAGCTTCCGGGTGGTGCTTTTGATACCAAGGAAGTCTTGACTGTAGATAAGAAAGCTGATGATTCTAAGGGATCCTATAATTTTGTGGCGGTGGCTCAAACCAAGGCGACTTTGGCCCTCATGCTCTATGCTCAGCTTAATGATTTTGCAAAGCTTCAAACAGCTGAAGAGGCGACTGGAAATTACTCTGATGAAGATTTCATGCGTATCAATCAATTCTACATGGAGACTTCCCAAAACCAGGCGATTTATCAGGGCTTGACTCTGGCTGGTAAGGAGGCTAGCTTGGAGTATATGGGTGTTTATGTGCTTCAGGTTGCTGATGATTCTAGCTTCAAGGGCGTCCTCAATATTGCTGATACGGTGACGGCTGTTAATGGCAAGACTTTTGATAATTCTACTGACTTGATTAAATACGTTCAAGGACTTAAGCTGGGTTCAAAAGTCAAGGTCACTTATACGACAGAGGACAAAGAAAAGACTGCTACTGGTAAGATTATTAAGATTGCCAATGGTAAAAATGGTATCGGTATTGGTTTGACGGATCATACTGAGGTCAAGAGTCCTGAAAACGTGAAGTTTAAACTTGATGGTGTTGGTGGACCAAGTGCGGGGCTTATGTTTACTTTGGCTATTTACGATCAGGTGTCTGGTCAAGACCTCAAGGCTGGCCGTAAAATTGCTGGAACAGGCACTATTGAAAAGGATGGGGCTGTCGGTGATATCGGTGGGGCCTACCTCAAGGTGAAATCAGCGGCTGATAGTGGCGCAGATATTTTCTTCGTGCCAAATAATCCAGTAACTAAGGAAATGAAAAAGGCTGATCCGGATGCTAAGACTAACTATCAAGAGGCCAAGGAAGCTGCCAAGAAACTGGGGACCAAGATGAAAATCGTCCCTGTTAAAACAGCTCAAGAAGCCATTGATTATTTGAAAAAGACTAAGTAAGAAGAGAGAGTAGGACAGGCAGAAATCCATGATTTTTGTCCTAGTCTTACTCTCTTTTTAAGGTCAAAGTGTTATAATAGTCTTTATGAAAAAACGTTATAGAACAGTCAATGATTACTATCGTGAGATTTTTGGCGAAAAGATTTTCAAACTTCCTATAGATGCGGGCTTTGATTGTCCCAACCGTGATGGAACAGTGGCTCATGGTGGCTGTACCTTTTGTACGGTATCGGGGTCTGGGGACGCCATTGTAGCTCCTGAGGCGCCGATTCGTGAGCAGTTTTACCATGAGATTGACTTTATGCACCGCAAGTGGCCAGAAGTTCAGAAATATCTGGTTTATTTTCAAAATTTTACCAATACCCACGCTCCAATTGAAGTTATCAAGGAACGCTACGAACAGGCTATCAATGAGCCTGGTGTTGTTGGCATCAATATTGGTACTCGCCCAGACTGTTTGCCAGATGATGTGATTGATTATCTGGCAGAACTCACAGAACGTATGCATGTGACTGTTGAACTTGGTTTGCAGACGACTTATGAAGAAACGTCAGAACTCATTAACCGAGCACACAGCTATGAACTCTACGTAGAGACCGTGAAGCGTCTGCGTGAGCGTGCACCAAAGGCTGAAATTGTATCGCACCTGATTAATGGATTGCCAGGGGAAACTCACGAGATGATGGTGGAGAATGTTCGCCGTTGTGTGACGGACAATGACATTCAGGGAATCAAACTCCACCTCCTCCACCTGATGACCAATACGCGTATGCAAAGAGATTACCACGAGGGGCGTCTTAAATTGCTGAGTCAGGAAGAGTATGTGTCAATCATCTGTGACCAGTTGGAAATCATCCCTAAGGATATCGTCATTCATCGGATTACTGGTGATGCACCGCGAGATATGTTGATTGGTCCTATGTGGAGTCTCAACAAGTGGGAAGTCCTTAATGCCATTGACAAAGAGATGGAACGTCGTGACTCATGGCAAGGGTGCAAAGTAGCTAGCGAGAAGGAGGAAAAAGCATGATTAAACGACCCATTCATCTATCTCATGACTTTTTAGCAGAAGTGCTGGATGATGAGAGTGTAGCTATCGATGCGACCATGGGAAACGGCAATGATACAGCCTTTCTGGCTGGCCTTGCCAAGAAGGTCTATGCTTTTGACGTGCAGGAGCAGGCGCTTGAAAAGACCAGTCAACGCTTGTCAGACCTGGGAATTGAAAATGCGGAACTCATTTTAGATGGTCACGAAAATCTGGACCATTATGTCACGGAACCTATTCGAGCAGCTATTTTCAATCTGGGCTACCTGCCATCTGCAGACAAAAGTGTCATCACTAAGCCCCATACGACTCTTGAGGCCATTGAGAAAATCCTTGACCGCTTAGAGGTTGGTGGGCGCTTGGCTATTATGATTTACTACGGTCATGATGGTGGTGATATGGAGAAGGATGCTGTGCTAGAGTACGTTATCGGTTTGGACCAGCGTGTTTTCACAGCTATGCTTTACCAACCCCTTAATCAAATTAATACCCCACCATTTTTGGTGATGTTGGAGAAATTACAATGATTACAGATATTAAAGAAAAACTTGCAGATATGCAGGCCAAATATATTGATAAGCAGAGTGCCGAGGGTACTTTGAAAAAGGTTGATAATCGTAAAACGGCTAAGATCAAGAAAAAGTTAGCTAGTCTTGAGGTCGAACGTTGCCATAAACTTTTGGCTAAGGAAGATGTCACTGCCATTGATAAAAAAATTAGTAAGCAAAAAGAACTATTCTCAAACTGTTGTCATAAGGAAGGGTAGGAGGAGCTATGCATCTATCGTTAGCTTTGCTTGTTCTTCTTTTTAGCTTGATTTTATCGAACGTTATCAATCGTGTCTTTCCACGTCTTCCCCTACCCTTGATCCAAATTATTTTTGGAGTGGGTATCGGTTTTCTTTTTAAGGGACGTGCTTTCGAGCTTGAAACGGAACTTTTTCTAGCTTTCATTATTGCTCCCTTGCTGTTTCGTGAGGGTGAAGAAAGTGATATTACCAGTATTTTACGTAACTGGAAACTCATTCTATTTTTGATTTTTCCAGTCATCTTTGTGTCTACGCTGGGAATCGGTTATCTTGCTAAGGCTGTCTTGCCTGCCTCAGTGCCTTTGTCTGCCTGTCTAGCCATTGGGGCGGCTCTTGGACCAACGGATTTGGTGGCCTATTCAGCTATTTCTAAACGCTTCAGTTTTCCAAAGTGGATTAGCTATATTTTGCAGGGTGAAGGACTTCTAAACGATGCCTCTGGCTTGGTTGCCTTTCAGGTGGCGGTGACCGCTTTGACAACGGGTGCTTTCTCCCTCCTTGATGCGAGCTGGAATTTGGTTATTTCTGTGCTTGGTGGTTTTTTGGTTGGCTTGATTACAGCCTTATTTAATCGTCTCTTTTTGACCATTTTGGATAATATGGATGCCGCAGATGTCACAGGTGCTCTCTTACTAGAGTTGGTACTACCGATTTCCTCTTACTTTGTAGCCGAGGAAATTCATGCTTCCGGAATTATTGCTGTTGTCGTAGCAGGGATTTCACTTGCCAGTCGCTTTAAAAAAATTACCGTTTTTGATGCCAAGTTGGATAGTGTTTCTCATACGATTTGGGGAACCATTACCTTCATGCTTAATGGCATGGTCTTTTTCCTCTTGGGGACAGAACTTCCAACCCTAGCAGCCCCAGTACTGCGTAGCAGCACTTACGATAATCTCTGGATGCTTCTTGCTATCATCCTTTTAACAGCGACTATGTTTGGCATTCGGTTTGTTATGATTAGTGCGGTATTTGCCCAAAGAGCTTGGAGGGCCAAACGATCACTAAAAAAAATCTGGAAGGGTGCTACTCTGTTAACCTTTTCAGGTGTTAAAGGAACGGTTTCCATTGCAACTATCCTTTTGCTTCCAGTTGCCAATATGACGGCTTTGGAACATAGTCTCTTGCTCTTTACGGTAGCGGGTGTCACTTTATTAAGTTTCTTAACAGGGATTTTAGTCCTACCTAAGCTAGCGACTGGACCAGCGCACACGACCAACCATTATATGCAGATTGCCATTCTCAATGATGTGGTCGGTGAGTTGGAAAAAGATCTAAAACAGTCTACCAATCAAGGAGCTGTCTATGCTACGATTGACAACTACAATCAACGCTTGGAAGATTTAATCTTGGAGCAGGAATCAAATGATGTCAAAGAAGAGTTGGCCAATATTCGAGTAATGATTATGGAAATCGAGAGTGAGGGTCTGGAATATGCCTACAAGAAGGGGAAGATTTCAGAACTCGAATACAATCTCTACCAACGTTATATCAAGGGCTTGGAACGTCGTATCAACCGTGGTTTTGTCTCTAGCCTTTCTTACGCCCTAGCTGTCTTTGTGCGTGGCCTTCGTAGATTGTTGCACTTAGCTCTTACTTTCAAGTTTCGTATTGATCAGGATGAAACTAGGAGGGGTCCTAGGTTGACGGAAGAAAACCGTGACCATATGGCTGAACTTTATTTAACAAATACGGAGCAGATTTTAGAAGCCTTGAGTAATTTGGAAGGTGTTTATCATTCAGATCTATTGTCTTATTTGAAGCGCAATCGACTTCAAGAGGCTGAAATAATTCAGTCAGGTGCCTTTGTTGAGCGGGTAATCACCCACCTTCATCCAGACAATATTGATGAAATGTTGCGAGGTTACTATTTGGAACGTAAGATTATCAACGAGTACGAGCAGGCTGAACTGATCTCTAGCCGTTATGCCAAGCAGCTTCGTAAGGAAGTCAATACTTTGGAGGATTACTCTCTCAAAGAAACTAGCAACACGTTAACCTATGATATGATTAATCTGGCTCGAGGTCGAGCTTAAGCGATGTATTTTAGCACAAAAGAAGCCAAAAATTTTGGCTTCTTTTTAATGTCTCTCTTTATCTGTATCGTGATTTGGAAAAAGAAAACCTAGGCCTAGGCATGTTAGGATTCCTGCAATAATCAGAATACTATTTGAGATAGGGAGCACGTCATAGATTGCATTAGCAATCATTAACCCAATCAAAGTACTCATGAGGCTAGATTTATAATCTTTTTTGATAAGGTTTTCTATTGCAAAGAAAGCAAATAGAACAACTGGAAATAGTGGCCAAAGGGATACCTCCATTTTGGGGAAGCCGAGAATACTGTAAGTGATAACTGTTACTGCTGTAGCGATTAATCCAAAACCTATTACTTTAGTCATTTTTTTACCTCGTTTTCTATGTCTGAAAGCTATTTTGCTTTTACACCTACTAAGTTATCAAAAGGCTACTTCGCGGACAATATTCTATGTCTATGTGGTTAATTCTAGAATCTATTCGGTCAAAAAAGGAGCGTTTGGATATCAAGTAAAGAAAAGAGAAAATATTTCGCCATAAAAAATAAAACGCTTACATAAAAAGAGTATAATGGTATTGAAAGATATTCTCTCTAAGATTGAATGAAAGGCGGGGTGGTCGTATGTCTAGAAAAATTTGCTTTTATATACTTATCTTTTTTGAAGTATTGTTGGCTCTGTCAATGCTTAAGTCTTATGGTTTGCATTTTGAGTATGAAACGCTCAATTCTGTATCCTTACTAAGTTCTCAATTTCCACAGCAACTCTTTTTAGTCTGGTTTGTTTTTAGGCTTATGAAGGACAAGCGGAAAGTTGAGGGCATCTTAGCTGTCTTTGCCTTCCATATTTGTCAGCTAGTTACCTATTTCATAATACCGGCTTCTATTTTTAAGCCCTGGTTGGTTTCACCAGTTTTAACTGTTATTTGCCTAATTTGGCTTGTTATTATGATTAAGAAGACAGAACTCCCAACTCTTTTAACCTCCTTTAAAAGCCCGTCAGCTTGGCAGTCCTCTGTTCCCCTTCTTGGATTAGGGATGGTTGCTGTGGTATGGAGCACACACTATATAAATATTGATTTAGATGATTTAAGTAGTCTTACTTACATACTGTATCCAATATTAGAGTGTGCAAGTATCTTCCTACTCCTTATATTGATGACTGAAGAAAACCAAAAGAAATTAAGAATCTCTTCAATCCTTCTCATAGTCATTAGTTTGCTTGAGCTGTTTTATGGTTTCTTGGTTGACCATATCATTACTGATGTCTCTCTTTTTCTACTAGTAGTATCATCCTATCTTGTCTATCGTACAAACGGCAACACTTCCACACTAGTTGAAAAATGGCAGAAGAAGTATGGGTTTGAGTTGAGTGAAGATGATCTGCTGGTGGAGAAAAGAACCAAACCTGTCATTGAAGAGCGTAAGAGTTATGATTATGCGGAGAGCCAAAGACAACTCAATCCTCAAGGTCTTCATTTCCCTTGGCTTTGGACTGCTTTTATCTTATCACTTAGGGATTTAGTTATTAATTTAATTTCTGTCATTTACTATCCTATAGACGAATCTAATCCCTTAGCAGGTATTGGTTGGTTTATGTACTTCATTATGATGACTCCATTAATTATTATTCCTACTATGATGCTTCCAAGAGCTATAAGCACCGCTAACAAAAACCGTCTATATGTAGTTGCTGGGCTATTCATTGTTTCATATGGTTCTATAGAACAGCTTATCGTTCCAGCCTTAATTTTGTATGGCGTATCGAAAATAAAAGAGGAGTAGTGATAAAAGAACAAGTCCCCCAGATAATGTCTAGGGGACTTGTTTCTTTGAGCGATTTTTATAGAAGAGGGTTAATGTAAAAACGATGGTTATCAATTGGAATAATTTGAACAGGATTTTGGTAGAAGTCAGCTAGAACTTCCGGTGTGATAATATCGTTTTTTGGTCCTTGTGCCACGATTCTTCCCTGACGGAGTAGGAGAATGTGGTCCATTTTTTCAGTAATCTCTTCAGCGTGGTGGGTGACGTAAAGAACCAATGGAGCATGTGGAAGCGAGGTGATACGGTCAATCTGACGTAAGAGTTTTTCGCGGGCAAATAGGTCCAAGCCAACAGTCGCTTCGTCAAGAATAATGATGTCAGGATCTTCCATGAGACTGCGAGCAATCAAACAAATTTGTTTTTCCCCTTGAGACAGGCCATGGTATTTACGACCTATCAAATCTCCAGCGCCAAGTGAGGTCAGCATGTCCTTGGCTTCTTGCAACTCCTTATCCCCATATGCCTTGTAGAGGATTGAGCTCTTGTATTTACCAGTAAGGACGATTTTTTCAGCAGTCATATGCTTAGGCAAACGCTCAGTGATGAAGGAGCTGACGATACCGATATGTTGACGAAGACCTGTGATGTCTCCATTCCCAAAGGTGTAGCCTAGTATCTCAGCCTTTCCTTCAGAAGGGAAGAATTCAGCTGTCAACAAACGTAGGAGGGTTGATTTTCCAGCACCGTTAAGTCCCAGGATAGCCCAGGTTTGTCCTTTTTCAACTGTCCAGTTAAGGTCAGACAAAAGTGTTTTTCCTTGGCGGGCCAAGCTGACATTTTCTAAGCGTATAAGTGACATAAGTCTCTCCTTCGATGATAAATTACTCTAATTATAGCATAAAATAGGAACCTATATTGGGAAATTGTGATATAATGGAAGTCAGAATTTTTTTAGAGGAGAAGAAAAAATGGAAGACTCCAGTGGTCAGTCCTTATTATTTCAATCTATTTTATTACTAATATTAACCTTGCTTACGGCCTTTTTCTCAGCATCAGAGATGGCTTTAGTATCACTAAACCGTTCACGTGTGGAACAAAAGGCTGAAGAAGGCGACAAGAAATTTATTCGCCTGCTCAAGGTTCTTGAAAATCCAAATAACTTCTTATCAACCATTCAAGTTGGTATTACCTTTATCAGTCTCTTACAAGGGGCTAGTCTCTCCGCTTCACTAGGTGCAGTAATAGCGACTTGGTTTGGTCATGCAGCCTGGGCTAAGACAGCAGGTAGCATGATTTCTTTAGTTGTCTTGACCTATATCTCGATTGTTTTTGGGGAACTTTATCCTAAACGTATTGCTATGAACCTCAAGGAAAATCTAGCCATCTACTCAGCACCAGTTATTATTGTTACTGGTAAGATTGTTAGTCCCTTTGTTTGGATTCTTTCAGCATCGACAAATCTTGTGTCTCATTTGACGCCTATGACCTTTGATGATGCGGATGAGCAGATGACTCGGGATGAGATTGAGTACATGTTGGCCAAGAGTGAAGATACACTTGAGGCTGAAGAAATTGAAATGCTCCAGGGGATTTTCTCTCTTGATGAATTGATGGCACGTGAGGTTATGGTTCCTCGTACCGATGCTTTCATGATTGATATCGAAGACAATACTCAAGAAAATATCCAAGCTATTCTCAAGGAAAGTTTCTCACGTATCCCTGTTTACGAAGATGACAAGGATAAGATTATCGGTGTCATTCATACTAAAAACCTTCTAAAAGCAGGTTTTGAACTTGGTTTTGAAAATATCAAACTTCGTCGAATCATGAACGAACCTCTCTTTGTTCCAGAGACTATCTTCGTAGATGATCTCTTGGCGGCCTTTCGTAACACCAATAATCAGATGGCTATCTTGCTTGATGAATACGGCGGTGTTGCTGGTCTTGTTACCTTCGAGGACCTTTTGGAAGAAATCGTTGGTGAGATTGACGACGAAACAGATAAAACTAGTGTGGAAGTTCGTGAAATTGGTGAGAATACTTATATTGTCGAAGGAGCTATGACTCTTAACGACTTCAATGAACATTTTGATACAGAACTTGAGAGTGATGACGTTGATACTATCGCAGGTTATTATTTGACTGGTGTGGGGGCTATCCCAACTCAAGAAGTCAAGGAACACTATTCAGTTATCAACAAGGACAAACACCTCGAATTTATCAATGATAAGGTTAAGGATGGTCGTGTAACCAAACTTAAGGTAATCATCACGGCAGCTCCAGAAGAGGCAGAAGAATAGTTTTCCACATGTTTTTATTAGAAAATATTGGAACTTAAAAGCGACTATTTACTAATTAGGCACTTTCTCTCATTATGAGTGAAAGTGCTTTTTCTTATCTATCTTGGAATATCAGCTTATCAAAATAATAAGATTAGAAAACGTCTATAAAACACGTCATAAAGCCTTTTTTACCTATCAAAACTGCCGGACTTTGTCAGGAAAACAACCATAATTTTGAAGATAATCTAACATTTTTCAGCGTATTGATAGATTTAGAATAAAAATAAATAAGATTTTAATTAAAACAGTCTTTTATTACTTTTTTATGGTAGAATATAAATTAACTGATAAATGAAAAAAGGAGAATCTTGATGGCTTCTAAAAAATCTATATATAGTAGCTTGCTTTTACTCACCCTTACCCTAGGAGCTTTTGTACCAGTAACTTCTTTTGCGGACGATGGTATTGCGACAAATGATGCTGTTCTTACACAACCAACGACAGATCGTGCAGTAACTGGTCCTTCAACAGCCCCAAGTGATGGAGACTTGGCTCGTAGCAATGATTCAAACACAGGTGCGGCAACGCCAACAACACCAACACCTACAGTTCCTGAAGTACCAGCTGAACCAACAACACCAGCAACTCCAGAAACACCTGCGACACCGGCTCCAACAGCTGATTCATCTACAAAACCAGCTGATAAACCAACTGAGAAACCAGCCGATAAGCCGGAAGACCCAGCTTCAGCAACTGATAAAGGGACAAGCGAAGCACCTCAAAACCCTGAAACTCCAGCAGTGAATGTTAATGGACAACCTGTTGTTACTGTAACACCGACAGCTCCAGTTATCACTGCAGCTGGCCAAACAATTGTGTCTACACAAAATAGCCAAATTGTTATCGCTAACACTGATGGTACAACAAGTGTTGTTGCTCCTGAAACAGTAGGATTCAAAGTGAACGCTGACGGTACATTGACTGGTAAAGATGCTAAAGGTAAGGAAGTTACACTTCCTAAGACTGGTGAAGCATCAACAGTAATCTTGACAATGGTAGGAACATTCTTCCTTGCTGCTGCAGCCTTTTTGGGGCTTAAGAAACGTGCCTAGTAATATAGATGATAAAAGACTGGATTTTTCCAGTTTTTTTGTTTTTCTTCTGGTATAGTATAGATATTCCTTAATTTCAGATGTATTATAGTATAACCTTTGCCTGAATTCAGGCAGATATGGAGCATGTTTCTGATAAAAGAGGTATAATAAAAACATGTAAAAAGCGTTTTCAAGGAGGCTGCCATGGCAGAAATTGATTACAGTCAGGTGACTGGACTTGTTCATTCAACCGAAAGTTTTGGATCCGTAGATGGTCCTGGTATCCGTTTTATTGTTTTCATGCAAGGCTGTAAGATGCGTTGCCAATATTGTCATAACCCAGATACTTGGGCTATGGAGTCAAATAAGGCTGTTGAACGTACAGTTGAAGATGTCTTAGATGAGGCTCTTCGTTTCCGTCATTTCTGGGGTGAGCATGGTGGTATCACTGTATCAGGTGGTGAGGCCATGCTTCAGATTGATTTTGTCACTGCCCTCTTTACAGAGGCTAAGAAGCTAGGGATTCATTGTACGCTTGATACTTGTGGGTTTGCTTACCGCAATACTCCTGAGTATCATGAAGTTGTTGACAAACTTTTGGCTGTTACTGACTTGGTCCTACTTGACATCAAAGAGATTGATCCTGAACAACACAAGTTTGTGACCCGTCAACCTAATAAAAATATTTTGGAATTTGCTCAATATCTGTCTGATAAACAAGTTCCAGTCTGGATTCGCCATGTTTTGGTACCTGGTTTGACAGACTTTGACGAACACTTGGTTAAGCTTGGTGAGTTTGTAAAAACCTTGAAAAATGTCGATAAATTTGAAATTCTTCCCTATCATACAATGGGTGAGTTCAAATGGCGTGAGCTCGGTATTCCATATCCTTTGGAAGGGGTCAAACCACCAACGGCAGATCGGGTTAAAAATGCCAAAGCTCTCATGCACACTGAAACGTATCAAGAGTATAAAAATCGTATCGGTGTTAAAACCTTGGATTGAAAAAGAAGCTCTTGACAAGAGCTTTTTAACTTTGCTATTATTTAGGGAGCAATAAAGAGTAGGTAAATTATGTTTCGTATTTTAAAATTTGATGATGACTTTGTTTATCTCAGTCATCCTGACGGGCGACTTAAGAAAATAGATCGCACGCTTTTTGATTTTGATATAAAATTAGGAGACCGTATAGATGTCTATCAGGATGGGGACTTGACAGTTGTTACTCCGGCAGAAGTCCAAACGGACTTGAGCCTAGAGGGAGACAAATCTGTTAAATCACACCTCTTGCAGGGGATTTTAGATCTTTTCCTTGAGACCCTTAATATTCACAATAATCATTTGGGTGACTTGAAGAAGATTTTCACACAGTTATTGATTACACTCTTCATGGCTTGGAGCTTGCTAGGTGTTATTCTGGTTGAGATTCTTCTTTTCGCAGAATCGATTATTGTTTTCCTATGGAGACTCTTAGTTCGTCTTATTAAGTGGATGCATATTAAAGACAACACTAAGGTCTTGATTGATGAGACGCAAAAACGTCATGCTAAGCGTGAGCGTCAAAAAGCTCAAAGACGTGAGCAGGAAAGACGTCGTCAGGAAGAGCTAGAAGAACGTGAATACCTTCGTGAAACAGAACGTCAAAAGGAACTCATGATTGTTGAAGCTAGCCTTAGTCAGGAAGCAGAGCGTGAGAGCCTTTCAACTAGCCTTGCTTTGGAGCAAGCAGGTGCCTCAAGCCAATCTGCTAGTGAAGACTTGGTCGAAGAAAGCCAGTCAACTTCAGAGTCAGAAGTGATGTCTGAATCAGCAAAGTCTGAAAAATAGAACAAAAAAAGAACTGAGAGTTAAAATCTCGGTTCTTTTTCATATGAGAAAAGCACCAGAGGTGCTTGTGAGAGGTGACTAAAGTGTTTTTTCAGAGTCACGAACAATGAGCAAGTCAACTTTTGCGTGACGGAGAATGTATTCAGAAGATGAACCAATAAGCAAGCGTTCAAAAGTATTGAGACCAGTGGCACCAACCATAATAAGGTCAACATTTTCCTTATCAGGGATATCAACAGCCAAGAGGCTCTTAGGATTACCGAACTCAATAACTTTGCGAATCTTGGTTAAACCAGCTTCTCTGGCTTGGCGTTCAAAGTCAGCCAAAACAGCTTTAGCTTCGTCTTCTAGTTTTTCATAGATATAAGAGTCGAAAGTCGCAACGCTTTGAAGGGCGCGTGTATCGATAACGTGTACCAATAGTAACTGAGCATTATTACGTTTTGCAACGTGCACACCTTTAATAAAGGCCAGTTCTGATTCGTAAGAACCGTCGATAGCTACCATAATACGTTCATATTGTTGAGACATAAGCTCTACCTCCTATCTTTAGCTTTATTATACTCCTTTAATCTAAAAAATGAAAGCGTTGTTATGGATTTTCTGAAATCTTTTTTTGACTGCTTACTTTAGGATGTCCGCAGTAATGTGAAGATTTCAGTATTATCTAAAAATTGAAGATTGCATGAAAAAGAGGTATAATACAATCTGTTATTAGCTTCGTAAGAAACATGATAATTAAACAATAGGAAGACAAGTCTTCAGAAATGATACCAAATGGCTGAGCCTAAATAAAGTTGGTGTCAATAAAAGTGGAAATCCCCATCAGGTGTTGAATTTTCTTATTTTCTGCTAGATGTATCTGCTTTTAGTATCTTTTGAAAGGATTAACTTATGAAAACATTTGATAAATCATCAAAGTTGGAACACGTTGCCTATGATATTCGTGGACCAGTTTTGGATGAAGCCAACCGTATGATTGCTAACGGTGAAAAGATTCTTCGTCTTAATACGGGAAATCCTGCGGAATTTGGCTTTACAGCACCGGATGAAGTCATTCGTGATTTAATTATGAATGTTCGTAACAGTGAAGGGTATTCGGATAGTAAAGGGATTTTCTCAGCTCGTAAGGCGATTATGCAGTATTGCCAGCTAAAGGGATTCCCAAATGTAGATATTGATGATATTTATATTGGTAATGGTGTTTCAGAGATGATTTCCATATCTATGCAGGCCTTGCTTGATGATGGAGATGAGGTCCTGGTCCCAATGCCAGATTATCCTCTTTGGACAGCCTGTGTCAGTCTAGCAGGCGGTAATGCCGTACACTATGTCTGTGATGAAAAATCTAACTGGTATCCAGATATTGATGATATCAAATCAAAGATTACATCAAATACTAAGGCAATTGTAGTCATCAATCCCAATAATCCTACAGGTTCGCTCTATCCTAAGGATGTTCTTGAACAGATTGTGGATATTGCTCGACAAAATGATTTGATTATCTTTGCGGATGAGATTTATGACCGCTTGGTTATGGATGGTAAGAAACATACTGCAATCGCTAGTCTTGCACCAGATGTCTTCTGCGTATCTATGAATGGTCTTTCTAAGTCTCACCGCATCTGTGGTTTCCGTGTGGGTTGGATGGTTCTCTCTGGACCTAAAAAGAATGTCAAAGGCTATATTGAAGGGCTTAATATGTTGGCTAACATGCGTCTCTGTGCCAACGTGCTCTCTCAACACGTTATTCAGACTTCACTTGGTGGCTACCAATCCGTTGATGAGCTCTTGATTCCTGGTGGGCGTATCTATGAACAACGTGAGTTTATCACGAATACCGTAAACGCTATTCCAGGGCTATCAGCTGTTAAGCCAGATGCAGGGCTTTACATCTTCCCTAGGATTGACCGAAACATGTATGATATTGAAGATGATGAAGAATTCTGTCTTCGTCTCTTGAAGAAGGAGAAGGTTCTCCTAGTTCCAGGTAAAGGCTTTAACTGGAATGAACCAGATCACTTCCGTATTGTCTACCTTCCTCGTGTGGAAGAGTTGGCTGATCTCGGTAACAAAATCGAACGAGTCTTGTCATATTACAAGCGTTAATTTCTTAAAAAACTGGACAAAAAGGCTTGTCCAGTTTTTATTGTCTCTAAAATGGGTATGTATTTGAGCAAAATCCGAACGTTTTTCCTAAAAATGCCATAATATACATAATATAATGAATAGTAAAATAATAAATAATTTTCAGACAATTGTTTGCAATTTCTGGGTTAAGTGTGCTATAATGATAGGGTTAGTAGGTCTTGACGCAGAAGATTAGTACAAGGCTTGATATTATTATGATTACAATAGAAAGTGAAGACAATAAATATGGCAAATTTGCTGGCTAAAACACGTAAAATTACATCTATCTTGCAACGCTCAGTAGACAGCTTGGAAGGAGATCTTCCATACAACAATATGGCTGCTCAATTGGCGGATATCATTGATTGTAACGCTGCTATCGTTAATGGTGGTGGTGCTCTCCTTGGTTTTGCCATGAAGTACAAAACCAACAATGATCGTGTGGAAGAGTTTTTTGAAGCCAAACAACTTCCAGAAGAATACACACGTGGTATCAGCCGTGTTTATGACACTCAAGAAAACATTGGTATTGACAGTGACTTGACCATTTTCCCTGTGGAATCAAAAGACGACTTCCCAGATGGTTTGACTACGATTGCCCCTATCTATGGTGGTGGTATGCGTCTTGGTTCTTTCATCATTTGGCGTAACGATCATGACTTTGTAGATGAAGATCTTATCTTGGTTGAGATTGCCTCTACAGTAGTTGGGTTGCAGTTGTTGAATCTTCAAACAGAGAACTTGGAAGAAACAATTCGTAAACAGACAGCTATTAACATGGCTATTAATACCTTGTCTTACTCGGAAATCAAGGCAGTTTCAGCTATCTTGAATGAGTTGGACGGTTTGGAAGGCCGCTTGACAGCGTCTGTTATCGCTGACCGTATTGGAATCACACGTTCAGTTATCGTTAATGCCCTTCGTAAGTTGGAATCAGCTGGTATTATTGAGAGCCGTTCACTCGGTATGAAAGGGACTTATCTTAAAGTCCTTAACGAAGGTATCTACGATAAATTGAAAGAATACGAATAAGAAGAATACTGAAGGAAAGTGAGGTAGGAGGAACCTGCCCCACTTTTTTTAAAAGGAGAAAGTAATATGACAAAGGCATTGATATCAATTGATTACTCTTATGATTTTGTGGCAGATGATGGGAAGTTGACGGCTGGAAAGCCTGCCCAAGCCATTGCAGACCGCATTGCCCAGGTAACTCAAGAGGCCTATGATAATGGGGATTATATCTTCGTTGCTATGGACCGACATGATGAAGGAGATACCTTCCATCCTGAAACTAAGCTCTTTCCACCGCACAATATTGCAGGGACATCTGGGCGAGAACTTTATGGAAAGTTAGCTAGTGTATATGATGCCATCAAGGATGATAATCGTGTCTTTTGGATGGACAAGCGACACTATTCAGCCTTTTCGGGAACGGATTTAGATATTCGTTTGCGTGAACGTCGTGTGACGACAGTTGTTTTGACAGGAGTTTTAACAGATATTTGTGTGCTGCATACAGCCATTGATGCCTATAATTTGGGCTATGATATCGAGGTTGTAGCGAGTGCAACAGCTTCCTTGACGCCTGAAGCTCATGATTTTGCTATTGGGCATTTTAAGAATGTTCTTGGAGCAACAATTGTGGAGTAAGAATATTTATGATCGAGAGTAGGAATCTGTCCTACTCTTGTTTTTTGTCAAAAATCATAGGATAGTATCAGTTTTTCGTAGTTTACTATAAGAAAACGATTCCAGATTACTATATACTATTACTGAAATAATCTTGAATCATAAGAGGTAGAAGAATGACTAAAAAAATGACTTTCCCTGACGGATTTTTGTGGGGTGGAGCGACAGCGGCCAACCAATGTGAGGGGGCCTATGATGCTGATGGGCGTGGTCTAGCCAATGTTGACGTGGTGCCAATTGGTGAGGATCGTCTTTCAATAATCACTGGACGTCGTAAGATGTTTGATTTTGAGGATGGCTATTTCTATCCAGCTAAGGAAAGTATCGACATGTACCATCGTTACAAGGAAGATATTGCTCTCTTTGGTGAAATAGGCTTTAAGACCTATCGTCTTTCTATTGCTTGGTCACGTATTTTTCCTAAGGGTGATGAAGCTGAGCCAAATGAAGCTGGGCTTGCCTTTTACGAGGACCTCTTCAAAGAATGTCACAAGTATGGTATTGAACCTTTGGTAACGATTACACACTTTGATTGTCCCATGCACTTGATTACCGAGTATGGTGGCTGGCGTAACCGTAAGATGCTTGGCTTCTATGAAAATCTCTGCCGTACCCTTTTCACACGTTATAAAGGTTTGGTTAAGTACTGGCTCACTTTCAATGAAATTAATATGATTCTCCATGCACCATTTATGGGAGCAGGACTCTGCTTTGAAGAGGGTGAGAATGAGGAGCAGGTTAAATACCAAGCAGCTCACCATGAGTTGGTAGCTTCAGCTATGGCGACCAAGTTGGCCCATGAGATTGACCCTGAAAATAAGGTTGGTTGTATGTTGGCAGCAGGTCAATATTATCCAAATACAGCCCACCCACGTGATTACTGGGCAGCCATGCAAGAAGATCGTAGTAGCTATTTCTTTATTGATGTTCAGGCTCGTGGAGAGTATCCAAATTATGCTAAGAAGCAGTGGGAACGTGATGGCATTGAGATTGAGATGACTGAAGAAGATTTGGCCCTTCTTAAAGAGCATACTGTTGATTTTATTTCTTTCTCTTACTATGCAAGTCGTGTGGCTTCAGGTGATCCAGAAGTTAATGAAAAGACCGCTGGAAATATCTTTGCCTCTATTAAAAATCCATATTTGGAAGCTTCAGAGTGGGGCTGGCAAATCGACCCGCTAGGTCTTCGTATTACCCTTAACGTTATTTGGGATCGTTATCAAAAACCGATGTTTATTGTTGAAAATGGTCTCGGTGCTGTGGATACACCAGATGAAAATGGTTATGTCGAAGATGATTATCGTATCGACTACTTGGCAGCCCACATCAAGGCCATGCGTGATGCTATCAATGAAGATGGTGTAGAGCTTTGGGGCTACACAACATGGGGCTGTATTGACCTTGTTTCTGCTGGAACTGGTGAAATGAAAAAACGTTATGGCTTCATCTATGTGGACCGTGACAACGATGGTAATGGTAGCCTTAAACGCTCTAAGAAGAAATCATTTAACTGGTACAAAGAAGTTATCGCAAGTAACGGTGCCTCTGTAGAATAGTCTATGAGTTGAGAGGTGTTCGGTGTTTTGAGCTGTGTGTTTGTCTGAATTCTATTTTACGCATTTAACGAGCACTAAAAGAAAATTGATCTCCAATTAAAGTCAGCCTTAGGGCTGGCTTTTTTTGTAAGGGATAGAAATTGTAATGTTTTCTAAAAAATGATATTCTTATTAGAGTTTGAGAGGAAGAAAACATGGGTAAAAAATCAGTTGTATTTGTAGCAGAGCTATCCTACATGGAAAAGTTAGAGGTGGCTCTTAAATCTTTGTGTGCACATAAAGGGCAGTGGAAAATTTATGTGCTAAATGAGAATTTACCAACAGAATGGTTTACGCTGATGAATCGTCGCCTAGAGGCTATTGATTCTGAAATTCTCAATTGTCGTGTGTCTGCCGAAAGCTTTAAACAATTTTCGCTTCCAAGTGCGCATATACATTATGCGACTTTTTTCCGTTATGCAATTCCTGAGTTTGTTCAAGAAAATCGTGTTCTCTATTTGGATTGCGATATGATTTTTACGCAGGATTTGTCACCACTTTTTGAAGTGGATCTTGGCGGATTGGGTATTGGAGCGGTAGTGGACCGTCCGACGACAACAGATGGTTTTAACGCTGGTTTGATGGTTATTGATACCGATTGGTGGCGACAACACAAGGTGACAGACTCTCTTTTTGACTTGACAAAAGAGCATCATCAAAATGTTTATGGGGATCAAGGAATCTTGAATCTTTATTTCAAGGATGCTTGGTATCAACTCCCATGGACCTATAATCTCCAAGTGGGTTCTGATAAGGACCAGTATGGTTATGGGGATTTGGAATGGTATGATGCTTTCAAAGGGGTACCAGCGGTTATTCATTACACTTCTCACAATAAACCTTGGACGTCCAAACGCTTCAATCGTTTCAGGGATATTTGGTGGTTTTATTATGCCCTGTCTTGGGAAGAAATCTTATTGAGAAAGCCATCCTTAAAGCTTAGCTTTAGTGACATGGTAGGTGATTTTCCTTACCATACGGCGATTTATACTAATACTGCAGACATCTTTGAATTGGAACATTTGCTGCAGGCTCTTCCAGATGTAGCTTTTCATGTTTTGGCTCATTCTCATTTCGGGTTTAATTTGGTGAAGTTGGAGCAGTATCCAAACCTTATTCTCTATCCATCCTTTGATCCATTGACTAGTCGAAAGGTCTTAGAAAAAATAGATTTCTATATGGATATCAACCCATTTGATGAGGTTGATCATATCACAGAAACGATTCATCAGTTGGGACTTCCGATTTTCTCTTTTGAAGGAACAAATCACGACCAAACTGGGAAAAATCAAGTGTTCAAGAATGACCAAGTAGACCAAATGGTAAAAGCTGTTCGAGATTATATAGATACGATTGAGAGATAGACCATGGAAAATAAAGAAGTAGTTAGTATTGTTATTCCCATTTATAATGTGGAAGCTTATTTAAAGCAGTGTTTGGAAACGATAGTGAATCAGACCTATCCAAACCTTGAAATCATTCTTGTCAATGATGGCTCTCCTGATAAGTCAGAGGAGATTTGCAAGGAATTTTTCAAGCGAGATTCACGTATTCGCTATGTGCGACAAGTTAATGGCGGCCTATCTGCAGCCCGAAATACAGGGATTGACCTAGCCACAGGTGATTACATCACTTTTGTAGACCCGGATGATTGGGTAACAGAGGATTATGTGGAGACCTTGTACACTCAGCTTAAGAAGTATGAGGCAGATGTTTCTATTGCCAACTATAACTTATTCAACGAGAGTACTAGTAAGTTTTTGATTAAGGTAACGGAGAACGATTATTCTGAAACCCTTTATGAGGGGAGAGACATCATTGACCAAGATGCCATTCAAGAGACAAGAGATATGGCTTGGGCATGCGCCATGATGAAACTCTATAAGATTTCTTTGTTCGAGGACCTTCGTTTTCCTGTTGGGAAGAACGTCGAGGATAACTTCCTTATGTACAAACTCTTGTTAAAGGCCAATCGTGTTGTCCATACCGAAAAATGTATCTATTGGTACCGAGTGGGGCGTAAGGATACGCTGTCGCAGGTCTGGACCGAGAAGCGTGTCTTAGATGAGATGGAAGCTAAAAATGAAAAACTAGCTTTGCTAGGCATGTTGGGCTATGATTTGACTTGGCACCGTTATATTTACAAGACGCGTCTGAAGCGGGCAATTGAAAAAATGGAAGAAGCTAATCTTCAAGATACTGAGACCTATAAGACGGCGCAGGTTAACTTGAGATTTTTGGAGCAATAAAGGTGAAGGTTAAGCTATTTATTGCTTGGATTAGTCAGAAAGGATAACTATGCTTATTATTGCACAAGAACCTAGTCAGGCAACGGAAAAACTGAGAAGATTACTAGACTCCTTTGGTATCCAATCCCGTGTGTTTTACACGAATTTTGAAACGGATGTTGATAAGGACACTATTAGTTTAGCATCGTCATTTATTTATTCCTCAGAGGAAGATTATCAAGGGACACCACTCTTTTTTAACGATTTGTCAGTTCCCCTCTACTGGGAATTGTGGACTTTAGGGATTACGACCTACATTTTTGATGGTCAAGACCGCCGTGCCAGTGTCATTTTTCGTGACAATCTAAAGGAACGTACAGTCAAACAAGTCCAATGGTTTGGACAAGGGGAAAAAGTTGTTGCGATAGACGACTATAATCGCTATGGCTGGCGGACCAAACAGCGTCTTCTGGATGATCAGGGGCAAGGCATTATGGATATTTACTTTAATCGTAATCAAGAAGAGGTCTTGCTTCACTATGTTCAAGATGGATACCTAATTGATCAGGGATCTGAAGGAAGAGATAGGATTTTTTCAGGTAGGGAAGAATTAACTAAGGCTGTTTTGAATCAAATCCTGAAGTTAGACGAAGCTATCATCTGTATGGATTCCAATTTAATCCCGACATTGCAGACCTTGAATGCTAATCGTCTGGTTTATTGCTCCGACAGTCATGATGGTCTTGAGTTTATTCAAAATCAAGTGAATCATGTTTTGGTTACTAATTATTATCCACAAGAGGAACGTAAGTCAGGCATGATTTATTTAGCTGGTGCAGAACAAGACGGTTCTCAGACTTTTGTGCCTCAAGCCATGGTGATGACTGCTTCTGAAAATATTGAGGGCCTAGCTGACTTAGTTGATGCTTTTCCGGATATTGACTTTCATATCGGAGCTCAAACTAGTATGGGACCAAAGTTGACTTGTCTCGAAGATAAGAGAAATGTCCATCTTTATCCAGGAATTCGTCAGGAGAAATATCAAGAGCTACTAAGGAATTGTTTCATTTATTTAGACTTGAATTATGGAAGTGAAGTGTCTGATGTAACTTTGGATGCGATTGAAAATGGGCAGTTGCTTTTTGGCTTAGAATCAACGGTTCATCGTCACTACTATAAGGACTTACCAACGGTCTATACTTCCTTAGAGCAACTAGAGCAGGGGTTCCGACAACTCATACAGCAAGCAGAGTTTTACCCTAAGGCTCTTAAAAGTCAGAAAGAGGTTTTGAAACTCGTCGAGAGGGAAGGAATCTTAGCTTTCTTTACTAGATTGGAGGGGGAAAAAGATGACGATTTACACCTTTAACCTATTGGTGGGCTATGAGCCCAATGGTGTGGATGTGGCCCAGGCGTCTAGAGCTTTGATGCTACGTGAATTAAATGAGCCTGCTAAGTTTGTCTTTACGACCTGGCCACAACCCTATAAATTAGATTACTATCTTTCTTTAGGACATCGCTACGAGGAGCTCCTCCATGCCTATCTTAGCTTTACAGATCAAGACAGTCATATCCCATCTTTGACAGTGGGGGCCTTGCAGCAAAAATTTAAGTTGACACGTCTAGATTTGAAGAGCCAAAGCGAAACAGACTCTGTGTATACCTGTTCTGATGGTACTTCTTTGGTCTTCAAGATGGATCCCTACCAAAAAGGTAGTGTGCGGTATGTAGACTACCACGTTAATGGTATGCTATTGAAGCGTGAGTGGTATGGAACAAGTAAATTAGTCACAGAATACTTTGAAAAAGGCATCATCATCAGGAGAAGTTATCATAATAAAGATGGTCGCATTGCCTTTGAAGAACTCAAGCAAGGAGCCAGCTGGTTATATAGGCTAGGCACTGAGATTTTAGTGACCAAGACAGAGGTCATGCGTCGTTTTCTAGCAAGGCTTCCTTTGACAGCTGAGGATACCTTGTTGCTGGATAGGGCTTCCTTGATGGAATTTATGCGACCGATTTATGAACTGGACTCACCTGCAAAGCTAGGTTTTGTTTTTCATTCAGAGCATGAGTTTGAAAATGGGGACCTCTACTATGAGTATTATTACATCTTTAAGTACGCCCAACGCTTTGACTTCTTTATCACAGCTACTGAGTCACAAAAGGCTGTTTTAGAGAATACGCTGCAAAAGCAAGGTGTCACAGACGCCGCTATTTATGCCCTAGCAGTGGGACATTTGGAGAATCTTAGTTTTCCAGAGGGGCATAGAAAGCCTCTCAGTTTGATGACGGCTTCGCGATTGGACCCACGTAAACGCTTGGATTTGGCTATAAGAGCCGTTGCCCTTGCCCATCAAAAAGAGCCAAAACTTCGTTTTGACATCTACGGTAAAGGTGGGGAACAAGAGAATCTACAAGATTTAATTGATACTCTTGGGGCGAATGATTACATCAAACTTAGAGGACATGCGGATTTACGTGACGTCTACCCACAGTACGAACTTTATGTCACTACCTCTCAATGGGAGACCTTTGGTTTGACTCTGATGGAAGCGGTAGGAGCAGGTTTAGCCCTGGTTGGTTTTGATGCCCGTTATGGCAATCCAACCTTCATCAAAGATGGTGAGAATGGCTATCTGGTTCCTTATAGCGAGACTATGGATGAGGACCTGCTTGTTTCTCAGATGGCTGACAAGATTCTATTTGCCTTAGAAAGTGATCTTGAGTCTATGCACCAAGCCTCATATGAGTTAGCCAAACAGTATTTGAAACTTGAAATTCTAGAAGCTTGGAGAAAGCTCTTGATAGCCATACGATAAGTGTTTAAAAAAAGCTCTATCTCTGTAAACTGTAGTGACAAAAAAGTTACTACAGTTTTTTTATCCTCCAAGCAAAATAGGCTAAATTATGGTAAAATAGAAGGTATTGAAAAATCATCATTTCACGAAAGGAAGCAAGATGAAAATTACGCAAGAAGAGGTAACCCACGTTGCCAATCTTTCAAAATTGAAATTCTCTCCAGAAGAGACAGCTGAGTTTGCGACAACCTTGTCTAAAATTGTCGACATGGTGGAATTGTTGGAAGAAGTGGACACAACAGGTGTTGCCCCAACAACGACCATGGCTGACCGCAAGACCGTATTACGTCCGGATGTTGCTGAAAAAGGGACTGACCGTGACCGCTTGTTTAAAAACGTACCTGAAAAAGATAACTATTACATCAAGGTACCAGCTATCCTAGAAGATGGAGGAGATGCCTAATGTCATTCAACAATAAAACCATTGAAGAGTTGCACGACCTCCTTGTCTCTAAGGAAATCTCGGCAACGGAATTGACACAAGCGACGCTTGACGATATCAAGGCGCGTGAAGAAGCAGTCAATGCCTTTGTAACGGTGGCCGAAGAAGCTGCCCTCGCTCAAGCTAGGGCCATTGATGAAAAAGGAATCGATGCAGACAACCTCCTGTCAGGGATTCCACTCGCTGTCAAAGACAATATCTCAACAGATGGCATCTTGACCACTGCGGCTTCAAAAATGCTCTATAACTACGAGCCAATCTTTGATGCGACAGCTGTTGCCAATGCTAAAGCCAAGGATATGATTGTCATCGGGAAGACCAATATGGACGAGTTCGCCATGGGTGGATCTGGTGAAACTTCATACTATGGTGCGACTAAAAACGCTTGGGACCACAGTAAGGTTCCTGGTGGATCTTCTAGTGGTTCAGCAGCTTCTGTCGCTTCAGGACAAGTCCGCTTGTCACTTGGTTCAGATACAGGTGGTTCTATCCGCCAACCAGCTGCCTTCAACGGAATCGTAGGTCTCAAACCAACTTACGGAACGGTTTCTCGTTTCGGTCTTATTGCCTTTGGTAGCTCACTTGACCAAATTGGTACTTTCTCACCGACGGTTAAGGAAAATGCCCAATTACTCAATGTCATTGCCAGCGAAGATGCCAAGGATTCAACTTCTGCACCTGTTCGTGTAGCAGACTTTACTTCTAAGATTGGTCAAGACATTAAAGGCATGAAGATTGCCCTTCCTAAGGAATACCTCGGTGAAGGAATTGACCCAGAAGTCAAAGAAACCATCCTCAATGCGGCTAAACACTTTGAAAAATTGGGAGCAACGGTCGAAGAAGTTAGCCTGCCTCATTCTAAATACGGAGTTGCCGTATACTACATCATCGCTTCATCTGAAGCCTCTTCAAACTTGCAACGTTTCGACGGTATTCGCTATGGTTTCCGTGCAGACGATGCTAAAAACTTGGATGACATCTATGTGAACACTCGTAGTCAAGGCTTTGGTGATGAGGTCAAACGCCGTATCATGCTTGGTACCTTTAGTTTGTCATCTGGTTACTACGATGCTTACTACAAGAAAGCTGGTCAAGTCCGTACCCTTATTATCCAAGACTTCGAAAAAGTTTTTGCGGATTATGACCTTATCCTTGGTCCAACAGCTCCAAGTGTAGCCTTTGATTTGGATTCGCTCAACCATGATCCGGTTGCCATGTACTTGGCTGACCTCTTGACCATTCCAGTTAACTTGGCAGGTCTTCCAGGGATTTCGATTCCTGCAGGTTTTGCGCAAGGTCTTCCAGTTGGTTTGCAGTTGATCGGTCCCAAGTATTCTGAAGAAACCATCTACCAAGCTGCAGCTGCCTTTGAAGCAACGACGGATTACCACAAGCAACAACCCCTTATTTTCGGAGGTGACAATTAATGAACTTTGAAACAGTCATCGGACTTGAAGTCCACGTTGAATTGAATACAAACTCAAAAATTTTCTCACCAACCTCTGCTCACTTTGGGAATGAGCAAAATGCCAATACCAATGTGATTGACTGGTCTTTCCCAGGGGTGCTTCCTGTCTTGAACAAGGGTGTTGTGGATGCTGGTATTAAGGCTGCTTTGGCGCTGAATATGGATATCCATCAGCACATGCACTTTGACCGTAAGAACTATTTCTACCCTGATAATCCAAAGGCTTACCAAATTTCGCAATTTGACGAGCCAATCGGTTACAACGGTTGGATTGAAGTGCAATTGGAAGACGGCTCAACGAAGAAAATTGGGATTGAACGGGCCCACTTGGAAGAAGATGCTGGTAAGAACACGCATGGAACAGACGGCTTCTCTTATGTAGACCTTAACCGTCAAGGGGTGCCATTGATCGAAATCGTATCTGAAGCAGACATGCGTTCTCCTGAAGAAGCCTACGCTTATTTGACAGCCCTTAAAGAAGTCATCCAGTACACAGGTATTTCTGACGTCAAGATGGAAGAAGGATCGATGCGGGTCGATGCCAACATTTCCCTTCGCCCCTACGGTCAAGAGGAATTTGGTACCAAGACGGAGTTGAAAAACTTGAACTCTTTCTCAAACGTCCGTAAAGGTCTTGAATACGAGGTGCAACGCCAAGCGAAAATCTTGCGTTCGGGTGGTGTCATTCGTCAAGAAACACGCCGTTACGATGAAGCCAACAAGAGCACGATTCTTATGCGTGTCAAAGAAGGAGCAGCGGATTACCGTTACTTCCCAGAACCAGACCTTCCCTTGTTTGAAATCTCAGATGAGTGGATTGAGGAAATGCGCACGGAGTTACCAGAGTTTCCAAAAGACCGCCGTGCTCGCTATGTGGCAGAGCTTGGCTTGTCTGACTATGATGCCAGCCAATTGACAGCGACGAAAGTCACTTCTGACTTCTTTGAAGCAGCCGTAGCCCTTGGTGGAGATGCCAAGCAAGTGTCTAACTGGCTCCAAGGTGAAGTGGCGCAATTCATGAATGCAGAAGGCAAAACACTGGAAAAAATCCAATTGACACCAGAAAACTTGGTCGAAATGATTGCCATTATCGAAGATGGAACCATTTCTTCTAAGATTGCCAAGAAAGTCTTCGTTCACTTGGCAAAAAACGGTGGCGGTGCGCGTGAATACGTCGAAAAAGCTGGATTGGTACAGATTTCAGATCCAGAAGTCTTGATTCCAATCATCCACCAAGTCTTCGCAGACAATGAAGCAGCCGTAGCTGACTTCAAGTCAGGTAAACGTAACGCTGATAAAGCCTTCACCGGCTTCCTCATGAAAGCAACCAAAGGCCAAGCCAACCCACAAGTAGCCCTCAAGTTACTTGCTCAAGAATTGGCTAAGTTGAAAGAAGAGTAATAGATAAAGAACCAGCCGAAAGGTTGGTTTTTTCTTTGCAGGGTATACAAAAACTCCTACGAATCGTGTACTGACCCCAAAAAGTTAGACAATTAATTTATCCAAAGGATTTAGTTCTGTATTGCACAGGGCTAAATCCTTTTAATTTTACCTTAATGCGTTTGTTGTTGTAATAATCAATATAGTCTACAATAGCTCGTTCTAAT
>JAFHAZ010000058.1:0-13409 GCA_016939315.1 Streptococcus sp. | reverse complement strand
TTGGACAGATTAATGTCTTTGAGATGAATGTGGCAAAGTTCAGAAATTCTGATGCCTGTTGAAAGTAAAAGTGAAATAATTAGTAGATTTCTTTCAGCGTGTTGTTTTTGATAGTCAGTTTTAGATACAATTACTTTCCGTTCTAAATATATAAAAATGCTTTTCAGAATGTCATACGGAATCGTTTTAGGCAATACTTTTTCAGTTCTAAATTGAAAGCGCAATTGATTGAAGGGATTCTCTTCAATTATGTTCTGGTATTTTAGATAGTTATAAAACACCTTCATACAAGCAATTTTTCTTCTTAATGTATTCGTTTTTATGTTAGATCGTGTCAACTGTTCTATATAGGATTCGACATTATCATAGTCTGAGTTATAAAATTGCATAAGATCATTCTTATAAGCGCGAATCGTGTGTGAACTCAAACGCTTATGAGTTTTGCAATAATCTAAGTAAGTAGAAATAAGTTTATAATCCATAAAAATCTCCTTTATCAATAATCATGCTATTATAAACCTATTTGAGTGCTTCGTATAGTGATAATAAATTGTTATCGGTAGGAAAATAAAAATATGGAATTTATAAATCGTAGAGATGAACTAGATAAAATACAAAATGAATATAAACAACATTTAAAAACAGGTAAAAGTCAAGTTTATATTATTAGAGCGAATTCAGGTATAGGGAAGTCAGAGTTTATAAAAGAAATTATAAAAGATTTTTCACAAATTCCTATTGAGATTCTTCATTTAGACGACACTGAAAACTCTTCTACATTTAGACGTTTTGTAATTGAGTTAGATAAAGTAAGCCAGTTCTATGGGTATCTTGATTTTAAAGCATTCTATACTAAAAAAATTAATAGTTCAAAGGCCCTGCAACTACTATTAAAAATGTCTTCTTTTTTTGGTCAGGCTTTTATTGGAATGATATCTAAAGAAAATGGCTTAGAATCCATAATCTCTGAAGTAAATTTGCCTTCTTTAATAGCTGAGCCTATAGAATACGAAACTTTTATTTTAAAAGCTCAAACTGAGAATCTATTTGAATACGCAAAATATGTACTAGGTCACGAAAATTTATATTTCAATTTTCCAAACGCCTCAGTAATTGATCAAGAATCACTCGATTTATTGAATAAATTGATTGAAAAATCTGAAGGAAGTCTATTCATTTTTGAGTGTGCAGATAAAAAAGTTGAAAATAGTTTTAAAAATAGTCGTAATATAATATTGAGGACATATCAATTAGAAAAACTTTCCGATGAGCACATTAAACTATACATAAATATTTTATCAAATCAGTTAGCATTACAAGCTGAGCAAATTAATTTTACAACTTTACAGGATTCTATAAGAAAAGGAGATTTATCGGAAATCTCCTTAATACTAAAAGATTTTTCTGAGCGTTTGAAGGAAGATAAGGCTTCCAAATTACAGAGCATTTACCAGATTATTGAAAATATTTCTCAAACTCAATTAGTATTCTTACTTTTTGTATTTTACACAAAGAGAAAATTATCACTTACGGATTTAAGAGAAATCATGCTAGAGACTGATAAAACTTTTTCCCAAGAAGATATCGACTTTCTTATTGAAAAAGGGCTATTAGACCAAGTTGAAAACTTCGTTTTTCTATCAAACTCTGTATCAGAAGTAATTAGACAAGAAACCTATTTCAAAAAAGAGAGAACCTTTGTTGGCTCAATTCTCATCAGATTTCTTAACTTAAAGCTATCTCAAACAAATGAATTTGTTTATTTAGATACTCTTGTTGATTACTATATTTGTTCAAAATTTTTCTTACAAATTAAATTAATATTACCTAAGATACAGAAACGTTTATTAAACTTTGATTCACAACAAGGTCGTAAAGAGTATTTCGAAATTTTTTATTTAAATAGGCAGAGATTTATTGAGGAAGATAGTTCCTTAGCACTGTCGCTAGCTAAAATAGCCTATGATGCAAATTTATACTATGAGGCACTAGAGTTTATCAATCTTTCAACAGAAGTTACGGCAGACATAGTATTTGCCAAGTCCTTAATTTTAAATCGTTGTGAATTGTTTCCTGAATCCATTAAATACATTCAGGAAAATATTATGAATTTTAGTGAACAAAGCTCACAATTTTTCAAACTATCATTGATTAAACTAATGAACTTAATACAATTAGAACGTAGAGATGAGGCTAAAACAATCTTTGAAAATATTAAATTGCAAGTAGATAATCCGTACTACCCGTATTTAATTAGAATTTCAAATGTATTTGAGCGTAGCTTTTCTGAACGACTAAGGAAAGTTGAAGAAATTTCAGGTAGAATTTATAGTCTAGAAAATGCAGAATTCTCTGGTCTAAACGCTATTTACTTGTCTTACCTGTATGCGGTCAATGATAAAATCAATGATGCAGAGGAGCAATTAAATAAAGCAAGAGATTTTTTTGGTGACAGCCTTATTTACAACCATATGATTCTTCATAACGAAGCCACCATTAAATTCCATAATAATGATATTGATAACTCTATCCCAGAACTGCTCAATAATGCTAAGTTAACTGCATATGATCAATATGATTTACTAGCAATTTATAATAATTTACTAGTTTACTATATTCTAAGCAACCAAGTATCAGATATTAATTGTCAAATGCTTGTGTATGAATTAGAAGATTTGTTAAACGAGACAGGTTTTAAAAGATTTATTAATAAAATTTATTATAACCTCTGCCATTATTATTATAGAATGTACAATTCTGAAAAGGTCGAAATGTACTATAATAAACTATCGGATAATCGAATCAAAAACTTTTCAGATTATAAAATGAAGTTAATGTATGAAACTTCGTGGAAACTCCCCCTTAATTTAAATGATGAGTAAAGAGTGTCTGTATCATTTCATCGTACGTATAGCCATTAATGTTGAATGTTTTAGGTACAACAGATTTTGGATACAACCCAGGATTAGCATTAATCTCTATTAGATAAAATTCTGCATTTTTTATTCGACCATCTACTCGTATCAATTTATTTGGAGACAAGTTCTTATAAAGTTGCTTTAAGTTGATAATATCTTTGTCGCTTAAATAGCAACTTTTTTCGATATCTACACCGATTTTTTGTTTAATTTCTGAAGTATAAGCCCGATACTTGAATTCACTATATTCTTGAAAAATAAGTTCAACTTCTTCAAAAAATAACACTCCTTCATATTCCAAAATAGTAATAGCTACTTCTCTCCCTTCAATGTATTCCTCTACTAGAATACCATCAAAGTCCTTCATTAATTGTTTGAGTACCATATCTGCCTGTTCCATATTTTCAACAATAGAGTTTTGTGTAATTCCTATTGATTCTGATTCATAGTTCGGTTTAATAATAATTGGATATTCAAAGTTCGCTAAAATTTCTTTAGTGTATGAATGATCAAATACTAACAAACTTTTTGGGACTTTTATACCAAAATTTTCTGCAAATTTCTCTGTCATAAATTTATCTTGACATAAAACTTGTACATATGGGTCTGGGTTGAAATATTTAATTTTATAATTTTCACAAAATGCTGGGACACTCATGTTTCTAATTCGACTGTTATAGCCAAAATCAAAATTTAACACAAAATCGTCTAGGTGATTAAAAACACTTTTTTTGAATCTCTCAAAATTATCGTAAAATATGATTTCATCAATAAATTTAGAAAAACTTTTATAGAGAATATCTCTCAATTCATTGCGAGTGTATTCTCTGTTTTCGATAATTTTTGTTTGAATGGATGAATCTGGATTGACATTTAAAATGACTACTAATCTCATAATTTTTCCTACCGATAACAATTTATTATCATTAGTATACCATAATTTGTAGTTAATCATATTTTGCCAGTGATAAAATCTCCAAACTAATCTTGATATGATGTGGCTTTCACTAATAAAGAAGTAAGTCATGTTTAACAAAGTGAAGGTTCGATTTCTGGTTGGAGTAGAGGTTTAATCGTAATAAGTTTTATTGTTATGATTGGCTATAAGAGTGGTTCACAATCTATTTCAAAACAAACCGAGAACCAAATACGAGAAGAAGCAAATAAACTTTTGACAAAGATAAATTGCAAGAATAAGTACAACATTTACTCAAACTCATCCTCTAGAGCTTCACAAGCAGTTCTGTAAGCTAAACATTTTCGCGGTCTGTGATTGATATCATATAAGGCTTTGTTCAAAGCCTCCTCAGAGATAGCGGCTAAATCTGTTTTCTTTGGGAAATATTCTCTTAGTAAGCCATTTGCGTTTTCATTACTTCCCCTCTGCCATGATGAATAGGCTCCGCAAAGAAAAAGGGAATTCCTAAGTTCTCTACCAGAGGATAGCAGGTAAACTCTTTTCCCCTGTCTGAAGTGAAGGTTTTAAGAGCCTCTTTTGGAAATTGGCGTACCAATCCTAAATCTTCCAAGTGTTTCTTTGGGTTGTCAATTTTTTCCTTTACGACGAAGGACGCTCAAATCCAGTTCAATGAAACCAGCATAGAGCCAGTTATAGATGGTTTTAAAAGCTACCATTGGCCTTTGTTCAAGCTGATAGCGGCCCGATTTTTGCTTAGCCCTGTGGTCGTACTGTTCCTGTGCTAAGCCTGCGGAATAACCATTTTGGCATCGTCTTAACTCTCTTGAAATGGTAGACTTATGGACGTCAATTTTACTTGCAATTTGGCAAGGTTTCAAACCTAATTTTAGGTAGGTTTCTATCTTTATTTGGTAGGTTATGGTAAGACGGGAACAGCTCATAGTTTTTCCTCAGGTTCTGTTTGTGTGGTTACTTACAGTTTACACCAATGAAACTCTATGAGTTTTTTTGTTTCACTATATTTTACGATTTATCATTACCAAAAGTTGGTTTGATGTTAAAAATAAAGCAAATTGATATATTATTGAACAACTCTCTTTAAAGTGGATAAAGAAATATTATAAAATTAAGCATCGGACTTGTTTATCATTTTAGGAGGGATGAGCCCGTTGTTGTGCTTCTTCAAAATGTACTACTCGTATTTAAAATATTCAAAGAAGCCATTTATCCGTACGTAATCAATGCATTTGCTAACACAGAACATAGACTGTGGAACCTGAATTATAAGCCTATCTGTCAACTATAGTGGATGACGAAAAGCTAACATCAATAGAGGACTTGATAGGTCTTCTATTTCTACCATTTGTCAAGTATAATACGGTTTCTGACTCAACATTATTTCTGATAGAGTATAAAGGGAATTTTTTGAGGAAATAGTTTAAGCCGTTTTTTCTGACATTTGGGCATATAAAAAGACACCTTATCTGGCATTTTTTGAAACAAGGTGTTAGAATTATAAGGTATAGACGACTTTAATGACTTTGGGCTAAAGTATAGTCGTAAAGTTTATTATGCATTATAAGATAATACATTGTCCTAATAAGGCGATGTATAGAGGCAATCGTATGTGGCTTAGTTGAAGCTATTGTCGATTGTCTTTTTCGTTTTTCATAAAAGTTAGCGATATGGCAGGGATTGGTATGGCTAGCTGAAGCGATGTTGTAAATGCACTTGAACAAGATTTTTCTTGCATAAGGATTCCCACGCTTAGTGATATGCTCTTGACCTAGGAAATCTCCCGATTCATAGTGTTTGAGATCAATGCCGATAAAAGCGTTGATTTGATTAGCAGACTTAAAGCAACGAATGTTTCCTAATTCGCCAATAACGCTTGTAGCCGTTGTTTCTGCGATACCAAGAATAGAGAGAAGAAACTCATATTCAGGTAGAGTTTTAGCTAACTCTATCAACTGTTCTAAAACTTGTTCTCGACGGTTTGTCAACCTTATAAGTTCCTGTGCATTATACTTAACCTCTTCTATTATAGGAGCGGTTTTTGAAATGGCAGAATAAGATTGCTTTGCCAGTCCAACTAACTTTTCAGCCAAGTTACCTACTCTGTTCTCTGAAATACGTTTAGAGGTTGACTGGCGAATAGTCTCTTTCAACTCAACTTCTGATAATTTTAGCACCCAATGCTTGGTTGGGAAGATGGAAACAAGATTCCAATATTGCGCACCTGTAGGAGTAGATAGTAGATTTCTGGGAAGGCGACTTGAAGAACTTTGTGCAGCCTATTCTTCGTCCTTACGATATCCTCTGTCAGATTTTGGTAGAATCGGCTAAGATTATGCAAGTTTTGATAGACTTTTTCTTGAACGTAAGTTGGCTTACGGGTTAAAACGTATTGTGACGAAGCTAGTTTCTCTGCATCACTCGTAATCCATCTAGTTGCTTTTTAGCCTCTAAAGGATTAAGACGTGTATAGTCATAGCTGTCTTCTTCTAGAAAGGCCTGAAGTCGGCGAGAGTGGACACCAGTAGCTTCGAAAATAATTACGAGGTTGCTCACGGTCTTTAGATCCTTCAGTAGACGAGAAATTCCGATAATGTCATTAGGCATAGTATAGCCATGAACCTTCTCACCGTTGACTAAAATTGCCACCTCAGAACTTGTTTTACTCACATCAATTCCAAATACTGCACACATGACATTACCTCTTTGTTTTGAATGATTCCTTATTTTAGTGATGTCATTTTCAATACTCGACGTCTAGCACCAAAAGAAGCCACGACTTTACATGACACCACTACTTTAACACAAAGAAAAAGTAGTGAGTACTCTCTCCCGTCGGAGATTTCTTCACTGCTAATCTTATGAATTGCCCATAACTTTCTCCTTTCATTTATTAATTATGTCTGATAAGTTGAAAATTAAAAAACAGATTATAATGAATTATCTAGGTGATGATGGAGACGGTCAGCAGAGTCTGACGCTGCTTATAACTGCTTATAACACAATATATATATAATGACAGAGTCATTATATATATTGTGGTCTTGCAGAAGGCTAGGATTGCATCCTCTTTTTCCAAAATTATTTGGAAAAATTCACCTCTCTGTTGGCAAAGGTAAGTTATTTTTCTAAATTAAAAAAGAAATAAAAAAAGAGATTGAGAGAATCTCGCCGTTATATCTGTATTTAAGTAATTGTGAAGAGTTTTTATCAATACGTCAATTGACACGTATATAAACTGGGAAGACTAGAGATATTTGAGGCTGGTATGGAAAACAGTACTAAAAGAGTAAATACTTCTCAAGAATCTATCAATATACTCTATATAATATCTTTAAATTCAGTTACTAAAGCAAAGGGGAGCGACATGGTATAGGTTTGTCCGCTGTTCGAGATGTTTTAGGGAGGTATCCTAATTGTTCTTTGTCAACACGATTTAAAGACTATCATTTTAAATAGACGCTAAAAATAAAACATGTAACTGACTCGATATTTGTTTTCAAAGGACATATATTTTTAGAATGATAGAAAATTTCCGAAATGTCGATTGTTTAATCTAGATTATAATAATATTTATATTTCATGTAAACGAATATAATAAATTGCTAGTAATGACAATTTTTTGACTGTTTATGACTTACACAGTTTGATTAGGATAGTCGTGCTATACTCTTTTGCATAGGAAAGAGTTATGAAAAAGACAAGGAGATATTATTATGAAAAATAGTTTTTACCATGTTGCTCAACGTTTCTCAATTCGTAAGTACTCTTTTGGTGCTGCTTCTGTTCTTTTAGGAGTTTTCCTACTTTCTGGTGTACAGACTGCTCATGCTGATGAGCAAGTGGCTGTTTCTGAATCAACTCCAAGTGTTACTAGCGATAATGGAGTTGTATCAGAGAAAGTAACTTCTTCAAATGCTGAGATTGTTCTTTCTGAAGCTACTGTTTCAGTTCCAAAGGAAAGTTTGGCACCTGCTGAAGCAACCTCAAGTGCTGTGACTCCAGAAAAGACTAGTGAAAGTTCTCAGCATGTTCAAACAGTTACTGCGAATGAAACTCACAAAGTTGAAAATACTACTGAACCAATATCAACAGTAGAAGAAAAGGTTAATGTAGCGACAAATGATGGTAAAGTACCTGATAAAACAGTTACTACTCCAAACATTTCTAATGAGGTAAATAAAAAAGTTGAGTCCGAGGTGCGTGAAGATAAGAAGACTGAGAAAGTTACTGTAACAGATAAAATTTCTGAGCCAAAAGTTCCTGAAATTATAACAGATAATAAACCGTCAACACCAAGTACTGGTTATTCGAGATTATTCAGTGTTGGAAATATTAGACGACCAATGTCAAGAAGTACTGTTATTGGAGACAACTACCCGTGGCCGAATGCTGCAATACCTTATGCTGAAGTTGATCCTTGGGGATTGTATAAACGTGAATGTGTCTCTTTTGTAGCTTACAGATTGAGTACAGTGAATGGATTTACAATTCCTTATGCATATGGTAATGCAAATCAATGGGGCTATCGTGCTCAAAATGAAGGCTATCGTGTTGACATGAATCCGGCAGCTGGCTCAGTTGCGTGGTTTACTGGTAATAAGGGATTTCATGTTGCGTGGGTTGTAGGTGTAAATGGGGAAAATGTTGAGATTGAAGAATATAATTATGGATATACAAATCGATATAACCATAGGTTTATTCCTAGAAACTCTGCAAGTGGTTACATCCATTTTAAAGACTTAAAAGGTGGAAATACAACTATTCCCGATGCTCCTACACCAACAAATAATACGGGTGGTAGCTTAGCATCGTCTGGAGCCTATCAATTTACTGAGCGAGTAAGTATTAAGGCGGAACCTAAAGTGTCTGCTCCAGAACTAGCCTATTATGAAGCAGGGAATACTGTCAATTATGATAAAACACTCCAAGCAGATGGTTATGTCTGGATTTCTTATCTATCATATGCAGGAAACCGTCGCTATATTCCAGTACAAAAGCTTTCAACTGAGGTAAAACCAGAGGTTAAAGGAACCATTAACGTTACAAATAAGAATGACCAATCAGGTACCTTTGATGTTGTTATCTCGAATGTTTCAAGTAATGTTGGACTAAAAGAAGTTCAAGTTCCAATTTGGTCAGCAAAAAATGGACAAGATGACTTGAAATGGTATAAAGCTGTTAAACAATCTGATGGTACCTATAAGACTTCTGTAAAAATTAGTGATCATAAGAATGACAGAGGAGAATATCTTATCCATCTTTATTATGTTATTGATAGTGGTAAACAAATTGGTGTAGGTGGAACAACGACAACTGTAGAAAGTGCTTCAACTACATCTAATCCTTCTAAACCATCAATTCCTAATAGTGGTGTTTATACTTTTAAAGGCCATGCAAGTATCAAAGCAGAACCAAAGATTTCTGCACCTGAGTTGGCATATTATGATGCTGGAAATACAGTAAATTATGATAGCCTTATTCAGGCAGATGGTCATTATTGGATTTCTTATTTATCATATTCAGGTGCACGTCGTTATATTGAGATCAGTTAAGTTTTAAAGGCTATCCAATTTTAGAAGATGTCATAAAAATATTTCTATATTTTTGTGTAATATTATTGAAATATAGAAATAAAAATGTTATATTTATGACGAAAAATAATCAATAAAGGAACATCACTCATGAAAAATACAAGCAAACTTATTGGTTTAGTATTAGCTCTTATCGTAGTTATTCTCGCTATCTTTTTGGTGACTAAGTTTAATAGTCATGAGTCGGCTCGTGTTGGCACAAGTAGCAGTTCAGTCAAAACAGTTAAGAAGTCATATTCAAGCTCAAGTAAAGCTGTTAAGAAGGATAAGAAATCAGCTCAATCATCATCTTCAGCAGTCACAAATGAAGAAAATGACAATCAGGCCTCAGCAGTGACACCTAAAGCTTCTTCTCAAGAACAAGCTCAAGCAAGCACTACAGATGGTG
This sequence comes from Streptococcus sp., assembly GCA_016939315.1. Lineage (GTDB taxonomy): Bacteria > Bacillota > Bacilli > Lactobacillales > Streptococcaceae > Streptococcus. The sequence goes on along the minus strand of JAFHAZ010000058.1, from coordinate 3,575 downwards.
GTCAAGTGGCTGAAGCTACAGTTGGAACAGATAATGCTAAATCTGAGAAGGGTACAAATAATAGTCAATCATCACTTAACTTCGGTGCCCTTGATAATGGTGATATTAGCTCTATTGTGGGAACTTGGACTAATGCGAATGGTGAATCAGTTACAATTAACGCTGATGGTACAATTATCAAAAACTCAACAGGTTATACTGCTCAATTGAAGCCTCAAGGAGTTTCAGATAATACATTCAATGCATCAGTTGTATCTCAAGATGATAGTGTAGCTTTGTCTGCAGTTGCCGGAGCATCTGGAAGCTCAGATTATCTTGTTATTGGGGCAAATGGACCATATTACCGAAACTAGTACGAAAAAGATTGCTATTTATTTAGTAATCTTTTTACTTTTCCTTTTGCTTTTTTGGAAAATAACGAAAATGTAAGTATAAGTCGGTCATTTTCCGATTATGACAAAAAATGGACAGTTTATGATTTAGGTGTGAACAAGTCAAATAAATTTGGTATACTAATGGACAAGTGAGAAATATTAAGTAACATTCTGTAAAAAACTTGTAATATTTGTCACCGAGTGTTACAATCAAACAGTAACATCAATTCAATAGAGAGAATAATTGATATGAAACGAGAAAAATTTTTACACGAACAACAACGTTTTTCAATTCGTAAATATTCTTTTGGGGCAGCATCAGTTCTTTTAGGAGCTAGTTTGGTCTTTGCAGGTCAAGCTTTGGCTGATGAGCATCATGAGGTTTCAACATTTTCAGATGCCACTTTGCGTGCTACCTCAGATAGTGATGCTGTGACAGCAGCTGATATTTTCAGTGGTGTAGCGACCGATGGGGTAGTATCAAGCGAGAAAGCTAGCCAAGTCTCAACAACTAGCCAAACCGCTAGTGAAACCGCTACTAGCGAGGCTAGAAGTGAAGTGAGTGCTAGTAACTCACAAGCAGCAGATAAAATTTCTGAATCAACAACTGCTAGCTCAGAAGCGACAAGGAACACAAATGCTTCATCTGAAACAGCCACTAACCTTGATGTATCTGCCTTAACGAGAGCAGCTGTCAATACTAGTTTGGTGAGCCAACCAGCTACAACTACAGACAGCGACCTTCCAAGCCAAGGAACTTATGTCTACAAGGAACGTACAGAAATTAAGAATCAACCTAAGGTGTCTGCCAAGGCTGAATTTTATGCAAATCCAGGAGACAGCGTCTTTTACGATCAAGTCGTGACAGCTGACGGTTACCAATGGATTAGCTACAAATCATACTCTGGTGTGCGTCGTTATGCGCCAGTGAAACCAGTGGCAGCTGGTAGTGGTAACGGTAATAGTGGTAATGGGGATGGGAAGCCTTCTAATGGCGCTCAAGGTACAACAGGGGCTTTGAACATCCCAGCGACAGGAACTTTCTACTTTACACGTGACACAGATATTAAGAAAGAACCAAAAGCAGACCTCAAACCTACTTTTGTTTTCAGTAAGAGTGACCATGTTATCTATGACAAAGTTTTGACTGCGGATAACCACCAATGGATTTCTTACCTTGGTTATGACTATGTTCGCTACTATGCCGATATTGCGACTTTAACACCTGCCAAAGCTGAAACACCAACTGTTAAACCAACAGAAACTAATCAAGCAAAACCAGAAACTAGTGGTGCTGAAAAGCTTCCAGCAAGTGGTACTTATAATGTGACACGTAGCTTGAATGTTAAAAATGAACCTAAGGCTTCTGCAGAAACACTTTATACCTTGGAAAAAGGCTACAAAGTGAACTATGACAAGGTCTTGACTGCGGATAACCACCAATGGATTTCTTACATTAGCTACAGTGGTACACGTCGATATGTGGATATTGCGACTTTGAAAGCTACTGAGCCTAAACCACAAGAAAACCGTGTTTCTGGTAACCTTACTATCAACAACCAAACTTCTAATGGCTTCGATGTAGTCGTAACCAATGTTTCAGGTGGTGGCAAAGAAGTCCAAGAAGTGCGTGTTCCAATCTGGTCAGATAAGAATGGCCAAGACGATCTTACATGGTATCATGCCGACAAACAATCAGACGGTAGCTACAAGGTTCATGTAGATACAGCTAGCCATAAGGGCGATGCTGGTAGCTATTCTGTGCATCTTTACTATATGTTGAATGGTAAGAGAACCTATATCACAGAAACTAAAGCTACAGTCCCTCAATCCACTGAATCCCAAGTGACAGGGAAATTGACCATCAGCAATCAAACTTCTAATGGCTTTGATGTAGTCGTAACCAATGTTTCAGGTGGCGACAAAGAAGTTAAAGAAGTACGTGTTCCAATCTGGTCAGATAAGAATGGTCAAGATGATCTCACATGGTATCATGCCGACAAACAATCAGACGGTAGCTACAAGGTTCATGTAGATACAGCCAGCCATAAGGGCGATGCTGGTACTTATTCTGTACATCTTTACTATATGTTGAATGGTAAGAGAACCTATATCACAGAAACCAAAGCTACAGTCCCTGAATCTCAAGTAACAGGGAATTTGACAATCAATAACCAAACTTCTAATGGCTTTGATGTTGTCGTTACCAATGTTTCAGGTGGTGGCAAGGCAGTCCAAGAAGTTCGTGTCCCAATTTGGTCAGATAAGAATGGCCAAGACGACCTTACATGGTATCATGCCGACAAACAATCAGATGGAAGCTACAAGGTTCATGTAGACACAGCTAGCCATAAAGACGATGCTGGTACCTATTCTGTGCATCTTTACTATATGTTGAATGGTAAGAGAACCTATATCACAGAAACCAAAGCTACAGTCAACCCAGCTGTTGAATCTCGACTAACAGGTAAGCTTAACATCGAAAATATGACTGAAAATGGCTTTGATGTGGTTATTACTGACGTTTCTGGTGCTGGTAAGGCTATCCAAGAGGTACTTGTTCCTGTCTGGTCTGACAAAGACGGTCAAGACGACCTAAAATGGCCTTCAGCAAGCAAACAAGCAGATGGTAGTTACAAGACACACGTGTCTATCAGCGACCACAAGAATAATCATGGCGATTACACTGTTCACCTCTACTATAAGATTGATGGTAAACTCCAAGGTGTTGGTGGCACACATACCAGTGTGCCAGTTCTTCAAGACCTTAGCCACCAATTGACCAATAACGGTTCTTACTACAGTGTTCGTGGTAAATACGATGATATTATTATTGTCAATAAAAAACACGGTCTTTCTAAGGACTATAACCCAGGTGAAAACCCAACAGCTAAGGCAGCCTTTGTTCGTCTTCGTGATGATATGATTAATCAAGGGTTGAATGTTGGACGTTCATACAGTGGTTTCCGTTCTTACGATTATCAAAAGACTCTTTACGACAACTACGTAAGCCGTGATGGTCAGGCAGCTGCAGATCGTTACTCAGCTCGTCCTGGATATAGCGAACACCAAACTGGTTTGGTCTTTGATTTGACTGATAAATCTGGTAACTTGCTTGAAGATTCACGAGCTAGTCAATGGCTTAAAGACAATGCACATAACTATGGCTTTATCGTGCGTTTCCAAGCAGGTAAAGAAGCT
>JAFHAZ010000057.1:0-31566 GCA_016939315.1 Streptococcus sp. | reverse complement strand
AGCTTCTTTACCTGCTTGGAAACGCACGATAAAGCCATAGTTATGTGCATTGTCTTTAAGCCATTGACTAGCTCGTGAATCTTCAAGCAAGTTACCAGATTTATCAGTCAAATCAAAGACCAAACCAGTTTGGTGTTCGCTGAACCCAGGACGAGCTGAGTAACGGTCCGCAGCTGCTTGACCATCACGGCTTACGTAGTTGTCGTAAAGAGTCTTTTGATAATCGTAAGAACGGAAACCACTGTATGAACGTCCGACATTCAAACCTTGGTTAATCATATCATCACGAAGGCGAACAAAGGCTGCCTTAGCTGTAGGATTTTCACCTGGATTATAGTCCTTAGAAAGACCATGCTTCTTATTGACAATGATAATATCATCGTATTTACCACGAACACTGTAGTAAGAACCGTTATTGGTCAATTTCCCTGTTACATGGGATTCATTAGATTGAGGCACTGTGGCTGTAGTTTCGGTAATATAAGTTCGTTTACCATCCAACATGTAGTAAAGATGCACAGAATAAGTACCCGCATCACCCTTATGGCTAGCTGTGTCTACATGAACCTTGTAGCTACCGTCTGATTGTTTGTCGGCATGATACCAAGTAAGGTCATCTTGACCATTCTTATCCGACCAGATTGGAACACGAACTTCTTTAACTTCTTTGCCACCGCCTGAAACATTAGTTACGACAACATCAAAGCCATTAGACGTTTGGTTGGTAATCGTCAATTTTCCTGTTACTTGAGATTCAGGAACTGTGGCTGTAGTTTCGGTAATATAAGTTCGTTTACCATCCAACATATAGTAAAGATGGACAGAATAGGTACCAGCATCGCCCTTGTGACTGGCTTTATCTACATGAACCTTGTAGCTACCGTCTGATTGTTTATCAGCATGATACCAAGTGAGGTCATCTTGACCATTCTTATCTGACCAAATTGGAACACGCACTTCTTGAACTGTCTTGCCACCACCTGAAACATTAGTTACGACAACATCAAAGCCGTTAGAAGTTTGGTTGCTGATGGTCAATTTTCCTGTTACTTGAGTTTCAGGGACTGTGGCTGTAGTTTCGGTAATATAAGTTCGCTTACCATCCAACATGTAGTAAAGATGGACAGAATATGTACCAGCATCGCCCTTGTGGCTGGCTTTATCTACATGAACCTTGTAGCTACCGTCTGATTGTTTATCGGCATGGTACCATGTAAGGTCATCTTGACCATTTTTATCTGACCAGATTGGGACACGGACTTCCTGAACTGTCTTGCCACCACCTGAAACATTGGTTACGACTACATCGAAGCCATTAGACGTTTGGTTGTTGATAGTAAGGTTACCAGAAACACGGTTTTCTTGTGGTTTAGACTCAGTAGTTTTCAAAGTCGCAATATCCACATAACGACGTGTACCACTGTAGCTAATGTAAGAAATCCATTGGTGGTTATCCGCAGTCAAGACCTTGTCATAGTTCACTTTGTAGCCCTTTTCCAAGGTATAAAGTGTTTCTGCAGAAGCCTTAGGTTCATTTTTAACATTCAAGCTACGTGTCACATTATAAGTACCACTTGCTGGAAGCTTTTCAGCACCGCTAGTTTCTAGTTTTGCTTGATTAGTCTCTGTTGGTTTAGCAGCTGGTGTTTCAGCTTTGGCAGGTGTCAAAGTCGCAACATCTGCATAATAGCGAACATAGTCATAACCAAGGTAAGAAATCCATTGGTGATTATCCGCAGTCAAAACTTTGTCATAGATAACATGGTCACCCTTACTGAAAACAAAAGTAGGTTTGAGGTCTGCTTTTGGTTCTTTCTTAATATCTGTGTCACGTGTAAAGTAGAAAGTTCCTGTCGCTGGGATGTTCAAAGCACCTGTTGTGGCTTGAGCGCCATTAGAAGGTTTGCCATCCCCACTACCACTATTACCATTACCACTACCAGCTGCCACTGGTTTCACTGGCGCATAACGACGCACGCCAGAGTATGATTTGTAGCTAATCCATTGGTAGCCGTCAGCTGTCACGACTTGATCGTAAAGGACGCTGTCTCCTGGATTTACATAAAATTCAGCCTTGGCAGACACCTTAGGTTGATTCTTAATCTCTGTACGTTCCTTGTAGACATAAGTTCCTTGACTTGGAAGGTCACTGTCTGTAGTTGTAGCTGGTTGGCTCACCAAACTAGTATTGACATCCGCTCTCACCATACTAGATACATCAAGATTAGTGGCTGTTTCAGATGAAGCATTTGTGTTCCTTATCGCTTCTGAGCTAGCAGTTGTTGATTCAGAAATTTTATCTGTTGCTTGTGAGGTACTAGCACTCACTTCACTTCTAGCCTCGCTAGTAGCAGTTTCACTAGCGGTTTGGCTAGTTGTTGAGACTTGGCTAGCTTTCTCACTTGATGCTACCCCATCGGTTGCTACACCACTGAAAATATCAGCTGCTGTCACAGCATCACTATCTGAGGTAGCACGCAAAGTGGCATCTGAAGGTGTTGAAACTTCATGATGCTCATCAGCCAAAGCTTGACCTGCAAAGACCAAACTAGCTCCTAAAAGAACTGATGCTGCCCCAAATGAATATTTACGAATGGAAAAACGTTGTTGTTCGTGTAAAAATTTTTCTCGTTTCATATCAATTATTCTCTCTATCGAATTGATGTTACTGTTTGATTGTAACACTCAGTGACAAATATTACAAGTGTTTTACAGAATATTACTAAATATTTCTCACTTGTCCATTAGTATACCAAATTTATTTGACTTGTTCACACCTAAATCATAAACTGTCCAATTTTTGTCATAATCGGAAAATGACTGATTATACTTATATATTCGTTGTTTTTCCAAAAAAATGGAAAATAAAGTAAAAACACGACAGCTTTAAAGGCCATCATGTTTCATTTTTGAACCTTTTATCAATGTCCTACATCTGAATATGAAATGTAGTATCGTTGACCATCCTTAACAAAACTATACCAGTTTCCATCAGGTAAAATTTCATATTTGTCCCAATCAACATCCCCTGCAGGAAGTTTAGAAACGGCTCCACTGTCTTTATCTGGCGCAGCATAAACAGGCGTTTCCTCATCAAGTGTCAATGTTCCAGAAGTAGCTGTCCAAGCACCTCGACCCCCTTCAACTCCTCCCACTTGAGAAGCTGGTGTTGTAGATTCAGCCACTTGTCCACCATCTGTAGTTCCTGCTTGAGCTTGAGAAGAAGCTTTAGGTGCTACTGCTGAGGCCTGATTGTCATTTTCTTCATTTGAAACTTCTGAAGTTGATGATTGAGCTGATTTCTTATCCTTCTTAACAACTTTACTTGAGCTTGAAGATGATTTTTTGACCGTCTTGGCTGGGCTACTACTTATGCTAACACGCGCAGATTCATGACTATTAAACTTAGTCACTAAGAAGACAGCAAGGATAACTACAATTAGAGCTAATAGAATACCAATAAGTTTACTTGTATTTTTCATGAGTGAGATTCCTTTTCTGATAATTTACGAGGTTATTATAATATATAGAAAGCTAAATTTTTCATTGAAGTCATAAAAGGTCGTTTTTTCGTCATAATCAGAAAATAACATTTTAAAACAAAAATACTATATACATCAAACTGCCATGTTTTTTGGAACAAGCATCTTAGCTACAATCTCTTTTTGTTTAGCTTTCGAAACCAAGCATGACTCTCCGTTTTCAAAATAAATTACACCTAAATCTTTGTCCAATCTCACAATGTTTTCGGGATTTACAACAAATGATTTATGGCATTTATATAGTCTGCAGTCTTGTTTCACAATTTTTGACAATTGACCATAGAACTCAATCTGCTCTTCCGTTGTATGAAGAATCACCTTATGAACTGTTGGAGATGTTTCAAAATAAAGAATCTTATGAAAAGGAACTTGTATAGTTGCATTCTTTGTATCTACCGTAAAAGCACACTCTATTTGGCTAAGACCATTTTTAGAAAGTGCTAATCCAATATCAGAAATAATCCTATCTTCATATTCATTATCAGGCAAATTCTTATCAATAAAATCAAGTGCAGCTAAGCGATACTGAAAGGTTGAAGGTAGGAGTTCGGGATGTGCTGTGATGAAAACAATACTTGCATACGGATCTCGCTCACGAATCTGTTGAGCAACCAATATTCCCCCTTCGACATCACTGTCAGATCCAATATCTAAGAAAAACAGTAAGTGCGAACCCCTTTCCGTAATACACTCTAATAATTGATTGGGTTTATCGTATAAATCAACCTTTCCAATTCTTAAAATATATATTTGTTTGGACTTTTGGATAGCATCCTCAAGACGAGCTTGTTGAAAATAATCTTCTTCTAAAACAAAAATATCTAACATGCTCAATACCTCCGTTTTATAACATTTCCTTTCAATAACTTGATGAATTAGCTACTTATAGAATGAATCCTATACTTTCATTTTGATTCTACAACTTTCGCTAATTTACGGCAAATATTTTCAAAACATATTGAACAATATATTTATTCAACTCTTGAAACTAAAAAAACACCACCCTCAAAAGAGAGTGATGTTACGAATCTTAAGAAATATCCACATAGCGTCTTGCACCACTATAGGTTACATAAGACAACCAGGTGTGGCCATCAGCTGTTAGGACCTTGTCATAGCGAACGGACATGCCTTTATCATAGTAGGCTAACTCTGGGCTTGCAACGCTTGGCTGAGCCTTGATTGAGCTAGGTTTGGTAAAGGTATAGGTGCCAGTTGCCACTAAGCTTGGGCTTGCTGGTTGAGCAACTGCTGTTGCCTTAGCATCAATAGCAACGTATCGGCGGTTGCCTCCATGGCTGACATAAGAGAGCCAGGTATGACCATCTGCAGTCACCAATCTGTCATAGTTAACGGACATACCAGCATCATAGTAGGCCAACTCTGGACTTGCCATACTTGCTTCTGCTTTAATGCTAGAGCGTTCTTTGAAAGTGTAGGTTCCAGATGATGGTGTACTTGGTTGAACTGGTTGTTCTACTGGTTTAGTCACACTTGTTGGTGCGATGGCCACATAGAAACGATGTCCTGAATAGCTGAGATAAGAAAGCCATGTATAGCCATCATTATTGACAACCTTGTCATAGTTGACTGACATGCCTGAATCGTAGTAGCTAACATCAGGGTTGGCTACTAAAGGTTGAGTCTTAATGCCAGAATGAGCGGTAAAGGTGTATGAACCTGAAGCTGGAAGATTGTGGCGAGTTGCATTTTGAACTGGAACAGTTGTGCTAGTGCCTCCGATACCTACCATCTTACCATCTTGGACATAGTAGAGATGGACAATATATTCGCCCGCTTCAGCCTTATGATCACTAACATTGATGCGAACCTTGTAGCTACCATCACTTTGTCTGTCAGCTTGGTGCCATACAAGATCGTCTTGACCGTTTTGAGCTGTCCAAACTGGAACACTTACGCCTTGGATAGCCTTGTCACCACCAGAAACATTAGTGATATGAACATCAAAACCAAGGTTAGAGAGATTTTCAATATTGATAGTACCGCTTGGTTTGCTTTCTTGTTGAGCAAGTTTAGACACGGCTACATAACGGCGGTTGCCATTGTAGCTGAGGTAAGAAAGCCATTGGTAACCATCACCACTGACAATCTTGTCGTAGTTGACTGACATGCCAGCATCGTAGTAGGCCAACTCTGGACTTGCCACACGAGGTTCTGCCTTGATGCTAGAACGTTCTTTGAAGGTATAAGTTCCTGAATCAGGAAGGCTATAGCTAGTAGTTGTATGAGTTTCTTCAACCTTGGCAGGAACTGTGTAAGTTGTGCCACCCACACCAACTAATTTACCATTAGTTTCAACATAGTAAAGATGAACATTGTAGAGGCCACGTTCATTCTTGTGGTCAGTTAGACTGACGTTAACCTTGTAGTTACCATTGTTAAGACGAGTCGCATTGTACCAGATGATATCATCTTGACCATTCTTTTCAGACCAGATTGGAACAGATACCCCAAGGATACCGTTTTGATCTGATACATTACTAATAACCACACTAAAGTCACCATTATCATGGCTTTCAATAGCAATATCGCCTCTTGGTTTAGCTACAGCCTCTGCAACAGCACCTAGGTCGACATAACGACGAGTACCACTGTACGAAGTGTAAGAAATCCAACGGTGGTTGTCAGCAAGCAAAGATCTATCGTAGTTGACTGACATACCTGGATCAAAATTGAACTCAGTCTTGGCAGTCAAGCTAGGTTGGTTCTTCACATCTGCAGGTTTAGTGAAGTAATAAGTACCACGTTCAGGGATGGTTTCATCTCTAGTCGCTTCAGTGTTGCCACTAGTATTTTCGGCCTTCAAAGCTGCGATATCAGCATAGTAGCGTTCATAGTCGTAACCAATGTAAGAAATCCATTGGTGATTATCTCTCTTCAAGACCTTGTCGTAGATAACATGGTCGCCTGCACTAAAGACGAAGGTAGGCTTGATATCCATGATTGGTGCAGTACGAATTTCTGTTGTGCGACGGAAATAATAGGTACCGTTTGATGGGATATCAAGAGAACCATCAGCAGTCACTGGACCATCCACACCAGGTTGAGGAGTATCCACAGCTTCACGGTCAGTAACTCTAGCTTCTGCTACTTCTGAAGTTGCTGAACGGTTAGTCTCACTTGCTACTTCAGAGCTAGCTACTGATGACACCTCAGAACGTGGGCTAGCCACTTCTGATCTAGAAACAGTAGCAACAGCAGATGCAGAATGAGCAACCTCTGCCGGTACTTCCAAAGAAGCAGCCTCGCTAGCCACTACACTATTAGCTTCAGAAGAGGCAACCTCACTGCTAGCAAGCTTAGGTCTTGGCGCTTCAGATCTTGAAGCTGGTTGATTGAGGACATCGGTAACAGCTTCTGAAGTTGCCTGGTCAATTTGAAGTGGTTCAGAATTATTTACAAAAACTTCATAATCCTTGCTGGTACTTGTGCTGTTGGCTTGTTCCTGAGCCAAAGCATGTCCACCAAGCATCAAGCTCGCACCAATCAAGACTGATGCAGCTCCAAAAGAATATTTACGAATTGAGTAACGTTGACGTTCCTTAACAACATATGCCTTTCTCATTTTGATCACTCTCACTTTCTAGGCTGTTTGATAAAACTTGGAACCGTTTTCACATTTCTATTATACCCCTTTGAAATATTTTTTACAATTATTTCAATATTATTACTAAAGTTTTTAAGTATGAAAAAAAGAGCTGAAAGTTCAGCTCTTCAATAATGTTTTTACTCTGCCCAGGTACTATAGTCCTGAAGCGAACCGATATCATGCTCTTGTCCATCCTTTGACTCAGAAGCGGAAAGTTTTGTTCCACTAAACATATCCGTCTGATCTGGTTTAGCTAGCAAATGAGAAACTTGCTCTAGAGCATCATCTCCAAAGAAAACCAATTCTCCAGAAACTTCCGTGTTCAAAATTGTCATAAGCGCTTTATTGGAATTGATGTTTAATTCCTTAATTCTAGAAGAATTTGGATCAGACAACTCTAGAAATACTGCATTAGACCTTTTCCGAATACGAAGTCCATAATAATCTAATCTTTCATTTAGCGATTTACTAAAATAGTATCGTTCGTAAGTCATCGTATGTTTATCATCTTTATCTACTCCACCTTGAATAGCAACTCCGGTCACGAACTTGCCAGTCTCAAAATCAAAGACCCTTCGTCGACCAATTCTATCACTTTCTCCACCAGAATTAGTAATCAAAGTAGTTACGATAAGATAACTTTTCCCACTGATATCCTTGTCAAGATCCACATCACTAACATATTCTTCAGGAAAATCCTTTCGTAAGATTTTCAAGATATCCCATTTTTTGTAAATCTTCTTGGTGTTAAAAGGGTTATAAATCATCACCTTGTAGTAATCCTTATTAGTGATATCATAGTTATCCCTAATGTCTTCACCCCTATGGTAGTATTCATCAAATAATATCAGATAATCTTTAGTCAAGGCGACATAATTTTGATTTTCAGGAAGATAAAGCACATTGTCCTGAACCGTTCGAATATCTCGAAGAGGAGTTGATCTCTTAATGGTTTCAATTTTATGTGAATAAGACTCTATGGGTTTGTGCCTATAAGCAAGATAGAAGCCAAGTAATGCTCCTATAAGGATAATCACGATTCTCACTTTATCTTTGAAAAGCTCTTTAATTAAAGCCATCTACTCTTCCTCCCTTGGGATTATCACTGTTATGGCCTTACCATTTTGAACAAAAGACATACTATTATACACTGCCTGTGTTCTCGGACCTTCAAATTCGCTAATACCATATTTTTCTTTCGCTTGATTACTTGGAGTTGTACCTAAAAGATAACCCCTTTGTACCATATCTGGACTAATGTTAAACGATCCATTATCAATAGCATCCCTAGGTGCATCAAGAATGGAATACAAACCAACAGGTGCTCCTTCATTAATAATACGGTTGAAAGCATCTTTACCCTCTTTCATCGCATTTTCAAACGGATTTGATTGAAGCAATTCAAAAATACTCTCTTTCATAAATAAGATTTGTTTAGGTTCTTGGTTCGCATTCGCAGTATCAATACGTTCTATATAGGGACTGTAGTCACTCCTATAGTATTGCTCATAATACAATTCCTTAACGACCTCATTGTACTTAAAACCAGCTCTCCAATTTTGAATCAGTTCAATACTTTTCTTTAGTTTACTTGTTTCAGAACCTATACTATAAGTATAAAAACTATATAAAGGTCCTGAAGCTAAATCGTAAGTTACGAGACTATTATCTAAGGCGTTAACACCAATCGGAAGCAAGGTTGAATTCGGATCATATAAAATGGCTTGAACATCCTCTCGAGATTTAAACTCTTTTCTTGTCAAGCTGACGTTTCGATATATCCATCTGTCAAAATCCTGAAAATTTGACAAGAGGTGTTCTTGTCCATCAATTGTTGTATCTGCTTTAGCTACCAAACCATCTACAAAACTAGTCTTACCATCTTCCTTGTATAAATCCAAAAGACTTTGGGTCTTTGCCTGATCATTACAAAAACTATCTGTAACTACCAATTGATAACTATCATTTTTAGCCATCTCTAGAAGTTTAGGATTTTGGTCATAAATCGTCCTCGATGTACCATCAAAAGCCCCAACACTAATAGCAACACGTCCCGAATCTAAAGTATGAACATTAGATAAAAGATTACTACCAAGATTATGGATAATCCCAATAGTCTGAGGTAAATAGCCTTTTACACTTTGTTCCTGTTTTGGGATACTATCTTTTGGGATAGTATCGAAATCATAAAGGCTAGCGTTTGAGAAATTGCTTATTAACTTTAATGTTTTATCATCTTTTGAAACCTCAAAAGTATAAGCAGGCTCACGATTTTTCCCGACCTTTGTGCCTTCAAAAGTAACAAGAACATAGGCTTTCTGATTCTCTTCATAAAGCTTTGCTTTAAGATTGCTAATCCCCTTACCTTTCTTTAACTCTGGTACAAACTTAAAAAGGTCTACCTCAATCGGTTGATTACTCGTATCATTAACATCATATATAGATAGTCGATAATATTGATTATCCTTTTGAGATGTTTTCTCTGTGTTTTTAAAAGAATCATGATAACGATAGTTTTGAGACATCATATAGTTATCGGAATATTGGATATTGCCAGTTGATTGGACAGCTAGAACATCAGGATCTGTTAATTTCACATAGGCATCAACCGAACTGAAACCTGTCACATAAGCATAACCATTTAAATACCGGTCAGTTTGTTGATTATGATAATTTTGCCACTCAATATACATCAGTGAAAAACAAAACGAGAAAAAGACTGTAATTATGAATATAAGCACATCGTTAAAATCCCTAACATTTTTATCTTCCATAATCCCCCCAAGAATGTGAATCTATTAAAAAAGATAGGATTTTCATCCTATCTTTTCAAGTTACTTTTATTGTATCACATCTTAGAGCTGTTCTGCTACTGCTGAAAGAAGATCTTGGATACCATTGGCATCGCTACCACCGGCCATGGCCATATCTGGTTTACCACCACCACGACCTGATACGATTGGTGCGAGAACCTTGATAACATTACCTGCGTGAACATCTTTAGACTTGCTTGCTACAAGAACATTAACTTTTTCGCCAATGTGAGCTGCAAGGACAAGGACATCAGAGTAGTCTGCTTGTTTCCATTGGTCCGCGAAGGTACGAAGGGCACCTGCATCAGAAACTTCTACTTGGCTAGCAATGTAACGAACACCGTTAGCTTCTTTAACATCTTTGAAGACGTCACCAGCTGCAGCTGCAGCTGCCTTTTCTTTAAGCGCAGCATTTTCTTTTTGAAGGGCATGCAATTGCTCTTGAAGGCTAGCAACCTTGTTAGGCACTTCTTTCAATTGTGGTGCCTTAAGTGTTGCTGCGATTGCTTTGAGGGCATCTTCTTCTTCACGATAAGCAAGGTAAGCTTCACGTGATGTCACTGCCAAGATACGACGTGTTCCTGAACCGATACCTTCTTCTTTGACAATCTTGAACATACCGATTTCAGCAGTGTTGGCAACGTGCGTACCACCACAAAGCTCAACAGAGTAATCACCGATTGAAACGACACGAACATTCTTACCATATTTTTCACCAAAGAGGGCCATAGCTCCCATTGATTTAGCAGTGTCAATGTCTGTTTCAATAGTTGTTACTGGAGTAGCTTTCCAGATTTCTTCGTTAACTTGTTCTTCGATAGCACGCAATTCTTCTGGAGTAACAGCCTCAAAGTGAGTGAAGTCAAAACGCAAGAATTCTTGTTCGTTAAGAGAACCGGCTTGAACAGCATGATCACCGACGATGTTATGAAGGGCAGCGTGCAAGAGGTGAGTCGCTGTGTGGTTCTTCATGACACGATGACGACGTGTGTGGTCAATTTCAAGTTTGTAGTTAGCTCCTACAACAAGTTCACCTTCAACTTCAACAGTGTGAAGGGCTTGTCCATTTGGTGCACGTTGAACATCAACCACACGCGCAACGACTGTACCAGCTGCATCTGAGATTGTACCGTGGTCTGCTACTTGTCCACCCATTTCAGCGTAGAATGGTGTTTGTTCAAAGACAAGGAGGGCTTGACCAGAGTTAACACTATCATGACGAGCATCATCAGCAACGATTACGCTCAAACGGCTTTCAGCAGTTTCCGCTTCATACAAGAACTCAGATGGTTCAGTGATGTTAGCGAGGGTTTCATTTTGCATACCCATAGAACCACCTTTGACGACGCTAGCACGCGCACGGTCTTGTTGTTCTTTCATGGCAGCTTTGAAACCTTCATGGTCAATCTTGAAGCCTTCATCTTCAGCCAACTCTTCTGTCAATTCCACTGGGAATCCATAAGTATCGTAAAGTTTAAAGATGTCTTTACCTTCAAGCGTATCTTTACCAGATTTCTTAAGGTTAGCAAGAAGCTCATCAAGCATGCTTGAACCTGCATCAATGGTACGTGCAAAGGTTTCTTCTTCACGTTTAACAATCTTCTCGATAAAGTCTTTCTTCTCAAGAACTTCTGGGTAATAGCTTTCCATGATTTGACCAACAGTTGGGACAAGTTTGTACAAGAAAGCGTCAGAAATGCCGAGACGACGACCGTGCATTACGGCACGACGGAGAAGACGACGAAGGACATAACCACGACCTTCATTACCTGGAAGAGCACCATCACCGATGGCAAATGCCAATGAACGAATGTGGTCAGCAATAACCTTGAAGCTCATTGTGTCACCATCTGGATCGTAAGTTTTACCAGACATTTTTTCGATTTCACGAATGATAGGCATGAAGAGGTCTGTTTCAAAGTTTGTTTTAGCCCCTTGCATTACGGCTACAAGACGTTCAAGACCTGCGCCCGTATCAATGTTTTTATTAGGAAGTTCCTTGTATTCTGAACGTGGAACTGCTGGGTCTGCGTTGAATTGTGACAAAACGATGTTCCAAATTTCAATGTAACGATCGTTTTCAATATCTTCTTCAAGCAAACGGATACCAATATTATCAGGGTCAAAGTCTTCGCCACGGTCAAAGAAGATTTCAGTATCTGGTCCTGAAGGTCCAGCACCGATTTCCCAGAAGTTATCTTCAATTGGAATCAAATGACTTGGTTCAACACCGCAGGCAATCCAACGGTTGTATGAATCTTTATCATCTGGATAGTAAGTCATGTAAAGTTTGTCTTTTGGAAAATCAAACCACTCTGGGCTTGTCAAAAGCTCATAACCCCACTCAATAGCTTCATCACGGAAGTAGTCACCAACTGAAAAGTTACCAAGCATTTCAAACATAGTGTGGTGACGAGCTGTCTTACCAACGTTTTCGATATCGTTGGTACGGATAGCTTTTTGTGAGTTGGTAATACGTGGATTTTCAGGAATCACAGAGCCATCAAAGTATTTTTTCAAAGTGGCAACCCCTGAGTTAATCCAAAGAAGGGTTGGGTCGTTAACTGGAACCAAGTTAGCTGATGGTTCAACAGCGTGACCTTTCGATTTCCAGAAATCAAGCCACATTTGACGAATTTGTGCTGAAGTAAGTTGTTTCATTGTTTCTCCTTAATCAATTGTTTCTTATTTTGAGCTATTCTCGAGCATTTCCACATAGTCAATAGCGACACATAGGGAAATGGCTAAATCGGCATAAGTATTTTCATAAACGGTAACAGTATAGGTCGATGTTAGATGAAAGAGCTCCTTTTGAATCCTAGCAACTACCTGATCTTGACTATTAAGCAGTTGAAAATCCAGGTCCCAAATATTCCCCTCTATTCGCAAACCAAGATTATCGACATCATACTTATCACGAAGAAAGGTTAATTTTTTACGAATGTAAAAACTCGAACCATCCTGTAAATCCACCGTAAATTTGGGTAAGAGACTAATAGGCTCCTTGGTGATATGACTGATCTCACGACCATCCTCGCCAAAAATCGTAAAGGTCTTTGGAATCTTAAAAAAGGATCCTTCAACCTGATAGGCAACTCTACCTTGATCATCCTTGATATCAAAGCGTTCACCACCCAATCGAAACTTCTGTTTGACAAAATAGGTTTTCATAAGCTACCTCCAATAATGTCATACATTCATTCAAAAAATACTAAAAGAATAAAAGACAAGGCCACTAAACGAAGGGCGACGTGAACCGCGGTACCACCTTCATTCAATGAACTTGTCATTCTTATTTGTCTTTAATTGTGAACTTTGAGTAGCAAGTAACCAAATTCGTCCATGGCTCGCAGCGACCGCCATTTTTCTGTATTAGAAGCAATGATTACCAATCTCAAAGGGATGGCCAAAAATGTCATGATATTAGAACTTTTAGCCACTCTTCATTTTAACGTGTTTTAGGTCTTAGGTCAAGCTGATAATAGCATTATCAACTCTATCTTGTGATTTATTTGCTAGAGCTTGATGATGAACTTGATGAAGCCCCAGAACCAGTCACATACTGGTCAAGAATTGCGCTGAAGGCCTTGTCTACAACTTTAACATTGTATTTTTTAAGGACCTTAGCAATCACTGAGTTAGTGAAGTTAGTATCAGATTTCTTACCATTGATGATAACCTTAGTCAAATCATCCTTATAGTTTTTCCAATCTGCATTTTTCTCAGATTTTGAAACAGTTTTGACGATATAGTAAGTTGCAGCACCAGTTGAACTGTTTGAAACGGTCACTACGTCAGAAACGGCATTAGCATCTTGTTTGAAGGCTACTGTCAAAACATCTGCTGGGAAGTCTTGAGAAGCTGAGTTAACTGTCTTAGAAGCCACTTCCAAGCTGTTATCTTTAGCAACTTGTGAGAAGTCTGCTCCTTCTGCTTTAGCTTCAGAGTCTACCTTATCTGCCACTGCTTTATCAGTAGTTGAAACTACTTGTACCTCTGTATTTGGTGTGTAGTTATCATAGGCGGCCTTGTAATTTGCTTCAGTCAAATCTTTTTGTGCGGCTTGGTTAACAGCATACTCAACCAATTTTTGTGTACGGATTTGAGTACGGTATGACTCTTCTGTTTGACCATAGGCTGCAAGTACTTGTGAGAATTGATCTCCGTATTGTTCTGAAGCTTGCTTATAAGCTTTGTCAACGTCTTCTTTGCTGACTTTGCTACCATATTCTTTTTCAAGAGCCTTTTGCAAAGTTGCACTCAAAACACTTTGTTGTGTTTGGCTGCTACCTTTAAGTGAATCAAAGACATCACCGACAGTAACAGTATCACCTTTCATAGATACCAAAGTTGTTTCTTCAGTCGTTTTGTTACCTAGAGAAACATACATAGCACCTGCACCAACGAGAGCTGAAACAGCTACAAGGGCAAGACCTCCGAGGAAGCGGCCACCTGAGCTTGGTTTACCAGCATCACGTGTCTTTTTCGTTTTAGCACGTTTAGCTTTTTCTTTCGCTTTTTCACTAGCGAGGGCGATGCTTTCCTCTTCTTCTTTTTGGCGATCAAGATGCTCTTGTTCTGCGTCTTTGTCTGCTACAACCTCTTCAACAGTTTCTTCTGTCGACTCAAGGTTTTCATTTTCTTTAGCCATTCTATCTACTCCTTAAATTGTCAATATCTTTGTTATTATACCACACTTACTTAAATAATGCTTAATCTGGCAAGATAATATTTTCAGAATTTTTCCGAAGCATAAGAAGTCCGTCACTCATAGGTACCAAACTAGCAGTCAAACCAGGGTTATCTAAGGTCGCATCAAAAAGACGATGCAAACCACGGTAAATCGTACGCTGACCACGACGAACCTCCATGATGTCTTTGGCAATATCCCCCCCTTGGAAGATATCATCAAAGACAATGACACCACCTACCTTGAGACGTTTTAGGATTTCAGGCAGAAAGACGATATATTTAGACTTGGCTGAGTCCATAAAGACAAAATCATAATCAGTGTCCAAATCTTGCAAAACTTCTGCTGCATCACCTTCAACTAAGGTAATTTGTTTGCGGCTGTCATACTTGGCTAGATTTTCCTTGGCAAAGCCAATCATTTCTTCATTACGATCAACCGTCGTAATCTGAGCATCAGGGGCGTACTCAGCCATAAGAAGAGCTGAAAAACCAATAGCCGTTCCTACCTCAAGGATTTTCTTAGGCTGCAAGGTCTGTAACAAAAATCGGAAATAAGCAACAACTTCGTGCTGAATAATTGGAATATTTTCCTTACGAGCAAAGGCCTCCAGCTCAGCCAAATGCCCTTTATTTTCCTGAAGATGCGTTCGCATGTAATCCACGATATCCTTGTTTACTACTGGGCGACGCATGTTGTGATTTGCGTTTTTACTATATGATTTAACCATGTGTTTTATTATATAAAAAATCCCTAGCGAGTGCTAGAGATTTTTCTTATCTATAACTCAAATCCTCATCATTAGACTACTTGACGAATAACCTTCTTTTTCAAGAGGTAAGCAATAACCAAAGCTACCACGTAAAGAGCAATGAAAACAAGCAAGGTCATCTGGTAAGATTTTGTCAATTCATAGGTTACCGACAGGAGCATTGGTCCCACCAAGGCTGCCATAGCCCAGGCAGTCAGAATATAACCATGAAGGGTAGCCAATTCCTTTGCCCCAAAGATATCGCTAAGGTAGGGAGGAATCAAGGAGAATCCTGCCCCGTAGCAAGTCATCAGAACAGCCATCGCAACCACAAAGACAAGTGGAACTTGCAGGACAATTAGAAGGATAGCCATAACGATATTAACCACAAAGAGGAGGATAAAGGTCTTCGGACGCCCAATATAATCCGACAAGCCTGCCCACAGAAGGCGACCAAAACCATTAAAGATTCCCATAACACCGACAACAACTGCTGCTGATTCCGCTGACATCCCAACCATATCTTGAGCCATTGGAGAAATAGCAGAGACAAGGGCTAAGCCACATGAAATATTGATAAACAAGATAAGCCATAACCAGTAGAAAGTTGACGATTTCAGAGCTTCATTAGCCGTAATTCCCTTGCTTAAATTAGCAGCCTGACGGTTTGGACTCTTGTCAGCCAACAGTTGTGCTTCCTCTACACTTGGTCGTTTAATGAATTGTGAGACAAAAAGCATCACAATAAAATAAACAACTCCCAAAATATAAAAGGTCTGCTCAACACCACGTGCCTGAATCAGATATTGGGCAATAGGACTGGTTAGCAGTGAGGCAAAGCCAAAGCCCATGATGGCAAGACCAGTCGCAAGTCCACGCTTATCAGGAAACCACTTAATAATAGTTGAAACAGGCGTAATATAACCTACACCCAGTCCTAGACCACCAAGAATACCGTAACCAAGATAAAGTATCCACAGCTCTCCCTGAGCAATGGCAACTCCTGTTAGAATGTTACCTCCGGCATAGAGAACAGCCGACATACTTCCAGTCACTCTAGGACCAAATTTTTCAACCAAACGTCCCATGAAGGCTGCAGAAAGACCAAGACAAAAGATGGCCAATGAAAAGGCAAAAGAAACTGAAGATTGATCCCAGCCAGTCTGGGCCATAATAGGATTACGATAGATACTCCAAGCATAGGTAGACCCCAACATAAGATGGAGTAAGACACCACACGTTGCTACAAGATAACGATTGGTTGTTTTCACAAAAACCTACTTTCTATTTCTGAACACTGTTCACTTATCAATTATAAAACGTTAGGTTTTTAGTCTATCATGAATATAAACAAGGAGCTATAAATATGCTCATTAGTAATTTTCCGTAGAAATTAGGACTTGTATGCTGTAAACGTTCGTTTTTTAGATGTAAAAAGAACCACTCTTATTCAGAATGATTCTTTCATATAGTATAGTAACTTCTTTTTAAGAAAGGTGAACACCTTTTTCAACCAGGGCTTCCAATTCAACAAGACGGTCTTCAAAAACTTTGAAGGCAGCATCCAAGTAGTCGGTATTGGTCATATCAACACCAGCTTTCTTGATAACTTCCAAAGGATAATCTGAGCTTCCCGCCTTAAGGTAAGTAAGGTAAGCTTCTTTATCCTCCTCAGTACCGTGAACAATTTTTTCAGCCAAGTAGCTTGCTGCTGCAAACCCTGTAGCGTATTGGTAGACATAGTAATTCATGTAGAAATGCGGAATACGTTCCCACTCAAACTGAATTTCGTAGTTATCTTCAGCTTTAAGGTTATAGTATTTCTCATTGAGGTCTGCGTAAAGTTTATTCATGAAGTCGGCTGTCAAGATTTGACCAGATGCATCTGCTTCATGGATAGCATGCTCAAACTCAGCAAATTGGGTTTGACGGAAGACAGTTCCCTTGAAACCATCCAAATAGTGGTTAAGAATAGCAAAACGTGTCTTGTCATCTTTAACTTCTTTAAGAAGTGTTTCTGTCAAGATATTTTCATTAGTTGTAGACGCAATTTCCGCCAAGAAGATTGGGTAATCTCCATAAACATATGGTTGTGTCTGACGTGTGAACGTTGAATGCAAGCTGTGGCCGGTCTCGTGAACCAAGGTAAAGAGATTGTCCAGAGTGTCTTGCCAGTTCAAAAGCATGAAAGCATTGGTATCATAGGCACCACCTGAGTAGGCACCTGAGCGTTTTCCTTTGTTAGGGTGAACATCAATCCAACGTTCCGTAAAGGCTGCATGAACCCCTTTACTATACTCTTCACCAAAGATTGCCAAGACTTCTTCTGCTTTCTTGAGGGATTCTTCATAAGTAAGAGCAGTTTCAGTCTCAGAAAGTGGTGTGTAGACGTCATACATCTTAAGCTCGTCAAGCCCCAAGACCTTCTTACGCAAATCAAGGTAACGGTGCAAAAGTGGCAAATGCTTATTCACTGATTCCAAGAGTGAGTCATAAACACTCTCTGGAATAAAATTGGCTGCAAGTGCTGCATGACGTGCCGAATTATAGTGACGAACTTTGGCTTGGTAATTGTGAACCTTAACAACGCCTTGAAGTGTTTGTGCATAGGTATGTTGGAACTGCTCGTAAGTACCGTACATCGCTTCATAAGCACCCTTACGAATGTCACGGTCCTTAGATTCCATGAGGGTGATAAAGTTACCATGTGTCAACTCAACCACATCCCCTTGGCCATCTGATACCCATGGGAAGAGGATATCAGCATTATCCAAGACATTAAAGGTATCCGTTGGACCGTTGAAAATATCACCGGCTGCTGCCAAGAGCTCTTCCGCTTCTTGAGAAAGAACGTGGTCCTTGTTTGCCAAGAGGCGTTCGAAATAGTGGTCATAAAGTCCAAGCCCTGGTTCCTCTGCTTTGAAGGCTGTTAACTTTTCAGCATCCAAGGCCATAAATTCAGGCTCAAAGTAAGCAAAGGCTTCACTCAACTGTGAATAAAGGTTTGAGGCCTTTGCTTGGTACTCTTGATACAGACCTACTGTTGTGTCTTGGTCATTTTTCATTGACGCATAGACATAGATTTTCTCCAAGCGACGCATAAGGCTCATATAAAGTTCTGTTGCCTCAAGCAAGTTCTTAGCAGAATCCAAGAGATGACCTGCATAAGCACTAGCCTTCTTCAAATCCTGAACAGTGCTTTCATATTCGGTTTCCCAATCTGCATCTGTCGCAAAAATGGTCGTCAAATCCCATGTGTATTTTTCTTCTAAATGAGTACGATTGTCTGACATAATATTCTCCTTAATTGTGTCTATTCTTTTCTATTTTAGCATAAAAGGTGGGAGGGTAGAGAGTTTGTCGATAAGAAAAATGACTTTTTCGATAATATTGCTTAAAAAGCTTTTCAAAACCTTCAAGTGACTGTCTAATTTGTACAAAACCCTGCCTAGATTCAGGAAATCTCACTTGTGGGAAAAAATCCTGATCAGACAGACTTAACAAATTCATTCCTCTAAGATAGGCTTCTTCCTGCCTTCTCATCCACCTTGGATTTTTCCCCATTAATTCTCGTTGAATCACATGTGAGACTTTCTTTCGCTGAGTCACTTGATAGGTCTCAACCCTCTCTGCTTGATAGGGATAACGTAGAACTGCCATCAGATTTTCGGTTAAAGGCCAGGTCTTAGTTAAGTAATAGACTTTCCCAAAAATATCCTCATAGATAAGATACTTAAGTCTAATTTCCTCTTTCTTCCAATCAAGCTCCCATAGATGAAATCCTATATTAGCCGTAAAATAGAGAAAGTCCCGCTGTAAGTCTGTTAAACGCCGTCCCAACCATAGGTCTTCCCCCAAAAGCCAACGCACTTCATAACCTGCTTGCTGATAGGCGCGTGTGCGTTCTCTTAAACGTTTCTGTGATAGACGAGAACACTGGACTTCCAGGGCTAAAGAATCGCCAACAAATAAATCTGCAATTTGCCCCATCTCGGACAAAACCTTTTCAATACGTACTTTTTCACCATGATTAACCAAAGATTTATATAAGGCTGCCTTAAGGGATAAATGTTGGGCCGATTCATTCTCCGAGAAGAACTGACAATCTTGCAAAGACTTATGAGCAAAATGTGGACACATTACCTGACCATGTCTCAGAAGGACAACTCCCTGGCAACCAGGACAGCTATAGGATTCCTTACGTTGCAAACTGGTTTCTAGAGCTGAAACGAGCTTTCCCTCCTGATTTTTTGCAATTAACATGACTCTCTCCTTCGTGCACTCTCTTACTTATTCGTAAAAGAATTCACAAAATAAAAAAACATCTAGATTACTCTAGATGCGTCCCCCATTCAAACTGAAACTTGCTCCCTGCTGTATGTAAACTTAGGTTTATAGGTGTATTGCTTACCTTGGGATACAAGTGCCGCTCAGTCCATTTGATCTCTTTTCAACAATCTCAATTCCTCAAGGAAAATCCCCCAATTTTCCTAGGAATCAAGATTTTGAAAACAGTTTCTATCCCACATAAGCATTAAAAATAGCTATTGTAGCATAGACAGATGCTCTCACAAACATCTGGTCAAATTCCGTCACTGAAGCATCATCCCAATATGCTTATCACCCTTTTGTTCCGCAATCCCACTAAAAACTTAATCCTTGAGTTGATAATGAGATAAAACAATTTTCAGACTTTTACAAGTTAAAGTCTTTATTTACTAACATTGAACCACCATTTCCCTAGGTGCAGTTCAATACCAACAAACGCAAAACCGTGTTGGTCCAAAATGGTTTCTAGTTAAGAGTATCTTGTGATTGATAGTCAGTCAATCTGAAGAACTTTCCCTCTAGCTTCTTTACGCAGAACTTCGCACTGCTTACAAGATACTATTTTCTAGAAGAGTATTGGCTAAAAATGCCACTCTCAAAACATACCACCTATCAGTCATTAGGTTTAGTCCACCTTCTGATAGGTATATTAGCAGTTACTGCTTTATTTTCTTTCCCTCTTCGCTTTTGACGATTAGTCTCTACCGATTCTGCTGTTTTTGAATCTGTCGTTTGCTCTACACGGATTAAAAATACCGCTAGCTCCCGCTACGATGATGCTGATGTTTTAAATCGATTAATCTAATTTTTTTGCTGTTTAAATCTTCTCTTTTTTAAATCATCACAATGAAACATTGGAATTTGATAACTTAGAATTCCAGATTCTAAGCTAGTCCTTTTTGACTAGGGAGTCACCCTGCCAAAAAAACAAACTCTTCCTAACACAATCTATTATACTGTATTATAATTTTTTGTCAATTAATTTATTTCATATTTTTTGAAAATAATATTTACACCCTTGTTTTATACATAGTTAACTATAGAAAAAAGCTTATAATATAGGCTTTAGTTGCGATTTTGAAAAAATTAGAAAATGTATGTCTATTTTTCTTTTTTCAGTCTAAATCAAGCAATTCCAGGAAATGTCAGAAAATTTCATCTTTATTATTTCTGGTTAACTTGATTTTTCCAAACTAAAAAAACTAGGAAATTTTCCTAGATTTTTTATGTATTATCTTAGTGTTTACGTTTGTAAGTTGAAATACCGAACAAGGCCAAAGCTGATGTCACCATAGCTGCACCTGCTGCTGCAGAAGCTGCTGTTGATTTTTCACCAGTAGATGGAAGAGCTGGAGCTTCTTCTTTTACAGGTACTGATGTTGGTGTTACAGGTTTACCTGGTGTAGGTTCTGTTGGAGTTGTTGGTACTTGAGGTTTTGGTTTCTCAGTTGTTTCTTCAACAGATACAAAGTTTTTGTGGTAAGTAACTTTTGCTGAAACAGTGTTTGGAAGAACTGGTTTGTTTGGTTCTTCTGGCAATTCAGGAACAACTACTGTTGAGTTAGTTGCGAACCAGTAAGCAGTTGGAACGTTAAGGTTATTTCCGCTTACGATGAAGTCCATTGGTTCACCCTTGAAGATTGTTGCAGCAGCGCCATAGTAGGCATTCTTCGTACGAGGTGTTCCGTCTGGGTTAATCGCATCCCAACCTTCATCTGTAACTTCACCAGTTGTTGGATCCACTGTTGGGTCACTGTTAAAGCGTGAACCGTTAGCCACAAATTCGTTATCGTTTGTTGCATAAGCATAACCATCTTCATGCAAAGTGATAGATGAACCAGGAATTTGAACGTATTCATTACCATTCAAACCAACTTTTTCAATGTGGTTTCCAAGTTCAGTGTTCCAGTGGTTAAGTGATGAGATACTCAAAACTGATCCGTTCTTAGACAAATCAAGTGGTGTCACTGATGACTCAGAATCAAAGAAGTTCAAGTTCATCTTAACGTGAAGTTTTTTGTTAGTGTCGTCAGTTTGTGAACCAATGAAAAGTGTCTTAGTTGGATCGTGGTACAACTTAACAATGGCTGAACCATCTGCACTTGGTGTTTCTACCAAAGTGTAAGTTGCAACGATTTTCTTAACTGGAGTACCATTGTATGAAGTTCCGTTAAGGTTGTTGTATGTTACAGTCAATGTTTGACCTGTAGCCATCTTCAACCATACATCTTCAGTGTATTCACCGTCAGCATTGATAGTGTATTGTGAACCATTAGCGGCACTGAAGTCACTTGGAATGTAACGTGATGTATTGAATTGTTCAAGAATGTCATCTACTGAGTGACCTGATTGGATTGTTTTATCCAAGTAGTCAACAGAACCTGCTGAATTTTCAACAGTCATTGTAGCATCAGATTCTGTTTTATAGATTAAACCAGTAGCATTTTCAGCCAAGCCTTTTGTCAAAAGACGAGCTGTTGTTCCACCAGTGTACTCTTTGTATGATTTTTCCCAAGCAGCATAAGCAAGAACGTCTTGGTAGTATTTATCCAATTGTGTCTTGTAATCTGCAAGTTTTTGTTTATATTCTGAAACCGCAGTTGTCAAAGCTGTTGTTTGAACTTTGTTGTCATTGTTAGCAGCTTCGACGCTAGTGTGTTTAACACCTGCTTCTTCTGTAGCTGTGAATCCCCCTGTTGCAACAACATTTGCTTTTGCAGATGTAAGAGCTGCATCAGCTTCTTCACGAGTCAATTTATTTTCAGAAACAACTGTATTTGAAGCTTCTTGAGCATCTTTAGCTGCTTGATCTTGGACAGCTTTAACATCAGCAGAATCTTTTGATGCTGCTGCAGTCGTTGTTGCAGCTTCAACAGCGTTATCGAAGTCAGGATTTGAAACTTCAGCAATAGCTTTAGTTGTTGTTTTTACAGTAGTATCTGTTTCAGTAGTAGTTTTTTCTTCTGTTCCAGGTACTGTAGTAACAACTGCTGCATCACCTGTTGTTTTAACAAGGTTAGCACTTGATTCTGCAGCCGTATTTGATACGGTTGCATCAGTATCAGTAGTTGCTGTTACATCTTTAGCTTCATCCGCAGCTGCTACGCTTGTAGCCGCGAGTCCTGCAAGCAATACGCTTGAATACAATGTTGTTTTAAATGGATTGACTTTCATTTACACTTTCTCCTTCTTGGTTAACATTTTATTAACCTATTTTCTTCACCGTTTAATATACTACCGTGATTTTCAAAATTTGGCAATAGCTTTCTGAAAAAAATATTATATATTTGCTACATGTTTTTAAAATTTGACACACTTTTGTTATAATTTAATCATTTCTTTACAATTAATTATAATTCGTAAGGATTTTACAGAGTTTTCACTTATTACTTTCTTACAGCCGTTCATTTTTTTCTCATAATAAACTGTTTCAACGATAGAATAGGCTTTCTATTAGAAGCAGGTCATCAAGAACCGGCCTCTTCATAACTAAAAATACATAAAAAACACCTTCAAGTCCTTGACTTTAGTCGTTTTTCGTCGTATGCTTGAAAAAAATGTTAAGAAAGTTGGGGGACTTTTCAATGACAAAAAAAGAAACTAGGACACTGATTCTTTTTGGGGTTAGTATTATTTTTGCGAACCTTGTACTTCGTTTGCTTCTTAAGCCACTGCCAGAGGAGATAGCCTTTCTCATAAAGACACTAGGCCTAGGGTGTGGCTACTATTTCCTAGTCCATAAGCGACTAGGATTAAAAATAAAATCAACTAAAAAGATCAGTTGGTCTGAAACCTTAAGTGTATGTTGGTTGGTTCTTTTAGCAGATTTCTTCTATCTTTCTGCGGGTGCTTTTGGTATCATTAAGGCACCTCACATGATAGGAACTGCCTTGACTATTGCCTTAGGGGCTGGTTTTTTCGAGGAATATGTTTCTCGCGGACTCTTCCTTAAAATCGCCTTCCAAGATGGTGTTAAATCTTCAAAACAGGTTTTAGGTGTCGTTCTCCTATCTGCCTTATCCTTTGGGTTGGCTCATCTTGTAAATCTCACTCATCAACCCTTGAATGCTACTCTGTTTCAGGTTTATTATGCGACAGCTATAGGTATATTCTATGCGGCTATTTACTTACGTACTGGTAGCCTGTGGTGGACTATTGTCCTGCACTGTTTGATTGATTTTGCTAGTGTACTTCTCTCACAATCAACACAGGCTGCTCCAGCTACAAGTGTCTGGAATTTCATTGTTTGGTTACCACTGATTGCTATAGGGCTCTTCCTCATTCGTCCTAAAAAACTGAAAGCCATTAGATATCTTAATGACTAATATTTAAAACTGCATCCTACAAGTTAGATTTTTAGTGTCTAGCCTGTGGATGCAGTTTTTCTTTTATCAGAACTATTTTCTTAGAGCTCAGCTCACTTTCCATTATTATTTCTAAAACGACTTAATCATAGAAATTTCATATCAGGTCTTCATCTATTCCTATCAGAATTTTGCTGATTTTAGACTTCTCATTTTGTTATAATATGACCTACAATCATATTTTTCAAAGGGGATGCTTATGAATTTTCAACAATGTCGCTATGTTCAGACTATCGCTGAAACAGGGTCTTTTAGTAAGGCTGCCAAAAAACTCTTTTTGACTCAGCCTAATCTCTCAGCATCCATCCGTGATTTAGAGGAAGAACTTGGAGTCCAACTCTTTGAGCGTTCCAATACAGGAGCCAAACTAACTGATGACGGTCATGATTTTCTCAAATACGCCAAACGTATTCTTGGAGAGTTAGATCTCCTAGAGGGACGCTACCGTAAATCATTCAAGAAATCATTCACTGTTGCCAGTCACCACTACGATTTCTTATCACTTCCCATGGCTCACATTGCCCAACGTTTTCGTAGTGACTATCAAGAATTTCAACTGATTGAAACAACGACTAGGAAGATTCTCAAAAGCGTTGAAAGCTTCGAAAGTGACCTGGGGATTATTTATCTAGATGAAGACAACGACCATATCCTAGAACGCAGTTTTCAACACATGGATCTGACTTTCACCCCACTTGGAGAGTTTGAAACTAAGATTTTCTTAGGTCGCCAACATCCTCTAGCTCACAAAAAATCCCTCAACCTCAAAGATTTAGAGGGATACCCACAGGTCCGCTTTCGTCAAGAAAGCTCTGGAATCCATTTTGACGAAGATCCTCTCGAGGTTCTGCCTGACCAACAAGTGATTTACAGTAATGACCGAGGTAGTGTCATGAATTTGCTCTGTGCCTCAGATAGTTACGCTTCTGGTCTCGGTATTGTTAATAGTTTCATTAAGGACCAAATTGTTTTACTTCCACTGAAGAACAGTCCAAAGCACACCTTGGGCTTTGTGACCAATAATAAACAGAAACAATCCGCAATTATTCAAGCATTTATCGAGGAAATTCAGGATAGCTTACTACCCCACCACTAAGGAGAAGAAAATGGAATTTCAAACACTTAATAATGGCATCAAAATACCTGTCCTTGGTTTTGGTGTCTGGCAAATTTTCGATCAAAAAGAATGTCAAAAAGCCGTTGAAGATGCTCTTTCTGTAGGCTATCGATTGATTGATACTGCTAGCCTTTATCGAAATGAGGAAGCCGTGGGACGTGCCATTAAGGCATCTGGTATCCCTCGCGAGGATATTTTCCTGACTAGTAAGGCCTGGATTAGCCAGCTAGGCTACGAAGATACCAAATTAGCCCTAAAAGAAACACTTCGCAAACTAGATACTGACTATCTTGATTTATATTTGATTCATCAACCTTTTGGCGACTTACATGGTGCCTGGCGTGCTATGATTGAGCTTAAGCATGAAGAACTTATTAGAGCCATTGGTGTTTCTAACTTCTCAACAGGGCGTTTGGCGGATTTTGCCTTGCAGACACCTGTCATTCCAGCAGTCAATCAAATCGAGTTGCATCCCTATAAACAACACAAACTGATTCAGAAAGCTGATAAGGAATTTGGCACCCTAACGCAAGCCTGGGCTCCTTTTCATAGAGGAGAGGATAGTATTTTTCAGGACCCAACTCTAACTGCTATTGCTGAAAAACATGGCAAGACAGTTGCCCAGGTCATCCTCAGATGGCAAACCCAACAAGGCATCTTGACCATTCCTAAGAGTACCCATATCGAACGGATGAAGGAAAACTTTAATAGCTTTGACTTCCACCTAGACCAAGTAGACCTTGACGCTATCAGTAAACTAGACCGATACCCAAATGCTTATGGACCTGATGAAAGTGTGGAACGCATTAAACATTTATTGAAATATAGTGTATAAAAAAACGAGTTCGACTGAACTCGTTTTCTTATACACTAGGTCCTCTTAAGACTTTCCTTAAGAGTAGATCATTCCGATTTTAAGGAAGCAAAACTTTCGAGCACTCAACAAAGATCTGTTTCAAGCGCTTTACTCACAACTGAAGATTAGTAAAAAACAGTTTCCCAATTCAAAAAATTGAAAAACTATTTTTTATGATATTTTACCCAATCACACTTCCGTTTGGAACCGATGGATCTACTGTCAAGACTGTGAGTTTGCCGTCATGTTCTGCGGAAAGAATCATACCTTGGCTGACATATTTCTTCATCATCTTACGTGGTTTGAGATTAGCCACGACTTGAAGTTTCTTACCGACCAATTCTTGTTCGTTTGGATAGAATTTAGCGATACCTGAGAGGATTTGACGATCTTCACCGTCACCAGCATCAAGACGGAAGCGAAGCAATTTGTCTGAACCTTCGACTTTTTCTACTTCTTTAACTTCAGCGACACGGATTTCAACCTTGTCAAAGTCGTCAAATTTAATTTGGTCTTTTTCAGACTTAAGTTCGACCTCTTCTGGGTTCCATTCTTTCTCTTGAGGTTTGCCTGCGTTCATTTGAGATTGGATGTAGGCAATTTCTTCATCCATATCAAGACGTGGGAAGATTGGTGTACCTTTTGAAACGACTGTCACATTCTCTGGGAAAGCTGAAAGTTCAAGATTTTCAAGGTCAAACGCTCCTGACAATCCGAGCTGTTCCATGATGGCATTTGAAGTGGTCATCATGAATGGTTGAATGAGGTGGGCAACCACACGAAGACTAGCAGCCAAGTGAGCCATAACAGCTGCCAATTGTTCCTTGTCACCATCTTCTTTTGCAAGGACCCATGGAGCTGTTTCATCAATATACTTATTGGTACGTGAAATGATATTCCAAACGGCGTCCAAGGCACGTGGGAAATCTACAGCGTTCATTTGTTTGTGGAACTCTTCGATATTTTCAGCCACAACCTTAGCCAAATCAGCATCAAAGTCTGTAACGTTCTCAACATAGGCAGGCACTTGACCACCGAAATACTTGTTAATCATGGCAACTGTACGGTTGAGGAGGTTTCCAAGGTCGTTAGCCAATTCGTAGTTAATACGAGCCACGTAGTCTTCTGGTGTGAAGGTGCCATCTGAACCGACTGGAAGACTACGCATGAGGTAGTAACGGAGTGGATCAAGACCAAAACGCTCTACCAACATTTCTGGATAAATCACGTTTCCTTTAGACTTAGACATCTTACCATCTTTCATGACGAACCAACCGTGGGCAACAAGACGTGTAGGCAATGGCAAATCAAGAGCCATAAGGATGATTGGCCAGTAGATTGAGTGGAAACGAAGGATATCCTTACCAATCATGTGGATGATTTCGTGGTTTTCATCATTTTGCCAGAATAAATCAAAGTTACCATGCTCATCCTGACCATAACCAAGGGCAGTGATATAGTTGATAAGAGCATCAATCCACACATAAACCACGTGTTTTGGATCTGATGGTACTTTTACTCCCCAGGTAAAGGTTGTACGTGACACAGCCAAGTCTTCCAAGCCTGGCTCGATGAAGTTTTTAAGCATTTCATTCATACGACCATCAGGTTGGATAAATTCTGGATGTTCTTTAAAGAAGGCAGTCAAACGGTCTGCGTAGTTACTAAGTTTAAAGAAATATGATTCTTCAGAAACAAGCTCTACTTCATGTCCTGATGGAGCTACCCCGCCAATGACATTACCTTCTTCATCACGGTAAACTTCTGCCAACTGACTTTCAGTGAAAAATTCTTCATCTGAAACTGAATACCATCCTGAGTATTCACCAAGGTAGATATCTCCTTGTTCCAAGAGACGCTCGAAAACTTGAGCAACAACTTTTTCATGGTAATCATCAGTCGTACGGATGAATTTATCGTATGAGATATCCAAAAGTTGCCAGAGGTCCTTAACACCAACAGCCATACCGTCCACATACTCTTGTGGTGTGATTCCTGCTTCTTCAGCCTTTTGTTGAATCTTTTGGCCGTGTTCATCAAGCCCAGTAAGGTAGAAGACATCATAGTTCATCATACGTTTGTAACGTGCCAAGACGTCACAAGCAATAGTTGTATAAGCAGAACCAATATGCAATTTACCAGATGGGTAGTAGATAGGTGTTGTGATGTAGAATGTTTTTGTCATTTTAATTTCCTTTCATATGTTAACAAATGGGCTAACACTGATGATATAACATCTTATTATAGCACGTTTTGGACACTAAAAAAACCAGCTAAGCTGGTTTTAAACATTACTAGTTTTGAAAGAGCTTTTTATCCGCTCTAACATCACGTTCATAGTCATAATCTAATTTCTTCACGTCATCCTCTGATAGGCGTTTGAAACTTCTTTCTTCTGTAAGTTTGCCTTTCTTATTATAAGTAGTGACAATCAATTTATTACCCTTAACCTTGTATCGAACGGTTTCTTCAAGAGATTCTTTGTAGGATTTAACGTAAATCTTTTTACTTTCATCGTTATCAGCCTGAGTTCGATATTCACTTATTTTGTATTGATTATCTACTGCCTGGTCAATGACTTTCGAATATTCAGATAGTGACATGTTTGGTTTAAGCGTTCTAGACCAAGCATCTGGACGGTATGCTTCGTCAGTATCATAGTCTGTAAAGTCAACCAGATTGTTCCCGCCAGCTAAGGTATAAAAATAAAATTTAACATTGTTACCTTTGACTTTAACAAAATCATGAGCCTCTAGGCCACTTTCCTTGAAAGATTCCATACCATCAACCATTTTCTTCTTATCTTTATGGTAAAAGCGATAAGTTTCAAGTAGATAGGTTCCTTCAGGTATTTTACCGCTTTGCAGGTGCATAAATGCATAGCCACCAAATGAAAGCGCCACTAGGACAACCGCTCCAACTACAGAAGCAATAATAATTTTAGCTTTCTTAGACAAGCCTGTCTTAGCAGGAGCAACTTGTGAAACGGCTTGTGTCACTTGATCACTCAACTGAGCTTGCTGTGGATTAACACCCTCGTCCTTAGCCTCTTGAGAAATAAATTCCCCATTAACTTTTGCTTGTTGGATTTCTTCCTCTGTCGGCTTACGATTATTGATTGTTTCGAAATAATCTAACCACTCTTTTTCGTTCATAAAAGTCCCCTTTTTCATTGATACTTCCATTCTACCAGAAAAAATACTCCAAAGCTATTTGACTATTTTCATAAAAATAAAGCGGTACCAAAATGGAGTTTTAGCTCTCCTTCTTGTACCACTTTACTCATTTATATCATTGGCTGATTAGATTTTATCACTAGATTTTTTACTACTATCACTTGAATCTGATTTTGATCCACTATTCTTACCGTCATTATATCCGCCATAGGTATCACCATAGTCATTACCATAACCATAGCCGTAATCGTAGCCATAACCATAACCGTAACCGTAGTCACTATATTCGTCATACTTGTCACTAATCTCTTTTAGGTCTTTCTTGTAATCCTTAACGGCATCATCATAATCATCCTTACGTTCTTCACCATCTTCCCGGCTCATTAGCTTATAGGTAGTAGTCATTTTTAACTTACCCTTTTTATCATAAATATTAAGCGTAAATTCATCGCCATGTTTTACGTAAGTACGTGTTTCTTTAAGAGTATCCTTATATTCACTAACTGCTGTTTTTACAGTTTTCTTAACATCATCTTTTGAGTAGAAAGAATACTCTTTAGACATTTTTTTCATATAGTCAGTGACAAGATCTTTAACATCATCTGAACTAAGTACTTGACTTTGAGTTCTGTTCCAAGGATCAAATTTCTGAGGAATCGATTTCTCGTTCTGAATTAGACTAATTGAAGATTTCCCATCGCTTTCTAAATAATTGTAATGATTAGATTGATTTTTCTTTACAACTAAAAAGTCTAACAATTTTGTGTCTTCATCCTCGTATTCTTTAATGCCGTCGACCATTCTATTCTTATCTTCATTGTAATAAGAAAAACTGACTACCTCATATGTTCCATCTGCAATCTTACCTGATTGGTAGCGCCATAGTGAGTAGCCCCCAACGATAAGTAAAATCGCTGCCAAGGAACCAAAGACTGATGCCAAAATAATCTTAGTTTTCTTAGACATACCTTTTTTAGCAGGTACGACTTGTTGGAAGGTTGCTGTTGTTTGGGCAAACTGAGGATGCTGTGTCATAGTTATCACAGGTTCAGCTGGTTTAATCGGTCTTTGCTCCGTCACCTGTCCATTTGAGCCAAAGACGTTAGGGTTAGGTCGTTCAAGGATAAACTCGCCTGCTGCTTGAGCTTGAGCTAACTCTGCGGGAGTTGGTTTGCGACCGTTGACTAATTCAAAGTACTCAATCCACTCTTGCTGGTTCATAATAATCTCCTTTTTTATTGGTCTACTGTTCTATTGTACCAAAATAAATGGTGAAATAGTATTTGACAATTATCATAAAGACTGTAAGGTTTTTTAATAAATCATTAGGTTATGATTCTCGATAGTAAAGAGGTGCTTGCACGATAAGTGGATCAGCGCCAGATGGCATAATCCCCATAATGATTCCGGTACTTATAATGCTTCAAGGCATACTCATAGTCCCAATCATAACCACTTTTGACCTCTTTGGCTTCCTCTGAGCTCAATCGTTTAAAAGTTCTACGCGACTCAATATGTCCATCATTAGTATAAACAGTCAGAACGAGGCCATTAGGGCGCTTTTCATAAGTTCTTTTTTGCTTCAACATTTTTTTATAATCGTCTACACACCTTTGGACAGATACTTCCTTTACGTTTGAGTACTCCTCTCCCTTTTTAGAAATCTTATCAATATGAGAAATCACTAGAGCTTTATATTCAGAAACTGTTAAATCCTGTTTCAAAGTCCCTGTACGTGGGTCAAAAGTCTGTGGGAGCTTTTCATCGTGCTCAAATGGTGAGACAAAAGATTCCCCATCTCCCACAAAAACATAATAAAATTGAGATTTCATATTCTCAACAACTATAAAATCCTCATATAAGCTATCATTATTCTCTCCCCGCTCAGTCCTATTTATCAATTCATTGGAATATGCCGATTTATCCTCGTATTTTATCATCTGATAAGTACCGTCTGGAATATAGTTCTCTTGATACTTCCAAAATCTTCCCTCTACCATAGCTATCAAGACTGTCGCAACAAGTCCAAGAAATAAGATGATACCAATCTTCCATTTTTTTGCCTTAGTCATACTTTTTCCCTCCTTATTGCCCCATTCTTCAATACTATTTTACCAAAAATAGGGGAAAAGCTAATGACATGACTACAAAGGAAAAGAGGTTGAGAACACATACTCGGCTCTATAATTTCTGTAGTGGGTAAAACCACTGTAGAGATTATAGAGATTTTTGAGTGTACACAAAAAGTCCCATAAGAAACTATAATGAAAAGCGACGAAACCATCATTAGGAAGAACTTATGAGACTTATTAAGAATA
>JAFHAZ010000056.1:0-2459 GCA_016939315.1 Streptococcus sp. | reverse complement strand
CAAAAAATGACGCTCAAATCAGTGGTGGCGAAACCCGACAGGACTTAAAGATACCGGGCGTTTCCCCCCGGTGGCTCCCTCGTGCGCTCTCCTGTTCCTGCCATTCGGTTTACCGGTGTCATTCCGCTGTTATGGCCGCGGTTTCTCATTCCACGCCTGACACTCGGTTCCGGGAAGGCAGTTCGCTCCAAGCTGGACTGTATGCACGAACCCCCCGTTCAGTCCGACTGCTGCGCCTGTCCCGGTAACTATCGTCTTGAGTCCAACCCGGAAAGACACGACAAAGCGCCACTGGCAGCAGCCACTGGTAACGGATTAGAGGAATTGAGTCTTGATGTGATGCGCCTGTAAAGGCTAAACTAAAAGAACAAGTTTTGGTGACTGCGCTCCCTCTAAGCCAGTTACCTCGGTTAGTTAGATTTCCTAGGTCTTTCTAACCTCTAAAAAACCGCCTGCCAGGGCGGTTTTTTTTCTTCGTAAGAAGATTACCTTTCGCTTTATACTCCAGTCAAGACACTAATAAAAATGGAGTTGAAATGGTACATGTCATGAGTTTCCAGTTGGCTATCTTTTTTAAGCAGCATATAACAAGACCGGATCAGTTTTTTTCCAGTATTAATGATGCCGCGGGCAATTTATTTGATAGGATGCCTCAAATTATCCCACTTCCAGATGAGGTACCACCAGAGATACCTAGAGTGGCAGCAACAAATATGTCGGGAACATATAACTTTAACATATCACTCAACAGATTAGATTTCACATTAAATGTATCCGATTCTCAATTTAAAGAGCCAGAAGCTTTAAGTGACTTTGCACTAAAATCAAAACTAATTGTAAAAAACATTCCTAACGAAATTGAGATTATCCGGATTGGAATAATCGGCAATTATTTCGAATTAGAAAGACTTCCAGCTATAGCCTTAGCAAAAAAATACTCCAAAAAAGATCTTGGAAACATAAGTGAGTTTAATTTCCGATACAATAAAATATCCCAGGAATTCGGATATAGTTTTAATAATGTTTTCTCGATTAGCAATGCAGAGATAAACACTAAGGGAATAGTCTCAGATGGAGTATTTATACAAAAAGACATAAACAACAATCCATCAGGATTATCAATAAAAAAAGACATGGTAATGGAAATAATAACTAAGAAAATCAAGGAGTTGTCAACAAGTGGCTTAGAGGGGATATCCTAATGCCTCCACAGAACCGTTCATCATCCAGCTCGTCATACAGTTCACCAAGTGTGAATTCTGGTAGCTCGTCTGCTTTGCAAATAGATGCTGCATGGGCTTCTTTCGAAGCAATGATAGAAAGAAGACTGGAAGAGATAAAACCTAAGACGCCAGCACAAATCAAAGCAAATGGTGACAGCAGAAATAAAACCATTGTCATATCTGCTTTAGTTGTAATATTAGCTATAATAGTTATATATATTGGAGCAATATACATAATTGATTCTGTCACTGGGAAGGAGTTCACGTCCTCACTTATGCCCGTAATAACCGCAATAATAAGTGGCGTACTTGGATATCTTTCTGGAGAGAAATCATCCAAATAAAAAATAAACGCTGCTGTATTAAGATATGGCAGCACTTATTATCCCAAACACAAAACTACAAATTTATTAACATGTGGTGAAATTAACTTCAATTTACCATAACATCCGTTGTACGCCGCGCATGAAAAAGCCCGCACGGCGGGCTTCAACGATATCATTCAGTGAAAAAACGCTTTGCCATCGGGTGGCCCTGCATAATTTCATCGCGTTCGTCCGGGTCAAAACACCCGCACACGCCTAACAGTACGGGTTCAACCAGAGTCGCGGCACAGCACCCTGTAGTGACCTGCATTTTACCTTTCCGGTCATACCCAAAAACGGTGTAGGTCACACTATCCTCATCATATGCCTCGTGGCAGACAGAGCATGAGTCCGGATACTTTTTGATGAGTACATTGATTTCTTTTATCTGAGCGTCGGTAGCCAAAACATCTCCATGATTAACTGAATATCGCAGGCCCGGAACTCTAGCACAGGCTCAGAATCCTGCTGCTGATTTACCATAACGTCTCATTGTACGCACCGCTAAAACGGCCTCAGGGCGTTTCTGACGGGAAACCGGCAAAACAGGCAACAAACCACCCGAAAACCCGTCAGAAACGCGCAGGCTCTGTTTTTACGGCATGCATGAGTATGCACGCAAGTGCATAGCGCGAAAATTCACGCCATTCAGCCAGGGTAAGTCCTGTTTCCGGCGTTCTTCCTATCCGAAAACGGTGAACGGGGACGCAATTTATTGCGTGGCCGTGAAGCGTTGCCGGCGCAGCCGGAAAACCGGTTTTCAGCACGTTCAGGAATCGGGTTCGTCGACGGCCGGCAATCACGTTATGGCAAGTCGCCGGACGACTCACCACACGATTCACCGGCGATTCGAATCGTGAATTGAATCAAG
>JAFHAZ010000055.1:0-100552 GCA_016939315.1 Streptococcus sp. | reverse complement strand
TAGATACGGTAGTCGCTTAGCGTTTATCCGCCATAGCTCAGTTGGTAGTAGCGCATGACTGTTAATCATGATGTCGTAGGTTCGAGTCCTACTGGCGGAGTACAGGTTTCATTGCTGGACGTAGGTCTAGCTTTTTTTGTTTTTATCACCTTTTATAGTGACATATATGTCGCTATTTTATTTCTTATTTATCTCTTATAATAGGTCTCGTAATTAATTTAATTACAAAAATTATATCTATTAATAGGAGGTTGAATGGAACAAGAAGTTTTTGTTCACGCATATGAGGTTGTTAGGCCGATTGTACTTAAGGCTAGTCGACAATATTTCATCCAACTTTGGGACCAAGCAGATATGGAGCAAGAGGCTATGATGACGCTTTATCAGCTTTTAGAAAAGTTTCCTGAATTAAAGTCTGATGATGATAAGTTACGGCGTTATTTTAAAACTAAATTTAGGAATAGACTTAATGATGAGGTTAGAAGGCAGGAGTCTGTAAAACGTCAAGCTAATCGACAATGTTATATTGAAATTTCAGATATTGCTTTTTGTCTTCCAAATAAAGAGTTAGATGCTGTTGATAGGCTTGTTTATGATGAGCAGCTTAATGCTTTCCGTAATCAGTTGTCTTCGGAAGATGCTACTAAGTTAGACCGTTTGCTAGCTGGGGAGTGTTTTAGAGGTCGAAAAAAGATGATCAGAGAGTTAAAATTTTGGATGGTTGATTTTGATCCTTACAATGAAGATGATTAATTCTTAATATAGAACCTTGACTGGCAATATTGTTTAATATGAATAAAAAACACTTCGAAAGTAGATTCATCTTATCTATCTTTTGAAGTGTTTTTAATGTAATGAATTTATTTTACTGCTATAGGGTTTCCAATAAATCTTGGAAGTTCAATATTTTCTTTGATTAGGGCTTCTTGGTAAAGTTTCAAGAAGTCTGCATAGATATGAGTTTGTTGTCCATTTTTTGTAAAGATGTCAATGCGAAATACTAGTTGTCCGGAAGGAGTTGTGCTTAATCCAATGATATTTGGTGCTCCACAGATTTGAGGATAGTTTTCAATGTTTTCTTGATTTACTTCTTGGATGATGCTTGTCACCTTATTGATATCGGTTGATGGATAGACTGGGATATCAATTTGAGCTCTCATGTCTCCTCGAGATTTGTTGGATACAATTGTGATATTTCTGTTAGGTATAAAATGAAGAGTCCCATCAAATCCTCGAATTTGAGTAGTGCGAATACCTACGGTTGAAACAAGACCTGTAACGGCTCCTACTTCAACTGAGTCGCCGACTTCAAACTGGTTTTCTAACAAGATGAAAAAACCATTAACGACATCTGATAGGAAGCCTTGAGCTCCTAGACCAAGAGCAACTCCAGCAAGTCCTGCACCAGCAAGGAGGCTAGATACTGGAACCCCAAGGATACTAAGAAGCCAGTAAACAAGGAAAAAGTATAGCACGTAGTTCATGCAATTGTGTAGTAAACGTTCAATGGTTTTTTGTCGAGCAGGTGTTTGAATTGTCCAAGCTAGAGAGCGTCCGACTGTATGTTTAAAAAGGAAGTTGATAATCTTCTTACTAAGAAGAAAGATGATGAGAAGAATGAGGAGCTTAATCCCTTTTGTAATGAGTACCATTAGGGTCTCTTCAAAATTAAATTGTTGGATGTATCTTTGTAAAATATTCATAGCTTTAGTTTATCAAAAATTTGAAAAAGTAGCAGTTCCTAACGATTTTCTTGTGATTAAATTGGAGAAAAAAACTTTTAAAAGGCTTTGAAATATGGTAAACTAAACTGTATCTATAAAAAATTTTAAGGAGAATGACTACATGTCTGTATCATTTGAAAACACAGCCACTAACCGTGGTGTGGTGACATTCACTATCGGTCAAGATAAAATTCAACCAGCTTTGGATCAAGCGTTTAACAAGGTTAAAAAGAATTTGAACGCTCCAGGCTTCCGTAAAGGACACATGCCTCGTGCCGTATTTAACCAAAAATTTGGTGAAGAAGCTCTTTACGACGATGCATTGAATGCAATTCTTCCAGCAGCTTATGAAGCAGCGATTGCTGAACTTGGTCTTGATGTTGTTGCACAACCAAAAATTGATGTAAAATCAATTGAAAAAGGTCAAGATTGGACACTTACTGCAGAAGTTGTTACAAAACCTGAAGTAAAACTTGGTGCATATAAAGATCTTGAAGTTTCAGTTGAAGCTTCTAAAGAAGTTACTGATGAAGAAGTTGATGCTAAGCTTGAAAACGAACGCAAAAACTTGGCTGAATTGGTCGTTAAAGAAGGTGCAGCTGAAAATGGCGACACTGTTGTTATCGACTTTGTTGGTTCAGTAGATGGTGTTGAATTTGACGGTGGTAAAGGTGAAAACCACTCTCTTGAACTTGGTTCAGGTCAATTTATCCCAGGATTCGAAGACCAATTGGTTGGAGCAAAAGCTGGTGATGAAGTAGAAGTTAAAGTAACTTTCCCAGAAGACTATCAAGCTACTGATCTTGCAGGTAAAGCTGCTGTATTTGTTACTAAAGTTAACGAAGTTAAAGCTAAAGAAGTTCCTGCTTTGGATGATGAGTTGGCTAAAGATCTTGACGATGAAGTTGAAACTCTTGATGAGTTGAAAGCTAAATACCGTAAAGAACTTGAAGCAGCTAAAGAAATCGCATATGATGACGCTGTTGAAGGTGCTGCACTTGATTTGGCTGTTGAAAACGCTGAAATCGTTGAATTGCCAGCAGAAATGGTTGAAGACGAAGTTCACCGTGCTATGAACGAATTCATGGGTAACATGCAACGTCAAGGTATCTCTCCTGAAATGTACTTCCAAATCACTGGTACAACTCAAGAAGATCTTCACAAACAATATGAAGCTGACGC
Organism: Streptococcus sp.; assembly: GCA_016939315.1. Lineage (GTDB taxonomy): Bacteria > Bacillota > Bacilli > Lactobacillales > Streptococcaceae > Streptococcus. The sequence continues at coordinate 97,646 of JAFHAZ010000055.1, read as the reverse complement.
TGACAAACGTGTGAAAACTAACCTTGTTATCGAAGCTGTTGCTGCTGCTGAAGGATTCGACGCTACAGAAGAAGAAATCCAAAAAGAAATCAATGATCTTGCAGCTGAGTACAACATGGAAGTATCACAAGTTTCTGCACTTCTTTCACCTGAAATGCTTAAACACGATATCACTATGAAGAAAGCTGTTGAAGTTATCACAAGCACAGCAAAAGTTAAATAATATGACTAAAATCAAGTTTCTGTTGAGACTTGATTTTTTCTTCTATAAATGCTTTGACTATTGACTCTTTTTAGCGTAAAATAAAAGGTAGCGAAAAATTGATTGCTGAGCTATTTCTGATGGAAACTAGCTTGAGTAAGAATGAAGGAGAACCACTTTGGAACTAGACGTATTTGCTGGACAAGAAAAAAGTGAATTATCAATGATTGAAGTGGCCCGTGCTATCTTAGAAACACGTGGTCGTGATAATGAAATGTATTTCAATGATTTGGTCAATGAAATTCAAAATTACTTAGAAAAATCGGATGCTGATATCCGCAATGCTTTGCCATTCTTTTATTCAGATTTGAATACGGATGGAAGTTTCATTCCACTAGGTGATAACAAATGGGGCTTGCGTTCATGGTATGCAATTGATGAAATCGATGAAGAGGTCATCACATTGGAAGATACTGATGAAAATGCACCAAAACGCAAGAACAAGAAAGTTAATGCCTTCATGGATGGTGATGAAGATGCCATCGATTATAATGACGATGATCCAGAAGACGAAAACTTCACACCTGATTCTGATAGTCTTGAATATGACGACGATAGCGAAGATGATGAGAAAGCCGAAGTGGAATCTTATGACTCTGAGTTGAATGAAATTATTCCAGATGATGATTTGGATGATGTTGAGTTGTCAGAAGAAGATGATGACGATGACTATGAGGATGAGTCAAGCGACTAAGTTTTCATTGACAAATGGTCTTGGATAGTTTAGACTATTTATCGGGCACCTCTTTTGAAGAGGTCATGATTAAGGCTCCCAGAGTGAAACTCTTGGGGGTCATTTTTGTTTTTAGTCATTTACTAGACTTGTCTAAGGTGAGGTACTTTGTACCGCTCCCATCAGGTACTAGGAAAGGGCTGTCGTGATTATCTGAGTGGGTAATCAATCTACTATCTGTAGTTGTTTTGAATAATATTATAAGGAGTTAACATGACAAAATATATTTTCGTCACTGGTGGTGTGGTATCTTCAATTGGTAAAGGGATTGTAGCTGCAAGTCTTGGACGTTTGCTTAAGAATCGTGGTCTTAAGGTTACGATTCAAAAATTCGATCCTTACATCAATATTGACCCAGGGACAATGAGTCCTTACCAACACGGTGAAGTTTATGTTACTGATGATGGTGCTGAAACTGACCTTGACCTTGGTCACTACGAACGTTTTATTGATATCAATCTTAATAAATACTCTAACGTGACTACTGGTAAGATTTATAGCGAAGTTTTGCGTAAGGAACGTAAAGGGGAGTATCTTGGTGCGACTGTTCAGGTGATTCCGCATATCACAGATGCTTTGAAAGACAAGATTAAGCGTGCAGCGACAACGACTGATTCAGATGTCATTATCACTGAAGTTGGTGGTACGGTTGGGGATATTGAAAGTCTCCCATTCCTTGAAGCACTTCGTCAAATGAAGGCTGATGTTGGTTCTGAGAACGTTATGTATATCCATACAACGCTTCTTCCTTATTTGAAGGCTGCTGGTGAAATGAAGACAAAACCAACGCAACACTCTGTTAAGGAATTGCGTGGTTTGGGTATCCAACCAAATATGTTGGTTATTCGTACAGAACAACCTGCTGGTCAAGGAATCAAGAATAAATTGGCTCAGTTCTGTGATGTTGCACCTGAGGCTGTTATCGAATCACTCGACGTGGAACATATCTATCAAGTGCCACTTAATATGCAGGCTCAAGGTATGGATCAAATCGTTTGTGATCATTTGAAACTGGATGCTCCAGCTGCAGATATGACAGAATGGTCTGCTATGGTTGATAAGGTGCTTAATCTTAAGAAGACAACTAAGATTGCCCTTGTTGGTAAGTATGTGGAGCTTCACGATGCTTACTTGTCAGTGGTTGAGGCACTTAAACACTCTGGTTTGGCAAATGATACTGCCATTGATATTGACTGGGTCAATGCTAATGATTTGACTGCTGAAAATGTTGCTTCTCGTTTGACTGATGCTGATGGTATCATCGTTCCTGGTGGTTTTGGTCAACGTGGTACTGAAGGTAAGATTCAAGCTATTCGTTATGCACGTGAAAATGATGTGCCAATGTTGGGTGTCTGTCTTGGTATGCAATTGACATGTATTGAGTTTGCTCGTCATGTCCTTAACTTGGATGGCGCTAATTCAGCTGAGCTTGATCCAAACACAAAATATCCAATTATCGATATTATGCGTGATCAAATTGACATTGAAGACATGGGTGGTACTCTTCGTCTCGGTCTTTACCCATGTAAGTTGAAACCAGGTTCTAAGGCTGCTGCAGCTTATGGCAACCAAGAAGTGGTTCAACGTCGTCACCGTCACCGTTATGAATTTAATACTAAGTTCCGTGAACAGTTTGAGGCTGAGGGCTTTGTATTCTCAGGTGTGTCACCAGATAATCGTTTGATGGAAGTTGTAGAACTCCCAGACAAGAAATTCTTTGTGGCAGCGCAATACCACCCAGAATACCATAGCCGTCCAAACCATGCTGAAGAACTTTACACTGCCTTTGTGACAGCAGCGGTTGAAAATGCTAAATAATAAACTAGGACAGAGTGGGACAGCCTACTCTGTTTTTTATTGGCTCCTTTTATGCTAAAATAAAGGGAATAATAAGAAAGAACGAGGAAAACAAATGGCTAAATTTGGCTTTTTGTCAGTATTAGAAGAAGAACTAGATAAGCACCTGGACTATGATTTCGCTATGGACTGGGATAAAAAGAATCATGCTGTAGAAGTAACCTTTATCCTAGAAGCGCAAAACAGTAGCAATGTGGAGACTATTGATGATAAGGGTGAAGTATCTGATGAAGATGTTATTTTTGAAGACTACGTACTCTTTTACAATCCAGCAAAATCACGTTTTGATGAAGAGGGCTACCTAGTGACAATCCCATATGAACCTAAGAAAGGTCTATCTCGTGAGTTTTTGGCCTATTTTGCGGAGACCTTGAATGAGGTGGCGACAGAAGGATTGAGTGACTTGATGGATTTTCTATCTGATGATGGACCTGAGGAATTTGGTTTGGTTTGGGACAAAGAAGCTTTCGAAAAAGGGAAAGCTCAACTCGAAGAGAAGGAATTTTTTGCTTATCCGAGGTATTAAAGGGAGCGAAAAAGGATGGATGCTTATTTAAAAAATCAGTTTGATTTTACAGGTGTTAAGGCTGCCTTACTCGTAGAGCAAAGTATTTTGGTCATTCTTAGAGATAATAAACCAGATATTCCTTGGCCAAATACATGGGAATTGCCAGGTGGTGGAAGAGAAGGTCAAGAAACGCCTCTTGAATGTCTTCAACGTGAGGTCTGGGAGGAGCTGGGCTTGACTTTGACAGAGGAATCGATTATTTGGTCGAAAATCTATCCTAGTATGTTGGATAAAGATAGGTCAGCTGTCTTTGTGGTTGGCCGAATTAGCCAAGAGCAGTATCGTGAGATTCGCTTTGGTGATGAGGGGCAGGAATTTAAACTAATGCCTGTAGAGGATTTTATAAAAGCAGAAGGTGTTATTCCCCAGTTGCAGGAACGAGTACGTGATTATGTGGAGAAGAAATGATGATAACACTTGAGAGAGTCAGAGCAGAAGATTTAGAAACGATTATTGCCATTCAAAGAGCCAGTTTTAAGGCAGTCTATGACAAATACCAAGATGAATATGATCCCTATCTAGAGGATCGCGAACGAATCAAGTGGAAACTGGTAGAGCGTCCCAATAGCTATTACTACTTTGTGAAAGACAACGAAGAGAAGATCGGATTTTTACGAGTTCAGACCAATGAAGAATTAACGGAAGCTTGGTTGGGAACGGCAGCGATTTTGCCCCAGTATCAAGGGAAAGGTTATGGTTCTGAGGGTCTGAGATTGCTAGAAATGGAATTTCCAACTGTCACACAATGGGATTTGTGTACGGTATTACAGGATGCAGGCATGGTCACATTCTACGAGAAAAACGGCTATCGTCAAACCCATATCGAACCTGAAAAAGAGGGTATGGATATGGTCTACATGAAAAAAATGATAGAGAAATAGAAAGGAAGGTTCAGTTCTTCGACTGAATCTCTTATATAGGTTGATAAAATATATGGACAAATGGCAAGAACTAACGATTGAGGTTAATCGTGAGGTCGAAGAGGCGGCTTCTAATATTTTAATTGAATCTGGTAGTCAAGGTGTGGCTATTGATGATAGTGCAGATTATTTGGAAAATGCGGACCGTTTTGGTGAGCTTTATCCTGAGGTTGAGCAGGTTGAGACGGTTAAAATTACGGCTTATTATCCGGAGTCAGCAGATATCGAAGCTATTACTAAGCAGGTTAATGAGCGTTTGGCTGAGTTGACGGATTTTGGTCTTGAAACTGGAGATATTCACTTGGCTACTCAAGAATTGGTTGAAGAAGACTGGGCTGAGAATTGGAAGAAGTACTATGAACCAGCTCGCATTACCCACGATTTGACTATCGTACCGTCATGGACGGATTATGAGGCATCAGTAGGTGAGAAGATTATCAAGCTAGATCCTGGCATGGCCTTTGGAACCGGAACACACCCAACGACTAAGATGAGTCTTTTTGCACTCGAACAGGTGCTTCGTGGTGGCGAGACGGTGATTGATGTGGGAACTGGTTCAGGTGTCCTCTCGATTGCTAGCTCTCTTCTTGGAGCTAAGGAAATCTACGCCTATGACCTTGATGATGTGGCGGTTCGAGTGGCACAGGAAAACATTGATATGAATCCTGGCATGGAAAATATCCACGTTGCTGCAGGTGATCTTTTGAAGGGTGTAACTCAAGAAGCTGATGTTATCGTGGCTAATATTTTGGCGGATATTCTCATCCATCTGACGGAAGATGCCTACCGTTTGGTTAAGGACGAAGGTTATTTGATTATGTCAGGGATTATCTCTGAAAAATGGGATATGGTGCGAGCATCAGCTGAGAAAGCAGGTTTCTTCCTAGAAACTCACATGGTTCAGGGAGAGTGGAATGCCTGTGTCTTCAAGAAGACAGATGATATTTCAGGTGTGATTGGAGGGTAAATGCAACAGTATTTTATAAAAGGGCAGGTTGAAAATCCAGTAATCATAAAAGACAAGGATACTGTGAAGCATATGTTTAACGTTATGCGTTTAACAGAGGATGATCAGGTTGTCTTGGTTTTTGAAGACGGTATCAAGCGTCTTGCGCGTGTGACTGACCGTGAGAATCATATCTTTGAAGTGATTGAAGACTTAAATGATAATGTTGAGATGCCTGTATCTGTAACCATTGCCTCTGGCTTTCCCAAGGGAGATAAGCTGGATCTGGTGACACAAAAGGCAACAGAGCTTGGAGCTCAGGCTATCTGGGCCTTCCCTGCCGACTGGTCTGTGGTCAAGTGGGATGGTAAGAAGCTTGCCAAGAAGGAAGATAAGCTTGTCAAGATTGCTCTGGGAGCTGCAGAACAATCCAAGCGTAATCGTGTTCCAGAAGTTAGATTGTTCGAGAAGAAGGGAGAATTTCTATCAGAATTAGATAATTTTGATAAGATTTTTATCGCCTATGAGGAAACAGCCAAAGCAGGCGAGTTAGCTACTCTAGCTCGTGAGTTGGCTAAGGTAGAGAGTGGTCAGAAAATTCTCTTTATCTTTGGACCAGAAGGTGGTATTTCTCCGTCTGAGATTGATGTTTTTGAGGAAGCTGGTGGCCTTAAAATTGGCCTTGGACCGCGTATTATGCGGACGGAAACGGCTCCTCTCTACGCTTTGAGTAGTGTGAGTTATGCCCTAGAATTGAATAAATAAGAGAAAGTTGGCCTTGTTCCAACTTTTTTGTATTTGACACTTTTAAGCTAAGATTGAATCTTGTTATTGGTTTTGTATGACAAATCGAGTATTTCTAAAAAAGTTGATAATCTTATTTAGGTTTAATATAATTGTATTATATTTATAAAAGGGGAAGATTTTTAATGAAAACGAATCGTTATGTGACTCAATCCGCTGTGGTTTTGGGCCTCTTTGCTCTCTTGACAGTGCCACAAGTCGTAGGGCAAGCCGATGAAGCAACGGCACCACTACCAACTACTTCTACCGAAACTGTGGCAGATAGTGGTACTTCTGTAGTATCAGGACAAGGAACTTCTGGGACAGCTGTTCAAGGAGGAACAGAGACTGTCTCTGCTACACCAACAACAGTAGCGACAAATGCATCTACAGAGCCATCAGCTAATACCTCAACGACCCAAGCGAGTCAAGAAGCCAGTGCTGTTTTGACGAATGCCAATCAGGTGACACCAGCAGTGCCAGTACAGGCTGAACCGGTTACAGAGCCTGCTCATGAGGGCCAGACCGTTGATATGCAGATTCTGTCAACAACAGACCTTCATACCAACTTGGTTAACTATGACTATTATCAAGATAAGCCATCTCAAACAGTTGGTTTGTCTAAAACTGCTGTCCTTATTAAAAAAGCCCGTGAAGCCAATCCCAATACGGTCTTAGTGGACAGTGGGGATACGATTCAGGGAACTCCTTTTGGGACTTATAAGGCTTTGATTGATCCTGTTGCCCAAGGTGAGACTCACCCTATGTATAAGGCTTTCGAGATGCTTGGGTATGACGCCGAAACGCTTGGAAACCACGAGTTTAACTATGGTCTAGAATTTTTGGATCGTATGGTTAAGGCTGCTAAGATTAATATTATCAATGCCAATGTGCGTAATGCTCAGACTGGTGATTACTATTACAACCCTTATAAGATTGTTAACAAGACCTTTACTGATACGGACGGCAAACAGGTAACACTAAAAATCGGTATTACTGGTGTCCTTCCAACACAGATTTTGGTTTGGGATAAGGCCAACCTTGAAGGTAAGGTAACCGTTGATGATCCAATGGAGGCTGTTAAGGCTATCGTTCCTAAGATGAAGGCTGCAGGAGCTGACTATATTCTTGTTGCTGCTCACTCTGGTATTGGTGATAATGAATACACTAAGAACGAAGAAAATGAGGGTTACCAAATTGCTGGTATCGAAGGCGTTGATGCTGTTGCGACAGGGCATTCTCACGCTGATTTCCCAAATGGAGATGGCACAAGTTTTTATGCGAAATATCCTGGTGTAGATGATGTCAATGGTCTCATCAATGGGAAACCTGTGGTTATGGCTGGTAAATTCGGAGATCATCTAGGTATCATGGATGTTAAATTGACTTACACGGACGGCAAATGGAAAGTTGTTAACAGTAAGGCTAAGCTTGAAAAGATTGATACTAAGTCAGATGTTGCGGACAAGGACTTAATTGACATGGCAGCTCATGACCATAATGGAACAATCAACTATGTTCGTAAGGAAGTTGGTGAGACTACTGCACCAATTACTAGCTACTTTGCTCAGGTTCAGGATGATCCATCTATTCAAATCGTTAATAATGCACAACTATGGTATGCTAAAAAACAAGTAGCGGGAACAGCAGATGAAAATCTCCCAATCCTCTCAGCGGCTGCACCTTTCAAGGCAGGGACTCGTGGGGATGCGACCTACTATACCGATATTCCAGCTGGGCCATTGGCTATTAAGAACGTCGCGGACCTCTACCTCTACGACAATGTTACTGCTCTACTCAAAGTGACTGGGGCACAAATTAAAGAATGGTTGGAAATGTCTGCAGGACAGTTCAATCAAATTGATCCTAACAGCAAAGAACCACAACAACTCATTAACAGTAGCTATCGCTCATACAATTACGATGTGATTGATGGGTTGACTTATAAGTTTGATTTGACACAACCTAACAAATACGATCGCGAAGGTAAGTTGGTTAACCCAGATGCTAGCCGTGTTCGTGACTTAGCTTATCAAGGTAAACCTATTGATTTGAATCAGACTTTCCTTGTCGTGACTAACAACTATCGTGCGACTGGTAACTTCCCTGGTGTTAAAGATGCTGCAGAAAAACGTCTACTCAATCTTGAAAATCGTCAGGCTATCATTGACTATATTGTCAGCGAGAAGACAATTAACCCAACTGCCGATGGAAATTGGAGTTTCGTCCCTAATATTACGAATGCAGATATCCGTTTTGCTTCATCTGACAATGCGCGTGCCCACCTTGCTGGTCAGGATGCCATTAGTTATGTAGGACCATCAACACAAGCAGGATTTGCAGAGTACCGCTTGATTGTTAAGGAAAAGACAAATCAAGTTGAGGATACGACTAATAAAGAATCTGAGAAGTCACCAAAAGGTTCTGAGACAGCAGACCAAACTAAGCGTGAGACACCAAAAGCTACTGTAGGTGCCAGCGTGGCTAAACCTGTTCCAGCTATCCAGTTGTCAAACGCTCAAGTTGTTATCTTGCCTCAAGCTCAAGTACAAGAAACTCAAGGTTCAAGTTCAGTTAAGGCCTTGCCAAACACTGGTTCAGATGAATCTGTGTCAGCAATTTTAGCTGGTCTGGTTCTTATAACCTTGGCTGGATTCTTTGGAATCAAAAAACACGAAAAAAATTAAGCAAAGGAAAAAGCCCCTATCAGGGCTTTTTTGCTCTAGTTTTAGCATTGGTTAAAGTTCTTTTGTGCTTCTAGGATAATAGGTGCTAGACGTTCGATATCGGACTGTGTACCGCGTAGCTCGAAGTCTCCCAACATTGGGAAGCCAAAACGTTGACTGTACTGTTTAGCGGTTAGGCAGTACTGGTTATTGAAGTTACGGTTACCAGAGCCGATGATACCAAAGCAACGTTTGTGATTGTCATGGGCTGCGATAAAGTCACCCAGTGGATTGGTTAGGATTTCAACATCTCCATTGTCAACGCCATTTCCTCCTTCAAGATAGGTTGGTAAGAGTGCGACAAAGGGTTCATCTACTTGGAAGGTTTCATGATTAAGCTCTTTAATATTGATTTGGCGACATTCAATCCCGTGGTTGAGGGACAGATAGTCAGACATACGTTTGACAAAGCTTTGGGTATTGCCACTTAGACTAATATAAACGAGGGTAAGTTGAGACATAAGCGTCCTCTTTCTATCTATATCTTGTGTTTGTTCAATCATTCTAACACAAGATATTGTGCTTTTCAAGTTAGCTCCTTGCGCTTAAGAATTACCTATCTAGCTCTTTTTCTTTACTTGTAAAAGTGATAAAATAAAGGTTATTAAAAGAAGCGAAGGAAGAAATCATGGCTAAAGATAAAAATGTAACAGGAGAAGAAATTTTAGACATTTGCTCGGCCTACATGTCAGCAGATGATTTGAAATTAGTTGAAAAAGCCTGGCATTATGCGACAGATGCTCATAGTGGGCAATCTCGTCAGTCAGGAGAACCTTATATTATTCACCCTATTCAAGTGGCAGGTATCCTGGCAGATCTCCATCTTGATGCAGTGACAGTAGCCTGTGGTTTCTTACACGATGTCGTTGAAGACACCGAAAAAACGCTCGATGATTTGGAAGCGGATTTTGGTACGGATGTACGAAATATCGTGGACGGTGTTACTAAGCTTGGTAAGGTTGAGTACAAGTCCCACGAGGAGCAGTTGGCTGAAAATCACCGTAAGATGCTTATGGCCATGTCTAAGGATATCCGTGTCATCTTGGTTAAATTGGCCGATCGTTTACACAATATGCGTACCCTTAAGCATCTTCGCAAGGATAAGCAAGAGCGCATTTCTCGCGAAACTATGGAAATCTATGCTCCTTTGGCCCACCGTCTGGGTATTAGTCGTATCAAATGGGAATTGGAAGACATGTCCTTCCGTTACCTTAATGAGGTGGAATTCTACAAGATTTCTCACATGATGAAGGAAAAACGTCGTGAGCGTGAGGAACTAGTGGACGAGATTGTCGATAAAATTAAGACCTATACAGCTGAACAAGGACTTGTTGGTGATGTGTATGGTCGTCCAAAGCATATTTACTCTATTTATCGTAAGATGCGCGACAAGAAAAAGCGCTTTGATCAAATCTATGATTTGATTGCCATCCGTTGTGTTATGGAGACGCATAGTGATGTTTACGCCATGTTGGGATACATCCATGAACTCTGGCGTCCGATGCCTGGCCGTTTTAAAGACTATATTGCCAATCCTAAATCCAATGGTTACCAGTCTATCCATACAACGGTTTATGGGCCAAAAGGGCCTATTGAAATTCAAATCCGTACCAAGGAAATGCACCAAGTTGCCGAATACGGGGTTGCAGCTCACTGGGCTTACAAGAAAGGTATCAAGGGCAAGGTAGATTCGAAAGAGTCTGCTTTGGGAATGAACTGGATTAAAGATCTTGTTGAACTTCAAGACGCCTCAAATGGTGATGCTATGGGGTTTGTGGACTCTGTTAAAGAGGATATCTTCTCAGAGCGTATTTATGTCTTTACGCCAAATGGTGCTGTTCAGGAATTGCCTAAAGATTCAGGACCTATTGACTTTGCCTATGCCATCCATACCCAAGTTGGTGAGAAGGCCACAGGTGCTAAGGTTAATGGTCGTATGGTGCCCTTGACTGCTAAACTCAAGACAGGTGATGTGGTTGAGATTGTCACCAATGCCAATTCCTTTGGTCCTAGCCGTGACTGGATTAAGATGGTTAAGACCACTAAGGCCAGAAATAAAATTCGTCAATTCTTTAAAAATCAGGACAAGGAAGCTTCCATCACCAAGGGTCGTGAGCTTTTGATTGCCTACTTCCAAGAGCATGGCTATATTGCCAATAAGTACCTAGACAAGAAACATATTGAGGAAATTCTCCCTCGTATGAGTGTGCGTAGTGAAGAAGCTCTCTATGCCGCTGTTGGTTTTGGTGAAATTAGTGCTGCTGCTGTTTTCAATCGTTTGACAGAAAAAGAACGCCGTGAGGAAGAGCGTGCGAAGGCAAAAGCTGAAGCTGAAGAGCTAATGAACGGTGGCGAAGTTAAGACTGAGAAGAAAGAAGTTCTCAAGGTTAAGAGTGAAAATGGCGTCATCATTCAAGGTGCTTCAGGTCTCCTCATGCGTATCGCTAAGTGCTGTAACCCAGTACCTGGAGATGAGATTGAAGGTTATATCACCAAGGGCCGTGGAATTGCTATTCACCGTTCCGATTGTAATAATATCAAGAGTCAAGAAGGTTATGAGCAACGTCTAATTGAAGTGGAGTGGGATGAACGTAATGCCAATAAATCTTATTTGGCAGAGATTGACATCTATGGCCTTAACCGTCCTGGTCTGTTGAATGATGTTCTTCAAATCTTGTCAAATACGACCAAGAGTATTGCTACGGTCAATGCGCAACCGACTAAGGACATGAAGTTTGCCAATATTCACGTTAGCTTTGAAATTGCAAACCTTATTGAATTGACTGGTCTTGTGGATAAGATTAAAATTATCCCTGACGTTTACAGTGTTAAACGTACGAATGGTTAAGGAGTTACTGCGATGAAGATTGTAATTCAGCGTGTGCAAAGTGCCTCTGTGGTTATTGAGGATTCTACGGTTGGCGCTATTAAGCAGGGGCTCTTACTATTGGTCGGAGTTGGTCCCGAGGACACCAAAGAGGACCTAGAGTATGCAGTTCGTAAGATTGTCAATATGCGCATTTTTTCAGATGAAGATGGCAAGATGAATCTTTCTGTTAAGGATATTGGCGGCCAGATTTTGTCGATTTCTCAGTTTACGCTTTTTGCAGATACGAAAAAAGGGAATCGACCAGCATTTACGGGTGCTGCAAAGCCTGACATGGCTAGCCAGCTCTATGACGATTTCAACTAATCCTTGTCAACTCATGTTCCTGTAGAAAGAGGACGTTTTGGCGCAGATATGCAGGTTAGTCTGGTCAATGACGGACCTGTGACCATTATTTTAGATACCAAAAATCGATAAACAAACCATTTCTCGCCTAGTGTGAGAGGTGGTTTTTTTGTTCTCTCACATGAACTATTTAGGTGATGGATTTTCATTATTTGGGATTTATTTTTGTCATTTTAAGTAGACTGAATCAAGTGAATATTTAATGAAATTAGAAAATGTTGTTCTCAAATTTCTGAAAAAACCTGACCATTCATGATGAAAAAATTACCGTTTACGAGGATTACCGGAAATTCCCTTGTCTTACAAAAAAGATTAAGTTAACATTAGTTTCATAAGAAACACCAAGCGATTTTTATGAAACTAAAAATAACTCGAGTTTACAGCATGCAAATACAAATAGTGATAATTTGAAACGCCGAGGTGATTTAAACTTTTTTAGAGGGATAGAGAGATATGTCAAAGAAAGTAGCGTCAACTAAATTATTATCAGGTTTGTTTGTAGCCGGTGGTGTCCTAGGGATGAATCAGGTTGCCAAGGCAGATAACGTGGTCAGTTCAGAAGCAACAAAACCAGTTATTACAACTGAAGCAGATAACTTGGTGGTGGTACCAACTGAGGCCGTTGCTCCAGTAGCGACAACAGAAGTAGGTCCATCAACTGCTGCTGTTGCAACAGATACTGCAACAACAGCGACAACTTCTACAATCTTTTCACAAGCTGTGCCAGCAGAAAGTGCTAGCTCAGAAACGCTTGTAGCCAGTGAAGCTCTAGCTCCTGAGTCAGCTGCTGTGGAAACCATCACATCATCATCTGATAATGCTACTGAAGCAGGACGCCATTCAACTGCTCAAGTAACACCAGTTACAGAAGTGACAGAGCAAAACTTGAATGGTGATGCCTACTTGACAGATCCAGAAACAACAAAAGCTGCTTATAGCAAGACAGATGGTGATATTAATTATTCCGTTGTTGTATCTAATCCAACAGCAGAAACTAAGACGATGACTGTCAACTTGACACTTCAACATGCTTCAGAAATCATCGGTCAAGATAACGTTGACCTTACGCTAGCGGCAGGAGCTTCAGCTAAGGTTTCAAACTTGACAGTAGCGTCAGAGTGGTTGACAAATAATACAGGTTACTTAGTGACAATCAGTGTCAACGATAAATCTGGTAGTACTTTGTCAAGCAAGCGTGCTGGATTGTCTGTTGAAGATGATTGGACAGTTTTCCCACGTTACGGTATCGTAGCAGGTTCGCCAACTGATCAAAACAGTATTCTTGTTAAAAATCTTGAAGCCTACCGTAAAGAGCTTGAGCTCATGAAGTCTATGAATATCAACTCATATTTCTTCTATGATGCTTATAATGAAGCTACAGATCCTTTCCCAGAGGGTGTCGATAGCTTTGTTCAAAAATGGAATACCTGGAGTCATACTCAGGTTGACACTAAGGCTGTTAAAGAATTGGTTGACCAAGTTCATAAGTCAGGTGCTGTTGCCATGCTTTATAACATGATTTCAGCAGATTCAAATCCAAAGAATCCGGCCCTTCCACTTGCTGCTTTGGCTTATAACTTCTACGATAGCTTTGGTAAGAAGGGTGAACCGATGACTTACACTATCGGTGATAACCCAACTCAAGTTTACTATGATCCAGCGAATCCAGATTGGCAAAAATATATCGCAGGTGTCATGAAATCAGCTATGGATCGTATAGGATTCGATGGTTGGCAAGGTGATACAATTGGTGACAACCGTGTGACTGATTATGAGCACCGTAACAGCACAGACGAGGCTGACTCACACATGATGTCTGATTCATATGCGTCATTTATTAATGCCATGAAGGACCTCATCGGTGAAAAGTACTACATCACAATCAATGATGTCAATGGTGGTAATGATGATAAACTAGCCAAGGCACGTCAAGATGTTGTTTATAATGAGCTTTGGACAAACGGTGGTTCAGTTATTCCAGGACGTATGCAGGTTGCCTATGGTGATTTGAAAGCACGTATCGATATGGTACGCAATAAAACTGGTAAATCACTTATCGTTGGTGCCTACATGGAAGAACCAGGTATTGACTATACTGTTCCTGGCGGAAAAGCAACTAACGGTGCGGGTAAAGATGCCCTTGCTGGTAAACCATTGCAAGCTGATGCGACACTTCTCGTAGATGCGACAGTAGCTGCAGCCGGTGGCTATCACATGTCCATTGCAGCCCTTGCCAATGCTAATGCAGCCCTTAACGTTCTTCAAAGTGCTTATTACCCAACGCAATACCTCAGTGTAGCTAGGGACACTATTCGTAAGCTTTACAATTACCAACAGTTTATCACTGCTTATGAAAATCTTCTCCGTGGTGAGGGTGTGACTAACAGCACTCAGTCTGTATCTACCAAGAATGCGGCTGGTGAAATCCTTTCTAAAGATGCTCTTGGTGTGACAGGAGATCAAGTTTGGACATTTGCTAAATCAGGAAAAGGTTTCTCAACTGTTCAAATGATTAACATGATGGGCATCAATGCGGGCTGGCATAATGAAGAAGGTTATGCGGACAATAAAACACCGGACGCACAAGAAAATCTCACAGTTCGTCTTAGCCTAGCAGGTAAAACAGCTCAAGAAGCTGCTAAAATTGCCAATCAAGTCTATGTGACGTCACCAGATGATTGGGCAACTTCAAGCATGAAGAAGGCACAAGCAAGTCTTGAAACAGATGAAAATGGTCAACCAGTGCTTGTCATTTCAGTTCCTAAACTAACTCTTTGGAACATGCTCTATATCAAGGAAGACACAACAGCAACACCGGTAGAACCAGTTATCTTGAAACCAGTTACTAACCAAGCTGGTAAGAAAGTAGATAATACCGTAACATCTGAAGCAAGCTCAGAAACAGCTAAATCAGAAAATACAACAGTAAATAAAGGTTCAGAGGCTCCAACTGATACGAAACCATCTGTTGAAGCTCCTAAACTAGATGAAACAACTAAACCAGCACCATCAGTTGACGAGTTAGTAAACTCAGCAGCTGTTCCAGTAGCGATAGCTGTGTCAGAGACTGCACATGATAAGAAAGATGACAACTCAGTATCTAATACGGATCAAGGTACAGTAGCATCAGATTCAATCACTACACCAGCTTCAGAGGCTGCAAGCACAGTTGCCTCAACAGTCTCATCAGAAGTATCAGAAAGTGTAACAGTCTCATCAGAAGCATCAGAAACTGAAAATAGTTCAGCAGCATCGACTTCAGAGTCAGCAATTTCAACGACGACAGCAATTTCAGAATCACATGCAGTAGTTGAACCAGTGGCTTCTTTGACAGAATCAGAGAGTCAGGCAAGCACTAGCCTTGTTTCAGAAACTATTAGCACAATTGTCTCAGTTGCTCCGTCAGAAGTATCAGAAAGCACAACAGTATCATCGAAGGTCTCAGAAACTGATATTATCTCAGAAGCATCAACTTCAGAGACTTCAGCATCTGAATCAGAGAATTCAATCAGCACAGTCGTTTCAGAATCAGAAGTAGTTGAAGAACCAGCTATTTCATTGACAGAATCAGAAAGTCAAGTGAGCACTTCAGAAGTGACTTCAGCGATTTCAGAAACAGTAAGCACATCAGAGGAAGTCGTCCTTGATGGACTATCAGAAAACATCAATAGTTGGAATAGACTCTCTGTAGCTCCTCGCGTCTCAGAAACCTTACCAAGTACTTCTGAAACGATTACAGAAGCAGCATCACTCTTTAGCAACTATGCAAGATATTCAGAAACTGCAAGCTCAGAATCTCACTCTATGGTAGCAGCTTCTTCAGAAGTTTCTATTGAAAAATTAGCAGTATCTATCTTGAAAGATACTGAGGGTGGCTTGTACGATGCAACAACAATCAGAAATATTGTTGAGATGATTGATAGCATTACAACAAATGTCAGCTATACTCGCAGTAGCCGTCAAGACCTTGTCAATACAGCTTCGTCAGATAATACTTACAATGGTAGTCAAGATCTTAACCTTGCAAGTAAGACAACGACGCAAGCAGGTGAAAAAGGAACAACTGAAGATCTTAAGGCTACAATTGCTAAAACAGCAAAATCTCACAAGTGGGGAGAACATGCTGTAGCTATCCTTACAGCTATTGTCCTTGCAGGTGCGGCAACCCTTGCAGCTCTTCGTAACTTCTTGATGTCAAAAAAAGTTGATAAATAATAAGTAGAACTCTTTGTGTAAACAAGGAGTTTTCTTTATACTGGCTGCTATTTTTTCTGAAAATTGTGATACAATAGAAATAGTTTGAATATTGTGTCAAAGGAGAGCCAATGATTACTGCAAATGATATCGTAAAGGCTAATGAAGTCTTAAAAAACGTGGTGGAACGCACACCACTAGATTTTGATCGCTACTTATCTGAAAAATACGGGGCGACCATTTATATTAAAAAAGAAAATATGCAAAAGGTACGCTCTTTCAAATTGCGTGGAGCCTACTATGCTATCCATCAATTGAGTGATGAGGATAAGGCGCGTGGTGTGGTTTGTGCATCAGCCGGAAACCATGCTCAGGGGGTTGCCTACACTTGTAACGAGATGAAGATTCCGGCAACCATCTTTATGCCAGTAACAACACCTCTCCAAAAAATTGGTCAAGTCCGTTTCTTTGGTGGCAAGTTTGTAACAATCAAATTGGTGGGAGATACCTTTGATGCTTCTGCCCAAGCAGCGCAGGAATATACCAAGTCTGAAGGGATGACTTTCATTGATCCATTCGACGATTATAATGTCCAAGCGGGGCAAGGAACTGTTGCTTATGAAATTTATGAGCAGGCTCAAGAGGAAGGTGTTTCCTTCGATAGTATCTTGGTTCCAGTAGGTGGTGGCGGCCTTATCTCTGGTGTAGCTACCTATATCAAGGATGTAGCACCGTCTATGGAGGTTATTGGTGTTGAGGCTAGTGGTGCTCGTAGTATGCGTGCTGCCTTTGACCGTGGTTATCCTGTAAAACTCGAAGAAATTGATAAGTTTGCGGACGGGATTGCTGTTCAAAAGGTAGGTGTCAAGACCTATGAAGTCGCACGTAAATATGTTGACCGCCTCTTGGGAGTTGATGAAGGATTGATTTCAGAAACCCTAATTGATATGTACTCTAAGGTTGGTACCATTGCAGAACCCGCAGGTGCGGCATCAGTGGCAGCTTTGGAAGTGATCAAAGATGAGATTAAAGGAAAAACCATCGTCTGCATCATTTCAGGTGGTAACAATGACATCAACCGTATGCCAGAGATGGAAGAACGTGCGCTTATCTACGATGGTATCAAGCATTACTTTGTGGTTAACTTCCCACAACGTCCTGGTGCCCTTCGTGAATTTGTAAATGATATCTTGGGACCAAATGATGATATCACTCGTTTTGAGTACATCAAACGTGCTAATAAAGGAAAAGGTCCGGTTCTCATTGGTATAGCTCTTAGTGATAAGAACGACTATGATGGACTTCTCGAGCGTCTTTCTGCTTTTGACCCAAGTTATATTAACCTTCACGGTAACGAAACACTATACAATATGCTTGTCTGAGGACAGGTTCACATAATGAAAAAAGAATCGACGAAAGTCGGTTCTTTTCTACGTTTAACTTAGCTATAAAGTGGCGCTAAGGCTTTATCTTCAAACTAAAACCCCAGTATTTCTACTGAGATTTTCTTTATTCGATAATTAAGAGTCCATCTTTGATGGCGAATGGATTATCTTTATTGATGCGGTCGTAGAACATGATACCGTTAGTATGGTCGATTTCATGTTGAACAACGATTGAGTTGTAACCACGGAGTTTAACACGTTGCTTTTCGCCCTCTTTGTTGAAGTATTCAACAGTTACACGAGCATGACGAACCACGTAACCAGGAACGTCGCGGTCAACTGAGAGGCATCCTTCGCCATCGCCCAAAGCAGCATCCTGAACAGAATGGGCAACTACTTTAGGGTTGTACATGATTTCTTGAAGGCTATATGCTTCTTTTGGTGGATTACCTTCAGCGTCTTCAGGATTTGGAACGAGAACGGCGATAATGCGTTTTGAAATATCTAATTGTGGGGCTGCAAGACCGACTCCCCCACGAAGCCCCATTTTTTCGGCAATAACAGGATCTTGTGAGTTACGAAGAAACTGCATCATTTTTTCACCTAGGATAATATCTTCGTCTGATAGTGGGAAGGTTACATCTTCAGCGACAGCACGCAAGGTTGGATTTCCTTCGCGAATGATATCATTCATATCAATCATATGGCTGGCGCGGATAATTTTGGTTTGAGCGTCCATTTGTTTACCTCTATTTTCTTTGATTTACTTGTTTATAACTATAGCACAAAAGGGTTGAAAATTAAACCATCAAGGATTAAGGTGAGGCTTTTTCTAATCGATAAAAGCCAGTTTTTCCAAGGTTTGTCTCTCTAAAATACGATAGGTTTTAAAGGCCTCTTTTTCGATAATTCCCTGATCGATAAATTGTTTGATAACTCGCTGTACATGACGATAGCTAGTCCCAAAACGGGAAGCTAAAATGGATGGCGATAATTGAAAGATATTCTCTTCTTCACTATTCAAAATATGGGTGGCCAGACGCTCTTTGACAGAGTAACTAGCATTCGTTGAGGCAGTGATACCTTGCTTATGCAGTGCCATAGCTAGGTTACGTCCAATTTGGTAGAGAAAAACAGGGTCTTTGAGGAGTTCTTCTTTATTATTTAATGGGAGCTGAACTGCTTGAACCTCTTCTAAAGCAATGACTGATGATCCTGCTGGTTGGTTGGTCATAAGTTCTACATCTCCCAATATCTGAGGCTGATTGAGCGTTTCTAGGATATGTTCTTTACCATTGAAGAGAGAACGAACAATTTTTACCTTTCCTGATAAAATGTAGGTCAGCTCAGTGATAGCTTGCCCTTGGGTACAAATATAATCGTTCTTTTGAAAGGTGACTTTCTGTAATTGGTTGAGGTAGGGGGGTGGAAAGACCTGGTCAAGTTGAGGTCTTATGGTATGATTACGCATACATCTCCTTTTTTAGGACCTAGGTCCTATTTTTTAAAGTCTCCTTAGATTATAATGAAAAAATAACTATTAGACAAGTAAGGAAAGGATGTTCTTATCCCTATATTATGACACGAATTTTAGAAAAAATGAGCCTGCTTGGGCTATCCTTGCTCTTGATTTCGGCCTTTTCGATTTCAACAGCGTTACCACCTATGTTGGACTACTATAGCCCAACCTTTTCTGCCGCGCAAGTGGAGCTTTTAGTATCTGTCCCTTCATTTTCCGTAGTAGCGATGCTCTTACTTAATTCATTTATTGACAAATGGCTAAGTGATAGACAGCTAATTGTGACTGGATTGCTCTTACTTAGTAGTGCTGGGATTTTTCCTTTTTTTGTACAAGCCTATCCTCTTGTCTTACTGTCACGTATTGCTTTTGGGATGGGGATTGGTCTTATCAATGCTAAGGCGATTGCCATCATCAGTCAACGTTATCAAGGTAAAGAACGGGTTCAGATGTTAGGTATTCGTGGCTCCATGGAGTTGATTGGTGGAGCTTCTTGTTCTCTTTTAGTTGGACAATTACTGAAAATTCATTGGACCTTTGCCTTTCTTATCTATGGTTTTGGTTTTGTGATTCTGACCATGTACCTCCTTTTTGTGCCAACGATGGATCAGGTGGAGAGGAAGCAGATTACAGAAAGTAAACAAGGTCTAAACAAAAAAGACCTTAGTATGATCCTTGGCATGGCCCTTTTAGCAGGATTTGTCATCTGTATTAATTCTTCGATTAGTTTGCGCGTGCCTCTATTTCAGGTTGCTGGTAATACCATTGCGAGTGGGCAATCAGCTTTAGTACTTAGTTTAGAGCAGGGAATTGGAATTGTAGCTGGACTAAGTTTCGCTTCTCTTATAGGATATTTTAAGAATCATCTTTTGCATATAGTGATGTTTTTATTGGCGGTTTGTCTCTTTGGGATGTCAGTGGCTAGTAACTTACCGATTTTGATTTTATCCTCAGTTGGTGTTGGTTTCTTCTATAGTACTGTTTTGACAATTATCTTTAACCGACTTTCTGAGCGTATTGCTAGAAATCTGTTGAACAAAGCGACAGCCTATGTCCTCTTGGGGTGTAACCTAGGGTCTGCCCTCTCTCCTTATGTTTTGAAATTATTGGCACTTGTATCTCCAAGTTTTAGTTGGATTTTCCTAGCCTATGCTATAGTAAGTTTCCTACTTTTCCTTGGGTTTTTGATGAAATCAAGAATGACAAAAAAGTCTAAGATGTAGAAATCTAAACAGTGAATCTTGTGATTGACAAAGATTAGTAGATGAGCTAAAATAGAGAGGTCGTAAAGACAAACCAACTCTTTCTTGGTTTTAGGAGAGCCAATCCTAAGACTCGGATGGAGCAAAAAAAGGAGAAAAAACATGGCAATCTCAAAAGAGAAAAAAAATGAAATCATTGCTCAATACGCACGTCACGAAGGTGACACTGGTTCAGTAGAGGTTCAAGTTGCTGTCCTTACTTGGGAAATCAACCACCTTAACGACCACATTAAACAACACAAAAAAGACCACGCTACTTACCGTGGTTTGATGAAAAAAATTGGTCACCGTCGTAACTTGTTGGCATACCTTCGCCGCACAGACGTTAACCGTTACCGTGAGTTGATCAGCTCACTCGGACTTCGTCGTTAATAACGATGCTAAGGGCGTAAAAAATCCGTATGAAAATAGGGGAATGACGTCGTGTTTAAAGAACACAAGGAGTTTCATCTTTTTCACTAGGATTTTAGCCCGAGTTCAGAACAGCTCTCTAGATTTAGAGGGCTGTTATTTTGTTTTTTGGTTTATGTTCAATCCCCAAGATACAAAGGCCGTCAAAAGTACAAAGCAAAAATAGGAAAATTGACGAAGAAATTTTAGCTTCTAGGAGATTTTATCTTTTTTGCCAAGTGCTTAGGCTTTGTTCAATTGAATACACGAAAATGGAACTGCTCTATGATGGGGCAGTTTTTCTTTTTCACTAGGATTTTAGCCCGAGTTCAGAACAGCTCTCTAGATTCAGAGGGCAGTTTTGCTGTATTCATCTAAGAATTTCTTACGATGATAGATCTATAGAGCAAGCAAAAGACCTCCAGGTTTAATTCTGGAGGCTTCTCTATCTTAAAATCTTTTTGATAACTGTTTGAAATTGAGGGAGTTGATGGATAGCGGTTCCGACAAGGATACCTAGCATATTTAAGGCGATATCCCCTAAATCAAAGACTCCCAAATGTCCGAAGTACTGAATGGATTCGACGGTGAAAAGGGTCAGGAGACAAAGTAGGAGATTACTCAATCGTGAAGAAAAGAGGAGTCCCAGAGGAATGAACATTAATAGGTTCATGATGGGAACGAAGTGGCTCCCCCAGTATAATTCCCGAGCGAAGGAAAGGGGATTAAGTGAGAGACCTTGGGTACCAATGTTTTTCAAGAAAAGTAGGTAGAAGAGAGCAAGAAAGTAAATGAAGTAGAGTAGGAGCAGTGTCTGTTTTTTCAGCTGTCTAGTAAGAAGGAGTTTCAAAAAAGCGTAGACAAAGTAACTAAGCAGGACTATGATGACTAGGTTGAGTAAGACTTGGAAGTAGGAGCCATAATGGGCGATGTAATGAACGTATTGTTCGAGATGGCCCCTATAAAACCAATAAGACAAGCACAGTGATAGGCTTCCTAGTAAGATGTTACTCAATGTTTTTAATGTTTTTGCCACTTTGCTCCTCCATTTGCATATGATGAGTACACATTATATCAAAAAAACGTTTAAAGAAAGTTAAGAAACTGTAACGAAGTTTTGGTAGAATGGAAAAATAAGGCAGAATCAAAGACTAAAAAAGGACTTTGAAACAGCAACTCTACTTTTGACTAACAATTTAATGTTTTTTGTAAACAGGCTATGAAACCTTATAAAATAATTAAATTTAAAAAATTAGGAGTCAGCATCTTGTTTCAGGATTATTAAAATGTTATTATATAGTAGTGAATTTTTAACATAAAAAGGAGTTCGTCTTATGAATAAAAAGGTTTTGGCGACAGCTGGAATTGCAGCACTTGCAGTTTCTGCTACAGTTGCTAAAGCTGATGAGGTAACGACAAACGATCAAGCCTCAACAACAGCATCAGTATCATCGACAGCTACGCAAGCTGTCCCAACTCAAGCCCAAGTTGAAGCGGCTAGAGAACAAGCCAGCGCTGCAAATCAAGCAGTATCGCAACAAGAGTCAGTAGTTGCTAATCATGAAGCAGCTGCCAACCAGGCTCAAGCAAACCTAGCGACAGCAGATGCTAACTTGCAAAAGGCACAAACAGCAGCCGATGAAGCAAGTCCAGAAACTATTGCTGCCGCTCAAGGTCAAGTAACTACTGCAGAAAATGCGGCTAAGGAAGCTAAGTCAGCAGTCGAAACAGCTCAATCAGCAGAAAAAACTGCCAAAGATGCAGCAGACAAACAGCAATCTGTCGTTAATACAGATCAAGCTAATGTCAATGCTAAAGCTAGTGAAGTTGCTAATGCTCAAAAATCAGTAGATGCTGCTAAAGCAGCTCTTAATGGTTCTAGCGCTTCTGAGGCAGCTTCTAACCAAGCTAAAGCACAATCAGTTTTTGACGCTGCAACAGTAGCTGAGAAAAAAGCTCAAGAAGAATTGGCAGCCGCTCAGGCAGCTGATAAAGAAAAAGCTACTGCTATTTCAGCTAAAGAAGGTCAATTGACTGCAGACCAAAATGCAGCAAACCAAGCTAAAGCAGCCTATGAGACTGCTCAAACAGTAGCTAATGAAAAGGCAGCTGCCCTTGCAGCCGCTGAAGCAGCTAAGAAAAAAGCAGAATCTTCAACAACTTCAACAGCTAATGTTCGTCAAAAATTCTCAGTGTCACAAGAGTATGTCAATGCTCTTAAGATTCATGAGTCTAAAACAGCGACAGCAGCAGAAATAGCTCAAGCTGAACAAGTCTTGAAGAACGTCAATAAACGTGATCGTGGTAACAATAGTTATCAAGATAATGAAGCGGATAAAAATGTTAAAATTAGTGATTTGAATAACCTTAGTGAAGCTCAAATTACAGATTTGTCATTGTATGCTTCAAGTTTGATTAACCAAATTCGTACAGCTTTTGGTACAACTCAAACATCTGTTTCAAAAGGTAGTGTTCTTGCGGCTGATCGTGTTTCAGATGGTTATGTAGCAGATAACTGGGGTTGGGAAGCTATTACCCATAAACGACATGATAGTGCGGCCCTTGACCGTGCTGGTAAGTCATTTAATAGTGTAAGTATTGGTGAAAACCTTAATACATGGCAAGGGTTGACAGGACCATTTACACTTAACGACATTAAGAAATATGTCTATGAAGCTATGCTTGACTTCATGTTTAACGGTAATGAGTGGAACCATGCCCGTTCTATCTCTGGACTTACAGCAGATGGTGGTGAGTCTTACATTGGTACAGATATCAGTGTTGTTGCCGGTGCCTTTAATGTTCACGTAAACAATGTCAACAAAAATTCTATCGCTTCTGATAGTAGCTTTGACACAACTAAGATTGCTAACCCATATGTAGGTAACTCATCTCAACCATCTTCAAATGCAAATCTAGCAGCTGCAAAAGCAGCTTATGAAGCTGCTAAACAAGCTAATAATCAAGCTCAAAGTGACTTGGCTAGCAAGAAAGCTGCTTCTGAATCAGCAACTCTTAAGCTTAAGAATACTCAGTTAGAACTTGCAGCTCTTAAAGCGACTGCAAGCAAGTTGGCAGCTGCTCAGAATAACCTTTCTGAAAAACAAGCAGCCCTTGCAACTGCTAAATCAGAATTGGAAAAAGCTAATGCTGCAGTTGAAAATCTTAATGCTAATGCACAAGAAAAAGCAGCAGCACTTAGCAAAGCTCAAGCAACTCTTGATGAAAAACAAGCAGAACTTCAAACAGCTAAAGATAAACTTGCAGCAAGCTCTGCGACCTTGCAACGTTTGACAAATGCATACAACGCTGCTAAGCAAGATACTGCTAAGAAACAAGTAGCATTGACACAAGCTAACCAAGCTTTGGCTTCTGCTAAGAACCGTGTAGCAGCTCTTACAAATGCTTCAGCTAACCTAGCTAAGGCTAAGGTAGAACGTGCAACGGCCTTTGCTAAATTTACTGCGGCGAAAGGTGCTCTTTCAACTGAACGTGCGAAACTGGTTGAATTGTCAGCTAAGCGTGATAAATTAACGAGCGAATACACGACTGTTCAAACAGCTTTCGATAACTATATGAAAGCTAAGGCAGACAAAGAGCTTCAAACACAATTGGCTAAAGAGTATGCTAACATCATCTCTAAAGGTCTTACACCAGTACCTGTTTACGATGTAGATGGTAAAGTTGTTGCTTTCACAACACAAGAACAAGCAGCTCAAACGGCGGCTCAAGTTCCTGTAAATTATGGTCAAGCAAAAGCAGAGAAACAAGCTCCTGTACAAGAAACAGACAGCTTGCCAGAAACAGGTGAGTCAACTGCAGTAGGATTCAGCCTTGTAGGTCTCTTTATGACACTATTGGCCTTCCTTGGTCTCGTTGACAGACGTACACGTCGCAACTAATCATAGACAAAAAAACGGCATCTGCCGTTTTTTTATATATTTGAGAATCTAAAAAAAGTTAAGGTCGAAACCTTAACTTTTTCGTTTTTAACCCAAGAAACGTTTGAGGAATTCCTTGGTACGTTCTTCTTTAGGATTTTCAAAGATTTGTTCTGGGCTACCTTGTTCAGCGATTACCCCTTTATCCATGAAGATGACACGGTCTGAAACATCACGTGCGAACTCCATTTCATGGGTAACGATAATCATGGTCAAACCAGTTTCAGATAGCTCCTGCATAGTCTTGAGTACTTCCCCTACCATTTCTGGGTCAAGAGCTGAAGTTGGCTCGTCAAAGAGGATGGCTTCTGGATCAACAGAGAGGGCACGGGCAATGGCCACACGTTGTTTTTGTCCCCCTGAGAGTTGCTTTGGTTTAGCTTTCCAGTATTGTTCCCCCATACCAACTTTCTCTAAGTTAGCTTTGGCGATACTCTCAGCTTCTTTACGGTCACGTTTGAGAACGGTTGTTTGAGCTACGATAGCATTTTCCAAAACATTAAGGTTTTCAAAGAGGTTGAAAGATTGGAAAACCATACCGAGTCTTTCACGATAGGTAGTGAGGTCGTAACCTTTTTCAAGGACATTGTCTCCATGATAGAGGATTTCACCACCTGAAGGTGACTCGAGTAGGTTAATAGAGCGAAGGAAGGTTGATTTCCCTGAACCTGAAGAACCAATAATTGAGATAACCTCACCCTTTTTGACGCTGAGGGAGATATCTTTGAGGACTTCATTTTTTCCGTATGATTTTTTGAGGTTTTTAATTTCTAAAATCGTCTCAGTCATTAGTGAACCCCTCCTTGTGTGTAAGTATCTTGATCCAAACGGCGTTCTACATAACGCAAGATGCGTGTTACTGTGAAGGTGAGGACAAAGTAGATTGCTGCGATAACAAAGAATGTTTGGAAGTATTGATAAGTTTGGCTTGCAACAGTGTTACCTGCGAAGTAAAGTTCCACAACAGAGATAACGTTCAAAACAGAGGTATCCTTGATATTGATAACGAACTCATTACCAGTAGCTGGCAAGATGTTACGGATAACCTGTGGAAGAACAATCTTACGCATGGTTTGACCATGGGTAAATCCAAGAGCAGTTGCAGCTTCGAATTGTCCTTTATCAACAGCGAAGATACCACCACGAACGATTTCACTCATGTAGGCTCCGGTGTTGATAGAAACGATGAAGACAGCTGCTAGGGTACGGTCAATGTTGATACCAAAGGCCTGGGCAGTACCGTAGTAGATAACCATAGATTGTACAATCATTGGCGTACCACGGAAAACTTCGATATAGACATTAAGAACCCAACCGAAGAGTTTTTGGAGCAAGGCTACAAATTTATTAGCAGCTTTAGGAGCTGTGCGGTAAACACCAATCATAAGACCGATGAAAGTACCCACAACTGTACCAATAATTGAGATAAGAAGGGTCATTCCTGTACCACGTAAGAATTGTGGCCAGTTCTTAGCGATGATAGCGCTCATCTGACTAAAGAAGTTTCCTTTTTTAGCCTCATCAGTCTTATCTGCAGGTTGGATGGCAATGATGTGATCCATCAGTTTGACACGTTCCTCTTGGCTGATTCCAGCAAGGACCTTATTGACTTGTTCCATTTGCTGGCTGTCTCCTTTACGAAGACCGACGGCCAAGGACACGTCATCGTCTGAAACCTGGAAACCACCATCTTTAAGCGTAATCATCTTATATTTTGAGCTAGCTTCTTCGGCAGTTTTGGCTTCAGGACGCTCTGAAACATAACCATCGATGATACCAGATGCAAGGGCTTGTCGCATAGCACCGAAGTCTCCCATAGCTGTTTGTTTGCTGACGTCTGGGATTTGGTCAATCAAATTATAGAGATAAACCCCTTGTTGAGCTGTGATTTTAGCATCCTTGAAGTCTTTGAGACTCTTAGCGTTGGCATAATCACCATCAGAGCTAACAACCATAACAGGCTCACTTCGGTAGTAGCTATCTGAAAAGTCAATTTCTTGACGACGTTCAGCTGTTGGACTCATACCAGCGATAATCATATCGATCTTGCCGGAAGTGAGGGCAGGAATCAAACCTGTCCAAGCTGTTTTGACCACCAAGGGTTTCTTACCTTGGGCTTGAGCAATTTTTTTAGCGATTTGCACGTCATAACCGTTGGCATACTGTTTAGTACCTTCGATTGGAACGGCTCCGTTTGAGTCATCGTCCTGTGTCCAGTTGAAAGGTGCATAGGCAGCCTCCATACCGACACGGAGATACTCGTCTGCTTGAGCGCTTGATACCCCACCAAAAACGAGGAGGAGCGCTGCAAAGCAGGCTACAATAATTTTTTTCATTGAAACAATGTCTCCTATAAAAATGTCATACCTTACTATTTTACAGGAAATTAGGATTAATGACAATAAGTTGGGATTAGAAAAACAATCTCTATATCAAGATTGTCTTCAAATACAAGTTGTAATTTGATATAATGGGAAGGACGATTTGAAGCCTTGATCATTTTTGGTGTGATGAGGCTAGCATTTTAAAACGGAGATAATTATGCAAACGGCACAATTTATTATTGAATTACTAAAAGCAGTCTTTCTTGGGATTGTCGAAGGTATCACTGAGTGGCTACCGATTTCATCTACAGGTCACTTGATTTTGGTGAATGAATTCTTGAACTTGAGACAAAGTAAAGATTTCATCGATATGTTTAATATCGTTATCCAACTTGGTGCTATTCTTGCGGTTATGGTCATTTACTTTAAACGTTTGAATCCCTTCCAACCTGGTAAGACAGCACGTGAAGTGCAATTGACTTGGCAACTTTGGCTCAAGGTGGTCATTGCCTGTATTCCTTCAGCCTTCTTTGGTCTACTTTTAGATGACTGGATGGAGGCCCATCTCAGTAATTTCTTTGTAGTAGCTATCATGTTGGTGGTCTACGGGATTGCCTTTATTTGGATTGAGGACCGCAATCGACGTGTAGAACCTAAGGTAACGGATTTGGCACGTATGTCTTACAAGACAGCTTTCTATATTGGTCTTTTCCAAGTCTTGAGTATCATTCCAGGGACAAGCCGTTCAGGTGCTACTATTCTTGGGGGTATCATCGTTGGTACTAGTCGTAGCGTAGCTGCTGACTTCACTTTCTTCCTTGGTATTCCAACCATGTTTGGTTACAGTGGGCTTAAGGCAGTTAAGTACTTCATTGACGGAAATACTTTGACAGGTGGACAAGCAGCTATTCTCTTGGTAGCTAGTGTGACAGCCTTTGTTGTCAGCTTGTTCGTGATTCGCTTCTTGATGAATTACATTAAGAAACATGATTTTACAGTTTTCGGAAAATACCGTATCGTACTTGGTATTATTGTGCTTCTCTATGGAGCTGTTAAACTTATTTTTGGATAATTACTTTTAAGTAAACTGAAAAGGACTTCAATTGGAGTCCTTTTTATCTGGTTTTGAAATCATTTGTGGATAAGTTTTCCAAAGATGAGATAAGCCAGCAACCATAGGACCAGTCCGCAAGTTAAGAAGCTAGCTAGGATTTTCAAGAAGTCCACGACATTATGTAAGGGATACCATCCGGACAAACAGAGGATTGGAAGGATGGTAACACACATGATAGAGAAGTGGAGCAGTGATTGCTGTTTGAGTGATAAACGGTTATCGTCGTAAATGGGAGCAGTTGCTAGTATGATGGCGACAATTAGCCCCGTAAGAAAGGTAGATTTGTTTACTTGATGAGGTTGCCCCGACAAGTAGAGAAAGAGCGTCAATAAACTCGTTATTCCCCCAGCAATGCTATCTCGTAGCCACCCTTTTTTGTAGGCAGTCATGGTCATCACCTCCACGTATAGGTTCACTTATATTATATCGCTTTCTGGGGGAGATGACAGGTATTAATGGGGAAATACAAGGTTTTGTTAGCATTGAGAAGTTTTTTAGAAATCCTATCCTAAATAAGACGCAAACTTGCTCAGAAATTGCTATCTCTTGGCTTTTCTAGTATAATGAAATAACTACTCGTGCGAGGTTTTTTACATATGGAAATGAAACAAATAAGCGAGACAACTCTAAAAATCATGATTACCATGGAAGATCTTGAAGAACATGGTATGGAATTGAAAGATTTCTTGATTCCCCAGGAAAAAACAGAGGAATTTTTCTACACTGTCATGGATGAGTTGGACTTGCCTGATAACTTTAAAAATAGCGGGATGCTGAGCTTCCGTGTCACGCCACGCAAGGACCGTGTGGATGTCTTTGTGACTAAATCAGATCTTAAGGAAGACCTTGATTTCAACGATTTGTCAGATATGGACGACTACTCAGGGCTTTCTCCAGAAGAGTTCCTCAAGGCTCTTGAAGGTAACTTTATGGACAAGGGGGATATCGAAGCACACCATAAGCTCGAAGAACTTGAGAAGACCTTGGAAGAAGTTGATAAGGCTATGACAGAGCCTACCAAGGAAGTGGCTGAAGAAAATATTCGTGAAGACTATACCCACTATGTCTTGGCTTTCTCTGACTTTGATCAAGTAGTGACCTTTACACAAGGCTTGAAGAATGTACCTGTTGAAGGTTCTGAGCTTTATAAACTTGGGAATGTCTACTATATGACAATCCTTCTTTACTTGGCTGATGAGCCTGATTATTACGCGAACAATATGTATGCGCGTTTTCTTGAATATGCGAATGTGGCAGACCGAACACGTGCCTACCTACAAGAGCATGCAACAATTTTGATGGAAGAGGACGCCTTACCGGTACTACAAGCAACGAAATGGAGCTAAGACATGCCTTGGACCATTAACTATATATTCGTTTTGATTGGGACCTTTTTGATCGCCATTGTGGCGACTCCTTTGGTACGCTCTTTGGCCTTACGTGTCGGAGCTGTTGACAATCCCAATGCAAGACGTATCAATAAAAAGCCAATGCCTAGTGCTGGTGGTCTAGCTATTTTGTTGGCCTTTGTACTAGCGACCTTGGTCTTTATGCCTATGATTATCCATAAGGATATCTGGCATGTTTCCTACGTCAGGTACATCTTACCGGTTGTTGTGGGGGGATCTGTCGTAGCTCTGACTGGCTTCATTGATGATATCTTGGAATTAAAGCCTCTACCTAAGATGCTTGGTATTGTCATTGGAGCTGTCATCGTTTGGGCTTTTACAGACTTCCGATTTGATAGCTTTAAGATTCCATTTGGTGGTCCCATGATTCATTTTGGGCCGGTCTTGACCTTGATTTTAACGGTGTTATGGATTGCGGCCATCACCAATGCCATTAATCTGATTGATGGTTTGGATGGCTTAGTTGGAGGAGTTTCTATCATTTCCCTTATGACTATGGGGGTGATTTCTTATTTCTTCCTCTATGACACTGATATTTTCTTGACCATGACCATCTTTGTCTTGGTGGCTGCCATTATGGGATTTTTCCCTTACAATTATCATCCAGCGATTATCTATCTAGGTGATACAGGGGCGCTCTTTATTGGCTTTATGATTGGTGTCTTGTCATTGCAAGGGTTGAAAAATGCGACAGCGGTGGCTATTTTGTCACCTGTTATTATCCTTGGAGTGCCTATTGTTGACACAGTGGTGGCTATTGTCCGCCGTAAGTTGTCAGGGCGCCCAGCTATGGAAGCTGACAAGATGCATTTGCATCATCGTCTTCTAGCTATGGGCTTTACTCATCGTGGAGCGGTTCTAGTGGTCTATGCCATCGCTATCCTCTTTTCATTGATTGCCCTCTTGTTAAATGTTTCTAGCCGTCTTGGTGGTATTCTCTTGCTCTTGAGTTTACTTCTGGGAATGGAAATTCTGATTGAAGGGCTTGAGATTTGGGGCGTTGGTCGAACACCTCTCTTCAACCTCCTGAAATTTATCGGAAATAGTGATTATCGCCAAGCAACCCTGTTAAAATGGAAGCAAGGGCGAAAAAATTAAACATTTGAAAAGCCAAGTAATGGCTTTTTTGTTATAATGATTCTAATTAAGGAAAATGGAAGTTCTCTTTTTGTTTTCCAGAAAATAGCAAGACTATTTTCAAAAAAATAATGCAAATTAGCGAGCGACTGCTCGCTGGATATATGAAAAAGGAGTATACAATGTCTGTACTTGAAATCAAAAATCTTCATGTTTCTGTTGAAGATAAAGAAATCTTGAAGGGTCTTAATTTGACTCTTAAAACTGGTGAAATTGCTGCTATCATGGGGCCTAACGGAACTGGTAAATCTACCCTTTCAGCTGCTATCATGGGTAACCCAAACTATGAAATCACAGAAGGGGACATCCTTTTTGATGGCGAAAGCATCCTTGATTTGGAAGTTGACGAACGTGCACGCCTAGGTCTTTTCCTTGCTATGCAATACCCAGCTGAAATCCCAGGAATCACAAATGCTGAGTTCATCCGTGCGGCTATGAACGCTGGAAAAGAAGATGACGAAAAGATTTCTGTTCTTGATTTCATCACTAAGTTGGATGAAAAGATGGAATTGCTTGGTATGCGTGAAGAAATGGCTGAGCGTTACCTTAATGAAGGTTTCTCAGGTGGTGAGAAAAAACGTAACGAAATCCTTCAATTGCTCATGTTGGAACCTAAGTTTGCTCTTCTCGATGAGATTGACTCAGGTCTTGATATTGATGCCCTTAAAGTGGTTTCAAAAGGGGTTAACGCTATGCGTGGCGAAGGCTTCGGTGCTATGATTATCACTCACTACCAACGTCTCTTGAACTACATCACTCCAGATGTCGTACACGTAATGATGGAAGGTAAAGTGGTTCTTTCAGGCGGTCCTGAATTGGCTGCTCGTCTTGAGCAAGAAGGTTATGCGAAAATCGCTGAAGAGCTCGGTTACGAGTACCACGAAGAAGCGTAAGTCTGTTACTCGAAATAACTAGAAAAGGAGTAACCTATGTCAAAAGAATCTATTATCGCTTTTTCACAAGCAAAGGCAGAGCCACTTTGGTTGCAAGACCTTCGTCAAGCAGCCTTTGATAAGCTTGAAAGTTTGGCTCTTCCAAAAATTGAGCGTGTTAAATTCCACCGTTGGAATCTCGGTGATGGAACGATTACTGAAAATGAACCATCAGCAAATGTGCCTGATTTTACAGCGCTTGGAAACAACCCTAAATTGGTCCAAGTAGGAACAAATACTGTACTTGAACAATTGCCAGCTGACTTGATTAGTCAAGGTGTGGTCTTCACAGACCTTACGACTGCTCTTGAGGAAATCCCAGAAGTCGTTGAAGCCTTCTTTGGTAAGGCTGTAGCCTATGACGAGGACAAATTGGCAGCTTATAACTATGCCTATTTCAATAGTGCAGCAGTCCTTTATGTACCAGATAATGTTGAAGTTGACTTGCCAGTTGAAAGCTATTTTTACCAAGATGGAACTTCAAATGTTCCATTTAACAAACACGTTTTGATCGTGGCTGGTAAAAACAGTAAATTGACTTACCTTGAGCGCTTTGAAACGCTAGGTGAAGCGACTGAAAAAGCTAGTGCCAATATTTCAGTTGAAGTCATTGCTCAAGACGGTGCACAAGTCAAGTTTGCGGCTATTGACCGTTTGGGTGAAAACGTCACAACTTATATTAGTCGTCGAGGTCGTATCGGTCGTGATGCCAGCATTGACTGGGCTCTCGGGATCATGAACGAGGGCAATGTTATTGCTGACTTTGATAGTGACTTGATTGGCAATGGAAGTCATGCCAACCTTAAAGTTATTGGTCTTTCATCAGGTCGTCAGGTTCAAGGGATTGATACTCGTGTGACGAACTATGGTAACAACTCTGTGGGACATATCCTCCAACATGGTGTTATTTTGGAACGTGGTACTTTGACTTTCAATGGTATTGGTCACATTGTCAAAGGTGCTAAGGGTGCTGATGCACAACAAGAAAGCCGTGTGCTTATGCTTTCTGACAAGGCACGTTCAGACGCCAACCCAATCCTCTTGATTGACGAAAACGAAGTTACAGCAGGACATGCTGCTTCAATCGGTCAGGTAGATCCAGAGGATATGTATTACCTTATGAGTCGTGGACTTGATCAAGACACTGCAGAACGTTTGGTTATTCGCGGTTTCTTAGGAGCAGTTATTACTGAAATCCCAGTTAAAGAAGTGCGCGATGAAATGATTTCTGTAACTGATACAAAACTAAACAAACGTTAGGAACTATCGACACAGATAGTCTAACCTATGATATATCTAGATAGGGAGATAAGATGTCAGCTTTAGATGCCTATAAGATTCGACAAGATTTTGCCATTTTAGATCAGGTAGTTAATGATGAACCTTTGGTATACTTGGATAATGCAGCAACGACTCAGAAGCCTCAAGTAGTTTTGGATACTCTCATGGCCTACTATCATGAGGACAATGCCAATGTTCACCGTGGTGTGCACACTTTGGCTGAGCGTGCAACAGCTGCTTACGAAGCTAGTCGTGAAAAGCTTCGTCAGTTTATCAATGCTAAATCAACCAAAGAGGTCCTCTTTACACGTGGAACGACAACTGGTCTTAACTGGGTTGGTCGTTTTGCAGAGCAGGTTCTTGAGCCAGGAGATGAGGTGGTTATTTCAATTATGGAACACCACTCGAATATCATTCCTTGGCAGGAAGCTTGTAAGAAGACGGGGGCTAAACTTGTTTATGCCTACTTGAAAGATGGCCAATTGGATATGGAAGATTTGGCCAACAAGATTACTGAAAAGACAAAATTTGTCAGTCTAGCTCAGGTCTCTAACGTTTTAGGCTGCATCAATCCTGTCAAAGAAATTGCCAAGCTCGCCCACCAAGTTGGTGCCTATATGGTGGTGGATGGTGCCCAATCGGCGCCCCACATGGCCATTGATGTTCAGGATTTGGATTGTGATTTCTTTACCCTTTCTGGACATAAGATGTTAGGTCCAACAGGGATTGGGGTTCTTTATGGCAAGGAAGAGATTCTTAACCAGATGAATCCTATTGAATTCGGTGGTGAGATGATTGATTTTGTTTACGAACAGGAAGCCACTTGGAAGGAATTGCCTTGGAAATTTGAGGCTGGTACACCTAACATTGCGGGGGCTATTGCTCTTGGTGCTGCTGTGGACTACCTCTCTGCTTTAGGTATGGAAAATATTCATGCTTACGAGCAAGAATTGGTAGACTATGTTTTGCCTAAGCTTCAGGCGATTGATGGTCTGACAGTCTACGGGCCAGAAGATCCTAGTCAGCATGCAGGTGTTATTGCCTTTAATATTGATGGGCTTCACCCTCATGATGTGGCGACAGCTCTTGATTATGAAGGAGTGGCAGTGCGTGCGGGTCACCACTGTGCTCAGCCTTTAATTAATCATTTAGGAATCTCATCAGCTGCCCGAGCAAGCTTCTATATTTATAATACTAAAGAGGATTGCGACAAGCTTGTAGAGGCAATTCTTGCGACGAAGGAGTTTTTCAATGGCACTCTCTAGACTAGATAGTTTATATATGGCTGTTGTGGCCGATCACTCTAAGAGCCCTCACCATCATGGTGTCCTACCTGATGTGGAGCAACTTCAACTGAATAATCCGACTTGTGGAGATGTTATCAATCTGTCAGTTAAATTTGATGGTGACGTGATTGAAGACATTGCCTTTGCTGGTGATGGTTGTACCATTTCTACAGCTTCATCAAGTATGATGACGGATGCTGTTATAGGTAAAACCAAGGCAGAGGCCTTAGAACTAGCGGAGATTTTCTCTCTTATGATTCAAGGAGATCATAAAGATGAAGATAAGCTGGGCGAAGCCAAGCTCTTGGCGGGGGTTTCTAAATTTCCACAACGTATCAAATGTGCAACACTCTCTTGGAATGCCCTTAAAAAAGCCATAGAGAGAAGCGAGCTTTAGGAAGTCAGGGAGCAGTTAGTCTCCTTGCCCAAGCAAAAAAGAAAATGAATCAAACCTTTAATAAAGGAAAATACTATGACTGAAACAAATGAAAAAGTAGAACCAAAACCCATTGATTTGGGAGAATATAAATATGGTTTCCATGACGATGTGACACCAGTCTTTTCAACAGGAAAAGGAATCAGTGAAGATGTGGTCCGTGCCATGTCTGCTGAAAAAGGGGAGCCTGAGTGGATGCTTGAATTCCGCTTGAAATCATTGGAAACCTTTAACAAAATGGCCATGCAAGAGTGGGGACCAGACCTTTCTGGTATTAACTTTGATGACTTGACATATTTCCAAAAAGCATCAGACAAACCTGCTCGTGACTGGGAAGACGTTCCTGAGAAAATCAAGGAAACTTTTGAACGTATTGGTATCCCAGAAGCAGAGCGTGCCTATCTTGCTGGAGCCTCAGCTCAGTATGAATCAGAAGTGGTTTACCACAACATGAAAGAAGAGTATGACAAGTTGGGTATTATCTTTACAGATACGGACTCAGCTCTCAAAGAGCATCCAGAGCTCTTTAAGAAGTACTTCTCAAAACTGGTTCCGCCAACAGACAATAAATTTGCGGCCCTTAACTCTGCCTTTTGGTCAGGTGGTACCTTTATTTATGTACCTAAAGGCGTCAAGGTGGATATTCCGCTTCAAACCTACTTCCGTATCAATAACGAAGCGACTGCTCAGTTTGAACGTACCCTTATCATCGTAGATGAAGGTGCCAGCGTTCACTATGTTGAAGGATGTACAGCACCAACATACACAACGGCTAGCCTTCATGCAGCCATTGTTGAAATCTTTGCGCTTGATGGTGCCTACATGCGCTACTCAACTATCCAAAACTGGTCAGATAGCGTCTACAACTTGGTAACTAAACGTGCTACTGCTAAGAAAAACGCAACTGTTGAGTGGATTGATGGTAACCTTGGTGCCGAAGTTACTATGAAGTACCCATCTGTTTACCTTGATGGAGAGGGTGCGCGTGGTACTATGCTTTCAATCGCCTTCGCCAATGCGGGTCAACACCAAGATACAGGAGCTAAGATGATTCACAATGCACCGCATACATCATCATCTATTGTCTCTAAATCAATTGCTCGTAATGGTGGTAAGGTTGACTACCGTGGACAAGTTACTTTCAACAAGGATTCTAAGAAATCGGTATCTCACATCGAATGTGACACCATCTTGATGGATGACTTATCTAAATCAGACACTATCCCATTCAACGAAATCCACAACTCACAAGTTGCCCTTGAACACGAAGCTAAAGTTTCTAAGATTTCTGAAGAGCAACTCTACTACCTCATGAGCCGTGGACTCTCAGAACAAGAAGCAACAGAGATGATTGTTATGGGATTTGTGGAACCATTTACCAAAGAACTTCCAATGGAATATGCTGTTGAGCTTAACCGCTTGATTAGTTATGAAATGGAAGGATCAGTTGGGTAAAAACTCTGATAATTTAAAGGACCTGATGGTCCTTTTTGTTTTGCATGAAAAATCAGGAAATGAGCTCTAGATAATTGTTAGGAACAGAGTAATTGCAAAACGCAGAAAGCGTTTACAATCTGTATTTAAAAAGATATAATAGATTTGAGCAGCAAGTAATGGAGGTGACTAATATGGGAGTATATAACAGTGACTGGCTACTCAATCAGATTCGAGGGACAGCTAATGTCGTCAGCAAGGCTTTTAAATTTGAGACTCTGGATATTGATTTAGGTCAGGTGGAAGATGAGCAAGGGCACACTGTTGATGGAAATGACTACATTGATGATTTGTTAATTCACGAAAAGTATGATCAGGCGACAGCCTTCATTCATAGTCAACTCAAACGTTTGACGACTAATGACTATAATCTCCTTGTCAGCATCTATATTGAGTATTTGGAGAATTTGCCGCCATTAATAAAAGAAAAACATCAGCTTGATAATCGCCAAATAATGGACTGGAAAGCTAAACTTTCCGAGTTTTCATGGTAATTTGCTAGAGAGAGTGGGAGAGGAAACGCCAAGCGTTTACGACTTTTCCACCCTCTTTTTTGTGTTATAATAGAATCACTATGGATAAATTAATTAAAACAATTTCAGAATCAGGTTCTTTCCGTGCTTATGTTCTTGATAGCACGGAAACTGTTAGAACCGCACAAGAAAAACACAATACTTTATCATCATCGACAGTTGCTTTGGGGCGTACCCTTATTGCTAACCAAATCTTGGCTGCTAACCAAAAAGGTGAAAGCAAAATTACGGTTAAGGTTATCGGAAATAGCTCTTTTGGGCATATCATCTCAGTAGCTGATACCAAAGGACATGTTAAGGGCTACATCCAAAATCCAGGCGTGGACATCAAGAAAACAGCGACTGGTGAAGTTTTGGTAGGACCTTTCATGGGGCAAGGGCAGTTTGTCTCAATCATCGATTATGGAACTGGTAATCCTTACACGTCATCAACACCACTTATTTCTGGTGAAATTGGTGAAGATTTTGCCTACTATTTGACGGAATCTGAGCAAACGCCATCTGCTGTTGGTCTTAATGTACTTCTTGACGAAGAGGACAAGGTTAAGGTTGCTGGTGGTTTCATGCTTCAGGTCTTGCCAGGGGCTAGCGAGGAAGAAATCGCTCGTTACGAAAAACGCATCCAAGAGATGCCAGCCATTTCAACGCTTTTGGAGTCTGATGACCATATCGAAGCTCTCTTGAATGCTATTTATGGGGATGAGCCTTTCAAACGTTTGTCTGAAGAGGAGCTTAGCTTTGACTGTGATTGCTCACGTGAACGCTTTGAAAATGCCCTCTTGACGCTTGGTAAGGATGAACTTCAAGCTATTAAAGATGAAGATCATGGTGCTGAAATCATCTGCCAATTCTGCCAAAACAAGTATGAATTTTCAGAAGCTGACTTGGAGGAACTCATCAATGACTAAACTTAATTCGTCCTTCATGATTGGAAATGTAGAGATCCCTCACCGAACAGTCCTAGCTCCTATGGCAGGCGTGACCAACTCTGCCTTTCGTACCATTGCAAAAGAGTTTGGTGCTGGTCTTGTGGTAATGGAGATGATTTCTGAAAAAGGTCTCCTCTACAATAATGAGAAAACTCTCCACATGCTTCATATTGATGAGAATGAACATCCAATGTCTATCCAGCTGTTTGGTGGAGATGCTGAAGGCTTGAAGCGAGCAGCCGACTTTATCCAGACCAATACCAAGGCTGATATCGTTGATATCAACATGGGTTGTCCGGTCAATAAGGTGGTCAAAAATGAAGCAGGTGCCAAGTGGCTCAAGGATCCAGATAAGATTTATCACATTGTCAAGGAAGTCACGTCAGTGCTTGATATTCCTTTGACTGTTAAGATGCGTACGGGTTGGTCAGATAGTGATTTGGCTGTGGAAAACGCTCTTGCAGCTGAGTCTGCAGGTGTTTCTGCTCTTGCCATGCACGGGCGTACCCGTGAACAAATGTATACTGGTCACTGTGACCATGAGACGCTGGCTCGTGTTGCTAAAGCTATTACTAAGGTTCCATTTATCGGAAATGGTGATGTTCGTAGCGTTCAAGATGCTAAACTTATGATTGAAGAACTTGGTGTAGATGCGGTTATGGTGGGGCGTGCAGCTATGAACAACCCATACATCTTCACGCAAATCAACCACTTCTTCGAAACGGGAGAGGAATTGCCAGAGCTTCCATTTGATAAGAAGCTGGACATCGCTGAAGACCACCTCAAACGTTTGGTGGACCTTAAAGGTGAAAAGATTGCTGTTCGTGAATTCCGTGGTCTGGCACCACACTATCTTCGTGGAACAGCAGGAGCGGCTAAGGTTCGTGGCGAAGTCTCACGTGCCGATTCTGTTGCTCAGGTCGAAGAAATCTTTGCAACTTTGAGATAAGCTTCTATATGATGAAAACTTAACCAGCTTGGTTAGGTTTTTATTTTACCTTTATTCTTCCTTGATAGTGATGATAGCCCATCACCAATCTTTTTCTTGGTCCACCCTTGCAAAACCTCTGTGTTTTCGATATAATTAACTGGTTAAGTAAATGGAGAAAGCAATGCTAGAACTAGAAGAACAAGTAAATCAATTGATTAATCAGATTTTGCTTAAGGCTGAAAATCAGCATGAGCTCCTCATTGGTCAGTGCCGTAGTCAGGTTAAGTTGACCAATACCCAGGAGCATATTCTCATGCTTTTGTCTGAGGGACGAAAGACCAATTCTGAGTTGGCTAAGACCCTCAATGTCAGCCAGGCTGCTGTTACCAAGGCAGTTAAAACCTTGGTCAAAGAGGGCATGTTGGAGGCTAAGAAAGATAAGGATGATGGGCGCGTGACCTACTTTGTCTTGACACAAGAAGCTCAACCCATAGCCCAAGAGCATGAGGAGCACCACCAAGAGACCTTGGGGGTTTATCGGTCTGTATTGGATCAGTTCGATAATCAAGAGCGTCAGGTGATTGGACGTTTCTTGACAAAATTAGCAGAAAAAATCGAGGAATAAGATGCGCTATATTACAGTTGAAGGACTGAGCTTCCAGTATGATGCGGAGCCTGTTTTGGACAATATTCACTATCATTTGGATTCTGGGGAGTTTGTGACCCTAACTGGGGAAAATGGAGCTGCCAAGTCAACGCTTATTAAGGCTACCCTAGGAATTCTCAAGCCTAAGAAGGGAACTGTAACCATCTCTGAAACCAATAAAGATGGTAAAAAGCTTCGCATGGCCTATCTTCCACAGCAGATTGCCAGCTTTAATGCAGGTTTTCCGAGCACGGTCTACGAGTTTGTGAAGTCTGGCCGTTATCCTCGTAAGGGCTGGTTCCGTCGTTTGACTAAGCACGACTTGGAGCACGTTCAACGTGCCCTTGAGTCTGTAGGTATGTGGGAAAATCGTCACAAGCAAATTGGTCGTCTCTCAGGTGGGCAAAAGCAACGTGCCGTTATTGCTCGTATTTTTGCCTCGGATCCAGATATCTTTGTCTTGGATGAGCCAACGACGGGTATGGATGCAGGAACAGCCAATACTTTCTATGAACTCATGCACCACTCGGCTCACAAGCATGGCAAGTCTGTCTTGATGATTACCCACGATCCAGAGGAAGTCAAGGAGTACACAGACCGTAATATTCATCTAGTTCGTAACCAGAAATTGCCTTGGCGTTGTTTCAATGTCCATGAAAAGGATGGAGAGGAGCACAAACATGATTAGTGAATTATTAGCCTATGATTTTATGCAACGTGCTATTCTCGCCGTGATTGCTATCAGTATCTTTTCGCCAATTTTGGGGCTTTTCTTAATTCTTCGTCGTCAGAGTCTGATGAGCGATACCTTGAGTCACGTGTCCCTAGCTGGGGTGGCTGTTGGGATTTTCTTGGGACTATCAACCACTTGGATGACCCTTGTGGTTGTGGTTATTGCCGCTTTGGTCTTGGAATATCTCAGGGTCAGTTACAAGCATTATATGGAGATTTCAACGGCTATCCTCATGTCAATGGGATTGGCAGTGGCTCTTATTCTTAGTAACAAGGCGGGTAGCAGTAGTATGAGTCTGGATAGCTATCTTTTTGGTTCTATCATCACGATTAGCGCTGAGCAGGTGCGTGCCCTCTTTGTTATTGCGGCCATTGTACTGGTCTTGACCCTACTCTTTATTCGTCCTATGTATCTTTTGACTTTTGACGAGGATACCGCTCATGTGGATGGCTTGCCAGTTCGTCTCATGTCCCTCCTCTTCAATATTGTGACTGGGATAGCGATTGCTCTTATGATTCCAGCGGCAGGATCACTTTTGGTTTCTACCATCATGATTCTTCCTGCAGCTATTGGTATGAAAATAGGTCAAACCTTTAAATCTGTCATTTTCTGGGCTATTGGTATTGGTTTGGTTGGCATGCTTTCTGGTATCTTTATTTCCTATTATTGGGAAACACCAGCTAGTGCAACCATTA
This sequence comes from Streptococcus sp., assembly GCA_016939315.1. Classification (GTDB taxonomy): domain Bacteria; phylum Bacillota; class Bacilli; order Lactobacillales; family Streptococcaceae; genus Streptococcus. Next base: position 57,048 of record JAFHAZ010000055.1, on the reverse strand, counting down.
CCCTTATCTTCATCGCCTTCTTTGGTCTGGTATCTATCTTTGAACCTCTCTTAAAAGCAGAATAGATAATAGAAGAAAAGGGCTTGAGAAATCAAGCTCTTTTTGTGATATACTAAAGTGGTTTTTGAGAGAAGTTAAAATAAGAATGGTAGATTTCTAGGCAGAAAAAATGATTAGATTTTTCTGGTGTCCACTATCATTTGTAATAGTAACAAAAAGGAGAAAACATGGAAATCTTTCTAACGAGTATATCGGGAATCCTAGTCATTTTGGGTATGATTTTAGTGGGATTCGTAATGGGTGAAAAAGGCTGGTTTGACGACAAGTCACGTGGTCTTATAGCTAAGCTAGTCACTCAAATTGCCCTTCCTTGTTATATGCTCTATACGATTACACAGCGTTTCACAGCGGCAGACCTACTTAAAATGTTGCCGGAATTGCGTTTTCCTACACTTTCTATGGTGATTTTACTCGGGATTGCGACAGCGGTGGCTAGAATTTTTGCAGTGAAAAAGGAGCGTCGTGGTCTCTTTATTTCCATGTTTTTTAATTCGAATACCATTTTTGTGGGGCTCCCTATCAATCAAGCCCTCTTTGGCGATGCTAGTATCCCCTATGTTCTTATCTATTATATGTGCAATACGACCTTTTTCTGGACCTTGGGGACCTACCTCATCCAACGTGATGGGGAAGGAGACGCTGAATTTGATTTAAGAACAAGTCTGAAAAAAATCTTCTCCCCCCCTCTAATGGGCTTCATGTTAGGCCTTATTATTGTTATCCTCCATATTAAATTACCAAGCTTTTTAGCCAGTGACTTGCAGTATTTAGGTAGTTTGACGACTCCTCTATCTATGATTTTCATCGGTTTGTCAGTATCCAATGCAGGTGTCAAGCAGTTGGTTCTTAAAAAGGATCAGTTACTGATTTTGCTGGGACGCTTTGTGGTAGCTCCACTTTTGATGGCTACCATCGTTTATTGGTCGCCCTTACCAACTTTGATGAAGCAAGTCTTTATCATCCAGTCTGCTATGCCTGTTATGACCAATGCACCTGTGGTTGCCAAACTCTATGGAGCTGATAGTGATTACGCTGCTGTTATGGTGACTGAGACTACCCTCGCGACCATGATTGTTATCCCAATTCTCATGGTTCTGATGGCTTAATAAATGCCTGAGTCCCCCAGTTTTTGCTAGGGGGCTTCTCTTTGTAAAAAAAAATCAAAAAAGTTTAAGAAAACGCTTTACAAATCATCAAAAGGTGCTATAATAATTACATAAGTAATGCAAACGTTTGCATCAAACGTAGGAGGAAATGAAATGAATAAGCTAAAAGAAAAATTTGGCTTTGAGTTCTGGCAGAAATTCGGTAAAGCCCTCATGGTTGTTATCGCGGTTATGCCAGCAGCAGGTCTCATGATCTCTATCGGTAAAACGATTGCCATGATTAATCCAAACATGGCACCACTCGTTATTACAGGTGGATTTCTTGAGCAAATTGGTTGGGGGGTTATCGGTAACCTTCACATCTTGTTTGCCCTTGCCATTGGTGGTAGTTGGGCTAAGGAACGTGCAGGAGGTGCTTTTGCAGCAGGTCTTGCCTTTATCCTGATTAACCGCATGACTGGTTCAATCTTTGGTGTCACTTCGGATATTCTTGCTGATAAGGCTGCTACAGTCCACACCGTTTTTGGTCAATCAATCAAGGTATCTGATTACTTCATCAGTGTTATGGAAGCTCCAGCCCTTAACATGGGTGTGTTCGTAGGTATCATCTCTGGTTTCATCGGAGCTACTGCCTTCAATAAATACTATAACTTCCGTAAATTGCCAGAAGCTTTGTCATTCTTCAATGGTAAACGTTTCGTACCATTCGTAGTCATTCTTCGTTCAGCTATTGCAGCTATCGTTCTTGCCATTGTATGGCCAGTTATCCAATCTGGAATCAACGGTTTTGGTATGTGGATTGCCAACTCAAAAGAAACTGCTCCAATTTTGGCACCGTTCTTGTTCGGTACATTGGAACGTCTTCTCTTGCCATTTGGTCTTCACCACATGTTGACTATCCCAATTAACTACACTCAATTGGGTGGTACTTATGAAGTCTTGACTGGTGCTGCAAAAGGTACTAAAGTTTTGGGTCAAGACCCACTCTGGCTCGCATGGGTTACTGACCTTGCTAACCTTAAAGGTGCTCACCCAGATCAATACAAACACCTTCTTGAAGCCTACACACCAGCTCGTTTCAAAGTTGGTCAAATGATTGGTTCATTTGGTATCTTGATGGGTATGGTCGTAGCTATCTATCGTAACGTTGACGATGATAAGAAACATCAGTACAAAGGTATGTTGACTGCAACTGCGCTTGCAACATTCTTGACAGGGGTAACAGAGCCTATCGAGTATATGTTCATGTTCGTAGCTACTCCACTTTACATTATTTACGCATTTGTACAAGGTGCTGCCTTTGCAATGGCTGACATCGTTCACCTCCGTGTTCACTCATTCGGTTCTATCGAATTCTTGACACGTACACCACTCGCTATTAACGCTGGTTTGGCGATGGATATCGTTAACTTCATTTGGGTAACTGTACTCTTTGGTGTTATCATGTTCTTCATCGCTAACTTCATGATTAAGAAATTTGATTACGCAACACCAGGACGTAACGGTAACTATGAACAAAACGATGATGCTCCTGCAGAATCTGCTGGATCAGCAGGTGCTGGAACAAGCTCAGCAAGCTCACAAGTTATCAACATCATCAACCTTCTTGGTGGACGTGCTAACATCGTGGACGTTGACGCATGTATGACACGTCTCCGTGTTACTGTCAAAGACGCTGAAAAAGTCGGAACTGAAGCTCAATGGAAAGCTGAAGGCGCTATGGGTCTTGTTATGAAAGGTCAAGGTGTCCAAGCTATCTACGGTCCTAAAGCTGACGTATTGAAATCTGATATCCAAGATGTACTTGATTCAGGTGAAGTTATCCCTGAAACACTTCCAAGTCAAATGACTGCTGTTCAAAAAGCAGAAGCTAAATTCAAAGGTGTTACTGATGAAGTGCATTCAGTCGCTGATGGTCAAGTTATCAACATCGAAGATGTTAAAGACCCAGTATTCTCACAAAAAATGATGGGTGACGGTTTCGCTGTAGAACCAGAAAACGGTAAAATCGTTTCACCAGTAGCTGGTAAAGTGACAAGTATCTTCCCAACTAAACACGCTCTTGGTTTGGTAACTGACAATGGTCTTGAAGTTTTGGTTCACATCGGACTTGACACTGTCAGTCTTGAAGGTAAACCATTCGACGTTAAAGTTACTGAAGGTCAAACAGTTGCTGCAGGTGACCTCTTGGTTGAAGCAAACCTTGATGCTATCCGTGAAGCAGGTCGTGCAACATCTACAGTTGTTGTCTTTACAAATGCAGATGCAATCAAATCAGTTAAAGTAGAACATACAGGTAAATTGGCTGCTAACGCTCCAGTTGCAAAAGTAGAACTTTAATTTGCTAAACGATAAACAAGCAGACAGCCCTTGGGCTGTTTTGTTTGTAAATGACCCTATGTCATTTCTAGATGCAAGTCAGAAGAGGGATAAACTTATGAAATTTCTAACTTTAAATACGCACAGTTGGATGGAAGAAGATGCAGAAGGAAAATTCCAAACCTTAAAGAAACAGATCCTAAAGGCTCAGTATGATATTATTTGCTTCCAGGAAGTTAACCAAGAAATAGAGACTTCTGTTGTGGACACGGATGCTTACTATCATGCACTTCCATCAGCAACACCAATCCACCAAGATCACTTTGTCCGTCTTCTTGTGGAAAAGTTAGCTGAAGAAGGGCTTCAATACCATTGGACTTGGGCCTATAATCACATTGGTTATGATCACCTTAATGAGGGGGTTGCCGTCTTGTCACGTCAACCATTGACAGCGAGTGAAATCTTGGTTTCAGATGTTGATGATCCAACTGACTACCATACACGCCGTGTAGCAGTTGCTGAAACTACTGTAGATGGCCGAGAAGTTGCTGTTGCTAGTGTTCACCTTTCATGGTGGGACAAAGGTTTCCAAGAAGAGTGGGCACGTATTGAAGAACGTTTCAAAGCTATTGGGAAACCGCTCATTCTAGCAGGTGACTTTAACAACCCAGCAGGTCGCGAAGGGCATAAAGCCATTTTGGCTAGCTCGCTCAATCTTCAAGATAGTTTTGAAGTAGCCAAAGAAACAACTGGTAGCTATACAGTTGGACCAGGTATCGATGGCTGGAAGGGCAATGAAGAGCCTTTACGTATCGATTATGTTTTTGCTAGCCAAGATTGGACAGTAGAGCGCCTTAGTGTGATTTTTGATGGCAATAACCAACCTTTGGTAAGTGACCACTACGGTCTTGAAGCAGAATTAACATTTAAGTAGAAACTGTATCCTATTATGACCTAATAAGGGTAAAAAACATTGTCAAAAGACAAATAAAAGAGTAAACTAGAAGCTATAATTGAATTTTTATAAGGAGAGACTAATGGCTCATATTACATTTGATTATTCAAAAGTTTTGGATAAATTTGTAGCACCACACGAAGTGGACAACCTTCAAGCACAAGTAACAGTAGCAGACGAAATGATTCGCAAAGGAACTGGCCCAGGGGCAGACTTCCTTGGATGGCGTGACCTTCCAGAAAACTACGATCGTGAAGAATTTGATCGTATTTTGAAGGCTGCTGAAAAAATCAAAGAAGAAAGCGATGTTTTGGTTGTTATCGGTATCGGTGGTTCTTACCTTGGTGCCAAAGCAGCCATTGACTTCTTGAACCATCACTTTGCTAACCTTCAAACAAAAGAAGAACGCAAAGCACCACAAATCGTTTACGCTGGTAACTCAATTTCATCAACATATCTTGCAGACTTGCTTGAGTATGTTGAAGATAAAGACTTCTCAGTTAACGTTATCTCTAAATCAGGTACAACAACTGAACCAGCTATCGCTTTCCGTGTTTTCAAGGAACTCCTTGTTAAGAAATACGGTCAAGAAGAAGCAAACAAACGTATCTACGCAACAACTGACCGCCAAAAAGGTGCAGTTAAAGTTGAAGCAGATGCTAACGGTTGGGAAACTTTCGTTGTTCCAGATGACATCGGTGGACGTTTCTCAGTATTGACAGCTGTAGGTCTCTTGCCAATCGCAGCTTCAGGTGCTGATATCAAAGCCCTTATGGAAGGTGCTAACGCTGCACGTAAAGAGTACTCTTCATCTAAAATCTCTGAAAATGAAGCTTACCAATACGCTGCACTTCGTAATATCCTTTACCGTAAAGGTTACACAACTGAAATCTTGGCTAACTACGAACCATCACTTCAATACTTCTCAGAATGGTGGAAACAATTGGCTGGTGAATCTGAAGGTAAAGACCAAAGAGGTATCTACCCAACATCAGCAAACTTCTCAACAGACTTGCACTCTCTTGGACAATTTATCCAAGAAGGTACACGTAACCTCTTTGAGACAGTTGTTCGTGTGGAAAAACCACGTAAGAACGTGATTATCCCTGAATTGGAAGAAGATCTTGATGGACTTGGTTACCTCCAAGGTAAAGATGTTGACTTTGTTAACAAAAAAGCAACAGACGGTGTTCTTCTTGCACACACAGATGGTGATGTGCCAAATATGTTCATCACTCTTCCTGAACAAGATGCCTTTACATTAGGTTACATCATCTACTTCTTTGAAATTGCTATCGCCCTTTCAGGTTACTTGAATGCTATCAACCCATTCGACCAACCAGGTGTAGAAGCATACAAGAAAAACATGTTCGCCCTTCTTGGTAAACCAGGATTTGAAGAACTTGGAGCAGAACTTAACGCTCGCTTGTAATTCTCAGATAAGATCAGCTTTGGCTGGTCTTTTTTTATCCATTTGTAGGCTAAACCCTCCATTAATGATTTCTTGTAGGTTAATTTACGAATTTTTATTTTAAATATTTTGGACTGGCTAGTTGGGTTTTGTGGCTCTTTAATTTAGAAATGATTGTTGCTATAATTAGTTCAAGTATAGGAGGATGAATCATGATTGGACCTGTGGAAATGGGTGCTTTGTTGAAAAAAATTCGTTTATCAAAGAATTTGACATTGAAAGAACTTGCTAGTGATTATTTATCAGTATCTTTCCTATCAAAATTTGAACGTGGGGAATCTGATATCTCATTATCTAGATTTTTTCTTTTGTTAGATAAATTGGATGTCAGTATTGAAGAGTTCTATGGTATCTTATCTCAAGATAATCCGACTCATACTGAAAAGTTATTAGAAAGTGCTAGTAAGGCTTATTATCAAAACGATAGTTTATCGTTACAGAAGTACGCTGGAGAAGAGCGTCATAAATTTGAGCTCACACAAGACAAATCATTTCTCTATAACAGTATTATGCTAGAATCTTTTTTGGCAAGTGTTTCAAATAAAGAGGTTGATGAAAATAAGGTAAGGGAATTAACAGACTATCTTTTTAGCATTGAACAATGGGGAAAAAGAGAGTTAATCATATTAGGAAATAGTATGTCGTTTATTTCCACCCAGACACTTAATGTTTTGACCAAGGAGATTGTGTATAGAACTAGACTTTTTGGAAATAGCGACTCAAATCAAAGAATCCGAATTAGTCTTCTCATTAATGCAGCTTATGAATTTTTACGACGTGATGAACTAGATTTAGCGAAATACTATTTAGATTTAGTCAATGATAGTGGAATTCCTGAGGTCCTCTTATATGAAAGACATGAGTTGATATTTGTGATGGGGTCTTACTTGATAAAGTCGGGTGAAGTTGCTGAAGGGAGAAATCTAATTGAGGGGTGTTTAGAAACTCTTAGGACTTTAGGTGCGGAAAAGTTATTGCTTGCTAAGGAATTAGAGTATCAAGAACTACTCAATTCCACTATATGACAATTTTTTAGAGTGAGTTAAAAAATAGAATAAACTAAGACCATAGTACGACATCACTATGGTTTTTAATTTTCAATGGATATATGGTATTCCAATGTCTTCAATTTATCCAACTGATTATATACCAAGGTGATTTAGATTGTGAGGAAATCTATGAGAACCTATATTCTTAAATACAAGTATGACAATTTAGTTCATATCTTACTGTTAGCACTGAATTCTGCTATTTTTGTGAGTGCCTCGGTAACCTTAGCTTTAATGACGAATCAGCTGGTATCGAAGCGAATCCAATCTTTTTTAGCTCTATTAGGTCTAGAGGTGGGGCTTTACGTTATTTATTTAGTTTTGAATTATGTTATTGCTGTACATCAAACAAAATTAATCCAAAAAATGGCTTTGTCTATTCGTCAGTCTTATCTTAGTAAAATTATTCACCATTCTTTTAGTGAATTCAGAAAGAGTGATATTGGAGAGCATCTCTCAGTATTAAATAATGATATCCAATTGATTGAATCAAATGGTTTTACAAGTATTTATACCCTTTGTTCAACAGTATTTACCACTTTGTTTTCAATTATCGCCTTATTAAGTTATGATGTAAGGATTGTTCTGCTAGCCATTTTTTTAACTTTGTGTCTGACCTATCTTCCCAAACCATTTACCAATAAAATGCAGAAATCAATGGAGATATTTTCCAAAGCGAATGAGGAGCTTGTTTCTGGAATAAGCGATCAGTTATATGGATATGCGGATGTTTATTACGCCAGTCGTAAACAGATATTTCTTAGACAGGTGAGGTCCATTGTTGAGAAATATATTGTACAAAAAATTATTTTTACAAAAAGAAAGACTAGTACTGAGACGCTGATGGCTTTATTTTCAGTTATCGCCCAGATGTTGATACTTCTTCTAACTGGCTTGTTAATTATTTTTGGAAATATTACTGTTGGAACCATTGCCTCAGTAGGACAGATATCAGGTAATATTTTTAACTCTCTATCCACCATTAATCAGCTACAAGTGACCATTAAGTCTGTCGATCCGATCTTAAAAAAATTTCACGATTTTCCAGAGGGTCCAAAGACTTGCATAGCGACTATTCAGGATGTTCGTTTTGAGAATGTAAGTTATCATTTTGGAGATAAGGCTATTTTTGAGGGATTCACCCAAACCTTTAAAAAAGGAGGCAAGTATGCTATTACTGGATGCTCAGGTAGTGGGAAGTCAACCCTGCTTAATATATTCCTAGGCAATCTTAAAGATTACGAGGGAAAAATCTTGTTTGGACAATTGGAGTCAAAAGAGATTGATGAGAACTCAATCGTGTCTGAATGTGCCTATGTTGGGAGTCAAACTCATATCTATAATGATACCTTGAGGAACAATCTAACCCTTTGGAACGAAGCTATTACTGATACACAAATCAAGAAAGTTCTTGAAAGAGTTAATCTTTTATCTTTCTTAAGTCGTATAGATGAGCAAGTAAGCGACGGTAGCTTTTCGGAGGGCCAAAAACAAAGAATAGGCCTGATAAGAGCATTTTTAAAAGGATGTTCTGTTGTGATTTTTGATGAAGCCACTGCAAATCTTGACCATAATAATGCTACTCGTATTGAGCACCTTTTATTAAGTGATCCTAATATCACTTATATCACGGTTACCCACCATCTTATAAAGGAAAATGAACCATATTTTGATAAGATTATTCGTTTGGGAGAGGCCACTGAGTAAATGTTTCATATGATAAATGCTTAGGATTTATTTCAATTTTACTAACGGCAGTCAAAGTGCTATAATGTAAGGGATTGTGAATTTAGCAAGCTTTGCTATTTTCAAAAAAGAAAAAACAAATCAGAGATACAAATCTCTTAGAAGAGGTGAATCCCATGGGACGTAAATGGGCTAATATCGTTGCTAAGAAAACTGCAAAAGATGGTGCAAACTCTAAGGTTTACGCTAAGTTTGGTGTCGAAATTTATGTGGCTGCTAAACAAGGTGAACCAGATCCAGAATCAAACTCAGCTTTGAAATTTGTTTTGGAGCGTGCTAAACAAGCGCAAGTGCCAAAACACGTTATTGATAAGGCCATTGATAAGGCTAAAGGTAACACTGATGAAACTTTCGTTGAAGGACGTTATGAAGGGTTTGGACCAAATGGTTCTATGATTATCGTAGATACTTTGACTTCAAACGTTAACCGTACAGCTGCTAACGTACGTACTGCCTTTGGTAAAAACGGTGGTAACATGGGTGCTTCAGGTTCTGTTTCATACATGTTTGATAAAAAAGGTGTTATCGTATTTGCAGGTGAAGATGCAGATGCTATCTTTGAACAATTGCTTGAAGCAGATGTAGAAGTTGAAGATGTGGAAGCAGAAGATGGTACTATCACTGTTTATACTGAGCCAACAGATCTTCACAAAGCTTTGGAAGCTCTCCGTGCTAACGGACAAGAAGAGTTCCAAGTAACTGAACTTGAAATGATTCCACAAACTGAGGTTACTCTTGAAGGTGAAGACCTTGAAGTTTTCGAAGGACTTATTGATGCGCTTGAAGCAGACGATGATGTTCAAAAGGTATATCACAACGTAGCAGATATGTAATCTTATTCAACACTTTCCGTCTCATGGAAAGTGTTTTTATGTGGTCTGTCTAAGGATTTGTCTTGCTTGTCCTGACTTAATCTGATATAGTAGTAGCCAAGTGAATTATTGGAGGAATACGAAATATGAATATGATGCTAGTTTTGGCCATTTATGTGGTCGCAATTGTTGCTTATGTGGCTTTCAGCCGTCGTCGCCAAGCAAAGGCCCAGGAAGATCGTTTTGCAGGTCTTGCTAAGGGTGCTGAGGTTGAAACAATCGGTGGTTTGATTGCTATTGTCGATGAGATTGACAAAGAAAATAACCGTATTGTTTTGGATGCAGAAGGTGTCTTCTTGACCTTTGATTTGAGTCGTTCAATCATGAAAGTGATCACACCAGCACCAACTACAGAGGCAGCAGAAACAACTAAAAAGACAATTATCGAAGAAGATTCAGCAATTGAGTCTGATGATGAAAAGTAAGATGTGTATTTGAGACTAGGTTAAATCCTGGTCTTTTTGCGTTTTCTAATCTTATCGGTATTAAAAGCTGTTCAGAACCCCTGAAAATGTGGTAAAATAAAGGGTAAACTATATTTAGAGGATATTCCATGTTTAAATTTAGAAAAAAATCTCATCAAGAGGTTCTAGACAATATTCCCAACCATATCGGTATTATTATGGATGGAAATGGCCGTTGGGCTAAAAAACGTCTACAACCACGTGTGATGGGGCATAAGGCTGGGATGGATGCCTTGCAAAAGGTAACTATCGAAGCGTCACAACTTGGAGTTAAGGTATTGACAGTATATGCCTTCTCAACTGAAAACTGGTCACGCCCACAAGATGAAGTAAAATTCATCATGAATTTGCCAGTTGAATTCTTTAACAAGTATGTACCAGAATTAGACAAAAACAATGTTCGTATTTTGACAATCGGAGATAACAGTCGTCTGCCTAAGGAAACCTTAGATGCTCTTGAAAAGGCAGTTGAGCAGACAAAACATAATTCCGGTTTGGTTCTCAACTTTGCACTGAACTATGGTGGTCGTGCGGAGATTGTATCTGCAGTTCAAGCGATTGCTAAAGAGGTTGAAGCAGGCAAACTCAGTCCTGAAGCTATTGATGAAGATCTCATTGCTAAGCATTTGATGACAGATAAATTGCCTTACCTCTACCGTGATCCAGATTTGATTATCCGTACGAGTGGCGAGCTTCGTCTTAGTAATTTCTTGCCTTGGCAATCTGCCTATAGTGAGTTTTACTTCACAGATGTTTTCTGGCCAGACTTTGACCAACAAGGGCTACGTCAAGCCATCTCTGACTACAATAAACGTCACCGTCGCTTCGGTGGTGTCTAGAAAGGACCTCTCATGCAAGAACGTTTAATTGGTGGGGGTGTGGCAGCAGCCATTTTCCTCCCATTGCTCTTTATCGGTGGTCTTCCTTTCCAACTTTTAGTTGGAGCTATGGCCATGGTTGCGGTGTCTGAGATGCTTCGCATGAAGCACTTGGAGATTTTCTCTATCGAGGGTATTTTATCAATGGTGGCAGCCTTTATCTTGGCTGTGCCGATTGATCAGTATTTTATCAGTCTTCCAACAAATGCTAGTGTGACAGGTTTCGCTGTTATTTCATTTTTGATTCTAGCTGGGACTGTCCTTAATAGCGACCACTATTCTTTTGATGATGCAGCTTATCCAATCGCATCAGCCTTTTATGTTGGTTTTGGTTTCCAAAATCTCATTGCAGCACGTTTGGATAGTTGGGAAAAAGTTCTCTTTGCCCTTTTTATTGTTTGGTCAACAGATATTGGAGCTTATCTCTTTGGTCGTCAATTTGGTCAGAATAAGCTATTGCCAAAAGTATCACCAAATAAGACTATTGAGGGTAGTGTCGGTGGTATCTTATCCGCAATCATTGTGGCTCTTATCTTTGGTTTGATTAACCACGGCGTTTATGCCCCTCATAACTTCTTCTGGTTGCTTATCTGTACGATTCTCTTTAGTATCTTTGGTCAATTTGGTGATTTGGTTGAATCAGCTATTAAACGTCACTTTGGCGTTAAAGACTCAGGCAATCTCATTCCTGGACACGGTGGTGTTTTGGACCGTTGCGATAGCTGGATCTTCGTTTTCCCAATCATGCACTTCCTAGGACTTTTTTAAGAGTGGAGGTGTCTAGATGAAAGCTATTATTACCTTTTTACTGATTTTCTGTGTGATTGTCGTCTTCCATGAGTTTGGTCATTTCTTTTTTGCCAAACGCTCAGGAATTTTGGTTCGTGAATTTGCCATTGGTATGGGACCGAAAATTTTTGCACATACAGGTAAGGATGGTACCGTTTATACTATCCGTATCCTCCCTTTGGGTGGTTATGTCCGTATGGCTGGTTGGGGTGAAGATACAACTGAGATTAAAACAGGTAGCCCTGCCAGTCTAACGATTGGATCAGATGGTAAGGTAAGACGTATCAACCTTTCGGATCGCCAGGTTGACCAGACGGCTTTGCCTATGAACGTCACTGCCTATGATTTGGAGGATAAGTTAACCATTACAGGTCTAGTCCTAGATGAGACCAAGACCTATGAGGTTGATCATGATGCCACTATCGTTGAGGAGGATGGTACAGAACTTCGTATCGCTCCTAAGGATGTCCAATATCAAAATGCAAGCATTTGGGGACGTTTAATTACCAACTTTGCTGGTCCTATGAATAACTTCATTCTTGGGGTGCTTGTCTTTATTATCTTAGCCTTTGTTCAGGGTGGCGTTCAAGATACATCGACCAACCGTATCCAGGTAGCCGATGGAGGCGCTGCTCAGGTGGCAGGCTTGAAAAATGGTGATGCTATCGAGGCTATCAATAAGGACAAGGTTACTGATTGGGACAGCTTGAAGGAAGCATTGACAGAGAATACCCAAAAATTCTCCAAAGGTGATAGCCTTTCTGTGACAGTTAAGAGAAGTAACGGTCAGGAAGAAACAATCTCTGTTAAACCTCAGGAGAACCAAGGTAGCTACTTTTTGGGTGTTTCTCCTGCTTTAAAAACAGGTCTTAAAGATAAGATTTTTGGTGGTTTCCAAATGGCTTGGGAAGGGGCCTTCAAAATTCTCGTAGCACTTAAGGGGCTTATCACCAACTTTAGTTTGAATAAACTTGGTGGACCGGTTGCTATGTTCCAGATGTCTGCCCAGGCTTCAGAAAATGGCTTGATTTCCATTCTTAACCTTATGGGGATGCTCTCAATTAACCTGGGAATTTTCAATCTTATCCCAATTCCAGCCCTTGACGGTGGAAAAATTGTTATGAATATTATTGAAGCCATTCGTCGTAAACCACTTAATCAAGAAATTGAAAGCTATATTACACTTGCAGGTGTTGCTATCATGGTTGTTCTTATGATTGCAGTCACCTGGAATGATATTATGCGTGCTTTCTTTTAATTAGAAACAAAGAAACGAAAGGAAGTCTAAGGGACTTGAGCCAAGGGCCAGCCTCCTTAGTATGTAAATGATGAAACAAAGTAAAATGTTGATTCCAACACTTCGTGAAATGCCAAGTGATGCTCAAGTTATCAGTCATGCCCTTATGGTACGTGCGGGTTACGTGCGTCAGGTTTCTGCTGGTATCTATGCTTATATGCCATTGGCAAACCGTGCTATCGAGAAATTCAAAACCATCATGCGTGAGGAGTTTGAAAAAATCGGTGCGGTTGAAATGTTGGCGCCAGCGCTTTTGACAGCAGATTTGTGGCGTGAGTCAGGCCGTTATGAAACTTACGGTGAAGACCTTTATAAACTTAAAAACCGTGATAAATCTGACTTTATCCTCGGTCCAACTCACGAAGAAACGTTTACAGCCTTGGTTCGTGATGCGGTTAAATCATACAAACAATTGCCACTTAATCTTTACCAAATCCAATCAAAATACCGTGATGAAAAACGTCCTCGTAACGGTCTTCTTCGTACACGTGAATTTATCATGAAGGATGCTTATAGTTTCCACCAAAACTATGAAGATTTGGATGTCACTTATGAAGACTACCGTAAAGCTTATGAGGCTATCTTTACACGTGCTGGCCTTGAATTTAAGGGTATCATCGGTGATGGTGGTGCCATGGGTGGTAAGGATTCTCAAGAATTTATGGCGGTTACTCCTGAGCGTACAGATCTCAACCGTTGGGTAGTTCTTGACAAGTCAATTGCTTCATTGGATGAGATTCCAGAAGATGTCATGGAAGAAATCAAGAAAGAATTGACATCGTGGTTGGTATCTGGTGAAGACACAATTGCCTACTCTACAGAGTCAAGCTATGCAGCTAACCTTGAGATGGCAACAAACGCCTACACACCAGCGACCAAGGTTGTGACTCAAGAAGAAGTGACTCGAGTTGAAACACCAGATTGCAAGTCAATTGATGAAGTTGCTGCTTTCTTGAATGTTCCAGAAGAACAAACCATCAAGACTTTGCTTTTCATTGCTGATGATGAACCAGTGGTGGCCCTTCTTGTCGGTAATGATCAGGTTAACGATGTGAAGTTGAAAAACTACCTTGCTGCTGATTTCCTTGAACCAGCTACAGAAGATGAAGCACGTCAAGTCTTTGGCGCTAACTTCGGTTCTCTTGGTCCAGTTAACCTTCCTGAAAATGTTCGTATCGTTGCGGACCGTAAGGTTCAAGACGTGGCTAATGCGGTCGTTGGAGCTAATGAAGATGGTTACCACTTGACAGGGGTTAACCCAGAGCGCGACTTCAAGGCAGAATACGTGGATATTCGTGAAGTTAAAGAGGGTGAAATTTCACCAGACGGTCAAGGTGTCCTTCAGTTTGCGCGTGGTATCGAGATTGGTCATATCTTTAAACTTGGTACACGTTACTCTGAAAGTATGGGTGCTAATGTTCTTGATGAAAATGGCCGTGCTGTTCCAATCATTATGGGATGTTACGGTATCGGTGTTAGCCGTATCTTGTCAGCTGTGATTGAACAACATGCACGTCTCTTTGTTAACAAGACACCAAAAGGTCAATACCGCTATGCATGGGGAATTAACTTCCCTAAAGAATTGGCTCCATATGATGTTCACTTGATTACAGTTAATACTAAGGATGAGGAAGCCAATGCTTTGACAGAACGTTTGGAAGCTGCTCTTATGGCTGAAGGATATGATGTCTTGACAGATGATCGTAATGAGCGTGTTGGTTCTAAATTCTCTGACAGTGACCTTATTGGACTTCCAATCCGTGTGACAGTTGGTAAAAAAGCTAGCGAAGGTGTTGTCGAAGTTAAAATCAAGGCAACAGGTGATACTATTGAAGTTAATGCCGATAACTTGATTGAGACACTTGCTATCTTAACAACAGAACAAGATGCTTAATCTAAAAAATCTTTTCTTGCAGCAGCAGGAAGAGATTTTTCTTTTGCAGTGACAATGATAAATTGAGAGAAAAGAGAGTAAATTCCAATTTGACAGAATTGTCTAAATAGTGTAAACTTAGGACTATCATAACTACGGAGGCATCACATGCTTAACAAAGCGACCCATTTGGGAAATCTTAAAGCTTTTTATTACTTTAGTTTCTTTAGATAGGACGTTTGTGTTTCAGGATACAAGCGTCAGTCAGTTTGTATCTATGAAGCTAAAGCATTTTGTGATGGATTAGCCGATTAGATGAATAGGTCTAACCGGTGACATAAGCTAGTTTGTACTAGTCAAGATGCAGAAAACCAGTTGGGCCTGTCCTAACTGGTTTTTTCATACCGTGGTCTATTTTTAATTTTCATTTGACTCTATCGTCTCGGAAAAAAGATGAAAGAAAATTGGAAATAGATAGAATAAAAAATAGAGGTATACAAGATGAAGAAATTCTTGGTCAGTATGATGGCTGTCATTACAGCTGTCCTCTTGGTAGCATGTTCCAATGCTTCTAATAAAGATTTGGTTCACGTCGGTGTGCTCCAATATGTGGAACATCCTTCCTTGTCAGCGACACGTAAAGGGTTCATTGAAGAACTCAAAGAGGAAGGTTATGTCGACGGTAAGAACATCAAAATCGATTATCAGAATGCACAAGGAGATCAGTCTAACTTGCAGACGATTTCTCAGTCG
Source organism: Streptococcus sp. (assembly GCA_016939315.1). Taxonomy (GTDB): domain Bacteria; phylum Bacillota; class Bacilli; order Lactobacillales; family Streptococcaceae; genus Streptococcus. Next base: position 41,416 of record JAFHAZ010000055.1, on the reverse strand, counting down.
CTTATTGAAGATAATGATGTCATGTTAGCTATCGCAACCCCAGCAGCCCAGTCTTTGAGTAGTTTGACAAAGGACAAGCCAATTCTCTTTACAGCTGTTACAGATCCAGTTTCAGCTAAATTGGTTAAGTCTATGGACAATGTTGGAGGAAATGTGACAGGGACAAGTGACATGTCACCAATCAACAAACAAGTCGAGTTGTTGAAAAAGGTCCTTCCAAACACTAAAAAAGTTGGGATTATGTACACGACCAGCGAGCGTAACTCAGAAGTTCAGGTTGAAGAAGCCAAGAAATACTTCAAGGAAGCTGGTATTGAAACGGTTATCAAAGGAATTTCATCAACCAATGATATCCAAGATACAGCCAAGAGCTTGATGAGTCAAACCGAAGTGATTTTCATCCCAACTGATAATACCATTGTTAGTGCTATTAATACCTTGGTAGATCTTTCTAAAGAGACTAAGGTTCCAGTTGTTGGTAGTGACGCTGGTAGTGTAGAAAAAGGTGTCCTGTTCACTTATGGAACTAACTATGAAGCGCTTGGACGTCAAACAGGTAAGTTGGCAGGCCGTGTTCTCCGAGGTGAGAAGGTCAAGGATGTCGATGCCGAGTATCCTAAAACCCTAAATGTTGTGGTTAACCATGACATGGCTAAAGAACTTGGCATTGATGTTTCTAGCATTAGTGACGAGGAATCTAAAGCATCAACACAAGATGACAAACCAATTGCTAAAAAAGATAAGGGTGTCATTAAGCTTAAGGTCAATAAGTCTTCTAAAAAAGGATTTTCAAATGTGGTACTAACAGCCATTTCTCAGGGGCTTCTCTGGGCTATTATGGCTATCGGGGTCTTCATTACCTTCCGTATTTTGGACCTTGCTGATTTGACAGCTGAGGGGGCCTTCCCACTTGGTGCTGCTACGACAACTATCATGATTATCCGTGGAATCAACCCAATCTTTGCGACACTCGGTGGTTTTGTAGCTGGTATGCTTGCCGGAGCGGTGTCTGGCTTTATGCATACGAAAATGAAGATACCAGCACTCTTAACAGGGATTATAACCTTAACAGGGCTCTATTCAGTTAACCTTTTGGTTCTTGGAAGTGCTAATGTCTCTCTTTCAGGATATAATACGCTTGTGACTATGGTGATGGATCTTGGTCTATCTAAGCTGAATGGTGTGATTCTATTAGGACTGATTTTTGTTAGTCTGGTAGTACTTATGTTGGTTGTTCTCCTTAATACACAGGTTGGACTTGCTCTTCGTGCAACAGGTGATAACCTTGCCATGGGTGAAGCCAATGGTATCAAGGTTGACCGTATGAAGATTCTTGGCTACATGATTTCCAATGGTTTGATTGCCCTATCAGGTGCCCTCCTAGCTCAAAACAATGGCTATGCGGATATGAATATGGGTACTGGTACAATCGTAAATGGCTTGGCTGCAATCATCTTAGCCGAAGTTATCGTCAAGTATCTACCACTTGGCAAACGCCTCTGGTCAATTGTTGTAGGAGCTGTTCTCTACCGTTTGGTCTTGGTTATTATCCTTGCTATGAACGTTGATGCTCAAATGTTGAAATTGGCTTCAGCCATCTTGCTTGCTATCATCCTTTATGTGCCAGAAGTACGACAAAAATTAAAAATCAAACCTAACAAATCCTTGACTCCAGGAGGTGACAAGTAATGGCTTTACTTAGTTTACAACAGATTCACAAAACCTTTGAAAAAGGCACAGTCAATGAAAATCACGTCCTTCGTGGTTTGGATCTCGACATTGAGCAGGGAGATTTTATCTCTGTCATTGGGGGAAATGGTGCTGGTAAATCAACCTTGATGAATTCAATTGCTGGTGTTCTTAGCATTGATGAGGGGGATATCTTGTTGGAGGGACAATCTATTAAGAAATCATCTGTAGATGAGCGCTCTAAAGATATTAGTCGTGTTTTCCAAGATCCTCGAATGGGGACAGCGACAAACCTTTCTATCGAAGAAAATATGGCGATTGCCTATCGTCGCGGTAAGAAACGTAGCTTCTTTAAAAAGTCTATCACTGAAAGCGAACGTCAAGTCTTCAAGGAAGCCTTGGTAGATCTTGGTCTTGGTCTTGAGAATCGTATGAAGACCGATGCTAATTTCTTGTCAGGTGGACAACGTCAGGCCTTGACACTTGCTATGGCAACCTTGGTTCGTCCAAAAATCTTGCTTTTGGATGAACATACGGCAGCCCTAGATCCTAAGACAAGTGACATGGTCATGAATTTAACACGTAAGATTGTTGAAGAACAAGAGTTGACAACTCTTATGATTACCCATAATATGGAACATGCTATCGAATATGGGAACCGTCTAGTCATGCTCTATCATGGTAAAATAGTCGTCGATGTGCGAGGTGAGGAAAAGAAAAATCTCACTGTTGCAGAACTTATGGATCTCTTCCACAAAAATAGTGGACAAGTCCTCAATGACGATGCCTTGGTACTCGGTTAATAAGCAAAAAGAAACTATCCAAAGTTCAGATTTTGGGTAGTTTTTTCTTGACTATTTTTGACCAAGTGCTAAAATAAATATATAGATTAGCACTCTTGGTTAATGAGTGCTAAAAATAACGTTTCACACGTTACTAATAACAAATAACATTTGGAGGTAATTGGTATGGCATTGAAACCATTGGGCGATCGTATCGTTGTCCGTTTTGAAGAAACAGAAGAAAAAACAGCTAGTGGCTTTGTATTGGCAGGAGCTAGTCATGAAGCTACAAAGACTGCTGAGGTTTTGGCAGTAGGTGAAGGAATCCGTACTCTTACTGGTGAATTGATTGCACCTAGTGTTGCAGCAGGCGATAAAGTTCTTGTTGAAAATGGTGCAGGTGTCAATGTTAAAGACGGAGATGATTCCGTTTCAATTATCCGTGAAGCAGATATTTTAGCAGTCCTAGCTTAGGTCTATGCTAATCAGATATAAAGTAAGATAAAGAAGGAGTAACTATGGCAAAAGATATTAAATTTTCATCAGATGCACGCGCAGCAATGGTCCGTGGTGTTGATACTTTGGCTGATACAGTTAAGGTAACGCTTGGTCCTAAAGGTCGTAACGTGGTTTTGGAAAAAGCTTTTGGCTCACCTCTTATCACTAATGATGGTGTGACAATTGCTAAAGAAATTGAACTCGAAGATCACTTTGAAAATATGGGTGCTAAGCTCGTCAGCGAAGTGGCTTCAAAAACGAACGATATTGCCGGTGACGGAACAACGACAGCCACTGTTTTGACTCAAGCTATTGTCCGTGAAGGTCTAAAAAATGTAACGGCTGGTGCTAATCCAATCGGTATCCGTCGTGGGATTGAAGCAGCTGTGGCTACAGCGGTTGAAGAGTTGAAAGCCATTGCACAACCAGTTGCTAATAAGGAAGCTATTGCCCAAGTCGCAGCGGTTTCATCACGCTCTGAAAAAGTTGGTGAATACATTTCAGAAGCTATGGAACGTGTGGGTAATGATGGTGTTATCACTATTGAAGAGTCTCGTGGTATGGAGACAGAACTCGAAGTGGTTGAAGGTATGCAGTTTGACCGTGGTTATCTTTCTCAGTACATGGTTACTGATAATGAAAAGATGGTCGCTGACCTTGATAATCCATTTATCCTTGTGACTGACAAGAAAATTTCAAATATTCAGGATGTTCTTCCACTCTTGGAAGAAGTGCTTAAGACAAGCCGTCCACTCTTGATCATTGCTGATGATGTGGATGGTGAAGCTCTTCCTACACTTGTTCTTAACAAGATTCGTGGAACTTTCAATGTCGTTGCTGTTAAGGCACCTGGCTTTGGTGACCGTCGTAAAGCGATGTTGGAAGACATTGCCGTATTGACAGGAGCAACTGTCATTACTGAAGATCTTGGTCTTGAACTTAAGGATGCAACTATGGCAGCACTTGGTCAAGCTTCGAAAGTAACTGTGGATAAAGATAGCACAGTTATCGTTGAAGGTGCAGGAAGCACAGAAGCGATTGCTAACCGTGTTAACCTCATCAAGTCTCAATTGGAAACAACAACATCTGAATTTGACCGTGAAAAACTTCAAGAACGTTTGGCTAAATTGTCAGGTGGGGTTGCTGTTGTTAAGGTTGGTGCGGCCACTGAAACAGCCCTTAAAGAAATGAAACTTCGTATCGAAGATGCCCTTAACGCTACTCGTGCCGCTGTTGAAGAAGGTATCGTAGCAGGTGGGGGTACAGCTCTTGTTAACGTCATTGCTAAGGTTGCTGAACTTGATCTTGAAGGTGACGACGCTACAGGACGTAACATTGTTCTTCGTGCTTTGGAAGAGCCAGTTCGCCAAATTGCTTATAACGCTGGTTATGAAGGTTCAGTTATCATCGATAAATTGAAGAACAGTCCAGTTGGTACAGGCTTTAACGCTGCTAACGGTGAATGGGTAGATATGGTTGAAGCAGGAATTATCGACCCTGTTAAGGTCACACGTTCTGCCCTCCAAAATGCCGCTTCTGTAGCTAGTCTTATCTTGACAACTGAAGCAGTCGTTGCCAACAAACCTGAACCAGAGGCTCCAGCAGCACCAGCTATGGATCCAGGAATGATGGGTTACTAAGAGTTTAAAAAGCAAAAGAAAAAACCTAGGAAAAGTAGAGAAACTTTTTCTGGGTTTTCTTTTTTTTCAATTATTTGTTGTTAATTACTGAAAAGGGTTAAATGTATCAGAACTTCCTTGTTGCCCGGCCATTTGCATCATCATTTGTTGCTGTTTGATACGCTCTGCTTCCTTATTCATATTGATAGAAACAACAAGAAGGATGACCCAACCGATGAAGGTCCAGTTTAGGAGGATGGATAAGACAAAGACTAGCCATTTCTCGTCTGTTTTGTTTAGGAGGGCTGGTAAGATAATAAGTGCTACAAAAGGTAAAGAAAAAATTAGGAGGAAAAGTGCTAAGGGTAACGTTGTCCCAACTTCATCGCTAGCAACTCCAATTAAATATATTCCGAGGGCCCAGATGATAAATGGAATATCAGCGATGGCTAACATGATGAGGTTTGTTTGGGTTTTCTTGTCTTGTTTCTTCCAAGTTTCATTTAGATTTTTGCTTTCTTGTTGGAAAGTTTCACCAGTTTGATTCGCAAATTGGTTAACAGTCTGACTGGCCGTTTCTACAACAGGTTTAACTTGTTCCTGGAAGGTCTTTGATTGCTTTTCTTGAGCTAGGTTAGTTGCTTGGAAAGTCCCTTCTTCATCTACCATAGAGTTAGTGAGTGGCTCTTCAGCAACATCATAGCTGTCAACATCTTTTTCGGCAGTTTCTACAACTTCTGTTGATGGGATAGGTTCGGCAGGCTCAACGACTTCTGAGCCGTTCGTTGTTTCTACAGTCTCTTTTTGTGAGACAGGTTCTGTTACTTCGACAGTTTGTTTGGGAGTTTCTCGGACAAACTCACCTTTCTGAGCTGCTTCAGCCATTTCTTGAATACTTGGATTACGACCATTAACTGCTTGGAAAAAATCGATCCAATCTTGTTGCTTCATGTGTATAACCTCCAGATATCTTGATTATAAAAATGTTGATAATTACAATTATAGCAATAGTGTAAGGGGACCGCAATGGGAGTCTTTACTTTATTTCCTTATAATCTTCTTATCACTAAAGATGGGAAAGAGAAAGAAATAGGTTAGGATATAGACCACTAGAGGATATATCAGTGGATTATAGTCCCAGGCTCCTTGCCAATCTAGGTGTAAGAGTCTAACACTAGCGCGTGTTAGGCCTGTGCTCCAAGCTTTAAGGCCAAATGGTCTTAGGATTAAACTGAGTGGTGTTGGAAGATGCAAAAGGTAGACTCCATAAACTGCCACTAAAACTAAGAGATATAATCTAAAAAAACGCTGGTGGTAGGCCCACAAGCGTGTAAAATAGTTTTTCATTAGCCAATAACTGCAAAGAGTTTTTGAGCGTTTGATTGGCGAGTAGCATCCATGATGAGGAATAAGTCAACAATTGACCAGATACCACATCCACCACACGTCAAAAGCTTACCAACACCGAGACCAATTTGTCCTAACAAAAAGCGGTCAATTCCAAGAGTCCCACCTAGAAGTGAAATAATCAACAACATTGTTGGATCTTGGAAGCTGATTGAGTAAAGCATTGAAAGTTGTTGCTCAGGAAGTGCTTCAAGACGTTGACGGATGTACTGAACTTGTTCTGTTGGGAAATACTTGGCGTTAATGGTTATCCATTGATCGACTGGATTCATAAATTAAATACCCCTCAAATTTTAAATGATATGTAAAGGATAACATATTGTAAAGGGAGATTCAAGGCGGTTTTTAGACAGAAAAAGCCTGTAAGAACAACTTGTTTCCCTGTTTAGGGTTTGTCATACTAAAACGTAATAGATTTACAGATTGATAGATTTAGAGGGATGTTCAGAAAGATTTTCAAGGGGAAAGCCAAAGAGCTTTCACTTAGTTCACAAGAATCACAAGAAAAGTAGCCTGGTTTCGGCTACTTTTTCTTGTGAAATCATAGTGAATACTTTACTTACTTATTAGTTGCTAACTCTCTCTCAAAACTGTCGGACTGAGCCTTAACAGTGATTTTTTCGAGTGTTAAGGGATGGGTGAAACTAAGAGTGTGGGCGTGGAGCATGAGTCGAGATGCGGTTCGGTGACTATAAAGAGGGTCTCCCAGAATGGCATGTCCATGGTGGGCCAGATGCACACGAATTTGGTGGGTCCGGCCGGTTTTTAGTTGGCAATTGACCAGACTGGCTCCTTTAAAGGTTTTGAGGCGTGTGACGGTTGTATAGGCAACCTGCCCTTTTCTAGGATCAACCACCCGTTTTCTACGATCATGGCGGTCGCGTCCAATCTTATCATTGTACACAGTCTCCTTGGTTTGGAATTTACCTTCAGCTAATGCCCAGTATTGACGCTGAATCTTCTTATCTTCCAAGAGTCGATTGAGAATTGGCAGGATAAACGGATTTTTAGCGAAGAGCACAGCTCCACTAGTCTCCATGTCTAGTCGATGAACGACGTAACAGGTCTGCCCACAGTAGGCCGAAACATGGTTAAGAAGAGCAATTTCTGTGGGTTCATTACCATGCGTTTTCATTCCTTCAGGCTTATTGACCACGATGAGATGTTGATCCTCGTAGAGAGGCTCTATCAAATTAGCATTTCCCATAGGGATAATTTTTTCAGGGTAGTCCACCCGGTCAAAGGTCAGGCTAATCTTGTCGCCTTTTTCAACAGGACTCTGCCAATTAATAGCTTCTCCATTGATGAGGACGTGCTTTTTCGTGCGTAGGAAATGACGAATCTTACGAGGAATGAGGAGCTTAGTTTCTAGCAAGTCTTTGACAGTCGTTGCAGGATAAGGATTGATAATTTCTACGTGTAAAGTCATGGTTTCATTATATCATGAACGTTTAAAAGAGGACAGAATCTGTAAAAACTTGGTATAATAGGGTTATGACATTTTTTGATAATCTAAAAAACAAACTTTTTAAAGAAGAAAATAGCGGAAAGGGTAAGGATTCCCGGCCTGCTGAAAAATCGAAGAATTTACAAAATAAGATAAAGGGACTCTTCGCTAAGAAACCTGATGAGGTTGAACAAGCCGTTGAAGACCTAGATATGTCTCAGGAAAGTCAAGAGACGTCACATTATCAACGTTCTAAGCAAAAGAAACCTATTGATACGACCAAACCTTTAGGTAAGGTTCAGGCGTTCTTGAGCAAGTTTACACTTTCGCCAAGAAATCCTATTCGCCGTTTCTGGCGTCGCTATCATATTGGTAAAATTCTCTTTATCATGCTAGCTGTGCTGGTTTTGACAGTAGGTTCCTACCTTTTCTATATTGCCAAGACGACCAATGTTTCAGACCTTCAAGATGCCTTGAAAGCTACGACGGTTATCTATGACAAAGAAGGCAATCAAGCTGGTTCTTTGTCAGGGCAAAAAGGGACTTATGTGGAGCTAGATGCTATTAGTGATAGCTTGGAGAACGCTGTCATAGCAACTGAGGACCGTACCTTCTATGAAAATAGCGGGGTTAACGTCAAGCGATTCCTCTTGGCCATTGTATCTATGGGACGCTTTGGTGGTGGTTCGACCATTACCCAACAGTTGGCTAAAAATGCCTTCTTGACACAAGAACAGACAGTCACTCGTAAGGCCAAGGAATTCTTCCTCTCTTTGGAATTAACCAAGAAATACAGCAAGCAAGAAATCCTTACCATGTACCTCAATAATGCCTATTTCGGAAATGGGGTTTGGGGTGTTGAAGATGCTAGTCAAAAATACTTCGGGACAAGTGCTGCCAATCTAACCGTTGATGAAGCAGCGACCCTCGCGGGTATGCTTAAGGGACCTGAAATTTACAACCCAATCGATAATATCCAAAATGCGACCAACCGTCGAAACACTGTCCTCGCCAATATGGTTGATGACAAGAAGTTGAGTCAGGCAGATGCCGACAGTGCGGCTGGAGTTGATATGGCTAGTCGTCTGGATGATACCTATCAAGGGACTGGCGATGACTACAAGTATCCGTCTTACTTTGATGCCGTCATTGAAGAAGCTACGAAAACTTATGGCTTGAGTGAGGATGAAATCGTTAAAAATGGCTACAAGATCTACACAGAGATGGATGCCAACTCACAAGCTAACATGCAGCAAACCTACGAAAATACTTATCTTTTCCCTACATCAGAAAGTGATGGTAGTACAGCTCAGTCAGCTAGTGTGGCACTTGATCCAACAACTGGAGCTGTCCGTGGTCTGGTAGGTCGTGTAGGTGGTACCAGTGATACAACCTTCCGTAACTTTAACTATGCAACCCAAGGTAAACGTAGTCCTGGATCAACCATCAAACCTTTGGTAGTCTATGCTCCGGCCTTGGCTTCAGGATGGAGCATCAATAAGGACCTTCCTAATAAACCAATCGACTATAACGGCTATACTCCAACCAACTACGGTGGTGTTGAGACAGAGGATGTACCCATGTATCAAGCCTTGGCCAACTCCTACAATATCCCAGCAGTTTACCTCTTTAATCAAATCGGTATTCAAAAAGGGATTAGTTACGGTCAAAAATTCGGTCTCAACTTTGACAATGTTCCAGAAGAACTGGGAATTTCACTTGGTGGTGGTGTGACAGCTAGTCCTCTTCAAATGGCTCAGGCATATGCTACCTTTGCTAATGGTGGTGAGATGAACACAGCTTATTTCATTACTAAAATTGAAAATGCCAGTGGTGACATTATTGCTACCCATAGTAAGAAATCTAAACGTGTTATCAGCCAGTCAGTAGCTAACCAGATGACCAGCATGATGCTTGGTACCTTCTCAAATGGTTCTGCTGTGAATGCCAACTACACAGGTTATACTATGGCAGGTAAGACAGGTACTGTGCAGGCTGAATTTAACAAGGATTTGACTAGTGACCAGTGGGTGATTGGTTATACTCCTGATGTGGTTATGACGACCTGGATCGGTTTTGATAAGACTGACGAGAGTCACTACCTAACAGGAGCTAGCTCGGGAACAGCTTCGACGATCTTCAGCTACATCGCTGCGGATGTTTTGCCAAATACACCAGGTACTGAGTTTACCGTTGAAAATGCCTATGCAGCTGATGGTCAAACACTAGACTATACGGCAGATCCAAATGACTCGCGCAATAGCAGTAACAAGTCATGGACAGACAAGGCATCAGACGTTGTGAATGACGTTAAAGATCAGGCAAGCAGCCTTTGGGATAAGATTACAGACTCCTTCTCAGGTCTATTCAGATAGCTTGTCAATTGCATTTAAAAGTGGTAAGATAAAAAGAACGGAGGCGTTATGGCACAGAAAAAAGCAAGCCTAGCGTGTGCTGAATGTGGGAGCCGAAACTACTCAATTAATGTGAGTAGCACTCCCAAACCAACACGACTAGAAGTTAACAAATTTTGTAAACATTGTAAAAAATACACCTTGCATAAGGAAACAAGATAGGAGACACCGTGAGACAAACTGGAAGTATTTTCAAAGTCTTGAAAGACACGACTTGGCCAGACCGTAAACAACGCTGGCATGATTTTATTTCAGTTCTTGAGTATACTGCGTTCTTCACTGTCATCATCTATGCGTTTGATGAATTGTTGAGTCGCGCTATGTCAGCACTGATTAACTTTTTCTAAAGAAAACACAAAAAGAGTGGGAATGCCTGCTCTTTTTTGTTATAATAAATGCAGATAAAAGCGAGAACAAGGGCCACCAGGCTTTTTTATTACGCTTTGAATTAAACCTTAGACATTCACTGACATTTAACACTCGCATCTAGAAGATAGCTAGCCAAAGGTGTTTAAATATCATTTAGAAAAAAGAAAGGAATCCTAAAATGCTAGATTCATTCGACAAGGGCTGGTTCGTCCTTCAAACCTATTCAGGATACGAAAACAAAGTTAAAGAAAACCTTTTGCAACGTGCCCAAACTTATAACATGCTTGAAAATATCTTGCGTGTTGAAATCCCAACTCAAACGGTCAATGTTGAGAAAAACGGTAAAGTTAAAGAAGTGGAAGAAAACCGCTTCCCTGGTTACGTTCTTGTTGAGATGGTAATGACAGACGAAGCATGGTTCGTTGTCCGTAATACTCCAAACGTTACTGGATTCGTTGGTTCTCACGGTAACCGTTCTAAACCAACACCACTTTTGGAAGAAGAAATCCGTCAAATCTTGATTTCAATGGGTCAAACCGTTGATGTCTTTGATACTAATATCAAGGTTGGAGATGTGGTTCAAATCATCGATGGTGCCTTTATGGGTCAAGAAGGCCGTGTTGTAGAAATTGAAAACAACAAGGTTAAAATCATGATTAATATGTTTGGTTCAGAAACAGCTGCTGAACTTGAACTTTACCAAATCGCTGAACTTTAAGATAGACAAAAAGAGGTTGGGATAAGAGACTTCAACCTTGGAAGACTATCTCATTAAACTTGAGGGAGAGGCTAGAAGCTAGATTTTTGAAATTTAGTTCTGTGTCACTCCCTTTTTTTCTAACGGATGATGATGAATTACAAACGATTTTACGATAGGATTAACGCTCCTTTGCGTTCTTACGCTAAGGTTTTAGAAGGGTTGAACAAGCTTATAACTAGGACTTTTTATCTGCTTTTTCCTATATTTCTTATTTGGGTTTGGCTAAGGGGTGGCTGGTTTATTCTCTCTACGACAGTGCTTACTATGGGGGGAGGTTTTTTCCTTCTTTCTCTTGGCCGTAGCCTCTACAATCGACCACGTCCATACCAGACCTGGGCTATTCAGCCCCTTATTAAGAAGGACAGTCTGGGCAAGTCCTTTCCCAGTCGGCATGTTTTCTCAGCGACTGTCATTGCTATGTTGGCACTGACGCTTAACCCCTGGCTAGGTGGGGCAATGCTTTTTCTGGCGATGGCTCTAGCGTTTTTGCGCGTGCTAGGTGGTGTTCACTATCCTAGTGATGTTTTGGCAGGCTATGCCATTGGGATTCTTGTAGGTCTCCTTCTTTATCTTTAGAAAATTTGGGTCTTCTTCGAGAGGGGAAGGCTTTTTTCGTTGAAAAAGGAAAGGCACCTCTAGGGCACCTTTCCTTTTGTTCTAAGATTCGAGTTGGCAATTAAAGGCTGTTCCCACCATTAGATATTAGCTTAGTTTAGGACATGTTCTCTAATAGCTTGAGCGACTCCATGCTCATCATTTGAAGCCGTTACTAAGTTTGCTGTTTCCTTAACCCCTTCAGGTGCATTGCCCATAGCAATTCCTAGACCAGCCAGAGCTAGCATAGGACTATCGTTGAAGTTATCTCCGATGGTCATGACTTGTTCAAGAGGAAGGTCATAATATTTGGCAACCTCAAGGAGAGCGTGTTCTTTAGAAACATGTTTGGCAGTGACTTCTAAGTAGTTATCTTTGGATAAGTAGAAGGCTGTCTGTGGAAAATCCATGCTTAGGAGTTTTTGGTGGAGGTCCTGGATAACTTCAGGCTCATCAATCAACAATAGCTTGTGGATAGGTGGTTCTGAGTCTGAGACCGTGTCTTGCAGTTCCTTAATGATAGGAGATTCACCCGTGATACTTCCTTCCAGCTGAGACCATTTGTCTAGTTCGTTGGTGATCCAGTCCTTGCCAGAGTAGATATTTACAGAGACACTTGGATAATCTGTGGATAAGTAGTTAAGAAGTTCTTGGATTTCAGCTTTATCCACAGGGTGTTGTATGATAGTACGATCCACCTCAAGTACTAAGGCACCGTTGTAGCAAGCGATGGGATTGTCATGAAGTCCCAGTTTATGAGCAATTGGTTGCATCCCTAGTGGAGAACGGGCAGAAGCTAAAACAAAGGGAATATTTGCCTTTTCAAGCTCTGGCATTACCTCAATCAGTTGCTCATCCACCTGGTGGTTACTAGTGAGAATAGTGCCATCAATGTCACTGATAATCAAACGAATATTACTCATAATCGCTATCCTTTCCATCGTATAAAATCGTTACTTTATCTTTAAGAGACTCGACCAAATCAGGATCTGGTTCCTTATCTGTAATCCAGTAGTCAAAGTCTTCAATCTTGCCCAAGATATATTTGGAGTGCTTTTCATATTTATCAGATTCAGCAATAAGTATCTTGGTTCGAGCAGCTTGCATGGCTAGTTGTTTGACAGCAACGTCCTCTTCATCTTCATAGCTGACCACTCCTTGACTGAGACTAGCCGCTCCAAAGAAGGCTAAGTCAAATTGTAGATGTTGCAAGAGCCGGGCTTCGTGAAGCGAATAGTAGAAGCGGTTTTTGCTGTAAAATCTTCCTCCCAAGAGATGAAAGTCGATTCCTTCTTTGCCACTTAGGACCAAGGCATTGTCCAAAGAGTGGGAGTAGACAGTGACCTTCTTAGTCAATTTTTGTGAAACTTCAAGCATCAAGGTAGAGACATCGAAGAAGAGGAGAGACTGGTCTTTGACCAAGCTAAGCGCTAGGTCTGCCATTTTTTTCTTGTCTTCAGTGAGTCCTTTCTGACGTTCCTGGAAGCCAAGAACAGTAGTATTTTTAACTGGAAGAATGCCACCATGGGTACGCTGAGCCAGATTCCTCTGGCTGAGGCAGTCGAAATCTCTTCTGACGGTATCTTTGGAAACACCTAATGCGTCAACCATTTCCTTGACAGATAGGTTTCCGCGCTCCTCCAAAAGCGTTAATATTTTCTCTAATCGTTGTTCCTGATACATGAGTCACCTACTTTCTGATACTAGTATAGCATCTTTTTGCTTTTTTGTTACATAAAAGCGCAAAAAAACTTAAAAAGAATAAAAAAAGTGCAAAATAGATTAAGGTGAATTTGCCTCTTAAAGTTCCCTTATCATCTTTAAAAATCCTTCAAAAATGCTATAATAGAAGCATTACGAATATTGGAGAGAAACCATGAGTTTTTACAATCATAAAGAAATCGAGCCTAAGTGGCAAAAATACTGGGCTGACAATCACACTTTTAAGACAGGAACAGATGCCTCAAAACCTAAGTTTTATGCGCTTGACATGTTCCCTTACCCATCTGGAGCGGGTCTTCACGTAGGACACCCAGAAGGCTACACAGCGACTGATATCCTCAGCCGTTTCAAACGTGCTCAAGGTTACAATGTCCTTCACCCAATGGGATGGGATGCCTTTGGCTTGCCTGCAGAGCAATACGCTATGGATACAGGAAATGACCCAGCGGAATTCACAGCAGAAAACATTGCCAACTTCAAACGCCAAATCAATGCGCTTGGCTTCTCTTACGACTGGGACCGTGAAGTCAATACTACAGATCCGAACTACTACAAGTGGACGCAATGGATCTTCACTAAGCTTTACGAAAAAGGTTTGGCTTATGAAGCTGAAGTGCCAGTAAACTGGGTTGAAGAATTGGGAACAGCTATCGCCAACGAAGAAGTTCTTCCAGATGGAACATCTGAGCGTGGTGGCTACCCAGTTGTTCGTAAACCAATGCGTCAATGGATGCTCAAAATCACTGCCTATGCTGAGCGCTTGCTCAATGACTTGGATGACCTTGACTGGCCAGAGTCTATCAAGGACATGCAACGCAACTGGATTGGTAAATCAACTGGTGCTAATGTCACTTTCAAAGTGAAGGGGACTGACAAGGAATTCACAGTCTTTACGACACGTCCAGATACTCTTTTTGGTGCGACCTTCACTGTTTTGGCGCCTGAACATGACTTGGTAGATGCCATCACAACACCTGAACAAGCAGAAGCTGTAGCTGACTACAAACACCAAGCCAGTCTTAAATCAGACTTGGCTCGTACAGACCTTGCCAAGGAAAAAACAGGGGTTTGGACTGGTGCTTATGCCGTCAACCCTGTCAATGGTAAAGAAATCCCAATCTGGATTGCGGACTATGTTCTTGCCAGCTACGGAACAGGTGCTGTTATGGCCGTACCTGCCCACGATGAGCGTGACTGGGAATTTGCAAAACAGTTTGACCTTCCAATCGTAGAAGTCTTGGAAGGTGGAAACGTTGAAGAGGCTGCTTACACAGAAGATGGCCTTCACGTCAACTCTGACTTCTTGAACGGTCTCAACAAAGAGGAAGCGATTGCTAAAATCGTGGCTTGGTTGGAAGAAAAAGGCTTTGGTCAAGAAAAAATCACTTACCGTCTTCGTGACTGGCTCTTTAGCCGTCAACGTTACTGGGGTGAACCAATCCCAATTATTCATTGGGAAGATGGTACTTCAACAGCTGTTCCAGAAAGTGAACTCCCACTTGTCTTGCCAGTAACCAAGGACATCCGCCCTTCAGGTACTGGTGAAAGCCCATTGGCTAACTTGACAGACTGGCTTGAAGTGACTCGTGAGGATGGTGTCAAAGGTCGTCGTGAGACTAATACTATGCCACAATGGGCAGGTTCAAGCTGGTACTACCTCCGCTATATCGATCCACACAACACAGAGAAATTGGCTGACGAGGATCTCCTTAAACAATGGTTGCCAGTAGATATCTATGTGGGTGGTGCAGAACACGCCGTGCTCCACTTGCTTTACGCTCGTTTCTGGCATAAATTCCTCTATGACCTTGGTGTTGTACCGACTAAAGAGCCATTCCAAAAACTCTTCAACCAAGGAATGATCTTGGGAACTAGCTACCGTGACCACCGTGGTGCTCTCGTGGCGACTGATAAAGTTGAAAAACGTGACGGTTCCTTCTTCCATGTGGAAACAGGAGAAGAATTGGAGCAAGCACCAGCCAAGATGTCTAAATCCCTCAAGAACGTTGTCAACCCAGACGATGTGGTGGAACAATACGGTGCTGATACCCTTCGTGTCTATGAAATGTTCATGGGACCACTTGATGCCTCAATCGCTTGGTCTGAAGAAGGAT
Source organism: Streptococcus sp. (assembly GCA_016939315.1). Classification (GTDB taxonomy): domain Bacteria; phylum Bacillota; class Bacilli; order Lactobacillales; family Streptococcaceae; genus Streptococcus. Next base: position 26,001 of record JAFHAZ010000055.1, on the reverse strand, counting down.
TGGAAGGAAGCCGTAAATTCCTAGACCGTGTTTACCGTTTGATTACAAGTAAAGAGATTGTTGCGGAAAACAATGGCGCTCTAGACAAGGTTTATAACGAAACTGTTAAATCTGTCACTGAGCAAATCGAGTCTATGAAATTCAACACAGCTATTGCCCAACTCATGGTCTTTGTTAATGCTGCTAACAAGGAAGATAAACTCTATGTGGATTACGCCAAAGGATTTATCCAATTGATCGCTCCATTTGCGCCTCACTTGGCAGAAGAACTCTGGCAAACAGTCGCAGAAACAGGTGAGTCTATCTCTTATGTAGCTTGGCCAACATGGGATGAAAGCAAGTTGGTTGAAGACGAAATCGAAATCGTCGTTCAAATCAAAGGTAAAGTCCGTGCCAAACTCATGGTTGCGAAAGACCTTTCACGCGAAGAGTTGCAAGAAGTTGCTCTTGCTAATGAAAAAGTCAAAGCAGAGATTGATGGCAAGGAAATCGTGAAAGTGATTGCGGTACCTAATAAACTCGTTAATATTGTTGTAAAATAAAAATAAATCCTTTGGAGCTTAGCTCTGGAGGATTTTTTAGGTTCAGCTTGACAAGAAATAGTAGTTTTGTTAATGTTATTAACAAAAAGAGGGACACTATGAATAAGAAAGAACTGCATAAGTTTAATAATCGTTTTAACAGTTTTGTTTTAGCCTTTGAACAGTTGAAAAAGGATCAACATCGGAACAGTATTGATAAATCAATCACTATTAATGAAGTCCATTTGATTGATCTAATAGGCCGCAATCAGCCTGTGAATCTAGTGACATTATCTGAGTTACTTGAAGTATCTAGGAGTGCTATTACTCAGAGTGTTAGACGTTTAATCAAGAAAGACCTCGTTTCTTTTGAATTTGCACCAGATAATGAAAAAAATAAATATCTGATATTATCCAAAAAAGGGGTTGACGTTTTTAACATTCATAAAGAGCAGCAAGAACATATTGAGACAGCCATTTTTTCAGTTTTAAAAAACTATAGTGATGAGGACCTTCAAATGGTTATGAAATTGATGGATGATGTTGAAAAGGTATGGCAAGAATTACCGTGGTAAAAATCACGGTAATTTTAAAACTATATTGTTAATTGTATTAACAAAAAAGAGGAAGATATGAATATAAAAATTGAACTGATCTCAGAGCCTGATTTAGCAGACGAATCTTTTAATATTGTCATCGATGGCTTAAAACCAAGAGAGATCTATCGAGTCGAAATGTTTCTATCCGATTATTATTGTATCAATGCTCCCATGCTATTAGCTCATGATATTTTATGGAAATCAACAGCGACTTTTGTATCAGATAAGAATGGTATTATTGATATTTCACAAACTCCATCTTGTTCTGGCTCTTATGAAGATATTGCAACAATGGGGTTATTCTTTAATGCCAAGCCCTTGACCAATAGGAAAAAGAAACTTCCAAACTCTCTTTCTAAAATTCCCTTATTAGATCACTTTTTTGTGGAAATCAAAATTATACAAGGTAATACTGTCGTCGCAGAGAGAACTTTCACAAGACATTACATGCGTTCGCAAATTAGTCATCAAGATATTTACGGGAAACATTTTCAAGGGAGAGTCTTTTATGATAAAAAGGCAATAAAAGCACCAGCATTGATTATTGTGAGCGGTAGTGAAGGAAGGATTGAAAAGGCACAGAATATAGCGCAGCTTTTATCTTCTAGAGGTTATATTTGTCTAGCAGTTGCCTACTTTGGTTTAGAGGGGTTGCCAAAACATTTGGAACGTATTCCTTTAGAGTGCCTTGTGGAAGCAAAGGATTATCTACGTCAGCATCCTCAAGTAGATAGTGAAAGAATTGGAATCTATGGACGGTCTAAGGGAGCAGAGTTAGTTTTAGCTGAGGAGAGCATTTTTAATGACGTTCAATGTTTGGTACTAAATTCACCCTCTGATGTGGTGTATGAAGGGATAAAAGGAAAATGGAACTCCCATACTTCTTCTTGGACGTATTTGCAAAAAGAACTTCCTTATCAAAAGTTTCGACTTAGAGATTATCTGTTCAGCAAACTTTTAAAAAAATCCTTCCCTAAAGATTGCTCTGCTAGGATAGATATTGGTCAAATGCATTCACCAATCTTATTGCTCGGAAGTACTGTTGATGAAATATGGGATACCTCGTCAGCAATTGATGATATTGTTTCATATTATAAAGGACCCCACATTACATTTAAAAAATACCATGAAACAGGTCACATGTTGACAGTGGCTTATCAACCAAATCATCGCTATCGAAAAGATTGGCGTTTATTGATGAAAGAGAGTAAGGATTCTTGGTTGGCTACAATTCATTTTTTTGATAGGCATTTGAAGAAGCAATAACATAAGATTATAAATATGCTATAATAGTCCCAACTAAGATAAAAACACAGTTCTGGTTGGTAGTCCAGACGTAGGCAAGCCTATCAGTAACCTTCCTCCTTGGTTGTCCATTCTTAGGGATAGATTTAAGGAGGTGCTGTCGTGGAAACAATTTCAATTGGATTGACAGTTTATTTTGAAGATGGATTTTGGCATGGTTTGTTCGAACAAGTGTATCGAGAATCTTATCAAGTTTGTCGTGTGACATTTGGTCAGGAGCCAAAAGATGATGAAATTCTAGAGATTTTACAGACTCAGTTTACCCAATTATCTTTTAGTCCAGAGACTACAGCTAAGCAACATGTAAAAATTAAGAATCCTAAACGATTACAGCGAGCTGTGAAGAAACAAGTAAATCAGAAAGTTTCTTCCAAGTCGAAAGAACTATTGCAGTTGCAGTACGAGGAAAGGAAAAAGATTTCAAAACATCAATCTAGTGTCCAAAAGCAATTGCTCAAACAAGAGAAATTTGAACGCAAACAGCAAAAACGAAGAGAGAAGCATAAAGGACATTAATGTGTTTCTCTTTAAAGAAACAGCTCTTTTCTAAATAGAAAGGAGCTGTTTTACTAGTATTGAAGAATAGATTTTAACTGTTTCCAAATCTAGTTACTTATCGTCAAAAGGTTTACCGATGATAGTTTTAAATTCAGGACAATACTTACTTGCCTCAAATTCAATGACATCATATTGGGCAATCTCATTTTGATAGAATGGATCGTGTGTAATGATTTCTTGAACAGCTTCTTTATTTTTAGCTCTCACGAGAATGATACCACCGGTTCTTGGATTTTTCCTTCCAGATGCAATAAAAAGACCTTTTTTATAATACTGATTTAAAAAATCTATGTGTTTTTCTAAGTATTTTTCAACTGCATCAAGGGGCTTAATATAGGTAAGATTTACAATAAACATAAGTGACTCCTTTAAAATGAATGATAAATAAATTATAATACTCTACAAACAAATTGAATAGTAGGCACATTTTTGTAAGGAGAAAAAATGTTAACAAATAAAAAATGGAATTGCAGTATGTCTCGGGTATTAGATGTGGTTGGTGGGAAATGGAGAATGAATATATTATGGGTTATAAATAAGCATAAGAAAGTTCGTTTCAATCAATTGAGAAGAGAAGTTGAAGGGATTACAACTATCAGTTTGACACGTGGACTAGATGTTTTAATAGAGAAGCAATTGGTTGAAAAATATGATTATGAGTCTATGCCACTTCATACAGAATATGAGCTGACAGAAAAAGGGAAATCATTGATGCCGATTTTAAAGGACTTGAATCAATGGGGTAAAGAATGGCTGCAATAAATTTGTCCTCATTTTTATCTCTTCCATCTCACCACTTGGACCCTCATTTTGACCGTTTATCCCCAAAAGTCGTTTTTATAACGGCTTTTTTGCTAGACTGATATTGTCAAAAAGGAGAGAGAACATGATATTACAAGCTAAAAACATCAGTAAACGGTATGGAAATCATCTAGCGGTTGATCATATTCACCTACAGTTTGAAAAGGGAACGTTTAATGCGATTCTAGGACCAAATGGGGCGGGGAAATCAACGACGATTTCCATGTTGATCGGTTTGAAACACCCAACGCAAGGCGAAATAATCTATGAACCCGGTACTAAAATTGGTGTGGTCTTCCAAACCAGTGTTTTAGATGAGATGCTGACGGTTAGGGAAAATCTGACCATTCGTGCCAGACAGTACAAAGGCCTAAAACCAAATCGTGTGTCTGATCTTATTGATCGACTAGGCCTATCAGCTTTCCAAAAGCAGAAATATGGGACGCTTTCAGGTGGCCAAAAGCGTCGGGTTGACATTGCGCGTGCTCTACTCTCACAACCAGATATTCTGTTCTTAGATGAGCCAACGACAGGTTTGGATATCCAAACCCGGAAGTCTATTTGGGATTTGCTCTATCAATTGCAGAGAGAAGAGGGAATGACCGTTGTACTGACCACGCATTATCTTGACGAAGCAGATGAAGCTGATCAGATTTATATTGTGGACCATGGGAAAGTGATTGCTCAGGGATCGGCATTAGATATTAAGAGCCAGTATGCAAAAAACATCTTGAAGATTCGTTTCAAGGAGATACAGCAGATAGAAAGTCTTAAAACTTCGGGAATGTCAGTAGAGCAACAAAGTCAACTGGAGTATGTTTTTCAACCTGAGAGTGAAAGGGAAGCCATTGATTACCTGGCACAAGTTAGAGATAGAATAGCCCATTTTGAGTTTCGTCTAGGGACCATGGATGATGCCTTTATTGCACTTACAGGAAGGGAGGTTCGCTAATGCTAGCCTTACTAAAGCGAAATTTTTTATTGTACTTCAGGAATCGTTCAGGAGTTTTCTTCTCTCTGTTGGGAGCCTTGATTTCCTTTATTCTTTATATTATTTTTCTTCAAAAAAATCTAACAGATGCTTGGGCTCAGCTCCCCAGTAGTGGTCCTGTGTTAAATAATTGGTTAATGAGTGGGACGCTGGCTGTGACAGGGATTACGACAAGTCTGGCTGCCCTGACTCAGTTAGTAAAGGACCGTGAACATCAAGTAGATCAGGATCTTTATTTATCGGATCAAGGGAAATGGCGGTTACCATTTTCGTATCTAGCGAGTGCAATCATCATCTCTTTTTTCATGCAAGTCCTAATGTATGTACTGATGTGTGGCTATTTTAGAGAAGTTCCAACCCTTTCTCTATTACCTGAAGTGCTCCTCATCATGTTGCTTAGTAGCCTGCTTTCTAGCTTAGTAAATGCCATTTTTGTTAATTTTTTCCAATCCGTAGACAGTCTTGGAAAGTTTGCGACCATAGTGGGTACAGCTTCCGGTTTTTTGGTAGGGACTTATGTACCTTTAGGTGTTCTACCTGATTTTGCACAACTACTAATGAAATGTACTCCAGCAACTTATATTGCATCACTTTATCGGCAAGTACTCATGAAAGAAGCATTAAGTGAGACCTTTAAAGGTCAAGATAATCTTCTTCAAGAGTTTCAAGAAAAAATGGGCGTTCAGCTCAAGTGGCAAGGTTTGTTGACAAAGGAAAATACTTACCTTATAGTGTTAGGAGGTATTCTTCTAGCAAATATTCTTTGGATTGTTTTAGTGAAAAGAACTAGCCAGAAAAAATAAGTGAGAGTTGGAATAGGAATGAAACTTCGTTTTGAAGAAAAATCAGATATTTCGGCAAAGGATCCCTGTGTGGTCATCCAAGCAGAGCGATTGTCTGATCAAGCACGAGAGGTAATGGATTATCTCGAACAATTTTCAGTTGTAAATCAAGTGGTGATTCCTATTAAAACGGATGATCATTTGGTTATGGTAAAAATTGATGACATTATCCTAGCTGAGATTGATAAGAATGTGTTAACGATTTATACCGTAAACAATACCTATACGATGAGAGAGACACTGACAAACTTTCAGCATCGCATCAATCGTCGAAGTTTTTTACAGATATCACGTCATGCTGTTATGAATATAGACCATTTGGAGTCCCTGTCAGATAGTTTTTCTGGCAATATGATGGCTAAAATGACAGGTGGGGTGAAGTCCAGTGTCAGCCGAAAATATGTCAAATCCTTGATGGATTATTTAGGGGTGTAGGAGGAACCAATGAAACGTTTAATTGCTTATTTTGTATCTGGCGTGAGAACGGGATCGTTCTTTTATCTTGCACTCCTTTTACTTGGTCAATTATTTCCCCAGCTTATCTATCCTAAAGTTAGTGTAGGAAATATTTTAGCCCTCTTTATGATGAGTGGTTTGATGGGAATGCTCTCGTGGATTTTGGAAGAGCTTGACCGCATGTCGTACAGACTTAGAGTAATCTTGCATTTCTTGTTGACGGCGATTGTACTTACAATGACTTGCCTACTATCAGGCTGGTATGAGGCTTTAACGAACCCTGCTATTTGGATTGTTTTCATTTCTATTTATATTATTATTTGGCTATATCTCATTTGGCAAATGCATATGAGAACACAGCGTATTAATCAAGCTTTACTGCATCGTCGAAGCCAGAAAAAGAAAAGTAATAAATTATAGTAAACTTCAAAAAAAAACTCTTTTTCCCCTTGACCCTCACGCCACGTCATAGCCTATACTCTTAATCAGAGAGGAGTTCTAATGAAATCTGTAAAAGAAGTGAGCCAACTATCAGGTGTCAGTGTGCGCACCCTTCATTATTATGACGAAATTGATTTGCTGAAACCGTCGGTTGTGGCTGAAAATGGTTACCGTTACTATAATCGCGATGCGGTTGTCCGTTTGCAAGAAATATTGCTTTACCGTGAGTTAGACTTTCCTCTCAAAAAAATTAAGGAAATCGTAGGTCAACCAGGTTATGACAAAGTTCAAGCGCTTAGGGATCAGATTAAGCTCTTAGAGCTGAAAAAGTCCCGTTTAGAAGCCGTCATAGCTCATGCCAAGGCCTTACAAATGGAGGAAGAAGAAATGTCATTTGAAGCATTTGATCAAAAAGCTGTGGAAGCCTTTCAGGAAGAAGCTCAGGCTAGATGGGGTCAGACAGAAGCTTATCAAGCTTTTGTGGCTAAGGGAGAGGAGTCCTTCCCTGAAGTTACAAAAGAGATGACTGCAATCATGTCTACCTTTGGACAGCTCAAGGAGTATAATCCTGGTGATGATAGTGTTCAGGAGCAAGTAAAGTCGTTACAAGATTATATTAGTCAGCATTTTTATCCATGTGACCAAACGGTATTAGCTGGTCTCGGTCAGATGTATCAAACAGATAATCGCTTTTCTAGTTTTATTGATAAAGTTGGAGGAGCAGGGACTGCCACTTTTCTCGCAGAAGCTATTCGTATTTATTGTCAATAAACTAAAGCCAAAGTCTTAGGGACTTTGGCTTTTTTCATGCCATAGTGACATTTATGTCACTATTTTTATAATCATTTAATGCTTATAATTAATGTATCGTTTTAGAAGGCGATTAGTTAACTGTTTCTGCTATTTTGCTTGAAATTTTCTTGCAGATAATCAGATATAAACTAATTAAATTCTAACTTAAATCAAATTTACGGAGGAAATCATGTCCATTTTAACCATCGACCACATCTCAAAGTACTATAATCTCGACGGTACGAACCAAGAGCGCGCTTTGAACGATGTTACACTTGAGATTGCACCAGGAAAGATTACTGCTATCTACGGTCCATCTGGCTGTGGTAAGACCAGTCTGCTTAGTATTATTAGTGGCTTGGATAGTCAGTATCAAGGAAATCTTTATTTCAAAAATCAAAACATGAGAGATTTTTCAGAGCGTGACTTGACCTATTTTAGAAAGGCTCACATTGGCTTTGTCTTTCAAAATTTCAATCTTATCTCTCATCAATCAGTCCTTGAAAATGTCAAGATGCCTCTTTACGTTAAAAATATGACTGATAAAGAGATGGCCGAGATTGCGGAAAGGGAGCTTAGCCGTCTTGGAATCGGAGACTTTATCAAGAAAAATGTTAAGCAGCTTTCTGGTGGGCAAAAACAACGTGTGGCCATTGCCCGTGCCCTAGTCAATAATCCAGAAATGATTGTGGCTGATGAACCGACAGGTTCTCTTGATTCTCAGTCTCAGGAAAATGTTCTCGACATTTTTAAAGAGCTAGCCGAGGCAGGTAAAACTGTGATTATCGTAACCCATAACCCTGAAGTGGCGGATTATGCGGATGTTGTCATTAAAATGAAGGATGGTGAAGTCGTTGAAACAATCGAAAAATAAGGGGTTGACCCTCAAGAACAAGCTCAAATTGTCATTGAACAACTTTATGGAACGTAAGTGGCGTAATCTTTTGATTGCGACGGCAACTTCCATTGGTTTTATCGGTGTCCTAATTTCCTTTGGTTTGGGAAATGCTATTGTTGGTATGATTAATGACAGTACCGATGGTGGCAACATTCCATCCCAAATTCAGATCAGTCTTAGTGCTAAATCAGCAGCCAGAGGGGTTCTAAATGCGGATGATGAGAAGTTTATTCGTAATCAGATTAAGAGTGATGACATTAAGTATTTGGAGAGTCCCTTTGGAATGAATATGGCAAGTCTTACCCTTGATGGCAAGACCATGGATTTCAGTAAGGACCTTCCTAACTATTCTCAGGTTATCAGTCTTTACAAGAACACAAAAATCTCTACATCTCGCAATGATAAGGATAAAATTTCAGCTGGGAAACCTTTTAAATCTGAAGATGAAAATGGCTTAACCCTTCCGATGAGTTTTGTCAAACGCTACAACCAAGAAACAGGGAAGAAGCTCAAGGCTAAAGACTTTATCGGTAAAGAAATTTCAGCTCAGATTGTTGAAAATACTGCTGAGGGAACTAAAGTAGCGGATATCAAGACTAAGATTGTCCGTATTGTTGATGACAGCGAGGATGCTGAAGAGAGCAATAGCTATATGCCAGCTAAACAATTGGAAGAATTGCTCAAAGAAAATGGCTTTACCAAAACAGTCTCTTACATGCTTTTGGAGCTCAAAGATCCAGCCAAGACTAAGGAAGTCACTAAAAAATTGCAGAAAAACAAGAAGTATCTGGTTCTTTCACAGCAGGCCATCCTAGATGTCATTATTAAATTCATCCGTGTGATCCAGGCCCTCTTGATTATCCTTTCGTCACAAGCTATCCTAGTTTCAGCTGTTATGATTGGAATTATCATCTATATTAATATTATGCAACGCTCAAAAGAGATTGGTGTTATGAAGGCTGTCGGTTATCTTAATCGTGACGTGAAAGCTATCTTTGTTTATGAGGCCCTATGGATTACGGGTACCTCACTAGCTCTTGCCCTCCTTGTATCGCAGGGTATTGGAAGCTTAGCCAACATGATTGTTTCACATCTCTACCCAAGTGTCAGCAAGGTGTTTGACCTAAATCTAACATCAATTCTCATCATGCTTGGCTTCTCGCTCTTGATGGGCTATGTATCAGCCTACCTTCCAGCCCGTAAAATCAGTAAAATGGACCCTGTCGAGTCCCTAAGATATGAATAGAAATGAAGAGTAGTCTCCCCAGGCTACTCTTTTTTGTCAAAACAACCATTAGAATAATCGGAAAATCCAAACAATAATTAACTTTCTGAAAAGTGGAGACAATTGCCCAAAAATGCTATAATAGTCAGCATATACAAGCTATTAGTAACAAAAAATAAGTACCTATTCGATTGGAGGAATTCTATGTATAAAGATGACAGTTTAACCTTGCACACTGACTTGTATCAAATCAATATGATGCAAGTCTACTTCAACCAAGGTATTCACAATAAAAAGGCCGTTTTCGAAGTTTATTTCCGTCAACTTCCGTTTAAAAATGGCTTTGCTGTGTTCGCAGGTCTGGAACGTATTGTCAACTATCTTGAAAATCTGACTTTCTCAGAAACTGATATTGCTTATCTAAAAGAGTTAGGTTATCCTGAGGATTTTCTAGACTATCTAGCCAACCTAAAACTCGAGTTGACTATCAATTCAGCCCTTGAGGGTGATTTGGTATTTGCTAATGAACCGATTTTCCAAGTGGAAGGTCCCTTGGCCCAGTGTCAGTTAGTAGAGACTGCCTTGCTAAATATCCTCAATTACCAGATTCTTATTGCTACCAAGGCAGCTCGCATTCGCTCTGTCATTGAAGATGCTCCTTTATTGGAGTTTGGGACACGTCGTGCACAAGAGATGGATGCAGCAATTTGGGGTACCCGTGCAGCTGTGATTGGTGGTGCGGATGCGACATCAAATGTTCGTGCCGGTAAGATTTTCGGCATTCCAGTTTCTGGTACTCACGCTCATGCTCTTGTTCAGGCATATGGCAATGATTACGATGCCTTCAAAGCCTATGCATCAACTCATAAGGACTGTGTATTCCTTGTAGATACCTATGACACTCTCAAAATTGGTGTTCCGAATGCTATTCGTGTAGCTAAAGAGCTAGGTGATAAAATCAATTTCTTGGGTGTTCGTCTTGATTCAGGTGACTTGGCTTATCTATCGAAGCAGGTCCGTAAGCAGTTGGATGCTGCCGGTTTCCCTGATGCCAAAATTTATGCTTCAAATGACCTTGATGAAAATACCATACTCAACTTGAAGATGCAAAAGGCCAAAATTGATGTCTGGGGAGTGGGTACTAAGCTTATCACTGCCTATGATCAACCAGCCTTGGGTGCTGTCTACAAGATTGTCTCAATGGAAGATGATCAAGGAGTCATGCATGATACTATCAAATTGTCCAACAATGCTGAGAAGGTTTCGACACCAGGTAAGAAGCAAGTCTGGCGTATTACGAGTCGTGCTAAGGGCAAATCAGAAGGTGACTATATCACCTTCGCAGACACGGATGTTAACGCTCTAGAAGAAATTAATATGTTCCACCCAACATACACCTACATTAATAAGACTGTTCGTGATTTTGATGCAGTGCCACTCTTGGTCCCAATCTACGACAAGGGGCAACTCATCTATGACTTGCCTAGTCTTAATGAAATCAAGGCTTATGCGACTAAGGAATTGGATGAGCTTTGGAATGAGTACAAGCGCGTGCTTAACCCTCAAGATTATCCAGTTGACTTGGCTAAAGATGTCTGGGAAAACAAGATGACCTTGATTGATAATGTCCGTAAGAAAGCCCATGACTTGTCAGAGTAAAAGGAGAAATTATGACTTTGCAAGAAACTATTATTGCTCAACTAGGCGTTAAACCTAGCATTGATCCAAAAGAAGAGATTCGAAAATCTGTCGATTTTTTGAAGGCCTACATGCTAAAGCATCCTTTCCTAAAAACCTATGTTTTGGGAATTTCAGGAGGTCAGGATTCTACATTGGCTGGCCGTCTAGCACAACTTGCGGTTGAAGAGCTCCGTGCAGAGACAGGAAAAGACTATCAGTTTATCGCCATTCGTTTACCATACGGTGTCCAAGCAGATGAAGATGATGCCCAACGTGCTCTTGCTTTTATCAAGCCAGATGTGAGTCTTGTGGTTAACATCAAAGAAGCTGTTGATGGTCAGGTTGCGGAACTTGCCAAGGCAGGCGTAACCGTTTCTGACTTTAACAAGGGGAATATCAAGGCCCGTCAACGTATGATTACCCAATACGCGGTTGCGGGAGAAAATAGTGGGGCAGTTATCGGGACAGACCACGCCGCTGAAAACCTTACTGGCTTCTTCACAAAATTTGGCGATGGTGGTGCGGATATTTTGCCGCTCTTTCGTCTAAACAAGCGTCAAGGTGCAGCCCTTCTTGCAGAACTTGGTGCGGACAAGGCCCTTTATGAAAAAGTGCCAACAGCTGACTTGGAAGAGGACAAACCAGGAATCGCTGATGAAGTGGCACTTGGTGTGACCTACCGTGAAATTGATGATTACCTTGAAGGCAAGGAAGTATCAGCCAAAGCCCAGGAAACTATTGAGTCTTGGTGGCGTAAAGGTCAACATAAACGTCACTTGCCAATCACTATTTTTGACGATTTTTGGAAATAAGAGGAGAATTGATTTATGATTAAAGCTTATATTGACTTTTGGAAACGTGCCTTTGACTTTAGCGGACGTTCGACTCGTCCAGACTACTGGTGGGCTTACTTGGTTAATGTCATTATTATCACTATTCTTACTGTTTTTTGTGTTCTTATTCCTTTCTTCAGTAATGTTGACCTTAGTGATCCAGCTCTGTTGAATAATCAGACTGAACTGCAAAAAATAATTATTACCTATGCTTGGCCACTAATGCTTTTTAGCTTAATTGAACTTATCCCTCAATTGTCTCTACAAATCCGTCGTTTAAGAGATGCAGGCTTTCATCCGGCTTGGGTACTTCTAAGTTATATAGGGCTTGTACCAATCTTGGTTATCTTCTCATTGATTGGAAGCATTGTCCTCCTTATCATGTCTTGTCAACCAACGAAACCAGCACCTGAAACGCAGTTTGATAAAGTTGAATAAGATTGTCGTACCCCTAGGTTTAACCTAGGGGTATTTTTAAATTGAATTTTCAGAAATTAGTGATAAAATAGAGAAGAATAAGGCTTAAAAGGAGGAATCTTATGACTTCACTATCAACAGATTTCACAGATAAACTATTTGCAGAATATGAGGCCAATGCCAAGTACAGTGCTATTGAGAATGCTGTAACTCATAATGGCTTGCTCAAATCCATCGAAACACGTCAATCAGAAGTTGAAAACGACCATGTTTTCTCAATCGATTTGACTAAAGATGAGGTGTCTAACCAGAAAGCTTCAGGACGTTGCTGGATGTTTGCGGCACTAAATACTTTCCGTCATAAATTAATCTCAGACTTTAAATTGGAAAGTTTCGAACTTTCTCAAGCGCACACTTTCTTCTGGGACAAGTATGAAAAATCGAACTGGTTCTTGGAACAAATTATTGCCACAGCAGATCAAGAGATTGGCAGTCGTAAGGTTAAATTCCTTTTGGATACCCCTCAACAAGATGGTGGACAATGGGATATGGTCGTATCACTTTTTGAAAAATACGGTGTTGTACCAAAATCGGTTTATCCAGAATCTGTATCTTCAAGCAATAGTCGTGAGCTTAACCAATATCTCAATAAGCTTCTTCGTCAAGATGCTCAAATCTTACGTGACCTAATTGCAGGTGGTGCTGATCAGGCTACTGTTCAAGCTAAGAAGGAAGAGCTTCTTCAAGAAATTTTCAATTATCTTGCCATGACTCTTGGTTTACCACCACGTCAGTTTGATTTTGCCTACCGAGATAAGGATGACAACTATCAATCTGAGAAAAATATCACACCACAAGCTTTCTTTGAAAAATATGTGGGTCTAAAACTCAGCGACTATGTGTCAGTTATCAACGCTCCAACAGCTGATAAACCTTACGGAAAATCTTATACTGTTGAGATGTTGGGTAATGTTGTAGGTGCGCCAAGTGTTCGTTATATTAACCTTCCAATGGATCGTTTCAAAGAGCTTGCCATTGCACAGATGAAGGCTGGAGAGACTGTTTGGTTTGGTTCAGATGTTGGTCAAGTTTCAGACCGCCAAAAAGGTATTCTTGCAACTAATGTTTATGACTTTACAGCTAGCATGGATATTAACTTGACTCAAGACAAGGCAGGACGTTTGGACTACAGTGAATCTCTTATGACTCACGCCATGGTATTGACTGGGGTTGATTTGGATGCCGATGGTAAACCTGTTAAATGGAAGGTTGAAAACTCTTGGGGAGACAAGGTCGGACAAAAAGGTTACTTTGCCGCTTCTGATACCTGGATGGATGAATACACTTATCAAATCGTTGTTCGTAAAGATTTCCTTACAGCTGAAGAATTAGCAGCCTATGAAGCAGAGCCACAAGTACTTGCTCCTTGGGATCCAATGGGAGCCCTTGCTTCAAAATAAGACAATATATGAAACCACTGGAAATGATGCCAGTGGTTTTTCATAGCTTCTTTAAATTTTATCGGTAAAAAAAGAGTTATCCATTCGGATAACCCTTTTTAGTTCTTATTCTTCTGCTGTAGCAGTGTTTGAATTTGAATGTTCAGAGCCATTAGAGGCTGATGTCGATGGATTTGTTGAAGCATCAGGCCCGTACTGTTGACTATCTTGTGAACTTGATGAGTCACTGCTTTGGCTTGAGTCTAAACTTGATGATGAGCTAGATGTTCCGAGTGATCCTGTGTAAACATTTGATGTTGAAGAACCAGTAAGGAAGACATAGCTACCATTATTATAAACACCGCTAGGCATATCGAAATCTTCAGAACCCGCACCATACATCTGGTTAAGGTAGCTACTTGTTACACCGTAGATTTGTTTAGCAATGTCAAGGTCTGAATCATGAAGTGGTGTTTTACGGTTTTTGTAACCTGTCCAAATCGCCATTGAATACTTAGTATTGTAACCAACGAAATTTTCATCTGGAACCATAAGATAAGCATAGACGCCACTTTCTTTTTGTACCTTGTAGTATTCATCGTCATCATAGTTAGATGTACCAGTCTTACCAGCATTGAATGTACCAGGGACATAAGCTTCAGTCGCTGCACCACCTGTCATTACTTGTTTCAACATGCTTGTCATCATGTAAGCTGTTTGTGGCGACATGGCCTCGACACCTTTAGAATCAAATGATTTTGTTGAACCGTCTTCAAATTTGATTGATTTAATGTAAGATGGTTTATAGTAAGTACCACCATTTGCAAAGGCTGCATAAGCTGCGGCCATCTTCTCACTTGATGCACCATACTTAGGATCTGATGATGATGTTAAAGATGAGATGGCATTTGAGTAGTACATTTCTGGATACTCGATACCCAAATCTTTCAAGAAGGATTGTGCATATTCCAAACCAGTAGCTTGGAGAGCTTTAACGGCTGTAACGTTACGTGATTGTTGAAGCGCATAAGTCAATGAAATGCTTCCGTAAAACTTACGGTCCCAGTTGTAAATTGGTGTTGAAGAACCTGGGAAATTGTAAGGATTATCGTAAACAGTCGTACCAGTGTTTGTATAAACACCTTTTTCAATAGCAGGAGCATAGTCAGTGATTGGTTTCATTGTAGAACCCCAGTCACGGTCTGTTTGAACAGCTTGGTTAGTACCAAGTGCAACGTTTTCGTCTTGGTGACGTGATCCCAATTGGGCAACGACACGACCATTAGTAACATCAATAATAGTAGAAGCAACTTGGAGACTATCGTTTGGATAGTATACATAGTCGTTAGTATTATAGACGTTCCAGATATATTTTTGAATATCTGGATTAAGGTTAGTGTAGACATCGAGACTTGCTGAGTAGATATCAGCATTGGCATCAGTAGACACTTGTTCAATAACTTGTTTGATGTAGTTATCTAAGTATGGCTCATAGCTAGCTTTCTTCGTAAGTGGAAGAAGTCCATCGGATACATCAGTTGCTTTAGCTTGCTCGTACTCTTCTTTGGAAATGTTTTTGTCTTCATACATTTCAGTAAGAACAGTGTTACGACGCTCTTTGGCAGCATCTGGATTAGCATAAGGGTCATATTGTGTTGGTGCTTGTGGAATACCAGCAAGAAGAGCTGCTTGGGCAACAGAGAGGTCGCTCAAGTCCTTACCAAAGTAATATTTGGCTGCGGTCTTCATACCGTAGTAACCATTCCCCATATAAACCTTATTAATATAGAAGGTCAAGATTTCTTGTTTAGTGAATTGACGCTCCATTTGGAGTGACAACCAGATTTCTTGCGACTTACGTTTAAGGGTTTGGTCAGAAGTGTTAGTTGAGAAGTAAGCCAACTTAATCAACTGTTGGTCGAGTGTAGACCCCCCTTG
This sequence comes from Streptococcus sp., assembly GCA_016939315.1. Classification (GTDB taxonomy): domain Bacteria; phylum Bacillota; class Bacilli; order Lactobacillales; family Streptococcaceae; genus Streptococcus. The sequence continues at coordinate 10,265 of JAFHAZ010000055.1, read as the reverse complement.
GGTGCTGCTACGACGAAGGTTGTTAACAGCTGCCCCCATGATACGGTAGACGTCAATCCCACGGTGAGTGAAGAAACGTTTATCCTCGATAGAGGTGATGGCATTAACTAGAGTTGTTGGAATTTCATCTGTTGATGCACTCTCACGTTTCTCAGCTCCCAAGTCGGCAATAAGACTACCATTAGCGTCGTAAATCTTACTTGAGTTTGTTGATTGCAGTTTGTTCTCGGTAAGTTTAGGAACACTGCTAACATAGTAGGCAAAGAGGCTACCACCAGCGATGACACAGACTACAAAGAAAGTGAGCAGTCCAATAAATCCGTATTTTGCAATACGCCAGCCCAAACTTTGGTCTGAAGCGGCAGAGCGTTTTCCTTTGCTATAGCGAGAAGAATCTGAACGCTTGACCTTGATGTTTTTAGCACGTTTAGTCAAACCGTTAAGTGATTCTTTAAAGTTGCTGAAATTAAATTTAGCCATTATGTGTTACCACCTAATAATTTTTCAATGATTTCTAAATAAGGAACTTGAGGATAAGCTGCTTCTGCAATTGCATAGCCTCTTTTTTTGATATAATCAAGAGGCATTGATTTCGTCCCTTTATCAATTTGATAAAAAGCGATCAAGTCTTTGGCAGGCAGAAGGTAGGTTTCCTTAAGCGTCGAGAAGTGAAGTAGCACGAAGCAGATCCCATCTTGACTGATGACCTGAGACATGTGCTCAATTTGATGCGCATGAAAGTTTTTCATAGGCATGGATGTCTTTTGTCGTGTCTCTTTGGCTTCAAAATCAATGTAGTATCCTTTGTAAACACCAGAGTAGTCGGTAGTAGAGGCTTGTCTAAAGTAAGCTTCCACAATCTTTGCTCGTGAGCGTTTGGGATAATCGACTTTGACAATTTGAACAGGAGTGGGTTTTTTATGAATAACGGCTAAACCACGCGACAAATAGTAATCATTAGTCGCGTTAATAGCAGATTCAAAGCTCATCCCCCGATTGGCAAAGTCAACTCTATTTGATCTTTTAGGACGTACTTGTGCTATCTTACGAGATATCTGATGGGGATAGTTTACCATTTCTTTCCCTTCTTCTTTATAAGATATGCATAAAGACTATTTTATTATACCATAAAATGAACGAGGAAAACAACAAATGACATCACTACTGGTAACTGGCTATAAGAGCTTTGAACTCGGTATTTTTAAAGACAAGGACCCTAAAGTAACCATTATCAAGAAAGCAATCAAACGTGATTTGATGCGTTTCTTGGATGATGGTGTGGATTGGATGATTTTTACTGGGAACCTCGGTTTTGAATTTTGGGCACTAGAAGTAGCCAAAGAACTTCAAAAAGACTATCCTTTGAAGTTAGCGACTATCTTCCCTTTTGAAACGCATGGTCAGAATTGGAATGAAGCGAATCAAACAAAACTAGCGGCCTTTAAGCAGGTTGATTTTGTCAAGTACAGCTTCCCTGCTTACCAATCTCCAGCACAGTTTAAACAATTTAATCAGTTTCTCATTGACAATACAGATCAGGCTTATTTATTTTATGAACCTGAAAATGAAACAAATCTGAAATATTTTTACGGTATGATGTTAGAAGCAAGGGGTTATCCCGTATCTAGACTGACTTTTGATGACCTCAATGAAGTCATGTCGGAATAGGATATAATTGAATTTTAAACTTGCATTTTTATCTTTTTTTCTGTATCATAAAAACATTAGACAGTAAAGTATTAGTAAGTTAGATAAGACAAGTATTGGAGAATAAAAATGGCTAAGATTAATTTAACGCCCAAGAAAATCTACGAACAAGAATTTAAAACAAGCATGCGTGGATACGATAAAAAAGAAGTTGATGAGTTTCTAGACGATGTAATCAAAGATTACGGTGTCTATATTGCTCTAGTTAAGGAATTGCAAGAAGAAAATGCAAAACTGAAAGCTAAGACTTCATCAGCTCCTGCTAGTCGCCCAGCATACGCGAGTGCGACAAGTGAGCCATCACCTGCGAATGCCAATGTTGCTTCGGCTTCAAACTATGATATCTTAAAACGTATCAGTCGTTTGGAGAAAGAGGTCTTTGGAAAACAAATCGTCGAGTAAAACTGGTTTGTGCAATTTTTGGATAATCGCATGGTTGCTAGTCTTCCATGAGGAAAGTCCATGCTAGCACTGGCTGTGATGCCAGTAGTGTTTGTGCTAGGTGAATTAATAAGCCTAGGGACTTGATTTTCAAGTTACGGCGAGTGAACTGGCTAAGTCTTAGGATAGGTTTTAGTAGCTCTGAAAGTGCCACAGTGACGGAGTTTTTAGGGAAACCTAAAAAGTGGAACGCGGTAAACCCCTCAAGCTAGCAACCCAAACTTTGGTAGGGGCATGGGATGGCTGGAAACGAACGGACCATCCTGACTGCTTTGCAGTAGACAGATGATTATCGAAGGAAGTGGTACCTAGTCACTTCTGGAACAAAACATGGCTTATAGAAAATTGCATATAGGTGAGGCTGGGACACATGTCTCAGCCTTCTTTTAGCAAGAATTCTCTCTTTTATATTTAAAGAAAAGAGTGGGGAAATAAGCTATCGGTTAAGAAAGTTTGTACGCGTAACAATGAGATAAAAGGATAACAATGAAAGAAACATTTACATTAGTAGCAACTGCAGCAGCAGGTCTTGAGGCTGTGGTTGGACGTGAATTGCGTGAGTTAGGTTATGACACGCAGGTTGAAAATGGTAAGGTGCGTTTCCAAGGTGGTGTTCGTGCAATTGCTGAAACCAACCTTTGGTTGAGGGCAGCAGATCGTATCAAGATTGTAGTGGGTGAATTTCCAGCACGTACCTTTGAGGAACTCTTTCAGGGAGTTTTTGCTTTAGACTGGGAAAATTATCTTCCGCTAGGTGCAAAGTTCCCAATTTCTAAGGCTAAATGTGTTAAATCAAAGCTTCATAATGAGCCATCTGTTCAGGCGATTTCAAAAAAAGCTGTCGTTAAGAAATTGCAGAAGTATTTCCACCGTCCAGAAGGAGTGCCTCTCCAAGAAACAGGAGCGGAATTTAAGATTGAAGTTTCTATTTTGAAGGATAAGGCTACGGTTTTGATTGATACCACAGGTGCTAGTCTCTTTAAGCGTGGCTACCGTACTGATAAAGGTGGAGCACCGATTAAAGAAAATATGGCGGCTGCTATCCTTGAACTTAGTAATTGGTATCCGGATAAACCATTGATTGACCCGACTTGTGGTTCAGGGACCTTCTGTATTGAGGCTGCAATGATTGGCATGAACATTGCACCAGGATTTAATCGTGATTTTGCCTTTGAAGCATGGAATTGGGTGGATAAGGATTTAGTACAGTCGGTACGTGATGAAGCAGATAGCAAGGCAAACTACGATATTGAATTAGATATTATGGGTTGTGATATTGATGGCCGTATGGTTGAAATTGCAAAAGCCAATGCTCGTGAGGCAGGTCTTGAAGATGTTATTAAATTGAAACAAATGCGTTTACAGGACCTGAAAACAGATAAAATCAATGGTGTCATTATTTCAAACCCTCCTTATGGTGAGCGTTTGTTGGATGACAAGGCTGTGGATATCTTGTATAATGAAATGGGTCAAACTTTTGCGCCACTTAAAACTTGGAGCAAGTTTATCTTGACCAGCGATGAACAATTTGAAAGCAAATACGGTATGAAAGCCGATAAAAAACGTAAGCTTTATAACGGGACACTCCGTGTTGATTTGTATCAATATTTTGGTGAGCGTGTTCGCCGTTCTGAGGCTAGAAAGGTAAATTAAACGTGTCAGAAGATAAAACACAAAATGGCTATGAAGGTAGCCAAGAGCTAGATTTCCAAGATGCCAAGGAAATGACAGTCGGTGAGGCTGTCCGCAAAGAAGCTGAGATTAATGCTGGTGTAACAGAAACAGATAGCATTTTGGATAAGTATATCAAGCAACACCGCGAAGAAGTTGCCTCACAAAAATTTTCAAAGAAAATTGAAGCTGATGGCGACACATCACCTTTGGATGCTTTTATTCAAAAGCAACGTCAGGAGTTTGCAGATTCAGGTTTGATTGGTCAATCAATGGCTAATGAGTCAATCAACTCAACAGCAGCTACTGAAGAAGTAACACCAGTCACATTTGGTTTTGGTGCTACAGATAACAAGGTTGATGAAACTCAATCTCATATTGACAAGCAGTTGCCGAATGCTCCTGTTGAACCTGAGGTTATTGCAGAACCAGAAAGTCAAAGTTCTGAAGTTATCATTACATCAACGAATGCTGATCGTTTCATCACGTCAGAAACAGAAAAATTTGACCTTGGTGATGCACTTGCAGATTCAGCTACTTCAACTAATCAGCCAGAGCCAGCCTATAACGATGCATTGGTAGATAATATTGATGATAACAATCCTTTGATTGCTAACATCGATGATCCAGAACCACAAAATCCTGTTGTTGCCAATATTGACGATACTGAGCCGCAAGCTTCAAAACCATTGTTGGATGATGTTGCTATCTCAGACACTATCGATTTGGCGGCTATTGCTTCAACAGTAGCAGGAGTAACTGGAGCAAAAGCTGACGAAGAAAAGACAACACCAAAAGTGTCTATGGCAGTTAATCGCCCATCTGCAGAAGACAGAATCTCTTCAGAGTCTATTTCCCCATCGCATAAGAGTGCCTTTGATGGTGACATTCCAGTTTACCGTCGTAAAGGTGTTGTTATCGGTGCTCTAGCAGTTCTTGCTTTAGCTATTATTGGTGGTAGCTATGCTCTTTATAAAGGAACACATAGCCAATCAGCAAAACCAACAAGCACAGCTTCTTCAGCAGTGACATCATCATCAAGCAAGGACACAGCAGCTGCTGATAATAAGGCCTTCGAAGAAATGTATAAGAATTTCTTCACAGATGACGAGCAAACAAAACTCGCTAATGATCAATTTGGTAAGCTATCAGATTTGGAAAAACTGCTCAAGAAATTGGAGAAAACCAAGTATTATGATGCAGCTAAGAAAAAATATGATAACTTGAAGAAACAAATTGAAGCTGTACAAAAGATTAACAGTCAGTTTGAGTCAGATGCTCTTGTAGATGGTAGCTATAATGCCTCTATCGCTGTTAAATCAGATGCTAACTTTAATAATCTTCCAGAAAGCGTAACAACAACTGGGAATGCGAGTCTTGATAGCACTATCCAAGAAGCGATTAAGGGTGGTAAGACTCAGCTTGAAGAAAAAGCTAAGGCTACGAGCGCAACATCTGCAGCGACAGCTGCTGATAGCGCCAATACTGCTAGTCCTGCTGCACCTTCAGGTGATAACACGTCTGGAGCAGCTTCTACTGGTGGTGGTGCGGCTGCATCAAATACATCTGGAGCGCAAAATGGAGCAGCTAACTCAGCAGGTTCAACAGGTTCAGCTGGTGCGACTGGAGGAACTACTGGTGGCTCAGCTGCAGCTTCAACAGTTGTAACACGCGGAATCACAAATTATAACCCATCAATCCTTCAACGTGACCGCTCACGTGTGCCTTATAATGCAAACGTAGTAGCAGATACAAGTAACCCAGCTTGGACTTGGGCTGACGGTGTTCTTGATAAGATCATCAATGAATCACACTCACGTGGTTACTTCTCAGGAGATAACTTCATCCTTGAGCCAGTTAACATTATCAATGGTAATGGTTACTACAACTTGTACCTTCCAGATGGAACTTACCTCTTCAGTATCAACTGTAAGACAGGTTACTATGTTGGTAATGGTTCAGGTCACTCAGATAAACTTGATTATTAATAATAATCTGCGACACTCCCTAGGGAGTGTTTTTTGTTTTGTGACTTTAAGTCCGTTTCGCTCCGAAGGTGCGAAACAAATAAACCACCCGCTATGCGGGTGCGCATCGAAGGTTATACCGTCATAACAAAAACACTCCAAACGAGTTACAATATAGGTGTTCAAGCCAATTGTAAAACGAAAGGAGTTAAAACTATGGCGCAAAAAGCTCACAGTTTATCACATACAAAATGGATGTGTAAGTACCACATTGTATTTACACCTAAGTATAGACGAAAAATAATCTATAATCAATATAGGAGTAGTCTTGGAGAGATTTTTCATAGACTATGCCAATATAAAGGCGTTGAAATAATAGAAGGTCACTTAATGCCAGATCATGTTCACATGCTAGTAAGTATACCACCACGAATGAGTGTAGCTAGTTTTATGGGATATTTAAAAGGTAAAAGTGCCTTAATGATGTTTGATAAACACGCCAATTTAAAATATAAATTTGGGAACAGACATTTTTGGGCAGAAGGATATTATGTAAGTACGGTAGGACTAAATGAAGCCACAATTAAGAAATATATCCAGGAACAAGAGAAGCATGATATCGCTTTGGACAAATTAAGTGTTAAAGAATATGAAAATCCCTTTAGGGATAATGGTAAGTAATGCGAATGCCTCTTTGAGAGGCTTGTGACGAGTCAAAAGCAATAAGGCTTGAACAAAGTGAAAGCCAGCGTCTTTAGGCGCTGGCTGGTATTATGGGCTTATAGCCCTTGATCAAACCACCCGTCTAACGGGTGGTTTGATTAGTTCAGAGTGATGAAGACACGTTTCTTAAAGTTGATGAAGTTTCTAAAACCAAAGCCCAACCGTTTGATGTCTTTAATCAACTTGTTAGTCGCTTTGAGTTTTGCGTTTGAATAGTCTGTTTCTAGTGCGTTTTTGATGTATTGTTTGTGTCTAAGAAAAGTCCTAAAGACAGTTTGAAAATAATGATTGACGACATTTAAGTTTTCTTGAATGAGCTCAAAAAACTCATCTACTCTTTTCTCCTGAAAGTAAAAAAGCAAAAGCTGATAAAGAGTATAGTAGTCGGTAAGCTCTTCTGAAAGGCCTAGTGTCTTCTCAATGATTTCATGTGGTACTAAAGTTTGTCGGAAGGTTTGTGAGTAAAAAGAATTGAGAGATAACTTACGGCTGTCCTTTTGAAAGAGTCTCCAGTGATTTTTCAAGGGTCGATAGGGTAGTGACTTCTTATCAAACTGGTTCATAATCGCAATTCTTGTCTTTAAAAAGGCTCGACTAAGGTGCTGAATAATGTGGAAACGATCAAGAACGATTTTGGCGTTTGGAAAAAGCCTTTTGGCAAGTGGAATATAAGCCCCAGACATATCCATAGTGATAAACTGCACCTGTTGACGAGCTTCATGCTTTCCTGCTGCAATTTCACACAAAGGCTATTGCACCATGAAAAAAAGCTAGATTTGTAAAGGGATTTTACGGTTTTATTTCAAACTAAGGCTGAATGTAAACTTGCTTCCTAAGCCATACTGACTTTCTGCTGTGATTTCGCCACCAAGCTGATGGGCTAGTTCTCGTGCAATTGCAAGGCCTAAGCCATGACCACCTGTTTTCATATTGCGCGAAGTTTCGACACGATAAAGGCGTTTATAGATCTTTTCCAAATCTTCAGGAAGGATCCCCTGACCCTCGTCTTTCACACTGATTGTCAGCTCTTGTTCTGTTAATTGGGCAAGAACCTCGATTCTGGTTCCTGGTTCTGAATATTTAAAGGCATTGTTTAACAAATTGACCAGAATGCGAGAAAGTTTGTCAGAATGGCTCTTGATTTTCGCCGACTCAGGTGACACTTGAATGTAAACATCTCGCTCTTCTTGTTCAATCTGGAGTTGAAATTCACTCATTGACTCAATCAACAGCTGATCTAAAAAGATCTCTTCGACTTCTTCATCAGCAGTATCTTGAGGTTGTGTATTAAGAGTCAAAACATCCAATTCCTCCACTAGCTTGTTTAGACGCTCAGTTTGCCGACCAATCGTGGATAAGTAGTGGAGCCGCTCCTCTTCCTTAATCACTCCATCTAGAATTCCCTCCACAGTAACCTGAATGGAGGTAATGGGAGTTTTAATATCGTGAGAGAGCTGTGCAATCATCATTCTCTTTTCTTGCTCGCTCTCATCAAGTGATTGAAAGGTAGCCTGCAATTTGTGGGACATGTCATTAAAAGCCTGGTCCAGCTCTTGAAATTCTAATGGGCCTTTGGTTTCAATTTCTGTGCTGAAATCCTTGCTTGCTATATTCTGAGCTTGTTTTTTCAAATGTTTCAGAGAAGAGAAAACAGGCGACAAAAGAAAGATGCTCACTGCAGCGCCAATGAAACTAGCAATCAAGGTCATTCCAACTAGAAAGTAAACTTCACTTTTATCAATCAACATTCGTTGGACTGCCCAGAAAACGACCAAAATAGTCAGTATAGTAGACACTAGATAACCCACTAAAATATAGTTTTTTAATTTCATTTTCTACCTCTTGGTTTTTCCATCTTATAGCCCAAACCCCAGACAGTTTTGATAGCAGGAGCATTTGAATTCGTATACTTGGTCAATTTTTGCCTCAAAGCATGAATATGAACATTGAGTGTATTGGTATCATCCACATAGTCCTCTTGCCATACCTTCTCGTAAAGTTCCGTCTTTGAAAAGACTCTCTCAGGATTGCTGGCCAATACCCATAGAAGTTCAAAGGATTTTACTGTCAATTCCAAAGGTTGCTCCCCAAGGCGGACCTCATGAGTCACATGGTTGATTACCAAGTCACCAAACTCGATCTGTTCTGTCTCTCCCCCACGGCTAAGGCGACGCAAGATATTATTCACTCTTAAAACTAATTCGCGTGGGCTAAAGGGTTTGACTATAAAATCATCTGCCCCCAAACTTAATCCATAAATCTTATCCTGTTCGCTTGTCTTAGCAGTTGTAAAGAGGAAGGGTTGATTCGGGGCGATATACTGAACTTCACTGATAAAATCATAACCGTCCATATTGGGCATCATGATATCTGTGATAATAAGGTCGATAGATTTTTTTCTAAAAAGCTCTAATCCCTCTTTACCATCATGGGCGACTAAAACGTCATAACCAGCCTGTATAAGATAGCGGTTTTGAATATCTAGAATATTTATCTCATCATCAACCAGCAAAATTGTCTTTTTCATTTGACACTCCTTCGATAAAAACAGTGTTACACTTGCTTTAGTATAACACTGTTTTCTCTAATGTTTAAGTGATTTGAATCTTAATCTTCTCGTTTGGTTGTCAAACCCAAAAGTCCAACAAGCCCTGCCAAGGTTAGACCAAAGATACCAAGGCCAGCTGTAGCTGTTTTAGCTTCCCCAGTATTTGGTAGCATCGCTTTATCATCTTTTTTCATCATATTAGCCATTGGGCTAGAAGCTGGTTGATCTACTTTCATATCTGACATATGGTGATTTGTACCCATCATACCCTCAGTCGTACCTGTAGAGCCTGTTTCAGAAGGCTTCGTATTCATCTGACCTTGTTGAGATGGTATTGTCGCCATTTCTTTTCCACGAAGCTGAATCGTTACTTGACGAGTAGCAACCAGATTGGTCAAATCAGGTTTGCCATCTTTAGCGCCGTACACCTTGATAGTAGCTAGATATGTATGGGTTCCGTTAGCTCGAAGTTGCTCCAACAAGGCCTGACCATCTTTACCAACCGTATTGCCATTTAAATCCACTTCGTAGAAATATTGGCCTTTAGCCAAGCCTTCAAGTGGCAATAGAGCAGGATTTTTAGCTGTTCCGTTGTCTGACCACGGAGCCTTGTCTGAAGCTTTCAAGATTAGACGAGTCAACATGCCATCTCCACCAAAAGCTTCGTAGGGAATTACTTGGTTGACACCGGCCAAGAAAGGTCCAGGAACCTTAGCCTTATCAAGGTAGCTAGCTGGAACATCAATCATGTCTTTGATATTGTTAACAACAGACTCTTTAACCTGATTTGGTGTGGTCAAGCCATTCAAATTGACAGTAAAATCTTTAGTTGCTACGAGATTGCTCAAATCTGCCTTGCCATCTTTAGCGCCGTACACCTTGATAGTAGCTTTATAACTTTGAGTACCATTTTGTTTCAAGAAGTCAAGAAGCTCTTTATCTGATTTACCTTGAGTACCTGCCAAATCCACTTCATAGAAGTAAAGGCCTTTGCCCAATTTTTCTACTGGTGGGAGAGCAGGATTTTTAGCTGAGCCATTGTCTGACCATGGAGCCTTGTCTGAGGATTTCAAAATCAAACGAGTTAACATACCGTCACCAGCGAAGAATTCATATGGAATGACTTGGTTAACACCGGCTGTGAATGGACCAGGGAAATTGGCCTTGTCCAAGTATGTAGCTGGAACATCAACCGTATCTTTAGTGTT
>JAFHAZ010000054.1:0-40730 GCA_016939315.1 Streptococcus sp. | reverse complement strand
TCTATATTCTAGCAAATCTAGAATGCCTTGTCAACACTTTTTTGAAGTTTTTTTCACTTCTCGTGTCCGCTGTCTCTCGCGAAACAGCTTATTTATAATATCATCTCTAGCTTGTCTTGTCAATAACTTTTTTAAAGTTTTTTTCAAACTTTTTGTTACTGGATAAATTCCTTAAGACTTTATTAGTCTATCAAGTTTGTGAACTAATGTCAATACTTATTTTCTATACCAGAGTAAACGTAAAAAGAAGATCGCAAGTATCTCCTTTTTCACTTTTTTATAGAGCTGCGCGCATGCGTGCTTGCGAATTTTCGACATTTCTTATTGAACGTGGTAAGAAAGCACGGATGTCATCTTCCTTATAACCCACTTGCAATCTCTTATCATCAATTAAGATTGGGCTCTTCAAGATTCTTGGGTTTTCTTGAATCAAATCAATCACCTCACTGACACTGAGCTCGTCGATATCACAATTTAGAGCTTTAGCATAGCGATTTTTTGATGAAACAATACTCTCAACACCATTCTCTGTTTTTGATAGGATGTTTAAGATTTCTTCTTTTGTAAGTGGTTCTTTACCAAGGTTTTGTTCTTTATAAGGAAGTTGATGGTTGTTCAACCATGTCTTTGCTTTTTTACAACTTGTACAACTTGAGATTGTATAAATCTTAATCATGTTAATTCTCTCTTTCTGTCACATGATACTATTATCTTATCACTGTCCTTGATTTTAGAAATCGGTCTAGCGACCTATTTTGAATCTTGGGGACTTTTTCAATGATCATAGACCCTTTTTATTTAGATTAAAACAAATAAAAAAGAGCTCGTCGGCTCTTTTACACTTATTCTTCAATTTCAATGGTTGAATCTAGGTCTAAAACAAGTTCATCAGATGTTTCTTCAACTTGTGCTTCTTCAACAATATCCTCTTCATCTGGTTCAATCAAACCATAGTGTACACGTACTTTATGATCAATTTCTTCAAAAATTTCTGGATGATCTGCCAAATATTTTTTAGCATTTTCAGATCCTTGACCAATCTTCTCTCCATTATATGAGAACCATGCTCCAGCTTTTTGAATAATCCCTAAGTCACTAGCGATTTTTACAAGCTCACCTGTTTGGGAAATCCCTTCACCATACATAATTTCAACAAAGGCTTCTTTAAATGGTGGAGCAACCTTATTTTTGACAACCTTAATTTTAGTTTCCTTACCAACATTTTGGTCTTTTTTATCACCAGTCCCTTTGATTTGCGTATTTCCACGTACATCAAGACGTACTGATGCATAGAATTTTAGAGCACGTCCACCAGGGGTTGTTTCTGGATTACCAAACATAATACCAACTTTTTCACGCAATTGGTTAATGAAGATAGCAATTGTTTTTGTTTTATTGATAGAAGCAGAAAGTTTTCGCATGGCTTGACTCATCATACGCGCTTGAAGTCCGACATGGCTATCACCAATATCTCCATCAATTTCTGCACGAGGTACCAAGGCTGCAACTGAGTCAACAACAACCAAATCAACTGCACCAGAGTCAATCAGCTTACCAGCAATTTCGAGACCTTGTTCACCTGAATCAGGTTGTGACAAAAGAAGCTCATCGATATTAACACCTAGGGCTGCCGCATAAGCAGGGTCAAGGGCATGCTCTGCATCGATAAAGGCAGCAATTCCACCTTCTTTTTGTGTTTGAGCAACAGCATGGAGGGCTACAGTTGTCTTACCTGATGATTCTGGTCCGTAAATTTCGATAATACGACCTTTAGGATAACCACCTGCACCAAGAGCAATATCCAAAGCCAGCGAGCCTGAACTCATAACTTGAACTTTCTGCTCTGCACGCTCACCAAGACGCATAACCGCACCCTTACCAAAATCTTTTTCAATATTCTTCAAAGCATCGTCAAGTGCTTTACGACGCTCATCTCCAAATTTTTTTGTAATTTCTTCTGTTTTCTTTGTTTTCTTAGCCACTTATTTTCCTCTTCTTTCTATAGTTAAAGACAAACTTAAATTATGTCTTCTTGTAATAAAGCTTGGCGAACTAGGTTAAAGGCATAGAGGGTACTAATATATCTAACATCAGAACGACTTCTTCCACCTATAACAACCTTGATTGACCTTACTTGATTCCTATCAGCAATACCAATAAATACCGTACCTGCTGGGTGTCCTTCTAATGAATCTGGTCCAGCTACACCGGTAAGTGCAATTCCATAATCGCTATCTGTTTTAGCTCGAGCACCTTCAGCCATTTTTTCTGCAGTAAAATGACTGACAACACCATGTTCTTCTAGTTGCGACAAGGGAATATCCAACATTTTAGCTTTTTCTTCAATGCTATAAGTAACAAATCCACCTTTAAATACTTGTGAGGCCCCTGAAAAATCAGCAATACTAGCCTGAAATAAACCTGCTGTTAGGCTTTCAGCTGCAGTGATAGTCTTGCCATGGTGCTTAAGCAAGCGAAAAGCTTCAAAGGCTAAACTATTAGACTCTCCATATCCATAAATGAAATCAGATAAGGATTTTCCATCTAGAGTTTTAGTCGAACGAATTTGTTTCTCTAAAACATCTAGTTTTTGATCTGCTTCTTCTTGAGAAGAAGCCTTTGTTGACAAGCGAAGTGTTACTTCCCCCACTTTAGCATATGGAGCTATGGTTGGATCTGTTTGGTTAACAATAAACTCCTTCAGAATAGTCACTAATTGACTTTCTCCAACGCCGAAGAATCTTAGGACTCTCGAATAAAGACTCGAGTGATTCTCAGTAAGAGCTGGAATAAGTTCTTGATTCACCATAGGTTTGAGTTCACTCGGTGGCCCAGGTAAGACTACATAGGTCACCCCTTGAGCAGTAATAATCCCTCCAACTGCAAGACCTGTCGGGTTTTGCAAGGGAATAGCCCCCTCAACAATTTGTGCTTGACGTTCATTATTAGGCGTTCGTGTGTGTTTAGGACGAGTAGCAAAGAAACTGTCCAATTTTTTACTTGCCTCCTCATCAAAAATGAGTTCTTTACCTAAAAACTTAGCCAGTGTTTGCTTGGTTAAGTCATCCTCAGTAGGACCAAGTCCTCCACAAAGTATGACTAAGTCACTACGTTTACTAACTTGGTCTAGAACTGAGAGTAGGCGGTTTTCATTGTCTCCTACTGCTGTGTGAAAATACACGTCAATTCCTAGTTCAGCTAGTTTCTCAGATAAAAATTGGGCATTGGTATTGGTGATTTGCCCGGTTAGGATTTCGGTTCCTACTGCAATCAATTCAGCTTTCATTGGTTCACCTATATTACTATTCGTAAAATAATCTCAAAAACATGTTCGTTTATAAACTAACATGTTTTTCTCGTCTTGTCAATCAAATCCACTCATTTATTTGAAGTCACAGTTATTTTCATGATCATTCACAAATCCTGCGGCTTGTAAAAATGAATATATAGTAGTCGGTCCTAAAAATTTGAACCCTCTCTTTTTTAGATTTTTGGCAATCTGTTGGGATAAATCAGTTGATGATGGGACGTCCTTATATTTGGGAACATTATTTACCAAGGGCTTTCCGTCAAAGAACTGCCAAAAATAATGGGACAGAGAGCCAAATTCGTCTTGGAGTTTTAGTACTTGTTTGGCATTATTTACGGTTGCTTCTAGCTTAAGTTTGTGCCTAATGATGTCTGGATTTTGAAGCGCATCTTCAAGTTCAAGTGGACTAAACTGGGCAACACGCTCAATATCGTAGTTATGAAAAACACGATTAAAAGCCTGACGTTTATTTAAAACAGTTATCCAAGAAAGTCCTGATTGATAACTTTCTAAGCAAAGCAGCTCAAAAAGTTTTTGGTCGTCACCAATAGGCTTTCCCCACTCCTTGTCATGATAATCACAATATAATTTATTGTTTGTTGGAACCCAACGACAACGATTGACCATTGCTTACCTCATTTCATCAACATCTTAAGAGCTGATTTAATGTATTGCTCTGCCGTTTCATTAGTACCTTCGAAGAAGGCTTTGATTTTCTTAAGTTCTGCGGCTTTATAACCAAGAGCAAGCAAGGCTTCCATAGCCTCATCCAATTGATGATTCCCTTCAGGTTGACTTGGTGTCGTCTTGGTCGTTTCTGTTGGTAACTCTGCAAATTTCCCTGCCAAATCCAGAACCATTTGTTGAGCTGTCTTTTTACCAATCTTTGGAAACTTCATCAAGTACTTGATGTCACTATTATCAATAGCAGCAACCAAGCCTTGATTATCATCTACAGCAACAATGGCTAGGGCAGTCGTCGGACCTATTCCAGAAACTGAAATAAGCTTAAGGAAGACCTCTTTTTCATCTTCAGTATGGAAACCAAAAAGGAGGTGAGCATCATCTCTAATAACTTGATGAAGATAGACTTGGATAGTCTGATTCATTTGGTCAGAAAAACTATATGGATTCGCCACAGTGACAATATAACCTAAGCCGTTTGCTTCTATAACAATATACTTGGCGGTAATTTTCACTAGAGTTCCCTTGATGTAATCATACATGGCGTGTGATTTCCTTTCTCGTTCGTTTCTTCAATGGGTTGCTTTATCATTTTATACTTGTAAGATAATTGTCTTGAGTGTTTATTTTGTCATCTCAAGCACTGCTGTACTATTGTAACAAAAAATCCACTCGAAAGTGGATTCTGTTTGCTCTATTTTAAGGATGACTACTCGTCTTTAAAGTATCTGTAATCATCTTTAGACCTAATAGAATATATGTTACAACGCCTAAAGTAAAGGCAATGCTAGAAACATTTACGAGAGTATTCTCCAAACTTGGTTGACCTAACCAGGCCAAAATATAGAAAATCAAGCTAGTCGCTAAAAATGTTAAGCCAACAAGTAAAAAGTGTTTATTAGTTTTTGTTAGGTGTCTCATCACTATACCTCCTAACTTAAAAATCAGGCAATCATCCTACAATGATCCGCTAAAACATTAGAAGATTCCTCATCTTCACCACTATTATAAATCTAACATTCCTATTCGTAAAGCAAGACCAAAAAAAGTTTTAATACTTCCCTAGGTCACGTAGACTGGTATGATTTTCTTGGATACGACGGAACATTTTTTCCATATCAGACTTGGTAAAGTTGACAAGTACTGGACGTCCGTGAGGGCAATTGTAGGGATTTTTACACTGTGCAAGCTGTACTAGGAGGTCACGCGCAGAGTAATCATCAAGAGCATGATTGGCCTTGATTGAACGTTTACAACTCATCATGATGGCTAACTCAGCACGGTAGGTCTTGACAGACACTTCATTCGTCAAAAGAAGCATGTCACACATTTCATAGACCGCTGATTCAATCTCTTCTTCCTTCATCCAGATAGGATGTTCACGAAGAATGAAAGTGTTGTTCCCATAAGGCTCTAAATAGATACCAACCTGGTTAAGAAGGGGCATCTTTTCTTGTAAACTAATGTAGTCTGAACCTGAAAATTCAAAGAGATAGGGAACCAAGAGCTGTTGTAAACCGCTGTCAACCTCACCGATCTTTTCACGATAGTACTCATACTTGACACGTTCTTGAGCAGCATGTTGGTCAATGATGTAAAGTCCACCTTGTCCTTGAGCAAAGAGATAGGTTCCATGCATTTGACCAAAAAACTCCAACTCAGGGAAGGTTGATGTTTCCTCATTGTCCAGAGTTTCAAGCATGCGCTTCATTTTCGACTTGTTTTTATAATTAAGTTTTTCGTGTTCGCTATCACCTTCATCTACTGAACGTTGTGCCTGTTTAACAGAAGGTTGTGGTTTGTTTTCTACCGATGAAACTGGAGACTCTGACTCCGATATAAGAGGTTTGATATCTTCTTGGACTGTCTCTGGTTTGACAAAGAAATCATTACGACTGCTATCATAGTAAAGATTGGTTTGTTTGAGTGGGAGACTGGTTTGAACTGGCTTAGTTGCACCTCTAGTACTTGACTTGGCTAGATTTTCAAGGGCATCAGGAATCAAATCCTGCTCTCTAAGGCTTTGAGCAATGGCAGAGCTGATAAGGGCCATAAGCTCTTTTTCTTTAGAAATACGTACTTCCTGCTTGGTTGGGTGAACATTGACATCAGCCAAATAAGGATCAATCTGAATATCAATAACCGCAATAGGGAAGCGTCCTACCATGAGTTTAGAACCATAACCATCAAAAATCGCACGGTTAAGCAGGAAGTTTTTAATATAACGTCCGTTAATGAGAATCGTGATGTAGTTACGATTCGCACGGGTCAACTCAGGGAGACTAACATATCCAGAAACTTCAAAATCAAGGTCAGAATTTGAAATCTCCACCATTTTTTTAGCCGTTGTCAAACCATAAATACCAGCAATAGCTTGACGGAGGTCTCCAGTACCTGATGTCTGTGTCAACTGACGACCATCATTAAGCAAGGTAAAGGCAACCTCGGGATGAGCTAGACTTAGACGATTGACAACATCGACAATATGAGCCAACTCAGCCTGTAAACTCTTCATATACTTGAGACGAGCTGGGGTGTTATAAAATAGATTTTCAACGGTAATCTTTGTTCCAACTGGTGTTGAAATAGGATCCTGACTCTCAATTTCTCCACCTTTAGCAACCAGTTTAGTCCCATAGGCTTCTCCATCCGCTGCTGTCACAATAGTTAGGTGGCTGATAGAAGCTATTGATGGTAGGGCCTCACCTCGAAAACCAAGGGTTCGAATACGAAAGAGATCTCCTTGATTTTTGATTTTACTTGTTGCATGACGGCGCAAACTCATGGCCACATCAGCTTGAGCCATTCCTTCGCCATTATCTGTGATTTGAATTTTTGAGAGGCCTGATTCTTCAACTTCAATGGTAATCTGGGTGCTGCCTGCATCAATAGCATTTTCCACCAACTCTTTAACAACACTGGCTGGGCGCTCTACGACCTCACCAGCAGCAATCTGGTTGGCTAACACCTCAGGTAATTCGATGATTTTTGGCATAATGTTGTTTTACCCCCTCTAAAAGGTTGATATGTGACTGTTACTTATTCTTACTATATAGCCATAACTCACAGACAACT
Source organism: Streptococcus sp. (assembly GCA_016939315.1). Classification (GTDB taxonomy): domain Bacteria; phylum Bacillota; class Bacilli; order Lactobacillales; family Streptococcaceae; genus Streptococcus. Next base: position 33,661 of record JAFHAZ010000054.1, on the reverse strand, counting down.
GTTAACCAAGAGAGTGCTGTGGCTATAACGATCATATCCCCATGACGAAGATTGAACCAAATGAGCCCAGAAAAAATCAAGAGGTAGATGACTTGGAAAATCCATTGGTAGGTTTTGGGTGAACTTGTCGAATCCATAAACTGCTTAACAAAGAAATAAAGCAAAAGCAAGTTCAGTGTTAGTGCCTTTTCAAAAGGTGTAAAAAAGCTCAAAATCAGACTGCAGGCAAGAAAAATTCCTGCTAGCCATTTCATTATAGATTTCATGTGATTACCTCGTCAGTACGTTTTCATTAAGTATAGGGGTTTTCGAAAATATTTTCAACCACTTAGACACCACATAGGACCACATAGACAAACGCTATTGCTGTGGACTAGTAAATAGTGTTTAATAAAGGTGTGAAAGGGAGGAGGTCTCCTCAATTACCAATAAGAAAGGATAGTTATGAAAATAAAAGTTCAGATTGACTCGGTATTCCAAGAAGAAATGTTGCAGATTCAAGCACCTAGTCGAACGCCCAAGATTCAGCAAGTTGTCGAGTTTGTCGAATCTTTGGATGATAACCAACGACTCAAAGGAAAAAAAGATGGCGAAACTTATCTCATCGAGCCTAATGCTATTTCCAGAATTTACATCGAAAATCGTCAAGTTCTAGCTGAAACTATTCAAGGAGAGTACCACTTAGGCTTACGTCTCTATCAAGTTTTAGAAAAACTGCCATCTTACTTTATCAAAATCTCACAATCAGAGATTGTCAACCTCAAAGAAATTGAACGCTTCAACATTACCCCTAACGGCCTCGTTGAAATTTACCTTAAAAACAAGGAAACCACCTACTCATCACGCCGTTACCTCAAAGCAATAAAGGAGAAATTACAATGAAAAAGCAACTTTTTAAATCAGGCACAAAAGGCATCCTTATCGGACTTGTCGTATCCATGATTATGTCTCTTATCTGGGCACCAAGCTACATGCCTCTAAATCCTCACTCAGCCATTGGACAATGGATGACGTCACATCAGGTTCACGGATCTATGGTATTAGCCTACTGCCTCATCACTTGGTTTGCTATCGGTATCCTCTTTGAAGTCGCTAGTTATATTTTCCGTAAAGCTGAGTGGAGTTTACTTCGTGCAACCCTCACTCACTACGCCTTGACCTGTCTAGGTTTCATTCCACTAGCTACCCTCAGCGGATGGTTCCCTCTACGTTTAACTTTCTACTTGGAGCTAGTCATTGAATTCAGCTTTATCTATCTCCTCGTTTGGGTCTTCTCTTATTGGAAAATGAAAAAGGATATTGAACAACTCAACCAAGAATTGAAACACCTGTAAAAGACAAGAAGCCTGTCAATTGACAAGCTTCTTTTATAGTTTCTGTTTTAAATCTGCTACAGCCATCATGACTTGCATAGGTGTCATGTTGTAAATATCTAAATCACGCAACTCTTGAAGAACTGGATTTTCAGTAAAATCATCAAAGAGAGAGATTTGCTCGTTGACATGCGTTTCAGTGGCAGGTTTCTCTTGAGACGATACCTTTTCCTGAGGTTGGATGGTAACTGTATCGCCCTCTAGTTGTGTCAAGATGGTGTCAGCACGTTCCAGTAAATCTGCTGGTAAACCTGCAATCTTAGCCACATGAATACCATAAGATTTATCGGCTGGGCCATCGACAATCTTGTGAAGGAAAGTCACCTCACCATCCTTTTCAAGTGTCGCCACATGAACGTTGACAAGGTGTGTCAAAGTATTTGACAGAGCTGTCAACTCATGATAATGGGTAGCAAACATGGTTTTAGCCCCCACCTTGTCATGAATAAACTCAATGATAGACTGGGCCAGAGCCATACCGTCATAGGTAGCTGTCCCACGTCCCAACTCATCAAAAATAATCAAGGAATTAGGTGTCGCTCGCTTAATGGCCTGATTAGCCTCCATCATCTCAACCATGAAGGTCGACTGCCCTGAAATCAGGTCATCTGCAGCACCAATACGTGTATAGATAGCATCAAAAACTGGCAAGTCAATACTATCTGCTGGCACGTAAGACCCCATCTGAGCCATAACTACTGACAAGGCTAACTGACGCATATAGGTAGATTTACCACTCATATTTGGTCCTGTGATGAGCTGAATATTGGTCTGACTGTCAAAGGTAATGGTGTTTGGGATGTATTCTTGAACTCCCATAACCTTCTCAACCACTGCATGACGGCCTTGATCAATAACAATACGATGCTCATCATTGAAAATAGGGCGAACATAATGATTGGTCTCTGCTACAACAGCTAGACTCTGAAGCACATCGACTGTCGCAATAGCTTTAGCCAAAGATTGCAAACGGTCAATATAGCGTTCAACCTGCTCACGGACACGCATGAAAATATCATACTCTAGCGTTGATGATTTTTCACGCGCCTCAAGCATCTCACCTTCAATTTTAGCCAACTCAGCAGTTCCAAAGCGCTCTGAATTTTTCAGAGTTGCCTTGCGGAAGAAATGGTCAGGAACCAAGCTAAGGTTAGAGTTGGTCACATGGAAGTAATAACCATCTTTACGGTTATAATCAATCTTTAGTGTTGTAATACCAGATGCTTCACGTTCTTTAGCTTCGATATCTGCGATCCATGAGGTTCCCTCACTCATCACCTTGCGATACTTGTCCAAGGTTTCATCAAAACCAGCACGGATAATGCCACCTTCTGTAATGGTTGCAGGAGCATCTGGATCAATAGCCGACCGAATCAAACTCTCTAATTCTGGCAGAGCATCTAACTCTTGTAAAAGACGTGACAAGGCCTCATCATTAAAAGAATCCAAAATCGCCTTAATCACCGGTACTTGAGCCAAAGTATGACCTAGCTGAATCAAATCTTTTGGATTAGCCTTGCCAAAGGAAACACGACTGGCCAGGCGCTCAATATCGTAAACACCTTTTAGACTCTCAGTCAAGTCACTACGCTCAAAGAAATTGTCCAAGAAAACTTGGATGATATTCTGACGCTCGGTGATAGTGGCTTGATTCACTAAAGGACGATCAATCCAAGTTCGCAAGAGACGCATTCCCATAGCTGTCTTGGTTTCATCCAAGAGCCAGAAAAGAGATCCGTGTTTCTTGCCCGTTCTAGCATTTTCTAGTAAATCCAAACTTGACTTGGTCGCATAGGACATCTGCAAGTAATCCTTAATCTCATAGTGCTGTGCCTTTTGTAAATGACTGAGCTCTCGCATCTGAGTACGATGAACATACTGGAGAAGTTTACCCGCCACACTGCTTTCCAAGTCTGTCAAACTAGTGTCAATCAAGTGGACATCATCGTAAACCTCTATTTCCTTGGAGAGAAGCAGGTTGAGTTGCTTCACCAAAACTTGTTCATCAGCTTCAGATAAATCATACCCAACGACTACTTCACGTGCCTTAAGATTCTGAATTTCACTGCAAACTGAACTAAAATCATCCAACTCTGTCGCAAAAAATTCACCCGTTGATACATCCATATAGGCCAGGCCGAATCGACTTCCAGCCTTGTCAATAGCCACCAAGAAATTATTGGCATTATCAGGTTTAGAACTGTCAACCACTGTTCCTGGCGTGATAACCTGAACTACCTCACGCTTCACCACACCGACAGCCTGCTTAGGATCCTCCATCTGCTCAGCAATGGCTACCTTGTAGCCCATCTCAACCAAGACATCAATATAAGCTTGAGCTGAATGATAAGGAACACCAGCCATAGGAATGGGATTATCTGCGTTCTTATTACGACTGGTTAGGCTAATTTCCAAAATTTGGGCAGCCTTAACGGCATCCTCGTAAAATAATTCGTAAAAATCCCCCATACGGAACAGCAAAAAAGCATCTGGATAATTTTCCTTGATATCCAAATACTGCTGCATTCCTGGAGATATTTTTTCCTTAGCCATGTCTTAACTCCTCGTTAATCTTTTCTTCGATAGACTTGGTCACATATTGAATCAAGTCACTGGCATCCTGCATCTTTTGACGGTAATCCTGAACAATGGGCAAATTTTCCAACTCATTCTGAATCAAATCTGCCTGCTCACCTGCCTCCTCATAGGCACGTTGTTTCTCAATTTTTTGAAAAAGCACCGCTTCTTGTTGATAGGCCTTCATCTGTCCAGCCATAGAACTAATCTGAGGGATCTGTCCAATAGCTTTCTCAGCCTCTTGAAAAGCAAGAACCGCCTCATGGTGTTTGAGGAGGTCGATTAACTCTTCTTTGGCTTTTTGGAAATCCTGATGGGGAGTCTTCATCAGTGAAACTCACTTTCCAATCTTTCAGCAACCACTGCGTCCTTACAGATTACCAATAGGGTATCTGCGCCAGCAACGGTTCCTAAAATTTCAGGATTGCCGTCACTATCAATCAGGTTAGCCAAAACATCTGCTTCACCCAATTCTGTATGGAGAACCAGCATAAACTGGGCACGGGAAACTGATTTGACATAGTCCTTAACCGTAGGATCCAAACTTGAAAGCACATGCTCAGACAAACTATAGTAAAGTTTACCTTCCTCATCACGAAGCTTCAACAGGCCAATCTCACGCAAATCACGTGACAAGGTAGCCTGTGTAACCGTGATACCTTCCGCCTCTAGGCGTTGCTTAATTTCCTCTTGTGTCCCAATCTTATCTCTTGAAATCATCTGTTTGATAACAGCTTGACGATCTCTCTTCATTATCTTTCCTCTTTTTATGTATATTCCTTGCATATTATAACAGAATTTTTGTATTTTTTCATGAAATACTTCTTGAGAGATACTTTCTTGTCCCTACCCTATTAACTAAAATAATGGTAAAATAGGTATGAATGACAAGATTTGAAATGGAGTACCTATGAATACTAAAGAACTCATTGCAGCAGAAATTGCCAAAGTTGTTCCCGAATTGGAACAAGAAAACATTCAAAATCTGCTTGAAACCCCTAAAAATGCTGACATGGGGGACCTCGCCTTTCCTGCCTTCTCATTGGCTAAAGTCTTGCGCAAGGCTCCTCAGATGATTGCAGCAGACATCGCTGAAAAAATCGATGCCTCAAACTTTGAAAAAGTTGAAGCTGTTGGTCCTTATATCAACTTCTTCCTTGATAAATCAAAAATCTCAGCGGACGTTCTTGGACAAGTTATCGCTCAAGGCAGCCACTACGCTGACCAAAACATCGGTCACGGACGTAACATCGCCTTTGATATGTCTAGTCCTAACATCGCTAAACCTTTCTCTATCGGTCACTTGCGTTCAACAGTTATCGCTGATGCTCTTGCCAACATCGTAGCTAAACAAGGCTACAAACCAGTCCGCATCAACCACTTGGGTGACTGGGGTAAACAGTTTGGTATGCTGATTGTTGCCTATAAGAAATGGGGTAGCGAGGAAGCTGTCAAAGCTAACCCTATCAACGAACTCCTTCAACTTTATGTGCGTATCAATGCCGAAGCTGAAGAAGACCCATCTGTAGACAAAGAAGCTCGTGAATGGTTCCGCAAATTGGAAGCTGGTGACGAGGAAGCAACTGCCCTTTGGCAATGGTTCCGTGACGAAAGCTTGGTGGAATTCAACCGTCTTTACGATGAACTCGGTGTTTCTTTTGATAGCTACAACGGTGAAGCCTTCTACAATGATAAGATGGATGAAGTCGTTGACATCTTGACAGAAAAAGGACTTCTCCAAGAATCTCAAGGTGCCCAAGTGGTTAACCTTGAAAAATACGGTATCGAACACCCAGCCCTCATCAAAAAATCAGATGGTGCGACACTTTACATCACACGTGACTTGGCTGCTGCCCTCTACCGTAAACGTACTTACGACTTTGCCAAAGCCATCTATGTGGTTGGTAATGAACAATCTGCTCACTTCAAACAGTTGAAAGCTGTTCTTAAAGAAATGGGCTACGACTGGTCTGACGACATGACTCACGTTGCCTTTGGTCTTGTAACTAAGAACGGTAAGAAATTGTCAACTCGTAAGGGGAACGTTATCTTGCTTGAGCCAACTATTGCCGAAGCTGTTAACCGTGCCCAGGCTCAAATCGAAGCTAAGAATCCAAACTTGCCTAACAAGGAAGCTGTTGCTCATGCTGTAGGTGTCGGAGCTATCAAATTCTACGATCTTAAAACAGACCGTATGAATGGTTACGACTTCGACCTTGATGCCATGGTATCCTTCGAGGGAGAAACTGGACCTTACGTTCAATATGCACACGCTCGTATCCAATCTATCTTGCGCAAGGCTAACTTCACGCCATCTGCAGATGCTACATACAGCCTAAACGACGTTGAAAGCTGGGAAATCATCAAACTCATCCAAGACTTCCCACGTATCATCAACCGTGCATCAGACAACTTTGAGCCATCTATCGTTGCTAAATTTGCTATCAGCTTAGCTCAAGCCTTTAACAAATACTATGCACACACACGTATCTTGGACGAAAGCCCAGAACGTGACAGCCGTTTGGCTCTTTGCTACGCAACAGCAACAGTCCTCAAAGAAGCTCTTCGCCTTCTCGGTGTTGAAGCTCCAGACGAGATGTAATCTATACTTAAAACGCCTAAGGGCGTTTTTTTAATTGCCAAAAAAAGAACCCAACACATGGTGTTGAGCTCTTTTGGAGATTATGAAAAAGAAAAGTTCGTTGTTCTACAAAAAGTGTAAGCCAACGAGATTCACTGAACTACGTTCAGTAAAAGTTATTTAGGAGACTTAGAGTATAACTTGCCTTCCTTAAAGAAACCTTAAATCGCAGAAAAAAATCCCCTAAGGGATTTTCACAGCAGTTCAAAGACCACTGAAAAGATACGATTGTACAGGCTTCCCAACCTCTTCTTCCTAATCCTCCAAGGTGACCGCTTGTCCAATAGAATCTTTATATAACTATATTACCTTGTTTTGGAAGGGTTTTCAAGTATTTTCTTAAAATTCCCTAATAAAAGCTCAAAAAACAAGAAAAAAGCCTAGATTTCTAGACTTTCTTCGGGGAGATTAGTTATGAAAAAGTTTTTTTTACTACTAGCTCACCAAAGCTAGTTGTTTTATTAGGATGGTTATAATATAAACTAATAAACTTAAAACTTGCTTAAAGTTTTATTCTCTTGCTTCACTTTTTAAAATAATAAGCAAAATAAGTAATAGTAAGGACCCACTAGGGATATCCATATCTAAAAACCAAGAGGGGGCTTTGATACTTCCAAGATCATTCATGATGCGGATGATATTATAGGCAATGCTTACTATTAAGAGGCTAAGTTCCGGTAAATAGTTAAGTCGTCCTTTTAAGATTGCTAACTTCTCCTTTCTGATAGTTTTCTTACGATGACCCTATTATAAGGCTGAAAAAGAAACAAAACTAGTGACATAAATGTCACCATCAAAAAAAGCAGGGCAAACCTGCTTTCTGTTATTTTGTTTAGATTAGTCACCCAAACCAATGCGTTCGAAGATTTCATCAACACGTTTAGTGTAGTAAACTGGGTTGAAGATTTCGTCGATCTCTTCTTGAGTGAGACGAGATGTTACCTCTGGATCTGATTCAAGAAGTGGTTTAAAGTCTACTTGGTTATCCCATGATTGGGCAGTCTTAGGTTGAACAAGGTCGTAAGCTTGCTCACGTGTCATACCTTTTTCAATCAAAGTAAGCATGGCACGTTGGCTGAAGATAAGACCAAATGTAGAGTTCATGTTGCGGATCATGTTTTCTGGGAAGACTGTCAAATTCTTAACGATGTTTCCGAAACGGTTGAGCATGTAGTCAATCAAGATAGTTGTATCTGGTGCGATGATACGCTCAGCTGATGAGTGAGAGATATCACGTTCGTGCCAAAGGGCTACGTTTTCATAAGCTGTTACCATGTGACCACGGATAACACGCGCAAGACCTGTCATATTTTCAGAACCGATTGGGTTACGTTTGTGAGGCATTGCTGAAGATCCTTTTTGACCTTTGGCAAAGAACTCTTCCACTTCACGTTGTTCAGATTTTTGAAGACCACGGATTTCAGTTGCCATACGCTCGATAGAAGTTGCGATGCTAGCAAGAACTGCAAAGTACTCAGCGTGAAGGTCACGAGGAAGGACCTGTGTAGAGATTTCTTGAGCACGGATACCAAGTTTGTCGCAGACGTATTTTTCAACGAATGGTGGGATGTTGGCAAAGTTACCAACCGCACCAGAAATCTTACCAGCCTCCACACCAGCAGCCGCATGCTCGAAACGCTCAATGTTACGTTTCATTTCGCTGTACCAAGTTGCCAATTTAAGACCAAAAGTTGTAGGCTCAGCGTGCACACCGTGCGTACGACCCATCATGATAGTGAACTTGTGTTCTTTCGCTTTGTCAGCGATGATGTTGAGGAAGTTTTCAAGGTCTTTGCGGATGATGTCGTTAGCTTGTTTGTAGAGGTAACCATAGGCAGTATCTACCACGTCAGTAGAAGTCAAACCATAGTGAACCCACTTACGCTCTTCACCAAGCGTTTCAGAAACCGCACGTGTGAAGGCAACGACATCGTGACGTGTTTGCTGCTCAATTTCCAAAATACGGTCGATGTCAAAGTCCGCTTTTTCACGAATCAAAGCCACATCTTCCTTAGGAATTTCTCCCAATTCAGCCCATGCTTCATCGGCCAAGATTTCCACCTCAAGCCAAGCACGGTATTTATTTTCTTCAGTCCAAATGTTCGCCATTTCTGGGCGAGAGTAACGTTCGATCATGTTGTTGTTTCTCCTTTAAATTATCTAAAAAATGCAAATATCAAAAATAAAACTAGAAATACTGCCGTAGCAACTGCCCACTTTAGCCTTTCTTCCTTAGAGGTCTGAGGTTTTTCTGCAGAAGTTACATTTGAATAAAATGTTTCGTTTTCATCTAATTCATCTTCATTATCATCAGAAGATAAACCTAATGCATTTACCCCACACCCAATAAATAATACTAAAAATAACCACTTCATCTATAGCTACCCCTTCAGTAGAGTCTGTCTATATTCGAATGCTTCCGCGTTCTCATTTAATTCTATAGTTAACTCTTCGTGTTTATCCAAAAGTGCCTTAATTTTTTCAAATGGAACCTTGAAGTATTCTTTACGGTTATTTACTTTATTAACCTTATACTCACTTAGTTGATTATGTAATTCAGTCTCTAATGCAAAGGCTTCCTCACTAAAAATCAAAGCATGAACATCAAATTGAAAAGGTACAGACGCACTACTTAATTCCCTGATGCGTTCGAGAGGTTCTAAACGACGAGTAACTCCAATTTTATAAACATCTTCACCAAAAGAACCAATGTTAGAGATTACATATACGTAGCCGGCAGTTGCATGACCTTCACGATAATCAATATCTTCTTCGATTTCATCTAATTCAGATAATTTATCTTGGTACTCAGATAACTGTCTCTGAAGTTCTTCAAACTCTTCACCAGTAGCATTTTTCAAAAGTTCCTCAACCTTAGAAACCATATTTTTAAAGTGAGTTCTATCTTTTTCCAATTGCTTTCGGCGTGCTTTAATTTCAGCCTGAAGTTTTTTGTCCTCACGCTCTTTTGCTCTTTGCTCTCGAAGTAATTCTTTTTCTTCTTGCTTCTGTAGCTCAAACTCAGCAGCTAGACGTAATTCTTCAATTTTCAAATTTAGATAGGGTATCGTAATTTCAATTTGATTACGTGAATACATTCTATTCAGTTGTTGGAATGCTTTCTTCAATGCCTGAATTTTCTTTTCAACATTCGAAACAGAAACTTTTACTAACAAGGCATCCGCTTCACCATTAAAGCCACGAATAGCTGCTTTAATAAGCTGATTCTGCATTGCCCTTCCCTTGCTTTGATTATTATCTAAAAGCATAGGTACTATAATTCTACCAGCCTGACCAGATTTAACTAAGTCTTTCTGCTGTTTTCTCAAATTATCTAAAGCTTCCTTATATTTTGTGCTATCAGAAAACTTATACTGTCTTTCAAAAAATCCAAACTCTTGTAATCCAAGTGTGTCATTAGCTAAGGAAATCTCGTTCTGAATAGCAAATAATTCTGACCGTTTCTGAGATAACTCAGTATTTAACGAGACTATATCGTCTGCTATCTTTATTTGAGCTTTTAAATCTGCCAGTTTTGCTTTTTGAATAGCAATCTCTTGATTTAATCTCTGAATTTTATTTTCTAAAGCTTCATCTTTGGGTTTTCCAAAATTAAATATCGCCATTAAGGTCTCCTATTCAAACTCCTCTTTCCCAATCCACACTGATGGATAGTGATCTAGTTTATTCAAATCAGTATCCATCGGCAAATCATAGATAGCTAAATAGTTTTCAGGATATTGAGCAACCAACTCTTCATACTTAGCTCTCACTTTTTCGTGATTGCTACTAGCATACAAGACTTCGACGACTGCTCCAGTCTTATCTTTTTCAACAAATGCGTTAACGATGAGTTGAATCATAAAACCTCCTAAATCGAAATTTCCTTCATATTTGCTTCCAGAATGGGCATCTCAACACCTAATTCCTGACCGGTCTGATAGACACTTTGACAACAATAGAAGATATCCTGTTTATCATTGTGTAAGGTCATGATTTTTCGGGTCAGCTCATTTTTCGCAAACATGATTTTCATGGCTTTTCCTGCAATCCATGCGGGAATTTTGTAGGGCAAGAGTTCGGCTTTGTAAAGCTTCAAATTCACGCCACGCGCTTCTACAACTTTCAAAGCTTCTCGAATGGCCTTAATGGCTAATGATAATTCCGAAGAACTATTCATCAAGTTCAAAGCCAATTCTTCTGGATTTTCCAAATTTCCTGAACGTGCAGCTGTCGAAGTAACACCCGCGTTAATCGCCATGTGAATCCAAATCCACTCGACCATATCATGAGGAACTTCCCACTTCAAATCTGCAGAACTCAGCAAAGTCGTTAAATCAGAATAGTTAGAAATGTGTGCTTTTTGCTCACCTTCGAGCATTAAATGGTCAAACAAGACACCATCCAAATGGTCTTCCTGCATGTGACCACCCGCTGTCGGAAAGGCCAGAATATAGTCGTAATCTCCTGCCCACTCTTGGACCTCTTTTCGAGTATCCCAGAAATTACAGAAGAAAACAAGGGTGCCTTTGATATTATTTTTTCGCAAGGTTTCCACAGCTTCTTTGACAAAACCATGACGAACACTGAGAAAAATAAAATCATATTCCGAATCATCTTCTGCCACATGAACCTCATAGGTATCATGCTTGTTCTCACCTTTGGAATGATAGCGACCATCTAGCAAATCAACCGATAGGGATTTGGGAGCATTGTTCCGCTTACTGTCTCTAAGGACATGTTCTACTTGATGACCTGCTTTTTGAAAAGCATAGGCATAAGTCGTTCCAATGACTCCGAGTCCTAGGATTGCTATTTTCACCTAAAAATCAATTCCTTTCCCAAACTCAACCACATTGTCTGGCTCATCACTAAACAAAGTCACATGACCCATTTTGCGGTTGTGCTTCGCTTCTAGTTTACCATACATGTGGAGGTGGGCGCTTGGATTTTCTGTGACATAACGCTCAGCTGCTTCGACGTGTTGGCCGAGGACGTTGAGCATGACAGCAGGTGCATGGAGATGGATTGCTGGAAGTGGTGCTCCGAGAACGCCCAGGATATGCGTGTCAAACTGTGAAAAGTCGCAGGCTTCGATTGAGTAGTGGCCAGAATTGTGTGGGCGTGGGGCGATTTCGTTGACGATGATGTCATCAGCTGTCGCAAACATTTCCACACAGAGGGTACCAGAGAGGTTAAGTTGTTCAGCAATCTTCACAGCCATAGCTTTAGCTTTCTCAGCTAGACTATCCGAAATGCGAGCAGGCACGATGGTTTTAGAGAGGATGTTGTTGCGGTGGATATTTTCCTGAACTGGGAAAACCGTCACATCCTTGCCATTACCAGACACGATGACTGAAATTTCAAGGTCGAAGTTGACGAACTCTTCCAAGACACACTCGGCTGAGTTAGCAAGGGCATTTGCCTCTTCCAAATCGTCGGCTGAAGTGATGACTTTTTGACCGTGGCCATCGTAACCGCCTGTCGCAGTCTTGAGGACATACTTTTTAGAAAGGTCAATATTTTCCAAATCAAGGCTAGATGTCACAACCTTGTAAGGAGCAACTGTCACTTTAGCCTTGTTTGAGAGGAAGTCTTTCTCAAAGATACGGTTTTGTGAAATGCGAAGCAGGTCTGTTCCTTGTGGAAGCTGATCATCTTTGATAACAGCGTCAAGACCGTCAGCGTCGACATTTTCAAACTCATAAGTGAGAACATCACAGCGGTCTGCCAACTGACGAAGGGCATCTACATCATCATAGGGTGCCACGATAACCTCAGACACACGAGAAGATGGACAATCTGCTGCTGGATCAAGGGTGATAACCTTGTGGCCCATGTAGATAGCTGAGATAGCCATCATCTGACCGAGCTGGCCACCACCGATGATACCAATGGTTTTAGTTGAGCTCATTTGTAGACTCCTCTGCGATTTTTCCTTGTTCTTCAGCAAAGTTAGCAAGTGCGTCCGCAATGGCCTTGTCTTCTACTGAGAGGAGACGGAGGGCAAAGAGGGCAGCGTTAGTCGCACCAGCTTCACCGATAGCCATAGTTGCAACAGGTACACCACCTGGCATCTGAACGATAGAATAGAGCGAATCCACACCGCTAAGGGCACGTGATTTGACTGGCACACCGATGACTGGAAGGGTTGTTTTAGCAGCAACCATACCTGGCAAGTGGGCAGCGCCACCCGCACCTGCGATGATGACCTTGATGCCACGGCTACGTGCTTCTTCGGCATGTTTGAACATAAGGTCTGGTGTACGGTGGGCGGAAACAACTTTCTTTTCATAAGCAACGCCAAAGTTGTCGAGGACTTCAGCGGCTTTTTGCATGGTTGCCCAGTCAGATTTTGAGCCCATGATAATGGAAATTACTGGTTTCATAGTTAATATCCTTTTCTTTTTTGATAATGGTCTTAAGTGGTGGGGACGGAAGCAAACCTTCGGTTTCATTCCTAAACTTTGAGCCTAGGGTCTCAAAGTTTCCCCCGACCAGAACAGTAACTGTTCTGGTCTTTTCACCACGGCGACCATTATCTTAGTTTGGCTCGCTTTCGCTCGCCTTTTACGACCTACGGTCGCTAATTATTTATTTGCCTTGCTACCGATGTCGTTTCGGTAGAACAAGCCTTCTGTGTTTTGTTTGTTGAGTTCCTTGTAGATGATGTTTTGGCCATCTTTGACGGTATCTGCTGTTGTGACAAGCATGTAAACACGTCCGCCGTTTGAGAGGAGGTCTTGCCCATTCTCAGCGAATTTCGCTCCAGCATAGTAAGTGATGATGTCACCTTCTGTCTTGGCTGGAAGTTTAACACCCTTCTCATAAGCGAGTGGATAGCCGTTTGATGCTACAACCACGCCTAGTGTCACACCCTTGTCCGTCCAAGTGATGGCTGGCTCTTTGCCGTCCAAAATGTCGGCGATATTTTGCGCAAAGTCAGATGTCAAACGAGGCAAGATGATTTGCGTTTCAGGGTCTCCAAAGCGTGAGTTGAACTCGATGACTTTAGGGCCATCAGCTGTCAAGATAAGACCAGCGTAAAGAACACCAGTGTAAGGACGACCTTCTTTAATCATACCTTCAAGGACTGCATTGACAATAGTGTCAACCGCTGTGTCAACTACGCTCTGTGGCAAGTGAGGAACCGGCGCATAGGCACCCATCCCACCAGTGTTAGGGCCCTTGTCCCCATCATAAGCACGTTTGTGGTCCTGAGCCGTTGGCATAATGTAGAATTTATCTCCATTGACAAAGGCAAAGAGAGAAAACTCTTCCCCGTCAAGAAATTCCTCGATGACCACTCGCGCACCTGAATCACCGAATTTATTGTCCAAAAGCATCTCGTGAGCAGCTTCGACGGCTTGATCAACCGTTTCAGCAACGACGACACCTTTACCTAGGGCCAAGCCGTCTGCCTTGACGACGATTGGAGCGCCTTTTTCCTCGATGTAGGCCTTGGCTTCCTCGAAATCTGAAAATGTGCCATAGGCTGCTGTCGGAACGTCGTATTTGACCATGATTTCCTTAGCGAAATCCTTAGACCACTCCAGCTCAGCCGCAGCCTTGGTCGGACCAAAGGCTTTGAGTCCTGCCGCATTGAAATCATCCACGATACCAGCCGCAAGCGCATCATCTGGACCGATAAAGGTCCAAGCAATATCGTTCGCTTTTGCGAATTCAATCAGCTTAGAATGTTCGGAAATTCCGATATTGATCAAATCAAGACCGTCCAATGTCATCCCGTCATTACCAGGAGCCACGAAAACTTGCTCAACATCCTTAGACTCCAATAATTTCTTGGCAATCGCATGTTCACGACCACCAGAACCAACAACCAAAAGTTTCATTTGAAAGATACCTCAATATCAAATAAGACTAGGGGCAAATGCCCATTAACGACAATTATTCGAAAAAACTCGCAATTTTCACGAATTATACATAATCATTATAACATATTTGTTCGGAGATATGGGTGTGTATCCAAATTTGAACATAAAAAAGGCGGCCACTTGGACCACCTCTTGGGAGATTATGAAAATGGAAAAAGTTATTTAGGATTAATGATAGTATAGTCTAAACAGCTTAAGGGAGGCTTAAACGCAAAAATATCTTCATTTTCCTGAAAAACTGCGAATAGGTAGGTGGAGGTTAAGAATGAAGAAAAAATTACTAAATTGTCTCTTACCGCTAGCTTGTCTAGCGACTGTATCGGTTTCGTGTGGCAGCTCTGCTCAGGCGGCTGTCCTCGGGGATGACTACCCATCCTCTTGGAAATTTGGGGGCTTCGGTGTTGATCCTTGGACTATGTACTGGCGTCAGTGTACGTCCTTTGCGGCCTATCGCCTCAGTAATACCAATGGATTCACCTTGCCTGTAGGTTATGGAAACGCCATCACTTGGGGACCAATTGCACGAGCGAATGGTCACCGTGTGGACATGAATCCTGCTGTGGGGAGCATCGCCTGGTTCTCAGCTGGTGTCAATGGAGCTGGTCATATGGGGCATGTCGCTTGGGTTGCGGAAGTTCATGGTGATCAGGTGACCATTGAAGAGTACAACTACGATGCGGGTCAAGGTCCTGAGAAATACCACAAACGTAGCTTCCATAAGAGTCAAGTGTCTGGCTATATCCATTTTAAAGACCTCGAACCAGGAGCTCAAAATGGAAATTCTACTAACTCTTCTATCAAAGTTGGTGATACAGTCCGCTTCACAGGAACCTTCCGTGTCACGTCTGTGTCAGGAAATACCATCACCAGTCAAGATTTAGCTGGAGGCACACCAACCAAACACAATATCGTTGATCCTGGACCGGTTCTTGAAGTTGATGGACAAGGCAATCCAACTTCAGACCAGTACCTCAATCCTGGTGAAACTTTTACCATTCCAGGTAACTTCAAAGTGCTTGCCATTGACCCACCAAGCGATGGTATCCTCGTCCAAATCGGCAATCGCAAGACTTGGGTAACTCAGTCTGTCCTTGAAAAGGTTTAAATCTATTGAACAATCGTGAGAACGGTTGTTTTTTTGATGCGCTGAAATAAAAAAGCCCAGCCAGTGCTGAGCTCTTAGGAGATTTATGAAAAAGAAAAGTTTTTTAGGATGGTATTAGTATAGCTTGGGTAGCTTAAAGGAAACTTAAGGCATCAAAAAAAACATCCAATTTCTTGGATGCTTTGAAAATTCTTAATGACGGAAATGTCTTACGCCTGTAAAGATCATTGTCAAACCATGTTTATCAGCCGCTTCGATTGACTCTTGGTCACGTACTGATCCACCCGGTTGGATGATTGCTTTAATACCTGCTTTAGCGATTTCTTCCACGTTATCTGCAAATGGGAAGAAGGCATCTGAGGCAAGAACAGCACCATCAAGACGGTCTTTAGCTTGCTCAATGGCGATACGGACTGAAGCCACACGGTTAGTTTGACCAGGACCAACACCAAGTGTCATGTGGTCGTTAGTCACGATGATACCATTTGATTTGACATACTTGATAGCTTTCCAAGCAAACTCCAGAGCTGTCGCTTCTGTTTCAGTTGGTTGGCGTTTCGTAACCACTTGCCAGTCAGCTGGGCTTTCTTTAACAACGTCTTGGTTTTGAACGAGAAGTCCACCGACAACACCAGTGTATTCTGCTTCCACTTCGCTAGCATCCTGAGCGTCAAATGGCAACTCAAGGATACGCAAGTTTTTCTTCTTAGTAGTCAAGATTTCAAGCGCTTCATCTGTATAGCTTGGTGCAATGATGATTTCAAGGAAAACACCATGCATTTTCTTAGCTGTCGCAGCATCAACTTCACGGTTGAGGACTACAATACCACCGAAGATTGACACTGGGTCAGCTTCATAAGCGTAGTCCCAAGCTGTTTCAATGTCATCAGCTTGACCGATACCACATGGGTTCATGTGTTTGAGAGCCACAACTGTTGGACGGTCTTTGAAATCACGGATGA
Organism: Streptococcus sp.; assembly: GCA_016939315.1. Taxonomy (GTDB): domain Bacteria; phylum Bacillota; class Bacilli; order Lactobacillales; family Streptococcaceae; genus Streptococcus. The sequence goes on along the minus strand of JAFHAZ010000054.1, from coordinate 17,108 downwards.
TACGGATAGCGGCATCAGCATCACGGATATTGTTGAATGACAATTCTTTACCGTTAAGCTGTTTAGCTGAAGCAATTGAGTAAGCCGTTGGCAAACCTTTTTGGTAGAAGTCTGCGTCTTGTTGAGGGTTTTCACCGTAACGCATAGGTTGCTTGAGGTCATAAGTCAAAGTGAGTTTTTCAGGTTTTGTTTCACCCACTTGAGCTGTGAAGTATTCTGCAATCAAAGCGTCGTATGAAGCTGTGTGACGGTATACTTTCGCTGCCAAACGTTGGCGAGTTTCGTAGCTTGTTTCGCCGTTTGCTGACAATTCATCAAGAACAACAGCATAGTCAGCAGGGTCTACAACAACTGTCACGCTAGCATGGTTTTTAGCTGCTGAACGAAGCATAGATGGCCCACCGATATCGATATTTTCAACCGCATCAGCGTAAGTCACGTCTGGTTTGAGAATCGTTTCCTTGAATGGGTAAAGGTTTACCACAACAAGGTCAATCAATTCGATATTATTGTCCTTAGCCGCTTGAAGGTGGCTATCGAGGTCACGACGAGCGAGGAGACCACCGTGGATATTTGGGTGAAGGGTCTTAACACGTCCGTCCATCATTTCTGGGAAACCAGTCACATCGTCAATGGCGATAGTGTCTACCCCAGCATTGTCAAGGGCAACCTTGGTACCACCTGTTGAGATGATGTCCCAACCGAGTTTTTTGAGTTCTTGGGCAAATTCAACAATGCCCGCTTTGTCTGAGACTGAAATAAGTGCTCGTTTAGTCATTTTCTTTCTTTTCCTTTTTTAAAAAAGTTCTTTATCTGCTACAGTCGAAAATTTTCTTTCAGCTCTAGCACTTCCTTATTTTCTCGCTACACCCAAACTATCCAAAACTTCTGGATAGAGTTTGTACTCTGCTTCGTGGATGCGAGTTTCGAAAGTATCAAGGGTATCACCTTCAAGGCGTGGCACACGGACTTGTTTGATGACCTTTCCGGTATCAACACCAGAATCCACCCAGTGAATAGTTACACCAGACTGGTCAACACCTGCATTCCAAGCATCCTCAATACCATGAGCCCCTGGAAATTCAGGGAGATAAGCTGGGTGAATATTGATAATACGGCCTTCATAAGCTGCTAGCAAGGTTGGACCGACGATTTTCATATAACCGGCCAAACAAACCAAATCAATCTGGTGATCATCCAAGAGTTTGACGATAGCCTCTTCATAAGCCGCTTTATTGTCAAATTCCTTGAGTTCAAAGGCATGGCTAGCCACACCAAGGTTTTTGGCACGTTCTAAGACATAGGCATCACGGTAATCTGAAAAGACAAATTCTACTGGAAATTGTTCCGCAATCACCTGAAAGTTTGAGCCGTTGCCAGAGGCAAAAACAGCAATCTTTTTAGCCATTATTTAATCACCACACTTGCGCCATCTTTCTTCACAATACGACCGATTTCATAAACAGGTTCGTCAAGAAGTTCTTTGACACGTTCCACATTTTCTGGTTTAACCGCAAGCATGAGACCAATACCCATGTTGAAGATTTCAAACATTTCTTCATGTTTGATTTCACCATATTTTTCAAGGGCTTTAAAAATTGGAAGAACTGGGACTTTACTTTCGTCAATTTCAGCAGCCAAGTCATCTGAAAACATACGTGGTACATTTTCGATGAAACCACCACCTGTGATGTGAGCAATACCGTTAACCAATTCTTCTTTGATGAGTGGCAATGTTGCTTTGACGTAGATACGAGTTGGTTCAAGAAGAACGTCTTTAAGTTTTTTACCTTCAAGTTCTGGAAGAACTTCTTCACCTGTGTAATCAGCAAAGACACGACGCACGAGTGAGTAACCGTTTGAGTGGATACCACTTGAAGCAAGTCCAAGAAGCACGTCACCTTCAGCTACTTTTGAGCCGTCGATAATTTGAGATTTTTCTGCGATACCTACCGCGAAACCTGCCAAATCATAGTCGTCTTCACCATACATACCAGGCATTTCAGCAGTTTCACCACCAATAAGGGCTGCACCAGCTTGCACACAACCTTCAGCAACACCAGCAACAACCTGCTCCAATTTAGCTGGTTCATTTTTACCAGTTGCTACGTAGTCAAGGAAGTAAAGGGGCTCAGCACCTGCAGCGATGATATCGTTAACACACATAGCGACACAGTCTTGACCGATAGTATCGTGTTTGTCGTACTTAATAGCAAGCATGAGTTTAGTACCGACACCATCTGTACCTGAAATCAAAACAGGCTCTTTGACACCTGTTTTTGAAAGGTCAAACATACCACCGAAGCCACCGAGAGCTCCCATGACACCTGCACGCTCTGTACGGGCAACGTGTTTTTTGATACGTTCAACAACTTCATAACCTGCTTCAACATCCACACCCGATTGAGCGTAAGCATTTTTATTTGTCATTTTATTTATTCCTTTTCTTTTTTCGAGAAAGAGTGCGACGTATTTTTAGATGAACCATCTTTTTATCTAAAAATACTAGTCAGGTCTCTAGCTTTGACCCCATAGGGCAAAGTGTCTACTGACAAATGCTTTAGCTTTTAGTCAGTAGTGAGACGTGGAGCGTAAGCATTTTTAGACATAATTTTTTCCTCTTTTTTCTTCTGCACTGCTCTTAATAGAAAGAAGTGTGTTCTTTCAAACTTTCCAAATAGCGTTCTTCGTAGTCATACAATGGTGTTGGATATTTACCATCAAAGTAAGCCACACAAAGGCCACCGTTTGGTGCATCTGTGTCAATTCCAATAGAATCAATCAATCCATCAATAGACAAGTAAGTCAAGCTATCCGCTCCAATGATTTCGCGTGTTTCCTCAACTGTATGATTGGCCGCAATCAATTCCTTACGTGTTTGAATATCGATACCGTAGAAACATGGGTAGGCAAGGGCTGGGCTACCGATTGCTACGTGGACCTCTGTTGCTCCTGCTTCTTTTAGCAAATTAACGATACGACGTGATGTTGTCCCACGTACAATAGAGTCGTCAATCATAACCACACGTTTTCCTTTAACAACACCTGATACGGCAGAGAGCTTCATACGAACCCCTTGCTCACGCAATTCTTGTGTTGGTTGGATAAAGGTACGTTGGGTGTATTGGTTTTTAATCAAGCCCATTTCATTTGGCAAGCCTGATTCTTCCGCAAATCCCATGGCTGCGCTAAGTGATGAATTAGGCACACCAACGACAATATCTGCTTCATGTTTGAACTCACGTGCCAATTGAGCACCCATACGTTTACGAGCTGTATGGACATTGACCCCTTGGATATTTGAATCAGGACGGGCAAAGTAGATATACTCCATCGAACAAACAGCCAATTGCGTATCCGTTGTATAGGTATCGTAAGTGATGCCATTATCATCGATGATAACAACCTCACCTGGATTTACATCGCGAATCCACTCTGCTCCAACCACTTCAAAGGCACAGGTTTCAGATGAAACCACAATAGCTCCATTGGCCATCTTACCAATAGAAAGGGGACGGAAACCATTTGGATCCAAGGCCGCAATTAGCTTGTCCTCAAGCATGAGGAGGTAAGCAAATCCACCTTTAACAGTGTTCAAGGCTTCTTTCACCTTGCCCATAAAGGATGGGTTGTGGCTACGACGAATCAAGTGAGCCAAAATTTCTGAGTCAGATGTTGAGTTAAAGATTGCCCCATTTTTTTCCAACTCACGTCTAAGTGACTCTGCATTGGTCAAGTTTCCGTTGTGGGCAAGTCCAAACTGATTGTCATAAAACTTAAACAAGAAAGGTTGAATATTATCTACAGAAGCTTCACCAGCAGTCGCATAACGAACATGACCGATAGCAGCCGTTCCAGTTAGCTTGTCCAAGTTGGCTGGATCACGGAAAACTTCTGAGAGAAGCCCCATATCACGATGACGCTTCAATTGACCCGCATCATTTGAGAGAATCCCTGCTCCCTCTTGACCACGGTGTTGGAGACTGTGAAGTCCGAAATAAGTTAATTTGGCAGCATCCGGGTGACCCCAGATACCAAAAACACCACATTCTTCATTAAGAGATTTAACTTCGTATGTCATTTTTTATACCTTTTATTTTTGATATTTTCCTAATGTTATGCAAACGAAAAACTGTTCCTAGCCTCTCATTTCACTAATGTGAACTCAAGTTTTCAAGCTCTTTAGAACTACTGCTACATTGAAAAATATCATTATTGAGTGCACTTGGCACTCTATTATTTTCCAGTAAAGTATTTAACCGCTGACGCAAAGAGGTGTTGGTCTTTATTTCCTGGAATATTTTGGAAGAGACCGTCTTCGAAACGTTCTGAGTGACCCATCTTACCAATAATTTGACCGTTCTTACTTGTGATACCTTCGATAGCATTTACAGATCCGTTAGGATTATATTTTGAATCCATGCTTGGTTTACCTTCGAAGTCAACATATTGGGTAAAGATTTGACCATTGTCACGAAGCTCTGCAAATTCCTCAGCTGTCACGACAAATTTACCTTCACCATGTGATACTGGGATGGCATGGATGTCACCAACTTCTACTCCAGCAAGCCATGGTGAGTTCGTGTTGGCAATACGTGTTTCAACCATCTTAGCCACGTGTTGATTGGCATCATTGTAGAAGAGGGTTGGACTAGTACTGCTTGCATCTTCAAAGTTACCATATGGAAGAAGACCTGATTTGACAAGAGCTTGGAACCCGTTACAGATACCGATAATCAAACCACCACGTTCGATGAAGCTATCGATGGCTGCACGTACTTTTTCATTGAGCAAGATGTTAACGATAAATTTAGCTGATCCATCTGGTTCATCGGCTGCTGAGAAGCCACCTGCAAAGAAGATAATGTTAGCTTTTTCGATATTGTCAACCATGGTGTCAACAGACTTGACAATAGCCTCTTCGTTAAGTGTTACAAATGGTACTAAGTTGACTTTTGCACCTTCTTTTTCAAAGGCCTTAGCTGAATCGTACTCAGAGTTAGTACCTGGGAACACTGAGATGTAAACCACTGGTGTATCAACTGTTTCTTTAGCTTTGATAACAGCATCTGATGCCACAGTAGGTACTTCTTCCAACTCAGTTGCTTGTGCAAATTCCGTTGGGTAAACCTCTTCCAATTTACCTTGGAAGGCACTGTCAAGTTTGTGTCCATCAAGCGTTACACCATTGACAGTAAGTGTAAAGTCAGCTGCTGTTTGTCCAATCTTGGCAACCCCTGCAATATCTTCCGGAGATGTGAAGACGAATCCACCCAATTGAGCTGTCAAGGCAGTCTCAAGATTTTCAAGGGTTACAGTGGCACCAATATGGTTACCAAATGTTGCAAGGGCAAGAGCTTCAACAACACCACCATATTTGACAGCTGATGCTGCTGTCACTTTGTGATCAGCTTGGATGGCTTCAAACTTAGCAAAGTTAGACTTGATGAGATCAAAGTCAATTTCTTGTGCCAAAGCTTGACCTGGGATGTAATAGATATTTTCACCAGCAGCTTTAAATTCTGGAGAAAGGACCTTACGGCTATCTGCAGTTGTGACACCAAAAGCAACCAAGGTTGGTGGTACTGTCAATTCTTCAAAGGTACCAGACATAGAGTCTTTACCACCGATAGATGGCAACCCAAGTTGAATCTGAGCTTCAATGGATCCAAGAAGAGCTGATACTGGTTGACCAAAACGCTCTGCTTGTTTATCCATACGCTCGAAATATTCTTGATAAGAGAAACGAGCCTTAGACCAGTTTGCACCAGCAGCAACCAAGCGAGCGGTTGCTTCGATGACCGCATAAGCCGCACCATGATATGGAGACCATTCTGCTACATAAGGGTTGAACCCTTGCGCCATAACAGAAGCAGTTGTTGTCACACCATGTTGGACTGGCAATTTCTGTACAGAAGCTTCAGTTGGTGTAATTTGGTAGCGACCACCAAGTGGGTGATTGACTGTTGAACGACCAACTGAGCTATCAAAGATAGTTTGCAACCCTTTTTGACTGGCATGGTTAAGATCAGCCAAGACTTCAAGAGTATCAGCTTCAAGGGTTTCGGCAGATGTTTGGCGTTCTTCTGGAAGCTTGACATCCTTGTCAACTACCTTAGCATCCACAACTACACGTACACCGTTTGTATCAAGGAAACGACGTTCCAAATCAACGATGGTTTCACCATTCCAGTGCATGACAAGATTTGGTTTTTCAGTTACTGTTGCAACGACAACAGCATCAATATTTTCTTTATTACATTCAGCAACGAAGGCGTCTACATCATCTGGACGAACCACTACAGCCATACGTTCCTGAGATTCAGAAATGGCAATTTCTGTACCGTTCAAGCCTTGATATTTCAATGGCACTTTGTCTAGATCAATTTCAAGACCATCTGCCAATTCACCGATAGCCACACAGACACCACCAGCACCAAAGTCATTTGATTTCTTGATAAGACGTGTCACTTCCCCATTACGGAAAAGACGTTGAATCTTACGTTCTTCGATGGCATTCCCTTTTTGAACCTCAGCACCAGCTGTTTCAACAGATTCAACTGTTTGAACTTTAGATGAGCCTGTCGCACCACCGACACCGTCACGTCCAGTCTTCCCACCGAGCAAGATAATCACATCACCTGCTTCAGGTTTTTCACGGACAACATTTTCCTTAGGAGCCGCACCGACAACGGCACCTAGCTCCATACGCTTAGCAACGAAACCTGGGTGGAAGTATTCACGAACATAGGTTGTTGCAAGACCAATTTGGTTACCGTATGAAGAATAACCGTGAGCCGCTGTTTTAGAAATCACTTGTTGTGGCAATTTACCAGCACGAGTTTCAGCAATTGGTGTTGTAATATCACCAGCACCTGAGATACGCATGGCTTGGTAAACGTATGAACGACCTGACAATGGGTCACGAATGGCTCCACCAATACAAGTAGCTGCACCACCAAATGGTTCAATCTCCGTTGGGTGGTTGTGGGTTTCGTTCTTGAACATGAGAAGCCATGGCTCTTTCACACCATTGACATCCACTTCAATTTCAACAGAGCAGGCATTGATTTCATCAGACACTTCCATGTCGTCCAAACGACCATTGGCACGCTCATAACGTCCAAAAATAGTCGCCATATCCATCAAGGTTTGAGGTTTTTCTGTACGTCCCAACTCATCACGCATGGCAATATACTTGTCATAAGTCGCTTGCAATTGTTTTTCAAATTTAGAAGCTGAGAAATCGATGTTTTTCAACTCAGTCTCGAAAGTTGTATGACGGCAGTGGTCAGACCAGTAAGTATCCAAAACCTTCAACTCAGTCTCAGTTGGCACCCGTCCAATGGATTTGAAGTAATCTTGAATGAAGAGAAGGTCATCCACTTCCATGGCCAATCCTTGCTCAGCCTTATACTGTGCAAAATCTTCTGCCGTATATGTTTCAAAGAAATCCAAGCTTGGAATGGTCTTGTCAGACTCAGAGAAATCCTGTTTCGCAATGCCAACAGTGATATCTTTGAAACGAGAATCCACTGGGTTCAAAAGGTAGTTTTTGACAGCTTCCAACTCATTCGCATCAATATCCTTGTTAACCAAGTAAAGTTGTGCTGTGTTCACCGTTACATCATTTGAACTACCAAGCAACAGCAAAGCTTCTTGTGAAGATGCCGCACGTTGGTCAAATTGACCAGGCAAGCTTTCGATCGCAAAGAAAGCATATTTCTCAAGATCAGCTTGAACTTCAGCTTCATCCAAAACAGTATCGGTCACTTGCTCAGAGAAGATGTGTTTTTCCGCACGCGCAAACAAGTCCTCTGCCAAATTAAAGACATCGTAAACCTGAACAATACGAAGATCATTCAAAGTTTTCAACTGAAGATTATGCTTTAATTCTTTTACTAAAGACTGAGATTTCACACGAAAATCAGCTTTTTTCTCAACGAAAATACGTTTATCCATTTTATTTCCTTTATCTATTTCTACTTAAAGATTGTAGTGAAGACCAAGTATTCTATTTGTAAAAGGCTACTTCAATCCTTGCAATTTTTCCAATACAACTTCATAAACATCTGTCAAGCTACCAAGATCACGACGGAAGACATCCTTGTCCATATGGTGCCCTTCAGCATCCCAAAGGCGGCAGTTATCTGGTGAGAATTCATCTGCCAAGATAATCTTGCCATCCTTATCAAAACCAAATTCCAATTTGAAGTCAATCAAGCGAAGACCAATTTGTGCAAACCAATCTTTTAGTAATTCATTGATACGACGCGTTTCTTCCTTGATATAAGCAATTTGTTCATCATTGGCAATATCCAAGAACTTCACATGCTCATCATTGATGAATGGGTCATCCAAATCATCGTTCTTGTAGTAAAATTCAACGATTGGAGTTTTCAAGTCCAAACCTTCTTCAACGCCAAAACGTTTAGAGAAAGAACCCGCAGTCACATTACGAAGAACAACCTCCAAAGGAATGATAGTAACTTTCTTGTTAAGTTGTTCGGTATCAGAAATACGTTCGATAAAGTGAGTAGCTACACCCGCAGCATTCAATTTTTCAAAAATAAGAGACGAAATCTGATTATTTAGCACACCTTTTCCTTTAATAGTCTCCTTACGAGCACCATTAAGCATGGTTGCCTGGTCCTTATAGACCGACTTAATCACATTTTCGTCTTCTGTACTATAAATATCTTTAGCTTTCCCAGTATAAATCAGTTGGTTTGACATGGAATTGTTCGCCTTTCAAGTTTATTCGTCTTAATTATACCACACCAGAATCCAAAAACCAACATATAGCAAACTTTATTACTTGAGTAAAAAAGTAATGTTCGTGTTTTAGTCCTTTTTTAGAGTTTCTTAATAAATAATGTATAGAAAAAAGGAGTGTGACAGAACTAAATCCATATAACATTTAGTTTCTTGCCTCACTCCAACAAAATAACAATCGTATAGTACACAACTATTATATTATTACGTCTAGCTTTCTTATTCTTTATTCAATTCCTCAGACAAATAGTCCAACAAATCAGCTACCTTAACCATATGGTCAATAGTATCATCGGAAATCTCAAGATCGAACTCATCCTCCAAATTAATAATGAATTCCATAAGCTCTATTGAATCCACACCCAAGTCATCTAATTTGGTAGCTTCGGTTAAAACAATGTCCTCTTTACCCATCTGCTCTTGAATTACGAGCTGCATTTTCTGAAGAATTTCTACTCTACTCATCAGTTAGCCTCCTCTTTCGGACTAAAGGCTTCAACTAGCTGCTCAACAACCTTAGTATCAAGCATCGTACGAACCTGCTTAATAGTGTAGTAAACCGCCTTAGCATCACTAGATCCATGACATTTTACTACGGGAGCTTTAAGACCAAAGAGAACCGCACCTCCAGCGCTAGAGTAATCCATAGTCTCTTTCATCCCTTTTAGGCTGTCTTTCAATAGGAAGGCACCTAACTTAGCTTTAAGACCACCATTCATGATAGCTGACTTAAGGGTCTTCATAGCACCAAGTCCCGTTCCTTCGATTGCCTTAAGAACTGCATTTCCGGTGAAACCATCAGCTACGACCACATCAGCAGCTCCAGACATAATTTCACGCGCCTCAACATTACCAACAAAGTTAATACTTGGCTCCTTAGATAAGAGCTCAAAAGCCTCCTTACGAAGACTATCCCCCTTTGTTTCCTCAGTCCCATTATTAAGGAGACCTACACGAGGGTTGGCAATTCCACGCACATTTTTAGCATAGAAAGATCCTAAAATAGCATATTGATGCAAATGACTAGCTGTATTTTCCGCATTAGCACCCAAATCAAGCATATCAAAGGGTTGACCAGTAAAACTTGGCATTGTTGACATAAGACCTGGACGCTCAACTCCCTTAATACGTCCGACCACAAAGAGACCTGCAGCCAGAAGGGCACCTGTATTTCCCGCAGAAATCACGGCACCTGCTTTTTTCTCCTTAACAGCCTGTGCACCTAAGACCATTGAAGCTTTTTTCTTCTTACGAATGGCTTTAGCTGGCTCATCATCCGAATTTATCTTTTCATCAGTATGCACAATGCTCACACGTTCATTCGCTGTCAAATAGGTCTTAATTTTAGCTTCATCACCATAAAGCTGGATTTCAATATCTTTGAAATCTGCTATAGCTTGGTTGACACCCTCTACAATTGCTTGTGGCGCATTATCGCCACCCATAGCATCTACTGCAATTACATGCATAGCATTCTCCCTCTTGTCCTCTGCCATAAAACATAAACTCAGATTTCTATCAATAAAATATTATGTAACTAAAATAGACTAGTTCCCTGTTTCTAGCAGAGTCTTTCAGCTTATTATCTTCTTATTATAGCACGAACTGACTTGCATTTTAACCCCTGAGACTGAAAACCATTACTTTCCTGTTTCACGTGAAACAAAAAGAAGATAATGTCTAGTCAGCACTATCTTCTTTATTCATAATATGACCCCAAGAATTTAGATTATCAATAAACTTCTTACTTTTAAGATGTATTCCAACATAATTATCATAGAGGTCATCAATAAAATGTCGTAGCTTTCGTTTCATGTCATCCTTAACAGATATGCTTCTCAATTCCTCAAAAGAAAGCCCCTGAAAACAATCTAAAAGATAAGGTACATTAGGATCTAAGTGACTACGCCTTTCATCCTCTGCATAATGATTTGGACAAAGTAGCCCCGAGAACTTATACGAAAAATCAAAAGGAAGGCCCACACGATGGCAAAAGACACACTCGTGAAAATTCAATCGTACACCGAAACGGTCTAAAACCTGAATCTCAAAGATATTAGTCAAGATTTCATAATCCAAGCCTTCTTCCATTAATTCAAGCGTCTTCTCCAAGAATGCAAATAATTGTGCATCTGCTACACCGTCAGCAATAGCAGCATCCGTCAGAGCAGCTAAATAAGTCGCATAAGACAGCTTGAAAATATCGCTTGTAATTTCCTTGAAGGACTCTGCCTGGCTATAATCCTCTATGAAAGATAAGCCCTCATCATTTACAGTCATCATGAATTCAGCGATGGTTAAAGGTTGAATCACAGCACTTAATTTACCTGACCCACCACCTCTAACAAAAAACATCCGTTTACCAGCTTGCTCGGTAAAAATCTTAACTAGCTTATCGTTCTCACGATAATTACGATTGAAGAGGACAAGCCCTCTACTCTCAAGCTTCTGCATGTTCTTCCATAAACTCTTTCAAACGAGCCATAGCTGTTTCAATAGTATCCATGCTAGCTGCATACGACAAACGAACATAGCCTTCGCCATACTTCCCAAAAGCAACCCCTGGGATAATCGCAATAGCTTTTTCACGAGCAAAGTCTTGACAGAACTTAAAGGAATCTTGAGTATAGCCTTCTGGAATCTTAGCAAAGATATAGAAAGCACCATCAGGTTTAATAATTTTGAAACCAAGTTCAGTCATTTTTTCAAGAATATAATCACGACGCTTCAAATACTCAACTTTCATTGGTTGGGCATCATCTTTACCAGCAGATAAGGCTTCAATAGCTGCAAATTGTGCCATAGTAGCTGCAGCTGTTACCAAATACTGGTGACTCTTAATCAACTGAGCCGTCAAGACTGCAGGTGCAAAAATCAAACCAATACGCCAGCCCGTCATCGCATGAGATTTAGACAAACCATTAATCAAAATCGTTTGTTCTGGCAAATACTCAGCAATAGATACATGTTGGTCCACATAAGTTAGCTCAGAGTAAACTTCATCGCTAACAACAAAAATATCGTATTTTTTCAGAACTTCAGCCAAATCTTTAATCTGTTGACGTGAGTAAGTCACACCTGTTGGGTTAGTTGGGTAGTTAAGCAAAACTGCTTTAAGCTTATCTCCCTGCTCCAAAATTGCCTTTTCTAACATCTCCGGAGTCAAAACAAAATCATTAGCTGTTGTATCAATTTCAACAATTTCAGCACCAACTAGATTTGCAATCGGTTCATATCCAGGATAGGCTGGTGCAGGTAAAAGAATCGTATCTCCTGGCTCCAAAATAGCCGTCAATGTTGCAGAAAGGGCTTCTGTAGCTCCAATAGTCACCAAAATTTCATTATCTGGATTATAAGTAAGATTATATTTTTCCTTAACAAAATCTGCCGCAGCTTGACGCAAAGCAGGAAGTCCTGCCATACCTGTATAGTGAGACTGGTTAGCATCGATAGCAGCTTTAGCTGCTTCTTTCACATGATCTGGAGTCGTAAAATCAGGTTCACCAAGTGTCAACTTTTTGATACCTGGTACATCTGAAATTGATTGGTCAAACTGACGAATCATCGAAACTTCAATCTTATCTAAATTTTTATTAAAACGTTGTGTTAAATCCATCACTGTCACCTCTTTGCAATTATGCCTTACATTATATCAAAAACTCAAACGCATTTAAACACCAAAAAAAGCTAGCCTAGGCTAGCTTTAGTCTATTTATGGCCCATTTCAAACAAAGGTGACAATGGACGTTTTTCATGAATACGAATAATTGCCTCTGAAATCAAATCAGCAATTGAAATTTGTTCAATCTTATCAATCAAACGTTCTTCCGGAAGATAAATCGTGTCCAATACGACAAGCTTCTCAATAGCAGATTTTTGAATATTATCAAGTGCTGGACCTGACAATACAGGGTGAGTACATGAGGCATAGACATGAGTTGCACCAGCTTCAGCAAGCGCATCCGCCGCATGACAGATTGTACCTGCAGTATCAATCATATCATCAATCAAGATACATGTTTTACCTTCAACGTTACCAATGATATTCATAACCTCAGAAGTGTTCATTTTATCAACACTACGACGTTTATCAATGATTGCGATTGGTGTTTTCAAACATTGAGCAAGTTTTCGTGCACGAGTCACACCACCATGGTCTGGAGAAACAACAACAACATCATCTCCAGTAAGACCAGCACGATCAAAGTAATCTGCGATAAGTGGTGCCCCCATCAAATGGTCTACAGGAATATCAAAGAATCCTTGAATTTGAGAAGCATGGAGGTCAACTGTCAAAAGTCGATCAACACCTGCAACCTCAAGCATATTAGCAACCAATTTAGATGTGATTGGCTCACGTGAACGTGCCTTACGGTCTTGACGTGCATAACCATAATAAGGCATAACAACACTGACCGTTTCTGCACTTGCACGTTTTAGCGCATCAACCATAATCAAGATTTCCATCAAGTTATCATTTACAGGAGAGCTTGTAGATTGAAGAATAAAAACGTGATGACCACGGATAGATTCTTCAATATTAACTTGAATCTCACCATCTGAAAATTCACGAACACTTGATTTTCCGAGTTCAATACCCATTTTATCAGCAACTTTTGCTGCTAATTCCTGGTTAGACGATAAAGCAAACAACTTCAAATTCGTATAAGACATGATTTCCTCCAAAATATCTACTAAACCATTCTACCTTTTTTTAGATTGATTTTCAATGCAAAATAAATGGTGTCACAGTAACTTAACAAGACTAAAAAGATTTAACCTTAACCTCGACATTTTCCCGTCTAAAAGTAATTCCAGAAAGTAAAGACATTTTGCTATAAAATAAAAACGATTCGAGAAAATTCGAATCGCCTTTTTGTAGTCATTATGGGTAAATATAGTATACAGAACCACCATGAGCTGAAGATGTTGGATCAAATGTACCACGGTAGTTACCGATTGACATGTTACCTGCATAGTTTGATTCCATAACTTGAATTGAATTTGCACTTGATGCTGATGTGACGTAAGCTACGTGACCATAACCACCACCATCATTTGGCCAAACCGCAATTGCTCCGGCTACAGGAGTTGTACCAACTGAGTGGCCAGCTGCTTGTGCGCTAGCAATCCAGTTTTTAGCATTACCCCAGTAGTTACCAACCCATGAAGCTAATGATTTAGCACCCCAAGTACATTGACCAACAGGATATGTATTAGGAGTTGAGGCAGCTGATACCTTAGGTGTTTCAGCTGCTGGAGCTGGTGCTTCTGAAGCTGCAGGTGCTTGACTTGCTGGTGCTTCTGAAGTTGCAGGTGCTTGACTTGCTGGTGCTTCTGAAGTTGCTGCAGGTGCTTCGCTAGCAGGAGCTGGTGCTTCTGAAGCTGCAGGAGCAGCTGATTCTGGTTGTGCTTCAGATGTTGCTGGAGCAGCAGGCTCTTGTTGTGCCTCTGAGGCAGCTGATTCTGGCTGTGCTTCAGGCTCTTGTGTTGCTTCTGAAGTTGCAACAGTTGGCTCTTGAGTTGTTTCTGAAGTTTCTGATGAAACAGGTTCTTGTGCTACTTCTGAGGCTGTTGCTGTTTCTGAAACAGTAGCTTCTGAAGGTTGAGCTACTGCTTCTGAAGTTGCTGCCGCCTCTGATTGAGCTACAAATGCTGCCGCTTCTGAAGATGCTACTGCTTGTGCTGCTGCCTCTGATTCTGCAATTGCTTGAGACTGAGCAACTGATGCTGCAGTTGAAGCTGCCACTGCTTCTGCAGTTGATTTAGCAGAAACAAGTGATGTTTTTTCATCTTGAGCTGTAGCCAATTCTGCAGCCAAAGTAACTTGTGCTGCTTCTAGTTCTGCTTGTTGAGTTGTCAAACCAGCTTCTGTTGTTTCAAGTTCTGCTTTATTAGTTGCAATCTCATTGATAGCAGCTTGGTTTTGTTCTTGTTTTGCAGCAAGCTCTTTTTGATCAGACTCTTGTTTTGTCAACATGTCATTATTAGCTGTAACAACTTTTGAAATAGCTGTGATACGAGTAATAGCTTCAGAGATTGACTTAGAGTTCAAGATAGAGTTGATGTAGCTAGTCGCAGTATTATTTTGTTGAGCACTACGAGCTTGTTTCGCCAAAGAATCTTGACGAGCTACTATTTTACTTGATAATTCTTGAATTTCAGATTCCAAATCTGCTGATACTTTTTCAAGTTCAGCATTTTTAGTTTCCAATTCTGATTTTTGTGTTCTAAGTGTAGATACTTGAGATTGGATTGTAGCAACTTGCGCTTGTGCAGTCTCTTGTTGAGAAGCAAGGTTACTAATTGCGTTATCTGCAGCAGCGATTTGCGAATCATAATCCTCTGCATGTACTGATGCAGCTGCTGATAAGGTTACACCACTTACCAACACTGCTGAAAGAATACGTTTTTTCATAATATAAAATACTACTCCTTTTCGATAAGACCTTTTAATTGTATCAAAAAATGGCGCAAACTTTGTTACGCCAATATTACAGTTCTATTTAAATCTATCAACTGACAGATACAAAAATAATTTTTCAAGAATAGGTTTAATAAAGATAAAGGTCAAAAGATTAAACACTATACTAGGACTTAGTTGATAAATAATAAAATCCGTCACAGACTCATTGGAGAAACCATAAAATAAGGCAAAGCCAAAATTTATAGTATCAAAGAGAAAGAGGAATAAAAACATTAACAAAAAATCAACATAGGTATTTCTCTTAACAATTCGACCTAGCTGAGTTAACAGATAACATAACAGCGGCAGAGTTAGAATTACTATACCAACTGTTTTGTAATAATAGGTATCATAAAGAAATCCAAAACAAACAAGGTAAAGAAAGGAATACTTATTTGGAAAATCAAGGGTTAAGATAAAAATATAAATAATGAAAAGATGAGATGATAGAAAAAATTCAGGAGATAAATAATGATTAAGTATCATCGAAATATGACCATCCCATAGAAAAGGAACAATACTCAGTAAGAAAGGAATAATAGAATACTTGGATAATTTCATATTATTTACCATCTCCAACTAAAGTAACATAAGAAATTTTATCAAAATCAGCATAAGGTTTTACCCAAATCGTACGATTTCCTTCATAATCACTCACAGAGTCTACAGTACCAATTGGAACATCCTTTACTGATACATCATCAAGACCACTTGTAACTACTTCAGTACCAACCTTAACGTTAGAAGATGAATTGAGTTGTGTCATCTCTAACAGCTTCTTTTTATTATCATAACGAGATATAATCCCGAAAATCTGGTTATCATCGTCTGATTTGACGCTAGAAGCAAGGTAGCTATCACTAGAACTACTAGAAAGTAAAGAAATAGTAGTAGTATCATCATATACCTTAGTTACAAAACCGATTACTCCACCATTAGAAGTTGCTAGCATGGACTTACTAACATTCTTAGACTTACCGACATTAATCGTTAACTCTTTTAACCAAGTAACAGAAGGTCGCATAGAAACTTCAGCAGTGAGAACATTATCACGACTTAGCTTGTCCGAAAGATTAAGCGAAGCTCTTAAAGAATCATTCTCTTCTTGCAAATTAGAAATAATAGATGATTGATTTTCTAAATTCGATAAAGATTTTTTTAAATCTCGATTCTCATTATAAGTTGATAAGAGATCAGAAATAACATTATGAGATTTTGATAAAGCAGTAAATGGAACTGAAACCACTGAGTCTACTTTGGTAACGAAACCCGAAACATTAGACGAGATACCCTTGGTTAATTTTTTATTAGTAAAGACAAAAGAAAAAAGCATTACAAAAAATAGAAGAATAATAAACCCATAAAGAAGAAAACGATAAAAACTATTTTTCATTTTGTCACCTCGAAAAAAAGAAAACGAATTATCTATAAGATAATTCGTCATAATACTACGGAGAATGGGGGATTCGAACCCCCGCGCCAGTTACCCGACCTAACGATTTAGCAAACCGTCCTCTTCAGCCTCTTGAGTAATTCTCCAATATGGGCACGAGTGGAATCGAACCACCGACCTCACGCTTATCAGGCGTGCGCTCTAACCATCTGAGCTACGCGCCCAAGCAAATGCTTGGCTAAAATATCCAAATAAAGCGGGTGACGAGAATCGAACTCGCGACAACAGCTTGGAAGGCTGTAGTTTTACCACTAAACTACACCCGCTTAACAAAAATGGCGCGAGACGGAATCGAACCGCCGACACATGGAGCTTCAATCCATTGCTCTACCAACTGAGCTACCGAGCCATATTGCGGGAGCAGGATTTGAACCTACGACCTTCGGGTTATGAGCCCGACGAGCTACCTAGCTG
>JAFHAZ010000053.1:0-158789 GCA_016939315.1 Streptococcus sp. | reverse complement strand
AACGTCTAGGATTTGGTTTCAGAAACTTCATCAACTTTAAGAAGCGTGTCTTCATCACTCTGAACATACATAAAAAGAGGACCTATCCGGTCCTCTCTAGATGTTAGCTTTTCGTCACCCACTACAGTTGACAAAGAGCCGTTTTTTATTATAGTCCGTAGTTATAATCATCGTCTTGCATGGCTTCGACAGTTCCTAGAAGGTAACCATTACCAACTTGAGAGAAGAAGTCGTGGTTAGATGTTCCTGTAGAAATACCATTCATAACGATTGGGTTAACATCGTTCGCACTATCTGGGAAGAGTGGATCTTGTCCCAGGTTCATAAGAGCCTTGTTGGCGTTGTAACGAAGGAAAGTCATAACTTCCTCAGTCCATCCAACACCGTCATAAAGAGATTTAGTGTAGAGCTCTTCATTTTCATACAATTGATAGAGGAGATCATACATCCATTCACGGAAACTTTCTTGCTCTTCTTCAGGCAATTCGTTGAATCCAAGTTGGAATTTATAGCCAATATAGGTTCCGTGAACAGATTCGTCACGGATAATGAGCTTGATAATTTCAGCGACGTTAGCTAGCTTGTTATTACCAAGATAATAGAGTGGAGTGAAGAACCCTGAATAGAAAAGGAAAGTTTCAAGATATGTTGAAGCAACCTTTTTCTGAAGAGGCGTTCCATTTTCATAGATATCGTTAATGATTTTCGCCTTGGTTTGGAGGTATTTGTTACTGTTAGTCCACTCGAAAATTTCTTCAATTTCAGATTTAGTATTCAAAGTTGAGAAGATTGAAGAGTAAGATTTGGCGTGAACAGACTCCATGAACTGAATGTTGTTCAATACAGCTTCTTCATGAGGTGTACGGACGTCTGCACGAATGGCTTCAACACCTGTTTGAGATTGCATGGTATCTAGCAATGTTAAACCACCGAAAACTTTTCCAACCAAATCCTTTTCTTCAGCTGAAAGTTTACGCCAGTCATCAAGGTCATTTGAAAGTGGGATACGTGTATCTAGCCAAAATTGCTCGGTCAATTTTTCCCAGGTAGATTTATCAATCGCATCTTCGATTTCATTCCAGTTAATGGCTTTGTAGTAAGTTTCCATTAGAAACCTCTTTCTTTATTGATATCGTTACTATTTTATCATAATTCAAAATCATGATATAGTTTTTTTGAGTTGATCTATTAAAAAAGTCGGCGAACCGACCTTTTAATGCATTTTGTAAATAAGAGTAGTGAAGTTGCTATCGTTAAATCACTATCTTAAATGACACAGCTTTCACATTGGTTAGAACCAACCTCTTCCCCATCATCTGTATAAGTACGGATGTAGTAGATTGATTTAATTCCTTTGTTAAAGGCGTAGTTACGAAGGATAGAAAGGTCACGAGTTGTTTGTTTATTTTCTGTTTTCCATTCGTAAATTTCTTTTGGTAACTCACTACGCAAGAATAGGGTTAATGACAAACCTTGATCAACGTGTTCAGTCGCAGCTGCATAGACGTCGATAACTTTACGCATGTCCATGTCGTAGGCTGAAGTGTAGAAAGGAATTGTGTCTGTTGAAAGACCGTTGGCCGGATAGTAAATTTTTCCGATTTTCTTTTCTTGACGTTCTTCAATACGTTGTGTGATTGGGTGGATAGAAGCAGAACAGTCATTAATATAAGAGATTGAGCCATTTGGTGCAACAGCCAAACGGTTTTGATGGTAGAGTCCATCTTTCTTAACGAGTTCACGTAGTTCTTCCCAATCTTTGGCTTGTGGGATGAAGTGACCATCGAAAAGTTCTTTGATACGGTCAGATTTAGGAACGTATTGGCCTGTAACGTATTTATCAAAGTAAGAACCATCAGCATATTTTGATTTTTCAAAACCGACAAAGGTTTCTTGGCGTTCGCGGGCAATATTGTTAGATTCAACCAAAGTCCAGTAGTTCATAAGCATGAAGTAGATATTAGTGAATTCAACAGATTCGGGGCTACCATACTCGATATGGTGTTTAGCAAGGTAAGAGTGAAGCCCCATAGCTCCCAAACCAAAGGTATGAGCTTGTTGGTTACCATTTTTGATGGATGGTACAGCATCAATACTTGAACTATCTGTAACAAAGGTAAGTGCACGTGTCATAGCCTTAATTGAACGTCCGAAGTCAGGAGATGTCATCATGTTAAGGATATTAGTTGATCCAAGGTTACATGAAATGTCTGTACCGAGTTTAACAAACTCTTGTGCATCATTAAGTTCACTTGGTGTTTGAACTTGGAGAATTTCAGAACAGAGGTTGGACATGACGATTTTACCATCGATTGGATTGTGTCGATTGGCTGTATCAACATTGACGATATATGGATAACCTGATTCTTGTTGGAGTTTAGAAATCTCAGTTTCTAGCTCACGCGCATTAATCTTGGTTTTTGTGATATTAGGATTGGCAACCAACTCATCATACATAGCTGTAATATCAATGTAGTTATATGGTTTACCATACTCTTTTTCGACTGAGTAAGGGCTGAAGAGGTACATATCTTCATTATTACGTGCCAACTCATAGAACTTATCTGGAACTGTAACACCAAGTGATAGTGTCTTAACACGCACCTTCTCATCAGCATTCTCTTTCTTAGTAGAAAGGAAGGCAAGGATATCTGGGTGGAAAACATCCAGGTAAACAACACCAGCACCTTGACGTTGGCCAAGTTGGTTTGAGTAAGAGAAGCTATCTTCGAAAAGCTTCATAACAGGTACGACACCAGAGGCTGCTCCGGCATAACCTTTGATAGGGGCACCAGCTTCACGTAGGTTAGATAGGCTAATACCTACCCCACCACCAATACGTGATAACTGGAGAGCCGAGTTGATAGAACGTCCGATAGAATTCATGTCATCCGTTACTTGAATAAGGAAACATGACACGAGTTCACCACGACGGCTACGTCCAGCATTTAGAAATGAAGGAGTAGCAGGCTGGTAACGTTGATGAATCATTTCGTTGGCAAGGTCACTAGCTAGGTTTTCATCACCATCAGCAAAGTAAAGGGCGTTGAAAAGAACGCGATCTTCAATACTTTCGAGGTAAGACTCGCCATCGTTTGTTTTGAGGGCATATTGTTGGTAGAACTTGTAGGCTGCCATGAAAGATTGGAAGCGGAATTTTTGAGAATGAATTTCTGCAGACAACTTTTCGATGAAAGCAGGTTCATATTTACCGATGAATTCAGACTCGATATAATCGTTCTCAATCAAATAATTAATTTTATCTGTGATGCTGTTGAATACCATTGAATTTGGCTTAACGTTTTCAAGGAAGAAGGCACGAAGTGCTTCTTTGTCCTTATGCAAAGGAATTTGACCGTTAACAGGACGGTTAATTTCGTTGTTGAGGCGGAAGTATGAAACATCGCCAAGATTTTTTAAAGACATAATACAGATACCAGGCTCAGTTTAATAGTATATTAAGGTTAAAACATTAAACTAAGCAAACAAGTTCCTTTCTATTTAAAAACTTGATAATTAAAGGATTTCTTTAAGTTTAGTCGGTTGAAAACCTGAAAAGACGATATCGCCTGCTTCAATAACTGGAGCAGCAGTGAAACCAAGACTTTTTACGTAATCGATTTTTTCTGGTTGTTCATCAATGTTGATTTCTTCGAAATCAGCACCTTCCTTTTCCAAGAATTTTTTAGTCATTTTGCACTGCATGCAGTTGTTTTTAGAAAACAATGTAATCTTTGCCATTGCAAATACTCCTTTATAAAAAGATTTTAAGTGACTAGGAGTCACTTTTTCAACTCTAATAGAATACCCAAAATATTGGGAAAAATCAAGCTAAATATCTTAAGGAAATACAATATTTTGTGTTTAGTATTGAAACACAACCCTATATCTTGTGTTTCAAAGGCTTTTTTAAGTTTCCTAAATTAAATAGAATTTGTTTATGAAAATGGCTAAAAAAGAAATATCTCACCATAAATGTTATGTAATATAACATCAAAATGCCAATTCTATTTGTTTTTTCAAAAATAACAGTGTAGAATAAAGAAAATTTTTAACTAATGGAGGTTCAAGTATGCAAGAATACTGTTCAAATCTAACTGTAAATGGTAAGACATTCTCTTTCTATGATCTCGAAAAAGCAGCAAAATCTCATGATGTTAAGGTCGGAGAACTACCTTATACCATTCGAATACTACTTGAAAGTCTCCTCAGAAAAAAAGATGGTGTCGATGTTAAGGAATCTCACATTTCTGATCTAATGAAATTTCCGAATTTTCCAACAATTTCCGAAGTGCCTTTTAAACCAAGTCGTGTTATCTTACAAGATTTTACAGGAGTTCCTGTTGTTGTTGATTTAGCTTCAATGCGTGATGCTATAGTGGCTAATGGTGGTAAAGCAGAATTTATTAATCCAGAGATTCCAGTAGATTTGGTCATCGACCACTCTGTCCAAGTTGATTCATATGGATGTGATACTGCTCTTGAAGATAATATCAATCTAGAGTTTAAACGTAATAACGAGCGCTATGAATTTCTTAAGTGGGCTGAACAGTCTTTTGAAAATTACCGTGCTGTTCCACCAGCTACAGGTATTATTCACCAGGTTAATATTGAATTTTTGAGTGATGTCATTATTGAAAATGATGGACTCCTATATCCTGACTCTATGTTTGGTACAGATAGTCATACGACTATGATTAATGGTATTGGCGTTCTTGGTTGGGGCGTTGGCGGAATTGAAGCTGAAGCAGCTATGCTAGGTGAAGCATCTTATTTCCCAATTCCAGAGGTTATTGGTGTACATCTGACAGGAGAGCTGCCTAAAATTGCTACAGCAACAGATTTGGCTCTCAAGATTACTCAGGTGCTTCGTTCTGAAAATGTGGTTGGTAAATTTGTTGAGTACTTTGGACCTGGCTTGAAGAGTTTATCTCTAGCTGATCGTGCCACAGTCGCTAATATGGCACCAGAATATGGTGCAACCTGTGGTTATTTTCCTATTGATGACGAGACTCTTAACTACATGCGTTTAACTAACCGTGATGAGGAACATATCCAAGTCACTGAGGCCTATACAAAAGCCAATCATCTTTTCTATGATCCAAGTAAAGAAGCTAAGTATACTAAGATTGTTGAAATTGATTTGTCATCTATTAAACCTTCTATCTCAGGTCCTAAACGTCCACAGGATTTGATTCTCTTATCTGATGCTAAGCAAGAGTTTCAAGATGCAGTGGTACGAGAAGCAGGTGTCCGTGGTTTCGGTTTGGATAATGAAGAGTTAGCAAAAACTGCAAACGTTGACTTTGAGGATCATTCAGAAACAATTCAAACAGGTCATGTGGCCATTGCAGCAATCACATCATGTACCAATACCTCTAATCCTTACGTTCTTATGGCAGCCGGTCTTTTAGCCAAAAAAGCTGTTGAGAAAGGATTAAAAGTATCTCCAACGGTGAAGACATCTTTGGCACCCGGTTCTAAGGTTGTTACTGGTTATCTCAAAGCTTCAGGCTTGCAAACCTATCTAGATAAGCTTGGCTTTAACTTGGTAGGTTATGGTTGCACAACTTGTATTGGTAACTCAGGAGATTTACGTCCTGAAGTGGCTAAGGCTATTGTAGACAATGATCTCTTAGCGAGTGCTGTGTTGTCAGGAAATCGTAATTTTGAAGGGCGTATTAATCCACTTGTTAAAGTGAATTTCTTGGCTAGTCCACCATTGGTTGTTGCTTATGCCTTGGCTGGTAACACGAATATTGATTTGACAACTGAGCCTCTAGGCTTTGACGACAATGGTCAAGCTGTTTATTTAGAGGAGATTATGCCATCTCGTGATGACATTGAGACTTATGTTGATAAATACGTCACCCGTCAACTCTTCCAAGATGAATATGCCAGTGTCTTTTCTGATAGCGAGAAGTGGAATGCCATTCCTACTGAACAAAGTCAAAATTATAAATGGAATCAAAACTCTACCTATATTCAAAACCCACCTTACTTTGATGCTTTAGGAGATGATTTGAGTATTAAACCATTGAATGATTTGAAGGTTTTGGCTAAATTTGGAGATACGGTTACAACAGACCATATTTCTCCAGCGGGTAATATTGCCAGAAATAGTCCAGCAGCTCGTTATTTGACTGAGAATGGTGTTGATTATCAAGAATTTAATTCTTATGGTAGCCGTCGTGGAAATCACGAAGTCATGATGCGAGGAACTTTTGCTAATATTCGTATCAAGAATGAGCTAGCAGATGGAAAAATTGGTGGATATACTAAATATGATGGTGATATTCTACCTATATATGATGCTGCTATGAAATATAAAGAAGCTAATCAAGATACGCTTGTAATTGCTGGTAAGGATTATGGTATGGGCTCTAGTCGTGACTGGGCTGCTAAAGGTGCAAATCTCCTTGGGGTAAAAGTAGTGCTTGCTGAGAGTTTTGAGCGTATTCACCGTTCAAATCTAGTTATGATGGGGATTTTACCAGTACAATTTATGGAAGGGGAAAATGCTGAAAGTCTTGGATTGACAGGGCATGAGACCTTTAGCTTCGATCTTTCAGAAAATCCAGGTGTCCATGATGTTATCACTGTTACAGCTTCAACACCTGAACAAACCAAAACCTTTAAAGCCTTGGTACGCTTCGATGCAGATGCTGATATTCGCTACTATAAAAATGGTGGTATCTTACCAATGGTTGTAAGAAAAAAATTGAAGGGAGCCTAATATGACAACAGTTGAAATTAATGGACTTAAGGATATGATTGCCTGTAATACTAGGATTTCATCTATTATTGATGACCATTTATCCTATGCAGGATATGATATTTCCGAGTTTATGGAAAATAAAGCGTCTTTTGAGGAAGTGATTTATCTCTTATGGAATGGTCATCTTCCTACGCAAATGGAACTCAAGTATTTTGAAGCTGAGTTGCGTAAGAACTATGACATTTCAGATGCTGTAGAACAATGCATTCTTATCCAATCTCGTCCACATTTGCACCCAATGAGTGTTTTACGTTCAACAGTTTCACTTCTTGGGGTATACAATGTGGATGCTGAGGAGAAATCCATGGAAGCCGTTTATCAGCAAAGTATTGAATTGATGGCTAAATTGCCAACAATTATTACGACTTTTGCGCGCTTACGCACTGGTAAAATGCCCCTCAAACCAAGAGAAGATTTAGGCTTTGCTGCTAATTTTCTTTACATGCTGAATGGTGTTGAACCTTCTGAAATTGAAGTTGAGGCTATGAATAAGGCCTTAATTCTACATGCTGATCATGAGTTGAATGCTTCAACTTTTGCAGCGCGTGTTTGTGCTTCGACTCTGACAGATATTTATTCTTGTGTTACAACAGCTATTGGTGCTCTAAAAGGTCCTCTGCATGGTGGGGCTAATGAACGCGTCTTTGATATGCTTAAAGAAATCCGCGAATCAGGTGATGTTTATGCTTACTTGCAGGAAAAACTTGACTCTAAAGAGAAAATCATGGGATTTGGGCACCGTGTATACAAGAAACAGGATCCTCGTGAAATTTTCTTAAGAGATATGGCTAAAAAGTTGACAGAGGGTACCGAGAATGAAGAATTCTTTAATATGTCTCAAGAAATTGAAGAGTTCATGAAAGATAAGAAGGGATTAATTCCCAATGTAGACTTCTATTCAGCCACCGTATACCATACTCTAGGAATTGACAGCGATATCTTCACACTTATCTTTGCAATGAGTCGTGTTGCCGGCTGGATTGCTCATATTCAAGAGCAGCAAAAAAATAACAAATTGATTCGTCCTCGCTCACAGTATATTGGACAAGAAAATATGACCTATATTCCTTTAGAAAAACGCTAGGGAGGAAAGCTATATGGCAGAAAAAATCGTAATGACAAATGGACAGCTTCAAGTTTCTGATAATCCAATTATCCCTTTTATTGAAGGGGATGGTGTTGGACATGATATCTGGAAGAATGCCCAAGCAATCTTTGATAAAGCAGTAGAAGTAGCCTATGAAGGAAAGCGTCATATTGAGTGGCAAGAGCTCCTAGCTGGTAAGAAGGCTTATGATAAAACAGGAGAATGGTTGCCGAAAAAAACATTGGAGACTATTCGAGAAAGTTTAGTTGCTATTAAGGGTCCGCTTGAGACGCCAGTAGGTGGAGGGATTCGTTCTTTAAATGTAGCTTTACGTCAAGAACTTGATCTCTACGCTTGTGTTAGACCGGTTCGTTACTTTGAAGGAGTAGCAAGTCCGCTTAAGGAACCAGAAAAAACGAATATTACTATTTTTCGTGAAAATACTGAAGATATTTATGCGGGAATTGAATGGGAAGCGGGAACAACAGATGTTAAGCGCGTGATTGAGTTTCTCCAGACAGAAATGAATGTTAGTAAAATTCGCTTCCCAGAATCAAGTAGTATCGGAATCAAGCCAATTTCAATAGAAGGAAGTAAACGTCTCATTCGCTCGGCTATCGACTATGCTCTCAAGAACAATCTAAAAAAAGTGACCTTGGTTCATAAGGGGAATATTCAAAAATTTACAGAAGGTGGTTTCCGTAAATGGGGTTATGAAGTGGCTCAGGAAGAATATAAAGAAGAATTGTTGGATGGTCGTTTAGAGATTAATGATATAATTGCGGATAACTTTCTACAACAGATTCTTTTAAATCCAGAAAAATTTGATGTTGTTGCCTTAACCAACTTGAATGGTGATTATGCCAGTGACGCCTTAGCTGCACAAGTTGGTGGTATCGGCATCTCCCCTGGAGCCAACATTAACTATCAAACAGGCCATGCTATTTTTGAAGCAACACATGGAACAGCTCCGGATATCGCGGATCAAGATAAGGCTAATCCTTGCTCAGTTCTATTATCTGGCTGCATGCTTCTAGATTATATTGGTTGGACTGAGGCAGCTCAACTGATTACAAGTGCTATTGAAAAGACATTTAAAGCTGATATCTTTACAGCTGACTTGGCATTTGGGAAACAAGCTTATTCAACAAGTGCCTTTAGCAATCAAATTCTTTCAATTATGTGATTGTTTTTGCTCGAAAATGAAAATTTACGATTGAAAACGCCATGAAAGAAATTTTCTGAAAATGTTGTAAATAACTAGAGACTAGTATTTGCTTATGTTTTAAAAAATGAAAATGAGCAGTAAAATGAGAGATAGGCTTTTGAAAAACTTGTAGAAAGTACGTTTTAACCTTGATAATCTCAATTAGCTATGTTATAATTCTAAATTGTAAGGGTTATCATTGATAACTCAAATATTCCAAACTAAGAAGGAGAATCCATTATGGCTTCTAAAGATTTCCACATTGTTGCAGAAACAGGTATCCACGCACGTCCAGCTACTTTGCTTGTTCAAACAGCTAGCAAATTTGCTTCAGATATCACTCTTGACTACAAAGGTAAAGCAGTTAACCTTAAATCAATCATGGGTGTTATGAGCCTTGGTGTTGGTCAAGGTGCTGACGTAACTATCTCTGCAGAAGGTGCTGATGCTGATGATGCAATCGCAGCAATCGCAGAAACAATGACAAAAGAAGGATTGGCATAAGAATATGACAGAAATGCTTAAAGGAATCGCAGCATCTGATGGTGTTGCAGTTGCTAAGGCATATCTGCTTGTTCAACCGGACTTGTCATTTGAAACTGTAACAGTTGAAGATACAAGTGCAGAAGAGGCTCGTCTAGATGCTGCTCTAGCGGCGTCACAAGACGAGCTTTCTGTTATCCGTGAAAAAGCAGTTGAAAGCCTTGGTGAAGAAGCGGCAGCCGTTTTTGATGCTCACTTGATGGTTCTTGCTGACCCAGAAATGACTGGTCAAATTAAAGAAACTATCCGTGCTAAACAAGTTAATGCTGAAGCTGCTTTGACAGAAGTAACAGACATGTTTATCGCTATTTTTGAAGGTATGGAAGATAACCCATACATGCAAGAACGTGCAGCGGATATTCGTGACGTTACAAAACGTGTGCTTGCTAACTTGCTTGGTAAGAAATTGCCTAACCCGGCAACAATCAACGAAGAATCAATCGTTGTTGCTCATGACTTGACACCATCTGATACAGCTCAGTTGAACAAAAAGTACGTAAAAGCCTTTGTTACTAACATCGGTGGACGTACAAGTCACTCAGCTATCATGGCGCGTACACTTGAAATCGCAGCTGTTCTTGGAACAAATAACATCACAGAACTTGTCAAAGATGGTGATGTTTTGGCTGTTTCAGGTATTACTGGTGAAGTTGTTATCAACCCAACTGAAGAGCAAATTGCTGAGTTCAAAGCAGCTGGTGAAGCTTACGCTAAACAAAAAGCTGAATGGGCTCTCCTTAAAGATGCTCAAACAGTTACCGCCGATGGAAAACATTTCGAATTGGCTGCTAACATCGGTACACCTAAAGACGTTGAAGGTGTAAATGATAACGGTGCAGAAGCTGTTGGTCTCTATCGTACAGAATTCTTGTATATGGATTCTCAAGACTTCCCAACTGAAGATGACCAATATGAAGCTTACAAAGCAGTTCTTGAAGGTATGAACGGTAAACCTGTTGTCGTTCGTACAATGGATATCGGTGGGGATAAAGAACTCCCTTACTTCGATCTTCCTAAAGAAATGAACCCATTCTTGGGTTACCGTGCTTTGCGTATTTCTATCTCTGAAACTGGTAATCAAATGTTCCGTACACAATTGCGTGCTTTGCTTCGTGCATCTGTTCACGGTAAATTGCGTATCATGTTCCCAATGGTTGCTTTGTTGACTGAGTTCCGTACTGCTAAAGGTATTCTTGAAGAAGAAAAAGCTAAATTGGTTGCTGAAGGTGTTGCCGTTGCAGACGATATCGAAGTAGGTATTATGATTGAAATCCCAGCTGCAGCTATGCTTGCTGACCAATTTGCTAAGGAAGTTGATTTCTTCTCAATTGGTACAAATGACCTTATCCAATACACAATGGCTGCTGACCGTATGAACGAACAAGTTTCATACCTTTACCAACCATATAACCCATCAATCCTTCGTTTGATTAACAATGTTATCAAAGCGGCTCACGCTGAAGGTAAATGGGCTGGTATGTGTGGTGAAATGGCCGGTGACCAAACTGCTGTCCCACTTCTTGTTGGAATGGGCTTGGATGAGTTCTCAATGTCAGCGACATCTGTTCTTCGTACACGTAGCTTGATGAAGAAACTTGACACAGCTAAAATGGAAGAATACGCTAACCGTGCTCTTACTGAATGTTCAACAATGGAAGAAGTTCTTGAACTTTCAAAAGAATACGTTAACGTAGACTAATCATAAAAAGTGGAGGCTTAGGCTTTCACTTTTTTTATATCTAAACGGAGACAAAATAATTGACTCATTCTTTAGTTAGGAGTAGAATACGGCTAACCTAGGTTAACAATTTTAACTATTTTTTGTCAAAATTTTCTGAATAATTCTCGTTTAAATCTTGGAATATTTCTAAAAAAATGATAAAATAGGTCTTATAATAGATAAAAGGAGTTACTATCTTGGCTAAACAATACAAAAACTATGTCAATGGTGAGTGGAAAACATCTGAAAACGAAATTACTATTTACGCACCTGCAAACGGTGAGGAACTTGGATCAGTTCCAGCGATGAGCCAAGCTGAAGTAGACGAAGTCTACGCAGCAGCTAAAGCAGCACTCCCAGCATGGCGTGCGCTTTCATATGCTGAACGTGCAGCTTACCTTCATAAAGCAGCAGATATCTTGGAACGTGATGCAGAAAAAATCGGTCAAGTTCTTTCTAAAGAAATCTCTAAAGGTTTGAAATCTGCAATCGGTGAAGTTGTTCGTACTGCTGAAATCATCCACTATGCAGCTGAAGAAGGTTTGCGTTTGGAAGGTGAGGTACTTGAAGGTGGTGCCTTTGACGCTGGAAGCAAGAAAAAAATTGCTGTTGTTCGTCGCGAACCAGTAGGTCTTGTACTTGCTATTTCTCCATTTAACTACCCAGTAAACTTGGCTGGTTCTAAAATTGCTCCTGCCTTGATTGCTGGTGACGTTGTTGCCTTCAAACCACCAACACAAGGTTCTATCTCAGGTCTTCTTTTGGTTGAAGCATTTGTTGAAGCTGGTATCCCTGCAGGTGTCTTGAACTCTATTACAGGTCGTGGTTCTGTTATCGGTGACTACATTGTTGAGCACAAAGCAGTTGATTTCATCAACTTTACAGGTTCAACACCAGTTGGTGAAAATATCGGTCGTTTGGCAGCTATGCGTCCAATCATGCTTGAACTTGGTGGTAAAGATGCCGCTATCGTTCTTGAAGATGCTGATCTTGACTTGACTGCTAAAAACATTGTTGCTGGTGCCTTTGACTATTCAGGTCAACGTTGTACAGCTATCAAACGTGTCCTTGTAATGGATAGCGTTGCAGATGAATTGGTAGAAAAAGTAACTGCTTTGGTAGGTAATATTACTGTTGGTATGCCTGAAGAAAGCGCAAGCGTTACACCACTTATCGATACAAAAGCTGCTGACTTCGTTCAAGGTTTGATTGATGATGCAGTTGAACAAGGTGCTACTGCTAAAACTGAATTGAAACGTGAAGGTAACCTTATCTACCCAGCAGTCTTTGACCATGTAACAACTGATATGCGTCTTGCTTGGGAAGAACCATTTGGTCCAGTATTGCCATTCATCCGTGTATCTTCAGTTGAAGAAGCAATCAAGATTTCTAACGAATCTGAATTTGGACTTCAAGGTGCTGTCTTCACACAAGACTACCCACGTGCATTTGCAATTGCTGAACAACTTGAAGTTGGTACAGTTCACATCAACAACAAAACACAACGTGGTACAGATAACTTCCCATTCCTTGGTGTTAAAGGATCTGGTGCCGGAACTCAAGGTGTGAAATACTCTATCGAAGCTATGACTCGTGTGAAATCAACAGTATTTGATATCGCAAACTACTAAGAATGTAGCTATTCAATCATTAAAAAAGTGTAAAGAGTCCCAATAATAGGGGCTCTTTTTCTTTTAAAATATGGTATAATAGAACTAAATTTCGAATATAGAGAGTTTTCTGACAATGAATAAATCTTATTTTTACTTGGTTATGAAGACGCATGAGTTAGAGGTACCATACACTGGTAAACTTCGTCGTGTGCGTGTTCTTCTACCTAAGAACTATGAAACGGATACAGATCGTTCTTACCCTGTCGTGTATTTCCATGATGGTCAGAATGTTCTTTATAGTAAGGAGTCCTTTTCTGGCTATTCTTGGAAGATTATCCCAACAATCAAGCGTAATCCTGATATTTCGCGCATGATTGTTGTAGCCATTGATAATGATGGTCCTGGCCGTATGAATGAGTATTCTGCGTGGAAGTACCAAGAATCTAATATCCCTGGTGTCCAGTTCGGAGGTAAGGGTGTAGAGTATGCAGAGTTTGTCATGGATGTGGTTAAACCCTTTATTGATAAGGAATACCGTACCCTCTCTGACCGTCAGCATACAGCTATGATTGGTTCATCTCTCGGTGGTAATATCACTCAGTTTATGGGGCTTGATTATAAGGAGCAGATTGGTTGTCTTGGGGTATTTTCTTCAGCTAACTGGTTGCATCAGGATGCTTTTGATCGTTACATGTCGCGTCAAAAGCTCGATTTAGATCAACGTGTCTACATATATGTAGGAACTGAGGAAGCTGATGATACTGACAAGACCTTGATGGCTGGTAATATTAAGCAGGCTTATATAGACTCTTCATTGAGCTATTATCATGATTTGATTGCTCGTGGGGTTGATTTGGAAAATATCAAGATTCACATTCAATCTGGTGCTGAACACAATGAAGAAGCTTGGGCCGAGAATTTACCAGACTGTCTTCGCTTTTTCGCTGAAAAATGGGACTAGTCTTTATTAACGCAAATTAATTTAATTTAGGAAAAGGAATATAAATATGAATATCGAACATCTTAGCCACTGGAGTGGTCAACTTAACCGTGAAATGTATGTTAACCGTTACGGGCACGCTGGTATCCCTGTTGTGGTTTTTGCCTCATCAGGTGGTAGCCATAACGAATACTATGACTTTGGTATGATTGATGCTTGTGCACGTTTTATCGAAGAAGGACGCGTACAATTCTTTACACTTTCAAGTGTGGATAGTGAAAGCTGGCTTTGTGATTGGAAAAACCCACATGATCGTGCTGAAATGCATCGCGCTTATGAACGTTATGTTATTGAAGAAGCTATTCCATTTATCAAACACAAAACTGGTTGGTTTGACCCAATGATGACAACAGGTTGTTCAATGGGGGCATACCATGCGCTTAATTTCTTCTTGCAACACCCTGATGTTTTCAATAAAGTAGTAGCCCTTAGTGGTGTCTACGATGCTCGTTTCTTTGTGGGTGAGTTTGGAGGGGACGAAGCTATTTACCAAAATTCTCCATCAGATTATATCTGGAACCAAAATGATGGTTGGTTTATCGACCGCTACCGTCAAGCTGAGATCATCGTATGTACAGGTCTTGGTGCTTGGGAACAAGATGGTCTTCCATCTTACTATAAACTCAAGGAAGCCTTTGAACAAAAGAATATTCCAGCTTGGTTCTCTGAGTGGGGTCATGATGTCGCTCACGATTGGGAATGGTGGCGTAAACAAATGCCTTATTTCCTTGACAATATGAATCTATAATTTCTTTGTCCATCCCATCTAAATAACTATAAAAGAGGAATTACTAATGAATTATCTTGTTATTTCACCATACTATCCACAAAACTTCCAACAGTTTACAGTTGAACTTGCTAATAAGGGCATCACTGTTCTTGGTATTGGTCAAGAGCCTTATGAACAATTGGATCAACCTTTGAAAGAGGCTTTGACTGAGTACTTCCGTGTAGACAATCTGGAAAACTTGGATGAAGTTAAACGTGCGGTAGCCTTTCTTTTCTATAAACACGGACCAATTGACCGAATCGAATCTCATAACGAATACTGGTTGGAATTGGATGCTGCTCTTCGTGAACAGTTCAATGTTTTTGGTGCTAAGCCAGAAGATCTTAAGAAGACTAAATTCAAGTCTGAAATGAAAAAACTCTTCCAAAAAGCTGGAGTTCCAGTTGTACCTGGTGCTGTCATTAAAACTGATGAAGATGTGGATAAAGCTGTGAAAGAAATCGGCCTTCCAATGATTGCTAAGCCAGATAATGGGGTTGGTGCAGCTGCAACCTTCAAACTTGAAACAGAAGATGATATCAATCACTTTAAGGCTGAGTGGGATCATGAAACAGTTTATTTCTTTGAAAAATTTGTAACTTCAAGCGAAATCTGTACTTTCGATGGTTTGATTGATCATGACGGTAATATTGTCTTCTCGACAACTTTTGATTATGCCCACACACCACTTGACTTGATGATTTACAAGATGGATAATTCTTACTACGTTCTTAAGGAAATGGATCCTAAGTTACGTAAGTATGGTGAGGCAATTGTCAAAGAATTTGGTATGAAGGAACGTTTCTTCCATATTGAGTTCTTCCGTGATGGTGACGATTATATTGCTATTGAATATAACAACCGTCCAGCAGGTGGTTTCACAATCGACGTGTATAACTATGCTCACTCTTTCGATTTGTACAAGGGGTATGCGGATATCGTTGCTGGCGAACCATTCCCAACTTCTCAGTTTGAGCCACTTTACTGTTTGGCGACTTCACGTCGTGCAAGCTCTCACTATGCTTATTCAGAAGAAGAACTTTTTGATAAGTATCGTGAACAACTTAAAGTTAAGAAAATCATGCCCGCAGCCTTTGCAGAGTTGCAAGGTGACTTCCTCTATATGTTGACAACTCCAAGTCGTGAGGAAATGGAACAAATGATTGAGGACTTTGGTAAAAAAGCCTAATCTGTATATGTTAAAAGCACTTCAGAGTAAACTGAAGTGCTTTTGTAATGCCTTATTTTTCGTGAAGTTCTTGATTTTTAAGAACCAGTTCTGAAACTTTGGCGAATTTTTTAAGTTTTTTGAGGTCTTCTGGATGGGTTACAAAGCTAATGACGCTGCCTTCATTTCCCATACGACCAGTACGTCCTGCACGGTGAGTATAGGCTTCGCGATCTCGAGGAATATCGAAGTTGATGACTACCTCTAGATTTTCAATATCGATGCCGCGTGCCAAGAGGTCAGTACCGAGTAAGAGTGAAATCTCATGATTTTTGAATTTTTCCAAGATAACCTTACGGAATTTGACGTTGATGTCACTAGCCAATGATACCGCTGAAGCCCCGTTAAATTGGAGGCGTTCTTCAGTAGCCCCAAGGTCAGATAGACTGTTAAAAAAGACAAGGCCACGGAAGTCAGGGATATTGGAGAACTTACGAAGAAGTTCGACACGGTTACGTTTATCAACACTGATAAAATAATGTTTGATGGTGTCAAGTTCTTGATCAGATAGGTCATAAACGATGGTATTTTCGACAAGATTTTGATCATCAATTTTGTTGGTTGCCGAAATATAAATCATTTGATGGTCACGAGGAACATGGTGGCTGATTTTTGTCACAAAGTGGTATTGGCTATCACTGAGAAGCTCATCAAATTCATCTAGGACGATGGTGTTGACATTCATCATCTTGATCTTTTTGAGTTTAATCAGCTCAAAGACACGGCCAGGTGTTCCGATGAGAATTTCCGGTCCTTTCTTCAGGCGTTCAATTTGTCTCTTTTGACTAGAGCCAGAAAGGAAGAGTTGGGCAGTGAGTCCTAGTGGCTCAGCCCATTGTTTGGTCACATCAAAAATCTGTCCAGCAAGCTCTGAATTGGGTGCTAGGATAAGCAATTGCTGGGATTTTTTGGGCTTGAGTGAGAGGAGCAATGGGAGAAGGTAGGCTAGAGTCTTACCTGTTCCTGTAGGACTGATACCTAGGATATTGTCTCCTTCAGTGATTGGTGCAAAGAGTTCTTTTTGAATGGCAGTCTCTGTAGTGATTCCTTTTTCTTTAAGGAGGTCTTGCCATTGTTCAGGAAAGTTTTTAAACATAAAAGTCTCATTTTCTATATGGATTTGCTTTTATTATATCATGATTTAGTGTAGAATAAATAAGAAAGACTATATTAGATAGGAATTTACCATGCCTAAAAAACCGATTATTATTGGGGTTACGGGTGGCTCTGGTGGAGGTAAGACCAGTGTTTCTCGTGCCATTCTATCAAATTTTCCAGATGAGAAAATTGCTATGATTGAGCATGATTCTTATTATAAGGATCAGTCACATTTGACTTTTGAAGAGCGTGTGTCAACTAACTACGACCATCCCTTTGCCTTCGATACAGATCTTATGATTGAACACATCAATGAGCTGATTGCTGGGCGTCCAGTGGATATTCCGATTTATGACTACACGCAGCATACACGCAGTGAAAAGACTTATCGTCAGGAACCACAGGATGTCTTCATTGTTGAAGGAATTTTGGTACTTGAGGATAAACGTTTGCGTGATTTGATGGATATCAAGCTTTTTGTAGATACTGATGATGACATTCGTATTATCCGTCGTATTAAGCGTGACATGGAAGAGCGTGGCCGTAGCTTGGATAGTATCATTGAGCAATATATTAGTGTGGTTAAACCTATGTACCACCAGTTTATCGAACCTACGAAACGCTACGCAGATGTGGTGATTCCTGAAGGTGTCACAAATACTGTTGCTATTGACTTGATTAATACTAAGGTAGCAAGCATTTTGAAAGAAAGTCAGAAAGCCTAAGCAGGAGCTTGGCTTTTTTGGTATAATTGAAACGTTATGATTATTTTACAAGGAAACAAGGTTGAGCGCTCTTTCTCAGGGGATGTGCTCTTTGATAATATTAATATTCAGGTAGATGAACGCGATCGTATTGCCCTTGTTGGACGTAACGGTGCTGGGAAATCAACCCTATTGAAAATTTTGGTTGGAGAGGAAGCGCCGACAAGTGGTGAAATCAACACAAAACGTGATTTGAATTTGTCTTACTTAGCTCAGGATAGTCGCTTTGAGTCTAGCAATACCATCTATGCGGAAATGTTAAATGTTTTTGCAGGTCTTCGTGCAGACGAAAAACGCCTTCGTGACATGGAAATGAAGATGGCTGAGTTAACTGGGTCAGACTTGGATAAGTTAATGACTGACTATGATCGCCTTTCTGAGGATTTCAGACAGCGAGGTGGTTTTACCTATGAATCTGATATCAGAGCCATTCTCAATGGTTTTAAGTTTGATGAAAGCATGTGGGAGATGCCTATTTCAGATCTTTCTGGAGGGCAAAACACGCGCTTAGCTTTGGCGAAAATGCTGCTTGAGAAGCCGGAACTCTTGGTACTGGATGAACCGACGAACCACTTGGATATCGACACCATTGCCTGGTTGGAGAATTACCTGGTCAATTATCAGGGTGCTCTAGTCATTGTCAGTCACGACCGTTATTTTTTGGATAAGGTGGCGACAGTAACCCTGGATTTGACCAAACATAGTTTAGATCGTTATGTCGGAAACTATTCAAAATTCATGGACCTTAAGGCTGAAAAGTTGGCCACTGAAGCAAAGAACTTCGAAAAACAACAAAAGGAAATTGCTAAGTTGGAGGACTTTGTTAATCGTAATATTGTCCGTGCTTCTACAACTAAGCGTGCTCAAGCCCGTCGTAAACAGCTAGAGAAAATGGAACGTCTGGATAAGCCAACAGAAGGCCAGAAGTCAGCCAATATGACTTTCCATGCGGATAAGGTCTCTGGGAATGTGGTTTTGACAGTTAAGGATGCTGCTATTGGTTATGACGATGAGATTCTCTCAGAGCCTATTTCCCTGGATGTTAAGAAGATGGATGCCATTGCCATCGTTGGTCCAAATGGTATCGGGAAAACAACCTTTATCAAGTCGGTAGTGGGTAAATTGCCTTTTATCAAGGGAACGTCAACCTATGGTGCTAATGTTGAAGTGGGGTATTATGATCAAACCCAATCTGCCTTGACACCGTCGAACACAGTCCTTGATGAGTTGTGGAATGATTTTGCGACGACTCCTGAAGTTGAGATTCGTAATCGTCTGGGGGCCTTTCTCTTCTCAGGTGATGATGTCAAAAAGTCTGTTTCCATGCTTTCTGGTGGTGAGAAAGCTCGTCTGCTCCTAGCTAAATTATCAATGGAAAATAACAACTTCCTCATCCTAGATGAGCCGACCAACCACTTGGACATTAATAGTAAGGAAGTCTTGGAGAATGCCCTCATTGACTTTGATGGAACGCTTCTCTTTGTCAGCCATGACCGTTACTTTATCAACCGTGTGGCAACCAAAGTGATGGAAATTTCTGAGGATGGGGCAACCATTTACCTTGGAGATTATGATTACTACCTTGAGAAAAAGGCGGAGCTTGAAGAGTTAGCACGTCTTGAAGCAGAGGAAAGTCAAGTATCAGAGGAAGTCCAAGTAGCTTCAGCGGGTGCTAGTGATTATCAAGCTCAAAAAGCCAATCAAAAAGAGATGCGTAAACTAAGCCGACGCATTGAGCAAATTGAAAATGAGCTAGAGACGATTGAGGAACG
Source organism: Streptococcus sp. (assembly GCA_016939315.1). GTDB lineage: Bacteria > Bacillota > Bacilli > Lactobacillales > Streptococcaceae > Streptococcus. Next base: position 139,210 of record JAFHAZ010000053.1, on the reverse strand, counting down.
CTTGGAGGAAATCTCTGCTACCATGCTTGAAACCAATGACGTGACAGAATTGTCTGACTTGCAGAAAGAGCTAGATGACTTGTCAGTTACTCAAGAGGCTCTGATGGAAGAGTGGAGTGACTTATCAGAACAATTGGAAGGTTAAGGAATGATGAGAACCTTTTCATGTTTTGAGTTGTGAAAGGCTTACATTGTTGGTATAATAGTCTTAGTATATAAAAGGAGACTAACTTTATGAACAAAGTAAAGAAAAAAGTGTATCGTAACACAACATCTTTCAATATGATGGCATGGGGATCATTTGGCTTCTTCGTAATCTTGATGTTGGTAGGCCTCTATACCCTTAAAGAGCCTTTGATGGTTAAGGGTTACTACCTCATGGGATGTGTTGGCTTGATTTCATCTTCATTTACAGTATCTAAGGTTGTCCGTGATAATCAAGAAGATGAAGAAAACTATAATAAGCTCATCGCTCAACAAACTTTCGAACAATAAGAGGAGAAGCCTGAAAAGGCTTTTTCTTTTTGCAGAAAATGCACAAATATTCTGACTCTTCCCTAGTGGAAGTGTTATAATGGAGTGAAGGGGGTTAGATGGTTTTGGAATGTGATAAGTCCAACTCATCAGCCCTAATGCCTTATAAGACTAATTATCGTATAAGAGTGCGTTAGTGAAAAGGTAGGTAATATTATGGAATTCAAAGTGAAAGATGGTCAAATCATCTATTATCGTGATCTCGGTAAAGGCTTTCCAATTGTTTTTTTGCATGGCAATAATTTGTCAGGGAATTACTTTGGTAAGCAAGGAATTCTGTATCGAGACTATCGTTTAATTTTCATTGATAGTCGTAATCACGGCAGGTCCAGTCGTCAGAGTGTTAAGATGACCTTTGAACAGATGGCTGCCGATTTGGAGGAAATTTTGCAATATTTGAATATCAAGAAGGCCTTATTTGTCGGTCATAGTGACGGTGCTAATTTGGCTATGGTTTATGCTAGTCGTTATCCTGACCGGATTGCGGGACTCTTGCTTAATGCGGGAAATATGACCTTTAATGGGTTGACGAGACGCTCAAGATTCGCGGTCTATATACAATATCTTTGCTTACAAGCTTTGTCACCATTTTCATCTAAAATGGATATCATGGCTCAGGTAACGGGTCTGATGCTTCATGACTTGCCATTAGATAGGGAACGTCTACATCAGGCTGCCTATCCTGTTTGGGTAGTTATGGGGCAAAGGGATGTTATCAGTATTAGGCATTCTAGAGAGATTTCAGAACTCTTTCCGATTCATAAGCTCTATGTCCAACGTCGTGAAGGGCATCGTCTAGCTCAACGTAAATATAAGGTCTTTAATCAAATGATTCGTGAGCTTGTGAGAATTAGTCGAAAAGAGGTGGTGGCATGAAGCGTTTTTTAGAGAGACTTCAACCTTTAAAAGCAGCCGTTAAATCCATCTTTTTTATCTCGATTACGGTTCTTGTCGTCATAGAATTGGTTCGTCTAAAACGGACCATCACTTTAGAGTCACTGGAGTCAGCTCTGTCCGGTTTATCTATTTGGCATCTTGTTTTGATGGCTGTCATCGGACTAGTCGCTGTCTCCCCCATGCTCTTTTATGACATCATACTGAATAAGGAGCTAGAAACGGATTATTCCAAATCCTATATCTTAGAAACAAGTTGGGCTGTCAATACCATTAATAACTTGGCTGGTTTTGCTGGTTTGGTCGATGTGGGTCTGCGATATTCCTTTTATTCTGAGGATGGGCAGGAAAAGACAGGTGTTAAGGCACTTTCTCGCTTATTGCCTTACTTTATGTCGGGCCTATCCCTTTTAAGTGGTTTGGTATTCGCTGTCTTTTGGTTCTTCCCTCTAAGTCCAGATTTAAGAAAGTATTGGTTACTGTTATTGGGGATTTTCCTTTATCTACCTTTTATTTTCTTTGTTTCTAGTCGTGAAAAATTAGCCTATTTTGGACAAGTACCATTGAAAACGAGGCTAAGTCTTCTTTTAGCTTCGACAGCTGAATGGGGAACGGCCCTTGGGAGCTTTGTAAGTGTAGCTTATTTAATGGGCTTACATGTTCCTCTTTATAATCTGATTCCTCTTTATTTCCTAGCGGTTATTATTGGTATCTTCTCTATGATTCCGGGCGGGATTGGTAGTTTCGATTTGATTGTGATTACCGGTCTGACCTCTATGGGGGTTAGTAATGCTCTTGCGGTTAGTCTACTCTTGCTCTTTCGTTTAACCTACTACGTTATTCCCTTCTTGTTAGGTGTTGTCTTCTTTTTCAAACACATGGGAGGGCGTATCAACGAGAAATACTTCAAACTTTCTTCACGAGTATTTGGTGGAACTCTCCACCGTTTTCTCGTGTATTTGCTACGTTTTTCAGGGATTTTCTTGATTTTGTCAGCCTTAATCCCTGAACGCTTGGCAAATGTCTACTTTATTAGCCATTTTGATCCTATTCAGGAACAGTTGATTTGGCAATTCCCAAGTATCCTATTTGGGACCCTATTCATTTTCATGGCTCGTCTCATCAGACGTCGGGTGAAGGGAGCTTTCATTGCCTCCTTAATAACCTTTGTCTTGACCTTGATTTATGTCAATCTCAATGGTATTTCTTGGGCCATGTCTTTCCTAATTGTACTCTCTTTGGTGCTTATGTTGATCATCAGAAAGAGGTTGTATCATCGTTACTTTGTTTATAGTTGGGAAGACAAAACCAAGGATTTCCTTTTCCTAGCCTTTACTATTCTGGTTCTTCTTGTTCTGGGTGGCAGCGGTTTTTGGTCTCATTTATTGCCACCTAAGAACCGGGATGTTCTTGGACATTTTGTTCATATTTGGTTTGATATTTTACTGGCATCAGTTATCATTGCAACTATTGTTTGGGGAGTCTTGAGAATTTTGGCACCCCGTAGGCCTTTTGGTCAAAGTATGGATGATGAGCGCTTCACAGCTCTCCTTGAGAAATATGGGGGTGCATCAGAAAGTGCCCTGGCTTATTTACATGATAAACGCCTCTTTTGGTATCGTGTCGATGGACAAGACCAGGTAGTTTTCCAATTTGCACAAACCAGCAATAAGTGTGTGGTTATGGGAAATCCAATTGGTAATGAAAACTATTACCGAGCAGCTTGGGAATCTTTCTTGAAGACACTATCAGATTGGAATTTACAAGCCTTGTTTTATGAGGCAGACGAGAGTATTACCCTGATGCTTCATGATTATGGCTTTGATTTTATGAAATTTGGGGAAAACGCCATGGTTGATTTGACGACATTCTCTGTCGATGGTAAGCATGGTAAGAAGTTCCGTAAGCCAACCAATCGTGTCGAAAAAGCAGGTTTCCAGTTTAAGTTACTTGACCCTCCATTTTCAGAGACTCAGATGCAAGAAATGAAGGCTGTCTCAGATATTTGGCTTAACGGTCGTAAGGAGAAGGGCTTCTCTCTTGGTTTCTTTGATGTAGACTATTTGCAGCAGGCACCGATTGCTATTGTTGAGAGTGAGGAGGGAGAAATTGTAGCCTTTGCCAACATCATGCCAACCAAAAACAAACGGGTGGCGACGATTGACCTTATGCGTTATGACTTTGAAAAGGCACCCGAAGGTATCATGGATTACCTCTTTGTGAAACTCTTCCAGTACTTCCAAGCAGAAGGAAAGCAGTACTTTGATATGGGAATGGCTCCACTCGCGAATGTGGGTACTGAAGAAGATAGTTTCTTGGAAGAGAAGGTTGCCAATTTGGTCTATGTCTTTGCCCAGCGTTTTTACTCTTTTAGTGGGCTTCAACGTTATAAGGAAAAGTTCTCTCCAATATGGTCTCCAAAATACATTGTTTATCCTAAACGAACTTGGCTCTTGTTTGATATGATTGCTATTTTAAGGATTGATAATCGTAAAATTGAAGACAGATTGAAGAAAAGACGTCTTTGGAAATAGATATGAAAAAATAGCGAAACCCTAAGGTTTCGCTATTTGCTATGTCATAGAATTATTTCTCAAATTCTGCTTTTGATTTAGTATCTGCGTATTCTTCGGCAATCTCACTTGAGAGAATGTCATCGTAACTTGGCAATTCAATGTCTTGGCCATATTTGTTACGAAGGGCAGTTGTAACTAAACGGTAGGCAAGGTTGGCGTTACGAGAAAGAATTGGTCCATGGAAGTAGCTACCATAAACATTTTTATAGTGGACACCCTCAGTACCATCTTCCTTGTTATTACCATTACCGTAGACCACTTTGCCAAGTGGTTTTTCATCATCAGAAAGGAAGGTACGCCCTTGGTGATTTTCAAAACCATAGTAAGTTTCATCAAACTCTTCGTTATGGATTTTGATATCACCGATGTAACGGTTATTTTCTTGATTAAGGGTGTAGTGACCCATGACGCCGATACCATCAATGCGGACACCATTAGCCTGGATGTAATATTGACCAAGAAGTTGGAAACCACCACAGATGGCAAGAATTACTTTGTTATCTTGGATGAATTGACCAATAGCCTCACGCTTAGTTGGGAGGTCTTTAGCAACGATGGATTGTTCGTAGTCTTGACCACCTCCAAAGAAGACCATGTCGTAGTGGTCCTTGTCGAAGTCATCACCAACTGAAACGATGTCGAAGGTCATCTTAGCACCAAGTTTTTCCCCTACGTATTTGATCATAAGGACATTACCGTTGTCACCGTAGGTATTGAGCAGATTACCATAAAGGTGGGCAACATTTAGGTCGTAGGTGTAGTCACGATTTTCTGGAGATTTGAGTGAAGTATAGGTCATTAGTTCATCTCCTTTCCGACAGCATGACGTTGAGCAAGAATATCACGGAATTCAAGCATGGCAGTATAGGTCGCCAAGATATAGGCATGATCGCAATCTTGTTTTTCAATCAAAGCCATAATATCTTCAAGTTTTTCTGCTTGCGTAATCTTATCCTCTGGATAGCCAGTCACACGAAGGCGGCGAGCAATTTCAGAATGGCGAACACCACCAGCATTAATCTCAGGGATATCCATCTCGAGAATACTTTCAAAGTTGGCATCCCAAATCCAGCTGGTGTCAATACCATCAGCATAGTTGGCGTTAAGAAGGACTGACAAGCTAAATGGATAATCGGCAAGCTTAATCATGTCAAGAGCTTGGCTGGCTCCTACAGGATTCTTAATTAGTACGAGAGTACATGATTTGTCACCAATCTTAAAGGTTTCTTGGCGCCCAAAGACAGCACGGCTCTTATCAAAACCAGCCTTGATTTGCTCTGGTGCCACTCCGAAGAATTCAGCGACAGAAACAGCAGCAAGGGCATTGTAGATGTTATAAAGACCACCGACATTAATCTTGTAATCTTGTCCATCAATAACAAATTCAGAAGTAGTGTTGGTGATTTTAGTCAACTCTGTCAGCTTATAATCTAATTCTGGACGGTGGAAGTCGCAGTTAAGGCACACATAGTCACCCAAGTTAGCGTAGGTATTAAGGCGATACTGAAGAATACTCTCACATTTAGGGCAGACAATTCCTTCGGTATTATAATGTGCCAGCTCTGGAGCGTGTTTTTCAGTGTCAAAACCGTAGAAACGCACAGGATTGACTACCTCTTTAGAATTAAAGAGAGGACTGTCTCCATTGGCCAAAATAGTGGCCTCAGGTGCCTTAGCAGCACCATCTAAAATCATCTGATAAGTGGTATAGATTTCACCATAGCGGTCCATTTGGTCACGGAAAATATTTGTGAAGACAAAAAGACTTGGAGTGATGTATTCAGTGATTTTTGGAAGGCTAGCCTCGTCAATTTCCAAGACAGCGATTTTCTTACTAGACTTGGCTTTTTTAGCTGTTAGGAAAGTAGAAGTGATTCCTGTGATCATGTTGGCACCACTAGGGTTGGTCACAATCTCACCAAAAGCTTCTTTAAGAATTCCTACTGTTAAAGCTGTTGTCAGAGTCTTACCGTTGGTTCCAGTAACAACGACAATTTCGTAGTCCTTGGCTAAAGTGTCTAAAATATCTTTGTCAAATTTAAGGGCAATTTTTCCAGGCAGGGTTGAACCACGTCCCAATTTTGAAAGGACGAAATGGCTAGCTTTACCCGCCAGAATTCCCATGGTAGTTTTCATAGTCATGAATTTATTTTATCACAAAAAGTAGTGATTGTAGTCTCAAAATAGTTAGAATTCGTGGTATAATAGAAACTGTTTAAAAATTAAAAGAAAGTGTGATATGTATGGGAATACTTTCGTCCATTGATATTGATTTTTGGCGGTCACTCTTTGATAGTCCGCTGAAAGTTATCGTCAATAGTTTGGACATATTGATTGTTGCTTTTTTAATTTATCGCTTTATTAGAGCTCTACGAGGGACAAAAATTATGACCCTTGTTCAAGGGGTTGTCTTATTTATTTTAGTCAAACTGATTTCTGATTTTATAGGCTTCACGACGATTTCTTATTTGATGAATCAGGTCATCAACTATGGAGCCATTGCGGCGGTTGTGATTTTTGCGCCAGAGCTTCGTTCTGCACTTGAAACCTTTGGGCGTACGCCTCAGCATTTTTTGCAAAATAAAGAGGTTAGCTCAGACGAGAAGTTGGTTCAAGCCTACGTTAAAGCTGTTAAGTACATGAGTCCTCGTAAGATTGGGGCCTTGGTTTCTATTGAACAGACTCAGACCTTACAAGAGCAGATTGCGACTGGGATTCCGCTTGATGCGGTGGTGACTGGGGAACTATTAATTAATATTTTCATCCCAAATACACCGCTTCATGATGGAGCAGTTATCATCAGAGATAACAAGGTTGCGACGGCTTGTTCTTATCTGCCATTGACAGAATCTAATAAGATTTCCAAAGAATTTGGAACTAGACACAGGGCTGCCATTGGTCTTTCAGAACAAACAGATGCGCTTACCTTTGTTGTGTCAGAGGAGACTGGTGCGATTTCCATTGCTTACAAGGGGAATTTCATCCATGATCTCTCCGTTCAAGAATTTGAAGAAGAGTTGAGTCTTGTCTTGTTGAAAGAACAAGAACCACGTCAGTCATTCTTCCAACGTTGGATTGGAGGTAGCAAAAAATGAAGCGTTTGGTAAATTTCTTTAAAAACGATCGTTTATGGCAGATGCTAGTTGCTCTCTTCTTTGCTGTGGTACTCTTTTTCACGGCATGGTCGGGAAATACGCAAAATAAAAACAATAGCTCAAGTGCATCTAATACCTTTACACAAACCGTTGAGTCGGTTCCTGTGGATATTAAATATGATAGTGATAAGTACTTTATCAGTGGTTATTCCTATGATGCCGAAGTCTATTTGACAGCGACAACACAGCTGGCTTTAACGACTGAGACAAGTAGTGATACGCGTCACTTTAAATTAGTTGCTGATTTGTCGAATCTGGGTCAAGGAACCAGTCGAGTACCTATTCAGGTTAAGGATCTTCCAGCTGGAATGTCTGCGCAAGTATCGCCATCAACCTTGACGGCGACTATTGGTAAAAAAGCCAGCAAGACCTTTGACGTCGTAGCTAACATCACATCAGATAAGTTAGCAAATGGCTATGAAGTTAAAAAAGTTAGCCTGGATGCAACCAAGGTAGAGGTGACTTCGAGTGAAGATATCATTAACCAGATTGATCATGTTCAAGCAGTATTGGAAGGCGATTCCCACCTGTCTGAAGATTATGATGGGAACTTGGTCCTTCAAGCAGTTTCGACAAATGGAACAGTCCTAGCAAGTTCAATCTCACCAGCTAAGGTGCATGCCAAGATTAGTTTGCGAAAATTAAGCAAATCTGTTCCTGTCAAGGTCGAACTGACTGGAGATAAGGCTAGCAATGTGTCTAGTATCAGCTACAGCTTTAATCGTGGGCATGTGACTATTGTTGGTAGTCAAGAAGCTATGGATAAGATTGATAGCATCACAGTCCCAGTAGACATTAGTCAAGTGACTAAGGACACTTCAAAAACAATAGACCTTAAGGCAGAAGGTGTTACGGTTCAGCCTGGCACTGTTAAGGTTAACTTAAAAGTCACGCAAAAATAGGGGAGTTACATTTTCCCAAAATTCATGTATAATGGATGGGATTGAGAGGGACTAATCTCATAAAAATGTAACCAATTAAAAATATTTAAAATCAAGGGTTGAAAATATTGGCGAAATCTTATAAAGTTAGATTATCTAGATAGATTTCACTAGATTGACTCTTGCTAAACAGCATCACAGTTTAAGGAGGATTTAGTGCTCAAGCACTAATAATAAAATTATGGGTAAATATTTTGGAACAGACGGTGTTCGTGGAGAAGCAAACGTTGAACTTACGCCTGAATTGGCCTTTAAATTAGGTCGTTTTGGTGGTTATGTGCTTAGCCAACATGAGACTGGCCGTCCTAAAGTTTTTGTGGCACGTGATACACGTATCTCTGGTGAGATGTTGGAATCTGCCTTAGTAGCAGGTTTGCTCTCAGTGGGTATTGAAGTCTACAAACTTGGAGTACTTGCAACACCTGGCGTCTCATACTTGGTTCGTACAGAAAATGCAAGCGCTGGGGTTATGATTTCAGCCAGCCATAATCCAGCTCTTGATAATGGTATCAAGTTCTTTGGTGGTGATGGCTTTAAATTGGATGATGCGCGTGAAGCGGAAATTGAAGCCCTTCTCGATGCTGCAGAAGATACGCTTCCACGCCCTTCAGCTGAAGGACTTGGAACACTTGTTGATTATCCAGAAGGTCTTCGTAAATACGAAAAATTCTTGGTAGCTACAGGTGTTGACCTTGGTGGCATGAAAGTTGCCTTGGATGCGGCTAATGGTGCGGCTGCGGTATCTGCACGTAACATTTTCCTTGACTTGAACGCAGAAATCGCTGTCATTGGTGATCAACCTGATGGCCTTAACATCAATGCTGGTGTTGGTTCGACACACCCAGAGCAGTTGCAAGCCTTGGTTAAAGAAACTGGCTCAGCAATTGGTCTTGCCTTTGATGGAGACAGTGACCGTCTCATCGCTGTTGATGAAAATGGTGATATTGTTGATGGTGACAAGGTGATGTACATCATCGGTAAACATTTGTCACAAAAAGGTGAATTGACTAAAAATACCATTGTAACGACAGTTATGTCAAACCTTGGTTTCCACAAGGCGCTTGACCGTGAAGGCATTAACAAGGCAGTGACTGCTGTTGGTGACCGTTACGTTGTCGAAGAAATGCGTAAAAACGGGTACAACCTTGGTGGTGAACAATCTGGACACGTTATTATCATGGATTACAACACAACTGGTGATGGCCAATTGACAGCAATCCAATTGACTAAAGTCATGGTTGAAACAGGTAAGAGCTTGTCTGAATTGGCTTCAGAAGTGACTATCTATCCACAAAAATTGGTTAATATTCGTGTGGAAAATAGCATGAAAGATAAGGCTATGGAAGTTCCTGCCATTGCCGCTATCATTGAAAAAATGGAAGCTGAGATGGCTGGAAATGGTCGTATCTTGGTTCGTCCAAGTGGTACAGAACCTCTCCTTCGTGTTATGGCAGAAGCACCAACAGATGATGAAGTGAATTACTACGTTGATACGATTGCTGATGTTGTTCGTGCAGAAATTGGATTGGACTAAGTATGATAGCTAAACTGAGAGCCTTCATGGCTACCGAAGTTTTCAAGTACCTTTTCTTTGGGGTTTTGGCAACTTTGGTCTATATGGTCAGTCGTATTTTGATTTTTCAGTTGACCAATCAGGGGACATTCACGGCGGTCTTAGCCAGTGCGATTGCCATTATCTTTGCCTTTTTTACAAATGACATATTTGTCTTTAATCAGGAGAAGACAGGTATGGTCACGCGCTTTGTTAAGTTTGTGGGTGCCCGCCTCTTGACCTTGGTCTTGGATTTGGCTCTGGCCTATTTCTTGGTTGATACCTATCCAGAAATTATTGGTCAATTTGTTGGTCATAGTCATGCTTGGGTAAATGGTATTGAGAGCTTGTTCTCTCAGGTCCTTATCATTGTATTGAACTACATTATTTCTAAATTTTTCGTCTTTACAGGCGAGAAAGTATAATCAAAAAGGAAGTTGTTAGGAAATGTGTTAAAAGCATTTCTTACCAACCTCCTTTTTTGATATAATTGAAGAGACTTAAAAAAATAGAAAGATGAAACATGTACGTACAATTATCTCAACGCCTCAAGGACGTAGCAACCTATGTTCCCAAAGGTGCAAAACTCTTGGATGTAGGCAGTGATCATGCCTATCTTCCGATTTATTTACTTGAAAAAGGTTTGATTACTTCAGCTATTGCTGGTGAAGTGGTAAAAGGCCCTTATGAATCTGCTCTTGCTAATGTCTCAGCCTCTGGTTTCCAAGATAAAATCGACGTGCGCTTGGCCAATGGCTTAGCTGCCTTTGAACCTGCTGATGAGGTAACAACTATCACGATTTGTGGTATGGGAGGACGTTTGATTGCGGACATCCTTGATGCTGGAAAGGACAAACTAACAGGCGTAGACCGTCTGATTTTACAACCAAATAATCGTGAAGATGATCTCCGTATTTGGTTGATGGAAAATGGTTTTGAGATTATTGCCGAATCCATCATGACTGAAAATGGTAAATATTACGAAATCATGGTGGCAGAAGCTGGACATATGAGCCTTTCAGACAAGGAAGTGCGTTTTGGTCCTCATCTCATGAAAGAACAATCTCAGGTTTTCCAGCTCAAATGGCAGCGAGAAATCAATAAACTTGAGATTGCCTTAGGATCCATTCCTCTTGCCAATCAGGCTGACCGTGCAGCTATTGAAGATAAAATTCAAACCATTAAGGAGGTTTTGAACCATGTTAGCTAGTGAACTTATCAAGACTTATGAAGAATTTTGTCCACAGGAGCTTTCCATGGAGAGTGATGTGGTTGGCTTGCAAATTGGCAGTCTGGACAAGGAGATTCAGAAGGTAATGGTTACCTTGGATGTTCGTGAAAATACAGTAGTTGAAGCTATTGAAAAAGGTGTGGACCTCATCATTGCTAAACATGCTCCAATTTTCCGTCCAGTTAAGGATTTGGTCTCTTCGCCTGACCGAGATATTTTGCTTGACCTGGTTAAGCATGATATTGCAGTCTATGTGAGTCATACTAATATTGATGTTGTTAATGATGGGCTTAATGATTGGTTTTGTGACTTACTTGACATTAAAGACACCACATATTTAACGCAGACTTCTGAAAATCATGGAATCGGTCGAGTGGGTGATATCGCGCCACAGACCATTGAAGAACTTGCTCTTAAAGTAAAAGCAGTTTTTGGTTTGGACAGTGTTCGCTTGGTTCGTTATGACCATGATAATCCTCTTGTTAGCCGTGTGGCTATTTGTGGGGGTAGCGGTCAAGGATTTTACAAGGATGCTTTGAAAAAGGGCGCACAAGTCTTTATCACTGGTGATGTTTACTACCATACAGGGCAAGAAATGATTACCAATGGTCTCTTGGCTATTGACCCTGGGCACCATATTGAAGCCCTCTTTATCTCAAAAATCGCTGAGAAACTTGAGGTCTGGAAACGTGAGTATGATTGGAATGTGACCATACTTGAAAGTCAGTCCTCAACCAATCCTTTTGACCATTTGTAGGAGGATGTGTCTGTGACTTGGCTTTTACATCAAAATGTGGTCTTTTTGGCCTTACTTGCAGGTCTTTTTACTTGGGGCTGTACCATTGTCGGCTCGGCCATTGTTTTCTTCTTCAAGAATATTAGTCGTAAATTGTTAGATATCATGATGGGCTTTGCGGCAGGTGTCATGATTGCGGCCTCTTTTTGGTCACTTTTGGATCCCTCTTTAACTTATGCGACTCAAAATGGCTATGGGAAATGGTCCTGGTTCCCTGCGGCAGCTGGCTTCTTGCTTGGTGGTGTTGCCCTTCGTTTGATTGATGCCGTCGTTCCTCATTTGCATTTAGGAAATGACATCTCAAAAGCAGAAGGGATTCAACCTCGTAAGAAAAAGTTGTCCAAGACAGCCCTGTTCTTTTTGGCTATCACAATTCATAATTTTCCAGAGGGATTAGCGGTTGGTGTTACCTTTGGTGCACTAGCTGGTGGGAATATGACACTTGCTGGTCTTATGGGAGCCATTTGCCTAGCTATCGGTATTGGTTTGCAGAATGTCCCTGAAGGTGCAGCCCTCTCAGTTCCTATTCGAGCAGATGGAAAATCTCGTATCAAGGCCTTTTATTGGGGATCTATGTCAGCCATCGTGGAGCCTATAGGGGCTGTTATGGGAGCTGCCCTTGTCATGTTGATGATGGCAATCATTCCTTATGCTTTGGCCTTTGCGGCTGGTGCCATGATTTTTGTGGTAACGGAGGAATTGATTCCTGAATCACAAACCAATGGTAATACTGACGTAGCAACATTGGGACTCATGGTTGGCTTTGTCGTCATGATGGTCATGGACGTGGCCTTGGGGTAAAAGAATAATAAAAAGCTGTGCCTATTGATATAGGATTCAGCTCTTTTCAAATAGATGGAGTAAAAAATGAAAATTGCAATCGTTGGTGCAGGTATCGTCGGTTCAACGGCTGCCTACTACTTATCAAAAGAAAAAGGCGTAGAAGTTACATTATTTGATCATGGTCTTGGACAAGCAACCAAGGCAGCAGCAGGGATTATCAGCCCCTGGTTTTCCAAGCGTCGTAATAAGGCCTGGTATCGCATGGCCCGTTTGGGAGCCGATTTTTACCAAGATTTAGTTTCAGATCTTGAAAAGGATGGTTATGACACGAGCTTCTATGATCAGTCTGGTGTAGCCCTTCTCAAGAAAGACGATAGTAAATTGGACGCTTTGTACCAGCATGCAGAAACGAGACTAGAAGAATCACCCATTATTGGTGAACTCTCTATAAAAAATGCTGAGGATCTCCCTGAATTCACTGGATTTGACCATTATCTCTATGCTTCTGGAGGAGCCAGAGTGGAAGGGGCAGAGTTGATAGCTACCTTGATTGAGGCCTCTGGTTTTGTAAAGGTGGAAGGACCAGTTACACTCTCTCCTCTTGACAATGGCACTTACGAGATTAATGCTCAAACTTTTGATAAGGTCATTCTCGCTTGTGGTGCCTGGCTAGGTCAAACGCTTGAACCCCTTGGTTTTGAAGTAGATGTTCGCCCCCAAAAAGGTCAATTACGTGACTATTTCTTTGAGGGGTTAGATACTGGTAAGTTGCCTGTTTTGATGCCAGAGGGCGAACTAGATGTCATCCCCTTTGCTGGTGGAAAGATTTCGGTAGGAGCCAGCCACGAAAATGACCAAGGCTTTGATTTGACAGTTGATGAGACTGTACTTGCAAGTCTGGAGGAAGAGGCTAAGACCTATTTCCCTGATTTAAGTACGGCTAAGTCCTTCTCAGAACGTGTGGGAACTAGAGCCTACACGAGTGATTTCTCTCCTTTCTTTGGAGAAGTTCCAGAACTTGAGGGTGTCTTTGTCGCCTCTGGTTTAGGATCTTCAGGGCTTACGACAGGACCACTTATTGGAAAAAATTTGGTTGATTTGGTTATGAACCGATCTGGTAGTTTGGACAGTGCAGATTATCCAGTGGCTCAGTACGTTAAGAAAAAAGACTAATATTATTAAAGCCCTCCAATATATTGAAATTTATGTATCAGTTAGCTATTTCTCCTTATTGAGGGATGCTAGCTAATTCTTTTTTTATTAGACTTTCTTTATATCTATTTCTTATTTAATTAGAAGATGATAAAATGGTAACTGTTCATCGATTGTAGGTGAATACTAATAAAAAAGGGGAGGGACTATGTTCCAAAAAGTTAAAGTTTATGTGACAGTCATTGTTACTTTGCTAGCCATCAGTTTAGGCCTGTCTGTCAAAGCAGGGGCAGCAGAAGACTTGGCTGTGACAAAGACAAGTATTGTTCTAGAAAGTTATGAGTTTGGACCGGCTGTAACCAAAGTTATTTTTGAATTTAATCAGAAGGTCACGCCAGAGGTTGTCCACAGCTCAACTCAGGTTACAACAGCAGGAGTCAGTCGTCAGGTAACGAACTCTTATGTGTCTGATGATCAGGGGCACGTGGTCTATTATGACAATAGCAAGTACGTGACGCTTGAATTGAGCCTACCGTCTTATAACCGCTACAACATGGGTGGGAATGCTGAACCTATGTATTTCAACCTTTCTACTTGGACCAATCAATGGCTGGAAAGTTATATGGTGTCGATGAAAGATTTGTCAGTAGTGGCAGAGGGTAGTAGTCAGTCACAGATGGTTTCATCTGAGCAAGATGCCATCAACAATCGTTTGATGCCAACGACGGAGGTTTTCGACGAGCGAGGACAGGTAGGTAACATGCAGTATGCGGCTTATAGTGCTCAGACTGGTACGGGGAATAGCACCAAACCATTGATAGTCTGGTTACACGGCATTGGTGAAAGAGGGACAGACATGAATATTCCGCTTCTTTTAAATGACGTCTATGCGCTTACCCAGCCTGAGATTCAAGGCCATTTCTTAACAACTGGTGATCAGGCGCGTGGGGTTAATGTTCTAGCTGTTCAAACGCAGACACCTTGGGGGTCAGATAATGCAGCCCAACTCAAAGAGACCATTGATACCTACCTAGCTAATCACCCTGAGGTAGATAAGGGACGAATCTATCTTGCGGGAGTTTCAAATGGTGGTGGTATGGTCTTGACCATGGGAGCAACCTATCCAGATTATTTTGCAGCTCTCGTTCCAATTGCAGCGCCCTTAACTGTTGACCAATCTGGGATTGATAAACTGAAGAACCAGCCTATGTGGTTGATTCACACAAAGGCAGACGCAACAGTACAACCAGAAAATAGTGTCTTGCCTTTATATAAGAGCTTGATTACCTCTGGAGCTACTAACAAGTGGTTCTCATACTTTGAAACAGCTACTGGGACTGATCTTCCTGGGACAGAGTATGATGGGCATTGGGCTTGGATTTATTTCTTCCATGACCAGGTGATTGGCGTTCAGCATCCTGAAAATACGAAAAATTGGGACGGTTACAGTGGTATGGTAGCCACTGATCCAACTAATGGAGGAGGCTCTCGTGCCAGTGTCAATGGTCAAACTTATAACAGTATCTTTGACTGGATGAGTGCACAAAGACACTAAGAGGATGATAAGCACACTTCCCAAGGGGAATATATCAAGAAGTTGTCTTCAATCGAAAAGGGTTTCAAGCGAGATCCTTTTTTGATTGCATTAAGAAAATGGACACTTATGAATTTCTTAATGAAAGCTTAAGAACATAGGGTTTACCGTGACAAGAGGGCTGAAAAATGCTAAAATATAGGTAATATATTAGAGAAAAAAGGAGCCTTCTTATGAAAGGTATTATTCTTGCAGGCGGTTCAGGGACACGTTTGTATCCATTGACACGTGCTGCATCAAAACAACTGATGCCGATTTACGATAAACCAATGATTTACTATCCACTTTCAACGCTTATGTTGGCTGGTATTAAGGAAATCCTCATCATCTCAACGCCACAGGACCTTCCACGTTTTGAAGAGCTCCTTGGTGATGGTTCTGAGTTCGGTATTTCACTTTCTTACGCAGTACAACCAAGTCCAGATGGATTGGCTCAAGCCTTTATCATTGGTGAAGACTTCATTGGTGACGATAGTGTTGCACTTGTCCTCGGGGATAACATTTTCCATGGAAATGGTCTTTCTGCCATGCTTCAACGTGCTGAAGCTAAGGAAAAAGGTGCTACAGTCTTTGGTTATCAAGTTAAGGACCCAGAACGTTTTGGAGTTGTTGAATTTGACGACAATATGAATGCCATCTCAATCGAGGAAAAACCTGAGCATCCAAAATCAAACTTTGCTGTAACTGGACTTTATTTCTATGACAATGATGTTGTGGAAATTGCTAAAAATATCAAGCCAAGTCCTCGTGGCGAACTTGAAATCACGGATGTTAACAAGGCTTACTTAGAACGTGGAGATCTCTCTGTTGAGCTAATGGGACGTGGCTTTGCTTGGTTGGATACAGGCACTCATGAAAGCCTCTTGCAAGCTGCTCAATACATTGAAACAGTTCAACGTTTGCAAAATGTCCAAGTAGCTAACCTTGAAGAGATTGCCTATCGCATGGGTTATATCACTAAAGAACAGGTTCTTGAATTGGCACAACCACTTAAGAAAAACGAATACGGACAATATTTGCTCCGTTTGATTGGAGAAGCATAATGACTGAACAATTTTTTGGTAAAGAACTAGCTGCCCGCAAGATTGATGCTATCCCAGGTCTGCTTGAATTTGATATTCCTGTTCATGGAGATAACCGTGGATGGTTCAAGGAAAACTTCCAAAAGGAAAAGATGTTGCCACTTGGTTTTCCAGAGTCATTCTTTGCAGAAGGAAAATTGCAAAATAACGTTTCTTTCTCACGTAAAAATGTTTTGCGTGGCTTGCACGCTGAGCCTTGGGATAAATACATCTCAGTCGCAGATGAAGGAAAGGTTCTTGGAACTTGGGTTGACCTCCGTGAAGGCGAAACGTTTGGAAATACTTACCAAACAGTGATTGATGCCTCAAAAGGAATCTTTGTTCCTCGTGGTGTTGCCAATGGTTTCCAAGTTTTGTCTGACAAAGTATCATACAGCTACCTCGTAAACGATTACTGGGCACTTGAACTTAAACCTAAATACGCCTTTGTCAACTACGCTGACCCAAGCCTTAATATTAAGTGGGAAAACTTGGAAGAAGCAGAAGTCTCAGAAGCAGATAAAAATCACCCATTGCTCAAAGACGTTAACCCCCTCAAACCAGAGGATTTGTAAGAATATAGCTTGCACAGCATTTTTGCGACTGCAAGGAGCCTGGTAGGATCGTTCCTGCGCTAGTGGAAACAAGATTCCCTTAGGGAATCTTGTAGGGAAATCCGGAGACTTTGGCTCCGGATTTAGCCATGAAACCGAAGGGTTGCTGGCGTCCCTCACTAGCCAAAGGAACGATTAAGAAAAAAATATTTTTGGGAGAAAAAATGACTGAATATAAAAATATCATCGTAACTGGTGGCGCAGGTTTCATCGGTTCAAACTTCGTACACTATGTCTACAACAATCATCCAGACGTACATGTGACTGTCCTTGACAAACTCACTTACGCTGGTAACCGTGCTAACATTGAAGAAATCCTTGGTGACCGTGTTGAATTGGTTGTTGGTGATATTGCTGATGCTGAATTGGTTGATAAATTGGCTGCTAAGGCTGATGCTATTGTTCACTACGCGGCTGAAAGTCACAATGATAATTCATTGAACGACCCATCACCATTTATCCACACAAACTTTATTGGTACATACACACTTTTGGAAGCTGCTCGTAAATATGATATTCGTTTCCACCACGTGTCAACAGACGAAGTGTATGGTGACCTTCCATTGCGTGAAGATCTCCCTGGACATGGTGAAGGTCCTGGTGAAAAATTCACAGCAGAGACCAAATACAACCCATCATCACCTTATTCATCAACTAAGGCTGCTTCAGACCTTATCGTTAAAGCATGGGTGCGTTCATTTGGTGTTAAGGCAACTATTTCAAACTGCTCAAACAACTATGGACCATATCAACACATCGAAAAATTCATCCCACGTCAAATTACCAATATCTTGTCAGGTATTAAACCAAAACTTTATGGTGAAGGTAAAAACGTCCGTGACTGGATTCACACTAATGACCACTCAACTGGTGTTTGGGCCATCCTTACTAAGGGCCGTATCGGTGAGACTTACTTGATTGGTGCTGATGGTGAAAAGAATAACAAGGAAGTGCTTGAACTCATCCTTGAAAAAATGGGTCAACCAAAAGATGCTTACGACCGTGTAACAGACCGTGCTGGTCACGATTTGCGTTACGCTATTGATTCAACAAAATTGCGTGAAGAACTTGGTTGGAAACCACAATTCACAAACTTCGAATCAGGTTTGGAAGAAACGATCAAGTGGTATACAGATCACCAAGATTGGTGGAAAGCTGAAAAAGAAGCTGTTGAAGCTAACTACGCTAAGACTCAAGAAGTGCTTAAATAATTGAAAAATCTATCACTTCCAAGCTAGTGATAGATTTTTCTGTTAAGAACAGTTAGGAGAGATGATGAATAGAAAAGAATGGATTGAATATTTTGAAGCGATTAATAATCGTAAGCCCACCATTCAGGAGTGTCAGCAGGCCCTTCTAAATGGTGAATTTGTTATGGAAGGAAAACAAGTTAATTTTTCCAACAATGGAAATTCCGTGACTGTAGGAACCATGCCTTTACCAAGTCAAATGGTTAACCAACCTTATGCACAGCAAATGGTCTTTGTTAAGAAGAAAAAGTTTGGGAAGAAGACTTTTATTGGTCTTGGTATTGCTTTATTTCTTGTCCTAGCAACAAGTCTTGGAGTCTTTTTGTTTTCTTCCAAAGGAACAAACTTGGGAGGTTTGTGGGTAACTAATGATAATGTTGGTTTGGTTTATGATTTAAGTGGGAAGAAGTCAAAACTTGTTGCAGGTTATAGGGAAGAAGAAATCAAAGAAATCTCTATTGGTAAGAAGGTTAGACAGAAATTTGAAACAAGCTTAGAGGAGCTCAGTGATTCAAAACTAAAAACGATTGCTGATTTTGACAAGAAATACCATTTACAGACCAAAGAGATCATACTGGTTAAGACGGAATGGTTTGGCTACTATAATCTGATTCAGAAGGATGGGACAAACTTAGTTCTAGATTTAATCTTATCAGACCTCTACTACGGATCAAGAAGTACCAAAGATTTAAAAAAGAAATGTCTTTTTCATAAGGTAGAGGTTCCAAAAGATTTTGTTGGGAAATGGAGAAAATTTGATGAGGATGATGACGCAGAAGGAGAAGTGACTATCTCTGAAAATGGTGTCATTACTATAGATTCTGATGATATAGATATCTTAATTGCTAAACCTTTAAAAGAATATCTGGTGGATCAATCGGGCAGCGTAGATAATGATGAGGTGCAAAAAGAGTTTGCTAAAATACAGAAGTCTCTTAAGTCACATGGTTATCAGGCTAAGAGTGTTAATGACATCTACCACGATGCGAGAAAGTCATATTGTTATGTAGTTGTAGATGGTGGTAAGCGCATTATTGTCTTGGAGGATAGATACGACCATCTCTATTCAGGTTATATCGAAAGAGAAGACAAATAGTAATTAGGATACCTCTAGCAGATAAGAAGTGCTTAGATCATATCCCAAAGTCTATCATTCCTCAAGGAGTGATGGGCTTTTTTTTACTAGTGAATACGATATTAACTTATAACAGTGACACGATTAATTACATAAATGTTACAAAATTACAAATATTACTTGATTTTTGTAACAAAACATATATAATAGACATATAGAAAAGAGGTTTATGAAAATGAAAAGAAAAGTTATTCGTGTTTGCTCTCTTGTTTTGTTGTCTGTAGCTGTTTCTACAGCACTTGTCGGATGTGGCTCTAAGTCAGAAAAAGACACTGCATCATCATCTACAACGTCAACTTCTAAAGTAGTGAAGTCATCTGTAAGAACAAAAACTTCTGAAAAGAAGTCTGCTAAAAAGGCCGAGACAGAAGCTACATCTTCAAAGGATTCTCAAGGTCAAGAAGAAGCGAGTGCTCCTGAAGCTAGCTCTTCAAAAAATCAAGCCACAGCAGGAACTGATGGTCAAGCAGGAACAAGTAGCAGTGCTGTATCTGAGTCAAATAAGTCTGGTCAAGCAACACCTGATACTCAAAGTGACGCTCCTGTTCCAGCAGCTTTAGTAGGAACTTGGACAGGTACCAGTCCTCAGGCGACAGATATTAGTTTCACAGTAGATGCCAATGGTAACGTCACTTCAAAGGCAAATTTCAATGTCGATTACGAACCTTATCGTCAAAGTTCAACGACTGCTAAAGCCGTCCAAATTTCTGGTAATCTCTACGTTTGGGAGGGTGGCGATTTTTCAACCTTGCTTCCTGGTATTACTGGACTAGGGGGAGCTGGTTTCCAAGCTAAGCCTGGTTTTATTCTTGAAAATGGAACCTACACGCCAGTTCAATTCATTTCAGACCTAGGACCAACCTTTGATTATAGCAACTACAATGCTTTCCCATTCTCATTAACAAAGTAATAGGAAGAGGCTATCTGAAGAGGTAGCTTCTTTTTTGCCTCAACTCTTATCATTCATGGTCTCATTTCTGCTTAAAAAATGGTAGAATAGTTACATGCAAACAAAACCAACTTCAGCTTATGTGCATATTCCATTTTGCACACAAATTTGTTATTATTGTGACTTTTCCAAGGTCTTTATTAAAAATCAGCCCGTTGATGACTACCTACGGGCTTTGATTCGTGAGTGGGAGCTTTTAGATATCAAGGAGCTTCGCACGCTTTATATTGGTGGAGGGACCCCAACAGCTATTTCTGCCGAGCAATTGGACTACCTTTTAAGTCATCTTCAGAAAAACTTGGATTTGTCAAAGCTGGAGGAATTTACTATTGAGGCTAATCCTGGTGATTTGACAGTTGATAAGATTGAAGTACTCAAAAAATCAGCTGTTAATCGCGTATCTTTAGGGGTTCAGACCTTTGATGACAAGCACTTGCGTCAAATTGGTCGCAGTCACAATCAAGCACAGATTTATGAAAGTATTGATAGCTTGAAGGCTGCTGGTTTTCATAATATTTCCATTGACCTCATTTATGCGCTACCTGGTCAAACCATGGATCAGGTCAAGGAAAATGTGAAAAAGGCACTGGAGCTGGATATTCCACACCTAAGTCTCTATAGTTTGATATTGGAACATCACACGGTCTTTATGAATAAGATGCGTCGAGGTAAGCTCAATCTGCCAACTGAGGACTTGGAAGCAGAGATGTTTGACTATATTATCCAAGAGTTGGAAAACAATGGTTTTGAGCACTACGAGATTTCAAACTTTACCAAACCTGGGATGGAGAGTCGTCACAATCTCATGTATTGGAATAATGATGAGTATTATGGTGTGGGTGCTGGAGCCTCTGGTTATGTCAATGGTGTTCGTTATCGCAATAGAGGGCCTATCCAGCATTATCTAAAGGCTATAGCTGAGGATGGTCATGCTAGACTTCACGAAGAGCATCTGACTAAGGCGGAGATGATGGAAGAGGAGTTCTTCCTTGGTTTGCGTAAAAAGTCGGGTGTGTCTATTAAACGTTTTGAAGAGAAGTTTGGCTTGTCATTCGCGGATACTTATGGGGACATTGTAAAAAAACTACAGGAAGATGGGCTCTTGGTCAAGGATCCAGAAGTGGTTCGTATGACTAAACGAGGACTCTTTTTGGGTGATAGTGTTGCTGAGCAATTTATCTTGGAGGATTAGATGGGATTAAAATTTAGTATTCCTTATCAGATTCCGTTTTATGAGACGGATATCACGCATCAGGTAAAATTACCGCACTTATTGGCTTTTTCATTGCAAGTATCTGGTATGCAGTCAGAATCTCTGGGAAATACGGATAATGACGTTTTTGATAAATACGGTCTGGTTTGGATTGTGACAGACTATGCGATTGAGATTGACCGTTTACCTCGCTACAATGAAAAGGTGACCATTACAACGGAAGCTATTTCCTATAATAAGATTTTCTGTTACCGTAATTTTTACATCACAGATGAAACTGGTCAGCAAATCATGCTCTTTAAGACTACTTTTGCCCTCATGGATTATGAAACGCGTAAGGTAGCCGAAGTGCCAGATGAGGTGGTAGCACCTTATGGAGCTGATAAGACTAAAAAGTTGCTTAGAGGGCCTCGCTATAAGGCTTTGGAAAATCCAATTGAGACTTTATATCGTGTGCGTTATTTTGACTTAGACATGAATGGCCACGTTAATAATAGCAAGTACTTGGAGTGGATGTTGGATGTTTTCGATTTGGATTTTTTGACCAAGTACACACCAGCCCATATTGACCTCAAGTATGTTAAGGAAATTCATCATGGGTCAGAGATTTATTCAGGTTATGAGTTTGACCAAGAAAGTTTGAGCAGTCAACATCAGATTTGTGTTGATGGCAATATTCATGCTCAGGCTATTATCCAATGGAAAAAAATAGGAGACGAGTAAGATGACATATAAAGGTTATTTGATTGATTTAGATGGAACCATTTACAAGGGCAAGGACCGTATTCCTGAGGGAGAAGCCTTCGTTAAGGAGTTGCAAAAGCGTCAGATTCCCTATCTTTTTGTGACTAATAATAGTATGCGTACACCAGAGATGGTGCAAGAGCTTTTGCGTAATCAGTGTGAATTGGAAACGCCTCTTGAGACCATTTACACAGCTACTTTGGCGACAGTTGACTACATGAACGATATGAATCGTGGCAAGACGGTTTATGTTATCGGGGAGACTGGACTTAAAACTGCTATTGCGGATGCGGGATATACGGTAGATGAGGAAAATCCTGCTTATGTTGTGGTGGGCTTGGACCGTGAAGTCACTTATGAAATGTTGGTAAAGGCAACTCTTGCTATCCACAAAGGGGCTATATTTATTGGAACTAACCCAGATTTGAATATCCCAACTGAACGTGGTCTTCTTCCAGGTGCTGGTTCCCTCTTAGCTCTTATCGAGGCGGCTACCCGTGTGAAACCAATCATTATTGGTAAGCCTAAAGCTATTATCATGAACAAGGCTCTTGAAATCCTTGGGACAGAACGTAGCCAAACGATTGTGGTTGGTGACAATTACTTGACTGATATTACAGCTGGCATTAAAAATGACTTTCCAACACTTCTTGTGACAACTGGATTTACCAAGGCGGAAGAAGTTGCGGATTTACCAGTAAAACCAGACCATGTACTTTCTAGTCTAGCGGAGTGGGATTTTGATGCGAACTAAGATTGAGGCTGTCCTGACGCCGATCTGGCTCTTGGCCCTGTCTATCCTAATGACGATTTATCTGGCATGGGGCTTTTATTATTTTGATATTGATTGGATGCATCTTTTGAACTATGTCATTCTTGGCAAGACAGAGCTCTGGCATAATTTCAATATCCTCATGAAGTACCTGACCTTTCCTTGGGTTGGTCATCTGTCCATGCCTGATTTTCCATCGTCGGAGAGTGGACTTAAGCATTTTCATGATGTGAAGTGGCTCTTTCATTTGGTACAGGGGCTTGTTATTCTACTAGCTTATCCTGCGGTCACCTCTCTTTGGCGAAATGTGAAGAAAGGGACCTTTGGTCTTTACGCTAAACTTTATATGAGTCTAGCACTCTTGCCGGTCCTTCTTGGGGTTGTGGGGCTTTTTCTCGGATTTGATGAGTTTTTTATGCTCTTTCATGAAGCCCTCTTTCCTGGGGATAGCAGCTGGCTCTTTAATCCCATGTTGGACCCGATTATCAATGTTTTGCCAGAAGAGTACTTTCTTCAGTGCTTTGTGATTTTCTTTATTATTTATGAGGGAATCATGGTGAGTCTGACCTGGTTGGCCCGTAAGCAGCTTAAAATGTATTTGAAAAATAAGGAGTAGTTATGTCTATTCGTGATAACCATTTGCATACCCATCATTCCTATGATTCGGATGCGAACTTTACTGACTATTTGACACATTTTGATGGGGAGATTGTAACGACTGAGCATTATGATCTCTCTAATCCTTATACCAAACAGGATGATGTGCCCGAGTACGAGGCCTATAGTCGTGAGATTGAAAGTCTTAACCGTAAGTATGGCAATCGTATTAAACGTGGTATCGAGATTGGTTATTACCAGCCTAGGGAAAGGGATATTTTAGACTTTCTGGATGGTAAGGACTATGATCTCAAACTTTTATCTGTTCACCATAATGGGGTCAATGATTATCTTGATGATGAGGTTGCTGATATGGACAAGGCAAGCATTATTCAAGAGTATCTGGACAAGTTGGAGTACGCTATTGGTCGTGTGGACGCAGATGTTTTGGCCCACTTTGACTATGGTTTCCGCCTGTTTGACGTGACTGTTGATGAGCTAAAAGTCTATGAGGAGGAGCTCAAACGTATTTTCCAGAAAATGATTGCTAATGATTTGGCTTTTGAGCT
Organism: Streptococcus sp.; assembly: GCA_016939315.1. Classification (GTDB taxonomy): domain Bacteria; phylum Bacillota; class Bacilli; order Lactobacillales; family Streptococcaceae; genus Streptococcus. The sequence goes on along the minus strand of JAFHAZ010000053.1, from coordinate 115,098 downwards.
GAATGCAAAGAGTATGTACCTCTATCATCATGAAGCTCTTTATCGTTATGCCTTGGGTCTTGTTAAGGAGTTGGGATGTTGCAAGTATTCTATTGGCTCTGATGGGCATAAGTTGGAGCATTTCCGTCTGAACTTTGATAAGATTCAGGAGCTCTTGAGAGAATTTGACATTACAGAAGACATGATTATCTAAGGTAGACAGCCTCAACAGAAGGCTGTTTTTTCTTAAGGAAAACTTAAAGAAAAGGCCTTGTTATAGGATTTATAGAAGATTTTAAGCTTTGCTTGTTATGCTAAATTCAAGCAAAAGGAACTTATGGTTTCTATCTTATCTTTTAAAATTGGAGGTCTTCTATGAAATTTCTCAAAAGGCATGCTTATGCCTTACTCTTTACCCTTTTTCTGATGGGGGCAAATGTTTATTCTCTTTTAAAGGTCTTTGTCATTCCCTCAGCAGTATCAACGGTTTCGGCTAATACGACTAGCTCAAGTACAGCTTCGTCGACAGCATCTACCAGCACTGGGAAGGTCACTAAGACGGATACGACTTATAAAGATGACAATATGGAAATTGAAATCACGACGGGTAAAACCAGTGATACCACTTACTATGTTGCCGATATCAAGCTTTCAAGTGCGGACTACCTTAAAACGGCTTTGGCACAAAACACTTATGGTACCAATATTACTGATACCACTTCAAGTATTGCCCAGCAAAATAATGCTATCTTTGCCATCAATGGTGACTATTATGGGGCTAACCAGTCAGGCTATGTAATTAAAAATGGTCAAGTCTATCGTGATACTGATCGCAACAGTGACTATGAGGACCTTGCAGTCTACTCAGACGGTAGCTTCAAGACTTTTAAGGAGAGCGATACAACTGCTCAAAAACTGGTCGATTCAGGTGTGGTGAATACCTTTGCCTTTGGTCCAACCCTAGTTGAAAATGGTAAGGTAGCTGTATCAGAAAATGAAGAGGTTGGTCAAGCCATGGCTGACAATCCACGTACAGCTATCGGAGTCATTGAAGAAAGTGATGGTAGCGTGCACTACATTGTCATTGTCTCTGATGGTCGTACGAGTGAATCGTCAGGATTGACCCTCTATGAAATGGCAGAGTTGATGAAATCATATGGTGTGACGACAGCCTACAACCTTGACGGTGGTGGCTCATCTACTATGTACTTCAATGGTCAAGTCATTAACAAGCCAACCACAAACGGAAACAAAATTTCAGAAAGGGCGGTGAGCGATATTGTTTACATCGGTTACTAAAAAATCAGCCAGCAAACACTTTTTCACTTATATCGGTCTAACCATTTTTAGCCTTCTATTTACCTTTGTTTATGAACGCTTTTCTTATGGGGAATCGTCCATGTTTATGCGTATGATGTTTTTTGCACCATTGGCTGGAGCACTTATCTATCTGCTAACAGGAGTGGGAATGTCTTGGGTGAAAACACGTCTTTCAAAACTACTCTTTAATTCGTCTATTGCAGTTGTTGCTAGTGCCTGCTTGGTTAAGGGAATCGTTGAGGTTTCAGGTCGTACGACTAGCGTGGATATGCCTTATTGGTATGTTGCTGCAGGGCTGCTTTGTTTGAGTATTATGACAGGATTTATCAGACCTAGAAAATTAGCTTAACCATAAGAGCTTGGAGCTGTGCTTCAGGCTTTTTGTCTTGCATTGAAAAAATATTTAGGATAAATATACAAACTATAATATGAAGAAATTATTTTAAATCAGGGAATAGACTAAAGCGATTTTCATAAAAATAACTGAGCAAGATTTTTTGTGACAGGAGTATAGATAACATGAGACTTTTCCTAGCGATAAGAAAGCTTGAAAAAAGTGGTGTTTTCAGGAGTTTTTACCACAGTAAAAAGTCTCGTTAGGTATCCACTTAGTTTGAAAAATACACCGAGTCAACTTTCTATCTCTTAGATCTTAACTTCACAGTAGTTTGTTTTCTCTATAAAATATACAAGAATTTTATTTTTTTACAAAAATATACAAAAAAGACTTGCATTGTTCTGAATTTTCATGTAGAATAATTTCAAATCTAAATCATTGATAGAAAAAGTCAGATCGTTTCACAGAGAATGCGGGAAGCTGAGAACGCATGAGATCAAAGACGACACATTCTTGAGAGCGTATGCGAACTCTGGATGACAGTAGTGTACGACGGGTGGTTCCGTTAGAGACTAGGAGTTACAAGAGAGACCTTGTGACTTCATGAGGAAGAGGGGGTGACCCCTGTTCGAATTAAGGTGGAACCACGTGCCAACGTCCTTGCAAAAGTTGTTTTTGCGAGGGCGTTTTTTGTTGCACTTGCTTTTAGCATTTGTAGCTAGCCGTACACTTGGTTGGAGTTGAACAGAAAGGATAAACTATGGAAATCAAAGGATTACGAAAGATTGAACCCTATGTGGCAGGTAGTCAGCCTGCTGAGAAAAATATCATTAAGTTGAATACTAATGAAAATGCCTATGGACCAAGTCCAGCAGTCCATCAAGCTTTAGCATCCTTTGATGCCCATCAGTTACGCAAGTATTCGACTTTGGATCAAGAGGCTTTGCGTCAAGCCTTATCTGAACAGTTAGGTGTTCCTGCCGATCAAGTGATTATTGGAAATGGGTCAGACGATATCTTGTCAATGGCTTTTCTAGCTTTCTTTAACAGCGAGGAAGAAGTCTTGTTTCCAGATTTGACCTATGGCTTTTACAAGGTATGGGCAGATTTGTATCGCATCCCATTTAGAGAAGTGCCCTTGAGCTCTTCATTTGAGATTGATACTCAAGATTACCTGGTTGAAAATGGTGGGATTGTACTTACTAACCCAAATGCGCCAACAGGTATTTATAAACCTCTCGATCAAATTGAGGAAATCGTAAAGGCCAACCAGTCGGTAGTTGTGATTATTGACGAAGCCTATATTAACTTTGGTGGAGAGACTGCCTTACCGCTCCTAGAAAAGTATGACAATGTGTTTATCACAAGGACCTTTTCTAAGGACGCCTCACTTGCAGGCTTGCGTGTCGGCTATGGCGTCGGAAGTCCAAAGCTAATGGCTGTGATCAATGCCGTCAAGAATTCGGTCAATCCCTATAATGTGGATAGCATCGCAGAAGTCTTGGCGACTGCAGCCGTTAAGTCTTGGGATTATTATGAGGATAGTTGCGCTAAGATTATGGCCACACGTGACTGGCTTAGTCAAGAATTGAAAGCTATTGGCTTTGATGTTCTTCCTTCAAAAACCAATTTTGTTTTGGTCAAACCACACGGAGTGACTGCAGGCCAATTGTTTGACTATCTCCAAAGTAAGAAAATTTATGTCCGTTATTTTCCAAAAGTGGAGCGTATTTCAGACAGACTACGCATCTCTATTGGAACTCAGGATGAGATGGAGCGCGTACTAATGACAATACAGGAGTTACAAGCATGAAAAAAACGACATTAGCCTTAGGAATGCACGATAAACTTTTCAAACGTGCCCGTACCATGTATCAGATTGAGCATCGTATCTGTGACTTGTTGATGACAAAGGGATTTCTTCGAATTGAGACACCAACCTTGGAGCATTTCGAAGTCTTTAGCGATCTTGTGGACAATGGTAACTATAATTTCTTTGATAAAAATGGAGATCTTGTTAGTTTACGTCCGGATATTACCAGCCAAATTGGGCGCGTGATTGCTTCGACACAAGTTCATACACCCATTAAATTTTCTTATTCTGGAAAAGTCTTTAACTACAATGAGGAGATGCGTGGCCTATCCAATGAGCATACGCAGGCTGGTATTGAAATCATAGGATTCCCCGTTCACCAGGCCATGGAAGAAGCTGTGATATCTGCTAAAGAGGCTCTGGATGCTGCTGGTGTCAAAAATTACAAGTTTGAGTTTTCACATGCTCGCCTCTTGCAACTCATTTTTGAAGAATTAGACCTTCCAGCTGTAAAAGAAGCAGAGTTGGCTGCCTATATCCGTGATAAGTCAATCACAGGCCTCAAGGAATTCACCAAAGAAAATCCAAGTCAATATGACAAGGTCTTGGAACAGTTGCCCTTCCTCTTTGGTGAGACCAAGGCTGTTTTAACCAAGGCTAGAGAGTTGACAGACAGTGAAGCCTTTTTGACGGCCTTGGATAGTTTGGAAGTCTTAACCAATCGCTTATCAGATAGTCTCCCAGAGACGACGCTTGATTTGGCTCAATTGCCAGCAGTGCCTTACTACACAGGCATGATGTTTAAGGTCTTTGGTGATAAGGTGCCAGATGCCTTTGTATCAGGTGGTCGCTACGATAAACTATTTGAACGCTTTGGTGCCACCGAGTTAACAGCGGTTGGTTGGGCGATTGATGTCGACTCGGTCTATCAAGCAGTGCATGATGATGTGGAATTTGGAGGTGACTTGGATGACTAGCAATCAAATCACAATTGCCTTGACTAAGGGACGTATTGAGAAAGATACGGTTAAATTACTTGAGAAAGCTGGCTTTGATATGTCTTTCATGGCTGATAAGGGACGTAATTTGATTTTTGAAAGTCCTGACAAACGTTTCCGTTTTCTCCTAGTCAAAGCACCAGATGTGACCACCTATGTCCGACATGGTGTCGCAGATATTGGGATTGTCGGAAAGGATGTTTTGGTTGAACATCCGACAGGCTATTTGGAAATGTTAGACCTTAATTTTGGCCTTTGTAAATTCTCCGTAGCCTCGACAGAAGACTATAATCCTGATGACCATAAGCGTAAACGTATTGCTACCAAGTATCCAACTATTGCGACGGACTATTTTAATCAAAAGGGTGAGGATGTTGAGATCATTTCGATTCAGGGGAGCGTTGAGATTGCCCCAGTCATTGGTCTAGCGGATGCCATTGTCGATATTGTGGAAACAGGGAATACCCTTGTTGCTAATGGCTTAAAAGTTTATGAGGATATTTGCAGGATTTCAGCACGAATGATTGTTAATAAGGCTTCTTTGAAAAATAACAAGGAAGTTCTACCATTCATTTGTAAGATTGAATCACTTGTAGGGAACGAGGAGGTACCGTTCGAATGAAACGATTAACTGGAACAAATAAAGAAATTGCAGAGCTTCTTTATCAGGAGCAACTGGAACTGTCAAAAGAAAATAGAGACGTTGAAAGCACGGTTCAGGCTATCATTGAGGACGTCAAAAAACGTGGAGACGAGGCCCTTCGTGACTATTCAGCTAAATATGATAAGGTTGACTTGACTGATTTTGAAGTTGGACAGGACTTGATTGATCAAGCCTTTAAAGAGATTGATCCAGAGGTTTACCAAGCCCTAGTTAATGCCAAAGAAAACATTGAATCCTATCACAAACATCAGTTGGAGACTGGTTTTGAGGATCAACCAAGTGAGGGTGTTATTCGTGGTCAATTGATTCGTCCTATCAATCGTGTGGGTGTTTATGTGCCTGGAGGAACTGCGGCTTATCCGTCATCAGTTCTTATGAATGTTATTCCTGCTAAAATTGCTGGGGTTAAAGAGATTATTATGATTACACCGCCTCAAGAGCACTTTGTTCCTGCGATTCTAGTAGCTGCAAAATTGGCTGGTGTGGATAGCATTTACCAAGTTGGTGGGGCTCAAGGGGTTGCGGCCTTAGCCTTTGGTACAGAAACGATTCCAAAGGTGGACAAGATTACAGGTCCCGGAAATATTTTCGTGGCGACTGCCAAGAAACAAGTTTACGGTATTGTCGGTATTGATATGATTGCAGGACCATCAGAAATTGGTGTTATCGCTGATAGTAGTGCCAATCCAACCTATGTAGCAGCTGACCTCTTGTCTCAAGCAGAGCATGACACACGCGCACGCGCCATTTTGGTGACAGATTCTGAAGCCTTGGCTGATGCGGTTGAAAGTGAGATTGAACGTCAACTCAAGCTTTTGCCACGTGAGGCGATTGCTCGTCCATCTGTCGAAAATAACGGCCGTATTATTATTGCCAATGATACAGATGCCATGTTCGAACTTATGAACTTGGTTGCGCCAGAACATTTGGAAATTGCTATGGACAATGCTTATGATTACTTGGAAAAAGTGGAAAATGCTGGTTCCGTCTTTCTTGGTCACTTTACTAGTGAACCAATTGGCGACTACTATGCAGGTGCCAACCACGTTCTTCCGACGACAGCGACTAGTCGCTTTTCATCAGCTTTAGGCGTGCACGATTTTGTCAAACGTATCCAATATACACAATACGATAAGGCAGCAGTCAATAAAGCTCAGCATGATATCACAACCTTGGCTTATGCGGAAGGTTTGCAGGCCCACGCCAAGGCAATTGAAGTCAGAAACGACAATAATTGAGAGAGTAGAGGAAGAAGTTATGAGACAAGCAGAAATTGAACGTAATACCTTTGAAACCAAAATTAAGTTAAGCCTCAATTTGGATGCTCAAGAACCAGTAGATATTCAAACAGGTGTCGGATTTTTTGACCACATGTTGACCTTGTTTGCCCGCCACGGTCGTATGTCTTTGGTGGTTAAGGCTGATGGCGACCTTTGGGTTGATAGTCACCACACTGTTGAAGATGTCGGCATTGTCCTTGGTCAAGCTCTTAAAGAGGCCTTGGGCGATAAAGCAGGAATCAACCGTTATGGAACGGCTTTTGTACCTATGGATGAAACCCTCGGAATGGCAAGTTTAGACTTGTCTGGACGTAGCTTCTTGGTTTTTGATGCTAGTTTTGATAATCCAAAATTGGGTAATTTTGATACAGAACTGGTTGAAGAATTTTTCCAAGCCTTGGCCTTTAATGTTCAGATGAATCTTCACCTCAAGATTCTCCACGGAAAAAACAATCACCACAAGTCAGAAAGTCTTTTCAAGGCAACAGGTCGTGCCTTGCGTGAAGCCATCACAATCAATCCTGACATTCACGGCGTAAACTCGACAAAGGGGATGCTATGATTATCGTCATTGATTACGATGCGGGGAATACCGCAAATGTTCTGCGTGCCCTTGAAAAGATTGGTGTGACTGCAGAATTGTCTGCTGATAAAGAAAAAATCCTAGCTGCAGATGGGTTGATTTTACCTGGTGTAGGTGCTTATCCAACGGCTATGGCAGAGTTGGAGCGAAGAGGCTTGGTAGCTGTTATCAAAGAGGCGGTCGCACAGGGAGTTCCCCTTTTAGGAATTTGTTTAGGCATGCAGATTTTAACAGAAAAAGGACTGGAACATGAAGAAACAGATGGTCTTGGCTTTATTCCAGGTGTCTGCCGTCCTATTCCAGCCAGCAAGGAGCAGCCTGTCCCACATATGGGGTGGAATGATTTGGCTGTTAAGCAAGCCAGCCCTTTGACAGATGGTTTAGATGGCCAAGCTGTCTACTTCGTTCACAGCTATTTCACAGATGTCCCTAGCCAATACATTGATGTTACCGCAGATTATAGTATTGAGGTGCCAGCCATGATCCATAAAGACAATGTTTATGGGGCCCAATTTCATCCTGAAAAATCAGGGGATATTGGCTTAGGTATTCTTGAAAAGTTTGCAGGGTTATGTAAAGCCTAGAAGCTAGTGAGATCAAAGACTTTTTAGTTAGAAAGGATGGTAGGGGAGATGCAAATTCTACCAGCAATTGATATTAAGGATGGACAGGCTGTTCGTCTCTTTAAAGGGGATTTCAACCAACAAACCGTTGTCAATCCAGATGTTATTGAGCAGGCAAAGACCTTTAAGGATGCGGGCATTCAATTTATTCATGTCGTCGACTTGGACGGTGCCCTAGATGGTCGTGCCACTAACCGTGACTTGATTGCAGAGGTCAAGAAGGTTTCTGGACTTGGCATCGAAGTTGGTGGCGGTATCCGTACCTTGGAACAGATTCGTGACTATTTGGAAGTTGGCATCGACCGTATCATTATCGGTTCAATGGCCGTTAAAAATCCTGACTTCGTTCGAGCAGCTTTGGAGGAATTTGGTGCCGATAAGATTGTCGTGGGTATTGATGCCAAGGCAGGGTTTGTCGCTACCGAAGGTTGGTTGGAAACAAGCAATGTAGACTACATTACCTTGGCTAAGGAAATGGAAAAGATGGGCGTAACCCTCTTTGTCTATACAGACGTTGATCGAGATGGCACACTGACAGGACCTAATCTTGATCACTACAAACGTTTGGTATCTGAACTCACAACCGCCAAAGTCATTGCTTCAGGTGGGATTGCAGAAGTAGCTGACTTAGATCACCTAAAAGAGATTGGTGTGGCAGGAACCATTGTCGGCAAAGCCTACTATAACGGCAATATCACATTAGACCAACTCAGGTCTTTCGGAGGTTAATATGCTTAAGAAACGTATTATTCCCTGTTTGGATGTCAAGGATGGCCGTGTCGTCAAGGGGGTCAATTTTGTGAATCTGACAGATGTTGGTGACCCTGTTGATTCTGCGCGTGCTTATTATGAAGCTGGTTGTGACGAACTTGTTTTCTTGGACATCACAGCGACTTCAGATAACCGTGAAACAACGGTTGACATGGTGCGCCGTGTTGCCGACCAGGTCTTTATTCCTTTTACGGTTGGTGGTGGTATCCGTTCAGTTGAAGACATGAACAAGATGCTCAAAGCCGGTGCTGACAAGGTTGCCGTCAATTCCTCAGCCCTTGCCAATCCACAACTAATCGCTGATTGTGCTCAAAAATTTGGGAATCAGTGTGTAGTGGCTGCGATTGATGCTAAAAAGATGGCTGATGGGAGCTGGCATGTCTTTGTGGCGGGAGGTCGTAAGGATACAGGTAGGGACCTTATCCAATGGGCTCAAGAAGTCGTCGCCTTGGGGGCTGGAGAAATTCTCTTAACCAGCATGGACAAGGACGGCACTAAGTCTGGTTTTGATTTGGAAATGCTCAATCGTGTAGCGGAGGTCGTCGATGTTCCAATCATTGCCTCTGGTGGTGCAGGAAATATTGAGGATATTGTAGAAGTCTTTGAGAAGACAACAGCGACGGGTGCTCTGGCAGCCTCTATCTTCCACTTTGGTGAGGTGAATATAGGCGAAACCAAACAAGTCTTGGCAAATGCAGGAATTGAGGTGAGACGATGACAGAGGTTAAACTTGATTTTGACAAACAAGGCGGACTGGTACCAGTCATTGTGACAGATTACAAGACGGGGCAGGTGCTCATGTTGGCCTATATGAATGAAGAGTCCTATCAGTTGACCCTTGAGACCAAACAAATGCATTACTGGAGCCGTTCTAGAAATGAGCTTTGGCATAAGGGTGCCACATCTGGCCATTTTCAATATGTCAAAAGCATCAAGACAGATTGTGATCAGGACACCTTGCTTATCGCCGTGGAACAAGAAGGAGCAGCCTGTCATACAGGAGCCTACAGCTGTTTCTTTACGGATATATATGATGACAATCAAGATAGATAGGAGTAGCTATGTTAGAAACACTTTATAAGGAAGCCTTAGATCGTAAAAAAAATCCCAAAGAAGGGTCTTATACCAATTACCTTTTTGACAAGGGGCTAGACAAGATTCTTAAAAAGGTTGGCGAAGAAGCGACAGAAGTTGTGATTGGAGCCAAAAATGCTGATAAAGAAGAAATTGCCAACGAGACAGCAGACGTTCTCTATCACCTAGCAGTCATGCTCGTTGAAACAGGGGTCAGCCCTGAAGACGTAGAAGCCGTACTTAAAGCACGTCAGGGCAAGCAAAGCAATGTCCATGACCGAAAAGAAGTAACAGATTATTGAGGAATATGTTAACCGGTTGAGACTAAGAATAAAAGCTTGAAGTTATTGTATTGAAAAAAGATTCAAAAAATGCTTAAGTAATTCATTTCTCTTTGAGAAATCACTTGTAATACAAAAAAACATCTCCGAAAATCAGTCGGAGATGTCTTTTTGTTTTACAGATTCTTTTTCTTTTTAGCTTTTTTGGTTAGGGCAAGGTCACAATTTTCAATGTTTGAGATTAGGTGTTTAGTTAATTGGAAGTCATCCACTTTGGGATTCAAGTCCACTTCGTAGACCAGTTGCATGGTCTCGCCTCCACCTGTGGTGTTAAGGGAAATCAAGTCGCATTCGCTTGTGAAATTGAGCAAGGCTTTAGTGATTTTTTGGTCAATCAAGTCTTGGTAAGGGACGTTAATGGTCAGGAGCCTACGACGTTGGTTGTCCGTACGACTTTGACGATTTTCCAAAAGGAGCCAAACTGCCAACAGAAAGGCGGTGAAGAGGACGGCCAGTAGCAAATAGCCTGTCCCAGATGCCAGACCGATAATCATGGCCATGAAGACGGCGATTAGCTCTCTGGAACCACTAGTCGCTGAACGAAAACGAATGAGACTAAAGGTCCCTGCCACGGCGATAGAGGTCCCCAAACTACCATTGACAAGGAAGATAACTAGGGTCATCAAACATGGAAGTAGGGTCAAACTGATGACAAATTCTCTGGTGTAGAGGGTTCGGTATTTGTAAGTCCAGGTTAGGGCCAATCCTAAAACAAGGCTGACCAGTAAGGCCAGCATGAGTTGAAGGGGACTTGCAGTTGCGGTTGCATCATTAAAGATAGAATTGAAGAGATTAGACATAGGTAGCACCTCCTTTTTCTTGAACTGGATGTGGCCCGTAGTCTAGACCTTGAGACTTATGATAGGCGCAGCTGTATTTTGAGAATTTCTGCTCTTCCAAACCATGTTTGTCTAAGATAGCTTGAAGCCAGTCAGGCTTTTTGCCAGGTGCCTTGATTTCCATGATAATCGTATCTTCATCAAGAAGGGGAAAACCATGATTTCCCTTAAAGAGACTGACGTCTTCATCACGGTAAGTCAAATTTTGGTCAAGGGTAACACGAACTTTATTGTAGGCATAGCCTTCGATAGTCTCTTTTTCTTTCATCGAAAAACGGTCGTAGTAGATATACATACGAGGTTTAAGTCCCTCATCATATCGTTGACGTAAGTGGTGGATATCCTGTAATAGCTGGCGGTCAGTGATTTGACCATGATTCTTACCGTCTGTCATCAAGTTAGTGATGACAAGCGGAGTTGAAACGAGACGAAACTTATGACCGATTCCTTCATCATCTTTGGCTTTAACCTCTAAAAAGACCTTACTATCAATTTTGGGATTGGCTAGGTAGGTACGCATGCGGATTTTCTCTTGACGGTGATTACCATCTAGGGCATCTTGGATGACGTCAAAATTATCCGTATCAAAGTAAATATTTGAAATGGTAGATGTCGGATAATCATCCTCTACCAAATACTCCTTAAGATCAGTGAGCAGGTCCTCAAGATTGTCCTTTGAGACCACATATTTTGTTTCAATACGTTTAAAACGTGTTTCCAATTGTTTAACCATGAAAAAACTCCTTTTTTAGATAAGATACAAAGCCGTAAAGCAACTCCCAGGAAAATAGGGGGACCAGTCGAAGGAGTTTATCTCCAAGCAGGGCCCATCTTTTTCCCCCGAGTTGTAGGCGTGTTCAATTAGATAAGATACAAAGCCGTGAAGCAACTCCTATGAAAATAGGAATCTGTTGCAGGAACATCTATTCCCAAACAGTCGACTTATTGTTTTAATTCTTTTTTATAGTAGAAAAGTTGAGCGAAAATGTACTATTTCTATATAGCACTTACTAGCTTGCCTACTAGTCTATGGGACTTTTCTGAAAGTTTTCCTAAGTCAAACTTTCACCAAACTTAACTTAAGATAAGTTTCAGTTATCCTTTAGAAATGTTTTAGGTAAGTCCCGTAAACTGTAATCATCTAAAACGAACCCGAGAGGAAAAATATATGAAATCAAAAAAACTAAAAAAATGGACGACTTTATTAACCTGTGCGACAGCCCTAACAGTCATGACGGCTTGTAGCCAATCAAGCAGTCAGTCAACTGGGACGACGTCAAGCACGACTTCAAAAACAAGTGCTGTAACAGCAACGACCAGTAAGAAAACAAATAAGAGCAACAGCAACTACTTTACTTCTAAAGATTCTGATACCTCTTATAACGAAAGCTCAGCTACTAAGATTAAGTTATCAGGCTCATCTGCGGATGTTTCAGGTGATGGTGCAGCCCTATCAGGTTCAACTGTAACCATCTCCAAAGCTGGGACCTACGTCATTTCAGGAAAATCCGATGGTGTGCAAATCAAGGTAGACGCTGGAGATTCAGACGATGTCCATATTGTTCTAGATGGTGCTACCATGACAAATACAAATGCAGCAATCAATGCCACAAAAGCTGGTCATGTCTATCTGACACTTAAAGATGGCACTACAAATACACTTTCTGATTCAAGTTCTAATAGTGATGAAGATGCGGATGCTGTGATTTTTTCTAAAGGAGATTTGACCATTAATGGTTCAGGTACTCTAAACATTGATGCCAAGAAAAACAACGGTATTAAAGCCAATGACAGCCTTCATATGACTGGCGGTACCTATAAGATTTCCTCAGTCGGTGATGCCTTCAATGTCAACGATGAACTCAACATCACAGGAACAACTATGACCATTGAGGCTGAAGAAGATGCTGTTAAGGTCGATAATGATGACGACACCTCAGTAGGTACCATGTATCTATCTGATAATACCATGACCATTAAGGCTGGTGACGACGGTATTCATGCGTCCGGGGACCTGATTATTGATAGTGGTACTTACAAGGTTGAAAAATCAACTGAAGGTATCGAAGGTAAATCTGTGACCATCAATGGTGGAAATGTCGATGTCTATGCAACGGATGATGGTGTCAATGCGGCCAATGCTAATGCCAGTCAAAGTGAGATTTTCTTCAAGATGACCGGTGGAACCCTAAATGTTGAGGTTGGCGAGGGCGATACAGACCCAATCGATTCTAACGGCGATATTATTGTATCGGGTGGAACGATCAATCTGACTGGTCAGTCTGGCTTTGACTTCGATGGTTCAGCGACCTATACCGGTGGTGACATTACTATCAATGGTGAAAAACAAACTAAGATTGAAAACTCAATGCCTGGTGGCGGTGGCCCTCAAGGTGGCGGTGGTCCCCAAGGTGGTGGACAACCAGGTGGCTTTGGAGGAGGTCACTAAAGAGTCATAGGATGAAACAGAAAGGAAGTGCCTATGTATATTATTATTCCAGCTTATGAACCAGACAAACGCCTGATTCAGGTGGTTCAAGATATTACCATAAAACTCCCTAAAGCCCGTATTATTGTTGTTAATGATGGGAGTGGCCCAGGCTATAACGACTATTACGACGAAACGGCTTTTATTGGAGCGACTGTCCTTACCCATCCTATCAATAAAGGAAAAGGAGCAGCTCTCAAGACAGCCTTTGCTCACATTCAAGAAGAAGTAGTCGGTCAGCACCTTTCGGCTCAACCTATTGTCACAGTTGACAGTGACGGTCAGCATCTGATTAAAGATATTGTCCGTGTGGCCAAGGCAACCGAGGAAAATCCAAGTCATCTTGTCTTGGGTGCGCGTGCCTTTGTTGGTAAGGTACCAGCACGTAGCCGCTTTGGAAATAAGGTAACTGCTGGACTTTTCCGTCTAGTAACTGGCCAGAAAGTCACAGATACTCAGACAGGGCTTCGAGGCATGTCAACCGACCTGATTCCCTGGCTTCTTAATCTAGATGGCAATCGTTTTGAGTACGAGTTTAATATGTTGCTTGAAGCCAAAAAGTCAGGCCATCAAATCTCTGAAGTCCCTATTGAGACCGTTTATCTGGAGGAAAATAAAAGTTCGCACTTTCGCCCCATTCGTGATTCCATCCGTATTTACAGCCCTTTTTTAAAGTTCTCTGGCACGGCTGTTTTGGCCTCAGTCATTGATGCAACAGCCTTATTTGTGCTCTTTGCCTTGACGAAGAATCTGCTCCTTTCGGTCGTGCTAGCTCGTGTGATTTCGGCTTCCAGCCAGTGTCTACTGAACGCTAATGTGGTCTTTAATCCGACAAGCTCCCTCTTTAGATCGAGTGTTCGTTACTTTATGTTGGTCCTGGTCCTCCTGGCCTGTAACTATTTCTTACTTAGTAGTCTAGTTGCCATTGGTTTAGGCCTGGTTCTGGCAAAATTGGTTACAGAAACCTTGCTCTTTTTAGTCAGCTACAGGGTCCAACATAATGTGGTTTTTGCTTAATAGCTGACTTGAAAATCGCTAACTGATTGAATAGAGATAGTTTATTTACCTCTCAATTACCTCTAAAAATTTTCCTAAAAATATAGAAAAAACTACCGTTTTCGACATTCGGTAGTTTTTAATGATTGTCAAAATGTTTTTCAATTTACATTATGATTAAAAATTGAAATGACTTGATAAAGACTCGAAAAGGCTGAAAAAAATATGCTATAATGAAATTGTTTGAATTATGTAGATTTCATTCAAACTAGGAAAATGAAAAGAGGACCTAAAATGGGAAAAAAGGTACATTATAAGCTTCACAAAGTTAAGAAGCAGTGGGTGACGATTGCCGTCACTTCGGCAGCACTTGCCTCTATCGTAGGTGGCGCTACAGTTGCCAATCAAAAGGTTTCAGCTGATGAAACAACTCAACCAGTTGCCTCTACGACAGCTGAAAGCGATGTTGTCGTCGAAACGCATGAAGTAGCCGCTCCTGCAGCAACTGCTACGACAGATGCGACAGCAACAACAACTGACAAGGCTGCTGATACTGCAACAGTCGAAACTCCTGCGGCAGCAACCACTGCAGCAGATACAACTACTAATACCGCAACACCAGCAACAACTGATCGTGCAGCAGTAGCAAATGGTGCGACAACAGAAACACCAGCTGCAGCAGCGACAGATACAACGCTTACAGTAGCTGAAAAACCAAAATCTGGCGTTACTGAAAAAGAAGAAACAGCAGCACTCTCTTTGGACAACATCAAACAAGTTGATGGTAAATACTATTATGTCAAAGAAGATGGTTCATACAAAACAAACTTTGCTGTTTCAGTTAATGGCCAGTTGCTTTACTTTGGTAAAGATGGTGCTTTGACAAGCACATCAACACACTCGTTCACACCAGGTACAACTAATCTAGTTGATGCTTTCTCTTCACATAACCGTGCTTACGATTCTAAGAAAGAAAGCTTTGAGTTGGTAGATGGTTATTTGACACCTAATAGCTGGTACCGTCCAGTCACTATTTTGGAAAATGGTGAAAAATGGCGTGTGTCAACTGAGAAAGACTTCCGTCCACTTTTGATGGCATGGTGGCCTGATGTAGATACACAAGTTGCCTACCTCAATACTTTCTCTAAACACTTTAACCTTAACGCAACTTATTCAACCAGCCAAAGTCAATCTGAATTGAATGCAGCTGCTAAGACAATTCAAATTAAGATTGAACAAGAAATTTCAGCTAAAAAATCAACTGAATGGCTTCGTCAAGCAATTGAGTCTTTTGTAAAAGAACAAGACCAGTGGAATACTACAACTGAAAACTATACCCTTGCTGACCACCTTCAAGGGGGAGCTCTTCTTTATGTTAATAATGACAAGACACCTTGGGCAAATTCTGATTACCGTTTGCTTAACCGTACACCAAGTAACCAAGATGGTTCTCTAAATGGTACAGGAAGATACTTGGGTGGTTATGAATTCCTACTTGCCAATGACGTTGATAACTCAAATCCAGTTGTGCAAGCTGAGCAGTTGAACCAAATTCACTATCTTGTGAACTGGGGATCAATTGTTATGGGTGATAAGGATGCTAACTTTGATGGTATCCGTGTTGATGCAGTTGACAATGTCGATGCTGACCTTCTCCAAGTTTATACAAACTACTTCCGAGCAGCCTTTGGTGTGGATAAATCTGAAGCCAATGCACTCGCTCACATTTCTATCCTTGAAGCTTGGGATTTAAATGATAATGCTTATAATCAAAAACATGATGGTGCAGCCCTTGCCATGGATAATAACCTTCGTTATGCAATTATGGGTGCACTTTATGGATCGGGCTCTTCATTGAAAGATTTGATTACTAGCAGTTTGACAGACCGTACAAATAATAGTAAGTATGGAGATACACAAGCTAACTATATCTTTGCGCGTGCTCATGATAACCTTGTTCAAGATATCATTCGTGATATTGTTCAAAAAGAGATCAATCCAAAATCAGATGGTTATACCATGACTGATGCTGAATTGAAACGTGCCTTTGAAATCTATAATGAAGATATGAAGAAGGCAGAAAAACGTTATACTATTAACAATATTCCAGCTGCCTATGCTTTGATTCTTCAAAATATGGAGCAGGTAACTCGTGTTTATTATGGAGATCTTTATACGGATAACGGCCAATATATGGCTACCAAGTCTCCTTACTACGATGCTATCACAACGCTCTTGAAGAACCGTATGAAATATGTTTCAGGTGGACAATCGATGAAAGTCGACACGTTCAATGGAAAAGAAATCTTGTCATCTGTTCGTTACGGTAAAGATATTATGACTGCTGACCAAACTACGGGTGTAGCAGAAACAAGTAAACATTCTGGTATGTTGACCCTTATTGCCAATAATCAGGATTTCTCACTGGGTGATGGTACTTTGAAAGTTAACATGGGTAAACTTCATGCTAACCAAGCCTACCGTCCATTACTTCTTGGTACTGATAAGGGAATTGTCACTTACGAAAATGATGCAGCAGCAGCTGGAAAAATTAAATACACTGATGCTGAAGGGAACTTGACTTTCAGTGGAGATGAAATCAAGGGGTATCGAACTGTTGATATGAGAGGTTATCTTGGTGTTTGGGTACCAGTAGGTGCGCCTGATAACCAAGATATCCGTGTTAAAGGTTCAGATAAGAAACTTGACAAGACATTTTCTGCTACTGAAGCATTGGACTCACAAGTTATCTATGAAGGTTTCTCAAACTTCCAAGATTTTGTTGAAAAAGATAGCCAATATACTAATAAATTGATTGCAGAAAATGCAGAACTCTTCAAGTCATGGGGAATCACATCATTCGAGATGGCTCCTCAATTTGTATCGGCTGATGACCGTACTTTCCTTGATTCTGTTATCCAAAATGGCTATGCCTTTACTGACCGATATGACCTTGCCATGAGCAAGAATAACAAATACGGTTCTAAAGAAGATCTTCGTGATGCCCTTAAGGCGCTTCACAAGCAAGGTATTCAAGCAATTGCTGACTGGGTTCCAGATCAACTTTACCAATTGCCAGGACAAGAAGTTGTAACAGCAACACGTGCTAATAGTTATGGTACTCCAAAGGCCAATGCCTATATCAATAACACTTTATATGTTGCAAATTCTAAATCATCAGGTAAGGACTTCCAAGCTCAATATGGTGGTGAGTTCCTTGATGAGCTCCAAAAGAAATATCCACAGTTGTTTGAAGATGTGATGATATCAACTGGTAAGAAGATTGATCCATCTGTTAAAATCAAGCAATGGTCTGCTAAGTACATGAATGGTACTAATATCCTTGGTCGTGGTAGTCGTTATGTTCTCAGTAACGATGCTACTGGTCGCTACTATCAAGTTACTGAGAATGGCATCTTCTTGCCAAAACCTTTGACAGATCAAGGTGGTAAGACAGGTTTCTACTATGATGGTAAGGGTATGGCCTACTTTGATAATAGTGGTTTCCAAGCTAAGAATGCTTTCATTAAATATGCTGGAAATTACTATTACTTCGATAAAGAAGGTTATATGTTAACTGGTCGTCAAGATATCGATGGTAAGACTTATTTCTTCTTGCCAAACGGTATCCAGCTTCGTGATTCTATTTATCAACAGGATGGTAAATATTATTACTTTGGTAGCTTTGGTGAGCAGTACAAAGATGGTTACTTTGTATTCGATGTACCGAAAGAAGGTACTTCAGAAACAGAAGCTAAATTCCGTTATTTCTCACCAACTGGAGAAATGGCTGTTGGCTTGACTCATGCTGGTGGAGGATTGCAATACTTTGATGAAAATGGCTTCCAAGCTAAAGGTACTAAGTATGTTACTCCAGATGGAAAACTCTACTTCTTCGATAAAAATTCAGGTAATGCCTACACAAATCGTTGGGCTGAAATCGATGGTATCTGGTATGAATTCAATGATCAAGGCTATGCACAAGCTAAGAAGGGTGAATTCTACACAACAGATGGCTCAACATGGTTCTACCGTGATGCAGCTGGTAAAAATGTGACAGGTGCTCTTACTTTGGATGGTCACGAATACTACTTCCGTGCAAATGGTGCCCAAGTTAAAGGTGAATTTGTTACTGAAAATGGCAAGATTAGCTACTACACTGTAGATAATGGTTACAAGGTTAAAGACAAGTTCTTCGAAGTAAACGGCAAATGGTACCATGCTGATAAGGATGGTAACCTCGCCACAGGTCGTCAAACAATTGACCACCTTAACTATTACTTCAATGCTGATGGAAGCCAAGTCAAATCTGATTTCTTCACTCTTGATGGTGGTAAGACATGGTACTATGCCAAAGATAATGGTGAAATCGTGACAGGTGCCTATAGCATTGGCGGTAAAAACTATTACTTCAAAGAAGATGGTAGCCAAGTTAAAGGTGACTTTGTTAAGAATGCTGATGGTTCACTTTCTTACTATGATAAAGATTCAGGGGAGCGTCTCAATAACCGTTTCTTGACAACTGGTAACAATGTTTGGTACTACTTCAAAGATGGTAAGGCTGTAACAGGACGCCAAAATATCGATGGTAAAGAGTATTACTTTGATCATTTGGGACGTCAAGTTAAAGGTAGCCCAATCAGCACACCAAAAGGAGTGGAATACTACGAATCAGTTCTTGGAGAACGTGTGACAAACACATGGATCACTTTCCAAGACGGTAAGACTGTCTTCTTCGATGAAAATGGTTATGCTGATTTTGATAAATAATCAATCAATCTAATCTTAATCTGAGAGATTAAGTGAAAAACGATATTATTTGACATGAATTTATAGGTGAAATTTCTTGAAAACGAGAATCGTTTAAAGAAATTTTGCCTTTTTTTGCTCCTTAAAGAAAAAAATCTGACAAATATCAATTTTGAGTCAGAATCGTTGTAAAAGCCATTGTATCAAGGGTTTTAGTGGTTTTTATAGAAAATAGTTTTACTTATCAAATGATATGAAAATGAGAATTGAAAGCCTATGAAATAGGTGTGTTACAAAACTTTTCTAATGTTGCTGTTATGTTACATATAATTTATAAAAAAACAATTAATTCGAGAAATAGTTAGAAAATAATGATATAATGTAATTGTTTGAAATCGGATAGATTTCAGTCTGATTTTGACAAATAAAATCACGGGGAAAATTATAATGGAAAATAAGGTACACTATAAGCTTCATAAAGTTAAGAAGCAATGGGTCACAATTGCAGTTGCCTCTGCAGCACTTGCTACTGTCGTAGGAGGATTGTCTGCAACAACATCTTCAGTTTCAGCGGATGAAACTCAAGATAAGATAGTAACTCAACCAAATTTAGATACAACAGCCGATTTAGTTACTTCTACAGAAGCAACCAAAGAAGTCGATAAACGTACAAATACAAAAGAAGCAGATGTTTTAACGCCTGCTAAAGAAACAAATGCCGTCGAAACAGCAACTACAACGAACACACAAGCAACAGCTGAAGCAGCTACAACAGCAACAACTTCTGATGTAGCGGTGGCAGCTGTTCCAAATAAAGAAGCAGTTGTGACAACAGATGCACCAGCTGTTACAACTGAAAAAGCAGAAGAACAACCAGCAACAGTGAAGGCTGAAGTTGTAAACACAGAAGTTAAAGCGCCAGAAGCTGCTTTGAAAGATTCAGAAGTAGAAGCTGCGCTTTCCTTGAAAAACATCAAAAACATTGATGGTAAATATTACTATGTTAATGAAGATGGTTCACACAAAGAAAACTTTGCCATTACTGTAAATGGTCAATTGCTTTACTTCGGTAAAGATGGTGCCCTTACAAGCTCATCAACATACTCTTTCACACCAGGAACAACAAATATTGTTGATGGTTTCTCAATAAATAACCGTGCCTACGATTCATCTGAAGCTAGCTTTGAATTGATTGATGGTTATTTGACTGCAGATAGCTGGTACCGTCCAGCTTCTATCATCAAAGATGGTGTAACTTGGCAAGCATCAACTGCAGAAGATTTCCGTCCACTTTTGATGGCTTGGTGGCCAAATGTAGATACACAAGTTAACTACTTGAACTACATGTCTAAAGTATTTAACTTGGATGCTAAATACACTAGCACAGATAAGCAAGAAACTTTGAATGTTGCTGCTAAGGATATCCAAGTTAAGATTGAACAAAAGATTCAGGCTGAAAAATCAACACAATGGTTGCGTGAAACTATTTCTGCTTTTGTTAAGACACAACCACAATGGAACAAAGAAACTGAAAACTACTCTAAAGGTGGCGGCGAAGATCACCTTCAAGGTGGTGCCCTTCTCTATGTAAATGATTCACGTACACCATGGGCTAACTCTAACTATCGTCTTTTGAACCATACGGCTACTAATCAAAAGGGTACAATTGATAAGTCAGTTCTTGATGAGCAGTCAGATCCAAACCACATGGGCGGTTTCGACTTCTTGCTAGCTAATGACGTAGATTTGTCAAACCCAGTTGTTCAAGCGGAACAATTGAACCAAATCCACTACCTTATGAACTGGGGTTCAATCGTTATGGGTGACAAGGATGCTAACTTCGATGGTATCCGTGTCGACGCGGTAGATAATGTCGATGCAGACATGCTTCAACTCTACACAAACTACTTCCGTGAGTACTATGGTGTTAACAAATCTGAAGCAAACGCTCTTGCTCACATCTCAGTCCTTGAAGCATGGAGTCTTAATGACAACCACTACAATGACAAGACAGATGGCGCTGCGCTTGCTATGGAAAACAAACAACGTTTGGCTCTCCTCTTCTCATTGGCTAAACCAATCAAAGAACGTACACCGGCTGTAAGTCCTTTGTATAACAATACTTTCAACACGACACAACGTGATGAAAAGACTGATTGGATTAACAAAGATGGAAGCAAGGCCTATAACGAAGACGGAACAGTTAAACAGTCTACAATCGGTAAATACAACGAGAAATACGGAGATGCGTCAGGAAACTACGTCTTTATCCGTGCCCATGATAACAACGTTCAAGATATTATTGCTGAAATCATCAAGAAAGAAATCAATCCAAAATCAGATGGTTTCACAATCACTGATGCTGAAATGAAGAAAGCCTTTGAGATTTATAACAAAGACATGCTCAGCAGCGACAAAAAATATACCTTGAACAACATCCCAGCAGCATACGCTGTTATGTTGCAAAACATGGAAACAATCACTCGTGTCTACTATGGAGACCTTTATACAGATAATGGTAATTACATGGAAACTAAGTCTCCATATTACGATACCATTGTTAACTTGATGAAGAATCGTATCAAGTATGTATCTGGTGGACAAGCTCAACGTTCATACTGGTTGCCAACTGATGGTAAGATGGACAATTCAGATGTTGAACTCTACCGTACAAATGAAGTCTATGCTTCAGTACGTTATGGTAAAGACATCATGACAGCTGATGATACAGAAGGTTCTAAATACAGCCGTACATCTGGTCAGGTAACACTTGTAGCTAACAATCCAAAATTGACTTTGGATCAATCAGCTAAACTTAATGTTGAAATGGGTAAAATCCATGCCAACCAAAAATACCGTGCTTTGATTGTTGGTACAGCTGATGGTATCAAGAACTTTACATCTGATGCAGATGCAATCGCAGCAGGTTATGTGAAAGAAACAGACAGCAACGGTGTCTTGACTTTCGGTGCTAATGACATTAAGGGTTATGAAACATTTGATATGTCTGGTTTCGTAGCAGTTTGGGTTCCAGTTGGAGCTTCAGATGATCAAGATATCCGAGTAGCGCCTTCAACAGAAGCTAAAAAAGAAGGAGAGTTGACTCTTAAAGCGACTGAAGCTTATGATTCACAATTGATCTACGAAGGATTCTCTAACTTCCAAACTATCCCAGATGGTTCAGATCCTTCAGTTTATACTAACCGTAAGATTGCTGAAAATGTTGATTTGTTCAAGTCATGGGGCGTAACATCATTTGAAATGGCACCTCAATTTGTATCTGCTGATGATGGTACTTTCCTTGACTCAGTTATCCAAAATGGTTATGCCTTTGCGGACCGTTATGACCTTGCTATGAGTAAGAACAATAAATACGGTTCTAAAGAAGACCTTCGTGATGCTCTTAAGGCACTTCACAAAGCTGGTATCCAAGCAATCGCTGACTGGGTTCCAGACCAAATTTACCAATTGCCAGGTAAGGAAGTCGTAACAGCGACTCGTACTGATGGTGCTGGACGTAAGATTGCGGATGCTATCATTGATCACTCGCTTTATGTAGCTAATACTAAGTCATCAGGTAAAGATTACCAAGCTAAATACGGTGGTGAATTCTTGGCTGAGCTTAAAGCTAAATACCCTGAAATGTTCAAGGTTAACATGATCTCAACTGGTAAACCAATTGATGATTCTGTTAAATTGAAACAATGGAAGGCTGAATACTTCAACGGAACAAACGTTCTTGAACGTGGTGTTGGCTATGTACTTAGCGATGAAGCAACTGGTAAATACTTCACAGTCACTAAAGATGGTAACTTCATTCCTCTTCAATTGACAGGTAAAGAAAAGGTTGTTACTGGATTCTCAAGTGATGGTAAGGGAATCACTTACTTCGGTACAAGTGGTACTCAAGCTAAATCTGCCTTTGTAACCTTCAATGGTAACACCTATTACTTCGATGCTCGTGGTCACATGATTACAAACGGTGAATACTCACCAAATGGTAAAGACGTTTATCGTTTCTTGCCAAACGGTATCATGTTGAGTAATGCCTACTATGTTGATGCTAATGGTAATACCTACCTTTACAACACTAAGGGTCAAATGTATAAGGGCGGTTACACTAAATTTGATGTTACTGAAACTAAAGACGGTAAAGAGTCTAAGGTTGTGAAATTCCGTTACTTCACTAATGAAGGTGTCATGGCCAAAGGTGTTACGGTTATTGATGGCTTCACACAATACTTTGGAGAAGACGGTTTCCAAGCTAAAGATAAATTAGTAACCTTTAAAGGTAAAACTTATTACTTTGACGCACACACTGGTAATGCTATCAAGAACACTTGGAGAAACATTGAAGGTAAATGGTATCACTTTGATGAAAATGGTGTTGCCGCTACAGGTGCTCAAGTTATCAATGGTCAAAAACTTTACTTTAATGAAGATGGAAGTCAAGTTAAAGGTGGCGTTGTTAAGAATGCAGATGGTACTTATAGTAAGTACAAAGAAGGTTCTGGAGAATTAGTTACTAACGAATTCTTCACAACTGATGGAAATGTATGGTACTATGCAGGCGCTGACGGTAAGACTGTTACAGGTGCTCAAGTTATCAATGGACAACACCTCTACTTTAAAGAAGATGGAAGTCAAGTTAAAGGTGGCGTTGTTAAGAATGCAGATGGTACCTATAGCAAGTACGATGCTGCAACAGGTGAACGTTTGACTAATGAATTCTTCACAACAGGTGATAACAATTGGTATTATGTTGGTTCTAATGGTAAGACAGTAACTGGTGAAGTTAAAATCGGTGCTGATACCTATTACTTCGCTAAAGATGGTAAACAAGTAAAAGGACAAACGGTAACTGCTGGCAATGGTCGTATTAGCTATTACTATGGTGATAGTGGTAAGAAAGCCATCAGCACATGGATAGAAATCCAACCAGGAATCTACGTTTACTTTGATAAGACTGGTATTGCTTA
Source organism: Streptococcus sp. (assembly GCA_016939315.1). GTDB lineage: Bacteria > Bacillota > Bacilli > Lactobacillales > Streptococcaceae > Streptococcus. The sequence goes on along the minus strand of JAFHAZ010000053.1, from coordinate 91,264 downwards.
CCCACCTAGAGTGTTAAACTAATAGATTGAAAAGGAGAACTTCGGTTCTCTTTTTCTACCATTTGCCAAGTCTATCAAGGCTTTAAGTAAAAAAAGAGATAAGATAGTGGCTATTCTGAGGTTACTGTCTTATTTTTAACACTTTTTGATCCATAAATGGGCATGCTAAAAAAACACCTCATCTGGTATTTTTTGAAACAAGGTGTTACCATAATACGGCATAGACAGCCTTATCGATTTTGGGTCAAAGAGTAATCGTAAAGTTTGTTATGCGTAATGAGGTAATACATTGTTCGAATGAGACGATGTATAGAGGAAATCGTATGTGGCTTAGTTGAAGCTATTGTCGATTGTCTGTTTCGTTTCTCATAGAAATCTGCGATATGACAAGGATTGGTATGGCTAGCTGAAGCGATATTGCGAATAGATTTGTACAGAATTCTTCTTGCACAAGGATTCCCACGCTTAGTAATATGCTCTTGACCTAGGAAATCTCCCGACTCATAGTGTTTGAGATCAATACCGATAAAAGCGTTGATTTGATTAGCAGACGTAAAGCGACGAATGTCTCCTAATTCGCCAATAACGCTTGTACCCGTTGTCTCTGCGATGCCAGGAATAGAGAGAAGAATCACATATTCAGGTAGAGGTTTAGCTAACTCTATCAACTGTTCTAAAACTTGTTCTCGACGGCTTGTCAACCTTATAAGTTTCTGTGCATTATACTTAACCTCTTCTATTATAGGAGAGGTTTTTGAAATGGCAGAATAAGATTGCTTTACCAGTCCAACTAGCTTCTCAGCCAAGTTACCTACTCTGTTCTCTGAAATGCGTTTAGAGGTTGACTGGCGAATAGTCTCTTTCAACTCAACTTCCGATAATTCCAGCACCTAATGCTTTGTTGGGAAGATGGACACGAGATTCTAATATTGCTCACCTGCAGGAGTAGATAGTAGAATCTCGATTTCTGGGAAGGCGACTTGAAGAACTTTGTGCAGCCTATTCTTCGTCCTTACGATATCCTCTGTCAGATTTTGGTAGAACCGGCTAAGATCATGCAAGTTTTGATAGACTTTTTCTTGAACATAAATTGGCTTACGGTTTAAAACGAATTGTGACGAAGCTAGTTTCCCTGCGTCAATTTTATCCGTTTTCCGGACTCGTAAGCTGTCAAGTTGCTTTTTAGCTTCCAAAGGATTAAGACGTGTATAGTCATAGCTGTTTTCTTCTAGAAAAGCCTGAAGTCGACAAGAGTAGACACCATTAGCTTCGAAAATAATTTCGGGGTTTCTCACGGTCTTTAGTCCTTCAGTAGACGAGAAAATCCGATAATGTCATTAGACATAGTATAGCCATGAACCCTTTCACCATTCACAAGAATAGCGACTTCTGAGCTTGCTTTACTCACATCAATTCCAAAAACTGTCCGCATTATGTTTACCTCTTTGTCTTGAATGATTCCTTATTTTAGTGATTTCATTTTCAATACTCGACGTCTAGCGTCCAACATACTTTGATAAAATTCCATCTAAAACAGGTGTCTTGCCAGTTTTTTTACGGCGTCTAGCGCCAAAAGAAGCCACGACTTCACAAGACACCTCTACTTTAACACAAAGAAAAAGTAGTGAGTACTCACTCCCGTCGGAGATTTCTTCACTACTAATCTTAGTATGTTTTCTACAGGCGGCAGGTCTAGTTGATGACCATGAGAATGATTGTGAATGGAAAAGCGGAAGTTAGTGAGTGCAGCGTTTAATTATCTGAGAATAGAGAAAAAGCTGAGAAACTCATCTCAGCTTTTTATACATACTATTAAATTTGTTAAAGTGAAGTCAAAAAAGTGAGTCCACCCAAAATCACACCAGCTGAGTTTGGAATAATTAGTATCCAATCTTTCTTGGGTTCTTTTGTCCATCCATAAAGAACCCAAATTAAACAAGATACTGCTGCGGATAAAGGCTGGAATGGTTGAGCTTTGTTGCCTTGTAAATTGGCAAAAATTTGTGGGATGTAGGCGATAAATACAATAATCCCGATAAAGGCCCCAATGGAACCGACAATTTGATTTATTTTTTGTTTAGTCATATATACCTCCAATTGTAGAGTATCAAAATGATTGAAAATAGGCAAGGAATATGGTCATTTGTTGTTATTTTCTGTATAAAATAGAATAAAATGTTTATATCTATATTTTGCAGAGGATAGTATACAATATGTTGTGTAAACACAAAAAGGAATAAATCCGTTATAGTAGAGTTGCGAAACATTACTAGAAAGAGATTTATTCCTATGACTCAGTTTAGCACAGAACTACTTAACTTCTTAGCCCAAAAGCAAGATATTGATGAATTTTTCCGTACTTCTCTTGAAACGGCGATGAATGATCCGCTTCAAGCAGAATTGTCAGCCCTTTTAGGGTATGAGCCTTACGATAAAGTAGGCTATAATTCTGGTAATAGTCGTAATGGAAACTTTAGTCCAGCTTTGATCCCCTCTTATGGACGTCGAGATGACCACTTGGAAGAGATGGTTATCAAACTCTATCAAACCAGCGTAACGACTCGAGAAATTAGCGACATCATCGAGCGAATGGATGGTCATCACTATAGTCCTGCCACAATTTCTAATATCTCAAAAACAACTCAGGAGAATGTCTCTGCTTTTCATGAGAGAAGCTTAGAAGCCAATTACTCTGTTTTATTTCTTGATGGAACCTATCTTCCATTAAGACGTGGAGCCGTTAATAAAGAATGTATTCATATCGCACTTGGCATTACACCAGAAGGACAGAAGGTTGTTCTTGGATATGAAATCGCCCCAAATGAAAACAATGATTCATGGTCCACCCTGTTAGATAAGCTTCAAAAACAAGGCATTCAACAGGTTTCTCATGTAGCGACCGATTGCTTCAAGGGGCTTGAGCAGATGATCAGTCAGGCTTACCCATTAGCTAAACAACAACGTTGCTTAATTCATATTAGTCGAAATCTAGCTAGTAAAGTGAAACGAGCAGATAGAGCGGTTATTTTGAAGCAATTTAAAACGATTTATCGTACTGAAAATTTAGAAATAGCAGTCCTAGCTTTGGAGGACTTTATCGCTGAATGGAAACCAAAGTATAGGAAAGTCATGGAAAGTCTGGAGAATACGGATAATCTTTTAACTTTTTATCAGTTTCCCTACCAGATTTGGCACAGCATTTATTCGACAAACCTCATTGAGTCTCTTAACAAAGAAATCAAACGTCAAACGAGGCTGGGACAATAGTCCTAGCCTCTTAATTGTCTTTGGATTGTCGAGCAAGACGCAGTGGTTGAGTGGGCTCTACTACGCTGATTTCATCAGTTTTTACAGCCCTACTCAACTGTGCGGAGGTGTGACGACGAAATCGACTTCTAACGAATTACCGATTTCTGTCCCACTCTCCTAACGAGGAGGCTCTGGAACGTTATTTAGTTACTTTGTTTGAAAATTATAATTTCAAGCAAAGTCAACGTATCCACAAAGGGTTTGGCCAATGTGCTGACACACTTGAAAGCTTATTTGATTAACATTCTTCAACTCTACTTGAGTGTTTACACAAAATTATTGACAGTATCCAATTCGATTACATGACAATTATTTAATCTTTCATTAAGATAGTAAAAAACTCGTTAAAATAAGAATTATCAAGTTTTTTTGGCGCTAAAAAATGATATAATGAATGAGTCTTTAAGGTGTAGATTTTTAGACAAAAAATATATTGGGGAAAAATTGAATATGGAAAATAAAGTACGCTATAAACTGCACAAAGTGAAGAAGCAATGGGTTACTTTAGCGGTTGCTTCAGTAGCCTTGGCTACCATTGTTGGTGCTAGTGTTACCACGTCTTCACTTGTTTCGGCAGAAGAAATAAATAATACTAATGGATCACCTTTAACAACTACAGTCGGGGAAAATACAAATCCTGTGGTTGAAAAAGAGGTAGGCACAACAACTGAGGTAGGAAATACTTCAAATGCCACAACAACAGAGCGAGCAGCAGTTACTGCTGACAAACCAGCTGAAACGACTGTTCAACCAAATTCAGGAACAACTAGTGATAGAGCTGCAGCAGTAGAGGTTGAAGCCAAACCTGAAACGACTGCTAAGCCAGAAGTAGCCGCTAAACCAGAAACTGCTACAACATCGGAAGTAGCTGCAAATGCTGGTGTAGCCGTTCCAACGGCTGAGAAGTCTAAAGAGCTTTCTGAAGCTGAAATTAAAGCTGCAGTCTCACTCGATAATATTAAAAAGGAAAAAGATGGTAAATATTACTATCTTCTAGAAGATGGATCACACAAGAAAAACTTTGCCATTACTGTAAATGGTCAGGTCCTTTATTTTGATGAAAATGGTGCCCTTTCAAGCACATCAACGTATTCATTCACACAAGAAACAACAAATCTTGTTACTGATTTTACAAAAAATAATGCTGCCTACGATTCAACAAAAGCAAGCTTTGAACTTGTTGATGGTTATTTGACAGCAGATAGTTGGTACCGTCCAAAAGAAATCCTTGAAGCTGGTACAACTTGGAAAGCGTCAACTGAAAAAGATTTCCGTCCACTTTTGATGTCTTGGTGGCCTGATAAGGATACTCAAGTTGCTTACTTGAATTACATGACTAAGGCTCTTAGCAACGGTGAAGAGACAAAAGATGTCTTTACGATTGAAAATTCTCAAGCTAGCTTGAATGCCGCTGCTCAAATCATCCAACGTAAGATTGAAGTTAAGATTGCTGCTAATAAGTCAACAGACTGGTTGCGTCAATCAATCGAAGCTTTTGTTAAAGACCAAGATAAATGGAACATCAACTCTGAATCTCCAGGTAAAGAACACTTCCAAAAAGGGGCTCTCCTCTTTGTTAATAGTGACTTAACGAAGTGGGCTAACTCAGACTACCGTAAACTTGATCAAACAGCGACAAGCCGTTTGGCAAAAGACAAGATTAAGAGTGGTAGCGATGCTGGTTATGAGTTCTTGCTATCAAGCGATATCGACAACTCAAACCCAATTGTGCAAGCTGAAATGCTTAACCAATTGTATTACTTCATGAACTGGGGACAAATCGTCTTTGGTGATAAGGATAAAGATGCCCATTTTGATGGTATCCGTGTTGATGCCGTGGACAATGTCAGCATCGATATGCTTCAATTGGTGTCTTCATACATGAAGGCAGCATACAAGGTTAATGAGTCTGAAGCACGTGCCCTTGCTAATATCTCAATTCTTGAAGCTTGGTCTCAAAATGACCCATATTATGTAGACGAACATAACACGGCTGCCCTTTCTATGGACAATGGTCTTCGTTTGTCTATTGTTCATGGATTGACTCGTCCAGTAACTAATAAGGGTACTGGTGCACGTAATGCATCAATGAAAGACCTTATTAATGGTGGTTATTTCGGTCTCTCAAACCGTGCAGAAGTCACATCATATGATCAACTTGGTTTTGCAACCTACCTCTTTGTTCGTGCACACGACTCTGAAGTTCAAACAGTTATCGCAGACATTATCAGTAAAAAAATTGATCCTACAACAGATGGTTTCACTTTCACATTAGATCAATTGAAACAAGCTTTCGATATTTATAATGCTGATATGTTGAAAGTTGATAAGGAATATACGCATTCAAATATTCCTGCTGCCTATGCTTTGATGCTTCAAACAATGGGTGCAGCAACACGTGTTTATTATGGAGATTTGTATACTGATAATGGTCAGTACATGGCTAAGAAATCACCATACTATGATCAAATCACAACTCTTCTTAAAGCGCGTCCTAAGTATGTAGCTGGTGGTCAAACATCTTATATCCACAACCTTGCTGGTGATGGGGTGTCATCTGCGAAAGATAATAAAGAAGTTCTTGTCTCTGTCCGTTATGGTCAAGATTTGATGTCTAAGACAGATACAGAAGGTGGAAAATACGGTCGCAATTCAGGTATGTTGACTCTTATTGCTAATAACCCAGATTTGAAATTAGCAGATGGTGAAACAATTACTGTCAACATGGGTGCAGCCCACAAGAACCAAGCCTACCGTCCACTCTTGCTTGGTACGGATAAAGGTATCGTGTCATCATTGAATGATTCAGATACTAAGGTTGTTAAATATACAGATGCACAAGGAAATCTTGTCTTCACAGCTGATGAAATCAAAGGCTTTAAGACTGTTGATATGAGTGGTTACCTTTCAGTTTGGGTACCAGTAGGTGCGACCGACGATCAAAACGTTCTTGCTAAACCATCAACAAAAGCCTACAAAGAAGGGAATAAGGTTTATAGCTCTTCTGCAGCCCTTGAAGCACAAGTGATTTACGAAGGTTTCTCAAACTTCCAAGACTTTGTTAAAGAAGACAGTCAATATACTAATAAATTGATTGCAGCTAATGCAGACCTCTTCAAGTCATGGGGCATTACGTCATTTGAAATTGCACCTCAATATGTCTCATCTAAAGATGGCACTTTCCTTGATTCTATTATTGAAAATGGTTATGCCTTCACAGACCGTTATGACTTTGCCATGAGCAAAAATAATAAATACGGTTCAAAAGAAGACCTTCGTGATGCCCTCAAGGCTCTTCACAAACAAGGTATTCAAGTCATTGCTGACTGGGTTCCAGACCAATTGTATACTCTCCCAGGTAAAGAAGTAGTGACAGCTACTCGTACAGATACACATGGTAAGGTGCTTGATGATACTAGCTTGGTTAATAAACTCTATGTGACAAATACCAAGTCATCAGGAAATGATTTCCAAGCACAGTATGGTGGTGCCTTCCTCGACAAACTTCAAAAACTTTATCCAGAAATCTTCAAAGAAGTTATGGAAGCGTCAGGTAAGACAATTGATCCATCTGTGAAGATTAAACAATGGGAAGCTAAGTACTTTAACGGTACAAACATCCAAAAACGTGGTTCTGACTATGTTCTCAGCGATGGTAAATTGTACTTCACCGTTAACGATAAAGGTACCTTCCTTCCAGCAGCCTTGACTGGTGATACAAAAGCTAAAACTGGATTTGCTTATGATGGTACAGGGGTAACTTATTACACAACATCTGGTACTCAGGCTAAGAGTCAATTTGTGACATATAATGGCAAACAGTACTACTTTAACGATAAGGGTTACCTTGTAACTGGTGAACAAGCTATCGACGGTTCAAACTATTTCTTCTTGCCAAATGGTGTTATGTTTACTGATGGTGTTATTAAAAATGCCAAAGGTCAATCATTGGTTTATGGTAAGTCAGGTAAATTGACGACTCAAACTGGTTGGAAAGAAGTTACCGTTAAAGATGATAGTGGTAAGGAAGAAAAATTCTATCAATACTTCTTCAAGGGTGGCATCATGGCTACTGGTTTGACTGAAGTAGAAGGTAAGGAAAAATACTTCTATGACAATGGTTACCAAGCTAAAGGTATCTTCATTCCTACAAAAGATGGACATTTGATGTTCTTCTGTGGCGATTCAGGTGAACGTAAGTACTCAGGCTTCTTTGAACAAGATGGTAATTGGTACTACGCTAATGATAAGGGCTATGTTGCCACTGGATTTACTAAGGTAGGTAAACAAAACCTTTATTTCAATGAAAAAGGTGTTCAAGTTAAGAACCGCTTCTTCCAAGTTGGTGATGGTACATACTATGCAAATAACGAAGGTGATGTTCTTCGTGGTGCGCAAACCATCAATGGTGACGAGCTCTACTTTGATGAGTCAGGTAAACAAGTTAAAGGTGAGTTCGTGAACAATCCTGATGGAACGACTTCATACTACGATGCCATTACGGGTGTGAAACTTGTGGATACATCACTAGTAGTTAATGGTCAAACCTTTAATATCGATGCTAAGGGTGTTGTGACTAAGGCACATACACCAGGCTTCTATACTACTGGGGACAACAACTGGTTCTATGCAGATTCACATGGACGTAATGTTACAGGTGCTCAGGTCATCAATGGTCAACACCTCTACTTTGATGCAAATGGTCGTCAAGTTAAGGGTGGCTTCGTAACGAACACTGACGGTAGTCGTTCATTCTACCATTGGAATACTGGTGATAAATTGGTATCAACCTTCTTCACTACCGGTCATGATAGATGGTATTATGCTGATGATAAGGGAAATGTCGTTACAGGAGCTCAAGTGATTAACGGTCAAAAACTCTTCTTTGCTACTGATGGTAAACAGGTTAAAGGTGACTTCGCAACAAATGCAAATGGCAGTCGCTCATACTACCATGGAGCTACTGGTAATAAGTTAGTCTCAACCTTCTTCACTACTGGAGACAACAACTGGTATTATGCTGATGCCAAGGGTGAACTTGTTGTTGGCGAACAGACGATTAACGGCCAAAACCTTTACTTTGACCAAACTGGTAAACAAGTGAAGGGGGCAACGGCTACGAATCCTGATGGCTCAATCTCTTACTATGATGTTCATACAGGGGAAAAGGCTATTAATCGTTGGGTTAAAATTCCTTCAGGGCAATGGGTATACTTCAACGCTCAAGGAAAAGGATACGTGTCAAATTAAGATTAATGAATGAAAGAAGTCAATCACTTTTTGTGGTGGCTTTTTTCGTTAAAAAAATTGTCTCTTTTTTATACATTCAGGTCATTTGTCTGGCCAAAAAAGTGGTATAATAACTCTTGCTAAATCTTTATTTTGGAGTACACATGGCTAAGTCAAAAAATACTATTGAAAGTCGGATAGATTACTCGATTCTCCTGCCAGTTCTCATATTGCTACTGGTTGGTCTGGTTTCGATATTTATCGCGACAAATTTTGATTACCCAAAGAATCTTGTGCAAGTCATGTCTCAGCAAGTACTATGGATTTTTCTAGGTTCAGTACTTGCTTTTGTTGTCATGTTATTTAATACAGAGTTTCTTTGGAAGGTAACCCCCTGGCTCTATATTTTCGGTCTGGGGCTTATGGTTCTACCTCTCGTTTTCTATTCCCCTGCTTTGGTAGCTTCGACGGGATCTAAAAACTGGGTTAGCATTGGATCAGTCACCCTTTTCCAACCATCTGAATTCATGAAGATATCCTACATCCTTTTTCTATCGAGAATAGGTGTTTGGGCTAAGCAAGGTAAGGAAGTGACCAACCTTCAGGATGACTGGTTATTGCTCTTCCAATATGTTGCAGTCACACTCCCTGTGTTAGGTTTACTGGTTCTTCAAGGAGATATGGGGACTGCCTTAGTCTTTCTGGCTATCTTAGCCGGTATAGTAGTGGTTTCGGGGATATCCTGGCGTATTATCTTGCCGGTAGTTCTAGCTTTTGCAACAGGATTAGCCTTGTTTGTAATGGTATTTACCACAGATTGGGGTAAGGAAGCCATGCTCAAGATGGGTGTGCAAACCTACCAGATTAACCGTATCTCAGCTTGGTTGGATCCTTTCACTTATGCAGATGGTATCGCCTTTCAACAGACCCAAGGGATGATTTCGATTGGTACCGGAGGAATCTATGGTAAAGGCTTTAATCATCTGGAGTTGAACGTACCGGTTCGTGAGAGTGACATGATTTTCACAGTCATTGCGGAAGATTTTGGTTTGGTAGGCGGTGGATTGGTTCTTTTAACCTATCTCTTCCTCATTTACCGCATGTTGCGAGTGACGTTTAAGTCTAACAATCGTTTCTATACCTTTATTTCGACGGGCTTTATCATGATGATTGTCTTCCATATTTTTGAAAATATTGGGGCAGCAGTGGGAATTCTTCCTTTGACAGGTATTCCTTTGCCCTTTATTTCTCAAGGGGGATCATCACTCATCTCTAACTTGATTGGTGTTGGTTTAGTGCTTTCAATGGCTTATCAAACCAACCTCAACGAGGAAAATAAAATTCTCCTGGCTATGTCTCGCCGTATGCGTACGTCTGGAACTAGTCAAGTGAAACCTGTTTCTAAGAGCAAGTCTAAGAAAAACAAGCCTTCGAAGAGTGTTACTATGGCCACTCAAGAATTGGGCAAGGCTAAAGATAAGGTTGATAAGGCCACTGAGAAAATGCGTCAAACCATTTCTCAAAATACGCCAAGCATTCATCAAGGCAAGCGTCGTAAGGGTTCGAAAAAGAAACCGACACGTAAACATTAAGAGAAAGCAAGTTGGTTAATCCAACTTGTTTTTCTATTAAAAAAATTAAGGTCTGTGACCTTTTCTTTGCCCCTGCCTGTGGTATAATAGAAGTCGACTATTTCGAAAAGGGGTTTGCTATGATAGAGACAGCCAAACAGCAAGAACGTGCTATTTTAGTAGGTGTTGAATTGCAAGAAACAGAGCATTTTGACATGTCAATGGAGGAACTTGCCAGTCTTGCCAAAACTGCAGGAGCAGAGGTTGTAGCTAGCTATACCCAAAAACGTGAACGCTATGATAGTAAGTCTTTCGTAGGTTCAGGAAAATTAGAAGAAATCAAGGCTATGGTGGATGCGGATGAGATTAGCACTGTCATCGTCAATAACCGTTTAACGCCTCGTCAAAATACCAATCTTGAAGCAGCATTTGGCGTAAAAGTTATTGATCGTATGCAATTAATTTTGGATATCTTTGCCATGAGGGCTAGAAGCCATGAAGGAAAACTTCAGGTTCACTTAGCTCAACTAAAATACATGTTGCCCCGTTTAGCTGGTCAAGGGATTATGCTCAGCCGTCAAGCAGGGGGCATTGGTAGCCGTGGACCTGGTGAAAGTCAGTTGGAGCTCAATCGTCGTTCGATTCGTAACCAGATTGCTGATATTGAACGCCAGTTAAAGATTGTTGAGAAGAACCGAGAAACCATTCGCGAAAAGCGTGTTGATTCAAGTACCTTTAAAATTGGTTTGATTGGTTATACCAATGCTGGGAAATCAACGATCATGAACCTAATGACGGATGATAAGCAATATGAGGCTAATGAACTTTTCGCGACCTTGGATGCAACGACTAAGAAAATTTACTTAAAGGATCAGTTTCAAGTGACCTTGACAGATACGGTTGGTTTTATCCAGGACTTGCCAACAGAATTGGTTGCTGCCTTTAAGTCAACTCTTGAAGAAAGTCGTAATGTGGACCTTCTTTTGCATGTTATTGATGCGAGTGATCCTAATCACGAAGAGCATGAAAAGGTGGTCTTAGACATTCTCAAAGACTTAGACATGACTGATATCCCTCGTCTAGCAATCTACAATAAGATGGATGTAGCTGATAACCTAGTAGCAACAGTCTTTCCTAATGTTCGTCTCTCAGCACGTGACAAGGGGAGTCGTGAGGCCCTCAGAAGACTCTTGATTGATGAAATTCAACAGATTTTTGAACCCTTTAGTATTAAGGTCCATCAGGATCAAGCTTATAAACTTTATCAATTGAGTCAATTAGCCTTGCTAGATAGCTACACTTTTGAGACAGAAGTGGAAGAAATTACAGGTTATATTTCACCGAAAAATAAATGGAAATTGGAAGAATTTTATGACTGATTATATGGATTTAGCTTTAAAATATGGTGGTTTTACAAGTTTAGATAAGGTCTATTTGGAAAATACCTTGTCAGACCTTTCTGACAGTCAAAAATTGGCTTTCATTACGCCACCACCAAGCGTGATTAATGCTTATTTTGCAGAGATTTACCAAAAACAATCTCCTGAAGCAGCGACGGATTACTATTTGGACCTTTCAAAGGAGTTGAACCTCTTTAACCCTGTACCATCTTTTGATGAGCACAAGCCTTTTATTCGTCTCAATTTGTCAGGAAAATCTTATGGATTTTGCTATGAAAATGCTGATGAGGTGGCCTTAGTCTTTGCCGAGCATTTAGAGGTTCCAACGGCTAGCATTTTGTTTGAGCTTGCTCAAGTTTTCCCGCAGTATAAGGTTTATCTTGAAGGCACTCAAATTAAGATGGCCAAGGTTGATTTTGACGAAGAAGTATTGGAAGAGTTGACACCTGAGACACAGTTACTTAGTCGTGTAACTAAGTTGAAGGGGAATGTCATTAAGTTGGCTAGCTTCAATCAAGATGAATTAGTGGAACTTTTGTCTCAATATAAAGGGCAAACCGTTTATTACGGCTTTGCTCAGCGTGAATGCCTGGCTTATATTGTCCAGAAATAAAAAACGATAGATAGAAAGTATAGGAAGTCATGGAATTACAATTTTTAGGGACGGGTGCTGGGCAGCCCTCCAAGGCCCGTAACGTGTCGAGTCTGGTTCTGAAGTTACTCGATGAAATCAATGAGGTCTGGATGTTTGACTGTGGAGAAGGTACCCAACGTCAGATTTTAGAAACAACAATCAAACCTCGTAAAGTTAAAAAAATCTTTATCACACATATGCATGGAGACCATATCTTTGGCCTACCTGGTTTCTTGGCTAGCCGTTCTTTCCAATCGAGTGAAGAACAAACAGATTTAGAGGTTTATGGTCCAGTCGGCATTAAACAATATGTTATGACTAGTCTTCGTACCTCTGGAACACGCCTCCCTTACCATGTGCATTTTAAGGAAATTGATGAGCATAAGCTTGGCTTGGTTATGGAAAATGACAAGTTCGCTGTTTATGCAGATAAGTTGGATCACACCATTTTTTGTATTGGTTACCGTGTGGTTCAAAAGGATCTTGAAGGAACCTTGGATGCTGAGGCTCTTAAAGCAGCAGGTGTGCCATTTGGTCCTCTTTTTGGTCAAATTAAGAATGGGCAAGATGTGGTTCTTGAAGATGGAACTAAAATCATTGCCAAGGATTTTATTTCCGCACCTAAGAAAGGTAAGGTTATTACTATCTTAGGTGATACTCGTAAGACGAATGCCAGTGTTCGTCTTGGCTTGGGGGCAGATGTCTTGGTCCACGAGTCTACTTATGGTAAGGGCGATGAAAAAATTGCCAAGAGTCATGGTCACTCAACCAACATGCAAGCAGCACAAGTCGCTAAGGATGCGTCAGCTAAACGCCTTCTTCTAAATCACGTATCAGCTCGTTTCTTGGGGCGTGATATCGGTAAGATGGCAGCAGATGCCAAAACGATTTTCGAAAACACCCACATCGTTCGTGACTTGGAGGAGGTAGAGATTTAATGGCTAAACAACGTATTATCGCTATTACTGGTGCTTCAGGAGGGCTTGCACAAGAAATTGTCAAGCAGCTCTCACCTAGTGATGGCATTATCCTCTTAGGACGAGACAAGGACAAACTTGAGAAATGTTATCGTCATGTGGAAAATAAAACCTGCCTTGCCATCGACCTTAGAGACGACAATGCCATTAAAAAAATGGTAGATTATCTCTATCAACGATTTGGACGTATTGACGTCTTTATCAATAATGCTGGTTTCGGTGAATTCAAGTCTTATGATAATTACACTAGCCAAGAGGTACGTGATATGTTTGATATCAATACCTTTGCGACGATGACCTTTTCACGTCTGATGGCTGAGAAAATGGTGGATCAAGGCCATGGGCATATCATCAATATCGCCAGTATGGCGGGTAAAATTGCGACAGCCAACTCAAGTGTCTATGCAGCGACAAAGTTTGCGGTAATTGGCTTCTCAGATGCCCTTCGTCTAGAGCTGGCTGATAAGGGAGTCTATGTGACAACGGTCAATCCCGGTCCAATTGAGACAAGTTTCTTTGACCAAGCTGATCCCTCTGGAGCCTATCTTGAGAGTGTTAAGAAGTTTGTCCTCAGTCCTAAATACGTGGCTAAAAAGATTGTCCGTATTCTGGGTAAAAACAAACGTGAAGTTAACTTGCCACGACTATTAGCGGTTGCGCACAAAGGATATACGCTATTTCCACGCATCTCGGACAAACTAGCTACCAATGTGTTTAACTACAAATAGGGGAATGCTAGATGGCAGTCAATATTCAAGTCTATTTAGAAATCATCCGGAAACTCGGAGGACAGGTATAATACGCCTTGCAGGACAATCGCTTCAAAGGCCAATAAGGCTGGCGAGAGTCTATGCTTCAGATGGAGTTGGCAGTCTGACAAGAGTCCCCTTATCGGTATATCGCCTTCTTCCAGCACTATAGATTAAAAAGGAGTTAAGATGTTAGAGTACAAACAAGAGATTCCAGCGATGACAGACCTACTCGCACTGTACAGTTCAGTCGGCTGGACCAATTATACCAACAACCCATCTATGCTAGAAGAAGCTGTCAAAGCTAGTCTCTGGCAGTTGGCAGTTTATGATGAGGAAGAGTTAGTAGCCTATATTCGCTTAGTAGGAGATGGCCACTCTGTCATTTTTGTACAGGACCTCTTGGTGCGACCAGATCACCAACGCCAAGGCATCGGAAAGAAACTCTTAGAAGAGGCTTTAGGGACTTTCCCCAATGTCTATCAACGGCTCCTTGCAACTGATCGTAGCGAGAAAAATCTAGCCTTTTACCAATCTCTGGGCTTTGTCGAACTTTCAGAGCAAGCTTGTACAGGGATGATTTATAAATATTGATGTAGAGGATTTTCAGACAGGAAATCCTTTTCTTGTTTTTCCTAATATTACTTGAAAATGATAGTAGAATAGAGCTAGATAAAAAGAAGAGAAGAAAGGAATATTTGAGAAAACATAAGTCAAATAAGGAGCAATACCCAGTTTTTTATTTTATCCAGAAAAGCAGGGCCTTATTGGAAATGTAGCACGAGTCGAAGCACCTTTCGATGTTTTCCATTCTCTTTCTAGGAAACTTAGGTTTCTATCCACTATGATAAATTTATTCATGTTATAATAGGGAGACTAGATGACAGGGAGAAAATATAAAAACATGATTACATCAACGTATGATTGGAAAATAAACACAAAAGAGCCAGATGCTGGCTTTTTTAAACTTGCCAAAGAACATGGGCTGGCAGAAACAGCAGCCAAGATTGCTTATGAACGTGGCGTGACGACAGAAGAGGCCCTTGAAGACTTTCTTAAGGCTGATCTATCACACCTTCATGACCCTTATCTTCTTCATGATATGGATAAGGCAGTTGCTAGAATTCGTCGGGCCATTGAAAATTATGAGCAAATCTTAGTCTATGGAGATTATGATGCGGATGGTATGACATCGGCATCGATTGTCAAGGAAGCCCTTGAAATGATGGGCGCTGAGGCTCGAGTCTATTTGCCTAACCGTTTTACAGATGGTTATGGGCCAAACGAAAGTGTCTACAAGTATTTCATTGAGCAGGAAGGCATTTCACTCATTGTTACAGTGGATAATGGGGTTGCGGGAAATGAAGCTATTGCTTATGCGCAAGAGCAAGGTGTGGACGTTATCGTTACAGACCACCATAGTATGCCGGCACAGCTTCCAGATGCCTATGCCATTGTCCATCCAGAGCATCCAGATGCCGATTATCCTTTTAAGTATTTGGCAGGATGTGGTGTAGCTTTCAAATTGGCAACTGCCCTTCTTGAAACTATTCCTACAGAGATGTTGGACTTGGTAGCCATTGGTACCATTGCTGATATGGTTAGCCTAACGGATGAAAATCGTATTATGGTCAAGGTAGGTCTGGAAATTCTCAAGACTACTGAGCGTATTGGACTTCAAGAATTGCTCCGCATTTCAGATGTGGACCCAACAATGATTTCCGAAGAAACGGTAGGCTTCAAACTGGCTCCTCAACTCAATGCCTTGGGACGCTTAGATGATCCAAATCCAGCCATTGAACTACTGACCGGATTTGACGATGAGGAAGCTCAAGCCATTGCTCTGGAAATCAAGGCTAAAAATGAAGAACGTAAGGAAGTTGTTCAAAAAATCTTTGATGAAGCTATGACCATGGTAGACTTGGACAAACCAGTTCAGGTTTTGGCTAAGGAAGGTTGGCATCCTGGTGTTCTAGGTATTGTGTCGGGGCGAATCATGGAACAAATCAGCCAGACAGTAGTGGTTTTGAATATTGAAGATGGCTTGGCTAAGGGTTCGGCCCGTAGTTTGGAATCAATCAATATCTTCCATGCCCTTGATGATCACCGAGATATCTTTACTGCATTTGGAGGACACGCTGGAGCAGCTGGTATGACCCTTCCGGAGGAAAATCTTGGTCAACTCTCAGATATTTTGTGCAATTATGTCTACGATAATGACATTGATACGACTGCTAAAAATACGCTTAATTTAGACGAGGAGCTCCAACTCAGTGAGCTTAGCTTGGATACCATTAAGAGCCTTGAAAAACTAGCACCTTTTGGTATGGATAATAAAAAGCCAGTCTTTTGGCTACATGATATTACCGTTACTCAAGCTAGGACAATGGGACAAAATGGAGCCCATCTTAAGTTTAAGGTGAAGCAAGGCAAGGATAGCTTTGACGTTGTCGCTTTTAATAAAGGTCATTTGCTTCAAGAATTTCAACAAGCTCAGGGTCTGGAATTGGCAGTGACCTTATCTGTTAATGTTTGGAATGGTCAGACAACGCTACAGCTCATGCTAGAAGATGCGCGTGTAGATGGTGTTCAATTATTTGATTTTCGCTCAAAAAATATGGCACTGCCTGAAGGCGTACCAACGGTAGAAGAAGCAGCAGACACAGAGCCTGCGGTTGTCCTCAACACCCTACCTGAATCAGCGACAGAATTAAAAGAGTGGTTTGAAGGTAAAGATTTCCAGGCTATCTATTTTAAAAATAGCATTAAGGAAGCCTATTATCTGACAGGTTATGGAACAAGAGAGCAATTTGCAAGGCTCTATAAAACCATTTACCAATTCCCAGAGTTCGATGTCCGTTATAAACTGGATGAACTCAGTCATTACCTTAAAATCGACAAGATTCTTCTGATTAAGATGATTCAAATCTTTGATGAATTGGATTTTGTGACTATTGATAATGGTGTTATGACAGTCAATAAAGAAGCTGAAAAACGTGAGATTGAGGACAGTCAGATTTTCCAAGATCTGAAACGACTAGTTAAGTTCCAAGAACTCATGGCTCTGGGAACACCACAGGAAATTTATGATTGGCTTTATAAGTAGGGAGTCTTAATCCAAAGGATTCGTCTCGAAATGAGGGTTAGCATTTTCTAAATTTACTATTTCATGCTATAATGATATGTAAATATTTTTTTGGCGAAAAGCCTATAGGAAGAACAAATGAAATTAGAAGATTATATTGCATCTATTGAAAACTACCCTAAAGAAGGGGTTACTTTCCGTGATATTAGTCCTTTGATGGCTGATGGAAATGCTTATAGCTATGCTATCCGTGAAATCGTTCAGTATGCGACTGATAAGAAGATTGACATGATTGTTGGTCCTGAAGCGCGTGGTTTCATCGTTGGTTGTCCAGTTGCTTTTGAACTTGGTATTGGTTTTGCTCCTGTTCGTAAACCTGGTAAATTGCCACGTGAAGTGATTTCAGCCAATTACGAAAAAGAGTATGGTGTTGATACACTTTGTATGCATGCCGATGCAATCAAGCCAGGCCAACGTGTACTTATCGTTGATGACCTCTTGGCAACTGGTGGTACCGTTAAAGCTACAATTGAAATGATTGAGCGCCTAGGTGGTGTCGTTGCTGGTTGTGCCTTCTTGATTGAGCTTGATGGTCTTAATGGACGTGATGCTATCGAAGGTTACGATACTAAAGTATTGATGAACTTCCCAGGATAAATCTATCTACGAACTAACAAAAGGCCTTAGGGCCTTTTTAACTCTTTTAAAACAAAGGTGGCCTCTAAATATAGTTTAAAGCTATAGCTAACTAGAGAAAATATATATTTGATAACAATACCTCCCCGGTTTATAATATGAAGATAGAATAAATAAGGATGGAGATATTGTTATGCCTATAAAACTTGATAATAAGTTACCAGCTCTTGATGTATTGCGTTCGGAAAATGTCTTCATCATGGATGAGAACAGAGCTAGTAGCCAGGATATTCGACCAATGGAGGTCTTAATCCTTAACCTTATGCCTACTAAAGAAGTTACGGAAACTCAATTACTACGTCTTTTGGCCAATACGCCACTTCAAATTAACGTCGAGTTTCTTTATATGGCTAGTCATAAGTCAAAAAATACCCATGCTGAACATATGGAAACTTTTTATAAGACTTTTGATGAAATTAAGCATAAGTATTATGATGGTCTCATTGTAACAGGAGCTCCTGTTGAGCAAATGCCTTTTGAAGAAGTTGATTATTGGCAAGAATTGACACAGGTTTTTGACTGGTCTAAAAAGCATGTCTATTCAACCCTTCATCTGTGTTGGGGAGCTCAAGCAGGTCTCTATTATAAGCATGGTGTCGACAAGGTCCCATTGTCAGAGAAATTATCTGGTATCTATAAACAAACGGTTGACATGCCTGAAAACTTCCTTATGAATGGCTTTGATGATAGCTTTGTGTCACCACACTCACGCTATACTGAGGTTACGCTCGAGGATATTAAAGACAAGATGGATTTAGATATTGTTGTGTCAGGACCAGAGGTCGGTTTATCCATCTTAGCAAGTAAGAACCTTCGTGAAGTATATAGTTTCGGTCATTTTGAATACGACCGTGATACTCTGGCCAGAGAATACCGAAGAGATTTGGATGCAGGGATTAATCCAGACGTACCGGCAAACTATTTCCCAGAGGATGATCCAAGTCAGGAGCCTAAACTTCGTTGGAATCTTGCGGCATCTGCCTTCTTTAGCAATTGGATTAACTATGCGGTATATCAAGAAACACCTTATCGTTTAGAAGAGTTGGAAGACGATTTTTCATTCTACGGTTATTTGTAGTAGACAATCTCAAAAGACTTATGTGAGCGCATAAAGACTTTTTGGGGTGTCTAGCTATTCTGAAAGGTAAATATGAGTTTTTTTGAACAGTATCGATCAGGCAATCTGGTCCTTCCTAATGCTTTATTTTTCCACTTTAAGGATATTTTTCCATCTGCGGATGACTTTCTAGTTTGGCAGTTTCTCTATCTACAAACGACAACTCAGATTGGAGAAGTGGCTTCAAGCCAGATAGCGCAAGCAACTGGAAAGACACCAACTGAGGTTAATAAAAGTATTACAACATTGACTGAGGCTGGGCTCCTTGATTTCACGACTATTAAGGTTAATAATGAAATTGAGATGGTTGTAGATGCTTCACCTGCCTTGGCAGTTTTGGACAAGTTAGTGAGCAATGAAAAGACAACGACCGGGCCTGTAGTTGGTCAGCCAACAAATACACAGCTCATCAAGCAATTAACAGATGAATTGGAACAAGCTTTGGGAATCTTGAATCCTATGGTTATTGAAGATTTAAACAAGGAAATCCAAGAAGAACATACTGATCCCGAACTTATCCGTGAGGCTTTGAAAGAAGCAGTATTTAACCGCAAGACAAATTGGAATTACATCAAAGGGGTTCTGCGTAACTGGAAATTGAGTGGTATTACGACGAAAATTCAAGTTGAAGAGCGTCGTTTGGAGCATCAAGGTAAGAAGCACCATCACCAAGTTTCGGATGACTTCAAAACAGGTATGGATGCAGCCCGTCAATTATGGGGTGGCCAATAATGTTAGGAAGAAAACGTGTTAATGAGGCTCTAGCTCTCATGGGGGAGATGTTTCCCAATGCTCATGGAGAGTTGGAGTGGGAAACTCCTTTCCAACTATTAGTTGCTGTTATTTTATCGGCACAGACAACTGATAAGGCTGTTAACAAGATTACACCGGGCTTGTGGGCGCGTTATCCAGAAATTGAGGATTTGGCTTCGGCTAATCTTGATGATGTTGAAATGTGTTTGCGAACAATCGGTCTTTATAAGAATAAGGCAAAGAACATCATCAAGACTGCTAGAGCTGTTTTAATGAATTTTGATGGACAGGTTCCGAAAACGCATAAGGAATTGGAAAGTCTACCTGGTGTGGGACGAAAAACGGCTAATGTAGTATTGGCTGAGGTCTATGGCATCCCTTCTATTGCTGTAGATACGCATGTCTCACGTGTATCTAAGAGGCTAAATATCGTGCCAGAGGATGCTAGTGTAGAGGAAATTGAAGCAGAACTGATGAAGAAAATCCCAAAGAGGGATTGGATTATCAGTCATCACCGTATGATTTTCTTTGGACGTTATCATTGCTTAGCTAAGAATCCTAAGTGCCAGACATGTCCTCTTCAAAGTTATTGTAAGTATTATAAAGAAACAACCAAGAAATAAGCTGGAGAATGTGACTTTCTTCGGCTTTTTACAGCTGTAAGAATTTGTTACAAACTAGTAACTTGACAAAAGTCTCAGGCTTTAAGAAAATAGAAGAAACGATTTAGAAGCAGGAGCGATATAGTGAATGGCTGAATTCAGTAATGAAGAGTATCTGAGAGCCTTAGCTGATAATGGTGATAGAGAAGCAGCCAAAGAATATGAGCAAGCTTTGGATAATCGTATTTTTCAGTTGCAGATTTCATTGGCTCAAACGAGTGATCCGCAGGGTCGTAGGGAAGTGCAAAAACTCTTGGAACAAGAGGAAAAGAAAAAAAGGGACTACTTTCAAGAAAAAGAGGAAAAAGCTGTGAGCGAATTTAGACGTCGTAAAAATGAAACTACAAAGGGAAGAAAAGTTTCGAGTTTTGATAAACTCAAAGATCCTAAAATCATTAGATGGGTAATTGGAGTTGTTGCAGTACTTGCAGTAGTTATTCCTGTGGTTACCTTGATGTGGTATAGTAATAACCAAAAAGAGAGTGTAACAAATCCATGGAAAAATGGTCAGTTAGCTAAAAGTAAGGAACAAGCAGCATCATCTGATAATCAATCCTCTCAAGTTGATACTTCATCCTTGTCTGACCAGCAGTTGGAAGACTGGGTAGTTTCTACCTATGCTAAAGAACAAGGGTCAACAGGAGAAAATTATAAAAATCTAGGTTGGAAAGTCTATTCTTGGACCGATGATGATGATAACCTAGTTTATGCTCAACTTTATGATGCCTATGGTAATGATGTTCTTCTTTTCCGTGTAGATAAGAAGGGACAACTCGAAGCTTATGGTGGTATTGATGGTTCAAGCGATTCTTGGGACGTTGTTTCAAAAAAATATACAACCGATTAATGAAACCATATAAAACACCTGACAATGGTGGTTGAGACTGTCTTTTGACAGTCTTTTTTGGTATAATTTTAAGTAATCGTGTATACAATTAAAAAGCTGACTGAGAAGATTTGGGGATGATAGTTCTACAGAACTTTTTTAATGTCTTCAGGTTTTCAAGGCTAGCTTAAATAAAGGAGAGTTGTCGTGTCAGACTATTTATCGGTCACATCCTTAACTAAATATTTGAAAATGAAATTTGACCGTGATCCTTATTTAGAGAGGGTATATTTGACGGGGCAGGTTTCCAATTTTCGTCGACGTCCGAGTCACCAATATTTTTCACTTAAGGATGAAGGAGCTGTTATTCAGGCGACGATTTGGGCTGGGGTTTTCAAAAAGCTTGGTTTTGAACTTGAAGAAGGGATGAAAATCAATGTCGTTGGTCGGGTCCAGATTTATGAGCCTAGTGGTTCTTATTCCATTATTATCGAGAAGGCAGAGCCAGATGGTATTGGGGCTTTGGCCATCCAGTTTGAGCAGCTTCGTAAAAAATTGACTGCAGAAGGCTACTTTGATGATCGTCATAAGCAAGCTCTGCCTAATTTTGTCAAAAAAATTGGGGTTGTCACGAGTCCTAGTGGTGCGGTTATTCGAGATATTATTACGACCGTTAGTCGTCGTTTTCCTGGGGTAGAAATCTTACTTTTTCCTACCAAGGTTCAAGGTGAAGGAGCTGCACAGGAAATTGCTGAAAATATCCAAAAAGCCAACCAAAGGGATGACCTAGATTTACTTATCGTTGGTCGTGGTGGAGGTTCTATTGAAGACCTCTGGGCTTTTAACGAGGAAATTGTAGTTCAGTCGATTTTTGAGAGTCGTCTCCCTGTGATTTCAAGCGTTGGCCACGAAACAGATACGACTTTGGCTGACTTTGTTGCAGATCGTAGAGCTGCTACGCCTACCGCAGCGGCAGAACTTGCTACTCCGGTATCAAAGGCTGATACCTTGGTTTGGATTCGTGAAAGACAAAATAGAGCCTATCAAGCCTGTTTGAGACGTATACAATATAATCAGGAACGCTTGGCCAAATTGTCACAATCTGTTGTCTTTAGACAACCTGAACGCCTTTACGATGGTTATCTACAAAAGTTGGATCGACTAACAACAAGGCTTGAAACCTTTATGAGTCAAGATTTCGCACGCAAACAAAAAGAAGCGGAACTTTTGAGACAACGATTACAAGGCTTAAATCTTCTAACTAGTGTTCAGAACTACCAAGACCGTCGAGAGTCTTTGCAACGTTTATTGGTGACTACAACTAGGAACACCATTAATGGTAACCGTGTGAGGTTAGAAAAGGCACAGGATGCCTTATTGTCTCTAGATACTAGCCGTATTGTTGCAAGGGGCTATGCCATTGTCAAGAAAGATGATAAACCTTTAACAAGTACGAAGAATATTACCGAAGGTGATCAATTAACCGTCCAAATGAGAGATGGAGAACTAGAAGTAGAGGTGAAAAATGTCAACTAAAAAAACATTTGAGGAAAATTTACAGGACTTAGAAGCTATCGTCACTAAGCTCGAAACAGGTGATGTTGCTCTTGAGGATGCTATTGCTGAGTTCCAAAAAGGTATGGCTTTATCTAAAGATTTGCAGAAGACCTTGGAAGATGCTGAAAAGACACTGGTTAAGGTTATGCAAGCAGATGGTACAGAAACGGAAATGGATGCCTAATGAGCAAGCTAAATATAATTGATGCGGCTATCCGTGATTACTACCAAAAAAAGAATCTTCCTGTATCAAGTGATTTAATCACTGCCATCCTTTATTCAGTTGATAGTGGAGGCAAGCGTATTCGTCCACTGATTTTCTTAGATTTACTTGAAGGATTTGGTTTAGAGCTTACTCCTAGTCATTTCGATGTTGCTGCAAGTCTTGAAATGATTCATACTGGAAGTCTGATTCACGACGATCTGCCGGCCATGGATGATGATGATTACCGTCGAGGGCGTTTAACCAACCATAAGAAATTTGATGAAGCAACGGCAATCTTGGCTGGAGATTCTCTCTTTTTGGATCCATTTGATCTCCTGGCTCAAACAGACCTATCCGCAGAAATTCGAGTTCAATTGATTCAAGCATTGTCTCATTCCTCAGGAACCTTCGGTATGGTAGGTGGACAAATGTTGGATATGAAGGGTGAAGGTCAGGAACTTGATTTATCACAATTGGCTAAGATTCATGAGCATAAGACAGGTAAGCTTTTAACCTTTCCTTTTGTGGCGGCTGGTATTGTTGCTCAAAAAGGTCAAGAGGTTTTGGAAAATCTTCAAGAAGCTGGTCGCCTGATTGGTCTTGCCTTTCAAGTACGTGATGATATTTTGGATGTGACTGCTGATTTCGAAGAACTTGGAAAGACACCTGGAAAAGATGTAGTAGCTGGAAAATCAACCTATCCGGCTCTGCTTGGTCTTGAAAAATCACATGCTATCCTTGAGGAATCACTTGATAAAGCTGAGGCTATTTTCCAAAATTTAGCTGATACTCAAGGTTTCAAGAAAGACAGTATTATAGAAATCATAGAAAGGTTACGACTCCATGCCTAAGGAAAGAGTAGACGTTTTGGCTTATAAACAAGGCCTTTTTGAAACACGAGAACAAGCTAAACGTGGCGTTATGGCTGGTTTAGTTGTTAATGTTATCAATGGTGAACGTTACGATAAACCCGGTGAAAAAATCGACGACGGTACAGAGTTGAAGCTTAAAGGAGAAAAACTCAAGTATGTGAGCCGTGGAGGACTCAAACTTGAAAAAGCTTTGGAAGTATTCAATCTTTCAGTTGAAGGCATGACGACCATCGATATCGGAGCTTCAACAGGTGGGTTTACTGATGTTATGCTTCAAAATGGGGCTAAACTGGTTTATGCTGTGGATGTCGGTACCAATCAGTTGGTTTGGAAATTGCGTCAAGATGAGCGTGTTCGTTCCATGGAGCAATATAATTTCCGTTATGCTGAACCTGTTGATTTTACTGAAGGATTACCATCTTTTGCATCAATTGATGTCAGCTTCATCTCTCTTAATCTGATTCTGCCGGCGCTGGCTAAGATATTGGTTGATGGAGGGCAAGTTGTTGCTCTTGTGAAACCACAATTTGAGGCGGGCCGTGAACAAATTGGAAAAAACGGGATTGTCCGTGAGAGCAGTGTCCATGAAAAAGTGTTAGAAACAGTGACAGCTTTTGCGGTTGACTATGGCTTTTCAGTTAAAGGACTGGACTTTTCACCTATCCAAGGTGGTCATGGTAACATTGAGTTTCTCGCACACTTGGAGAAGACAAGTTCTCCTCAAAATGATGCTCAAACCTCTATTAAGGAAGTTGTAGCACAAGCACATAAGGAGTTTAAAAAGAATGAAGAAGAATGATCGTTTGGAGTTAATCCGAAAGATTGTCCAAGAGAATAAAATTACGACTCAGGGAGAATTGGTAAAATTACTCCAAAATGAGGGATTAAAGGCTACTCAAGCGACCGTATCGCGTGATATCAATGAAATTGGTATTACCAAGGTACCAACGGAAGACGGTTCTTACATCTATGGGCTCTCAACTGCTCCTAGACGAGTGGGTGGAACTTCTGTTGCGACTCGTCGCTTGTTGCGTGTTGATCGTCAACATGCCTTTATGAATATCGTTGTTCAACCTGGGACTAGCCGTCTCATCAAGAAGATTCTTTTGGATGAGTACAAGCATTTGATTTTTAGTGTCATTGCTGACGATGATACCCTCTTTTTAGTGGCTCAGTCAGAGTTAGCAGCCATCGAACTACAGGGGCAAATCATTAAGTGGGTTGAAGAATAGGAGGGCCTATGCTTCTCGAAATTACGATAAAGAATTTCGCAATTATTGAAGAGATTTCTCTAAACTTTGAGAATGGTATGACCGTCCTTACTGGTGAAACAGGTGCTGGTAAGTCCATTATTATAGATGCCATGAATCTTATGTTGGGCGCACGTGCTTCTAGTGAAGTCGTCCGTCATTCAGCATCTAAGGCTGAAATTCAAGGCTTCTTTTCAATCGAACAAAATCCTGCCTTGGTTAGTATCTTGGAAGATAATGGGATTCCTGTCGAGGATGAATTGATTATCCGTCGTGAAATCTTCCAAAATGGTAGAAGTGTTAGTCGTATCAATGGACAGATGGTCAATTTAACGACGCTTAAAGCTGTTGGGCACTTCTTGGTAGATATCCATGGACAACATGACCAGGAAGAGCTTATGAAGCCTGCTCTGCATATTACCATGCTTGATGCCTTTGGTGACAAGGAATTTTTCCAGACTAAGAAAGAGTACCAAGAGTATTTTGACCGCTATCGTGAGTTAAGAAAAGCCGTTCTTGAAAAGCAGAAAAATGAGCAGGAGCATAAGGCTCGAATTGAAATGCTAGCTTTTCAGATTGCAGAAATTGAAGCAGTCTCTCTAAAATCAGGAGAAGATTTGGCATTGATGAAGGAGCGAGACAAGCTTCTTAACCATAAGCAGATTGCTGATACCTTAACCAATGCCTATGTCATGCTGGATAATGAAGATTTTTCAAGCCTTTCAAATGTTCGTTCTGCTATGAACGACCTCCAGTCTCTTGAAGAGTATGACTCTGATTACAAAGAACTCTCTGGAAATTTATCAGAAGCCTATTATGTTCTGGAAGATGTCACTAAGCAACTCGGTGACCTTTTGGATAATTTGGACTTTGATGCTGGGCGTTTGCAAGAGATTGAACACCGCTTAGATACGATTAATGCAATTACTCGTAAATATGGTGGAACTGTTGATGATGTCTTAGATTATCTGGAAAATTCAAGTAAAGAGTACAATCTTCTGACTGGCAATTCCAGCTCGTCAGATGCCATGGAACAAGAGCTTAAGCAACTTGAAAAAGACTTGCTTGCGTCTGCAGAGACCCTACAAACGGCACGCCATCAAATTGCTACAGCCCTTGAAGCTGAGATTAAGAACGAGTTATGCGACCTTTATATGGATAAGGCTGATTTTAAAGTTACCTTTACTAAAGGGAAATTTAATCGTGATGGCAATGAGCAGGTTGAGTTTTACATCTCAACCAATCCAGGTGAAGGCTTTAAACCACTTGTTAAGGTTGCTTCAGGAGGAGAATTATCTCGACTTATGTTAGCGATTAAGTCAGCCTTTGCCCGCAAAGAAGACAAAACAAGTATCGTCTTTGATGAGGTTGATACTGGCGTTTCAGGTCGTGTTGCCCAAGCCATCGCTCAGAAAATTCATAAGATTGGAAGTCATGGTCAGGTCTTGGCCATCAGTCACCTTCCACAAGTTATTGCCATTGCTGATTATCAGTTCTTTATTTCTAAGGAAAGCGATAATGAGACGACTGTCTCTCGTGTTCGTCTTTTGACACCTGAGGAAAGGGTGCAAGAAATCGCTAAGATGTTAGCAGGTGATAATGTGACGGAGGCTGCCTTGAGCCAGGCAAGAGCCTTGTTAAAGGTGGATGACTCTCTTTAGAAAAAGACTTGGGAAAAGCTTTCCAGTCATGCTATAATAGAATAAAAATTTGTGTTAAGCGAGAAAAATATGAGTAAAATCAGAATTGTAACCGATTCGTCAATTACGATTGAACCAGAATTGGTTGAAAAATATAATATCACTGTTGTTCCATTGTCGGTTATGGTGGACGGTGTCATCTATTCAGATAGTGATCTTCGAGAAGAAGGCCGTTTCTTGGATATGATGAAGCATAGTAAAGAGTTACCAAAGACAAGCCAACCACCAGTAGGTTTGTTTGCTGAGACATATGAAAAACTTGTCAAAGAAGGTGCAGAACAGATTGTGGCTATCCACATCATGCACACACTCTCTGGGACATGTGAAGCTTCACGTCAAGGCGCTAGCCTTTCAGGAGCAGATGTAACCGTCATCGATTCAGGCTTTACAGATCAGTGTCTAAAGTTTCAGGTTGTTGAAGCAGCTAAACTAGCCGAAGCAGGAGCTAGTCTTGATGAGATTGTAGCACGTGTGGAAGAAGTGAAAAGTAAATCTGAACTTCATATCGGTGTGTCTACCCTTGAGAATCTTGTCAAAGGCGGCCGTATTGGACGTGTAACAGGTCTACTATCTTCATTGCTCAATATCCGTGTCATTATGGAGTTGAAAGACTATCAGTTGAATACCATTGCGAAGGGTCGTGGTGCTAAGACGTTCACGAAATGGTTAGATTCTTATATTAATGGTATCAAGGATAAGGACCGCAAAGTGGCAGAGATTGGTATTTCTTATGCAGGGACACCAGATTTTGCACATGAAATGGCTGAAAAACTTGAGGTTTTGGGTGCTCCAATTTCAATCCTTGAGACTGGTTCCATCATTCAAACGCACACTGGTGAAGGCGCCTTTGCCGTAATGGTTCGTTATGAATAAGTGGAAAGAATCAGAATTAGTTAGAAGCCTCCTAGGCTTCTTCTTGCTTTTTCTTTTATTTGTCGGTCTCTTCATTTTTGTAGTTCCTAGTACGCATCAGTCATCAAAAATTGCAGAAAAGATTAAATCTATCAAAAATGAAAATGTGACCTATGTTGCTATTGGTGATTCCCTTACTCAAGGGGTAGGTGATAGTAGTAATCAAGGAGGATTCGTTCCTGTGCTATCACAGGCATTAGAGTCAGATTTTGACTGGCAAGTGACTTCTCGTAACTACGGTATTGCGGGGAATACGAGTAATCAAATTCTCAAAAGAATGCAAGAAAAGAAGGATATTCAAAGAGATCTCAAAAAGGCTAAAGTGATGACTCTGACAGTTGGTGGTAATGATGTGATCCATGTCATTAAGGACAATATCACGAATCTTAATGTAGCTACCTTCACTAAGCCTGCTCAGGCCTATCAAAAGAGATTAAGACAGATTATTGAGCTAGCTCGCAAGGAAAATAAAACATTACCAATTTATATTGTTGGTATTTACAATCCTTTTTATCTTAATTTTCCAGAGATGACAGAAATGCAAACTATTGTAGATAATTGGAACCAGTCTACTGAAGAGGTGTGCAAAGAGTACGATAATGTGTATTTTGTTCCTGTAAATGATTTGCTTTATAAGGGAATTGATGGTAAGGGCGGTGTTACAAGTTCTGATGATACCTCTCAGTCTAGTAAATCTTCTCAAGATAGCCTGAACGATGCTCTTTTTGAGGATGATCATTTTCATCCAAATAATACAGGTTATCAAATTATGTCAGATGCCATTTTGAAACGTATTAACCAAACAAAGAAGGAGTGGTCAGGTGAGTAAGATATGGAAGTGGCTATTTTTAGGACTCTTGGCCTTAAATCTAGCCCTAGTAAGTGTTGTGACATATAGAATCATGACTCCAGTGGAGACGACAAGTTCTGTATCCCTACCCAAGGGAGCAACTAAAATTGGAAAATATAGTATGACTAAGGATGAGCTTGACGCTGCTCTTACAGGCTTTGCCCAGGATTATTCGACTGATAAGATGCGTTTCAAGGTCAAGGTTACCAATTCTAAAATTGTTTTTGAAAGTAGCTATAAGGTTTTAGGTCATCCTGTTCCTCTATATGTCTATTTTACGCCGGTTGTTAGTGAATCAGGAGCAATTGTACTGCATGTTTCTGAGCTTTCAGCTGGAACCTTGAAACTGCCTGTTTCGGATGTCCTTAAGATGATTAAACGTTCAACGAACCTTCCTGACTACATCGCAATCGATAGTAAGAAGGGAAAGGTTACCCTAAATATTCAGTCTATGAAGAATGAGAAGGGGATAACAGCACGTGCTCAAAGCCTAGATTTGGTTAATGACCGTATCGAATTTGACATCTATAAGACAATAAATTAAAAAGCCTTTACTTTTTGCAAAAAAGCGATTAAATTAGCGTTTATTACTTGACCTCATAGGCCTTTTAGGATAAGATAATACTTGTTCAAGCGCTAAAAAAACTATTCGCTTAGAAATAAATTGGAGGATTGTTACAATGGCTAACAAACAAGATTTGATCGCTAAAGTTGCAGAAGCAACTGAGCTTACTAAAAAAGATTCAGCAGCAGCTGTAGATGCAGTTTTCGCTTCTATCGAAGAATTCCTTGCTGCAGGTGAAAAAGTACAATTGATCGGTTTCGGTAACTTTGAAGTACGCGAACGCGCTGCTCGTCAAGGTCGTAACCCACAAACTGGTGAAGCTATCTCAATCGCAGCTTCTAAAGTTCCTGCATTTAAAGCTGGTAAAGCTCTTAAAGACGCAGTTAAATAATGTAAAAACCCCTAAGATTTTAGGGGTTTTGATTTATACGAAATAAGTTAAGGAAATCTATGAAAACCATAACAGTGGTACTGATTTTTCTTTTGGTTTTTACTGTTATTAAACTATCAGGTATTGTTGCTATTAGCAAACTGATGAAGCCAAGTGAAGAACAAATTGAAGAAGCGCGTCAGAAACGTCTTCAAGCTGAAAAAGAGGGCAAGGACCCTTTTGAAGATTGGGATGAACGCGATGATGATGGTCTTGTCTAATAAGAGAATCTTCATCAAATAACAAAAAAGTTTGGAAAATCTTCCAAACTTTTTTTATAGACTAGTTGATGTAGTGAAGTTTTCCTCGGAAGTCTTCAAGAGTTTCGTAACCTTTTTCTTCCATGATTTCTTTAAGTTCTTTAGTAATACGGTCAAAAATAGCGACACCTTCTTTTTGAAGGGCAGTACCAACTTGTACCATACTTGCGCCACAAAGGATGTGTTCAAAAGCATCACGACCAGATTTTACACCACCAGTACCAATAATTTGGATTTCAGGTTTCAAACGTTGGTAGAAAGCATGAACGTTTGCCAAGGCAGTAGGTTTGATGTAGTCACCACCTATACCAC
Organism: Streptococcus sp.; assembly: GCA_016939315.1. GTDB lineage: Bacteria > Bacillota > Bacilli > Lactobacillales > Streptococcaceae > Streptococcus. The sequence continues at coordinate 61,343 of JAFHAZ010000053.1, read as the reverse complement.
CAAAACCATTCTTAGGTTTGATGACAACAGACTCATCTTCAATGTAAAGGCCATTACCAATTGAGTTCACACAGTTAACAAAGACAAGTGGGAATTGGTTGAAAACGGCAGCAGCTTGGTCAAAGTGCACAATATCAAAGTATGGTGGTAATTTCACACCAAGAGGTTTCGTAAAGTAAGAAAAGACTTCAGTTAGGATCTCGGTTGTTGTTCCAAAATCGTAAGCGATTTGAGGTTTACCTGGAACGTTAGGACATGAAAGGTTGAGTTCAACCAGCCCTTCATAGTCACTTTCTTGAACTTTTTTAAGAATGGTGTGTGTTTCCTCAGGTGAAAGACCAACGAGAGAAAGAAAATGATTTTTTGTATTGGGTTGCTTTTGTAATTCAATGACATAGTCAAGGTAGTATTCGAAACCGTTATTTGGCAATCCCATTGAGTTGATTGACCCAAGAGGTACATTCACATAACGTGGTTCAGGATTACCGGGACGGGCTTCAAGTGTTCCTGTTTTTGTGACAAATGAACCTGCAGCTGAAGCCTCAACCTCTGCCAATTCTTCCTTAGTCATACAATGAACACCAGCGGCATTCATAAGACAGTTATCAAACGTAAACTGACCAACTTTTGTAGCAGTAGAAACCATAAGATCCTCCTTAAAGATCACAAAGTAAAATGTTACTATTTCATCTCATTTTAGCATGAAAAGGAGCCTAAAACAAGGAAATATTGGACGGGCTAAAGCCTCTAAAACGAAATTCTGATATCGTCTCTTTTTGCCAAGACAAGAAGCAATAGAATTTTACAGAATTTTTTGGATTTTGCTAGCTTTTTCAAGGTTTTTTGGGTAGAATAGATAGAGTAAATGGGTTTAACCCAAAATAAAAAGGAGACATAACTAATGGTAAAATTGGTTTTCGCTCGCCACGGTGAGTCTGAATGGAACAAAGCTAACCTTTTCACAGGTTGGGCTGACGTAGATCTTTCTGAAAAAGGTACTCAACAAGCTATCGACGCTGGTAAATTGATCAAAGAAGCTGGTATCGAATTTGACCAAGCATACACTTCAGTATTGAAACGTGCGATCAAAACAACTAACTTGGCTCTTGAAGCTTCTGACCAATTGTGGGTTCCAGTTGAAAAATCATGGCGCTTGAACGAACGTCACTACGGTGGTTTGACTGGTAAAAACAAAGCAGAAGCTGCTGAGCAATTTGGTGATGAGCAAGTTCACATCTGGCGTCGTTCATATGATGTATTGCCTCCAGCAATGGATCGTGATGATGAGCACTCAGCACACACTGACCGTCGTTACGCTTCACTTGATGACTCAGTAATTCCAGATGCTGAAAACTTGAAAGTTACTTTGGAACGTGCCCTTCCATTCTGGGAAGATAAAATCGCTCCAGCTCTTAAAGATGGTAAAAACGTATTCGTAGGTGCACACGGTAACTCAATTCGTGCCCTTGTAAAACACATCAAACAATTGTCAGATGACGAAATCATGGATGTTGAAATTCCAAACTTCCCACCATTGGTATTCGAATTTGACGAAAAATTGAACGTTGTTTCTGAATACTACCTCGGAAAATAAGCTGAGATAAGTAGTTATCATTAACAATAAAAAAAGTTGACTTCGGTCAGCTTTTTTTATTTTACTGAAAATAAATGTAAATTATGGTCAGAAAAGTCAGTCAATTCAGTAATTTTTCCTTGACTTTCAAGTTGGAAAGATGTATTATATTAACCAAGATACATCGAAAGGAAATGAGTCAAATGACATTCGCAACTACAACTGTTTTGCTATTGCGTAATGAGGGCTAGTGCAAAAGCATTAGTCCTGTTTGGCTTACCAAGCGGGAGGTAAAAACATCTCGCTTGGGTTTCCGAGTGAGATGTTTTTTTACTACTATCGTTTTTACTTTTAGAAAGAGGATTGTCTATGCGTAAAGTTGAATTTTTTGATACAAGTCTTCGTGATGGGGAACAAACACCAGGTGTTAACTTTTCAATCAAAGAAAAAGTTGCCATTGCTAAGCAACTTGAAAAATGGGGAATTTCTGTAATTGAAGCTGGTTTCCCTGCAGCTAGCCCAGATTCATTTGAAGCAGTAAAACAAATTGCAGAAGCTATGACAACAACTTCTGTTACTGGTTTGGCTCGTTCAGTAAAATCTGATATTGATGCTTGTTATGAGGCTTTGAAAGATGCTAAGTATCCACAAATTCATGTCTTTATCGCAACAAGTCCGATTCATCGTGAGTTTAAATTAAAGAAATCAAAAGAAGAAATTCTTGAAGCTGTAAAAGAACATGTGTCATATGCACGTTCAAAATTTGAAGTTGTTGAGTTTTCTCCTGAAGATGCTACTCGTACTGAGCTTGATTTCTTGACTGAAGTTGTTCAAACAGCAGTTGATGCTGGTGCCTCATATATTAATATTCCTGATACAGTTGGCTTTACGACTCCAGAAGAGTTTGCACGTATTTTTGATCACTTGACTGAAAATATTAAGTCAGATCATAAAATTGTCTTTGGTGTTCACTGCCACGATGACCTTGGTATGGCAACTGCAAATACTTTGACAGCAATTAAACATGGTGCTGGACGTGTTCAGGGAACAGTCAATGGTATTGGTGAGCGTGCGGGTAATGTTGCTCTTGAAGAAGTAGCTGTTGCTTTGAAAATTCGTGAAGACTTCTTCCAAGCAAGTTGTGATATTGTTTTGAATGAAACTATGAATACATCAGAGCTTGTTTCTCGCTTCTCAGGTATTCCAGTTCCTAAAAATAAAGCTGTTGTTGGTGGAAATGCTTTCTCTCATGAATCAGGTATCCACCAAGATGGTGTTCTTAAGAACCCACAAACTTATGAAATCTTCACACCAGAATTGGTAGGTGTCAAGAGTAACAGTCTTCCTCTTGGTAAATTGTCAGGACGCCATGCCTTTGTTGAAAAATTGAAAGAACTTGAGCTTGACTTTGTTGAAGAAGATATCAAGCCACTCTTTGCCAAATTCAAAATCTTGGCTGGGAAAAAACATGATATTACCGATGCAGACATTCGTGCACTTGTTGCTGGTACTAGTGTAGATAATCCAGAAGGTTTCCACTTCGAAGATCTTCGTTTGACCACTAATGCTGATGAAACAATTACTGCAACTGTTAGCTTGGCTAATGAAGACGGTGAATCTGTAGAATTTTTGGCCAATGGTCAAGGGTCAGTTGAAGCTATCTTCAATGCTATTGACAAATTCTTCAACCAAACAGTTCGCTTGACTTCTTATAATATTGACGCTGTAACTGATGGTATTGATGCGCAAGCGCGTGTACTTGTAACTGTTGAAAATGTAGATACAGATACTATTTTCAATGCGTCTGGTTTGGACTTTGATGTCTTGAAAGCATCAGCAATTGCCTATATCAATGCTAATACATTGGTTCAAAAAGAAAATGCTGGTGAGATGGCACGTAAGGTTTCTTATCGTGACCTTCCATAAGCCAAAGAGGAGTTAAACATGACAAAGAAAATCGTAACACTTTCAGGTGATGGAATTGGACCTGAAATTATGGCAGCGGGTCTTGAAGTTCTTGAAAAAGTAGCTTCAAAAATTGGATTTGATTATGACATCGATGCTAAACCATTTGGTGGTGCTGGTATTGATGCTGAAGGTCATCCACTTCCTAAGTCAACTTTGGATGCTGCTAAATCAGCAGATGCTATCCTCTTGGCTGCAATTGGTGGACCTAAATATGACAATGCACCAGTTCGTCCTGAACAAGGACTTTTGGCCATTCGTAAAGAGTTGAATCTCTTTGCGAATATCCGTCCTGTCCGCATCTTTGATGCTTTGAAACACTTGTCACCTCTTAAACCAGAGCGTATCGAAGGCGTAGATTTTGTCGTTGTTCGTGAGCTTACAGGTGGTATTTACTTTGGTGAACATATTCTCGAAGAAGATAAGGCTCGTGATATCAATGATTATTCAGCAGATGAGATTCGTCGTATCATGCGTCGTGCTTTCAAGATTGCCCAAGGTCGTGGTAACAAGGTCACTAGCATTGATAAGCAAAATGTTTTGGCAACTTCTAAATTGTGGCGTAAGATTGCCGATGAAGTTTCTTTGGAGTTCCCAGATGTAACTCTTGAACACCAGCTCGTTGATAGTGCCGCAATGATTATGATTACCAACCCAGCTCGTTTTGATGTGGTTGTGACAGAAAATCTTTTTGGAGATATCTTGTCTGATGAATCAAGTGTCCTTCCAGGAACTTTAGGTGTTATGCCATCTGCCAGTCATTCTGAAAATGGTCCTAGTCTTTATGAACCTATCCATGGTTCAGCACCAGACATTGCCGGTCAAGGTATTGCCAACCCAATTTCAATGATTTTATCAGTAGCTATGATGTTGCGTGAAAGTTTCAATGAAACTGAAGGGGCTGAATTGATTGAAAATGCTGTTGATAAGACCTTGAACCAAGGCATCTTGACACGTGATTTGGGTGGTCAGGCTTCGACTGCTGAAATGACAGCAGCTATTATTAGCAATCTCTAAACTCATGACACTAAAACTAGTGTTACTAAGTGTTTTGTTGGTATGGAATCTCCTTGTTTTATGTGCTTATGGACTTGATAAAAGTAAGGCCATTCAACATAAAAGACGGATTTCTGAGAGGGCATTATTATTACAGACTCTGATTTTCGGTGGTATTGGTGCATTTCTAGGTGGAAAACTTTTTAGACATAAAATTAACAAATGGTATTTTAAGCTATGTTGGCTTATAGGCATTGTTATTGATGTCGTTCTTTTATACCTTATTCTAACAAGACTTTCGGATTAGCTAATCCTTAGATTATATTTGGAGTATTTTATGAGCGGAAAATCAATTTTTGATAAACTTTGGGAACGCCACGTCGTTACTGGAAACGAGGGCGAACCACAATTGATGTATGTGGATCAGCATTATATTCATGAGGTAACAAGTCCACAGGCCTTTCAAGGACTTCGTGATGCTGGACGTAAAGTTCGTCGCCCAGATTTAACTTTCGGTACGACAGACCACAACGTTCCTACAGTTGATATTTTTAACATTCGTGACCTTATTTCTAAAAACCAAATTGACACTTTGGCGAAAAACGTTGAAGAATTTGGTATTGATGCGGCTACTCACGGTACTGCTCGTCAGGGGATTGTCCATATGGTTGGTCCTGAAACAGGTCGTAGTCAACCCGGTAAATTTGTAGTTTGTGGGGATAGTCATACGGCTACGCACGGTGCCTTTGGTGCCATTGCCTTTGGTATTGGTACATCTGAGGTAGAACATGTCTTTGCGACACAATGTTTGTGGCAAGTAAAACCTAAGAAAATGAAGGTTGAATTTGTTGGTAAACCTCAGCCAGGTGTCTATTCAAAAGACTTTATTCTTGCACTTATTGCACGCTATGGCGTTGATGCTGGTGTAGGATACGCGGTTGAATATTGTGGTGAAGCTATTGATGCACTTTCAATGGATGAACGCATGACTATCTGTAACATGTCTATTGAATTTGGTGCTAAGATGGGTCTTATGAATCCAGACCAAAAAACTTATGATTATGTTGAGGGGCGTCCATGCGCACCTAAGGGTGAGAAGTTTGAAGAAGCAGTAGCTGACTGGAAAACGTTGGTTTCAGATCCAGATGCTGAATATGATAAAGTAATCACTATTGATGTTTCAGAATTGGCACCTATGGTTACATGGGGAACTAACCCTGAAATGGGTGTTGAGTTTGACCAACCATTCCCAGAAATCAAAGACTTTAATGATGAACGTGCCTACGAGTATATGGACGTTAAGCCTGGCGAGTATGCTAAAGATATCGATCTTGGCTATGTCTTTATTGGTTCTTGTACTAACGCACGTCTTAGCGACCTTGAGTTAGCTGCTAAATTCGTCAAAGGAAAACATATTGCACCAACATTGACAGCTATTGTTGTTCCAGGTTCACGTCCAGTTAAGAAAGAAGCTGAACGTCTTGGTTTGGATAAAATTTTCTTGGATGCAGGATTTGAATGGCGTGATCCAGGTTGCTCAATGTGTCTTGGTATGAACCCAGACCATGTTCCAGAAGGCGTTCACTGTGCATCTACAAGTAACCGTAACTTTGAGGGACGTCAAGGATATGGAGCTCGTACTCACCTTTGTAGTCCAGCAATGGCTGCAGCTGCGGCAATCGCTGGTAAATTTGTAGATGTACGCGATATGCCAGAAGTTCAAGCATAAGGGAGAAGATAATGGAAAAATTTACCGTCTATACAGGGAAATCAGTACCTTTGATGAATGATAACATCGATACGGACCAACTCATTCCCAAACAATTCTTGAAAGCTGTTGATAAAAAAGGCTTTGGTAAGAATTTGATGTTTGAATGGCGTTATCTTAATGATGACTACGAAGAAAATCCTGATTTTGTCTTCAACAAACCTGAGTATCGCGATGCGACTATTTTGGTTACTGGTGATAACTTTGGTTCAGGATCATCTCGTGAACACGCTGCATGGGCATTGGAAGACTATGGTTTCCGCTGTGTTATCGCTGGATCATTTTCAGATATCCACTATAACAACGAATTGAAGAATGGTATGTTGCCAATCGTTCAACCCTTGGAAGTACGTCAAAAATTGGCTGCTCTTCCTGCGGGTGAAGAAATCACGATTGACCTTCCAAACCAAGTCATTAAATCTTCAGCAGGAGAGTTTCCATTTGATATCGATCATGAGTGGAAACGTAAATTGGTTGAAGGGCTTGATGATATTGGCATCACTCTTCAATATGAAGATTTGATTGCTGCCTATGAAAAACAACGCCCATCATATTGGCAATAAGGGACTAAGTTGTTTCTCTAAGCTTTGATATTCAATCTCGCTATCAGAAGCAATGATGTGTTAGTAAAAAAATAATAATCACTTAAAAGAATGGGATAAGGACAATGTCTAAAATGTTGTTCTATCTCATTCTTTTTGTTTGAAACAGTTGATATGGTAGAGGCGTTTTTACTAGTGTCGTATGCTATAATAGAAAGATAGAAAGGAGGCCTTCATGTTTGCACAATTGGATACAAAATCTGTCTATAGTTTCATGGATAGTGTCGTAGATTTGAACAGCTACGTTGCGCGTGCCAAAGAGCTTGGCTATCAATCCCTTGGTTTGATGGATCGTGACAATCTTTATGCTGCTTATCATTTTGCCCAGCTTGCAAGTGGAAACGGTTTACGTCCTTTGATTGGTATGGAAGCTAATCTATTTTACGAGGGAAGAAAAATTCCTTTTCGTCTATTAGCTAAAAATAATCAGGGCTATAAAAATTTGATGAAGTTGGCAACAGAGCTCTCCTCAGGACAGCGTGAATTTACAGCTTTTTCGGACTATCTAAATGCTATTGCCCTCATCCTTCCGAGTGAAGACTGGGAGCCAGGGATGACTCTTGGTTCAGAGGTTTTCATTGGGGTAAGGCCAGAAGATGCTGGCAAAGAGTTTGATTATCCTGTAGTTCCCTTACATACAGTGCGTTACTTTGAGAATGCAGACCGCTCGACGATTCAGATGTTGCATGCCATCTTACAAAACGTTTCCTTGTCAGAGGCCTCTATTTGCCCTATGAATCAGCTTCTTTTCTCGCCTCAAGAAATGGAAAGTGCCTATAGTGATATTCCAGAGGCTTTGAACAATTTGGAGCAACTTGTTTCAGACATTACTTATCAATTTGATACGGATTTGAAGCTTCCACGTTTTAATCGAGATATGCCAGCAGTTGACCAATTACGTCAATTAGCTCAATCTGGATTGGAGTCTAAAAAGTTAACCTCAGCAGTTTATCAGGAACGTTTAGACAAAGAATTGTCTATTATTCATCAGATGGGCTTTGATGATTATTTCTTGATTGTCTGGGACTTGTTACGCTTTGGGCGTAGCCGTGGTTATTATATGGGAATGGGACGTGGATCTGCTGCAGGAAGCTTGGTGGCCTATGTCCTTGATATTACTGGAATTGATCCCGTTAAAAATGACTTGCTTTTCGAGCGTTTCCTAAATGAAGAGCGTTACAGCATGCCTGATATTGATATCGACTTGCCTGATATCTATCGAAGCGAGTTTCTTCATTATGTTAGGGACCGTTATGGTAGTAAGCACTCTGCTCAGATTGTTACCTTTTCAACCTTTGGAGCCAAGCAGGCTATTCGAGATGTTTTTAAACGTTTTGGTGCTAAGGAATTTGAACTGTCCCAACTAAGTAAAAAGATTTCTTTTCGTGATAACTTGACCTCTGTCTATGAGAAGAATATGTCATTTAGACAGTTGATTAATCAGAGACAGGAATTTCAGAGGGCTTTTGAGATTGCTAAGGCTATTGAAGGCCAGCCAAGACAGACCTCAATCCATGCAGCTGGTATAGTGATGAGTGATGACGATCTGACCAACCATATTCCTCTAAAAGCTGGTGAGGATATGATGGTTACTCAGTACGATGCCTCCGCAGTTGAGGCCAATGGCTTGCTTAAGATGGATTTTTTGGGCCTTCGTAATCTGACCTTTGTTCAAAAAATGAAGGAGAAACTTGAAGAAGAGCAGGGAATTACTATTGATATCAAATCCATTGACTTGGAAGATCCACAGACCCTAGCACTTTTTGCCAGTGGTAAGACAAAGGGAATTTTTCAGTTTGAGCAGGCAGGTGCCATAAACCTCCTTAAACGGATTAAACCGGCTAAGTTCGAAGAAGTCGTAGCGACAACCTCTCTTAACCGTCCCGGAGCTAGCGATTATACAGATAATTTCATTGCTCGTAAATACGGTAAGGAAAAAGTAGATCTCATTGATCCAGTAGTTGCACCAATCCTTGAGCCTACTTATGGCATCATGCTCTATCAGGAGCAGGTTATGCAGATTGCCCAAGTATTTGCGGGCTTTACACTCGGAAAAGCCGATTTGCTTCGTCGAGCGATGTCTAAAAAAGATGCCAATGAAATGTCTAAGATGTCCGAACAATTCATGGAAGGAAGTCGTCAGTTAGGACGTGACCCACAGATTGCTGAACGCCTCTTTAGTATGATGGCTAAGTTTGCAGGTTATGGCTTTAATAGAAGTCATGCCTATGCCTACTCAGCTTTAGCCTTTCAGTTAGCCTATTTCAAAACGCACTACCCACAGATATTTTATGACGTCATGTTGAATTATTCGTCTAGTGATTACATTAAGGATGCAATTGAAAATGGCTTCTCCCTAGCTAGTCTCGATATTAATAGGATTCCCTATCTGGACAAGATTTCAGATGGCAAGATCGTATTAGGTCTTAAGACTATCAAAGGCTTGCCAAGAGATTTTGCCCTTTGGATTATTGAGGATCGCAAACAAAATGGAAAATACATTTCTATAGAAGACTTTTTAACACGTATTCCTAGCAAATATCAGAAAGTCGATATTTTGACACCTCTTATTCAAATTGGTTTGTTTGATATTTTTGAACCAAACCGTCAGAAAATCATTGGCAATTTAAACAACCTCTTTACTTTTGTCAATGAGTTAGGAAGCTTGTTTGCAGAGTCCTCTTATTCTTGGGTTGATTATGAAGACTATAGCCAGACGGATCGTTATAATTTAGAACAGGAGTTACTAGGAGTTGGGCTTAGTCCGCATCCCTTACACCTTGCTCAAAAAATGGCCTCTCGTCCCTATCAACCAATTTCTGATTTGACTGTTAATAGTAAGGCGACGGTTTTGGTTCAGCTAGAGTCCGTTCGAATTATCAGAACTAAAAAAGGTGATCAGATGGCCTTTCTGAACGTCACTGATGGGATCAATAAACTTGATGTCACCCTTTTCCCAGAAACCTATTTCTATCATAAGGATAAGTTGAGTGAAGGTGGTCTCTTTTATCTTGATGGACGGACCCAGGAGCGTGATGGACGCATTCAGTTAATTTTGTCCAACATGGAGGAAGCTAGTACGGAGCGTTTCTGGATTTTACTTGAGAATCATGATAAGGACTTAGAAGTTTCTCAAATCTTAGCTAAGTATCCCGGGAACATTCCTGTCATTATTCGTTATCAAGGAAGTAAGGAAACTATCGTTAGTCAAAGATATAAAGTAGCTAAGAACGAGGAACTTAATCAGGAATTAGCACCTTATGTGTTGAAAACGGTTTTACGATAAAAAAAACAATAAATCTTTTCAAATTTAAAGCCATTTAGAATTCTTTGTGTTATAATGAAAATGTTAAATATATAAAAGGAGTATCAGGAATAATGAAACGTATTGCTGTTTTGACTAGTGGTGGAGATGCCCCTGGTATGAACGCTGCCGCTCGCGCAGTTGTTCTCAAAGCAATTTCTGAAGGAATTGAAGTATTCGGCATTAACCGTGGATACGCTGGTATGGTTGAAGGAGATATCTTCCAACTTGATGCTAAAGGCGTAGACAACATCCTAAGCCGTGGTGGTACTTTCCTTCAGTCTGCTCGCTATCCTGAGTTTGCCCAACTTGAGGGTCAACTTAAAGGTATTGAGCAACTTAAAAAACATGGAATCGAAGGTGTAGTAGTTATTGGTGGAGATGGTTCTTACCATGGTGCTATGCGTTTGACTGAACATGGTTTCCCAGCTGTTGGTCTTCCAGGAACTATCGATAACGATATCGTTGGTACAGACTATACAATTGGTTTTGATACTGCTGTTGCAACTGCAACAGAAGCTATCGATAAGATTCAAGACACTGCTTTCAGTCACGGACGTACTTTTGTCGTTGAAGTTATGGGACGTAACGCTGGTGATATCGCTCTTTGGGCTGGTATTGCTTCTGGTGCAGACCAAATTATCGTACCTGAAGAAGAGTACGACATCAACGAAGTTGTCCGTAAAGTTAAAGAAGGTTACGAATCAGGTGCTAAAACTCACCACGTAATCGTACTTGCTGAAGGTGTTATGGGTGCTGACGAATTCGCAGCTAAAATGAAAGAAGCTGGAGATACTTCAGATCTTCGTGCAACAAACATTGGACACGTGGTTCGTGGTGGTTCACCAACTGCGCGTGACCGTGTTCTTGCTTCATGGATGGGTGCACATGCGGTTGACCTCCTTAAACAAGGTATTGGTGGTGTAGCTGTTGGTATCCACAATGAAGAGCTTGTTGAAAGCCCAATCCTTGGTACAGCAGAAGAAGGCGCTTTGTTCAGTCTTACTGAAGACGGTAAAATTATCGTTAACAATCCACACAAAGCTCGTCTTGACTTTGCAGACCTTAACCGTTCATTGTCTAACTTGAGCTAATCTCAGTTACTTAAATTATTGTTAATCCGTCGCTAAGGCGACAAAAAATATAAGGGAGTTTTTATTTATCATGAATAAACGTGTAAAAATCGTTGCAACACTTGGTCCTGCGGTTGAAATCCGTGGCGGCAAAAAATTTGGTGAAGATGGTTACTGGGGTGAAAAACTTGACCGTGAAGCATCTGCTAAAAACATTGCTCAATTGATCAAGGAAGGTGCCAACGTTTTCCGTTTCAACTTCTCACATGGTGACCACGCTGAACAAGGTGAACGTATGGATGTCGTTCGTATGGCAGAAGACCTTGCTGGTCAAAAAGTAGGTTTCCTTCTTGATACAAAAGGACCTGAAATCCGTACTGAATTGTTCGAAGGTGATGCTAAAGAGTATGCATACAAAACTGGTGAACAAATTCGTGTTGCTACTAAACAAGGTATCAAATCAACTCGCGACGTTATCGCTTTGAACGTTGCAGGTGCACTTGACGTTTTTGACGATGTAGAAGTTGGTAAACAAGTTCTTGTCGATGATGGTAAACTTGGTCTTCGTGTTGTAGACAAAGATGCTGAAAAACGTGAATTCATCGTTGAAGTTGAAAATGATGGTATCATCGCTAAACAAAAAGGTGTAAACATCCCTTACACTAAAATTCCTTTCCCAGCACTTGCTGAACGTGATAACGCTGATATCCGTTTTGGTCTTGAACAAGGTCTTAACTTTATCGCTATCTCATTCGTACGTACTGCAAAAGACGTACAAGAAGTTCGTGCTATCTGTGAAGAAACTGGTAACGGTCACGTTCAATTGTTGGCTAAAATCGAAAACCAACAAGGTATCGATAACATCGATGAAATCATCGAAGCTGCTGACGGTATCATGATCGCTCGTGGTGACATGGGTATCGAAGTACCATTCGAAATGGTTCCAGTTTACCAAAAAATGATCATCACTAAAGTAAACGCTGCTGGTAAAGTTGTTGTTACAGCTACTAACATGCTTGAAACAATGACAGAAAAACCACGTGCAACTCGTTCTGAAGTATCTGACGTATTCAACGCAGTTATCGATGGTACAGATGCTACAATGCTTTCTGGTGAGTCTGCAAATGGTAAATACCCAGTTGAATCAGTTCGTACAATGGCTACAATTGATAAAAACGCTCAAACTCTTCTTAAAGAGTATGGTCGTCTTGATTCATCAACATTTGACCGTTCAACTAAGACTGAAGTTGTTGCGTCTGCAGTTAAAGATGCTACTAACTCAATGGATATCAAACTTGTTGTTGCTCTTACTGAATCAGGTAACACTGCTCGTTTGATTTCTAAATACCGTCCAGAAGCTGATATTTTGGCTGTAACATTCGATGAAATTACTCAAAAATCATTGATGCTTAACTGGGGTGTTATTCCAGTAGTTACTGAAAAACCAAGCTCAACTGATGATATGTTTGATGTTGCTGAAAAAGTTGCATTGGAATCAGGTCTTGTAGAATCTGGTGACAACATTGTTATCGTTGCTGGTGTTCCAGTAGGTACAGGTGGTACAAACACTATGCGTATCCGCACAGTAAAATAATTTAAGTATAACTTAAATAGAAAGAAGATCCTTGGGATCTTCTTTTTTTGCTCTATAATCTTTTTAGTGGTTTAGCTATTGAAGTGATTATAGAGTTTTTTTCATAGGTAGGTAAATTAATTGGATAATAATAACAAGTAAAGAAGATCATATTTATTCCAAATGGTTTAAAGCAAGATAGCTGATTTGGTTTGTATTTTCAACAGATTTAGTTCTAAGTGTCATATGACTTAGAAGGTATTTAGAGAAGAGGGTAATTATCTTTTTAAAGAAATTTTGCTTTTCTTGAAAACAACAGGATAAAAAATGTCGTTAAATAGGCTTCTAAACTATAGTTAAGATGATTATAAGCTATCTTTTTTAGAAGGACTGAGTTAATAACAAACCATTTTAATTTCAATAATGACTTACTAATTTAAAAGTTCTAATGAATTATTAATTATGAAAATCGATTTTTGAAAAAATGAAATCATATGTTTCTTTTTACTGACAATTCTAAAAGTAAATAATTATAAAATTATTAATTGAAACGTTTATAAAAATAGTGATATCTATAATCATTCTACTGTTTACATGATTATTTTTAAGTGAACCTTATAAAAAAATTGAAAATAAGAGCATTTCTTTTCACAAATATTAGGAATTTTGTTAAAATATTTAACGATTAGTATTTTTAAATACTTTTAATCTCATTGAGGGGTGAGATACTTAATAGTATAAGTGTGGAGGATTACCAAAGTGGGTAAAGATTTATTTAATGATCGTATAAGTCGATTTTCGATTCGTAAGCTGAATGTAGGGGTTTGCTCCGTTCTTCTTGGAACCCTGGTTATGGTTGGTACTGCTATTCAAGTATCTGCCGATGAAACAGCTAACCAAGTCCAAGCAGGAGATGTAGCTAGCACTACTGCTACAGTGAGTGATGAGACATCTTCTCAGAATGCTGTTGCTGCTCAAGCTTCGACGGAAGTCGCAAATTTCTTATCAAGTTCTGAGACTAATAGTCAGTCTCAAACCGTTTCAAATGCTAGCGCAGCTACTTCTGAAACGTCTACAACACAAGCTTCTAGTGAGACAACATCTCAAGCAACTTCGTCAACGTCAGCAACTACTGCAGCATCTACCACTAGTGTTGCTGGCTCTACAAGTGTAGGCAATACTACGGGAGTTTCAACGACAGCCTCTGTTACATCAGCATCATCTGAGACACCTGCTTCAGAAACAGCAACTGAAGCACAAGGTGTGGACGTTCAAGCAGAAGCTTCTACAACGAATGCTCTTTCAAGTGGTGCCGAAGCGTCTGCTGTAGTGCAACCTGTTGTAACAGCAGAAACTTCTGGTCGCCGTCGTACACGTCGTGCCCTTGGTGATGCCAATGATCCAAACTTGATTGGTGATGATGTAGAAGACGCAACCTCAACTCCAAAAGTTGAAAAACCAGGCTTTACTACAAATGTTGATGCCAAATCAATGGCTAGCCAAATCTCATGGTTGGACTTTGGAGATGTAGCTAACTGGACAGGAACTACTACAGTATTAGTTCCTAAAAGTGAAGTTAAACCAACTGAGAACTTAGAAGAAAAATTGGCTCTTCAAGTTGGGTCTACCTATACCAAGGAAATCATGCCTGGTTATGTAGTTACTGTAAAAGTCAAATCTTTGAAACCTTTCCAAGCGACTGAAATCTATAAGAAACGGATGGAAAATCAAGGGGCTACAGAAGCTGAAAAAGCAACCTATGATCCAAATGCAAAAAATGGTTATGTAAGTGGAGTCACTTCAAATGCTGCTAAGCAAGCTTTTAACAATGGTGAAGAGGCCAAAATCGTCGCTGATGCCCAAAATAATTGGACTGAAATCAGATTTGAGAATATTGATACGAAAACCAAGAAGACTACCATAAGTTCAGCTTTGAATGGTGGAAATATTGGAGTTCAGTTTGAAATCTCTGCAACCTTCCGTGGTAAGACAGTTAAGCCAGCTATTGTTATGGCTGATGGGGAGTCTGCTAACCCAGGTGAATTAGTTATGTTTACTACCAATGGAGAAGGTTGGCAGCATATTGGAGAATGGAAAAAGTTTACCAGACCAAGTACTTCTGTAACATATTCACCACAAGATACTGAAAATCTTTTTGGACCTAATCCTAAATTTAATAATACCAACTTAAACCAACTTCGTAGATCTACTGAAGTTGGACCAGAAAAGAAACCAGTAGCTTGGAAGTATTTTGGAAATCCTGACAAAGTTACAGGTGGTCTAGGAACCGGTATCTTTGGACCAAACATTTCTGAAGGTAATTATACTGTTCCAATCGTTATGACGCGTGGTGCCTCTGAAGTGGGGCTTTATGTCGCTTCAGGTGGTAAACAGTCAGCAATGCTAGGATTCTTCCCAATTGATGAAGGGGACGCTCCTGAGTCATACGGAAAAGCTATGCATACCATTGCAACTGTAGATGGTATAACTGGTGCTAAAGTAAATCAACCATATATTGGTAATGTGAGCCCAGATATGGATGAGAATACTGTTCTTGACTGGTTCGGTGATGATAAGGCAACCACGGCCGATGAAGGAATTGACCAATTGCTTCCAGATGAGCTTAAAGGTACAACCAATGAGATGATTAAGATGGACCGTACACGCCCAGGTAACTACAAGCTGTCAGTTCAAGCTCATACAGATGGAGCTTCAGAAGCTTATATCTACGGTTGGATAGACTTTAACCAAAATGGTACCTTTGATGAAGATGAACGCTCTGATCTTGCAAGAATCACAAATGACGGTACAGTTGAGTTGACTTTTGCAAATAGCAAGACTTATATCGACCCTAGCGTTAAAGAACTAGGTGCTCGTGTTCGTATTGCCAAGAAAGCTAACGAGATTGAGAGCCCAACTGGTATGGCCTTCTCAGGGGAAGTGGAAGACTTCAGAACTCAAATTACGCACCCACCAAAAGGGGAATTCAAGGAAACAAGTGGTCCTCAAGGGGCGAAGCAAACTGCAACTGTAACCTTTACAGCACGTGGAGAACACAAGTATGAGCTTAATTCTAGTGCCGTTATTGACGAAACGGTAGAACCATACATCGTTGATAAAGATGGCAACCGTGCTACTCTTGATGGGGACGGTTACTATGTCGTTCCAGGACAAGGTAAGTACAAGATTACTGCCAACGGTAAAGATGTCGACGTTGAATTTATTCCTGAAGATAACTTCCTTGGAACAGCTGATGGTATTTCTATCCGTCGTTCAGATAACAACGGTTATGATACTGGTTGGTCAACAAAATTCCCAGATCAAGAAGCAAACATTAATGGTCAGTTGAATACCATGGATGGTCAATACGTTCCAACAGTCACTCCAATTGAAATCGAAGGAGTTGACAAAACTTCGACTGATGTTCAAGGTGCGACTCAAAAAGAAACTCCGACCTTTAACACAACTGAGACTAACTCAAATGGTGACAAGATTGCAATCACTCCAAGTGCAGAATATCCTGCTAAGTTGGTGGATCCTGCCACAGGTCTCACTACTGATGCGCCATCTGTAACAGTTGAAGGGGAAGGAACTTATACGATTAATCCTTCAACGGGTGAAGTAACCTTCACTCCAGATCCAAGCTTTACTGGTACAGCCAAAGGTGTGGAAGTTACATTGTCAGCGCCAGTTGGTCGAAACAAAGATGGTAAGATCCAACAGGATTACATCAAGACTGCAACAGCTAAGTACACACCAACAGTCACACCGATCACAGTGACCCCTACAGACAAGGTTTCTGCGGATGTTCAAAACGTACCTCAAACCCAAACACCAACTTTTGATTTGAGTAGTGACAAGACTGCAAAAATCACAAGCAAGAAATTGGTGGATCCAGCAACTGGTCGACCAACTGATGAAACAACAGTGACAGTAGCAGGTGAAGGTAGCTATACTATCGACCCAACGACTGGAGCAGTAACATTTACGCCAGAAAAAGACTTTGTTGGTACTTCAAAAGGAGTAACTGTTCAGGCAACTGCTACTATTACAAATGCTAATGGTAAGACTGCAACCATTACTTCAGATGCGACCTATACACCAACTGTTGTAGCTGCTGTTCCAACAGCTCAACCAGCTACATCTAAAGATATCCAAGGTGCCACTCAAACAGGCACACCAACCTTCGCAGGAACAACTGTTCAAGTGAATGGTGAAGATAAAGCTATTACGATCAAAGATAATAGCTACACGCTTTTGGATAATGATGGCAATGAAGTGACAAGTACACCAGCTTATGCTGCTGATGGTACAACTGAAATTGGTACTTACTCAATTGATTCAGCTACTGGTCAAGTCACTTTCACACCGACTGATAAATCATACACAGGTGTAGTAACACCGGCCAAGGTTCAAGCTGAAAGCTCAAACGGTATCAAGGTGGACACAACTTACACACCAGAAATCGTACCGGTAACACCGACAGCAACACCAGCTGAAACAGAAGATATCCAAGGTGCAACGCAAACTGGTAAACCTGAATTTAAGGGCGGAACTGTAACAGTAGATGGCGTTGAGAAAACAGTAGCTATCAATGAAGATGTTCCAGCGACATTTGACGATGGTTCAACGACTAAGACAGTTGACGGCGTTGGTACTTACACAGTAGCAGCCGACGGAACAGTTACATTCGTACCTGAAAAATCATTCGTTGGAACTGCACCAGCAGTGACGGTTGTTCGTGAAGATAAGAACGGAACCAAAGCCTCTGCAACTTATACACCAACTGTGACTCCAGTAACTCCAACTGCAACACCAGTTGAAACAACAGATATCCAAGGTGCTACACAAACTGGTAAACCTGTATTTACTGAAGGCGATAGCCGTGTGCCAATGAACGATGATGTTCCAGCAACATTTGATGATGGCTCAACTACCAAGTCAGTTGATGGCGTTGGTACCTACACAGTAGCAGCAGACGGTACTGTTACATTTGTTCCAGAACCAAGTTTTACAGGAACAGCACCAGCGGTTACAGTCGTTCGTGAAGACAAGAACGGAACGAAAGCTTCAGCGACTTACACACCATCAGTAACACCAATTACAGTGACTCCTACAGACAAGGTTTCTGCGGATATTCAAAACGTTCCTCAAACTCAAACACCAACCTTTGATTTGAGTAATGATAAGACTGCTGAAATCACAAGCAAGAAATTGGTGGATCCAGCAACTGGTCAACCGACTGATGAAACAACTGTAACAGTAGCAGGTGAAGGTAGCTATACTATCGACCCAACGACTGGAGCAGTAACATTTACGCCAGAAAAAGACTTTGTTGGTACTGCAAAAGGAGTAACTGTTCAGGCAACTGCTACTATTACAAATGCTAACGGTAAGACTGCAACCATTACTTCAGATGCGACCTACACACCAACTGTTGTTCCAGCAGTTCCAACTGCAAACCCTGCAACTTCTAAAGATGTTCAAGGTGCAACGCAAACAGGCACACCAACCTTCGCAGGAACAACTGTTCAAGTGAATGGTGAAGATAAAGCTATTACAATCAAAGATAATAGCTACACGCTTTTGGATAATGATGGTAATGAAGTGACAAGTACACTAGCTTATGCCGCTGATGGTACAACTGAAATTGGTACTTACTCAATTGATTCAGCCACTGGTCAAGTCACTTTCACACCGACTGACAAATCATACACTGGTGTGGTAACTCCAGCCAAGGTTCAAGCGGAAAGTTCAAACGGTATCAAGGTGGATACAACATACACACCTGAAATCGTACCGGTAACACCGACAGCAACACCAGCTGAAACAGAAGATATCCAAGGTGCAACGCAAACTGGTAAACCTGAATTTAAGGGCGGAACTGTAACAGTAGATGGCGTTGAGAAAACAGTGGCTATCAATGAAGCTGTTCCAGCAACCTTCGACGATGGTTCAACAACTAAGACAGTTGACGGCGTTGGTACTTACACAGTAGCAGCAGACGGAACTGTGACATTTGTTCCTGAGAAATCATTTACAGGCACAGCACCAGCAGTCACAGTCGTTCGTGAAGACATGAACGGTACTAAAGCTTCAGCGACTTACACACCAACTGTGACACCAGTAACTCCGACTGCGGAAGATACAACATCGACTGGTAAACAAGGTCAAACTCAAACAGGTAAGCCTGTATTTACTGAGGGTAACAGTCGTGTTCCAATGAACGATGACGTTCCAGCAACCTTCGAGGATGGTTCAACAACTAAGACTGTTGACGGTGTTGGTACCTACACAGTAGCCGCAGACGGAACAGTAACATTTGTTCCAGAAAAATCATTCACTGGTGAAGCACCAGCCGTAACGGTTGTTCGCGAAGATATGAATGGCACTAAGGCTTCAGCTAAGTACACACCAACAGTAACCCCAGTAATTCCAACTGCAACACCAGCAGAATCAACTGGTCCTCAAGGTTTGGTGCAAACTGGAACAGTAACCTTCACTGAAGGTGATGAAGTAGCTCCAATTAACAAGGATTCAATTACCCTTCTTGATGAAAATGGTCAGCCAGCAGCATCGGTAGAAGCGAAATCACCAGCAGGTGATGTGATCGGTACCTTCACTGTTGATAAAGAAACTGGTGTTGTGACCTTCACACCAACGGATAAATCTTACTCAGGTGATGTTGTTCCGGTTAAGGTTCAAGCAGCTGATGCAAATGGAACAACAGTAGAAACAACATACACACCTAAGATTACTCCAGTTGTCCCAACATCTGAAGATGCTACATCGACAGATATTCAAGGTCAAACTCAAACAGGTAAACCAACCTTCACGGAAGGCAATCCAAATGTTCCAATCGATGAAGATACTCCGGCTACCTTCGAAGATGGTTCAACGACTAAGACCGTAGATGGTGAAGGAACTTACACCGTTTCTCCAGATGGAACCGTAACATTTGTTCCAGAAAAATCATTCACTGGAACTGCTACAGGCGTAACAGTAAAACGCGTGGATAAGAACGGTACTGAAATCACAGCTAAGTACACTCCAACTGTGACACCAGTAACCCCGACAGCTGCACCAGCTGAAACAACT
The DNA here is from genome assembly GCA_016939315.1 of Streptococcus sp. Taxonomy (GTDB): domain Bacteria; phylum Bacillota; class Bacilli; order Lactobacillales; family Streptococcaceae; genus Streptococcus. Next base: position 41,391 of record JAFHAZ010000053.1, on the reverse strand, counting down.
GATATCCAAGGTGCTACACAAACTGGTAAACCTGTATTCACCGAAGGTGACAGCCGTGTGCCAATGAACGATGATGTTCCAGCAACATTTGATGATGGTTCAACTACGAAGACAGTTGATGGTGTTGGGACCTACACAGTAGCAGCAGATGGTACAGTAACCTTTGTACCAGAAAAATCGTTCGTCGGAACTGCCCCAGCAGTAACAGTCGTTCGTGAAGATAAGAACGGAACTAAGGCTTCTGCGACATACACACCAACTGTAACACCAGTTACACCAACTGCAGAAGACACAACATCAACAGGTAAGCAAGGTCAAACTCAAACAGGTAAGCCTGAATTTACTGAAGGCGACAGCCGTGTACCAATGAACGATGACGTTCCAGCAACCTTCGAAGATGGTTCAACAACTAAGACAGTTGATGGTGTTGGTACATACACGGTGGCCTCAGACGGAACAGTAACCTTTGTTCCTGAGAAATCATTCACTGGTGAAGCACCAGCCGTAACAGTTGTTCGTGAAGATATGAATGGCACTAAGGCTTCTGCAACTTATACACCAACAGTAACTCCGGTTAACCCAACTGCAACTCCAGCTGAATCTACTGGACCACAAGGTCTTGTTCAAACTGGAACCGTAACCTTCACTGAAGGCGACCCAGTTGCTCCAATTAACAAGGATTCAATTACCCTTCTTGATGAATCTGGTCAGCCAGCTGCTTCAGTAGAAGCGAAATCACCAGCAGGTGATGTGATTGGTACTTTCACCGTCGATAAAGAAACAGGTGTTGTGACATTCACACCAACAGATAAATCTTATTCAGGTGATGTTGTCCCAGTTAAAGTTCAGGCAGCTGATGCAAATGGAACAACAGTAGAAACAACATACACACCTAAGATTACTCCAGTTGTCCCAACTTCTGAAGATGCGACATCAACAGATATCCAAGGTGCCACTCAAACAGGTAAACCAACCTTCACTGAGGGAGATCCAAATGTTCCAATCGATGAGGATACTCCAGCTACTTTCGAAGATGGTTCAACAACTAAGACAGTAGATGGAGAAGGTACATACACCGTTTCTCCAGATGGAACCGTAACCTTCGTACCAGAAAAATCATTCACTGGAACTGCTTCAGGCGTAACGGTTAAACGTGTTGATAAGAACGGTACTGAAATCACAGCTAAATACACACCAACTGTGACACCAGTAACTCCGACTGCGGAAGATACAACATCAACTGGTAAACAAGGTCAAACTCAAACAGGTAAGCCTGAATTTACTGAAGGCGACAGCCGTGTACCAATGAACGATGACGTTCCAGCAACATTTGATGATGGCTCAACTACCAAGACAGTAGATGGCGTTGGTACTTACACAGTAGCAGCAGACGGAACTGTAACCTTTGTCCCTGAAAAATCATTCACAGGTAAAGCACCAGCCGTAACAGTTGTTCGTGAAGATAAGAATGGAACCAAAGCTTCTGCAACTTACACACCAACTGTAACTCCAGTAACTCCAACAGCAACACCAGCTGAATCTACTGGACCTCAAGGTCTTGTTCAAACTGGAACTGTAACCTTCACTGAAGGTGATGAAGTAGCTCCAATTAACAAGGATTCGATTACTCTTCTTGATGAAAATGGTCAACCAGCAGCATCAGTAGAAGCGAAATCACCAGCAGGTGATGTGATCGGTACATACACAGTTGATAAAGATACAGGTGTAGTTACTTTCACACCAACAGATAAATCTTATTCAGGTGATGTTGTCCCAGTTAAGGTTCAAGCAGCTGATACAAATGGAACTACAGTTGAAACAACTTATACACCGAAGATTACTCCGGTTGTTCCAACTTCTGAAGATGCGACATCGACAGATATCCAAGGTGCAACACAAACAGGTAAACCAACCTTCACTGAGGGAGATCCAAATGTTCCAATCGACGAAGATACACCAGCTACCTTCGAAGATGGTTCAACTACGAAGACAGTAGATGGTGAAGGAACTTACACCGTTTCTCCAGATGGAACCGTAACCTTCGTCCCAGAAAAATCATTCACTGGAACTGCTACAGGCGTAACGGTTAAACGTGTTGATAAGAACGGTACTGAAATCACAGCTAAGTACACACCAACTGTGACCCCAGTAACTCCAACAGCAACTCCAGCTGAATCAACTGATATCCAAGGTGCTACACAAACAGGTAAGCCTGAATTTACTGAAGGTGACAGCCGTGTGCCAATGAACGATGATGTTCCAGCAACTTTCGACGATGGCTCAACAACCAAGACAGTTGATGGCGTTGGTACCTACACAGTAGCAGCAGATGGTACAGTAACCTTTGTACCAGAAAAATCGTTCGTCGGAACTGCACCAGCTGTAACAGTGGTTCGTGAAGATATGAACGGAACTAAAGCTTCTGCGACATATACACCAACCGTAACACCAGTTACACCAACTGCAGAAGATACAACATCTACTGACAAACAAGGTCAAACGCAAACAGGTACACCAACCTTCACTCCAGGTAATCCAAATGTTCCAATGGATGATGATACACCTGCAACATTTGAAGATGGCTCAACTACGAAGACCATTCCAGGTGAAGGAACTTACACTGTTGCTCCAGACGGAACCGTAACCTTTGTTCCAGAAAAATCATTCACAGGAGAAGGTACAGGCGTAACGGTTAAACGTGTCGATAAGAACGGTACTTCAGTTACTGCTAAGTACACACCAACTGTGACACCAGTAACTCCAACAGCAACTCCAGCAGAATCAGAAGCACCTCAAGGTGTGGTTCAAACTGGAACTGTGACCTTCACAGAAGGTGACCCAGTTGCACCAATCGACAAAGATACCATTACTCTTCTTGACGAAAATGGTCAGCCAGCAGCATCAGTTGATGCGAAATCACCAGCAGGTGATGTGATCGGTACCTTCACTGTTGATAAAGAAACTGGTGTTGTGACCTTCACACCAACGGATAAATCTTACTCAGGTGATGTGGTTCCAGTTAAGGTTCAAGGTAAAGATACAAACGGAACTGTTGCTGAGACAACTTACACACCTAAGATCACTCCAGTTGTACCAACTGCTGAGCCAACAACATCTACAGACATCCAAGGTCAAACGCAAACAGGTACACCAAGCTTCACACCTGGTAACCCTGCAATCCCAATGGATGATGATGTGCCAGCAACCTTTGAGGATGGCTCAACTACGAAGACAATTCCAGGAGAAGGAACTTACACAGTCGCTCCGAACGGAACTGTAACCTTCGTCCCAGAAAAATCATTCACAGGAGAAGGTACAGGCGTAACGGTTAAACGTGTTGATAAGAACGGTACTCCAGTTACAGCAACTTATACACCAACAGTAACCCCAGTTACACCAACTGCTGAACCAACAACATCAACAGGTAAACAAGGTCAAACTCAAACAGGTAAGCCTGAATTTACTGAAGGTGACAGTCGTGTACCAATGAACGATGATGTTCCAGCAACCTTCGAAGATGGCTCAACCACTAAGACAGTTGACGGCGTTGGTACATACACAGTAGCAGCGGACGGAACTGTAACCTTTGTTCCAGAAAAATCATTCGTCGGAACTGCCCCAGCAGTGACTGTTGTTCGTGAAGATGTAAATGGTACTAAGGCTTCTGCAACTTACACACCAACCGTAACTCCAGTCACACCGACTGCAACTCCGGCAGAATCAACAGGACCTCAAGGAGTAGTTCAGACGGGAACTGTAACCTTTACTGAGGGTGATTCAGTTGCTCCAATTGACAAAGATACTATTACCCTTCTTGATGAAAATGGCCAACCAGCAGCGGCGGTGTTTGCGAAATCACCAGCGGGCAATATTATTGGTACCTTCACAGTTGATAAAGACACAGGTGTCGTAACCTTCACACCAACGGATAAATCTTATTCAGGTGATGTTGTTCCAGTTAAGGTTCAAGCAGCCGATGCAAATGGAACAACAGTAGAAACAACATACACACCTAAGATTACTCCAGTTGTCCCAACTTCTGAAGATGCGACATCTACCGATATCCAAGGTGCGACTCAAACTGGTAAACCTGAATTCACTGAAGGTGACAGCCGTGTGCCAATGAACGATGATGTTCCAGCAACCTTCGATGATGGATTAACTACCAAGACAGTAGAAGGCGTTGGTACATACACAGTAGCCGCAGATGGAACCGTAACCTTCGTACCTGAGAAATCATTCGTTGGTGAAGCTCCAGCAGTGACAGTTGTCCGTGAAGATAAGAACGGCACAAAAGCCTCAGCAACTTACACACCAACAGTAACTCCTGTTACACCAACTGCTGCCCCAGCAACATCAACAGATATCCAAGGTGCTACACAAACTGGTAAGCCAACGTTCACCGAAGGTGACAGCCGTGTGCCAATGAATGATGACGTTCCAGCAACATTTGAAGATGGTTCAACAACCAAGACAGTAGACGGCGTTGGTACTTACACTGTAGCGGCAGATGGAACTGTAACATTCGTACCTGAGAAATCATTCGTTGGAACTGCCCCAGCAGTGACAGTTGTTCGTGAAGATGTTAACGGCACAAAAGCTTCTGCAACCTACATCCCAACCGTGACTCCTGTAACACCAACTTCAGAGCCAGCAACATCTACAGATATTCAAGGTGCGACTCAAACAGGTAAGCCTAAATTTACTGAAGGTGATAGCCGTGTGCCTATGAACGATGACGTTCCAGCAACCTTCGATGATGGATTAACTACCAAGACAGTAGAGGGCGTTGGTACTTACACAGTAGCGGCTGACGGAACAGTAACCTTCGTACCTGAGAAATCATTCGTTGGTGAAGCCCCAGCAGTGACAGTTGTTCGTGAAGATGTTAACGGCACAAAAGCCTCAGCAACTTACACCCCAACTGTAACTCCTGTTACACCAACTGCTGCCCCAGCAACATCAACAGATATCCAAGGTCAAACGCAAACAGGTAAACCAAGCTTTACGCCTGGTAACCCAAGTGTGCCAATGGATGATGATGTACCAGCTACCTTTGAAGATGGTTCAACAACTAAAGTTATTCCAGGAGAAGGAACTTACACCGTTTCTCCAGACGGAACAGTAACCTTTGTTCCAGAAAAAGCATTCACAGGAACAGGTACAGGCGTAACAGTGAAACGTGTTGATAAGAACGGTACAGCTATTACAGCAACCTACACACCAACCGTTACACCAGTAACACCAACTGCAGAATCAGTTACTTCAATTGGTAATAAGGGTCAAACGCAAACAGGTAAGCCAAGCTTCACTGAAGGCGATAGCCGTGTACCAATGAATAACCAAGTTCCGGCTACCTTTGAAGATGGTTCAACTACCAAGACGATTTCAGGTGTTGGTACTTACACAGTAGCAGCAGACGGAACTGTAACATTCACACCAGAACCTGAATTTACAGGAACTGCCCCAGCAGTAACAGTTGTTCGTGAAGATGTTAACGGAACTAAGGCTTCAGCTACCTACACACCAACTGTCCTTCCAATCACTAAGTTTGTCGATAAAGAAGGTAAGGAAATCCCAGGATATCCGACAGTTGATGGTGAACAGCCAAAAGTTGAAATCCCAGGTTACCGCTTCGTAGAAACTAAGAAATTACCTAATGGTGATATCGAACATGTCTACGAGCAAGTAACAACATCATATGTGGATGAAAATGGTACTCCAATCCCTGGTTATCCAACCGAAGATGGCCAACAACCGAAGAAAGAAATCCCTGGTTATGAATTTGTGAAGACAGTTGTAGATGAAAATGGTAATACTCAACACATCTACAAACAAATTGTGACTCCAACACCAGTGCCGGATACAACTCCGACACCAGAGCCACAGCCAGCTCCACAAACAGAAGAGCCTAAGGCTCCAGTACTTCCAGAAACAAAAGAAGAAGCTCACTTTATCAACCCAACTGATAAGACAGCTCAACTTCCAGAAACTGGTAGTGAGGATTCAAACCTTGCAATCTTTGGTTTAGCAAGTCTTCTAGCTGGATTTGGACTCTATGGCGCAAAACGACGCAAACGTTAAGATGATTTAACGGTCGTATAGGACCTTAAGAATCCAGATTTCAATTAAAATAGACCCCATGGTATTTGCCATGGGGTCTATTTGTATGGTCCAGCCTGCTGTTTTTCAAGTCGTCATGATTGACTTTGCTCTCTAGGAAGCGTAATCTAGACCTTAGTTAAAGGATTATAAGGAGGTCCCTCGATGATTGAAGTAACTTATTTAAATACCGCCAAGCAAGAAAAACACACTTCCTTTGAAGATTACAATGAATTTGTTAGGGCACAGCAAGCTTGTTGGATTGCCTTGCCAGATGCAACACCAGTTACTAAGGTGACAATAAACGGACATGATATTGGCTACAAAGGACAATATGGTGACCTTTACTTTTATATTATGAAGCTAGACTTGGCACAATATCAGTAATAACAAGGGAAAAGGATCAGACATGGTGTTCTGGTTCTTTTTCTTTGAGCAAGGTAATTTTTATAAATTAAGAATATTGCTAATTGACTGAAAATGACTTACAATAGAAAGGAAGAATTTATAGAAGGAGACACATATGAAAAACAAGCGTTTAATTTGGACTTTGGTTTTCTTAGCTATCTTGACGCTCGGTTCTATTGGTACAGATCTTTTCAAAAAAGAACACCAAGATGCCAATAAGGTCGTCAAAGTAGGAATCCTCCAGTTCGTGACTCACGATGCCCTGGATCAAATTGAGAAAGGTATTGAGGATGGACTTAAGGAAGCAGGCTATAAGGGAGACAAGGTTAAGATTACCCTCCTAAATGCCGAAGGAGATCAGTCTAAAATTCAAACCATGTCTAAACAATTGGTTAATGACAAAAACGATGTCGTTATCGGGATTGCCACACCAGCAGCACAAGGCTTGGCAGCAGCTACCAAAAATATTCCAGTTATTATGGGTGCTATCTCAGACCCTGTTGGAGCTAAATTGGTTAAGGATCTCAAACATCCAGAGGGAAATGTCACTGGAACGTCTAACCAAGTGCCGATTAAGCAGACAGTAGAATTGGTCAAATCACTGACACCAAATGCCAAAACAATTGGTATTCTCTACGCTTCAAGCGAGGACAATTCCAAATCACAGGTTGAAAGCTTTAAGAAGTACGCTGAAAAAGATGGTCTCAATGTGGTCGAGTACGCCGTACCATCAACCAATGAAATCAATACAACCATGTCAGTCATGACTGGTAAGGTAGATGCCATCTGGACGCCTCAAGATAATACGATTGCCTCAGCCTTTTCAACAGTAATCTCATCAGCTAACCAAGCTAAGATTCCAGTTTATACGACGGTTGATACTATGGTGAAAGAGGGCGGTTTGGCTTCAGTTGCTCAAAGCCAATATGAACTTGGAAAGGCTACAGCTCGTAGTGCCGTTAAGGTTCTTAAAGGTAAGAAAGTAAAGGATGTTCCTGTAGATGTTATCGATGATGGCACACCAACGCTTAATCTTAAAGTTGCTCAAGACCTCAACATCACCATCCCTGACGATGTGCTTAAACAGTCAGACATCGCTGTTAAAGCTGATAAATAAGGAGGACTTATGATTATTTCATCTATTTATCAGGGGCTTCTATACGGAATCCTAGGTCTTGGGATTTACATGACTTTCCGTATCTTGGATTTTCCTGATTTGACAACAGAAGGTTCCTTCCCTCTTGGTGGGGCAGTAGCAGTAACCCTTATGAACTTTGGTTGGAACCCAATTTTAGCGACCTTGGTTGCCGTCTTGGCCGGCTGTGGTGCTGGACTTGTGACTGGTCTCCTCTATACTAAGGGAGAAATTCCTACTATTTTGGCAGGGATTTTGGTCATGACCTCTCTTAACTCAGTCATGCTTATGATTATGGGGAGGGCCAACCTGGGACTTCTAGATATCAAGACTATCCAAGATTTGCTTCCTTTCAGCAAGGACTACAATCTCTTGATTGTTGGTCTCATTGCTGTGACCATTGTTATCATTGCCTTAATTGCCTTTCTTAACACGCGCCTAGGTCAAGCTTATATTGCCACAGGTGATAATAGAGACATGGCCAAATCTTTTGGTATCAACACAGACAATATGGAAGTGATGGGGCTTGTTATCTCAAACGGTATTATTGCCCTCTCTGGAGCCTTGATTAGCCAACAAGACGGTTATGCCGACGTTTCTAAAGGGATTGGGGTTATCGTCATTGGTCTTGCCAGCATCATCATTGGTGAGGTCCTTTATGCGACTAACTTGACTCTGTTGGAACGTTTGATTGCCATCTGTATTGGTTCAATCCTCTATCAGTTCCTTTTGACAGCGGTTATTGCTCTTGGCTTTAACACTAACTATCTCAAACTCTTTAGTGCGATTGTTTTGGCTATTTGCTTGATTTCGCCTGTCCTACGCCGAAAATTCTTTAAGGGGGTGACCTTATCACGATGACAGCTATTGTAGAACTCAAAAATGCGACTGTTAAGGTCAATAACGGTTTTGACACCGAAAAAACCATCCTGGACCATGTTAATCTTACCATTAGAGAAGGTGACTTTATTACCATTCTTGGTGGAAATGGTGCTGGAAAATCAACCCTCTTCAACGTCATTGCAGGGACACTCATGTTGACCAGTGGTCAGATTTTCATCATGGGTGAGGATGTTACGGCTCTCCCTGCTGAGAAGCGTGCCAAGTACCTCTCACGAGTCTTCCAAGATCCTAAAATGGGAACAGCTCCTCGTATGACTGTTGCAGAAAACCTCTTAATTGCCAAATACCGTGGCGAAAAACGAGGGCTTAAATCACGACAAATTCATCTCTACACAGAGGAGTTCCAAGGTCTGATTGAACGTATCAGTAATGGTTTAGAAAAGCACTTAGATACACCAGCAGGTCTCCTTTCAGGTGGTCAGCGTCAGGCTCTCAGTCTTTTGATGGCGACACTTAAACGTCCTGAGCTCTTGCTCCTAGACGAGCACACCGCAGCTCTGGATCCTAAGACCAGTGTAGCCCTCATGGAGTTGACTGATGAGTTTGTAACAGGTGACCATCTAACAGCCTTGATGATTACCCACCACATGGAAGATGCCCTAAAATATGGCAATCGTCTGATCGTTATGAAGGATGGTCAAATCGTTAAAGACCTTACCAAGGAAGAAAAAGGTCAATTGGATATCACAGACTATTACGCTATGTTTGAGTAAGTCTCGTCTGACTCTAAATTGTAAAATAAGCCAAAAAGTTGTATACTTAAAGGGTATGCAACTTTTTGTTGTGGCCTGTAAATCGACAAGGAGACTGTTCGCACGAACGTTCAGCTCCTTGGACCGTCTGTAAAAATAGGCTCTAGAAGAGAGTCAAACTAAAAAGGAGAAAAACAAGCATGAGCGATATTAAAATTATTGCCCTAGGTGGAGTACGTGAAAATGCTAAGAACCTATATATTGTTGAGATTAACGACTCTATCTTTATCTTGGATGCTGGTCTAAAGTATCCTGAAAATGAACAACTAGGTGTTGACTTTGTCATCCCTAACTTAGATTATTTGATTGAAAATAGAGATCGTATCCAAGGGATTTTCTTAACTCACGGACACGCCGATGCCATTGGTGCCCTACCTTATATTTTACAAGAAGTCAAAGCACCAGTTTTTGGATCATCCCTCACAATCGAGTTAGCTAAACTTTTTGTCAAGAATGCTGGCGTTAAGAAATTCAATAATTTCCATGTTATTGACGCAGAAACTGAAATTGAATTTGAGGATGCTGAAGTTTCATTCTTCAAAACAACTCACTCAATTCCAGAATCAATGGGGATTGTTCTTGGTACTGACCAAGGCAATATTGTCTATACAGGTGACTTCAAGTTTGACCAAGCTGCCCGTCCTTACTACAAAACTGATTTAGGTCGTTTGGCTGAAATCGGACGTGAAGGTGTTTTGGCCCTCTTGTCAGACTCAGCAAATGCGACAAGTACGGAACAAACAGCTTCTGAAGCAGAAGTTGGCCAAGAAATTGACCAAGTTATTGCTGATGCAGAAGGACGTGTTATTGTTGCTGCAGTTGCCTCAAACTTGGTACGTATTCAACAAGTCTTTGATTCAGCTGCTGATCACGGACGTCGCGTTGTTCTTACTGGTTTTGACGTAGAAAATATTGTCCGCACAGCTATTCGTCTCAAAAAATTGACTGTGGAGCATGAGAAACTTATTGTCAAACCAAAAGATATGAACAAGTTTGAAGACCACGAGTTGATTATCCTCGAAAATGGTCGTATGGGTGAACCAATCGATGGCCTTCAAAAGATGGCTGTTGGTCGTCACCGTTACGTTCAAATCAAGGATGGAGATTTGGTTTATATCGTTACAACTCCAAGCATTGCTAAGGAAGCCGTAGTGGCACGTGTCAACAACGCTATCTATAAAGCTGGTGGAACTGTTAAGATGATTACGCAGAGCCTTCGTGTTTCTGGACATGCCAATGCTCGTGAACTTCAATTGATGATTAACCTCCTTCGTCCACAGTATCTCTTCCCTGTCCAAGGTGAGTACCGTGACCTTCAAGCACATGCAGAGTTAGCCTTGGAAGTTGGTATTCTTCCAGAAAATATTTATATCGTAAAACGCGGTGACATCATGCACTTATCAGAGGACCAAGGTTTCCTTCATGAAGGAGCTGTCCCAGCTGGTGATGTTATGATTGACGGTAATGCCATTGGCGATGTGGGGAATATCGTCCTTCGTGACCGTAAGGTCTTGTCTGAAGATGGTATCTTTATCGTAGCTATCACTGTTAACAAGAAGGAACGTAAGATTGTCTCTAAAGCGCGTGTGAATACACGTGGGTTCGTTTATGTGAAGAAGAGCCGTGACATTCTCCGTGAGGCTGCTGACATTGTCAATGCTACCGTTGAAAATTACTTGGCAGGAGACAGCTTCGACTGGGGTGAACTTAAAGGTGCCGTCCGAGACGATGTGGCTAAGTTCCTCTTTGACCAAACCAAACGTCGCCCTGCAATCCTTCCAGTAGTCATGGAAGTCCGCTAATAACTGACTAACACATAAGAGTGTGAGCGTACCGCTTGCACCATAGACATTGAGGAAAGTCTCAATAAGACTTTGTTCTAAAATCAAAAGCTGGGGTGTCCCAGCTTTTCTAACATTAAGAAAGGAAAATACAAATGGCTTTTTTTCAAATTGAATACTCATCAGATGTTCTAGGCCAATACCGCCAAGTGGATGTCATCTATCCAGATCGTGATCAGATTGCTGAAACGGAAAGTGATACGGACATTCCGGTTCTCTATCTCCTTCATGGCATGGGGGGCAATCATAATTCTTGGGCCTTTCGTACCAATATTCAGCGTCTCCTTCGTAAGACTAATCTTATCGTTATTATGCCTAACTCTGAAAATGGCTGGTATACAAATACCAAATACGGTGTTAAGTATTACGATGCCATTGCTAAGGAGCTTCCTCAAGTCATGCAACGTTTCTTTCCTAGTATGACTAAGAAGCGAGAAAAGACCTTTATCGCTGGACTTTCTATGGGTGGATATGGTTCTTTTAAACTGGCCTTAACGACAAATAACTTTGCTTGTGCGGGTTCCTTCTCTGGTGCCCTTGGACTCTCAGTGGAGATGATTACAGATGAAACGAGTGAGTCTAAGGAATACTGGCAAGGTGTCTTTGGCGATTTGGAAGGGAAAGACATTGAGCAGCATAAACTAGTCAACCTAGCCAAACAACATGACAAGAAAACCAAATTCTTTGCCTGGTGTGGCCTTGAAGATTTCCTTTTTGAGTCTCAAGATAAAGCAGTTGCTGATTTGAAGGCCCTTGGTTTAGACATTGACTACCGTACAGATCATGGAAGACATGAGTGGTATTATTGGGAAAAACAACTAGAAGCCTACTTAGAATGGTTACCTATTGATTACGTTAAAGAAGAACGTTTGTCTTAATAGGTCAAGTTTGTAACATCTTATCAAAGAGATGATAAAAGCTTAAAGTGATATTTTTTACTTGTCAGAACTATTAGAGCTTGATATACTAGGGGAAGTTTCGAAAAGGAGGCTCAATAATGAAAAAATTATTCAGAGTAATCTTCTATATTCCCAAACTTCTTTTACAATTTATTTGGAATCTTATTTGGGCTATATTTAAACTTGCCCTAGTCCTAGCCCTTATTGCTTATGGACTCGTCTACTATGCCAATAACTCTTCAAGTACCTTAGCCACAAACATTAACCAAGCTTTTCATCAAGTAGAGCTAGGTTTTAGTGGTACCAGTACTAGTGACGTTGAGAAAGTTGTCTCTAACCTATCAACGACAGATACTATTCCTGAGTCTAATGGAGCTAGATGGGCGCAAAATACAGCTAGCATCTATATACAATCTACAGACGAAACCTTGGTAGCAGCTTATAAGGAAGCTATTACTAACTGGAATAACACGGGTGCTTTCATCTTTACTTTAACTGATGATGCCTCAACGGCTGACATTGTTGCGACTGACTATTCCGATGCGAATTCACAGGCAGCAGGTTTAGCAGACACTCAAACCAATGTTTTAACCAATCGCATCACTCATGTAGATGTGAAGTTGAACCGTTATTTCCTCTTGAATAGTGATTTTGGTTATACTCACAAGCGTATTGTGAATACAGCTGAACACGAATTGGGTCATGCCATTGGCTTAGACCATGATGACTCTAAGACATCCGTTATGCAATCAGCTGGATCTTATTACGGGATTCAACAGGTGGATATTGATACGGTCCATGCTCTCTATGCAAACTAAGGAGGGGCTGTCATGCGCTATTTGAAACGCCTTGCTAGACGTTACCCCATGCAAACCTTCCTTTTTCTTTTCAATGCTGGGGTCTTTACTTGGTTGCAAACAACAGGAACCATGATTGCCAATCGTTTGGGCCTATCAGGTGATGGCATTTGGATTTATATTCCCAATTGGGTAAAAACGCTGACCAGTCATTCCATACAGAGTATTCAAACCCTATACGGGGCCTCTGGTTGGAGTTGGCTAATCACCTCTATGCTTCTTACTTGGCTCTTGACTTTTCTTAGAGGTCTCATGAGAGCAGTGATTCTCATTCTGATAGTTGGTCTTGGCTTATGGCTAGTCTATCGACACTTTGAACTCTTACAAAATCTAAAACTGTCCTGATGGGCAGTTTTTTTGAGTTATTAGGTCATTTATTTTCTGAAGAAATATGATATAATATAGCTAATTTATTATTTTGGAGGACATTATGGCTTTAGCAAAAATCGTTTATGCCAGTATGACCGGTAACACGGAAGAAATCGCAGATATCGTTGCCAAAAAATTGGAAGAATTGGGTCACACTGTAGATGTAGACGAGTGTACAACGGTTGATGCCGCTGATTTTGAAGATGCGGACATCTGTATCGTAGCGACTTACACTTATGGTGATGGTGAGTTGCCAGATGAAATCGTTGACTTTTACGAAGATTTGGCTGACCTCGACTTGTCAGGTAAAATCTTTGGTGTTGTAGGTTCAGGAGATACCTTCTACGATTATTTCTGTCATTCAGTGGATGAGTTTGAAAATCAATTCACATTCACAGGGGCGACTAAGGGTGCTGATAGCGTCAAGGTTGACCTTTCTGCTGAAGATGAAGATATCGAAAACCTTGAAGCTTTCGCTGAAAAAGTTTCAGAAGCATTAGCATAAGAAAAAAGCAGAGTAAAGTCTGCTTTTATTGTAGTCAAAAATGGAGTTTTTTATGAATGAAATAGAAAGAGATTTTAGGACGCAATCTCAACATCTCCTTTGGTCCGTTTGGCGAGGGCTCTTAGTGGGGGTGACAGCAGGAGCAGTGGTCAGTCTTTTTCGTTGGTTAATTGCCAAAGGGGCCGCATTTTCTGTAGCTATTTACGAAGACGCCCTTCATAATCCACTTCTGATTCTGGGAATTGTACTTGTTAATCTCTTGATCGCCCTTTTTATTGGTTACCTTATTAAGCAGGAAAAAGACATCAAGGGCTCAGGGATTCCCCATGTTGAAGGGGAACTGATGGGGCTCTTACATCCGTCTTGGTGGTCAGTTTTATGGCGTAAATTCCTAGGTGGTGTCCTTGGGATTTCAATGGGACTGATGTTGGGACGTGAGGGACCTAGTATTCAACTAGGTGCCATGACTGCTAAGGGATTAGCCAAGGGACTTCAGCTCTCTGCACGTGAGAAGCGTGTCTTGATTGCTGCTGGAGCAGCAGCAGGGTTATCGGCTGCCTTCAATGCTCCAATTGCTGGTCTTTTGTTTGTCGTCGAAGAAGTCTATCATCATTTCTCTCGTCATGTTTGGGTGACAGCTTTAACGGCATCTTTAGTGGCCAATGCTGTTTCCCTACGCATCTTTGGCCAGGTACCGGTCCTTGCTATGACAGAAAAATTACCCGTATTTCCTTTGAAAGATTATTGGATTCTTATTGTTTTGGGGATTTTTCTAGGTGTGCTTGGATACGGTTATGAGTGGGTTGTCTTACGCATTGGTAAGGTCTACCAAGGGTTAGGGAAAATCTTCCACTTGCCATCTCATTTTCATGGCCTCTTGGCAGTTCTGTTTATCATTCCTATTGGTCTCTATTTTCCACATCTTTTAGGTGGTGGGAATGAATTGATTCTTGCTCTAAATGGTTTACATCCTGCTCTAGCTGTGGCTATCCTCTATTTGGCTATTCGCTTTGTTTGGAGTATGTTGTCCTTTGGTTCAGGTTTTCCTGGTGGGATTTTCTTGCCGATTTTGACTCTAGGTGCTCTTTCAGGTAGCGTTTTTGCGGCAGCTTTTGAAAATCTAGGATTCTTACAAGTCAGTCAATTCCCTATTTTTATCATTCTTGGTATGGCTGGTTATTTCGGTGCGGTATCTAAGGCACCGCTAACTGCTATGATTTTAGTGACTGAGATGGTGGGTGACCTTCACCAATTGATGACAATTGGTGTCGTGACCCTGATTGCCTATCTAGTCATGGATTTCATGGGAGGAGAACCTGTCTATGAAGCCATGCTTCACAATCTGATTGCTCACGAACCAAAGCAAGTTGATAATATACCGACGATGATTGACTTACCGGTTACAGAGAGTCTAGCTGGTCGATTGGTTAAGGATTTAACCTTACCTGATGGAGTTTTGATTTCCACTCAGATTTTTCAAGACCAGTCTGAAGTTGTTCATGGAGACACACGTCTAAAAGCAGGAGCAACCCTGTATCTAGTTGTTAATGAAAGTAATATCAGTCAGGTAAGAAAACTCTTTTTATAAGCAATTCAATGGCTTGAGGCTCTTTTGTCCTCAGGTCATTTTTGTTATAATGGAGAGAAAAAAAGGAGGTCAGTATGAACTTAAATGAGATTCGCCAACAGATTGATACCGTTGATAATGAGATTGTGGCTTTGTTGGAAGAACGTATGAAATTGGTAACTCGAGTAAGTGCTTATAAACAACGCACTGGAAAGGCGATTTATGATCCCGAACGAGAGCAAACCTTGCTAGACAAAGTAGGCGCTAGTGTCGTTAATCCTGAATATAAAGAAGCTATCGTCGCTAGTTTTGCGGATATTATGAAGCATTCACGTACTTATCAAGCAAGTAAGCTAGAAGAAAAGTAGGTAACTAGGATGAAAGTAAAACAATTAAGTGATAGTCAAGGTCTTTCTTACTTACATTTAGTAATGTTAAGTCTTTATGCAATCTTGTTAGGTGTGCTTGTTGGGCTGATTGATGCTATTTTTGGGCGCGTGCTGATAGGACTCTCGGAATTTCGTGACCACCATCTCTTTTATCTGGTACCAGCACTTCCTTTGGCTGGACTTTTGATAGTTTACCTTTACCAAAAGTTTGCGGGTAAGGCAGCACAGGGAATGGGCTTGATTTTCAAGGTTGGACATAATGAGGAGGATCAAATCCCCCTAAGGTTAATTCCACTTGTGACTGTAACCACATGGCTGACCCACCTTTTCGGGGGTTCTGCAGGTCGTGAGGGAGTTGCTGTACAACTGGGGGCCACAGTTTCTCATGCTTTTAGTCGCTATTTTAAGTTCCCGAATGCTTCACGTATTTTCTTGACCATGGGTATGGCAGCTGGTTTTGGAGGACTCTTCCAAACACCAATTGCTGCGACCTTCTTTGCGCTTGAGGTCTTGACCCTAGGACAGTTAAGTCTGCCAATATTGGTACCGACTCTTATTGCATCTTTTGTGGCGAGTACGACAAGCCATCTCTTAGGTCTTGAAAAATTTAGCCACTTTGTATCTGAAAGTTTAACTATTGACCTTGGGACGTTTATTAAGTTAGCTCTTTTAGGTCTGGCCTTTGGTCTAGCAGGAAATCTCTTTGCTTTTCTCTTGTCAATAGCTAAAAAGAAAGTAGCAAGTCTGCTCCCAAATCCTTATTATCGTGTTCTCTTAGGAAGTGTCGTCTTAACCTGTCTTCTTTTGATTTTGTGGAAGGGACGCTATACAGGTCTTGGAACGAATTTGATTTCTTTAAGTGTTGATGGTGGGACCATTTATCCATTGGATTGGCTCTTGAAATTGCTCTTGACGGTCTTTACCTTATCTCTTGGTTTCCAAGGAGGAGAAGTAACCCCTTTGTTTGCAATCGGAGCAAGTCTTGGTGCTGTTCTAGCACCAGTTCTAGGACTTCCAATTCCACTTGTAGCAGGTCTTGGCTATCTGTCTGTCTTTGGTAGCAGTACCAATACCCTTTTAGCACCTATTTTCATTGGCGTTGAAGTCTTTGGTCCCTCTAATACAGTCCCTTACGCGATTGTCATAGCTTTTGCTTATCTCATTAATCATAAGACGAGCATTTATGGACAACAAAAAATGCTAGAAATGCAATAAGATACTAGACATCCTGATAATTTTTTGATAAGATACTAAGAGTGTGTAATGGACACACAAAAATAACGGCTAATCCGCTGAGACACAGAGGTTGCTCTTAAGATTAGTAAGATAGGAGAATATAAAAATGAATCCATTGATCCAAAGTTTGACAGAAGGTCAACTTCGTACTGACATCCCATCATTCCGTCCTGGTGACACAGTTCGCGTTCACGCGAAAGTTGTCGAAGGAACTCGCGAACGTATCCAGATCTTTGAAGGTGTAGTTATTTCACGCAAAGGTCAAGGGATCTCAGAAATGTACACAGTTCGTAAAATTTCAAGCGGTATCGGTGTAGAACGTACTTTCCCAATCCACACTCCACGTGTTGAAAAGATTGAAGTTGTACGCTACGGTAAAGTCCGCCGTGCTAAACTTTACTACTTGCGTGCTTTGCAAGGTAAAGCTGCACGTATCAAAGAAATCCGTAAATAATTTACAGATTTCACATAAAAATCTGTCCTCGTGGCAGATTTTTTCATAAGTCCTCTTAGTTAAATGGATATAACAACTCCCTCCTAAGGAGTCGTTGCTGGTTCGATTCCGGCAGGGGACATTTTTAAGCCTTTAACCATGCGGTTTTAAGCTAGTTTGCCCCGAATTTAAGCCAAATGTAATTGACGCCTATTGAATTATAGGTGTTTTTTTGATAAGCAAAAACCCTAGTCAGGATTAGTCCTAACTAGGGTTCAAAATAGAATACTGGTGATGTTTAGTATTCTGTTATCTCATTCATTGGAATTGGCAGTTGTATCTGTGCTTGATGAAGCTTGTGGGTACTCGTAAGGATTGTTATCAACGTCGTTAATCCATTCATTGCTCTGATCAGTTGAGCTTGAGCGATTGCTTCCTCCGCCAGCACCTGCGGCGAAGGCTGCATCGTGACCTCCACCACCGCCTCCACTAATGGCATAAGAGCCGTCTTCTGGTCCGCCCCAACCTCGACCACCTTCAGCAGATTTTGGCTTTTCTTGAGCTCCATCTTGATGAGTTTTTTGGTTAGATTGTTTCTGATTAGATTCTTGAACAGAAGGAGATGCTTGATCTTTATTTTCATCTTTAGCATCCTTCTTATTATCTTCTGTCGAAGTGGCTGTTGAAGATTTATTAGTAGATTTATTGTTAGATGAGCTACTTTTAGATGAGAGGGTATGAGAAATGTAATGTGATTTTGCTGCTGACTTTACAGGTTCTTTTAAATGTTTTGATAAAAAACCAAAGAGAAAGAAGAAAGCTAGCAAAGAGAAGGTGATAATATTATATTTTTTTCTTTTCAAATTTGGCTCCGTTCCTAGTCATAGATGAAGAGTTAAAAATAACAGTAAAAAACCAGGTTTCCCTGGTTCTCATTATTAGCGGCTTACACGACGGCGAGCTGCTTTTTTACGGTTTTCTTCGATGAAAGCCAATTTCTTTTCTTCTGGTTCGATAATGGTTTTCTTAACTGCGAAGACAGCACCTGCTACAGTAGCAGCAGTTCCGATAACGCCAGTAGCGACACCTTTAGCGAATGAATGTTTTTTAGCCATGAGACTATCCTCCGTATATGTTATAATATGCTTATATTATCTAAAAAAATATCTAGAATAGCAAGTGAAAACATTATGAAAACCAAACTTATTGTAGTAGCTGGTCCTACTGCTGTGGGAAAAACAGCGCTTGGAATTGAATTGGCCAAGCGTTTTAATGGCGAAATTATTTCAGGAGATAGCCAGCAGGTTTACCGACAATTGAATATAGGAACCGCCAAGGCCACTCCTGAAGAGCAGGCAGCAGCAGTACATCATCTGATTGATGTTCGCAATGTTGATGAGTCCTATTCAGCTTATGATTTTGTGACAGAGGCAGAGGTTGCCATTACAGATATAGTTAGTCGTGGCAAGTTACCTATTGTAGTAGGAGGAACAGGTCTCTATTTACAAAGTCTCCTAGAAGGGTATCACCTAGGGGGGCAGGTAGATCAGGAGCAGGTCTTAGCCTATCGCACAGAATTAGAGCAATTATCTGATCAGGAACTTTTTGAAAAAATTGATCGCTTAGGTATTGAGATTAAAGAGATTAACCGTCGTCGTGCTATCAGAGCACTTGAGCTTCATCGTTTTTCGAAGAATCTTGAAAATACTGAGACGACTTATGATCCCTTTCTTATCGGATTAGATGATGAACGCTCCTTAATCTATAATCGAATTAATACACGAGTAGACAAGATGGTTGAACTTGGGCTCTTGGAAGAAGCCAAATGGTTGTACGATAATTATCCTAATGCCCAGTCAGCTCGTGGTATAGGCTACAAGGAGTTGTTTCCTTATTTTTCTGGGAACCAGAGCTTGGACGAAGCCTTGGAAAAACTCAAGCAAAATACGCGTCGATTTGCTAAACGTCAATTAACTTGGTTCAGAAATCGAATGACTGTTAAGTTTTATCAGATTTCTAGTCCAGAATATCCTGAAAATGTCGTTCAAGATCTTGAATTATTTTTAAATGAAAGGGAAGGAGAAAAGGTAGGTCAATCTTAGTTTTAAGAACCAATCTTTGCTATAATGGTAGTTATGACTAACGAAGAAAAAAAATCAGCCTATGAATTAATGCTAGCACAGGCTAAAGTGCTTTTTGCCAATGAAAACAATGCTCTGGCCAACTTTTCTAATGCCTCAGCTCTCTTGAATACAACCCTGCCAAATTCTGTGTTCACAGGCTTCTACCTGATGGATAATGTCAAGAATGAGTTAATCCTTGGCCCTTTCCAAGGTAATGTTTCTTGTGTTCGAATTGCCTTAGGTAAGGGTGTTTGTGGTCAGTCTGCAGCAGAAAATAGAACCCTAATTGTCGAAGATGTCACCAAACACGCTAATTACATCGCTTGTGATTCCGCTGCTCGAAGTGAAATTGTTGTACCAATGGTCAAAGATGGCAAATTAGTTGGTGTTCTCGATTTGGATTCTCACCAAGTAGGAGACTATAACCAAGTAGACCAAGATTATCTTGAAGCATTTGTCAAAATTTTACTTGAGAAAACCGAGCTTACATTTGGAATGTTTGAGGTAAACTAATGTATCAAGCCTTATATCGTAAATACCGTAGTCAAACCTTTGGCGAAATGGTTGGTCAAAAAGTGATTTCAACCACGCTCAGACAGGCGGTAGAGTCGGGGAAAATCAGCCATGCCTATCTTTTTTCTGGACCACGTGGTACCGGTAAAACCAGTGCGGCAAAAATCTTTGCCAAGGCTATGAACTGTCCTAATCAAGTTGATGGTGAGCCTTGTAATCACTGCGATATTTGTCGTGATATTACTAACGGAAGTCTCGAAGATGTTATCGAGATTGATGCGGCTTCCAACAACGGTGTGGATGAGATTCGTGAAATCCGTGACAAATCGACCTATGCCCCAAGTCGTGCAACTTATAAGGTCTATATTATCGACGAAGTGCACATGCTTTCGACAGGTGCCTTCAATGCTCTTTTGAAGACTTTGGAAGAACCAACTGAAAATGTTGTTTTTATTCTGGCGACCACTGAATTACATAAGATTCCTGCAACCATCCTTTCTCGTGTCCAACGTTTTGAGTTTAAATCGATCAAGCAGGGAGCTATTAAAGAGCATTTGGCTTCAATTCTGGAAAAAGAAGGATTGACCTTTGATGATGAGGCTTTGACCATTATTGCTCGTCGTGCGGAAGGTGGTATGCGTGATGCTTTGTCAATCTTAGACCAAGCACTGAGTCTGTCTCCTGACAATCATGTCAGCCAAGCTGTAGCTGAAGAAATCACTGGTTCTATTGGTTTGACAGCCTTAGACAGTTTTGTCGCTAACGTTCGCAATCAAGAGACTACGCAAGCTTTATCAAATCTTGAAACTCTTTTTGATAATGGTAAGTCTATGAGCCGTTTTGCGACGGATCTCTTGGAGTATTTCCGTGATCTTTTGATTGTCAAAGCGGGCGGAGAGAACAGTCACCATAGTCCCCTTTTTGAAGAGAATCTTTCTCTGGAGCAAGACCGACTTTTCCAATTGATTGACTTGGTTACAAGTGCCTTGCCAGAAATTAAAACTGGAACACATCCTAAAATCTATGCGGAAATGCTGACTATAAAATTGTCAGAAACTCATACTCAGGTTTCACAAGAAATTCCAGGGAATTTGCAAGAAGAGTTAGATAGTCTTCGTCGCGAGGTAGAAGGTCTACGTAAAGCTCTTAAAGAGGGCAAAGTACAAGGAGAAGTAGCACCAACTCGAAAAGCCAAACCTGCTTATCAGTACAAGGTGGATCGTGAAAAGATTCTCACGATTATGCGTGAAACTATGGAAAATCCTCAGAAATCACGCCAGTGTCTGGATGCCCTAAAGGCAACTTGGCCTGAAATTTTGGATTCTATCAGCCCACAAAATAGGGCACTTTTGAATGGCTCTGAGCCTGTATTAGCTAATCAGGAAAATGCTATCCTGGCATTTAATGCTGCCTTTAATGCTGAACAGGTCATGAAACGCAGTGATCTCAATGATATGTTTGGTAATATCATGAGTTCAGCTGCCGGTTTCTCACCTAATATTATGGCTGTTCCAAAAGCAGAATTTGAAAAACTCCGTACAGAATTTGCACGCAGTCTCAAATCCAAAGAAGAATTGGAAAAAGAAGATCGCGAAGAGTATATCCCGCAAGAACTCGAGTTTCTCTCTGATGTTGTAGAAATAGAGGACTAAAAAGGTCCAGTGGACCTTTTTAGGTCCGAGCCCAGAAATGAAAAAGCGAGGAAGTTCCATTGGACCTTTTTAGGTCCGAGCCAAGAAACCCAAAAGCGAGGATGTCCATTGGACCTTTTTAGGTCCGAGCCCAGAAATAGAAAAGCGAGGAGGCCCATTGGACCTTTTTAGGTCCGAGTCCAGAAAAAGAAAAGCGAGGATGTCCAGTGTAATTTGATAGATTTCTCAAGCTAATAATTGGAAGGTCCATCCTTGTAAAAATGAAAAGAGCCTAGACTGCTTGTCCTAGGCTCTATCTATTGATATAATAATCTTATGATTCAACAAATTTTGTTTATTACGCTTGAAACTATTTTTGAAACGGTTTGTTTTAATTACAGTTTACAGCACGGCTATTACTTTTTTACAGCCTTTTTTGGGTATTTACTGTTTCGTCGTCTTTGGACAACCTATGTTGTTTCACGCATTGCGCGTGCAGCCGATAAGTCTACCAAGAAGTAAGGCTCACTTCGCCAGCGGTCAACCGTTTTTCCTGACCATCATCAGTAAGAACGAGAAGTTGGCCCTTATCGCCAATTTCCTTGGCAATACCAGTATAAGTCCTTCCAGCTTGTTCAAAGGTCACTTGTTTGTCTAAAACAAGGGACTTTTCTTTATAAACTTTGACTAAATCGCTAGTAGGAATGGTTAAAAAGAGTTTCCAAATTTCTGAAATGAGCTGGTTTCGAGTAATGCTTGGTTTTTCAGAAGTAAAAAGACTAGTAGCTTTATTAGCTAACTCTTCAGGGAAATCAGTGATTGAGAAGTTAAGCCCAACCCCGATAATGACATCTGTGATGCGACCAGATTCGATAGAACTAATGGCTTCGGTAAGGATACCAGCCATTTTTTTGTTGTTGAGGTAGATGTCATTAACCCATTTGATTTCTGTATTGATGCCAGTTAGACGCTGGATAGCTTTGACAATAGCAGCTGCCACCATCATCGTATAAGGTTGTAACTCCTCAAAATGACAGTTGGGCTTTAAGTGGATACTCATGTAGATACCACCTTGTGGACTGGCAAAGAAGTGACGTTCAAATCGTCCTTTGGCTGCCTTTTGACTTGATGCCAGATAAAGTGCAGGCGTCGGATTATTCTTTTCCATGCCATGTTTAGCATCTAGTTGGGTAGAGTTAGAATCTGGATTAAAGTAGACTGGAATGTTGAGTTGCTTAGAAATATCTTGAGGAAGAAGAATATCTCCCTTTTCTAAATAGTAGCCTTTCTTGCGGACACTTGTAATGTCAATTCCTTGTTCTTGAAGTGTTTGAATTGCCTTCCAAATGGCTGTCCGTGAGACACCAAGGCTTTTAGCCAAGCTCTCTCCCGTTACAAAGTCAGGACTCTTCGATAAGATGTCATAAACGTGTTCATAAGTTTTCATATCCTAAGTATAATACAAAAGATGGTAAAATGCTCACTATAAATTATTGATAAGGCTTGATAATAAATAACTATATGACTAGACTGAAAAAACATGATATAATGGACGGTAGTTATTAAGTCCCGATAAGGCAACAGTCATCCTAGAGTTGGCTGTTGGTTCTTTGTAACTTTTTAACGGCGTTTAGCTCCACCAGGAGTATAGCGTTTTACCTATTAGGAGACGGTTAAATCCGTGCTGTCTAATACTATTTTTCATATTAAAAGGGGGACATTTTATATGTCAGAACGTAAAC
Source organism: Streptococcus sp. (assembly GCA_016939315.1). Taxonomy (GTDB): domain Bacteria; phylum Bacillota; class Bacilli; order Lactobacillales; family Streptococcaceae; genus Streptococcus. The sequence continues at coordinate 17,986 of JAFHAZ010000053.1, read as the reverse complement.
TTTTCACGTCTGAATCAGTATCTGAGGGGCATCCAGATAAAATTGCAGACCAAATTTCAGATGCCATTCTTGATGCGATTTTAGCAGAGGATCCAGATGCACACGTTGCAGCAGAAACAGCTGTCTACACTGGTTCTGTCCATGTTTTCGGTGAAGTTTCTACAACAGCTTATGTAGATATTAACCGTGTGGTTCGTGATACTATCGCTGAAATTGGTTATAACAATGCAGAATACGGCTTTGCGGCAGAATCTGTTGGGGTTCACCCATCATTGATTGAACAATCACCAGATATTGCTCAAGGTGTCAATGAAGCACTTGAAGTTCGTGGAACTGGTGATCAAGACCCACTTGATCTTATCGGAGCTGGTGACCAAGGTTTGATGTTTGGTTTTGCTATTGACGAAACTCCAGAGTTTATGCCACTTCCAGTTAGCCTCTCACATAAATTGGTTAAAAAATTGGCAGATTTGCGTAAATCTGGTGAGATTTCATACCTTCGTCCAGATGCTAAATCTCAGGTTACTGTTGAGTATGATGAGAATGATCAACCAGTACGCGTTGATACAGTTGTTATTTCAACACAACACGATCCTGAAGCGACTAATGACCAAATTCGTCATGACGTCATTGAAAAAGTCATTAAGGCAGTTATTCCAGCCGAATACTTGGATGATGAGACTAAATTCTTTATCAACCCAACAGGTCGTTTTGTTATCGGAGGACCTCAAGGGGACTCTGGTTTGACTGGTCGTAAGATTATTGTTGATACTTATGGTGGCTACTCAAGACACGGTGGTGGTGCCTTCTCTGGTAAAGATGCCACTAAGGTTGACCGTTCAGCTTCATATGCAGCTCGCTACATTGCCAAAAACATCGTAGCTGCTGGTCTTGCTAAGAAAGCAGAAGTACAATTGGCTTATGCTATCGGTGTTGCTAACCCTGTGTCTGTTCGTGTTGATACCTTCGGAACTGCTACAGTTGCTGAAAGCAAACTTGAAGCTGCTGTCCGCGATCTCTTTGACTTGCGTCCAGCAGGTATCATTCAAATGCTGGATCTTAAACGTCCTATCTATCGTCAAACAGCGGCCTATGGTCACATGGGACGTACGGACGTTGATCTTCCATGGGAAAAATTGGACAAGGTAGATGCCCTCAAAGCAGCTGTAGAAGCTTAAAAAGATTTAATATTACTTTCAATTTAATAATATCAAAGTAACAGAATTTAATTTTTTTGAATTCTGTTTTTTGTTTTGAAAATAAATAATATGAATTTTCTGACTTTAAACACTTGTAAAGCCAATGGATTGAGTGATTTAAGGATAAAAACTACTAGCTATAGATAAATTCTTTTGGTGAAAACCTTTGAAAGGAGTTGAAAAATAAGAATAAATTGCTATAATAAGAGTGACGATGTAAATATAAAACTAGAGTCATTTTAGATTGATAGAGTAAGAAGAAATACCTTTAAATAAGGTTTAACAGGTGTTAGACAATCTAAAGTGATCTGGTTAGTTTGTGATTTCTTGGGGAAGCTAATCAACATAACAAGATATTTAGTTAGTTAATTTAATCTATTCTTTAATAATATTAATTTACGTTAATGTTTATTTAGGATGATCTTGTTTTTTCTTATATTTTTGAAATCTTTAAGAATCTTCGAAATAGATTTTGTTGAGAGTTACGTGCTCACTCATTGGGGAGGAGGTCATAACTTTCAAAGAGCTTTCTTAAGAAAGGCATTACATTGTGGTCTTGAGATTATTGGGAGATACTTGAGACTAATGATTAGAATGGGTAGAGAGTGTAGTTAAGGGGACACTCTTAAAAGTGGGGAGAAGTTTATGAATATTTTGATACTTGGTAATACTGCTGGATTAACAAACGATTTCATTTTGAAAACGTTTCCTAATCAAGCGGTTTTTATTTTTGGTCATACAGGTGTAAAGAACTCTCGTAAGAATAAAATCACCGTATATACCAAACATTATGAGAACAATCAATTAGAAGATGTTTTTGATTTTCATGATTATGATCAAATCATCTATTTTTCGGAATATCTCAATTATGGACATGAAAGTTCAGGGGAGATTGAAAATCTCATCAGATTGTTAGAGTGTCTTAAAGATAGAAAAAACAAACGTTTACTTTACATTACAGGTCCTGTCCTTGAGGATGGGAAACGAAGCTTACAGACGACAACTAAGGATACCTTATTATCTTGGACTCGAGAATTTGGGGTCAACCTTAAAGTTCTACATAGTCCCTTTCTTTATTCAGTCATTAATAAAGAAGATTATCTATATAAACTGTTTGTACGTTTAGATGATCATGAGCAGGTGGAGTTGAAGGAGTCATCACAAAGTCAGGCGACTTTTATCAGTCTATCTGACTTGGGAGATTTGCTTCACAAATTATGTGAGCGCTGGAATGACACCTATGAAAGTATTATTATTCCAGATCCTTTCCAACTGACTTTTGGTGAGCTCTTGCAAGCTTTGGATAAATATTTCCCTAACAAGCAGGTTCATTTCTTAGAGGAAAGAAGAATTAGGAAATATGATAACGATCCTGAAAAGCACCATGATTTGCGTGATCGATTCGCTTGGTTTATGCGTTATGCCTTGGTGCGTGACTTGCCAGATATTTACGAAGACTATCAAAAGCAGCGAAAAGGTTCTTTACGTGTTTCTAAGTTCCGCAATATCGTAGATAATATCGTTAAGCAAAAGAGAAATAAGAAACTTGCTGCTGTTGTCGCGACTTTCTTAGTCTTTGAAGCTTTTCGATATATGACTCAAGGTCAGTTACAGTTCCAATTGACCGACCTACGTTTGCTCTTTGTTGTCTTGATTAGTACAGTTTTGGGCATGGGGTATGGCTTGTTCTCAGCAGTACTTGCAATTATTGGTTTGACAATCAGTCAAATTTTGTCTGGGACTAGTTGGCAATTGCTTCTATATAATACGGACCGTTGGGTGGCCTTTATTGCCTATATCTTTATCGCTGTTGTTTGTGGTTTTGTGGAAATGAAGAAAAAAGATGACAAGCTACAACTAGACAAACAGTTGGAAACAGTTAAGGAAGACTATCTTATCCTTAATCAATCCTACCATACATTACTTAATGAAAATAAAGACCTGAAAAATGCCTTGTTAGCAAGTCAAGATGGTCTTGGAAAAGCCTATTCTTACTTTGTGACTTTAGATCATGCTAGTGTTGAGAAGGTTCTCAGACAGACGATTGATTTGGTTTCAGAGATTTTGAATGCTCCTGTTTCACTTTATGGTGGTGGTCCTTTCCAATATGAACTTCTTTTGGGAGATAACGATAAGAAGCAAGTATCTTTGACAGATTTTAAAGAAGTTGGAGATGCCTTCGGTCATGGACGTGTCTGGGCTAATAAATCATTGCTTGAGAATCGTCCAGCTTATGCCATGGAAGTTAAGACCAAGGGAGAGGGTACCTTTATCATTTGGGTAGAGGCTGTTCCTTTTGAAGCTATGTCTACTAAAGTGTTAAACGAGCTTGAGGTTCTTTCAAAAATGAGTCGTTCTTTCATTGAAAAGGCAGAACTTCTTGAACAAGCTAGTCATCAAGGGAGGGTTGCACAATGATTCCAGTCCTAATTACTAGTATTTTAACGGTTTGTTACTTCCTATCTATAGCACTTGTCTATAAAGCCATTGTTAGTGGCAGATCAGATTTAACCATTTTTTACTTGATTTTCCCAATTGCTTTACCTTTCTTTGGTGCTGGTCTGATTCATATGATTTCTAAGCCAAATCCTGGTAGACACCGTCGTGGTCAAGAAGCAGCAGTTGGTGGCAAAATTAAAGATTTGACTATTGATTTTGGAAATATCGATGATTTTCAACGTCCTAAGAAATTGGTTGAAGAAGACATCGTTCCTCTTGAAGAATCTCTCTATTTGAATAAGGCTAAGGAAGCTCGTCAGCAATTGATGGGATTGGCTAATAATGATCCATCTCATTTTATGGATTTGCTCTATTTGGCTCGCTTAAATGAGGACAGTGAAATTGTTCACTATGCGACAACCTTTATTTCTGAGATTTCAAGTCAATACGATGAGAAGTTGAGTGCTTTTGAGAAACGTTTTGAAAAGGGTGAAGCAGACTTTGACCTCTTAACCGAGTATTGTGATTTTATGGAAGATTACCTCTCTAAAGAACTTCTAAGTAAACAAATGGAAGGTTTGCTTCGTAAGGAGTACGAGGAACGTCTCTTGCAAAAACTTAGTCACGGAACGACTGCTAAAGACTTAGTGAGAGTTATCCATAATGAACTAGCTCTTGGTTTGTATGATTTGGCTCAAAAGCATTTGACACAGCTTTCAATTAAATCAAATGCGGATGATGTGTATTATTTGTATTTGGAATATTACTATCAAACTGGTCAGTTTGATGAATTTAAGAACATGATTCGTGAGATGCAAGGCAAACAGGTTGTTCTTTCTAAGGACAAGCAAGATCTCTTGAACTTCTGGCAAGGAAAAGAGGTGATGGCATGAAATTAGGTAAAAAGAATGTTATCCGCAAAGAAACCTTGCTAGGGGTTGGCCTTATTTTGTGTCTGGCCATCGGACTCTTTGTTCAAAAGAAGGGGGAATGGTACCCAACTCAAGGTAAGGAAGCCTATCTTACCGGAAAAGTACCATCTACGGCCTCAGTGGTCAAGGATTTAGATAAAGATACTCTGGTTCTTTATGATAGTGAAAACGAGACGAGTCAAAGGGCTTGGAAACAGTTTGAGCAAATTCTAAAAGATATGCGTATGGGAGCTAAGTTAGTCGATGTGGCTAAACACGAGTCCTATTCACTTTCAGACTATAAAAAAGTAGTCCTTCTTGTCACTGACCTTTCTCGAATGGAGGACCAGGTTCAGCCACTAATGGATTGGACTGAAAAAGGTGGTCAAACACTTTTTGCAGTAACCATGGGGAAAGAAAGTAATCTGGATGCCATTGATCATAATCTCGGCGTAAGTTATTCCAATTTTGAGATGGATGAGGTCAAGGAAATCTACGTGGATCCTGACTTCATGATTGGTGGGGGACGCAATTATAAAATTGAAGAACCTTTTGAGTCAGCTAGAAAAGTCTCACTTGAAAGTGATGTTAAGGTACATGCTAAAACAACAGATGATTCTCATACACCGTTGATTTGGGAAAAATCATACGGCAAAGGGAAGTTTGTCGTTGACAATCTTGGAATCTATGAGCGTAATGTCCGTGGTATTTATGCCGCTTCCTATAGTCTTTTGACTGAAGCGACAGTTTATCCAGTAATCAATGGTTCTACCTATTATATAGATGATTTCCCATCACCTGTTCCAGCCGGAGATGGTCGTTTCGTTAAACGTGACTATGACATGTCTGTATCTGAATTTTATACTAATGTTTGGTGGCCAGACCTTCTTAAACTGCACGAAAAGTATGGTATCGTTCATACAGGTGTGGTCATTGAAAACTATGAGGCCCAGACAGATGGTAAAATTGTTCAACAAAACGATTTAGATCGTTTCAAGTATTTTGGAAATTCGCTTTTGGCTAACGGTGGTGAGCTTGGTTATCATGGTTATAATCACCAACCTTTGAGTCCTTCATCTGTTAATTATGGTGAAAAGTATGCCAGCTACAAGACTTGGAAGGATAAGGCTGCTATGAAGGCTGGTCTGTCTGAGTTGATTCGTTTTGTCAACCAACTCTTTCCTAAAGCGCAAAAATCAGTCTACGTTCCACCATCAAATATCCTTTCAAAAGAAGGGCGAGAGGTAATCGTTAATGATTTCCCAGAAATCAAGGCTATCTCAAGTAACTATTTCCCAGGAGATTTCACTTATTCGCAAGAGTTTGAAGTGTCGCCTGATGGAATGATTGAAGAGCCACGTACAGTTTCTGGTGCGGTTTGGGACGATTTCTCACAGATGACGGTCTTTTCTGAAATGAATATGCACTATGTCAATAACCATTTCCTTCACCCTGATGACGTTCTTGATGTCGATCGTGGTGCAGAATTGGGTTGGGCAAAGATGTACAAGGCCTTGGACAAGGAAGTTAGTTGGGTCCACAATATGTCACCTTCACTAAGGAATCTAACAGGTTCAGAATTAGCAGGTGCTGTTCAGCGTTACGGTATTTTGAAAGTTTCTCAAAAATATACCAAAGACGCTCTAAAAATTGATCTTGAGAATTTTCATGATCATGCTTACCTTATGGTTCGTTTAAATCAAAACGAGGTTAAGAAGGTAAAAAATGGTAAGGTTACGCATTTAACGGGTGATCTTTACCTATTGGAGGCTACGAATAAGTCAGTCACCATCACATTAAAATAAGGCAAAATAGGGGAAATGCCGATGAAGATATGTTTAATTCTTGAAGGGTCCTATCCGTATGTTCACGGTGGTGTCTCTACTTGGATGCATCAATATATTACAGAAATGAAAGAGCATGAATTTGTTCTCTGGGTTGTGGGGGCAACACATGAGCAAAAGGGAAAGTTTGTTTATGAACTTCCTGAAAATGTCGTAGAAGTACACGAAGTCTTTTTGGACTATGTTGTGCCAGATAAAGAAGAAGACATAGAGCCACATCAGTTTACAGATGAGGAAAAACAAGCGCTTAAAGATATGGTTTTTTGTCAACAACCTGATTGGAAAGTCTTGTTTAAACTTTTACAGGATGGTAAGGTCGTTCCTAACGATCTCTTGAGTAGTGAGGCCTTTTTTCAGGTCTTGAAGGATCTCTGTAGTGAACGCTACACGCAGCTATCTTTTTCAGATGTTTTTCACACGATCCGTTCTATGCTGTTTCCACTTTTAAATATTTTATCTTGTCCACCTCCTGAAGCAGATGTTTACCACTCAATCTCTACAGGTTATGGTGGTATTCTTGCAACTTTGGGCAGTTTGACCTATGACAAACCTCTGTTCTTAACTGAACACGGGATTTATACGCGTGAACGTGAGGAAGAATTGCTTCGTGCCAAGTGGGTTTTACCTACAATGCGCCAACAGTGGGTAAGGTTCTTCTATATGTTGTCTGATGCGATTTATCAAAATGCTGAAAAAATTACCAGCCTCTTTACTAAGGCCAAGGAAATTCAGATTGAGATGGGTTGTGATCCAGAGAAATGTCAGGTTATTTCAAACGGGATTGACTACGATGCGTTTTCTCAAATTCCTTTGAAAGAACCGGATGGTTGGATTGATATCGGAGCCGTGGTTCGTTTGGCTCCAATCAAGGACATTAAAACCATGTTATATTCTTTCTACGAATTGGCCCAGCAGGTGCCAAACGTTCGTTTGCATATCATGGGTGGTATAGATGACCAAGAATATGCGGATGAATGTTTTAGTTTGGCCGATAAGATGGATTTGGGAGATCGTCTTCTATTCACTGGTCGTGTTAATATTCGAGAATATATGAAGAAAATTGATTTTACGCTTTTGACCAGTCTTTCTGAGGGCTTGCCACTTTCTGTTTTGGAATCAATGGCGGCTAGCCGTCCTTGTGTGACGACAGATGTCGGATGTTGTCGAGAATTGCTAGAAGGTCGTGAGGATGACAATCTAGGGATTGCAGGATTTTGTGCACCACCTACTTGTACAGGGCCTCTTGCAGAAGCTATGAAGAAGATGGCGATTAATGATGAAAGACGGCTTGAAATGGGTGAAATTGCCCGTAAGCGTGTTGAAGCGATATATCAATATCCGCAAATGATCGGTCAGTACCGACGCTTATATGAGGAGGTGGCTGTTTAATGGCCGGTATTGGATTTGAATTACGTAAAATTTACAACGAGGATAGCCTTTTTTCAAAACAAAAGGCCTACGCTTATGCTGGAATTGTGTATACCGGTCCTATGCTTTTGGGGATTTTACTTACAGCTGGTGTCGTTGTTCTGACAATGGTAGCAGGAATCAGTGAAAATGAGCGTGACTATATTCTTTCGAACTTGACTTACGCTATCATCTTTTCACTTGTGATTACCAGTCTCTTCTCGTTGGTGGTAACCCGCTTTGTTGCGGATATGCTCTACGAGAAGAAATTTGAGACTATTATTCCTTCATTTTATGCGTCGAGTGCTTTGATGCTTATGATTGGAACGCCACTGTATGCGCTCTATCTAGCCCTGGCTAGTCGAAGTTTAGCAGAAGTGGCTATGGGAGTTTTGCTCTTTGGTGAGCTTTGTCTCGTTTGGAATGTAATTACCTATTTGACAGCGATTAAATCCTATAAAGAAATTATCAAAGGTTTCTTTTTAGCGATTGGTGTGACGATTATCTCTGGATTACTTAGTATTTTCCTACATCAAAAGTATGGTATATTCCTAAGTGTTTGTTTGGGATATGGTGGAATGATGTTTTGGATGGTTCGTCTGATCCATGACTATTTTCCATCTAATCTCAAAATGTCCTTTGAGTTTTTGAAATGGTTTGATCAATTTTCAGATCTTGCCAAGACTGGACTTTACATGTTGGTGGCCCTCTTTGCTCATATTGTTATTAACTGGTTTGGGCCAATTAGTAAGAGTTTTGATGGCTTCTTCCGTACAGCTCCAGTCTACGATGTGCCAGCCATGTTAGCCTACTTAACGACTTTAGTATCAACACTTAATTTCGTTATGTCTGTCGAGGTTTCCTTCTATCCGCATTTCCGACGTTATTTTAAGCTCTACAATGAAGAGGGAAGTCTTTCGGATATTCAGGAAGCTGAAACTCAAATGTTGGATGTCATGAGTAATGAACTCAAATATGTTTTTTGGAAACAATTGCTAGCGACAATTTTCATCATGTTCTTCGGAAGCGTGGTTTTGACTTACTTACCAATTGGTTTTAACAATCAAATGCATGGTTACTTCTTAACGCTATGTCTAGCTTATGGTCTCTATGCTGTAGGTAATGTGAATATCTTGCTCTTGATGTATTTTGCAGATTATAAGGGTGCCAAGGAGCTTGCCAAACACTTTGCCATTCTGACAGTAGTTTTGAGTTTTGGTTCACAGTTCTTGGACTCGGCCTTCCTAGGCTACGCCTTCTTGATTTCTTCTCTAGTTCTTTTCATTGAAAGTGGTCAGGAAATCGATAAATATACAAGTGATCTTCAGTATCATTTCTTAGGAAGCCAAGCCATGGTATCTAAGAAAGACGTGGGCTATTTTGAAAAATGGACTGAGCGTTTAGAAAACATACAAAAGAGGTGGGGGAAATGAATAGGAAAAAGAGTTTAGCAGCGGTTTTGTTGCTCTGTACGGTATTTGGTTTTACAGCATGTGGAACCAAGGAACAGACAAAAAACGGTGTGACAACTAAAAAAGTAGATAAACAAGCGGCCACTGATATCTCTAATGTACACTTAAGAGATAAGAAGAGCCTCTATGATAAGGATCATACAAAGGTAACGACCATGTACCTGACAGTACGTCGAGGAGATGCTACAGAAAATCAAAATCACTCATGGTCTGAGGTCAATCAATATTCCGTTGAAGATTATCAGAAAATGCATGTTAAACGATATCAAGTAGCAGGGCTCCTTCAAGTTGGTAACGAGGACGGTCCCGTCTCTGGTGAGTTAGGTTATGACCAAGACGTGCCAAATGCTAGTGTTCAGATTCGTGGGGAAAGTTCAAGTAAGAACGCCCAAAAGAACTACAAAATCAAGATTAAAAAGAACAAGGGTGAGTGGAACGGTCAACGTACGATTAACCTTAACAAACACCAGACTGAAGCCCTTCGCTTTAGAAATAAGTTGTCCTATGATCTAATGGAAGAGATTCCACAACTCATGGGTGCTAGAACAAGCTTTGTTCACCTCTACGTTAAAGATGAAACCTCTGACAATCCTTCAGGTAAATTTGAAGATTACGGTCTCTACACGCAAGTCGAACAGATTAACAAAAACTATCTGAAAGATCATGGTCTGGATGAAAATGCCAACCTTTATAAACCAAACTTCTTCGAATTCTTCCGCTATGAAGATACGATTGTTAAAGAAGATGATCCTAAATTCGATAAGGATAAATTCGAGAAACTTTTGGAAATTAAAGGTAGCCATGATCACACCAAACTTATTGATTTTCTAACCAAGCTCAATGATCCATCGGTGAAGATTGAAACCATCATGGACAAGTATGTAGATCCTGAGAATATTCAATATTGGATGGCCTTCCAGATGTTGCTTGGTAATGATGATACACAGAGTCGTAACATGTATCTCTATAGCCCACAAAACTCAACCAAATGGTACATCATTCCTTGGGATAACGATAGTATCTTGATGAAGAATGAACGTCGTTTGGTAAGTAAGGACAGCGACCAAGCCAATAGCTGGGAAGTCGGTGTCAGCAACTATTGGGGTAACCAACTTTTCCAACGGTTGCTCAAATCAAAAGAGTTCCGCAAGGGACTAGATGAGAAGATGGATGAGCTGCGTAAGACAATTACTGGTGACAAGATTTCTTCAATGAGTAATGAATACGCAGCAGTCATTAAACCTTATCTAGCTAAGATGCCTGACCAAATGCATGCTAAGACAACACCTGATAATTACGACAAGATCTTGGCAGATTTGCCAAATGAGTTGGAGAACAACTACAAGATTTACAAAACAAGTCTTGAAAAACCACAACCATTCTTTATCAATAAGCCGGAAGTGGCCAATAACAAATTGAAATTAAGTTGGGGTGCCTCTTACGACTTCAATAACAGCAAGTTGACTTACACAGTTGAGTTAGCTAAGGACTATGAATTTAAAGACAAGGTCTTTGAAAAATCTGGTCTCAAGACCCTCAGTGCTGAAACAGATACCTTGCCTAAGGGACAATATTTTGTACGTGTGACTGCAACTAATGAAGCAGGACAATCACAACGTGCCTTTGACTACTATGTCAATAGTGATAACTCTAAACAATTTGGTATCATGAGCTTCTTTGTCCTTGAAGATGGAAAAATTGGGGTAGATGGCTATGAAGACTAAAGAGAAGCCCTTCCGCCATGAGTTGAAATATGTTATCGGTGAACCAGAAAAGGCTCTGCTGACTGAGCGTTTTAAACACTTGATTCAATTGGATAAGCATGCGACAAATGGTGGTTATACCATTAGGAGTCTTTACTTTGACGACTATTGGAATAGTGCCTATGCTGAAAAAGATGCAGGTATTCTGGTTCGAAAAAAATATCGGATTCGTATCTACAATTTCGGGACCAATAGTATCAAGCTAGAGCGTAAGAAAAAGGTAGATACCTACATTCTGAAAGAGGATGCACCACTAACTGTCGAAGAATTTTATAAAATCATTGATGGGGATTATGACTTTCTCTTGAAAAGTCCCTATCCTCTCTGTCAGGAATTTTACTATGAATGTGTTAGTAACATGATGCGTCCACGGACCATCGTTGACTATGAGCGAGAGCCTTGGGTCTATGACTTTGGAACAGTTCGCTTAACCTTTGACCAAAATGTCAGAGTAGCGGTTGGAAGTTTTGATATTTTTGATCCAGACTTACCAACAATTCCAGTCATTGATCCAGAAAAAATGGTTTTCGAAGTTAAATACACAGAGTATCTGCCAAAGATTGTCCAGAGTGTCTTGCCAGGGAAAGCAGACATGATGGCTGTCTCTAAGTACGTATTGGCTTATGAAAAATCTCAGTATCTAAATGGTTTTGAATACTGGGAAGATGGGAATATATAAATAGGAAAAGTGCTAAGTTTGAAAGAACTTAGTATAAGAAGGGGAGTTTATGAGTGTTCAAGACTTTATAAAAAAATCTATTTTGCAGTCTGATAACTATGCGACACAATCACCGTTTCGTATTGTTATCGTCTTGCTACTTGCCTTGTTGATTGGAGCCTTTATTTATAAGGTTTACCAGCATTTCTTTACAGGCGTTATTTATTCACGCAGTTTTGCCATGACCTTGGTCGGTATGACCTTGCTCACATCAATGGTAACACTTGCTATCAGTTCAAACATCGTTATCTCGCTTGGTATGGTCGGTGCCCTCTCTATCGTCCGTTACCGTACCGCTGTTAAGGATCCTATGGACTTGCTCTATCTGTTCTGGGCAATTACTTCAGGGATTACGGTAGGGGCAGGTATGTATGTCCTAGCCGTTGTAACGTCTATCGTTATACTTTTAATGCTTATTGTCTTTAGCCGCTTGCAAGAGACTGGTAAGGTGTATATCGCTGTGGTTCACTATGATGGTGAGCACACAGGCGACAAAGTTATTCAAGAACTTGGTCGCATCAAGCACTTTATTAAGTCTGAAACCATGCGAAAAGACAGTGTTGAGATGGCTATTGAAGTCTTTGTGAAAAATAACGACCTTACCTTCGTTGAAAATATTAAATCTATCGAAGGTGTCAAAGACCTTACGCTGATCCAATACAATGGCGAATACCATGGCTAGTAAACGTGAGAAGAAGAGTTGGAGTAGTCGAAAGAAGAAACTTTGGCTCGTCATCTGTCTAATCATCATTACGAGTGGTCTTTATGCTATTTTTGTGTATTTGAATACCAGAAATACAGGTACCAAGTTTGAATATACGCTTTCAGACAAGAGTTTTGGAAATCCGCTCATGGGTTATGTCCCTTCAGCGGAAGAAAAAACAGTTTCTGAAGATGTTCATCTTGTCTATGTTGATATCACATGGAAAGAATTGGAACCTAAAAAGGGCCATTATAACTGGGAAACGATTGAAGAAAGTAACCAGTTCAAACGATGGAAGAAAGAAGGCAAGCAGGTCGTCTTACGTTTCTTGCTAGATTACCCTGGCAAATCAAGTCATAAGGATATCCCTGACTGGTTGGGAAATGAAATTTCTGACCTTGGGGATGCTTATAACACATCCTACGGTAAAGGATTTTCACCAAATTACCAAAATAAACTGCTTAGAAAATACTATAAAGAAGCTGTTACTGCTATGGGACAGCGTTGGGGCAATGATGATTTTATCGCCTACATCGAACTTGGTGGCTTAGGACACTGGGGCGAGTGGCATGTTCACTCAGATGCTGGCATTCGCCAATTGCCAAGAAAAGAGGTTCGTAAGGACTACATCGCACCGTTTCAACCAGCCTTTCCTAAAGCGAAGATCCTTATGAGAAGACCTTTTGATACAGGTTTGGAAGGTGATTTTGGAATCTATAATGATGTCTTTGGAGACAAATCAGCAACTAAAACCTGGTTAAATTGGATTCAAAATGGTGGATCATACGATCAAACCCAAGAGCAAGCAGCTTTGAAAGCCATGCCTAAGGCTTGGGAAAAGGCTCCTATCGGTGGTGAATTAACAAGTTCACAGTCTATGTCTAGCTTACTAGGTAATAACTTAGACGAGCTTACAGAAGAAGCTAAGGCAGCTCATTTGACCTTCTTGGGTCCCAAGGTTGCTGAAGATATTGGTGACGGGCAAGCTGCTTATAAGGAGCTCTTGAAGAACATGGGCTATCGCCTCTGGGTGTCAGGTTTAACAATCTCCAAAGGAGAGAGCAAGGTTGATATTACCCTTAATTTGGAAAATTCTGGGGTTGCCCCTTTATATGGGGATTGGCCTGTGGTATTATACTTGTGTAATACTAATGGTAAGGTTCTTCAAGCCCAACAACTTGATTGTCGTTTGTCTGAATTGCTTCCAGATCAAACAACTGAACTTAAGGCAAGTTTCACTTATTCTAAAGATCAGAACTATCAAGTGAAGCTAGGAATTCTATCTCCAATGACAAAAGAGCCTTCGGTTCATTTTGCCATGAAGGGTTTTGAAGGAGAAGTCATGCCTAAATTAGCAACGATTCAAAAGGATCAAAAAGGCACTGGCAAGTAAGAAAGGAAAAATAAATGTCTATTTTAATTACAGGAGGAGCTGGCTATATCGGTAGCCACACAACCGTTGAACTCCTTAGCGCAGGTTTCGATGTAGTCTTAGTTGACGACTTTTCAAATAGTTCGCCAGCGGTACTTGAACGTTTGGAAAAGATTACGGGTAAAAAGTTTCCATTTTATCAAGGATCAATTTTAGATACTGATTTTTTGGATAAGGTTTTCACAAATGAAGATATTGAGCTAGTTATTCACTTTGCGGCCTTCAAGGCAGTGGGTGAATCTGTTCAAAAACCTTTGAAATATTATAAGAACAACATCAGTGGTACCATTACTCTCCTTGAAAAAATGAAGGAATACGATGTTAAAAACATCGTATTCAGTTCAAGTGCCACAGTTTACGGTACCAATAATCCTTCTCCAATGACCGAAGATATGCCAACATCAGCGATTAACCCATACGGTTATACTAAGTTGATGATGGAACAAATTCTTACAGACGTAGCTGCATCAGATCCTTCATGGTCTGTCACAAATCTTCGTTATTTCAATCCTATCGGTGCTCATGAAAGTGGTTTGATTGGGGAATTGCCAAACGGTATTCCAAACAACCTGATGCCATATATTACACAAGTAGCTATCGGTAAACTGCCTGAGCTTAACGTCTTTGGGGATGACTATCCAACTCCAGATGGTACAGGTGTGCGTGACTACATTCACGTTCTTGACCTGGCCTCAGGTCACTTGGCTGCTGTCAAATATAATTTGAGTCATAAAGGTGCTGAGATTTTCAACTTGGGTACTGGACATGGTTATAGCGTTTTGGATCTCGTTAAGACTTTCGAAGCTGAAAACAAGGTTGCTATCACATACCGTATTCAAGGACGTCGTGCTGGTGATATTGCTACTTGCTATGCCTCTCCTGAAAAGGCCAAAGAAGTCCTTGGCTGGGAAGCTAAGAAGACCTTGAAAGAAATGGTTAGAGATTCTTGGCGTTGGCAAACGACTAACCCAAACGGTTATGAAGACTAAGTAGCATAACTCAAATTATCAGTTCCTAGAGAGTGTAAGATAAGCACTAGATTGTTTTAAACTATCCCTAATCTAGTAGCTTCAAAAATAAAGAGAAGAGGAGTGGAAGCAGTCACTAAATGATTATAGATTTAGAACTGTCTCACCCTCTTTTTATGTTTTAGCTTAGCTTTCTATGGTATAATGAAATCATGACTATTATTAATCAATTCGTCACTTTGGCGAGTCACCTTGTATTTATAGGATTGAGCTACCAAATGCTGATTAGCCTCTTTGATTGGGCGAAGATTATCAAAAATCCAATTGAAAATACTGGAAAATTGAAACTCTTTTTGCTCTTTATCAGTATTGCCTTAGGCTATCTTATCAGCTCCTTTGTTCTGTCGGTTTTAGCTTTTGGACAGAATATGGCTAGCTCGATTTCTTAAATTAGTGATTTTAAAAGACTTTTGATATAATACAAAAAGATGAAAATGACCCTTGAAAGGAATCCTTATGGATAAAATTATTGTGCAGGGTGGCAACACTCGATTAAGTGGTGAGGTTGTCATTGAAGGTGCTAAAAACGCTGTCCTTCCCTTGTTGGCGGCGACTATCTTGGCCTCGGAAGGTCAAACAACCTTAACTAATGTTCCAATCTTGTCAGATGTTTACACGATGAATAATGTTGTTCGTGGTTTAGATATTGCTGTAGACTTTGACGAAGAAAACAATACCGTTGTCGTTGATGCTAGTGGAGAAATTCTCGATCAAGCACCATACGAGTATGTTAGCAAGATGCGTGCGTCAATTGTAGTTCTTGGACCTATTCTTGCTCGTAATGGTCACGCTAAGGTTTCAATGCCTGGCGGTTGTACGATTGGTAGTCGTCCAATCGACCTCCACCTCAAAGGTTTAGAAGCAATGGGTGCTAAAATTACCCAAGTTGGTGGTGACATTACTGCGACAGCAGAAAACCTTAAAGGTGCAACCATTTATATGGACTTCCCATCTGTTGGTGCCACTCAAAACCTTATGATGGCAGCAACTTTGGCTGATGGTGTTACAACCATTGAAAATGCTGCGCGTGAACCAGAAATTGTTGACTTGGCCCTCCTTCTTAACGAGATGGGAGCAGACGTCAAAGGTGCTGGAACTGAAACGCTCGTGATTAAAGGTGTTAAAGCTCTCCATGGTACTAAACATGCAGTTGTTCAGGACCGTATTGAAGCAGGTACCTTTATGGTAGCAGCGGCTATGACTTCTGGAGATGTCCTCATCAAAGATGCTATCTGGGAACATAACCGTCCTTTGATTTCAAAATTATTGGAAATGGGTGTCGATGTTAAGGAAGAAGAAGGCGGCATTCGTGTTAAATCTGATGTTTCTCAATTGAAACCAGTAACCGTTAAAACTCTACCTCACCCAGGTTTCCCAACTGACATGCAGGCTCAATTTACAGCACTTATGGCAGTGGTAAACGGTGAATCAACCATGATTGAAACTGTTTTTGAGAATCGCTTCCAACACTTGGAAGAAATGCGTCGTATGGGACTTCATTCAGAAATCCTTCGTGATACGGCTATGATTCACGGTGGTTTGCCACTTCAAGGTGCTCAAGTTATGTCTACTGACCTTCGAGCTTCGGCAGCACTTATTCTTACAGGAATGGTAGCTGAAGGAACAACGACTGTTGGTAAATTGACACACTTGGATCGTGGTTACTATCAATTCCATGAGAAACTAGCTAAACTAGGAGCAAATATTTCACGTGTAAGTGAGGCTTAGTATGGAAACTGGTAAAGGCTATGTTTTTCGTCAATTATTACTTGTTTTAAGTGTGTGTGTGATTGGTCTTGCTTTTCTAGCTATCGGTTTGATGATAGGCTATGCTGTTTTAGGAGAGGGCAAGGATCCGATAAGCATCTTAAAACCAGAAACTTGGCAGGCAATTGTTGCTAAATTTACAGGAAAATAAAAGGGAGTGGGAAGTAATCCCGCTCCTTTAGTCATGACATTCATATAAAAGAAAGAGAACAATGGCAAAAAGAAAGACATCTTTAACAAATAAACAGAAACGTCAGCTAGTCTCGTTACTAATAGCGGTTTTGATTGCAGTTTTAGGTTACATTGGAACGAGTAATAAGCTCTCACCTAACAATCCAATCAAGCAGGTAGCTAGTCTAGTCTCGGGAAAACCCAATAACTCCGTCAAATCAAACGGCTCAACAAGTGGTCAGTCTACGCCACAAGAGCAGCTCGCTGAGACGGTGATGACTAGCTCCGTCAAGAGTCAACTAGGAAACGCCATAGAATGGAATGGTGCTGGTGCCTATATTGTTAACGGTAATAAAACCAATCTTAATGCTAAGGTATCTAGCCAACCCTATGCTAATAACCAAGTTAAAACGGTTCAAGGACAAACGGTTCCTACAGTTGCGAATGCCTTGTTAAGTAAAGCGACCAGACAGTACAAAAATCGTCAAGAAACAGGAAATGGCTCAACATCTTGGACACCAGCTGGATGGCATCAAGTTCACAATCTTTCGGGAGAGTATAGCCATGCTGTAGACCGAGGTCATTTGTTGGGCTATGCACTTGTAGGTGGTCTTAAAGGATTTGATGCCTCGACTTCAAATCCAGAAAATATTGCCGTTCAAACTGCTTGGGCTAACCAAGCTAATAGCGAAACTTCCACGGGCCAAAACTATTATGAAAGTCTGGTACGAAAAGCTCAGGATAAAAACAAACGTGTCCGTTATCGCGTTACACTCATTTATGAAGGAGATAACCTGATTCCATCAGGATCACATCTTGAAGCCAAGTCAGCAGATGGCTCGCTTGAGTTCAATGTCTTCGTTCCAAATGTCCAACAGGGAATTACCCTAGATTATTATTCAGGCAAAGTAACGGTGAATTAACGAAACAAACGACTCCGATTGGAGTCGTTTTTAGTATCCAGAAAAACAAAAACCCACCGGCAGGTGAGTTTTTGTTTTATTCACTAGCTTGCTCCCATTGTTTAGAGAGGTAGCGAGAGTAGCTAGAAATAGCAAAGTTAACCACGAAATAAGCTAAAGCCACAATACCGTATAAGGTAAAGATTTGACTAGGTTCGTAGTAACCACCC
>JAFHAZ010000052.1:0-186849 GCA_016939315.1 Streptococcus sp. | reverse complement strand
ACAACTCCGGGCGATAAAGGAACAACCGTCGTTGTGACTTATCCAGATGGTTCAATTGATGAAGTGCCAGTCACTATCAAAGTTGTAGACCCTCGTACGGATGCGGATAAGAACGATCCAACTGCTAAAGATCAAACGGTTAACGTAGGCGAAACACCAGACGCTAAAGGTTCAATTGGCAATGTTTCCGACCTACCAAGCGGCACAACATTTGAGTACAAGACACCAGTAGATACAACAACAGCAGGTGAAAAAGACGCAACAGTAGTTGTGACTTACCCAGATGGCTCTAAAGACGAAGTCCCAGTTAAGGTAACAGTAGTTGATCCACGTACAGACGCCGATAAGAACACGCCAACACCTAAGGACCAAACGGTCAATGTTGGTGAAACACCGAAAGCTCAAGATTCAATCGGTAATGTTGGTGATCTTCCAAGTGGTACGAAATTCGAATTCAAGACACCAGTAGACACAACAACACCAGGCGATAAAGGAACAACAGTAGTTGTGACCTACCCAGATGGTTCAATCGATGAAGTCCCAGTCACTATCAAGGTTGTAGATCCACGTACGGATGCGGATAAGAACACACCAACACCTAAGGATCAAACGGTTAATGTTGGTGAAACACCAAAAGCACAAGATTCAATCGGCAATGTAGGTGATCTTCCAGAAGGAACTAAGTTCGAATTCAAGACTCCAGTGGATACAACAACTCCGGGCGATAAAGGAACAACCGTCGTTGTGACTTATCCAGATGGTTCAATTGATGAAGTGCCAGTCACTATCAAAGTTGTAGACCCTCGTACAGATGCGGACAAGAACACACCAACACCTAAGGATCAAACGGTTAACGTTGGTGAAACACCAGATGCTAAGAACTCAATTGGCAATGTTGGAGACCTTCCAGAAGGAACTAAGTTTGAATTCAAGACTCCAGTGGATACAACAACTCCGGGAGATAAAGGAACAACTGTCGTTGTGACTTATCCAGATGGATCTAAGGACGAAGTTCCTGTATCAGTTAAAGTGGTAGACCCTCGTACAGATGCAGATAAGAACACACCAACGCCTAAGGATCAAACTGTTAATGTAGGTGAAACACCAAAAGCACAAGATTCAATTGGCAACGTTGGTGATCTTCCAGAAGGAACTAAGTTCGAATTCAAGACTCCAGTGGATACAACAACACCAGGTGATAAAGGAACAACAGTAGTTGTGACCTACCCAGATGGTTCAATCGATGAAGTCCCAGTCACTATCAAGGTTGTAGATCCAAGTACGGATACGGATAAGAATACACCTGTGGCTAAAGATCAAACGGTTAAACCAGGCGATCAACCAAACGCTAAGGATTCCATCGGCAACGTCGGAGATCTTCCAGAAGGAACTAAGTTCGAGTACAAGACACCGGTTGACACAACAACAGAAGGCGAAAAAGACGCAACAGTTGTTGTCACTTACCCAGACGGTTCTAAAGACGAAGTTCCAGTTAAGGTAATCGTCAAAGATCCACGCACAGATGCCGATAAGAATACACCTGTGGCTAAAGATCAAACGGTTAAACCAGGTGATCAACCAAATGCTAAGGATTCCATCGGCAACGTCGGAGATCTTCCAGAAGGAACTAAGTTCGAGTACAAGACACCTATTGACACAACAACAGAAGGCGAAAAAGACGCAACAGTTATCGTCACTTACCCAGACGGTTCTAAAGACGAAGTTCCAGTTAAGGTAACTGTTAAAGATCCACGTACGGATGCCGATAAGAACACTCCTGTAGCCAAAGATCAAACGGTTAAACCAGGTGATCAACCAAACGCTAAGGATTCCATCGGCAACGTCGGTGACCTTCCAGAAGGAACTAAGTTCGAGTACAAGACACCTGTTGACACAACAACAGAAGGCGAAAAAGACGCAACAGTTATCGTCACTTACCCAGACGGTTCTAAAGACGAAGTTCCAGTTAAGGTAACTGTTAAAGATCCACGTACGGATGCCGATAAGAACACACCAATGGTTGACAATCAAGTGACTAAAGAAACTCCAGCACCAACAGTGCATAAACCTGCTCCTGCATTAGATACAGTTCATGTCGCCTCAAAAGCAACACCAGCTGCAACTGATACTAAGCAAGCTTTGCCTGAGACAGGTGAAAACACTTCATTATTGGCTACTCTATTGGGTGGTTTGATGACAGTGGCTGGACTTGGTTTGGCAGGAAAACGCAAAAAAGAAGACTAAGATAGTTCATAGGTTAGATTCCTCAACATAGTTAGTTAGGCTATTTCGGTTTTCGAAAAAAGAGACTCATCCCATAAGGGGTGGGTCTCTTTTGTGTCTATTACAAGACAGTTTTTGTTTATATTAAAAAATTAGATAAAAATTCAAAAGGTGAAGAGGTTTATTCAAAAAATATTAGTAACTTAGATTATAGGGGAAATTCCCATAAATAGTGATATGCATGAAAATGCTTATATGAAAAGGTTTGATTATTTTCACGAGGCTCTAGTTACTAATCATAATTCGTTTTTTATATTGATTAAAAATTAGAGAAAATACTTGCCTAAAGATTAAAAAAAGGATATGATAGACTTCGGAAGAAGGTTAATAAATGTATGGAGTGCGTGTTTTTTCAATAACGTCTTCGTTTTTTTGACGTGCCTTGGGGTACAAGGATTAACATATAGGAAGATTTTGAATGAAACAAGCAAATCATGTTTTTGAAAAAGTGACAAAATACGCCATTCGTAAATTGTCAGTAGGTGTAGGGCCAGTTGCTATCGGGACATTCTTGTTAGCAGGTGGTCTTTTCGTGTCTAAACCAGTTTCGGCAGACCAGGTTACTTCGGATGCATCGGTACACATGGCCTATGTCACAGAAAATGAATTAACAGCTGAAGAGCAGAAGCAAGTGGTACATGCTATTCCTAAGGAATATCAAAATGAGGACACTTTTTATCTGGTTTATAAACGTAAGGGAGACAGTCAAGCTACTCTTCCTCAGACAGGAAGTTCTGACTGGGCAGCGACAGGTTTGGGATTGGCAACAGCGACTATGGCTGTGTTGCTATTTTCAAAAAAACATCGTAAAAAAATTATTGGCTTGGTCTTGATTGGGGCCGCAGGGCAAAGTCTCCTTGTGCCGATAGAGGTGCTTGCCTTGCAAAACAAGGAGTTGCAGGCCTATAATCAAACTCTTGCGGTTTCAAATAAAGAAGATTTGGCTAAGGGTGTTATTGCCATTGATGGTTATGAGTATGTGGGTTATCTGCGTTACTCTGCTAAGCCGGAGCTTGAACAACCTTTGGAGAATACTTTGCAAGGGCTTGAGTCTTCAATAAAAGAAGATAATACAGTTAGTCAGGGGACAGCTGATAAGGATAGTAAGGGAATCAGTTGGAAAAAAGGAACACAGGAGCCAGGTCATGAAGGCGAGGCAGCTGTTCAACCTGCTAACCCAGAGTACACTGGGCCAATTAGCGCTAAAGGTACGCAAGAATCTGGTCATGAAGGCGAGGCAACTGTTCAACCTGCAAATCCAGATTACACTGGACCGATTAGTGCCAATGGTACCCAAGAAGTTGGACACGAAGGCGAAGCTCTAGTTCAGCCCGCCAATCCAGCGTATACCGGTCCAATCAGTGCTAACGGTACGCAAGAGGTTGGTCACGAAGGCGAGGCAGTTGTTCAACCTGCTAACCCAGAGTACACCGGTTCAATCAATAGCGATACTACAAGTGCCAATGGTACCCAGGAAGTTGGTCATGAGGGAGAAGCGTGGGTTCAACCTACCGTTCCAGAATATACGGGCCCAATCAGTGCTAACGGCACACAAGAAGTTGGCCATGAGGGAGAAGCATTGGTTCAACCCGCCAATCCAGAGTATACCGGCCCAATCAGTGCTAACGGTACCCAAGAAGTTGGTCACGAGGGTGAAGCATGGGTCCAACCAGCTAATCCAGAGTACACAGGACCGATCAGTGCTAACGGTACTCAAGAAGTTGGGCACGAAGGCGAGGCAGTTGTTCAACCCGCCAATCCAGAGTACACCGGTCCAATCAGTGCCAATGGTACCCAAGAAGTTGGCCATGAAGGCGAGGCAGCTGTTCAACCTGCTAATCCAGAATATACTGGCAAACTGGAAGCTAAGGGTACCCAAGAAGTTGGTCATGAAGGCGAATCCCTTGTTCAACCTACAAATCCAGAGTACACAGGCAAACTGGAAGCCAAGGGTACACAAGAATCAGGTCACGAAGGTGAGGCGGCTGTCCAACCCGAGAATCCTGTCCACACTCCAGTTGTTGGAAGTGTCACAGAGACTGAAACGCAAGCCATCGATTATCCTATCGAAGTTATCACTGATGATAGCAAGTATGTGGATGAAGAGGTTGTCGAGCAAGAAGGTCAAAAAGGTAGCCAAGAAATCCAGAAAATTTACCAAACCATTGATGGTGTCAAGGTTGGTGAGCCAACTATTGTATCAGGTAAGGTTATTGAGGTGCCACAACCTAGAAAGCTTCGTCGTGGCAGCAAACCTCTAGATGGAACAACGACTGAAGAGTCTATTGTAGAGCTTCCATTTAAAGAGATTGTCCAAGAAGATGATAGTCTTGAAAAGGGCACTCTAAAGGTTGTTCAAGAAGGTCAAAAAGGTCAAAACAAAATCACCAAAGTCTATAAGACCTATAAAGGGAATAAGACATCTGAGGCACCAACTGTTACTGAAACCGTGCTAGTTCCTGTTCAAGATCGTATCGTTCACAAAGGGACCAAGGTGTCTGAAAAACCAGTGCTTACGCTGACACAGATTGACAAGGATGATTTGGGTCGTAGTGCTAAGCTTAGCTACAACTTGACGAATCCAGGTTCAGCAGCTATCACGACTATTAAATCAGTCCTCAAGCAGGATGGACAGGTTGTTCAAACGCTTGATATTCCTAGCACGACCTTGACTGCTGACCTAACAAACTTAGACTATTACAAGCCTTATACCCTCACAACAACCATGACCTATGATCGTGGCAATGGTGAGGAGAATCAGGTTTTGGCAGACCAAACTCTCCAACTGGATCTCAAGAAGGTTGAGCTTAAAGATTTTGCACGTACAGATTTGATTAAGTATGACAATCAAACAGAAGTGGATGAGACTCGTCTGGCAGCTGTACCTCAGGATCTCACGAATTACTACTTGAAGATGACTTCTGCGGATCAGAAGACCACTTACTTGGCTGTAAAAGCCATCGAAGAAACGACGGTTGATGGCAAGGCGGTTTATAAGGTAACTGCAGCAGCGGACAATTTGGTTCAACGTGATGCCCAAAACCATTTTGCTCAAACCTATAGCTATTACATTGAGAAACCTCAGGCTAGCCAAGCCAATGTTTACTACGATTTTGCTGAGTTGGTCAATGCCATTCAGGCGAATCCTTCAGGTGAATTTAGACTGGGTCAAAGCATGAGTGCTCGTCACGTTGTGCCAAACGGCAAATCATACATTACGACTGAATTTACTGGTAAGTTGCTCAGTGATGGTGACAAACGCTATGCCATCTATGATTTAGAGCATCCATTGTTTAATGTCATCAATGGCGGAACGATCAAGAATATCAACTTTGAAAATGTAGACATCAATCGCCCTGATCAAAATCAAATCGCAACAGTTGGATTTAACCTTAAAAACAAAGGTCTGATTGAAGATGTTAAGGTGGCTGGTTCAGTGACTGGTAACAATGACGTTGCAGGTATTGTCAATAAGATTGATGAAGATGGCAAGGTTGAAAATGTTGCCTTTATCGGTAAGATCAACTCTGTTGGTAATAACTCAACAGTTGGTGGGATTGCTGGTTCAAACTACATGGGATTCGTCAACAGAGCCTATGTGGATGCGACCATTACAGCTCAAAATGCCAACGCAAGTATGTTGGTGCCATTTGTCACTTACATGCTCAACAGTTGGAAATCAGGAACGAAGGCTAAGGTAACCAATTCAGTAGCTAAAGGTGTTCTTGATGTTAAAAACACAAGAAATGTCGGTGGTATTGTCGCTAAGACATGGCCTTACGGCGCTGTTCAAAATAATGTGACCTATGCTAAGGTTATTAAAGGTCAAGAAATTTTTGCTTCTAACGATGTCAATGATGAAGACGGTGGCCCATACATCAAAGATCTCTTTGGTGTTGTTGGTTACAGCTCGGCCGAAGATGGTACTGGTAAAGATACTAAAAGTCCGAATAAGCTCAAACATTTGACTAAGGAAGAAGCTGACAAGCGTGTTGAAGGTTACAACATCACAGCTGATACATTTGTTAGCGAGCCTTACACGTTGAATACTCTTAACAATGTTTCTAGTCAAGCTGATTTTGCCAATATTCAAGACTATAAGCCAGAATACAAGCAGGCTTACAAGAATATTGAGAAATTCCAGCCATTCTATAACAAGGATTATATTGTCTATCAAGCAAATAAACTGGCTAAAGACCATAACCTGAATACCAAAGATGTACTCTCAGTGACACCAATGAAAGACAGTAATTTTGTCACAGACTTAAGCGATGCTAACAAGATTATTGTTCACTATGCTGATGGAAGCAAAGACTACTTCAAGCTTTCAGAGAGTTCAGAAGGTTTGAGCAACGTTAAGGAGTACACTGTTACTGATTTGGGTATCAAGTACACTCCGAATATCGTTCAAAAAGACCACTCAAGTCTTATCAATGGTATTGTTGATATTCTTAAGCCGATTGAGTTGCAGTCTGATCCGATTTACCAAAAACTTGGTCGTACCGGTCCAAACAAGGTCAATGCTATCAAGAACCTCTTCTTGGAAGAAAGCTTCGATGCTGTTAAGGCTAATTTAACTAACCTGGTGACTAAGCTGGTTCAAAATGAAGACCACCAGCTTAACCAATCACCAGCTGCCCAACAAATGATTCTTGACAAGGTTGAGAAAAATAAAGCGGCCCTCTTGTTAGGTTTGACTTACTTGAATCGCTACTATGGTGTGAAGTTTGATGATGTTAATATCAAGGAAATCATGCTCTTCAAACCAGATTTCTATGGTAAAAATGTGGATGTCCTTGACCGTTTGATTGAGATTGGCTCTAAGGAAAATAATATCAGTGGTTCAAGAACATACGATGCTTTTGGTGAAGTTCTGGCCAAAAGTACCCTTTCTAGTGATCTGACCGACTTCCTTAATTACAACCGAAAACTCTTTACCACTATCGACAATATGAATGATTGGTTCATCGATGCTGCTAAGGATAAGGTCTACGTTGTTGAGAAGGCATCTCAAAATGAAGGTGTCGGTGAGCACAAGTATCGTGTTTATGATAACCTTAGTCGTGGTCTCCACCGCAAGATGATTTTGCCATTGTTGAACCTTGATAAGACAGAGATGTTCTTGATTTCTACCTATGACACCATGTCTTATGGTACGGCTAACAAGTACAATACAACCTTAGAGAAGTTGAAACCTGAGATTGATCTAGCCGCTCAACGTCAAATAAACTATCTTGATTTCTGGCAAAGATTGGCTGCGGATAATGTCAAAAACAAATTGTTCAAAGACATTGTCAATCCAGTCTGGGAAGGTTTCTACGTCTGGGGCCATGGTTGGCCAGGTTGGCCAGAGCGCTACGGCCAATTCAAGAACAGTACAGAAGTCTATGCGCCAATCCGTGAAATTTATGGACCAGTTGGTGAGTACTATGGTGATAACGGAGCTATGGCTGGTGCCTATGCTGCCATCTACGACAATCCATACGATAATCGTGCCAAGGTTACCTTCGTCATGTCTAACATGATTAGCGAGTACGGTGCTTCAGCCTTTACCCATGAAACAACTCATATCAATGACCGTATTGCCTACTTTGGAGGCTTTGGTCGCCGTGAAGGAACAGACGTTGAAGCTTATGCCCAAGGGATGTTGCAATCACCAGCTACTCAGGGCCATCAAGGTGAATATGGGGCCTTGGGACTTAACATGGCCTTTGAAAGAGAAAACGACGGTAATCAGTGGTACAACACTAATCCAAACAAGTTGAAGTCGCGTGAAGCCATCGACCGTTACATGAAGGGCTACAATGACACCCTCATGCTTCTTGACTCCCTTGAAGGGGAAGCAGTCCTCAGTCAAGGCAAGCAAGAGCTCAATAACGCATGGTTCAAGAAGGTAGATAAACAGTTACGTGGTAACAGTAAAAACCAATACGACAAGGTGCGTGCTCTAAGTGATAGTGAAAAGGCTATTAACTTGACTTCTATTGATGACCTTGTGGATAATAACTTCATGACCAATCGTGGACCTGGAAATGGAGTTTATAAACCTGAGGACTTCTCTTCTGCCTATGTCAATGTGCCTATGATGTCTGCGATTTATGGTGGTAATACCAGTGAGGGCTCTCCAGGTGCTATGTCCTTCAAGCACAATACCTTCAGACTCTGGGGTTACTACGGCTATGAAAAAGGCTTCTTAGGTTATGCGACCAACAAGTATAAACAAGAAGCCAAAGCGGCTGGTAAGAACACCCTTGGTGATGACTTTATCATTAACAAGATTTCTGATGGTCAGTTCAACTCTCTAGAAGACTTCAAGAAAGCTTATTTCAAAGAAGTCAAAGAAAAAGCGTCACATGGTTTAACGACAGTTACGATTGATGGCACATCAGTAAGTTCTTACGATGATTTGTTAGCCTTGTTTAAAGCGGCAGTCGCCAAAGACGCTGCGAGTCTTAAAACAGATAATAATGGCAATAAATCTGTATCTACAAGCCATACGACAAAACTCAAAGAAGCTGTCTATAAGAAACTCCTACAAGAGACAGATAGTTTCACAAGTTCTATTTTCAAATAATAGATGAAAGAATCCCTTTTGGTAACTGCCAAAGGGATTTTTGAATCTGTTAAGAATATGGGAAGTAGGAGCCTCTAGGTCAGTATTGACAAGGGATTGGGAGAGGTGTGGGGTGAGCTATTAAAACATTTTCTTTTTGAAGGGAGAGAATTTTGTATTTTAATAAATATCACCAAAACTAAAAAATAGCGTTAGAGTGACGAATGTTTTTAATAAAAGATGGTTTGATATAAAAGTATTTTAAAAATTATAAAACTGACAAAATAGGGAATTGTGCTAAATAAAAGCACGAACGTTTTGAAGTTTCAAAGGACTTAGATAAAAGTTTTAAATTAATGTTTTCTAATAAAAGTCAAACTTTTACACAATTATTAGTATATATTTGACAATTTAATAATTATAGTATAAAATGGAAATTGTATATAAAGTAATTTGGATATTGAGGAAATTTATTATTATGAGAGATATGTTTAATAAACGCCAACGTTTTTCATTAAGAAAATACAGCTTTGGTGTAGCCTCTGTACTTTTGGGAGTTTCAATCTTCTCAAATGCACAGGGTGCCCAAGCTGATGAAACGGTAGCACCAACTACCGCAGGTATGGAAACAACTGCTGAGCCAGATGTCGTCGTGGAGCAATCAACGCCAACAACATCAGTAGCTCCAGCAACAACAGAAAACGCACCAAGTTCAGTCTCTACTGTGGCCTTGGCTAGTGAACAACCACAATCAGCAGCTCAAAGCCAAGCAGCTTCAACAACTAGTCAAACAGCAGCTAGTTCAGAAGTAGCTTCTCAGGCTGCATCGCAAGCGAGCTCTGAATCTGCAGCAGCGACTGCTTCATCTGTAGCGACTAGTGCACAAGCTCTTAGCTCAACAGCAGTAGCCGAAGCTCCTGTTGCTGGTCAAGTATCAGCACAAACAAGTGCAGCCGCTTCAGTTGCGACTGCAGCAGAAACTGCCAGCGCAGAGTCTACAACCAATGCTGTAAATAGCGTCCTTAAAGTAGCGACTAGTGAGTTGGCCGTGACAAGCAGTGAATTGAATGCTGCTGAAGCAAGCCTTAACTCTGAAAATCTCATCAACGCTATGGGACTTGCGGTATCAAACCGTAGCCTTCGTACAGCTGATGCGGTTGCTGTTTTGACAAATGCTGGAGCAAGCTCAACAAACCCTGACTTGACAAACCTAGGCTACAAACTTGCTTATTTGCAAGAACTTCAACAATACTTTGTTAACATTGATTACATCAATCACCTCAAAGTCGGTCGTGATAACCGTGGAGTAATGAGACCTTATGACTACATTACAAATGGTAACTACATGGTTGTCGTAAACTATGCCAACCTTGGTATTATTGACTACGTTGATGAAGCAGGAAACAAGATTCCAGGATCTTCAACATACCGTATCAACAACTCAACTGAAACAATTACTGCAAACGGTAGGACTTACAATAAGATCTACGATGCTGGTGTAACAGAACTTCCACCAGTACCAGCAGGATACCGCATCAAATATGCCTCTGCTGACAAATCTAAAGCTAATGCTTACGTAGATGTCTTAAAATCAGAACGTCAATATGACTATACAAATGGTATTGCAACCATTCGCTCAGATCGTACTTGGGACTTTAACCAAAGTCGTGTTGTTGACCTTGTTCAATTTGCTAATGGTTCACAAGGTTTGGATGCTTCGATTGATGCCAATGGCGGTGGTCAATACCTAGCTCCTGGTTACCGTTACCACATTATCGTTGAAAAAGACACTAAAGATGTCACAAAAGCAACAAGTCAAACAGTAACTTACACTGGTGCTGATACGAAGACACCAGCTGCTAACACTCAAAATGACTTTAGCTTCAACGGTAAAGAAGATCCTACAACTAATACAACAACTTGGACTGAAACGACTCACACTTATGGAACAGTCAAAACTCCAGTTGTCATTGGTTACTATGCAGATAAAGCCGTAGCAGGTGGCAAGACAGTAACTCCAGATGCACCAAATGCGACAGACACAGTGACATACAAAGCCTTTGGTAAATTTATCGCTGTGGATGAAAATGGCAATCCAATTCCAGGTGTATCAACAACTGCCTACACTAACGATCCTAATGATGCGACTAAGATGATTGCCATCGACAAGACGCTTCCAAGTATTCCTGGTTACACTGTTAAGGTTGTCCCAGCATCACCATCAAATCCAGGTGAAGACACTCGTGTCGTTTACGTAGCAATCGTTAACGATGTGACTAAGGCGACGAAACAAACAGTTACATTCCAAAGTGCTGGCGATAAAACTCCAGCTGCAGATGTGAAATCTGACTATACCTTTGCAGGTAAGGATAACCAAGCAACTGGTAAGGTGACTTGGCATGAAACTAGCCACACTTACGGTACAGTTAAGGTTCCTGTTGTTAATGGTTACTTTGCAGATAAAGCGGTAGCAGGTGGTAAGACAGTAACTCCAGATGCTCCAGAAGCAACTGACACCGTAACTTATAAGGCCTTTGGTAAATTTGTCATTGTTGATGAAAATGGTAACCCAATTGCAGGTGTGTCAGATACTGCCTACATCAATGATCCTAACGATCCAACTAAGATGATTGCAGTTGACAAGAACTTGCCAACTATCCCAGGTTACACTGCTAAGGTAGTACCTGCAACACCAGGTGACTTGTCTAGCGATACTAAGGTTGTTTACGTTAAGAACGATCAAAAAGCAAGTGTTGTTTACCGTGATGAAACAAGTGGTTCAACCCTTGAAACTGTTGCTTTGGCTGGTAAGTCTGGTGAAGCGGTTAACTATTCAACAGCTGAACGTATCAAACACTATCAAGACCTTGGCTATGTCCTTGTAACAGATGGTTACCCAACTGGTGCAAGCTTTGACTTGGATAGCACAGTTGACCAAGTTTGGACAGTAAGCTTCAAACGTGTAGCACTTGACTTTAATCCAGACAATGCTCACGAACCAGGAACACCAATCTATCCTAACCAACCAAACGGTCCAAAATGGCCAGCTAAGGATGCTTACCTTAAAGATGTGACATATACTGTTCACTATGCAAGCAAAGATAGCAATGCTAAATTGCCAGCAGACAGTGTTCAGAAAGCACAATGGAAACGTTCATTGACGCTTGACTCTGTAACAGGTGATATTCTTACTGCAGGTGAATGGAAGGCAGATAAGACTAAGTTTGATCTCGTGATTACACCAATGGTTAACGGTTACTTCGCCGATAAAGGCCGTGTGGCTTCTCAAGATGTCACTATGGACAGCAAGGTTGAAACTGTTACTTACACTAAATTTGGTAAGATTATTGCCGTTGACGAAAAAGGGAATCCAATCCCAGGTGTTGAAGCAGTTACTTACACAAATGATCCTAACGATCCAACTAAGGCTGCTATGACTCTTGTTCCTGAAGTGAAAGGTTACAAGGCTGATCAGACTGGTGTGACACCAAGCAACCCTGGTGAAGATACAAAGGTTGTTTACAAGGTGGTTAATGCAGAACCTGCTAAACCGGCAGTTAACAAAGAAGTTGGTACTATCGTTGTTATCTACCGTGACGAGTATGGTAACCAAATCAAGATGCCACTTGTGATCACTAACTCTGTTGGTTCAGAAGTTAATGTTCATGGTGACCGTTACATCTACCGTAACGGTGTGAAATATGAATTGATCCGTCAAGAAGGTAAATCTACTGACAAGATGACAGAAGGTCAAACAGTCGTAACTTACATCTACCGTAAAGTCGAAGATGGCTCAACACCATCAAACGGTAACGGTGGTCAATCTGGAAGTTCAACTTCTAAAGCTGTGAAAGCAACTTCAAACGGTTCTAAAGGATCTAAAGGATCTGGATCTGGATCAGCTGCTGATGGTGCTTCAGATGGTAAAGGTTCAGATAAGAAGAAATCTGGAAACAAAGATGGTAAGAAGGCAGATGGCTCTGATAAAGCTAAAGAAGGCGATGAACAATTGCCAGTAACAGGCGAGTCAGATAACAACCTTGCAGCAATGGGTGTTGTTGTCATGGGACTCATGTCAGGACTTGCGACTATGAATCGTCGTAAAAACCAAGACTAAGATTTCCACACCTTATCTCTCATAAATTCCAAAAATAAAATCTCTCTCGAGTGAATTGCTCGGGAGAGATTTTTTGGTCTTTTTAGATAAAAAGTGGGAAAACTATCAAAGCCATGAATCTTTTAAGCAGTATTCGGCTTGATAAGGTACAATAGAGTAAGACAAAACGAATGAGGAGACTGTCATGAAGTTTTTACATACGTCAGATTGGCATGTGGGGCGAACCCTCAATGGCTGGTCTTTGCTGGAGGAGCAGGAGTGGGCCTTCCAACAGATAGTGGATTTGGCAATTCGTGAACAGGTGGATGGGGTCATCATTGCTGGGGATCTCTATGACCGTGCGGTGCCGCCTGTGGATGCGATTAAACTTTTTAATAAGACTTTGGCACGTTTGGTCTTAGAGGAGCAGATTCCTGTCTATGCCATCAGTGGCAATCACGATGCGGCTGAACGCTTGCATTTTGGGCGAGACTTTTTTCAACCTCAGGGTCTTCATTTAAGCACACGTTTGGAGGAGGCCTTTGAGCCGATTGAGTTGGAGGATTGCCAGATTTTTCTTCTTCCCTTTATTGATCCTATTGATGCTCGGATTTATTATAAGGATGATGGGGATAAGGAGATTCAGGGGATTGGTGATGCCTTGGCCTACATTCTTGAGGATATGGAAAAAGCCTTTGATCCTGACAAGGCCCATATTTTGGTGACGCATTTTGCAGTTTCTAAAAAAGAGGACCAAGATGGTCAAAGTTTACGAGAATTGATGTTGTCTGAAACCAGCAATACGGTGGGTGGGCTTACCAATGTGACCAGTGACCTTTTCAAGGCTTTTGATTATGTCGCTTTGGGGCATATCCATACGCGCTTTGCCAGTCCGACCCAGCGCGTGCAATATTCAGGTAGTCCAGTCGCCTTTAATGTTAAAGAAGCCAAACGTAAGGAAGAAAAGGGTGTTTATATTCTTGAATTGGATGCGTCTGGTGACTTGTCCCAGACCTTCCATCCTTTAGAGGTCAGACGGCCAATTGTGACCCTGCAGGAACCTTTTGAAACCTTGATGTCATCCGAATTTTATAAGAACCAACCTTGTCAAAAGGCTTGGTTTGCCTTTGATATTCAACTGTCCAGTCGTAAGGAATTAGAGGGTATCAATGTGCGTGCCCGTCTGGAAGAAATTTATGGGACAGATATTGTAGAAATCACTTTCAGTCGTCTTGGTGATTCCAGGGAAGAAAGCTTGACTGTAGATCAGCACTTAAAAGATTTGGAAATGCAGTCTCCACAGGAAATTGTCTCAGATTTTTACCAGACAGTGACTGGGGGCGATGTCTTGTCTGATAGACAGACTGCCCTTGTGGAAAGTATTTTTGAGGAGATTGGAAGGAGCAGCCAATGAGACCAGTCCAGTTAGAATTGACCAATTTTGGACCTTATCGTAAGGAAGTCATCAATTTCACCCAGTTTGACCATGCTCCCCTCTTTTTGATTGGTGGGGACACAGGGGCTGGTAAGAGTACTCTTTTTGATGCCATGACGGTGGCCTTGTTTGCGACGACCAGTGGTGATCGCAATGTCGAGGAGATGCGGTCGACTTTTGCTGGTCCAGAGGATGATTTGACCAAGGTGACTTTTTACTTCCAACAAGGCAAGCATCTTTATCGCATTGAGCGTGTGCTCCAGCAGGAGAGGGCTAAGCGGGGTGGTGGTACGACCATGCAAAAAGCGACGGCTTCTCTAGTCATTGTGGATAAGATTGGTGGTCAGGAAATTGAAAAGCTTGGGGATAAAATCAAGGAAGTGAGTGACCAGATTGAGCAGATTTTGGGGCTCAATGCTGAGCAGTTCAAGCAGATTATTCTCCTACCGCAAAATGATTTCAGCCGTTTCTTGAAAGAAGATTCCAAGACTAAGACTCAAATTTTAAAGAAAATCTTTGGAACGGGTATTTTTGACCGTTTTCAAAAGAGCTTGGAAGAGCGTCTTCGTCAGAGCAATAAGGATATGGATAGGCGCCAAGCTCAGCTAGATGGCCATTTTGCCAGTCAGGTGTGGTCTGAGGAGGAATTAGCAGTCTTGACCCAAACGCCAGCCTCTGAAAAATTGGCACGCCTTGAAGAGCTTTTGTCGCAGCGTCAAGAAAGTCTTACAGAGCAAAAAAGCATCTTGAAGGATGCCCATGAGGATTTGGCAAAACTGCAGAAGAGCTTGCAAACTGCCCAAGATTTGGCAAAGATTTTCCAAGAATTGGAGCAAGCCAAGGAGCGTTACCGTCTGGAAATTGAGGAAGGTGCTCAGGAACAGGCAGAGGCTAAAGCGCATCTGGAGGAATTGCAGTTTGCCCAAGGGTTGCAAGAAACTATTAGTAGCTTTAAACAATATCAGAAACAGTTGTTGCAATTGGAACAGGATCTTGAAATCGCTCAGGAAGAATTGAGTGAAAAGCAGCAGGCTTTTGAGGGAGTTAAGGCTCAAAAAGAGGCAATCGCAGCTCAATCTAAGGACTCTCTTCAAAAAGAAGAGGAGCTTGAAACTTGGAAAGAGGATATTATCTATGCTCAGAGTCTTGTCCGAGAGCAGGAGAAAATCAAACGTTCACGTACTAACTACAAGCAGTTGGAAGAAACCTATCAACAGGCGTCGAAAAAGATTGAGACTCTTAACAAGTCCTTATCAGATTTGGAGGCTAATCGTCTTAGTTTAGATAGCTTGCATGAAGCCGAAAAACTCCTCCAGTCTGTGGGTTACAGTGTGGATAATCAACTGGCTCAGGACCTTAAAGAAATAGAGGACTTGAAGCAGGAGTTGGCCAAGACGGAAAAACGTCAACAAGGGTTATCTTTGGATATTGACCAAGCTCAAGAAAGTCTCAAGGAATTGGAAGACCAGTTAGCAACGACTTTAGCTTCACGTCGTCAACTCATGATTGCCCAGTTGCAGGCAGAATTAGAGGATGGACAGCCGTGTATGGTTTGTGGTTCCATTGACCATTCTAAGGTCGATGGGACACAGGCGAATGAAGCGGCCTTGAAGGATCTCATGAATCAGGTGGAGGAACTTCAAGCTCAAAAAGAAAAGCAAGTCGCTACCTTGTCAAACCGTCAAGCTACCTTGAGCGAAGTTGAATCTAAACGTCAAGATTTGCTTGACCAAGTAGCTAAAGTCAAGTTAACTCTTGAAAAACACTATCTAGAACTCCAAGAGCAAGTTAAGGGACAATTTGATTTTGATTTTGCTGAGGACTATGAAGCAGACTGTGGACAAACCTTACTCCGAAAGGTTGAACAGTATTATCAAGAGCTACACAAACGCTTTGATAAGGAAGAGGCAGACCGTGTCCGTTATCAAGATGAGTTAGCCAAGGCTCAGGAAAAATCGATAGATTTGGCTAAAGCCTATCAAGAGGCTAAGGCGGCGCTTGACCAAGCCAAGGAACGTCTTAAGGAGTTACAAGAAGCTCATCAAGAGCTTGAATCTGTTGAGGTTTATCAAGAACGTATTTCCCTAGCAAAGCAAGAGTTGGACCTCTACAATAAGCAAGTCAAGGAAAATAGTGAAGCCTACAACCAACTTCATGCCGACATTCAAGGAATCAGGGGGCAACTTGAGAGCTTAACCAAGTCTAAAGAAAATGCTAGCCAAGAAACTAAGCGTTTATCGGCTGAACTAGACCAAAGTCTTATGGCTGAAGGGGCCCTCACCAATGACCTAGAGCAAATCCAGCTTTGGCTTCTTGAGGTGAACAAGCAAGCGATTCCTAAGCTCCAGGCTCAATTGACAAGCTACCAAACTCTTAAACAAGAGTTGAAGGCGCAGATTGTCAAGGGTCAAGAGCTTATCAAAGACCAAGAAAAGCCGGACCTTGGCAATCTAACACAAGCAGTAGAGGCTAGTCAGGAAAGCTATGATAAGCAGCTGGCTCAAGTTTCTGTCATGGAGAAGGGGCTTAAGGATGCGACGGCTACCTACCAAGCGGCCAAAACCCTTCAAGACAGTAATCAAGAGGTCTTTAAAGCTCACCAAGAGCTCAGCGATCTGGTTAAGGTGGTTAAGGGAGAAAATACAGCACTAACTGGACGACTCAATCTTGAAGTCTATGTTATCCGTCAGTATTTCCAACAAATCTTGGACTATGCCAATGCTAACTACATCGGTCTCTTAACGGATAACCGCTATTCCTTTGTTCTGAGTGAAGAAGGGCGTCGGGCGCGTGATCACTTTGGTTTGGACATCAACGTCTATGACCAGCTGACAGGTAGCGAGCGTTCCGTCAAATCCTTGTCTGGAGGAGAAACCTTTATCGCCGCACTGGCCATTGCTCTATCTCTCTCAGAAGTCGTGCAAAATACCAGCAAGGGTGCTGTTGTTGAAGCTCTCTTCATTGACGAAGGGTTTGGCTCACTGGATAAGGAAGCCCTGACCAAAGCCATCGCTGTTCTAGAACAAATCGGTGAAAACCGTATGGTCGGTGTCATCAGTCACGTGGATGACATGAAAGAAGGCATCGCCCAACAATTAGCTATCATCAAGTCGCATGATGGCAGTAGCCGTATTAAGATTGTGGATAAAGGGTAGGAGAAGTCAAGGGGTTAAGAACTCTCGTCAAAACGTTTTAATTATTCTAAGAGATAGTTTCTCATCGGAGCTATCTCTTTTTCTATCCGCTTATTTCCATCTTCCTAACTATCAGTTTTTTTGAAAATAAAAGGAA
This sequence comes from Streptococcus sp., assembly GCA_016939315.1. GTDB lineage: Bacteria > Bacillota > Bacilli > Lactobacillales > Streptococcaceae > Streptococcus. Next base: position 169,191 of record JAFHAZ010000052.1, on the reverse strand, counting down.
ATTTATTTGAAAAAAATCCCTCATAAAAAAGTTAATCTATTAGAAAATTAAGTGATACTATGTTATAATTTAATATGGTTAAGTCTCGATAAAATCAAGGAAAAAGTGTATAGAATGTGTTTACAATCTTTAATCTTGTGACCGTAAAATGCTTGTCAGATTCTTAGACTGTTCCTTGCTATCTTATGAAAGTTTGAGACAGGAAAATAAAAAAATGTATTAGCTAGAAAAAATAAGAAATAAAAAATGACAGAAAAAATTTCCGTAATTATTCCCGTTTACAATGTAGAAAATCAACTCCAGACCTGTTTAGACAGTGTTTTGGGTCAGACCTATCAAAATCTTGAAATTATTCTCATCAATTATGGCTCAATAGATAATAGTGATGCCATTTGCCGTAGTTATGCTGCTAGGGATTCTCGTATTCTCTATTTCAAAAAGGATAATGGAGGGCTTTCAGATGCTCGCCATATCGGTATTCGTCAGGCTAAGGGAGCTTACGTCACCTACGTGGATGCTGAGGATTGGGTAGAGCCAACTTATCTAGAGGAGCTTTATAAGGCGCTTCAATCTCACAAGGCGGATATCGCAGTGGCCAATTACAGTGTCTATAAGGAATCGGAAGATCTCTTTTATTTTTATATCAAGGATGAAGATTATTATGAGCAGGTTTATTCACCGGCTCAGATTATTGATGGTCTCTTTGAAGAAACCAATAACATTAACATCGCTCTGATTTCTGCGACAGGCAAACTCTACAAACGTTCTTTGTTTAATGACTTGCTTTTTCCAAAAGAGCATGCAGGGGAGGATGGCTTTTTCAACCTTAAAGCCTATCTCATGAGTGAGCGTACGGTTTATCTCAACAAGGGACTTTATGTATATCGTGAGAGTCCAGAGATGCCATCAGCGACTTGGATGCAAGATTGGATGATGACCCTGGTTTATGCCATGGAGGAGCGTTTGGCTATTGTTGCTAGTCATGGTTTCCCTCTGGAGAAATACATGGTCACCTACCGTCAGATGCTAGAGGCTTGCTTGAAAAATGTAGAGGAGCAAGGTCTCACAGAGTCTGATGCCTACCGCTCCATTCAGGAAAAGTTCCAGGTCTTGAGCTTAGCTCCTCAACGTTATGAGACTAAGAAGCGTGCCATTGTTCTTGCGGCTAACTATACTTATGTTGACCAAGTGCTTACGACCATCAAATCCATCGTTTTCCATCATCGCAACATTCGTTTTTACTTGATTAACGATGATTTCTCTCAAGAGTGGTTTAGAGGACTAAACCGTCATTTGGCTGCCTTTGGTAGTGAAGTGATTAACTGTCGTGTGGATAGTAGTCATATCAAGCAATACAAGACTAATAGCAACTATGCAAGCTATCTTCGCTATTTTGTGGCGGACTTTGTGTCTGAGGAACGGGCCCTTTATTTGGATAGTGACATGGTGGTTACCGGTTCTCTAGAGGACCTCTTTACCCTTGATTTGCAAGGTCGACCTTTGGCTGCCGTGCGTGATTATGCTATTCAGGTTCAGGATCGCCAGGCGATGTTTGATGCTGGCTTCATGGTGATTGATACGGCTTATTGGAAGCAGTACAACATGAGACGCCACCTAATCGACATGACTAGTGAATGGCATGACAAGGTCCCATTTGCGGAGCAGTCCATTCTAAACATGGTCTTCCGTAACAACTGGTTGCCCTTGTCTTTTGACAACAACTATGCGGTTACCAAGTCTAGTTTAGCTGGTTTCCATCTGCCAAATGGTCAAGACTATCCTAAAGTTGTGCATTATGCCTCACATCGTAAGCCTTGGTTACCATTGGCTTGCCAAGCTTATCGCGAGGTCTGGTGGTTCTATGCTCAAATGGATTGGTCAGAGGTTGCTGAAAATGCCGCTTTATTGCCACTTTCAGAGGACATGATTTATCCTAAGGGCCGTCCATTTACTTGTTTGGTTTACACCAACATTTCAGAAATCCCTCATTTGACGGATCTTATCTCGGCTCTTCCTAAGGTACAGTTTAAAATTGCCTCTCGACAGCATGTGACAGATAAACTGGCCCAATTGATTACCTATCCAAATGTGACGGTTTACTCAGCCATTGCGGGCTTAAATGGGCTAGATTTGGAATTGTTGCGTACCAGTGACTTGCTTCTAGATATCAATCCTGGAAGAAAAGTAGTGGAAATTCTTGATGCCTTTAGGTTTGAAAACAAACCCATTTTAGGGTTCGAGGACCTTAAGTCAACCAAGCATAACCAACAAACCTACTCAAGAGATCGTTGGAAAGAGATGGCTGAGACCATTCGCCAAATGCGCAAGAAGAGCCTGTAATCCTTTGCTTGGATAAGTAGGCTGAACTGGCGTCTCTGTCTCGTTTCAATCGAAATAACATCAGCCTGTCTATGGGCAGGAAATAGGAGTAATAGTGAAAAAAATTAGTCAATCGATAATCACCAAACGTGTCTTATGGACCCTCTTTTTCCTCTTTATTTATTGTTTGGGAAATCAATTGGTTCTACCGTTTGTGGATTTGAAAAATGCAAATATCTTTGGGGGAGCCATAGGTTCCTTGGCTTTCTCTAGTGCCATGATGGGGGGAAACCTCAGGTCCATGTCTCTATTTTCAGTGGGCTTGTCGCCCTGGATGTCGGCCATGATTCTCTGGCAGATGTTTTCTTTCTCTAAGAAAATGGGCTTGAAAAATCTTCCCATTGAGATTCAGGACCGTAGACGCATGTATTTGGCCCTAGGGATTGCCATTGTTCAATCTTTGGCAGTATCCTTGAATTTACCTATCGTTTCAGGGGTTAATGCTAGTCTCGCTATTTTCATGAATACCATTTTATTAATTGCCGGGACCTTCTTCTTGGTTTGGCTATCAGACCTCAACTCTCTCTTTGGGATTGGAGGCTCCATTGTTATCTTGATGGCAAGTATGATGGCCAATCTGCCCTATCAAATCATGGATAGTATTGAAAAGTTAGGTATCGGTTGGGATGTCTTGCTTCCTCTGATTCTATTCAGTTTGGTCTTCCTCTATATTTCAGGGGTTGTGCAGAGGGCTAGATACCGTATCTCAATCAATAAAATCAATATTCATAACCGCTTTAAACAGTATTCTTACTTGGATATTATGTTGAATCCAGCCGGAGGGATGCCTTTCATGTATGCCATGTCGCTGGTTAGTATTCCGCAGTATGTTTTTATGCTGATTCAATTTATCCATCCTGAAAGCAAGTGGTCCAGTGGTGCCATCAAGGCTTTGACAGTCGGTCAACCTCTTTGGTTGGTTGTTTATCTGATCATGCTCTTCGTTTTAGGGTTAGCTTTTGCCTTCGTTAATGTCTCTGGTGAGCAAATCTCTGAGCGAATGCGCAAGTCAGGTGAGTACATCTACGGTGTTTATCCAGGCCAAGAAACTAGTGCCTATATCAACCATTTGGTGCTTAGACTTGGTTTTATCGGTGCCCTTTATATGCTCTTTATGGCGGGTGCTCCAATGCTGATTATCTTGGTCAATCCAGATTACCTACAACTGAGTATGATTCCTGGGACATTCTTGATTTTTAGCGGTATGATTTACAATGTTAACGAGGAAATGAAAGCCTTGAAGCTTAACACTTCCTACACCCCACTTTTTGAAAATGTATAAACTCTCACCCCTTGTGGGGTTGAGAGGCAGGCTGGTGATGAGTGATCGGTCTGCCCCTCAATCTCAAGTATTGTGATGAAAAGACAATGAAGGAGAACTCATGTATTATTTTATTCCAGCTTGGTATGGACAGACGGATGAATTTTGGAAGACGGTCATTGATCCTTGGTACCGTATCCGCCAAAAAATTGAATTTGATGACAGCTTGCACCAAGTTCGTATCTTTCAGGATGAGGACTTAGCCCCTCAGCTTTTGCTTTTGGCCTACCAACCACATTTGCGTTATTTCTTGCATCGTCATGATGTCTTGGAAGTTGGCTATACAGCTATTTTTGACTTGATTCAGGGTATCACTGATGAAGATATGAAAAATCTTCAGGTGACAGATTTGGAATGGCCAGAAGGGGCTACCTTTGTTCACACACCATTTGCTATCGTAGTGCAATGCCAACACAAGCGTTATGCCGAGATTGAGTTTGGCTCAGAAGGCTTTATTGGCATGATTCGCTACTATAAGGATGAGCAAATCATTCGCGAAGATATCTACGATGACCGCGGTTTTATCTCAAGTAGTCTTTATTATGAAGGTGGACAACCAAGCTATCGAAACTATCTTAATGCCAAGGGAGTTTGGCAGCTTTGTCATTTCTTTGATGGTCGTGGGATTGTAGCCAACCCTCGTACGGAAGGTCGTTTTAATAAGAGTTACTACGGTGACCTTTCAGAAGTTATCTGGGAATTTTTGACTAAATTCTTGGACGAAAAGGTAGAAGCAGAGGACCGTTTTGTTATTGCCTCAGATCTACGCCATAACAAGCACCTCTTTGAACATTTGCCAGCAGACAACACTAAGATTTTGACTTGGTTCGCAGAACGTAATCAGGACGATAGTATTGACACCTATGAAGTCTTTCTGCCACAAGTGGACTTGTTGATTGCTGACCGTTACGATTACTTGGAGCAGCTTCAGGTTGCCTATCCAGAAGAGGCTAAGAAACTCAAACACATGGCCTCCTTCGATACCCGTTTGGCTTTGGGAACTAGTCAACGTGTCAAAGAGTCTAAAATCTTTTATCAGGTTGACTTCGATCAGTTGGATTTAGAGGCTATTTATCAGGTCTTGGCTTTTGTGGCTAAGTATCCTAAGACACAGGTTGAATTTGGAGCATTTAATGCCAATCCAGAGCAACTTGGTAGCCTGCAAAATCAAGTGGAAAAAATGATTGAAGAACGATTGAGTCCAGATGCCTTTGAAGAGGTTGTCGAAAGTAGTGGTGCAGAAAATAAATTGGAAGAAAATAATGAAATCGTCAGCCGATTTTCTTTCCAAGACCTGCGTGACGAGACTGCCCTTATCAAGGCCCTTCAGTTTACACGCCTCATTGTCGACTTGAGCAAGGAACCTAATCGTTATACACAGATTGCTGGAATTAGTGCTGGTATTCCACAAATTAACCGTGTGGCGTCTGAGTATGTGACCCACCAAGAGAATGGTTATATCTTGAAACACTTGTCCGATTTTGAAAAAGGGGCTTACTACTATTTGGGACAGTTGAACAACTGGAACCGTTCCCTTATCTACTCTATTGAGAAAATTAAGGAAAATACAGGAGACCGTTTGGTGCAAAAATGGGAAAATTGGTTGAAGGAGGAGCAGAATGGCCAAGGATAATCGTCTGAAGATACTACAAGTTGGATCATCCAACTGGTCAGAAAATCAGGATATTCCTGAAAATATGAAATGGTATTATTGCAATCTTGGTCAGCTTGAGACCTTACAAGAAACCATCGAAGAAGACGAAATCAAGGCTTTTACAGCGGTTATTGTGGACAGTCTTGAAGGTCTTGAGGAATTGATGGCTATTAAAGAGTATTTGATTCCTCACACTATTTTCTTTGATCAAATGATTGAAGTGCCAGATGAGAGCCTCCTTCAGTTTCTGAAGGAAGTTTGTGCTGTGCCGACTGATTTTTCAAATCAAGGACAGTTACTCTTCACCCTTTCAAAAGCACTCTTTTCAGGCCAATACGGGGATAAGATGTCTCCTTTCACTACCCAGGTTAACCCAAATTTTACTGGTGACGTGACCTACCACGGTCATGAAAATATCATTTTAAAAGGTGATTATGGTCAAGATTTTAGTCCTGTCTTGGACTGGACCTATAATGTCAGAGCCAGCAAGGAAAATCCTATCGAGCTTTGGTTGGAATTTGAAAAAGAGGAGACTTGCGAGTGTCGTTTGATTCTCAATCTTTTGCCAGAAGGTTCGGTCGCAGGTATTTTTAAGACCTATATCGTTTCAGAAGAAGAAATGCGCAAGGGAGCCATTGTCCTTGATGAGGACATGACCTTCCTCTTGGCTGCTAGTCTTGAAATGAAGGGTAAAGGTAAGATTACAATTGGTGGTCTCCACCAACGTTTAACCCGTTTCCAATTCGGTAAATTTGTACTTGGTGGTGGTATTCTCCACGACAGCAAGCGTCAGGAAATCAACTATTTCTTTTATCCTGGGGACTTCAAGCCACCTTTGTCAGTTTACTTCTCAGGTTTCCGTCCTGCCGAAGGTTTCGAAGGTTTCGGAATGATGAAGGGGATGGGAACGCCATTCTTGCTCTTTTCGGACCCTCGTCTCCAAGGGGGAGCCTTCTATATGGGAACTGAAGAGCTTGAAAATAGCATCAAAGACACCATCCAACATTATTTGGACTACCTAGGTTTTGACAATAGTCAGCTCATTCTCTCAGGAATGTCCATGGGAACCTTCCCATCTATGTACTATGGTGCGGACTTTGAGCCTCATGCCATCATCATGTCTAAGCCTCTAGCTAATGTTGGTACTATCGGTAATCGTGCCAGACTCTTGGCGCCAGAGGTCTTTCCAACAGGAATTGATGTCTTGCATTTGCAGACAGGACGCCTGGATAATGAAGGTGTCGAGGCCCTTAATCAGAAGTTCTGGGATAAATTTGAAAAAGCAGACTTCTCAAATACAACTTTTGGTCTTTCCTACATGAAAGACGAGGATATGGATCCGACGGCCTACGAGGACATTACCAAGTCTCTCTATTACTCAGGGGCTAAGATTCTCAGCAAGGGAACGTCAGGACGACACAACGATGATTCTTATACGGCGACAACTTGGTTTGTTAATTTTTACCGTATGATTTTAGAAAATGATTTTGGAAGGAAGGAGTAAGAATGTTCAGAAACAAGAAATCAGAAATCTTGTGGGGCTTAAACCACAAAGCCTACATGTATGGTTCAAAAATTGTTAAACGCCAAGATGGTTCTGTGCAATTTTACAATCCTTTGGTGCCATCAGGAACGGAAATCCAGTCTTGGGTGGCTATCCAAAACTATCAAGCTGGTCGTACTCAGCCTGCCCTCCCACTTTTGAAAAAGGAGCACAGTTATGATTTGACGGCCAATCTCGAAGCTGTCCCAACAGGCTCAGTCTTTTTGAAAGTCAGCTTTTTGGACCGTTATGACAATGAAATTAAACAGCTCATTGAAAAAAGTACCCACATGACCTTCGTATACCCTCACGAGGCCTATACCTACCGTATTTCCCTCTTGAGTGCTGGGGTCAAAGAGCTAGATTTCTACAACTTAAAACTGGAAGAAACAGGAGAAGAACATGTTTAAACAACTGAATCCTATTCTCCCTGTTAAGGAGATACTCAAGGAAATTAACGGCCTAGCCGATGAAATGGCTGGTTTGAGCAACCTTGAGTTGAAAAATAAAACGCAGGAATTTAAGGAGCGTTTGGCTCAAGGAGAAAGTTTGGACGATCTCCTACCAGAAGCCTTTGCGGTTGTTCGTGAAGCCGATAAGCGCGTGCTAGGCATGTTCCCTTATGATGTTCAGGTCATGGGGGGCATTGTCATGCACCAAGGCCATATTGCTGAGATGAATACCGGTGAGGGGAAGACCTTGACGGCTACCATGCCAGTCTACCTTAATGCCCTGTCAGGTGAAGGGGCTATTCTGGTTACGACCAATGAATACTTGGCAATCCGTGACGCCGAAGAAATGGGGCAGGTCTACGAGTTCCTAGGTTTGACGATTGGTGTTCCCTGTGTGGAAGGCAGCAATGAGATGGAACCGGCAGAAAAGCGTGCTATCTATCAATCAGACATCGTTTACACGACCAATTCTAGCTTAGGCTTTGACTATTTGATTGATAACCTTGCTTCTAACCAAGACGGGAAATACATGCGTCCTTTTAACTATGCTATCGTCGATGAGGTAGACTCTGTCCTTCTTGATAGTGCCCAGACGCCCTTGATTATTTCTGGTGCGCCCCGTGTTCAGTCCAACTACTATGGAATGATGGATACGCTTATGACCACCTTGGTCGAGGGTGAAGACTACATCTTCAAAGAGGAAAAAGGTGAAGTTTGGTTGACCACTAAGGGTTCCAAGGCTGCTGAAAACTACCTCGGTATCGGCAACCTCTACGATGAGGAAAATAGTACCTTTGCCCGTCATTTGCTCTTCTCACTTCGTGCCCACTTGCTCTATAAAAAGGACAAGGACTACATCATTCGTGATGGTAAGAAAGGGCCAGAAGTGGTCCTTCTTGATAAATCGACAGGTCGTCTCTTGGAATTGACCAAGCTCCAAGGTGGACTCCATCAAGCCATCGAAGCCAAGGAATTAGTGGCCTTGTCACAAGAAACCAGAGCCATGGCTTCTATCACCTACCAAAGTCTCTTTAAAAAATTCAAGAAAATTTCAGGGATGACTGGTACTGGTAAGGTTGCGGAAAAAGAATTTCTCGATACCTATGGTATGAAGGTCATTCAAATTCCAACCAACCGTAAGAAACAACGTATCGACTATCCAGATAAGATTTATGCGACTCTGCCAGAGAAGGTCTTTGCTTCTTTAGAGTATGTTAAGCATTATCATGAAAAAGGCAATCCTATCTTGATTTTCGTTGGTTCGGTGGAAATGTCAGAGCTTTACTCTTCTTTACTTTTGCGTGAGGGGATTGCTCATAACCTCCTAAATGCCAACAATGCACCTCGAGAGGCTGAGATGATTGCTGAATCAGGACAAATGGGTGCCGTGACAGTTGCGACTTCAATGGCTGGACGTGGAACAGATATCAAGCTCGGCAAGGGCGTAGCTGAACTGGGTGGATTGGTCGTAATCGGTACGGAACGTATGGAAAGTCAACGTATTGACTTGCAAATTCGTGGCCGTTCTGGACGTCAGGGAGACCCTGGTATGTCTAAATTCTTCGTCTCACTTGAAGACGATGTGATTAAGAAATACGGTCCATCTTGGGTTCACCGTACTTACAAAGAATACGCCATTAGTGATCACATCGAGCCTAAGGAATTGACAGGCCGTAAGTATCGTAAATTGGTTGAAAAAGCCCAAGAAGCCAGTGAAAGTTCTGGTCGTACCTCACGTCGTCAGACTCTTGAATTTGCAGAAAGTATGAACATCCAACGTGAGATGATCTACGCGCAACGTGACCGCCTCATCTATCACAATCAAGGCTTGGACACTGTTATCGACGAGGTTCTTGATGACTTTATCGACCAGGCTATGGCTGAGGAGGATTTCACAAAAGCGGAAAATCTTTATCACTTTATCTTGCGTAATATCAGCTTCCGCATCAATGAAATTCCTAAGGATTTGGATCTCAACAATCGTGAGGAAGTCTTGGAACTCATCTACCAGTTTGCCTATCGTGAACTTGATGCTAAGAAGCAGGAGTTGAAAACCAAGGAACTTAACGAGTATTTCCAACGCCTATCCATGCTTAAGGCTGTGGATGACAACTGGGTGGAGCAGGTAGACTATCTGCAACAACTTCAGATGGCCATTGGTAGCCAACAACTCAGTCAAAAGAACCCGATTGTCGAATATTACCAAGAGGCTTACAAGGGCTTTGAAGCCATGAAACGTCAAATCAGAAAGGATATGGTTCGTAATCTTCTCCTTAGTCAGGTGCAAGTCACTAAAAAAGGAGATATCATCAGCCATTTCCCATAAAATAAGGAAATTATGACAGTATATAACATTAATTTAGGTATCGGTTGGGCCAGCAGTGGTGTCGAATATGCCCAGGCCTACCGTGCCAAGATTTTCAGGGAAATGGGACAAGAGGCAAAATTTGTCTTTATGGATCTCATCCTTGGAGATAATATCGAGCATATGACTAGCAAGATTGGTTTTTCAGACGACGAAATCATCTGGCTCTATAGTTATTTTACAGATGTGAAGATTGCGCCATCGACCATCAGTCTAGCAGAAATCGAGGCCATCTTACCTGCCAATCCTGAGCGCAAGGAAGTTGCTGGTCGCCTCATTCGTTACCATTATCCACAAGATGATATGGTGGTGGCATGTAACCTTCGTGCGGTTGACGAAGATGCTGTGGAAACCGTGAGCTATTTTGTCAACGACAAGCTCTTGCGCAAGGACTTTTACTCTTACACCCGTTATTGCAGTGAGTATTCTGCGCCTAAGGACAATCAAGCCAAGGTTTACCAACGTCGTTTTTATAACGAAGATGGGTCTACAGCCTATGACATGATTGTAGGAGACAATAATCAGGATATCTATCGTTTCCCTGATCAGGTTCTCTATGGTAAGCAAGAATTTCTTCGCTATTTCTTCAAACGTCTGGCCCTAACCAAGGATGATGTGGTCATTTTGGACCGTGAAACAGGTATTGGTCAGTTGGTCTTTGAAGAAGCACAGGCTGCTCGCCTAGGTGTCGTTGTTCACGCTGAACATTTTAGTGTCAATCAAACTGATGACAACTACATTCTCTGGAATAACTATTACGAGTACCAATTTACCAATGCGGACAAGGTTGATTTCTTTATCGTAGCGACTGATCGTCAGAAGGAAATCTTACAGGAACAATTCCGTCGCTACACCAACCATGATCCAAAGATTTACACCATTCCGGTGGGAAGTCTACCTGAATTGGTTGGACAAGACAAGACACGTAAGCCATTCTCAATGATTACGGCCTCACGTTTGGCTCAGGAAAAACACATTGACTGGTTAGTTCGTGCCGTGATTGAGGTTCATAAGGCTCTACCAGATATCACTTTTGATATCTACGGTAGTGGTAGCATGGATGCCAAGTTGCGTGAGATTATTGTCGAAGCTCAAGCTGGCGACTATATCAGACTCATGGGACACGCTGACTTGACTGACATTTATAGCCAGTACGAGGTCTATCTGACCGCTTCAACTAGCGAAGGTTTTGGACTTACTCTTATGGAGGCAGTTGGCTCAGGTCTTCCGATGATTGGATTTGACGTTCCTTACGGGAATCAAACCTTTATTCAAGATGGGGCCAACGGTTATCTGCTCCCTGTCGCTGAAAATCATGTTGTGGATGTTATCACCAAGTCTTATAAGGATGCCATTGTCCGTCTCTACGAAGAAGGTAATATCGAGGCCATGCGTCAAAAATCTTATGACCTTGCCAAAGGCTTCTTGACTAGTCAAGTCAAGGCAGCTTGGAAACAGTTACTTGAGGAGGTACGCTCATGATATTCTTATGTGATTACTACAATCAAGCCAGTAAGGATCTAGCTTACTCACTTCAGGCATCAGGCTACGATGTCACAACAGTTGTCATCAATCCAGATGGATTCCTCCCTCAAGGAGCTCTCTCTCCTTTCACCTACTATGTGGAAGCAGTAGAGGAAACTGGCATACCACGCTTTTTCAATCAAGTTCCTGTGCCAGCCTTTTGGGAAATTTCAGGGAACAATCAAATGGCGCGTGTGTCTAACCTCACTGAAGAACGTGCTCGCATCACCTACCCTGAAGGTAGCAAGGCACGTATTGTCAAAAGTGTCGAATGGTTGGACAAGTCAGGTAAAATTCGTCAAGTGGACCACTATAACAAGTACGGTTTCTGCTTTGCCAAGACCACTCATGATGAGAATGGTCAGGCACTCTTTACCAGCTACCAAACCAAAGAAGGCGACGAACGTATCTTGGAAAATCATCTCACCGGTGATATTCTCTTGACCTTACCAGGACAAGCCCTTCGTCGTTTCGCCAACCGTACCGAATTTATCAAAGCTTTTCTAGCTCAGGTCTTTGGTGATATCGACCACATTATCTTTAATAGCTTGGCGACACCTTTCATCGTCTCATGGACTATGGAAAATAAAGGTGCCACTGATGTCCTTGTCTGGCAAGAGCCGCTGGGTGATGTCCTTCCAGGTAATATGAATGGTATCTTGGAAGATAATTCAGCCAGAGCCAATGCCATCATCATTCCTGATAAGGCGACTTATGAAAAGGCCTTGACCTTGGCGCCAGAGGACAAGCATCATAAGATTTTGTCTCTTGGTTATGCCTATGACTTCAAGGAAAATCATGGTAAACCTTGTAATGCCTTTATCGCAACCAATTCAGACCAAATTGAGCGTTTGGAAGTCTTGGTTGAGTCACTCCCTGATGTGACCTTCCAGATTGCAGCAGTCACTGAGATGTCGCCAAGATTGCTCTCAATGATGCGTTATTCAAACGTTGTGCTCCATCCAAACGCTAGTCACAAGCAGTTGGACAAGCTCTATCAAGAGTCTGACCTCTACTTGGATATCAATCATCATAATGAATTGTATAAGGCGACGCGAACTGCCTTTGAACACCAATTATTGATTTTGGCCTTTTCAGAAACAGCTCATGGACCTGTCTATACAGCACCAGAGCATATCTATGCCAGTCAGAACTATCCAGCTATGGTTGCCAAGATTAAGCAGGTCCTAAGCGACAATCAAGCCATGCAAGAATCTATGCAGGCTCAAAAAGCTCAAGCCAATACTCTGACTGCTTCTGAGTTGGCCGACCGCTTACAATCACTTTTAGGAGGAAATCATGTCTAAAAAAGATTTATTCTACGGTGACGTTGAAGGCCGTATGGAAGAACTCAAGCAAAAGCCTATCACAAAAGAAAAAGAAACCAGAGGAGAGAAAATCAACAAGAGCTTTTCAATCATGCTCGGACTTGTTATTATCATCGGTTTGATCTTCACCCTTATTGGTTTGTTGAGGTAGTCTTATGATGTTAGTATTTATGGTTCTAGCAGTGATTCTTTCGGTTGCCCTTATCGTCCTAGTGACCATCCAACCGCGTCAAACGCAGATTTTCTCAACGGATGCCACTAGTAATATCGGTAAACCAAGTTATTGGGCTAGCCAACCGATTCGAAAAATGTTGACCTTGGCTATCAGCATAGCCCTCTTTATCCTCTTACTTATTTTTATGATTGTTTCTTATAAGTAGAGGACTTCCTACCATATAATAGAAAGAAGTATGTCATGCGCGTACATTTTACAAATTTATTTGGCCAGTCCTCACGCAGTGTGGCCTTGATTGCCCAAAATGATACCATGAAGATTGCCAGAGAGCTCGGTGCTAATGAACTAGGAATTTATTTCTATGATAGTAGTCAAGAGCCAGATGGAGAGCTTAATTCTCGCTTTGATGGGATTGTAGCAGGATTAAGTGTTGGAGATATTGTTTTCTTCCAGTCTCCATCATGGAATGGTAGTGAGTGGGATAGCAGATTGCTCCGTAAATTCAAAGCTGTTAATGCTAAGACCGTTATGTTTATCCATGACGTCCCACCTCTCATGTTTGATAGTAACTACTATCTCATGTCTTCTTATATTGACATGTACAATCTCTGTGATGTCGTCGTTGTTCCATCTGAAAAGATGCGTGATCGACTAATTGAGGAAGGGCTGACAGTTGAGAAGATTATCATCCAAAAACTTTGGGATTTGCCTCATAGTCTGGACTTGCACCAGCCTGCTTTCCAAAAGAAAATGATTTTTGCTGGAAACCCAACACGTTTCCCACATATCTTAGACTGGAAACAAACGACCCCTCTCCACGTCTACGCAGATAAACAAGAGGATAAGGATTATTCCAAAGTCCACCTCGAAGGCTGGCGAAATAAACATGAGCTTTTGCTAGAACTATCTAAGGGAGGATTTGGTCTGGTCTGGGGGAATTCGGAAAGACCAGAGGACGAGCTTGACTACTATAAGATGAACATCTCTTATAAACTCTCTACTTACTTAGCCGCAGGTCTCCCAGTTGTTGTACCTGACTACCTCTCAAATGCAGACTATATCAAAGAACATGGTCTAGGCTTCGTCGTTTCAAGTCTGGAAGAAGCAGACCGTTGCGTTCAAGAATGTACCGAGGAGCAGTATGCACAGATGGTGGCTAATGCTCGCCACACAGCCTATCTCATTAGTAACGGTTACTTCACAAAGAAACTTTTTATTGATGCTATCATGGCATTAAGCTAATAGAAAAAGGATTATCGAAAGGTAATCCTTTTTTTGTGACAAATCTGAGCATAAATCTTGACTTTTTATAAATCATTCAAATCATTTTTACTTTAGACTTAAGGATTTAAGGAAGACCTGTCTCTAATTAGGATTAATGTTAAAAAATAGCCAATAATAGCTTAACAGATGTAAAGAATTCGCCTAAAACAATTGATTGTAATTGTGTGATAATTTATCAAAAATGGAATTGTTGGATAATTTTAAACCGAACGATAGTCAGCTTAAAAATGAGAATAATAGAAACAAATAGCATAAAATAGGGGATTTCAACCGTTTGCACATAAAAATAAGGGTAATTGTTTACAGTAATCAGAAAATTCAGAATTGCGAAAACCTTACATTTTTTGGAGAAAATGAGATAAAAAAGAACAATTTTTAGTTAACTTGTGTTATATTATAAATTGTAATTTCCAGATTAGGAAATAACTCATATTTTTTAGGAGGTAAATATGTTTTTTAGACGTAACGAAGGTGAATTCCGCGAAACTGATCGCGTGACTCGCTTCAAACTTATCAAATCGGGTAAAAACTGGCTTCGTGCTGCAACATCTAACTTTGGACTTTTCAAAGTTGTTAAAGGTGGCGCAGATGCTCCGTCAGTAACAGTTCAAAATGTAGAAGAAAAATCTTCACTTCTTTCAGGTACAGCTCTTCTTAAAGGGATTGCAGCAGCAGGTGCTGTGGCAGGTGGCGCAGTAGCAACTTACACTGCTCAAGCCGAAGAAACAACTGCACCAGCTATGGAAAGCCAAGCAACTACAAACCATGACGTATTGGCAAACTCTGAGGCGGCTGTATTGAGCGCTGCTCCAGTATCTGAAACAGTAGCTTCAGAAGCTCCAGCAGTAGCATCAACAAGCCAAGAGTCTACAAGCTCTTCAGTTGACGCTCAAGCAAGCACAGATGCTTCAGTTTCAGTATCACAATCTGTATCAGCAGAATTGTCACAAGCTATCTCAGAATCTGTATCACTTAGCAAAGTGAACTCAACTTCTGAAAGCCAATCACACACTGAAAGCAACAGTGGTTCAAACTCAGAATCATCTTCAGCTTCAGAATCAGCAACTTCAACAGCTGCAACTGCATCAGAAACAGCTACTCAAGAAGATGAAAAAACTATCTTGGATCAAAACGTTTCAGAAGCAGAATTGCTTGTAAATATCGCTAAAGACTACCAAGCTAAGTTGACTGATACAGCTGCTAAAGCTGAAATCCAAACTGCTATCGCAACAGTTCAAGAAGAAGTTGCTAAATCAACAACATTGCTTGCTGCATCAGCAACAAACGCTGCTTACGCAGAACAACGTGAGCGCCTTGGTAACGCTGTTGACAACATGATGACTAAGATCACTGACAACGGCTTCACAGGTAACTCAGTAGTTAACGGTGTTGCAGCAGTTACTGCACAGTTGGCACCAATCTCAACCAGCACTACTGGTAGTGTAGATACTATCCCAGTTATCTCAAATCCAAACGGTGCAACGATTGAAGATGCTGCCTTTAACGAAGCAGGTTATGCTTTGGATCCAAACGCTGATCGCTTCACTTTCGGTGTATGGCAATTCCTTAAAACTAACCACGCTACTGGAGCTAAAACAAACTTTGATTATTATGCTACTCTTTCAGTAGATCGTTCAGCCATCACTGGTAGCCTTTCAGCTAATCCAGATGTTTACTTGCGTATTGTGAAGAAATCTGATGGATCAGAGGTTTACACTCGTACCATCAAAGCTGGAGAAAGCAACATCTCACTTCCAAGTTACATCACTAACAACAACTCTGATGTAACTAACACTTTGACTTACAAAGGTGCTAACGGAACTGATCCAGGTAACGTTACCTTCTCATTGGTAAATGCTAACCTTGAGTATGAAACGCTTCAAATCCGTGATACCAACTACCCAGGTAACGTAGGTGAAGACAAGCCAAACGTTCAAACTTCTGTTCCTTATGCAACAGTTGAGCAAACAACTCACTATAAGCTTATCCAAGGAAGTTCTACTCCAGGTCAATTATACAAACCTACTGGAAATGAAACAGATTTAGCAAGCTATACACAAACCGGTCTTGCAGGTCAACAATTTACAGCTTCTGGCAACCGTGACATCCTTGGTTACAAACATGTAGCAGCAACAACTGACTCAACTCAAAAAACATCTGGTATCCTTGGTAAGGGTGTTGTTGGTCAAAAATTGGTCGAACTACAAGGTGGAGCAAACCACTACTATGTAAAACGTATCTCTGAAATCGTTGATACGGAAGGTTCAACTGTTACAAAATTCTATGCTCTTGACCCATCACAAGTAAGCAACTTCACTTCAAGTGATGTTGGTACAGAAGATGTATCGAAATACACACTTATTTACACAAGTAAAGTAAATAAAGCTGGTGAAGAGTGGAAGGCTGATGAGTCTAAAGTTACAAGAGTAAACAGTAAAAACGGTGACTACCATATTGATGTCACTGAAACTGCTGGAAGCAAATCGCTCGTTATTACTGGTTGGTTTTCTAATACAGAAAAAGTTAACCTTACGCACGATGAAACAAAACTGACTGAAGCTTTTGATAAACCGTTTACTGGTGCACCAGACGCATCATTGACACCAGCTGGTCAAGGAAATAATAAATGGAACTTGATTGCCGGACGTAATGCTGATATCGTTGCCGATTCTAAAGTAACGCAACCAGACGGTAGCATTACTTACACTAATCTAAAAGGTTATACTTCATTCTCAAACAACTACTCAATTCCGTCAGCAGTTAAACCATCAACTGATGTGAACTATTACTTCGAGAAATTGGGTGATTCAGAATCAGCTTCTCAATCACAATCATTCTCAAACTCTGTATCAAACTCGCAATCCGAGTCAGAAGTAGTGTCTAAATCACAATCTTCATCAGAATCAGAAGTAGCGTCTAAGTCACAATCTGTATCAGAATCAGAAGTGGTTTCTAAATCACAATCAGTGTCACAATCAGAATCAGAAGTAGTGTCTAAATCACAGTCTGTATCACAATCGACTTCTGCAAGTCTTTCACAATCAGCATCTGATACTACATCAGAATCGCAATCTCGTTCTGAATCTGCATCTGCATCATTGAGCCAATCAGAAGTTGCATCAGCAAGTGTATCTGAATCACAATCAGAATCAGCTTCTACATCAGCTCAGGAATCAGCTTCAGCATCTGCATCTGAGTCATCATCAACATCTGCACAAGAATCAGCTTCAGCGTCAGCATCTGAATCAGCATCAACATCTGCATCAGAATCAGCAAGTGCGTCTGAATCTGCATCTGAGTCAGCATCAACATCTGCATCAGAATCAGCAAGTGCATCTGAGTCAGCTTCAGCATCTGCATCAGAATCAGCAAGCGCATCAGCTTCAGTATCTGCATCAGAATCAGCAAGTGCATCTGTGTCAGCATCAACATCTGCATCAGAATCAGCAAGCACATCAGCTTCAGTATCTGCATCAGAATCAGCAAGCGCATCTGAGTCAGCATCAGCGTCAGAATCAGCAAGTGCATCAGCTTCAGCATCTGCATCAGAATCAGCAAGCACATCAGCTTCAGTATCTGCATCAGAATCAGCAAGCGCATCTGAGTCAGCGTCTGCGTCAGAATCAGCAAGCACATCTGAGTCAGTTTCAACTTCAGAATCTATCTCAGTTTCACTTTCACTCTCTGAGTCAACTTCAATTGTTACAAATAACTCAGAATCTGAATCAACATCTTCTTCTGAGTCAGCATCAGCGTCAGAATCAGCTTCATTGAGTGATTCAGAATCAGCAAGTGCATCTGAGTCAGCTTCAGCATCTGCGTCAGAATCAGCAAGTGCATCTGAGTCAGCATCTGCATCAGAATCAGCAAGCGCATCTGAGTCAGCATCTGCATCAGAATCAGCATCTGCATCAGAATCAGCAAGCACATCAGCTTCAGTATCTGCATCAGAATCAGCAAGTGCATCAGCTTCAGCATCTGCATCAGAATCAGCAAGCACATCTGAGTCAGCAAGCACATCAGCTTCATTATCTGCATCAGAATCAGCAAGCGCATCAGCTTCAGTATCTGCATCAGAATCAGCAAGCTCTTCAGAATCAACTTCTGTATCTGAATCAGTATCAGCTTCTGAATCATACTCAGCATCTGCTAGCCTTTCAGAATCTACATCAACTTCAACTTCAGTTTCAGAATCACTTTCAAGCTCAGAATCAACTTCAGCTTCAATTTCTGAATCAATGTCTGAAAGTGAAACTCCTAAAGTTGGTGAAGTAATCATCACTTACATCCGTGAGAATGATGGTAAAGAAATCCAAAAACCACGTCAAGATACACCAAACTCACCATATGACACTCCATATAACACAACTGAGGAAGGTGAAAAACCTAACACAATCAAGACTCCAGACGGTAAGACATACAAGATCGTACCAAAAGGTGACTACCCAGTAGGTAAAGTTGACGGTGACGGACACCTTGAATCATCTGATCCAATTAAAGGTAAAGTTGATAAACCTAAATCAACAATCACTTACGTTTATAAAGAAGTGAAGGGTGACGTTTACGTTCACTATAAAGACACTGACGGTAACACAATTAAAGATGATGTCACTGACGAAAAAGATCAACCAGTTGATAAAGATTACGATACAGTAATTGACAACCGTCCAAAAGAAATCCAATACAATGGTAAGACATATGAATTGGTACCAGCAGGTAACTACAATGTAGGTAAAGTTGACGAACAAGGTCACCTTGAGTCATCAGATGCTACAACAGGTAAAGTTATCGAAGGACGTAAAGATGTTACTTACATCTACAAACTTAAAGAACAACCAGCACAACCTAAGGGTAATGTTTACGTTCACTATGTAGATACTGATGGTAATACAATCAAAGCATCTGTAACAGATGAAAAAGATCAACCAGTAGGTAAAGACTACGATACAGTTGTAGATAACCGTCCAAAAGAAATCGAATTCCAAGGTAAGACATACGAATTGGTACCAGCAGGTAACTACAAAGTAGGTCAAGTCGACGAACAAGGTCACTGGACAGGTGATGACACTACAACAGGTAAAGTTATCGAAGGCGACAAGAACGTAACTTACGTCTACAAACTTAAAGAAGATCCAACGAAACCTAAAGAAGGTGACGTAATCATCACTTACGTAGACGAAAAAGGTAAAGAAATCAAGAAACCTCGTCAAGACACACCAAACTCACCATATGATACTCCATATAACACAACTGAGGAAGGTGAAAAACCTAATACAATCAAGACTCCAGACGGTAAGACATACAAGATCGTACCGAAAGGTGACTACCCAGTAGGTAAAGTTGATGGCGATGGACACCTTGAATCATCTGACCCAATTAAAGGTAAAGTTGATAAACCACGTTCAATCATCACTTACGTCTACAAAGAAGTGAAAGGTGACGTTTACGTTCACTATAAAGATACTGAAGGTAACACAATCAAGACTTCAGTTGTTGATGAAAAAGATCAACCAGTCGATAAAGACTACGATACAGTAGTAGACAATCGTCCTAAGACTATCACAACAACTGATGGTAAAGTTTACGAATTGGTACCAGCAGGTAACTACACTGTAGGTAAAGTTGATGGACAAGGTCACCTTGAGTCATCTGACGCTACAACAGGTAAAGTTATCGAAGGACGTAAAGACGTAACTTACATCTACAAACTCAAAGAACAACCAGCACAACCTAAGGGTAATGTTTACGTTCACTATGTAGATGAAAATGGTAACACTATTAAACAATCTGTAACAGATGAATTTGGTCAACCAGTAGGTAAAGATTACGATACAGTAATTGATAACCGTCCTAAGACAATTGTTACTGCTGATGGTAAGGTTTACGAATTGGTACCACAAGGTAACTACCCAGTAGGTTCTGTAGATGGAGATGGTCACTTGACAACAACTGACCCAGTAACTGGTAAAGTTATCGAAGGTGATAAGAACGTAACTTACGTTTACAAACTTGTCGATACAACTCCAGAAAAACCAGTAACACCAACTCCAGGTAAACCTGAACAACCAACTCCAGGTAAACCAGTTGATCCAGCTCCTAAAGCTCCAGCTAAAGCTACTCCAGTTAAACCTGCACAAGAAATGGCACAATTGCCAAACACTGGTGAAGAGTCTAACGTAGCAGCTACAGCAGCTCTTGGATTGCTTGCAACTGCATCTGGATTGGCTCTTGCGGCAAAACGCAAAAAAACTGAGGAATAATATTCCTTCGACTTACCCCTAAAACTTATGAGTGACTAGTCCTAATAAAAACTAACTACTCTTAAGTAAGAATAAGCCGATTAGCTTCGTTCTAAAAAGACACATTCCGATATGGGATGTGTCTTTTTGTCGTGTTTGAAAATGAGAGAGGGTGTCTTAAACGTTAGTCTAAGTCTCATTTAGGCTTAGTATTAGAGAGTAAAGGCTTAGTTTAGTAAGCTAAAATCTTAGATGTGGAAGAAGTAGACTTTGAATTTTAAGACAACTTTAAGTTTTGTTTTACAAAATGTAAGGTGGATGAAAATACTATAAAATAAGCATTTTCAGTATTTATACAGCATAAAGCGTTTGCAATCATTTTTGAGGGAAATAATAGTTTATATTAGAACTTACAAGAATTTTATGATAAAATTTGTCAGTGAGTTTTAATTCATAAAAACAGAATGGAGTAGATATGTTTTTTAGAAGAAATGAAGGGGAATACCGCGAAACTGATCGCGTGACTCGTTTTAAGTTGATTAAATCAGGTAAGCAATGGCTTCGTGCTGCGACATCTAACTTTGGACTTTTCAAGGTTGTTAAAGGTGGGACAGACGCACCATCAGTTTCAGCGCAAAGTGTTGAAGAAAAAACACCGCTTCTCTCAGGGCAAGCTCTCCTTAAAGGAATTGCAGCAGCAGGTGCAGTAGCTGGAGGAGCAGTAGCGACTTACACTGCTCAAGCGGAAGAGACGACAACTCCGGCTTTGGAAAGCCAAGTAACTGCTAATCAAGATGTGGCAGCCAACTCTGAGTCAGTGGTATTGAGTGCAGCACCAGCTTCTGAAACTTCAGAAGTAGCATCAACAAGCCAAGAGTCTACAAGCTCTTCAGTTGATGCTCAAGCAAGCACAGAAGCATCAGTTTCAGTATCAGAATCTGTGTCTCAATCAATTTCTGCTGAATTGTCACAAGCTATCTCTGAATCTGCATCACTCAGCAAAGAGAATTCAACTTCTAATAGCCAATCACAAACTGAAAGTACAAGTGGTTCAAACTCAGAATCAGCTTCTGATTCAGCAACTTCAACAAGCTCAGTTGCTTCAGAAACTGCAAGCCATGATGATGAAAAATCTGTTTTGGACCAAAACGTTTCAGAAGCAGAATTGCTTGTTAATATTGCTAAAAACTACCAAGCAAAATTGACAGACACAGCTGCTAAGGCTGAAATTCAAACAGCTATTACAACCGTTCAAGAAGAAGTCACTAAGTCAACGACATTGATCGCGGCATCAGCAACAAACGCAGCTTACGCAGAACAGCGTGAGCGTCTTGGTAATGCCGTCGATAACATGATGACCAAGCTGACAAATGCTGGTTTCAATGGTAACTCTACAGTGAATGGCACTCCAGCTATCACTTCAAACCTTAACCTAGCGACTGGTGAAACTAAGGTGTATACAGGAACTGGAACAGACTCAAACTATAATGTTCCAATTTACTATACATTGAAAGTGACAAATGACGGAACAAATCTGAATTTTGTCTACACTGTTTCCTATGTTAATCCTGCAACATCAACCCTTGGAAACATTTCGAAGATGGGTCCTGGATATTCTATCTATAATACAGGGACATCAACACAAACGATGTTTACCCTTGGTAAAGGACTTAGTGCTCCAACAAGCGTAACGTCTTATATTACAGATAAAAATGGTAACCAAATTGCAAATCCTAAGGCTAATACAACACCAGTAACATCTGATAGTAGTGGCTACAGTTGGGGCCAAGGTTTCCAAATGAATGGTTACCAGGCTAAGCAAAGCTATGGTCTGACAACAACTTGGACTGCTAAAATCACTGGTGACGATACTTCCTTCACATTCTCACCTTATGCAGGTAAGACTGATACGATTGCCGTTAACTTCTTTAATGGTAGTCAGGTTATCGAGTCTGAATCTGAAGCTGATACAACGAGTGCATCTCTAAGTGCTTCTCAAAGCATCGTAGAAAGTACTTCAACAGTAGAGTCTCAATTAGTATCAACAAGTAAGATAGAATCTGCATCAGTTTCAGCATCTGAGTCAGAGGTTGTCTCATCTTCTCTTTCTCAATCAGAGAAAGCATCAGCATCCCTTTCAGAGAGTGTTTCAGAAAGTCTTTTTGAAAGTGCCTCAACAAGTGCATCAGTGAGCGCATCACAGTTAGAGTCAAATTCAGTCTCAGCTTCAGAAAGTGCATCAACGTCAACATCTCAGTCTGAGTCGAACTCAACTTCAGCCTCAGTAAGTGCGTCAACATCAACATCACAGTTGGAGTCAAATTCAGTCTCAGCTTCAGAAAGTGCGTCAACATCAACATCACAGTCTGAATCGAACTCAACTTCAGCCTCAGAAAGTGCGTCAACATCAACATCACAGTTGGAGTCAAATTCAGTCTCAGCTTCAGAAAGTGCATCAACGTCAACATCTCAGTCTGAGTCGAACTCAACTTCAGCCTCAGTAAGTGTGTCAACATCGATCTCTCAAACAATCTCAAATTACGAGTCAGCCTCAGAGAGTGAATCGACATCGACATCACAATCCGAGTCAAACTCAGTTTCGACTTCAGAGAGTGAGTCAACGTCAACATCACAATCCGAATCAAACTCAGTTTCTACTTCAGAAAGTGAATCAACGTCAGCGTCACAATCCGAATCGAATTCAGTTTCAGCTTCAGAAAGTGAATCAACATCAGCGTCACAATCTGAGTCAAACTCAGTTTCAACTTCAGAGAGTGAGTCAACGTCAACATCGCAATCCGAGTCAAACTCAGTTTCGACTTCAGAAAGTGCGTCAACATCAACATCACAATCCGAGTCAAATTCAGTTTCTACCTCAGAAAGTGAATCAACATCGACATCACAATCTGCTTCAAACTCAGTTTCAACTTCAGAAAGTGAATCAATTTCAGAATCACAGTCTGTTTCTAATTCAGAGTCAGCGTCAGAGAGTGCATCAGTAAGCGAATCACAGTCTGTATCAAACTCAGAATCAGCGTCAGAAAGTGCATCAGTTTCAGAATCACAGTCTGCTTCAAACTCAGAATCAGCCTCAGAAAGTGCATCAGTTTCAGAATCACAGTCTGTTTCAAACTCAGAGTCAGCCTCAGAAAGTGCGTCAGTAAGTGAATCACAATCAGTGTCTAACTCAGAATCAGCATCAGAGAGTGCGTCAGTTTCAGAATCACAGTCTGTTTCAAACTCAGAATCAGCCTCAGAAAGTGCATCAGTTTCTGAATCACAGTCTGCTTCAAACTCAGAGTCAGCGTCAGTAAGTGAATCAATTTCTGAATCACAATCAGTATCTAACTCAGAGTCAGCATCAACAAGTGCGTCTGTCTCAGAATCACAGTCTGTATCAAACTCAGAGTCAGCATCAGAAAGTGCGTCAGTAAGTGAATCACAATCAGTGTCTAACTCAGAGTCAGCATCAACAAGTGCGTCTGTCTCAGAATCACAATCCGCTTCAACTTCAGAATCAGCGTCAGAGAGTGCATCAGTTTCAGAATCACAGTCTGTTTCAAACTCAGAATCAGCGTCAGTAAGTACGTCAGTTTCAGAATCACAGTCTGTTTCAAACTCAGAATCAGCGTCAGTAAGTGAATCAATTTCAGAATCACAATCTGTTTCAAACTCAGAGTCAGCGTCAGAGAGTGCGTCAGTTTCAGAATCACAGTCTGTTTCAAACTCAGAATCAGCGTCAGAGAGTGCGTCAATCTCTGAATCACAATCTGCTTCAAACTCAGAATCCGCTTCAGAAAGTGCATCAGTAAGCGAATCACAATCAGTGTCTAATTCTGAATCCGCTTCAGAGAGTGCATCAGTAAGCGAATCACAATCAGTATCTAACTCAGAGTCAGCGTCAGTAAGTGAGTCAATCTCAGAATCACAATCAGTGTCTAACTCAGAATCAGCTTCAGAAAGTGCATCAGTAAGCGAATCACAATCAGTGTCTAATTCCGAGTCAGCGTCAGAGAGTGCATCAATAAGCGAATCACAGTCTGCTTCAAACTCAGAGTCAGCGTCAGTAAGTGCGTCAATTTCAGCTAGTGAGTCTGCATCATTGAGTGAATCTCGAAGTACAAGTGCGTCAGTTTCAGCTTCTGAATCAGAATCATTGAGTACATCAAGCTCATTGAGTGCTTCTGTATTTGAAAGCCAGTCTCAAGCCTTCAGTGCTTCAATTTCTGCAATCATTTCAACTGTTGAGTCTATTTCGAACTCGGCTTCAAGCTTTATTTCAGCTAGTGAATCAATTTCAACATCTAACTCAGCATCATTGAGTGAGTCGGCGTCATTGAGTGCCTCTGTTTCAGGCTCACAATCAGTATCTAATTCTGAAAGTACATCTGTAAGTGCTTCAATCAGTGAATCACAATCAGTTTCAAATTCCGAGTCTGCATCAACAAGTGCCTCTGTCTCAGAATCACAGTCTGTTTCAAACTCAGTTTCTGCGTCAGTCTCAGCAAGCACATCTGCATCAGTCTCTGCATCTGAGTCAGCAAGCGCATCCGCTTCAGCATCTGCGTCAGTCTCTGCGTCAGAATCAGCAAGCACATCTGCATCAGTCTCTGCGTCAGAATCAGCAAGCACATCATCTTCAGTATCAGCGTCAGCCTCAGCAAGTGCCTCAGCATCAGAATCTGAGTCAGCATCAGCATCTGCATCAGAATCAGCAAGCGCATCTGAGTCAGCAAGTGCATCAGAATCTGAGTCAGCATCTGCGTCAGAATCAGCAAGCACATCATCTTCAGTCTCTGCATCAGAATCAGCAAGCGCATCTGAGTCAGCAAGTGCCTCTGAGTCAGCGTCAGCAAGTACATCAGCTTCAGTCTCTGCCTCAGAGTCAGCAAGTGCATCAGAATCAGCAAGCGCATCAGCTTCAGTATCTGCATCAGAATCAGCAAGTGCCTCAGAGTCAGCAAGTGCCTCAGAATCAGCAAGCGCATCAGAGTCAGCATCTGCATCAGTAAGCGCATCAGAGTCAGCGTCTGCGTCAGAATCAGCAAGCACATCCGCTTCAGTCTCTGCGTTAGAATCAGCAAGTGCATCCGCTTCAGCATCAGCGTCAGAATCAGCAAGTGCCTCTGAGTCAGCATCTGCGTCAGCGTCAGCAAGTACATCCGCTTCAGTCTCTGTCTCAGAATCAACAAGTGCATCTGAATCTGCATCAGCATCAGCGTCAGCAAGCACATCAGTTTCTGTATCAGAGTCAGAATCAGCAAGCGTATCTGCATCAGTCTCTGCTTCAGCCTCAGCGAGCGTATCCGCTTCAGTCTCTGCATCAGAATCAGTAAGCGCCTCTGAATCTGCTTCAGCCTCTGCGTCAGAATCAACAAGCACATCTGAATCTGCATCAGCATCTGTGTCAGTCTCAGTAAGCACATCTGCATCTGAGTCAGCTTCAGCAAGCACATCCGCTTCAGTCTCTGCCTCAGAATCAGCAAGTGCCTCAGAATCTGCATCAGCATCTGCGTCAGTCTCAGTAAGCACATCAGCATCTGCGTCAGTCTCAGTAAGCACATCAGCATCTGAGTCAGCGTCAGTCAGCACATCAGTTTCTGTATCAGAGTCAGCGTTAGCAAGCACATCAGCATCTGAGTCAGCGTCAGCAAGCACATCAGTTTCTGTATCAGAGTCAGCGTCAGCGAGCACATCAGTCTCTGCCTCAGAATCAGTAAGCGCCTCTGAATCTGCTTTAGCATCTGCGTCAGTCTCAGTAAGCACATCTGAATCTGCATCCGCTTCAGTCTCTGTCTCAGAATCAACAAGTGCATCTGAATCAGTCTCAGTCTCAGAATCAGTAAGCGCCTCTGAATCTGCCTCAGTCTCTGCATCAGAATCAACAAGCACATCAGTTTCTGTATCTGCATCAGAATCAGCAAGCACATCCGCTTCAGTCTCTGCCTCAGAATCAGCGAGCACATCAGTTTCTGTCTCAGAGTCGGCGTCAGCAAGCACATCAGTTTCTGTCTCTGCGTCAGTCTCAGTAAGCGCATCCGCTTCAATCTCAGCGTCAGAATCAGTAAGCGCATCTGAATCTGCTTCAGTGTCAGCGTCAGCGAGCGCATCCGCTTCAGTCTCTGCATCAGAATCAGCAAGCGCATCAGTTTCTGCATCTGAGTCAGCGTCAGCGAGCGCATCAGTTTCTGTATCAGCGTCAGAATCATCAAGCGTATCTGCTTCAGCATCTGCATCAGAATCAGCTAGCACATCAGTTTCTGTATCAGAGTCAGCGTCAGCATTCTTGAGTGCCTCTGAAAGCACAAGTACTTCAACAAGTATTTCAACATCATTGAGTACTTCAGCAAGTATTTCAACCTCTGCCTCAACAAGCGCTTCAGTGTCTGCCTCATTGAGTGCCTCAGAATCAACTTCTGAAGTGAAAGATCCTAAGCATAAACGTGGTAGCCAAGCGCTTCCTAAGACTGGTGAGGAAAACTCATCATTGTCAATGGCATTTGGTGCTTTGGCAACTGCAACAGGTCTCGCCTATCTTGCTAAACGTAAGAAAGATGAAGAAGAAAGTGAAGACTTCTAAGTCTTAGTAAGTTTAATCATTATCTTCTAGCGAGATAATCAAATATCCCCTATCGATTAGAGTGATTTCCTAATTGGTAGGGGATTTTTTTAGTCTGATATTCTAAAAATACAAATAGTTTTAATAAGTCTTAGGGTTAGCATTATTATCGTATTTTGGGGGAGATGAAAGAAAGGATTAATCGCTAGAAAGCAATCTTGAAATGAGATTTTTTGCTTAATTTTATGATAAAATTGAAAGGAGTGTTTTAATCAAAATATAAATGGAGTATATATGTTTTTTAGAAGGAATGAAGGTCAATATCGTGAAACCGATCGTGTGACACGCTTTAAATTGGTTAAGTCAGGGAAGCACTGGCTTCGTGCGGCGACGTCGAATTTTGGTCTTTTCAAGGTGCTTAGAGGGGGTGTGGATACACCGTCTGTTGCTGCCCATCAGGTAGAGGTGGATGCACCTGCTTTTTCAGGTCAGACAGTGCTTAAGGGAGTGCTTGCAACGGGGGCCTTGTTAGGTGGTTCTGTTGTGACTCAAGTAGCTCATGCGGATGAAATGACTGATCAGTCGATTTTGGAAAGTGAAGCAGGAGCTAAGATTGATCTCTTGGCTGCATCTGATTCCGTTGTTCTTGGAAATATGGAGTCTGTGTCCAGTGTTCAAGAGAGTCAAGTAAATAGTCAAGTGTCATCTGAAACTGCGTCAAGTCAGACTTCGGAGGCTTCTTTGAGTGAGTCTTTATCACGCAGCCAATCGGTGTCTGCTTCTGAATTAGCTTCAAAATCGACATCCTTGTCATTGAGTACCTCGCTTTCAGTTTCATTGTCAGCTTCATTAGCTTCTAAATCGGAATCAGTAAGTCAGACGGATTCTTCTGCTCACAGTCAGTCTGAGAGTACGCTTGGAAAAACTTCAGAGCAAAGCGCAAGTGCCTCTGTTCAGTCAGTTAGCAAGAGTGATAGCAGTAGCGACTCTAAAGTGGGGATGACTCTTGTCAGCTCGGAGTCAACCTTATTAAACGCTTCCTTGACATCCGAAGTTCAAACGAATCGCCAATTGTCAGAAACGGCGACTGGTCTGCTAGCTGCCTCAGTTGTGGCAGATGCTGAGCGTTTAGAGCAAGAAAAGCGTCTCAAAGATCTTGCCTTAGATATTTATACCTATAAAGCTCAAGCTGTCGATTTGCCAAATACGGATGCTGCTATTCTCAAGGGAGATAAAGCCCTGGATGCCATTCGTGTCAGCCTGGCTGATCATGACAGTGATGTGGCACCTACGATTGCTCAGGCTCGTCAGGCTAGAAATAGTCTTGCCAATGCGGTGCTCCGTGCGACATCTGGTCAGCGTGATCCTCGTAATGGTTCTCGTATTGATGCTAATAGTAACCTCCGTGCACCCCAGTATAATTTAGGTCTGGCTAACAATGCCTTGATTTCTGTTTATAACTCTGATTACATCAATCAGGCTTATAATGTTGTTGAAACTAATCCTACACGAAATAGTATTAAAAGCATTGGCTACGCTTCTGGTAGTGATCGTGTGAATGGTATCAACGTGCCTCAGACCACTGCATTGAAAAATAGTGCAGTCGCCTTTAATATTGTGGGGACTGTTGGGCAGACAGAGGTCGTAACACCTGGGAAAATTTATAATGTTTCTTTTGTAGTGACTAATACGGCTAAGCAGTCAGTGACACGCACGCTTCGTATTCAGGTTTTGCCGCAAAATGATGGTATTCGTAATCCGATTACGGCGGTGACAACGAGTACTTTTGTCAATGACACAAGAAGTCTCGCTCAGGCTGAAAAAGATAAGGTTTGGGAAGCGTTTAAGACTGCTAACCCAAATATTGCTACTTCAAAGGACTTTAAATCTTATTCGGTTTCATCATCTGGTGTGGTAACCATTACTTATAAAGATAACACCACTAATGATGTGACGGCTCCAGTGAAGCGACTAGCAGCACCAACTGTTGAAACGAGATTATTGGACAAGGCTTACACACAGACGCCTGTAACGGTGACGGGAGCTGAGCCAGGTTCTACAGTTGTTCTATACAATAATGACGACGAAGTGGGAACAGCATTGGCAGATGCTTCAGGTCAAGCGATTGTGACGCCGACTGTTAAGTTACAAACAGGTGGTGTAACAGCCAAAGCTCGTATCATGTATGGTGATTATGCGGTGTATTCAGATGCCAGCAATTCCGTGGCTGTAACGGACGGAACGCGTCCTGAAGTGACGGCCAAGTTGACTGTCGATGGTGTGGAACCTAAGTCTACGCCTCTCGAAGGTGGTGGGAAAAACTATACCCTCTATGCTGGTGATGATGCTGTTGTGACTTTCACGGCAACAGATGACAGTGGCAAGCTTAAAGAAATGAAAGTCGTTGCAAGAGCCGATTTGAATGATAATGCCTTGAATGGCAATTTCTTTGGTAGTAGCCAGTACGGAACAGGTAATATTGCACCGATTACGGGAGATATTACAGCAACGACTGACAATCCTGCAACCATCACAACGACCATTCATTTGAAGGATGACCTTTATCATTCTTTCCGAAACACATGGCAACGTAATGTTGCTGCTATTGACAATGCATCAAATATGAACCGTCCAAATGGCTTGGGTGAGATTCGTATTACTCAGGGTCGCTTGTCAGATCGTACACCGGGTGTGGCGCCGACAAGCACTATTCAGGTGACCAGCCTGACTGTCCTAACAGACGCAGATAAGAGTAAGATTATTGCGGCAGTGTCTGCCTTGAATCCAGAGGTCGCAAACCGTATTAAGTCTTATACGGTTAATAGTGATGGTACGGTAACGATTACTTATAAAGATAGTACGACCAATGTTGTGACGGTGAAATTGTCGGATAGTGATTACAGCCAGTCAGTGTCGCAAAGTGTTAGTCAGTCTAAGCAGGAATCGATTTCTCAAAGTAGAAGTGAGTCTGCTAAGCAGTCTGCATCGACCAGCCTTTCATTGAGCACGGTTGCCTCAAAAAGTGTCTCAAGTTCTTTGAGTGAATCGTTGAAGACAAGCCAATCTCGAAGTCAATCCGCTTCAACGAGTGCGTCTTTGAGTACTGTGAAGTCAGCGAGTGTCTCAAGTTCTTTGAGTGAATCCTTGAAGACCAGCGTCTCTCAAAGTGAATCCGCTTCAACAAGTGCGTCTTTGAGTACCGTGACATCAGCGAGCGTTTCAAGTTCATTAAGCGAGTCCTTGAAGACCAGCCAATCTCGAAGTCAATCTGCTTCAACAAGCACATCTTTGAGTGCCGTGAAATCAGCGAGTGTTTCAAGTTCTTTGAGTGAGTCCTTGAAGACCAGCGTTTCACAAAGTCAGTCAGTCTCAACGAGTGCGTCTTTGAGTGCTGAGAAATCAGCGAGTGTTTCAAGTTCCTTGAGTGAGTCCTTGAAGACCAGCGTTTCACAAAGTCAGTCAGCCTCAACGAGTGCGTCATTGAGTGCTGAGAAATCTGAGAGTGTTTCGAGTTCATTAAGTGAGTCCTTGAAGACCAGCGTCTCACAAAGTCAATCTGCTTCAACAAGTGCGTCTTTGAGTGCTGAGAAATCGGCGAGCGTTTCAAGTTCCTTGAGTGAGTCTTTGAAGACAAGTCTTTCACAAAGTAAATCCGCTTCAACAAGCGCGTCTTTGAGTACTGAGAAATCAGCGAGTGTTTCAAGTTCCTTGAGTGAGTCCTTGAAGACCAGTGTTTCACAAAGTCAGTCAGCATCAACGAGTGCGTCTTTGAGTGCTGAGAAATCGGCGAGCGTTTCAAGTTCCTTAAGTGAGTCCTTGAAGACAAGCCAATCTCAAAGTGAATCCACCTCAACAAGTGCGTCTTTGAGTACTGAGAAATCAGCGAGCGTTTCAAGTTCCTTGAGTGAGTCCTTGAAGATTAGCATCTCACAAAGTGAATCTGCTTCAACGAGTGCGTCTTTGAGTACCGTGACATCAGCGAGTGTTTCAAGCTCTTTGAGTGAGTCCTTGAAGACAAGCGTCTCACAAAGCCAATCAGCATCAACAAGTGCGTCTTTGAGTGCTGCGAAATCAGCGAGTGTTTCAAGTTCTTTGAGTGAGTCTTTGAAGACGAGCGCTTCGCAAAGTGAATCCGCTTCAACAAGTGCATCTTTGAGTACTCTGAAATCGGAGAGCATTTCAAGTTCCTTAAGCGAGTCCTTGAAGACAAGTGTCTCTCAAAGCCAATCCGCTTCAACGAGTGCGTCTTTGAGCGCCGTGAAGTCACAGAGTGTTTCAAGCTCCTTGAGTGAGTCCTTGAAGACTAGCATCTCTCAAAGTGAATCCATTTCAGAATCACAATCAGTTTCCCATTCAGAATCATCCTCAGAAAGCGCATCGATCTCTGAATCACAATCAGTCTCAAACTCAGAGTCAGCATCAGAGAGCGAGTCGACATCAGCGTCACAATCCGAGTCAAATTCAGTCTCTGCTTCAGTAAGTGCTTCAGTTTCAGAATCACAATCAGTGTCTAACTCAGAATCAGCTTCAGAGAGTGCGTCAGTATCAGAATCACAGTCTGTTTCAAATTCAGAATCCGCGTCAGAAAGTGCTTCTATTTCAGAATCACAATCAGTTTCAAACTCAGAGTCAGCTTCAGAGAGTGCATCAGTTTCAGAATCACAATCAGTTTCTAACTCAGAATCAGCGTCAGAAAGTGCTTCTGTATCAGAATCACAATCTGTTTCAAACTCCGAATCAGCGTCAGAAAGTGCGTCAGTTTCTGAATCACAGTCAGTCTCAAACTCCGAATCAGCGTCAGTAAGTGCCTCTGTCTCAGAATCGCAATCAGTGTCTAACTCAGAATCAGCATCAGAAAGTGCGTCAGTTTCTGAATCACAGTCAGTCTCAAACTCCGAATCAGTCTCAGAAAGTGCATCAGTTTCAGCCTCACAATCCGTTGCAAACTCAGAATCAGCGTCAGTAAGTGAATCAATTTCAGAATCACAATCAGTCTCAAATTCCGAGTCAGCATCAACAAGTGCCTCTGTCTCAGAATCGCAATCAGTTTCAAATTCCGAGTCAGTGTCAGAAAGTGAATCTGTTTCAGAATCACAGTCTGCTTCAAACTCCGAATCAGCGTCAGAGAGTGCTTCTGTCTCAGAATCACAATCAGTGTCTAATTCAGAATCAGCGTCAGTAAGTGAGTCAACGTCGGTATCGCAATCAGTATCAAATTCCGAGTCAACATCAGAAAGTGCGTCTGTCTCAGAATCACAATCAGTGTCTAACTCAGAATCAGCATCAGTAAGTGAATCAATTTCAGAATCACAGTCTGTATCAAATTCCGAATCAGCCTCAGAGAGTGCGTCAGTTTCTGAATCACAATCTGCTTCAAACTCAGAGTCAGCATCGGTAAGTGCGTCAATTTCAGAATCACAGTCTGTTTCAAACTCCGAATCAGCGTCAGAAAGTGCGTCAGTTTCAGAATCACAGTCTGTATCAAATTCCGAATCAGCTTCAGAGAGTGCATCAGTAAGCGAATCACAATCAGTGTCTAATTCCGAGTCAGCTTCAGAAAGTGCGTCAGTTTCAGAATCACAATCTGTTTCAAACTCAGAATCAGCTTCAGAGAGTGCGTCAGTTTCAGAATCACAATCAGTGTCTAACTCAGAGTCAGCGTCAGCAAGTGAATCAGTTTCAGAATCACAATCCGTGTCAAACTCAGAATCAGCTTCAGAGAGTGCATCAGTGTCTGAGTCACAGTCTGTTTCAAACTCCGAGTCAGCATCGGTAAGTGAATCCATTTCAGAATCACAGTCTGTTTCAAATTCCGAATCAGCCTCAGAGAGTGCATCAATTTCAGAATCACAATCAGTGTCAAACTCAGAATCATCTTCAGAAAGTGCATCAGTAAGCGAATCACAGTCAGTGTCTAACTCAGAATCAGCATCTGTCAGTGCGTCAATTTCTGAATCACAGTCTGCATCAAACTCAGAGTCAGCGTCAGAAAGTGCATCAGTAAGCGAATCGCAATCAGTTTCAAATTCCGAGTCAGCGTCAGAAAGTGCCTCAGTTTCAGAATCACAATCCGTGTCTAATTCCGAGTCAGCGTCAGAAAGTGCGTCAATTTCAGAATCACAATCCGTGTCTAACTCAGAGTCAGCGTCAGAAAGTGCTTCTGTATCAGAATCACAATCAGTGTCTAATTCAGAGTCTGCATCAACAAGTGCGTCTGTCTCAGAATCACAGTCAGCTTCAACGTCAGAGTCAGCATCAGTAAGTGCGTCAGTTTCTGAATCACAGTCTGTTTCAAACTCAGAATCAGCCTCAGAGAGTGCATCAGTAAGCGAATCACAATCAGTGTCTAACTCAGAATTAGCTTCAGAAAGTGCGTCAATCTCTGAATCACAATCTGCTTCAAACTCAGAATCAGCGTCAGTAAGTGCGTCAATTTCAGCTAGTGAGTCTGCATCGTTGAGTGAATCGCGAAGTGCAAGTACATCAGTGTCTGCTTCAGAGTCAGTATCATTGAGTACATCAAGCTCATTGAGTGCTTCTGTATTTGAAAGCCAGTCTCAAGCCTTCAGTGCTTCAATTTCTGCAATCATTTCAACTGTAGAATCTATTTCGAACTCGGCTTCAAGCTTCATTTCAGCTAGTGAATCAATTTCAACATCTAACTCAGCATCATTGAGTGAGTCGGCGTCATTGAGTGCATCTGTTTCAGGCTCACAATCAGTTTCTAATTCTGAGTCAGCCTCAGAGAGTGCATCGGTGTCTGAATCACAGTCTGTCTCAAACTCCGAGTCAGCGTCAGTAAGTGCTTCAATCAGTGAATCACAATTAGTCTCTAATTCCGAGTCTGCAGCAACAAGTGCCTCAGTCTCAGAATTACAGTCTGTCTCAAACTCAGTCTCTGCGTCAGCCTCAGCAAGTGCATCTGCCTCAGAAACTGCTTCATCAAGCGTTTCAGTCTCAGAGTCAGCTTCTACATCAGTATTCTTGAGTGCCTCTGAAAGCACAAGCACTTCAACAAGTATCTCAACTTCATTGAGTACCTCAGCAAGTCTTTCAGCCTCAACAAGTGTATCTGAGTCATTGTCTGCGTCAGCCTCAGCGAGTGCATCCGCATCAGTCTCTGCCTCAGTATCGACTTCAGTAAGTGTCTCAATTTCCGAGTCGCAATCAGTATCGAACTCAGAATCAGTTTCAGCGGGTGCATCAGTGTCTGAATCAGAATCTGTTTCAAACTCAGTATCACTGAGTGAGTCGCAAAGTGCAAGTGCATCTGCGTCAGCCTCAGCGAGCACCTCCGCTTCAGTATCCGAGTCAGCTTCTACATCAGCATCCTTGAGTGCCTCTGAAAGCACAAGTGCTTCAACAAGTATCTCAACTTCATTGAGTACCTCAGCAAGTCTTTCAGCCTCAACAAGTGTATCTGAGTCATTGTCTGCGTCAGCCTCAGCGAGTGCATCCGCATCAGTCTCTGCCTCAGTATCAACTTCAGTAAGTGTCTCAATTTCAGAGTCGCAATCAGTATCGAACTCAGAATCAGTTTCAGCGAGTGCATCAGTGTCTGAATCAGAATCTGTTTCAAATTCAGTATCACTGAGTGAGTCACTCTCAGTAAGTGCTTCGATTTCTACAAGTGAGTCTGTATCGCTGAGCGAATCGCAGAGTGCAAGTGCATCTGCCTCAGAATCCGCTTCATCAAGCGTTTCAGTATCCGAGTCCGCTTCTACATCGGCATTCTTGAGTGCCTCTGGAAGCACAAGTGCTTCAACAAGTATTTCAACGTCATTGAGTACCTTAGCAAGTCTTTCAACCTCAACAAGTGTATCTGAGTCATTGTCTACATCAGCGTCAGCAAGTACATCTGCCTCAGTTTCAACTTCGGTAAGTGTCTCAATTTCAGAGTCGCAGTCAGTATCGAACTCCGAGTCCGTTTCAGAGAGTGCGTCTGTGTCTGAATCAGAATCCGTTTTAAACTCAGAATCAACTTCAGTAAGTGAGTCAGTCTCAGAATCACAGTCTGTTTCATCCTCAGTAAGTGCTTCGATTTCTACAAGTGAGTCTGTATCGTTGAGCGAATCGCAAAGTTCAAGTGCATCTGCGTCAGCCTCAGAGTCAGCGTTAGTCTCAGCAAGTACATCTGCATCATTGTCTGCCTCAGAATCAGTAAGTTCGACAGAATCAGCTAGTGCTTCTGAAAGCACAAGTATTTCAACAAGTGTTTCAGAATCAATTTCTGAAGTGAGAGATCCTAAGCACAAACGTGGTAGCCAAGCACTTCCGAAGACTGGTGAGGAAAACTCATCATTAGGTATGGCCTTGGGTGCCTTGGCAACTGCAACTGGTCTTGGATTTCTTGCCAAACGTAGGAAAAATGAAGAATAGGACGAAGACTATTCGTATTTCAGGATTGTAAAAGTCTTTACAATGCTCAGATAAGCACAATAAAAACCACCTTCATGTTAGATAACCATTCTAGCTAAGAGGTGTTTTTTGATTTGGAGATGTTGTGAAAGTTTCAAAATGGAACTGACCTTTTGAAATACAAATGACTACATAAAAATAAGAGACCACTTGAACATGGTCTCTTATTTGTTGTCTTGCTCATTATCTTGTTTATACATCACAGTTCCCACTATTACGAGAATAGTTAACATAATTGGTATATATCGAAAAGCCTCATTAGCCAAAAGGATTGAGACAATATAAAAACCAATACTTGTGCTTAAGAAGTTTTTATTACCTTTTTTACGCCCTTTCCATACTAAGATGGTTGCTATTATGTAACAAATCAAGCTAGGTGCTTGGAAAATCATCAAAAGTATTCCCCAAGGATTTAAACAAAACATGGCAAGATAAACAATAGCTGAATAAAATGCGGCTGCAAGGAGAACAGAAGCAAGACTGTTGTCAGGAGCATTCTTCTTAATGAGGTCTGACTTAGTGACCTCTTGACCAGTCGTTACCTTATCTTGTTTCGTGTTGAAGTTTGTATTTTGTTCTGACATCTTTCTCACCTTCCCCTCTATTTGTGTCTAAATAGATTAATTCTTTTCATCTTCATTATACTCCTTTTTCCTTCGTTTCAGCAGGATAGATAAGATTTTGAGCTATTTTTTTGAGACGATTTATCGCTCTGTGATTGGTTTTTGTGGCACTATAGTGACCGAACTTGAAACTCTTAAACCTCAGTAAGAAGGGAATAGCTTAGATAGTTAGAATTTATTTTCAGTATGAGAAAGTCTCCTAAAAAAGCCCCCATCTTTACAGCTCAATGGATTGGTTAAGTTGATGTTTTAAGGTGATTTAAGAGTAGCAGTCTTAGGAATTTGATCTTTTTCCATTAGATTATTTTGGCTTATGATTAAAAGTAAA
This sequence comes from Streptococcus sp., assembly GCA_016939315.1. Taxonomy (GTDB): domain Bacteria; phylum Bacillota; class Bacilli; order Lactobacillales; family Streptococcaceae; genus Streptococcus. The sequence goes on along the minus strand of JAFHAZ010000052.1, from coordinate 132,999 downwards.
TCTCTTATCAAGAATCATTCTAAATAGTGAAATATTATCCTATTTTTGTCTCTAAATAAAAACAAAATTAGCTATTTTTTATTTTAAAACGCTTATCTAAATTTAATAGTTTTAGAAATTTGGATCGACTTTTCTAAAAATTATGAAAATTTATCGAATCTTATTGAAAAAAAGCTTTCAATGATTTAGAATGAAGCTATAAATGGGAAAAAGGAGTCTTTTTATTATGGACAAAAAAGTACATTATAAAATGCACAAAGTTAAGAAACAATGGGTAACCATCGCAGTTACAGGGATGTCGCTCGGTGCAGTCTCAGCGGTTTCTTTAGGGACTAACGACGGTGTCGTTCAGGCCGACGAACACACGGATGCTACTGTAGCTATCCCCGATATTACTGTTGATACGGGTACTGTATCTAACGATACAACGGCTGCTCAGGATCCAACTACAGCAGTTGCAGCGACAAACGATGTCACAACTGACCAAGCAGCTCCAACAGCAACTTTCGATTTGACAACTGATACAACAAATACAGTTGCAGCGAATGCTGTTGATACGGCAGCGCCAGTCGGTACTGATCGTGCGGCAACTACAACAGATACAACAGCAACCAATGATACAGCTGTTGATACGACAAATAACAACACTACAACTGACACAACAACAGTTACTGATCGCGCAGCGACACGTGAACGTCGTGCGACTGGTGCTCGACGTGGTCCTACAGGAGGCCGTCGTGCTACTCCAGTTAACGGCAATACAAACAATGCTAATAATACTGTCACAGTAGTAAACAACGACCTTCCAGCAACTAACACTGTCGTAACTGATGGTCCAAGCCACATCAAAACAATTGATGGAAAACAATACTACGTTGAAGATGACGGCACTATTCGTAAGAACTATGTTCTTGAACGTAACGGCGGCAGCCAATACTTCAACGCTGAAACTGGTGAATTATCTAACCAAAAAGAATACCGTTTCGACAAGAACGGTGGAACAGGTTCATCAGCTGATAGCACAAACACAAACGTTACTGTAAATGGTGACAAGAATGCCTTTTATGGTACAACTGATAAAGATATCGAACTTGTTGATGGTTACTTCACTGCCAACACATGGTACCGTCCAAAAGAAATCTTGAAAGATGGTAAAGAGTGGACTGCTTCAACTGAAAATGACAAACGTCCATTGCTTACAGTTTGGTGGCCAAGCAAGGCTATCCAAGCGAGCTACCTCAACTACATGAAGGAGCAAGGTCTCGGTACCAATCAGACCTATACGTCATTCAGCTCACAAACTCAGATGGACCAAGCAGCGCTTGAAGTTCAAAAGCGTATTGAAGAACGTATTGCGCGTGAAGGTAACACTGACTGGTTGCGTACAACTATCAAAAATTTCGTGAAGACCCAACCAGGTTGGAATTCAACTTCTGAAAATCTTGATAATAGTGACCACTTGCAAGGTGGTGCCCTTCTCTATAACAACGATAGTCGTACAAGTCATGCTAACTCTGATTATCGTCTTTTGAACCGCACGCCAACTAGCCAAACAGGTAAACACAATCCTAAGTATACTAAGGATACAAGTAACGGTGGTTTCGAATTCTTGTTGGCAAATGATATCGACAACTCAAACCCAGCGGTTCAAGCTGAGCAGTTGAACTGGCTCCACTACATCATGAACATCGGTACTATTACTGGTGGTTCTGAAGATGAAAACTTTGATGGTGTTCGTGTCGATGCCGTGGATAATGTCAATGCTGACCTTCTCCAAATTGCTTCAGATTACTTCAAAGCTAAGTATGGTTCTGATCAAAGCCAAGAACAAGCTATTAAGCACTTGTCTATCTTGGAAGCATGGTCTCACAATGATGCCTACTACAATGAAGACACCAAAGGTGCTCAATTGCCAATGGATGACCCTATGCACTTGGCATTGGTATATTCACTCTTGCGTCCAATTGGTAACCGTTCAGGAGTTGAACCACTCATTTCAAATAGTTTAAATGACCGTTCTGAAAGTGGTAAAAACTCTAAACGTATGGCTAACTACTCATTTGTTCGTGCCCACGATTCAGAGGTACAATCAATCATTGGTCAAATCATCAAAAATGAAATCAACCCTCAATCAACAGGGAATACCTTCACTCTTGATGAAATGAAGAAAGCCTTTGAAATCTACAACAGAGACATGCGTAGTGCCAACAAGCAATACACACAATATAACATCCCATCAGCCTATGCCTTGATGCTTACACATAAGGATACTGTGCCACGTGTTTACTATGGAGACATGTACACAGATGATGGTCAATATATGGCCAAAAAATCACCATATTATGATGCTATTGAAACCCTCTTGAAAGGTCGTATCCGCTATGCAGCCGGTGGTCAAGATATGAAGGTTAACTACATCGGTTATGGTAATACTAATGGTTGGGATGCTGCAGGTGTCTTGACTTCTGTACGTTACGGTACAGGGGCTAACAGTGCTTCTGATGCTGGTACAGCAGAAACACGCAACCAAGGTATGGCAGTTATCGTTTCAAACCAACCTGCCCTTCGTTTGACAAGCAACTTGACAATTAACATGGGTGCGGCTCACCGTAACCAAGCTTATCGTCCATTGCTTTTGACAACAAACGATGGTGTGGCTACTTACTTAAATGATAGCGATGCTAACGGCATTGTCAAATACACTGATGGTAACGGTAATTTGACATTTAATGCAAACGAAATCCGTGGTATCCGTAACCCTCAAGTTGATGGTTACCTTGCTGTTTGGGTGCCAGTAGGAGCTTCTGAAACTCAAGATGTGCGTGTAGCACCAAGTAAAGAAAAGAACAGCAGTGGTTTGGTCTACGAATCAAATGCTGCCCTTGATTCACAAGTTATCTACGAAGGTTTCTCTAACTTCCAAGACTTCGTTCAAAATCCATCACAATACACTAATAAGAAGATTGCTGAAAATGCTAGTCTCTTCAAATCATGGGGTATTACATCATTCGAACTTGCACCACAATACGTTTCAAGTGATGACGGTACTTTCCTTGACTCAGTCATCCAAAATGGTTATGCCTTCACAGACCGTTATGACATTGCTATGAGTAAGGACAACAAGTATGGTTCATTGGCTGACTTGAAGGCAGCTCTTAAAGCCCTCCATGCAGTGGGAATTTCAGCGATTGCTGACTGGGTTCCAGACCAAATCTACAACCTTCCAGGTGACGAAGTAGTTACTGCAACTCGTGTTAATAACTACGGTGAAACTAAAGATGGCGCAATCATCAACCACAGCCTCTATGCCGCTAAAACACGTACCTTTGGTAATGACTACCAAGGTAAATATGGTGGTGCCTTCCTTGATGAATTGAAACGTCTCTACCCACAAATCTTTGACCGTGTTCAAATCTCTAACGGTAAACGCATGACTACTGACGAGAAGATTACGAAGTGGTCTGCGAAGTACATGAATGGTACTAACATTCTTGACCGTGGTTCAGAGTACGTGCTTAAGAATGGTCTAAGTGGTTACTACGGTACAAATGGTGGTAAAGTTAGCCTTCCAAAAGTAGTCGGAAGCAACCAATCTACTAACAACGACAACCAAAACGGTGATGGTAGTGGTAAGTTTGAGAAGAGCTGGGGCAGTGTTTACTATCGTTATAACGATGGCAAACGTGCTAAGAATGCCTTCATCAAAGATAATGACGGAAATGTTTACTACTTTGATAACTCAGGCCGCATGGCAATCGGTGAAAAGACTATCGATGGTAAACAATACTTCTTCCTCGCTAATGGTGTGCAATTGCGTGATGGTTATCGTCAAAACCGCAGAGGTCAAGTATTCTACTACGACCAAAACGGTGTCATGAATGCAAATGGTAAACAAGATCCAAAACCAGATAACAACAATAACAATATATCAGGCCGCAACCAATTCGTACAAATTGGTAATAACGTTTGGGCATACTACGATGGTAATGGTAAACGTGTGACAGGTCACCAAAACATCAATGGTCAAGAACTCTTCTTCGATAACAATGGTGTCCAAGTTAAAGGACGTACTGTTAATGAGAATGGTACTATCCGTTACTATGATGCTAATTCAGGTGAATTGGCTCGCAACCGTTTCGCAGAAATCGAACCAGGTGTTTGGGCTTACTTCAATAATGATGGAGCAGCCGTAAAAGGTTCACAAAACATCAATGGTCAAGACCTCTACTTTGATCAAAATGGCCGTCAGGTCAAAGGTGCTTTGGCAAACGTAGATGGCAACCTTCGTTACTATGATGTAAATTCAGGTGACCTTTACCGTAATCGATTCCACGAAATTGATGGTAGCTGGTATTACTTCGATGGTAATGGTAATGCTGTCAAAGGCATGGTTAATATCAATGGTCAAAACCTCCTCTTTGATAACAATGGTAAACAAATCAAAGGTCATTTGGTTCGCGTGAACGGTGTTGTTCGTTACTTTGATCCAAATTCAGGTGAAATGGCTGTCAACCGTTGGGTTGAAGTGAGTCCAGGATGGTGGGTTTACTTTGACGGTGAAGGCCGAGGACAAATCTAATCGTTTCCAAGCTGTATGAACCGAGACAACAGTCTCGGTTTTTATGGCGTAACTGGGTCTCCGTAAAGACTTAGATGTGGACTGTGAATAGTCATTTAACCCTTTTCTTGAGTGAGTTGTGAAATACCTATGACTATTTGGTGCCCAGAATGACAGCAAAATAGCCTAATCCAAGTGACTATTATTAATGCACAATTTAATACGAGAATGCTTTAAAATTAGGGATTTTCATTAAATGCTTCCAATCTATTGACGAAGCGTCAAAGTCAATCTATACTAGGAGTAATGCCAGTTATTTATTGGTATTTCCTAGTCGAGGACTAGTCGCAGGCTTGGCCTGTGTCATTCCTAATAGGCCATTTCTTTAACAAATACAGTAAGGCCCTAGCCTTTCAAAGATGAGAAGTAGTTGTGATAGTTTATAGTGTATTTCTTATGAGAGTGTCTTTAGGGAGAGAAAACTCCATTAAAGACTCATCATTTAAGTTGTCGGGGTAATCTCATTTTGATGTCACTTTCGTAAACTACTTGATAGATATTGCACATTAAAGCACTATTTTTTCACTTAGGGGTTAAAATGATTAAAGTTCTTACACCTTACTTGTAAAAATTCGATTCTCGTATTATAGTATATATAAGAGATATCAAAAATTTTAATCTTTGATAAGAACTTGTTAGCTTCTCCGAGGGAAAATGAAATCTTAATAGAAAAGATTTCCATGAGAACTTAGCAAGTATAGGATTTTATTTCTCATAAAAAGAAGAAAGGGGGAGTATTTTTGAGAGCCTATAGGGAAGATGCGACTGAAGCAGCAGCAAGAACTGCCGAAGAGCATATTGCACATAAATCAGTGGACTCTGATTTAGTTGATACTATAGATCTTTCTAAATTATTGACTAACCCAAAAAGTCGCTCTGACCACGGTGCCCCCTCTCCATTAGATTTTGCCAGAGCTGACGAAGTTCTCTTTGATAATCATGCTCAATCGGAAACCGTGAGGATTCCATCCAAGCAGGAGATTATCTTTCAAGGAGCGGATTCGCAAACTCCAGATCCTGAAATCATGGAAAACCATGTCTTTACAGGGACTAGGGATAGGAAGACTGGTTTAATCGAATGGGACAAGGACAGTTATACCTATCCTAAGATATCGGTACCAGTTGTCCAGGGCTATTTCGCTGACCAAAAGGAAGCGGGTTTTAACGTTGTCACGCCCTATGTGCCAACGGTAACGGAACATGTGACCTATAGGAAATTGGGACGCATTATCCCTGTGACAGAAGATGGGGAATATATTCCAGGTGCTTTGACTAAGCAGTATAACAATAACAAAAAAGATCCACGAAAGGCGGGTGAGACAGCAACACCAGCTGTTCAAGATTATATGACAGATATTAAAAGTGTAGTACCGAACAAACCAGGAGCGGACACTCCGGTTGTGTATCGTAAAATTTTCAAGAAAGCCAGCATCACTTATATTGATGAAACTACCGGTGCTTACTTGGTTAGTGACCAGTTGACCGGTGAATTGGGTGAAGCGATTGAATACGGGACAGCAACACGTATCAAGACTTTCAAGGACATGGGATATGACTTGATTCAGGACGAATTCCCTAAAGATGCCATTTTTGATGATAAAGATATTGATGATCAAGAGTGGTTCGTCCTCTTGCAACACGATGTTGCCAAGGTGGGACCTGAAAATGAGCAAGTCCCAGATACTCCAATCAATTCTAATAATCCAGATGGACCTAAATGGCCATCTAAGTATGCTTACGAAAAAGAAGTAAGCTTCACAGTCTTTTACAGAAGTACAGATGGCAATGCGGATTTGCCAGATGCTGATGTGCAAAAGGCTTATTGGGTGCGTACTCTTACCTTCGACAAGGTTACAGGTGAGCTTGTTGATGAGACAGAGTGGTCTCCAAACAAAACCAAGTATTATGATATCTATGCACCAGTTGTTTTAGGCTATTTTGCGGATAGAGTAGAAGTTAAGGGTAGAGATGTTACTGAGGATAATATAGAAGAAACCGTTACCTACGTTCCACTTGGTAAGATTATCCCTATTGATGCGAATGGACGCTTGATTCCAAACGTTCCAACGCCAACCTTTAACAATGATGCCAATAACCCAACTAAGGTTAGTGAGACACTTGTTCCACACATTCCGGGTTACCGTCCAATGCAACAGAGTGTCATGCCTGAGAGCTTAACAGACGATATTCTTGTTGAGTACGCTCCAATCCTTGAAGATGTAACGCAACCAACCTTGCAAACTGTCTTCTTCAAAGGTGCTGGCGAAGCAACACCGTCTGTTAATATTCAGTCTGACTTCACCTTCACTGGTAAGTACAACCAAGCAGAAGATACTTACACTTGGGATCAAGACAGCTATACCTTTGCTAAGGTTAATGTCCCAGTTATCGAAGGTTACTATGCGGACAAGGCAGTGGCTGGTATGCAGGTTGTTACACCTGATAAACCAGAAGCCACAGACAGTGTTGTCTATAAAGAACTTGGTAAGATTATCCCTGTTGATACCTTTGGTAATCCAATCGCGGATGCAGAACCAGTTCATTATGCTAATGATCCTCAAGATGCTACGCAAGTTATTGAAACACCAGCACCACAAGTTGCTGGCTACCAAGCTGAAAGTGAATTGGTATTGCCAATTGACCTCAGCCTGGACCAAACCTTGGTTTACGAACCAATCTTGGATGATATCACACAAGATACGAAACAAACGGTTACCTTCCAAGGTGCTGGCTACAAAGATCCAGTTATCAACATTCAAGATAGCTTCAGCTTCCACGGTAAGTTTAACCAAGTGGAACAAACAAGCACTTGGGATCAAGACAGCTTCACTTATGATGTTGTAGAAGTTCCTGTAGTTGAAGGCTTCTATGCAGATAAACGTCAAGCTGGTGGACTTGAAGTTCGACCAGACCTTCTAGAAGTGGAAGATACAGTTACTTACACAGAACTTGGTAAGATTATTCCAGTAGATGAGTATGGTACACCTATTGAAAATGCACCTACTCCAAGCTATAACAATGATCCAGAAGATCCAACCATGGCTATGGAAACAGTCGTTCCAGATGTTCTTGGTTACATTTCTGAAAAGGCCTTTATTACTCCAGAACACCCAGGTCAAGATACCAACGTGGTTTATGCTAAGGATGAGCAAAAAGCTATTATCCTTTACATGAATGAGCTTGATAAGTCAGAATTGACTCGTGATGTTGTTGTCGGAAGCTCAGGTGAGAAGATTGACTACTCTACTGATGAACAAATCGCAAACTTGCTCAAACAAGGTTATGAACTTGTCAACGATGGTTATGCAGAAGCCTTTGACCACACTTACAATGGTGACTCTGACTTTGACCAAGTCTTCGAAGTGGTTCTTCGTGAACGTTTGGTTCTTATCGACCCAGATATGCCAGCACCAGTTGCAGGTGAAGTCGTAGATCCAAACGATGTGAATAGTCCAGTTTGGCCAAATAGCGTAGAGATGCTTGAAAACCGTGCCGATGTGACACGTACCATCCAGTATGTCTTCGAAGAAGGTGGTTTGGCTAGCGACGACTACGTTGAAGTTCTTGATTTCAAACGTTTGGCTAATGTTAACCTTGTGACAGGTGCTATCAATTATGAAGCATGGTCAAGTACTCAAGCTGGCTTCTCAGCGGTTCCTTCACCAGAGGTTGTCGGATTTACACCAGACCGTATGGAAGTCGCTGAAATGACAGAGGTTTCTGTGGAAACTCCTGAAATCATGGAAGTGGTTACTTACCTCAAGGATGCTCAGAAAGCTACAGTCACTTATGTTGACGGTACAACTCGTAAGAAACTTGAAGTGGTCGACTTGCTTGGTAAATCAGGTGAAGTGATTGAATACTCAACAATCGAACGTATCAAGTACTATAGCGACCGTGGTTATACCCTTCTTGCTGATGGCTTCACAAACGGTGTGATCTTTGATGGCGATTCACATGTTGACCAAAACTTCATGGTTACCCTTCGTCATGGTACCGTTCAAGTAGGTCCAGATAACATCCAAGAAGCTGGTACACCAATCAACCCAGCTAATCCAGATGGTGCCAAATGGCCAGAACGCGAAAGCTACATCAAAGACGTAACCTTCACAGTTCTCTACACATCTAGCGATGGACAAGCAGAACTTCCTGCCAATAACATCCAAACTGCTCAATGGACACGTAGCTTGACTATTGATAAAGTTACAGGTGAAGAGCTTGGTTCAAGCTACTGGACTTCAAATAAAGGTCAGTTTGAAACAGTCATCACTCCGGAAGTAGAAGGCTACAGCGCTGATAAGGACAAGGTTGAAGGTAAGACAGTAGGTCAACGTAACCTTGAAGAAACCGTTGTTTATATCCCATTAACAGGTGATATCAACGGTAAACCTAAGGAAGACAAGGCAGACGATATCGTTGTTGAAGAGATTGAAGACCTAGAAGTTCTCGACCAAGTCGAAGGGCAAGTGGAATCTCATGATGGACCAGTTACTTATGGACCAGGCGATGACTTTGAAGCACCTGTTTCAAGTCAAGCTGAGGGTAAAGGCTCTAAACACAAGATGCCAATTAATCTCTCAAATGAGGAAGAAGCAAGTAAAGGTAAGATTGAAGAAACCATCAATATCGCTGGCTTCACCGTATCGGTAACAGGTCTAGGACTTGGCCGCAACGGACGTAAAAAGAAAAATAAAAAAGATCACAAAGATCAAAAAGAAAAATAATCAAAAGACCTGAATGACTCAGGCATGCCCAGACAGAAAGAAAATCTCAAGTTGCTTATGGCACTTGGGATTTTTTTGTGGATTGTTTCTTATCTAAAATAAGATGTTTAAAGACTATCTCAGAACATTTTTTTATTAAAAATATGTAAAACTATTAACTCTGATTTTTTTCCGAAAAGATATTGATAAACTACAATTATAGTGAAAGGTACCTTCACTATAACAAGATATTCTCCAGATTGGGTTTCAGATTTTAAAACTTTCCCTTATAATGCATATGCATGGGTGGAGTTTGATAATAAGCCTATTGGTGAAAGCATTAATTTATGAAATTTCAAAAGGTTCTATTCGTCAAAGGAAAACAAAATGATTAATATTACTAATTTAAATAAAACATACGATGACAAAGTTGTATTATCAAATATAACTTTTCAAGCTAATAAAGGTGAAATTACTGGTTTGATCGGACCTAATGGTTCTGGGAAATCAACCCTAATAAAAATACTATTAGGGTTGGAGTCAGCTGATAGTGGAAAGGCAACTATTTTAGGAACAACATATAGTGAGTTAGGAGCTGAGCCAATCTCAATAGTAGGAACTTTTTTAGATAGTTATCAACCTTATCCAAGTAGAACTGGTTATGAGCAATTAAGATGGATTGCACTTTCTTGTGGACTAAGTAAGCAACGTTGTACTGAATGTTTAGAAATTGTTGGATTAAAAGATGTTGGTAAGAAGAAAAACAAAGATTATTCTTTAGGAATGAAGCAAAGATTAGGCTTGGCAACAGCAATACTTGCAGACCCAGATATTTTGATTTTAGACGAACCTATTAATGGGTTGGACCCAGAGGGAATCCGTTGGTTAAGAGAGTTTCTCAAAGACTTTGTGAAACAAGAAAAAACAGTACTATTAACTAGCCATTATATGAGCGAACTTGAATTAACCGTAGATAGAGTTGTAGGTATTTCAAATGGTCATGTTGTTTTAAATGACAAACGTGAGCAAGTATTGAAGCAATATGATAGTTTTGAAAACGCCTATTTTAGCTCTGTACATGAAAGGAGTAGTATAAAATGTTAAGTCAAGTTATTAAGGGGTATTTATATAAATATAGCCATCTAACTTTATTTAAAATGGGATTTTTTATCCTAGTTGTAGTTAGTTTGTTTTTCACCTATCAAAATATTCAAGTCATTAATGCACTACACACTGGTGCTGGCAACTCAGTAAATATTGATCAAAATGTAATTGTGACTCCTTATAGAACGGTGAGAGATGCTATTTTATCATCTCCTTATCAAGCAACCGTGTTATTTTTGCCTATATTGTCAGCATTAATTCTAGCAACTGATTATCAATTTGGTGAGGATGAGTTTTCATCACTAATTTGTGCTAACTGGAAAATAAGGTTGTTTTCACAGATATTTAGTATAATTGTTATTTCAATAATGACGACCTTTACGTTGTTTTTATTAAATGCATTACTTCTTAAATTCATGTTAGTTAGTAAGTTACAAAGTATTCTGTCTATAGGCTTAATGCTTGATGTTTTCACTAGAATAGGAGGTTTTACAATTACACTTAATTTACTCTCTCTATTACTTGTAAAAATAACAAAAAGATCAATTCCTTCTTTGATTGTGATAGTTTTATTGTTAGTTTTTTCTTTATCAGGCATACTTAAGGCAATTTCTCCTATTTTAGATAATTTATTACCTTTAATTGGAGCTAAGTCTTTTGCTTTTGGTAGGATCGAAGCAGGTCAGACAACTCAATTATATGGAGCGATTCTTCTATTATTTGAAACTTTCCTTACTATGATTTGTTTATTTTATTTAGAAAAAATAAAATGGGGGAAGAAGAATGAAAAGCCAATTGCATAGCTTATTTTATAAAAAATATAGTTTATTACCTATACAGGTTTATTTATTATTTCAGTTAGTATTTGTTATTATAATAAGTTTATTAAGATATCTAAAATTCGAAGTTAATGGAGATTCTCTCACTTTTAACAGTTCTGTTTTATTAACTATAATATCGTTCTCTTTTTTAGGGAATGGAGTTTTAAATGCAAGTGTAGAATTGAGGACACAAAGTTATAAGCAAGTTTACCTGAACAACGGAAGTAGGGTGAAGGCAGCATTATACATATTATTAATAGATCTACTAGAATGTTTAAGACAGTCAGTATTAGCAGGTTTAATAGTAATGATGTTTAGTCAGGGTATTCATAGTGAAGTAAATTTTTATTATTACTTGTTTGGTTCAGTTGTATACTTTTTAGCGGGTTACTCTTTTTCCTTTTTATGCGGTAATTCAATGATTGCACTTGCAATTTTGCTATTATTTCCTATACTCGTGTTGCCTTTTATAGATAGGGTTTTACCAATAGCTTCAAGTGTAATAATATATGATTTAGTTTTTCAGCTAATACATACAAACTATTCTATAATGCGTTTTATTGTATTTATAATTTGGCTTTTTGGATTATTCTTTACGAGTTATTGCCTTATTAGAAAGGAATTTTTAAAGTAAGTCAAATAAAGATTGTTTTTTTAGATGAGACAACATCGAATTTAGATAGATTGACTGAAAAATAGATACAAGACTTTGGAGTACATATTCTGTTACTTAAAAATGAGCATTATTGAGATTTGGTAGAAACTCAATTTATTGAATTATCAATTATATGCTATTTTTGAAATGTATTTTCGATTTTTAATTATGTTACAATATATTCAAAACGTACGAGGAAAAAAATGGTAAAGTCTAAAATTCTAGTTATTGACGATGATTTAAAAATTTTAAGATTGATTAAGAATATTCTGGAGAAAAACTCCTATGTAGTTGAAACTAGAAATTCTGTTGAAGATATTAACCTATGTGACTTCATAGGATTTGATTTGATTTTACTGGATATAATGATGCCAGTGAGTGGTATTGATATTTGTAGTAGTATCAGAAGTCAGATTCAAACACCCATAATTTTTATAACTGCTAAAAACCTTGAAGAAGATATTGTTGAAGCTATTGGAATAGGTGCAGATGATTTTATTACCAAACCATTCGGTATGAAGGAGTTGGTTGCAAGAGTCAAAATGCATATTAGAAGAGATAAAAGGCTACTTTCTGTCGGAGATACTGAGACTAGTGGTTTACTTCAATTTGATAGGGTAGGAAAGGAATTAATAGTAGACGGTAATAGTATTTCTCTTTCGAGAAGGGAATTTAATTTATTATATTTGTTGTTTACCTATCAAACTAAAATCTTTAGTGTAGAGGAACTTTATGAATATTTGTACCCTCAAAGTTCAGAAGTTCAGTACCGAAGTATTACAGAGTATATCTATCAGATTCGACAAAAATTGAAACCTTATGGTATTGATCCAATTAAAACTCTTTGGGGTGGGGGATATAAATGGCAAAATCAATAACATTAAAGCAGTTGATAAGAGCAACTTATTTGAAAATTATTTTTCAATTTTTGTTATGCATTTGTTTTTTTTACATTATTCCTGCCTTATTTACAGCGGTTGAAGGAATTAATGCTAACAATGTGAATAGCTTTACTATGTTTTTTAGTGTTAGCTCGTGGATTTATCTTTGTGTCATTTTAGTTGTTATAATTGTAAGAAATGTACAAAAACTTCTATATGAAATTCAGAGAGAGATGAAGACAGTATATGAACAAAGCTTATATTCAGACAATAACAAATACTCTAAGCCACTAAGGTTATTTGAATTTATTGAGACAAAAGAACATATTATGAAGATGCAGGATAAAATTCAAAAGATGCTTGAAAAAGAGAAAAAACAAAAGCAAGAGCTAATGTTCAGAGTGTCTTCCGCAGCACATGATTTAAAGACACCTCTAACAATAATTTCAGGTAATGCTGAGTATCTTCAAACATTTGATTTGTCTCCTGAGTTAACTCAATGCTTATTAGATATCGAATCTTCAAGTCAACAACTAGATAATTATTTTAATCAATTTATTCAATATTCAAAAACATTTTATAAAGATAATATCAATAAAGAGCATATTACTTCGGAGCAGCTTGCGTCATGTTTGATTAGAGAATTAACTCCTCTGACAACTGGGACTTGTGTTTTAAATGTATTGAATGAAACCCCATCTGATACTACTATTCATATTGACTTAGTATTATTCTTAAGAGCAATTACTAATCTAGTGAATAATGCAATGTCCTATAGTCAATCAATGATGCCAAAGATAGTTATAAAATTATCATCTGAGCAAAATAAGATTGTTTTATCGGTTTGGAATGATGGCTCAAGGTTCTCAGCTAATATGATTGATAATGTAGGATCGCTCTTTTACCAAGATAATCAGTCAGGAAACGACTCTCAAAATCACCATTTTGGAATAGGGTTATCTTTTGTAAAAAGAGTCGTAGAACTTCATGATTGGGAACTGAAGCTTTCTAATGAAAATAATGGAGCTATGGTTACAATTTATATTTAGTAATATTTTTTAAGTTGAGATATTTAGCTAGTTTATATCTGTTCACTTGTGGTAACATCACTTCTATACTACAATATAGGAAAACAACCACAAAAGGAGTATGCCATGCCGACAGAATATGAAAAAATGATTTCGGGTGAGTTTTATAAACCTAGCGACCCTGAGTTACGTGCCCTAGCAGCTAAATCGAGAGAAAAACAATGGGCCTTTAATGGGGAACCTGACCGTCTCAAGAGAGCTGAAATTGTCAAATCTTGGTTTGGTTCGACTGGTGAAAATCTTGCCATGAATCCTCAGTTCGTTACGGATTACGGTGTTAATATTCATATCGGTGAAAATTTTTATTCTAACTGGAACTTGACTATGCTAGACGTCTGTCCTATCAGGATTGGTGACAATGCCATGATTGGCCCTAATTGTCAGTTTTTGACGCCCTTACATCCGCTTGATCCAACCGAGCGTAATTCAGGCCTTGAGTACGGAGCACCTATTACGATTGGTGATAATTTCTGGGCTGGTGGAGGCGTGACCATCCTTCCTGGCGTTACCCTAGGGGATAATGTAGTAGCTGGGGCAGGCGCTGTTGTGACTAAGTCCTTCGGTGACAATGTGGTGCTAGGTGGAAACCCTGCGCGTGTTATTAAGGAAATTCCTGTAAAGAAAGACTAAATGAAGCAACTCAAGGATTTAAGTTCTTGAGTTTTTCTATTTTTTGAAAGAATCTATTGACTTGAGTTAATAATTCTACTATACTGTTAATTGCTAGTTAGCTAACAATGTAGTTAAGGAGTCATGTTTTGGACCATTTTGGACGCTTGTTGAAGCAAGCCAATAACAATATGATGCGCCACTTTGATCAGTTTGCTAGGCAGTATGATTTGACTGGAAATCAGATGGCCATTATCGATTTTATAACCAATCATGCTAATCATGAGGTATTTCAACGTGACATTGAGCACGAATTTGAGATTCAGCGTTCGACAACGACAGTTCTCTTACAGCGGATGGAGAAAAAAGGCCTTATCGAACGACATACCTCATCGAAAGACGCTAGGCAAAAAGCGGTTGTTTTAACGGATAACGCGGTAAAAATCGCGTCTGCCTGTCAATCCTATCTTCGTAAAGAAGAGGAAGAGTTTGCCCAGCAATTTTCAGCTGAAGAGAGAGAAATCTTTCTCAAAATATTACAACACTATCGTAATCTTTAAGTTTATCTAGGAGGAATAAATACTCATGTCAGACGAAAAAATCTCCACCAAGATCCTGTGTGCCATCTTTGCGACAGGAATCCTTTCTTTTTGTGGAGTGGCTGGTGAAACAGCTATGAACATCACCTTTCCTGTATTGATGAAGACATTTTCGGTCAATACGTCAACGGTACAGTGGGTTACAACCATCTACCTATTAGTCGTTGCTTGCGTGGTGCCCTTATCTGCCTATCTCAAGCGTTCATTTAAGATGAAAACTATCTTTCTTGCCGCAAACCTTTTGTCTATCTTAGGTGTTCTCATCGACTTTATAGCTCCTAGTTTTAGCTTTGTTGTTTTGGGACGATTGGTTCAAGGGATGGGTGTTGGTTTTGCCCTACCTCTCATGTTTAACATCATTTTGGAGCAGGTGCCAAGTCGTAAGATTGGTCTCATGATGGGAGTTGGGACACTGATTACAGCAGTTGCACCGGCGATTGGACCAACTGTTGGTGGACTTTTGACAGCGCATTTTGGTTGGCGTTCTATCTTCCTCATTCAGTTTCCTATTCTCTTAGCTTCACTGATTGTAGGGCTTCGCTCGATTGAGCAAAAGAGTGAGGTTAAACGTGAATCTTTAGATATCCTCAGTCTACTGGCTATCATCTTTCTTTTCTTGGGCCTGATTTTAGGTCTTCATGGGGTTGCTGAACATGCCTTCTTCAGCTTCTCAGTCTTAGGTTGGCTTTTGATTGGGATCTTAGGTCTTGTCATTTTGATTTGGCGTTCTACAACATTAGAAAATCCCATCATCAACCTCTCTATTTTGAAAAATCGTAAATTGACAGGTCATATCATCGCTTTCTTTTCTTTCCAATTGGGTTCCCTTGCGATGAGTTTCCTCTTGCCAAACTATGTGCAGTTGGTTAACCACTCTAATACCACTCTTGCAGCCTTGATGCTCCTCCCAGGAGCTATCATTGGTGCAGGATTTGCTCCGTTTTCAGGTATCATTTTAGATAAGATGGGAGCTCGTAAACCAATTCTGATTGGAGCAAGCCTTATTGTTCTTGCTCAGTTGCTATTTAGCTTGTTTGGTCTCTCCCTTTCAAATACTTTGATTCTCGCCTTTTACATGATTTTCATGACGGGACTTGGGGTTGCCTTTGGTAATGTCATGACTAATGGACAGAAACAACTGTCGCTTGATCAACGAGCCGATGCTAATGCTATCTTTAACACGCTCCAACAATTTGCAGGAGCAGTGGGAACAACACTAGCATCTCTAATTGTTGCTATGAGTCAAGCTAACCACAAGATTGACTTTGCACGAGCAACGGCTCAAGGTAGTCGAAATGGCTTTGTGGTCCTATTTGTTTTGGCTATTTTCCAACTCCTTGTCTTATTTAGTGTTGTTAAAAAGAATGATTAATAACAAGTTTGAAGCAAAGGAAACATGCTTTCCCTTGCTTTTTCTTTCCTTAAATGAAATACTAATCTTACTGCAAATTTTAGTGTTACTTTAAGGTTTATGACTTATAATAACCATAAAGAATTAACCAGTCTTCAATGAAGATACTAGAAAGAAGGGAAGGACCATGTTTTTACTTAAGAAAATTCATCCTGAGCAGCCGCTCAAGGAACTGAGATGGTTTGATATCGCTATTGTTACGCTGATTATGTTTGGTCAGTTTATTGTTCGTTCGACACAGATGTATTTGGCCAGTTTGTCTCCAAGCCTTTCTACCGCAATCAGTGAGACATCAACGAATACAGCCAGTGAAGGAGCAGCTTACTCTAGCAATTTTACCTTGCAGATTATCCTCCTAGCCTTAGCGATTATTTATCTCTGGATACGCCATTTTGACTTTAAACAACTGCCAATCCGTCTAAAGTGGTCTGTTCTCTTTTGGGTACCTTTTATTTTCGCTATCATGGGCTTATTTGCTGATATGGTAAGTACTTTGTCAGGACAATATAATTATTTTAGTCCTCAGGTTCTAGCCTTTATTAGCCCTATGGCTGTGATTGATAAGTTTGTAGCTCTATCGCCTATGGCAATTGCCTATGGATTGCTTAACGGTTTCTACGAGGAATTTTTCTTCCTAGGACTCTTGACCTCGGTTAAGGACAAGTATAAGTGGTTGGTCTTGCTCTTTTCAACCATTATTCGTGTGTCCTTCCATACCTATCAAGGCATTCTATGGGCTCTGGTTATCGGTGTGGCCTTTGGTCTCCTCTATTATTTCCTTTATAAGTACAAGGTTAAAAACTTGCTTCCATTTTTCCTCGTTCATGCCTTGGCAGATATGTTTGGCTCGAGCTTAATTTATCTCTTGGTAAACTGGAATTATTAGTTAAACAACTCCCTTCGTTAAAGTACGAGGGGAGTTGTTTTTTATGGTTAGATAATATCTAAATTAACATAATACTATCTCTTTTAGCTAAATAGTTCTTTTAAGAAGTTGAGAACTTTAGGATGAAGATTATTTTCCTTGAGGGTGATAAGAGAAACATAAAGGGTCAAACGTTCATTCTTAACCATTGGAATAGCAATTAAATCTTTGTCTTCCTTTGTTATAGCAATCTCAGAAAGAAGGCTGATACCAACTTTTTTACGAAGGAGTTGTTTAAGCAAATTAACATCATCAGTTTGAAAGAATGGTGTTGCGGCATGATGATGCTGATCATTCAGATGTTGAAATGCTTTTAGATGAACAAAATGTTCGTCTAAAATAATAAAATCTTCATTTATAACGTCAGAAAAAGCGATAGCTTCTTTATCTGCTAATGGGTATCCTGATGGCAGAATATAATAAAGATCACTTGTCATAAGGTTTTTAACTGAAAATCGTTTATCAATAATAGGTTCTAAGCTTCCAATAAAACTGGCATCTAGTTCTCCCCTAGATAAGAGATCTAAAAGTTCAATAGAGCCCTCTTGTATAGGATGAATATTTCGAAGTGCTGAGACATTTTCAATAAAAGCAGGTTCTTTACGAACAATATAGTCAATAATAAGAGGTGGGAATCCGATTGTATCATAGGAAGAAATGCTTCGTAGTATTTCCTTTTTGGCACCTTGAAGTTCTGGAAGCACTTTTTTTATATGTCGCAATAAAATATCACCTTGTGGTGTTAATTTAAAGGTTCTGTGAGAAGGGTCATGCATAATTAGTTGACAATGAAACTCTTTTTCTAATCGTTTAATCGCATAAGAAATGGATGGTTGACTCACCTCATGTTTTCGAGCTACATCAGTGAAAGATTGTAAGTTACTTAGGTCATAAAAGTAGTATAAGTCTTTAAGGTTCATAAAATCTCACTTTCAAAAGCATGTTAAAAGGATTTATATAGTCAAAGTCAGCTGAAGTGATAAGTAAATTTTATCCGTGGTAACGTATTTGACTATAAGTTTTTTAATAAGTTAAAATACGATGATGAGTCAGGAGGCAACTACAGGCTATCTAAAATATCTTCAAAGATGGCTAAGAGTTTCTCCCTCTTTGTAGCAGGAAGTTGTTTTAGCTTCATGTTAACTCTTTTCAGTGAGAGGTTATCGGTTTTGTCAGTGGTGGCCTCGAGGCTGTTAAAATTGAAAAATTCCTCTGGCGTCAAGTTTAAGGCAACAATCACTTTTTCTAGACTGTGAATGGTCAGATTCACATTTTGGTTTTCTAGTTGATTGATATACTTGAGTCCGAGTCCTGCCTGTTCCGAAAGTTCCTCTTGGCTCATTTTATTTTGTGTGCGAAAATATTTCACCTTTTGTGAAATATATTTTTGTAAATAATTTTTAGTCGTCATATAAACAGAATACAAGTTTTAAATGACAAAAATAACTTTTTAAACAATACGAAGTACGATATAAGATTATTATTGTCCATTATAGCATAAAAGAAATTAATGGACATTAAATGATACACTGTTCTTTTAATCGTACATAAATGGTAGTATAATATAGAAAAAGGAGGTCGCATTATGACTGCACATGATATTTTAAACAACCCTTTCCTTAACAAAGGAACTGCCTTTACTTTGGAAGAACGTCAGGAGTTAGGTTTGGTTGGACTCTTGCCACCTTACGTTCAAACCATTGAAGAACAAGCAGCGCAAACTTATGCGCAAATGCAAACGAAGGTCAACGATTTGGAAAAACGTTTGTTCCTAATGGAAATTTTTAATACAAATCGTACTCTTTTTTACTACCTATTTGCTCAACATTTGGAAGAGTTTAATCCCATTGTCTATGACCCAACCATTGCTGATACCATTGAAGGGTATAGCGATCTCTTTGTAGATCCACAATATGCCGCATATCTTGATATCAATCATCCTGAAAATATCGAAGCAACTTTGAAAAATGCAGCAGGGGACCGTGAAATTCGTCTTATTGTTGTGACAGATGCAGAAGGTATTCTCGGTATTGGTGACTGGGGAACAAATGGTGTCGATATTTCTGTTGGGAAACTGATGGTCTATACTGGAGCTGCAGGAATCGATCCTTCAATGGTGCTTCCTTTGGTCATTGATGCAGGTACCAACCGTGAAGAATTGCGTAACAACCCTAATTACTTGGGAAATCGCCACGAACGTGTGCGTGGTGATCGTTATTATGATTTCATTGACCAATTTGTTCAAACTGCAGAACGTCTTTTCCCTAAACTCTATCTGCACTGGGAAGATTTCGGTCGCTTAAATGCTGCTAACATCCTTGAAAAATATCGAAAACAAATCCCAACCTTTAACGATGATATCCAAGGAACTGGTATTGTAACCCTTGGTGGGATCTTTGGGGCATTGGATATTACAGGTGAAAAATTAACGGATCAAGTTTATCTCTGCTATGGTGGTGGGACTGCTGGTGCAGGGATTGCTTCTCGTGTCCTTCGTGAAATGGTTAGTGAAGGTCTGCCTGAAGAAGAAGCTTATAAACGCTTCTTTATGGTCGACAAACAAGGTCTCCTTTTTGATGATATGGATGACTTAACGCCGCAACAAAAACCATTTGCTAAGAAACGTTCTGATTTTGCCAATGCAGATCAGTTGACGGACCTTCTTGAAGTAGTGAAGACGGTTAAACCAACCATTCTTGTGGGAACTTCAACTCAGCCAAATACTTTCACAAAAGAAATTGTAGAAGCTATGTGTGAAAACACTGAACGTCCTATCATTTTCCCATTGTCAAACCCAACCAAACTAGCTGAAGCAAGTGCCAAAGATTTGATCGAATGGTCAGACGGAAAAGCATTTGTTGCAACAGGAATTCCAGCTGGTACAGTTTCCTATAAAGGTGTGGACTACGTGATTGGTCAAGCGAATAACGCACTGATTTATCCAGGTCTTGGTCTAGGTATGCTGGCTTCTGAAGCAAGTCTTTTGACTGATGAAATGATTGGAGCAGCGGCTCATTCATTGAGTGGTATTGTCAATCCAGGCCAACCAGGAGCTCCTGTCTTGCCACCATTCAAATATGTAGCAGATGTTTCTATTAAAGTAGCAGAAGCAGTCGCTAAAAAAGCACAAGAGCAAGGTCTTGCGTGTGCTAAGGAAACAGATATGGCCAAAGCAGTTCGTGATTTGAAATGGTACCCAGAATATAAATAAGTAGATTTAATGGAGGTGTACGAGTGCGACTGGATGCCTCGTACGCCTTTTACTGTATGTCTTATTATATAGAAAGGGAGACTATGGAAATCTTTATAACGTCAATTCAGAGTATTGTACCCATTATCGTCATCATCATTCTTGGTTATTTCTTGCAAGTCCGCGGTTGGTTCCAAGAGAGTTTCGGAAATGACTTATCTAAACTGATTATGAATGTGGCCATGCCCGTTGCAATTTTCACCTCTGTTCTTAAATATTTAACTTTAGATAAGCTGATTAGCTTGTCTGGCGGTTTGCTCTATACGTTTATCGCCTTCATTCTTGGTTACCTAGCGGCCTTTATCGCGGTGAAAGTTTTTAGAGTGCGCCCAGGACGCCGAGGAACCATGATTAATACCTTTGTCAATGCCAATACCATATTTATTGGTTTGCCTTTAAATATCGCTCTGTTTGGAAATCAAGCCCTTCCTTATTTCTTAGTGTATTATATTACAAATACAGTATCTACTTGGACATTAGGTGTCTATCTGATGACGTCTGATAGCAAAGAAGGGGCTTCAAAACAGGCTCAAAAATTTAATTGGAAGAAGCTTTTCCCAGCTCCTTTATTAGGTTTTCTCGTAGCCCTCGCCTTTTTAGTGCTCCGTCTTCCTGTTCCAAGTTTTGCGGAAAGCACCTTGACTTATATTGGTAGTTTAACAACGCCCTTATCTCTTGTCTATATCGGTATCGTCCTAGCTAAGGCAGGTTTGAACACCATTCGCTTTGATAAAGATACCATTATCACACTGGTTGGTCGTTTTATTCTTGCACCGGTCATCATGCTCTTGGTTCTGAAGTTCTTCTCTCCAAATATGGTGGCACCAGAATTTAGAACCTTTATGATTCAATCAGCAACACCAGCCTTGGCAGTTCTTCCTATCCTTGCCAATCAAGGTAAAGGCGATGTTGAGTTTTCAACGAATGTGGTCACTCTCAGCACAGTCTTATTTGTGATTGTGGTTCCAATTTTACAGACATTATTAGGATAAAAGGAGTAGAGTTTGCAAATGTTTTTAAATTGGGTTAAAAAATGGCAAACACTTATCAAACTCGTTTTATTTCTATCTATTGCTAGTCTAGTTATTGTAGAGATAACTAGACTTTTTAAGACGATTTCGTTTGATAAGATTGTAGAAATACTGGGGAAACTGTCTCCACTAAATGTCATCTTTTTAGCATTGTTTGGTTTTATGGCTGTTGCGCCAATGATCTTCTATGATAGTATCTTAAATAAAGAGCTAAATCAGAAACAAAAATTATCTTACTTACTAGAAACTAGCTGGACCATTAATAGCTTGAATAATATGATTGGCTTTGCCGGCTTGGTAGATATTGGTTTACGATATTCTTTCTATGGAGATGAAGAACGACCTGAAAAAAGTATGCAGGGCATTTCTCGTGTCATTCCTTATTTCATGAGTGGATTTTCACTGTTTGCCCTGATAAGCTTGGTTTTGACAGGTTTATTCCCTTTATCAATTGGTATTAAGCAGTATTGGCCAGTCCTTTTAGGAGCTAGTCTCTATCTCCCAATTGTTTTATTTGTTTCAAATAGGAAAAATTGGGCCTATTTTGGCCAGCTGGGTGGAAAGACAATTTTATCTTTAGTATTAGCTTCTGCCCTTGATTGGGCTTGTGTACTAAGCTTTTTCCTTTTGGTTGGGTATATTTTGGGCTATAATTTACCAAGTTATGATGTAATTCCCCTCTTTATGATTGCTATTACAATTGGGATTATGTCAATGATTCCAGGTAGTCTAGGTAGTTTTGATTTAATTATGGTATCTGGTTTAGTTGGTCTTGGGATTGATAAAGCTCAGGCACTAAGTTGGTTACTTGTATTTCGGTTATTCCATTATGTTCTCCCTTTTTGTTTAGGAGTAGTTTTATTCTTAAAGAATATGGGTGGACGACTTAATGAGAAATATTTAGGAATTCCTCAAAAGGTCATTGAAGCCTTATCCGCTATAGTATTGGTTTTGGGGTTGCGACTCTTTGGTTTCTTTCTTATCGTTTCAGCTATAGTTCCTCAAGAATTAGGACATCTTCCTTTGCTTAGAGAACTTACACCTAGCACTGGACAGTTTGTTTTTCAACTTCCTAGTATTGTTCTTGGTGTTCTGTTCTTCCTTTTAGCAAGATTAGTTAAACGACGTTTAAAATTTACGTTAACACTGGCTACTGTCCTAGGGCTAGTGAGTCTTGTTTATTTGAATATTGGTAGTTTTTCATTACCAAGTAGTCTTTTCTTAATGGTTCTCTTGTTTCTCGTATGGTGGAATAAGGATACATTTGTTCGCAGACATTATATTTATGCTTGGGAAGATTGTTATAAAGATATATCGTATATTGGTGATAGTTTCTTCTTGACGCTTGTTTTGTTAGGACATTTGAATCCACATCATGTGTTTAAGTTAAAACATCTCTCTCATCTGGTTACACACTGGATTCATTTTCTTGGTTTATCTCTGATATTGGTTATTTTGTATGTTTTGGTTCTTCGTGAAAGTAATAAAATTAAAGAGAACTTCGGAGAAGTTTTCGATAAACAACGATATCAAGACTTTATCGCAACAATCCCAAATTTAAATTTAGATGCTGCCTTAGCTTTTTTAGGTGATAAATATCTTTATTGGTACCAGGAGGATGGTCAAGACAAAGTTGTTTTCCAGTTTGCAATTGAAAATAACAAGTGTGTTGTTATGTCAGATCCACTAGCACACTTAGGCTACTTAGAAAAGGGCTTATCACAGTTTTTAGCAGAAGCGGAGGATGCAAATATCTCTGTTATTTTCTATGAAGTTAATCAAGAAACAACCCTTTTACTTCATGAATATGGATACGACTTTATGAAGTTTGGTGAGACTGCTCAGGTATCACTCGATGAATTTACAACTGAAGGAAAACACGGGAAGAAGTTTAGAACGGTTGTGAATAAGCTAGAAAATAAAGGATATCACTTTCAAGTATTACAACCGCCTTTTGATAAAAAGATGCTTAATACCCTAAAAGAAATATCTGATAGTTGGCTAGATGGTCGCCAAGAAAAAGGTTTTTCACTTGGCTATTTTGATGAAAAGTACATTCAATTAACTCCAATAGCTCTTGTAAGTGATGAGGAAGATAACATTCAGGCTTTCGTTACCTTTTTAGCTAGCAATGGACCTAACGAAGCAAGCATTGACCTGATGCGCTACGACTTAAAGACAGCCCCCAATGGTATCATGGATTATCTTTTTGTAAAATTATTACTTCATTTTAAAGAAGAAGGAGTTACCTTCTTTGATTTAGGTATGGCGCCATTGTCAAATGTAGGAACTGAGAAACATAGTTTCTTACAGGAAAAAGTGGCTTATCTCATCTATGCCTTTACCAATCGCTTCTATTCTTTTAGTGGTCTTAGACAATATAAACAAAAGTTTAATCCAATCTGGTCACCACGATATGTTGCTTATCCTCGTGATACATGGCTTATACTAGATATGTTAGCCATTTATAGAGTTGATAATCGCAAAGTAAAGAGATTATCATAATAACTTTTAGTATTAAACAGTATATGATGATTTTTGAGCTTTATTATGACTTCCGATAGTTTGTCTAAATAAGGGATTTAGTTCCGTGTAAAACTGAGCTAAATCCTTTTTATCTTGTAAAAATCAGCACAAATAGAAAGTTATAAATATATTTAATTAGGGAATGATTTGATTTTTATTAAAAATATGAGATAATAGATTTGGACTAATTTTAAAACAGCAATTTTAGAGGGAGACAATGATGTCAAAACGACTATTTTCGGATGAGCCGAATGCCCCCAAACCTCTTAAGGAGCTTTTCTGGGAAAATGCAGAAAAAGCTCGAATGGGGGAATTTTGGAAAGACAAAAAGAGTTACAGAGAGCTCTCAGAAGCCACGGAGATTCCGTCAGGAAGCCTTCGGATGCTCTTTATGAACAAGCCTAAGGGAAATATCCCAAAGATTGTGACCATTACTAACGGTCTGGCCAAGGTGACTGGGAAAAACATTACACTTGGGAAGCTCTTAGCTCGAGACAATCAGCATGAGGTTTTTGAGTTTCCAAGAGATCCCGATCAGGTCACCCAAAACTTGTGGCACAACATTCGCAAGAAGCTGGAAATCACGGAAGATATGGATGAGGGGGAAGTCAGAGAACACATGACAGCCTTTGTAGTATCATCTGGTATGGCTCAAACCAACTATAACCTGATCAATCAAAGAGGAACGGTTTCGCTTGATACTTTGGAAAAATTTTCAAAAAGACTTAGAGTTGAGCCTTATGAATTGTTGGCTACCATTAGACGAAGGGAGATTATTGATAGGGATGATTTCCCTGTTCCTAAGGAAAATGTTAGCGACTACCACATCGATATTGGTAAGCTCAATACTTTTATTAAGCTACAACCCTTCTCGCCCAACGGTCAAGAGGTAGCCTCTGCAGACTTAAGCCCACAGAATCTTTATCATTATTATTCAAAAGGAACTATCGGAGATATGCCCATAAAAACGGCCTATAAGTTTAAAAGACTTGTAGATATTTATGAAGCAGAATATGGTCCCCTTGAACCTTCAAGTCGAGTTTTAGATGTCAAGGAACTAGAAAGATTCCTTTATAGCGGTATGATTACTGGTTATGCCATTGCTAAGACAGGGTTGATGAATGCGACCAATGGAAATCTCTATATCAAGGGCAAACGTCCTATCGAATCTATGCAACTGGATCGTGCCTTCGGTCTTTATAAACACCTAAAAAGACTGAAAAAGGAGCAATAAATTCTTTACCTAACAAAAAGCCAAAATCAGCATGCTGATTTTGGCTTTTTGTTTGTATGCCTAGTAAGAATAATTTTAGTCGATTTCCTGACTTATCTTACAATTGCTTCGCACGTCCATTTTTATCAAAGTGATAAGTCACACCATTGATGGTACGGGTTTGGTTGGTGAGGAGCTCACCAGAGTTTTCGTCATAATAACGAGTTCCTTTGTAGTCTGTAACGAAATCGCCCTTAACTTGTTTACCTTGATAATCAAAGTAGAGGTGTTGACCATTGATGACTTGATCGAAGAGGAGGGCCTTACCATCGTTACCAAAGTAGTACCAGTGTCCGTCTGTATAGACGAATTGGTTGGTTACAGCAGCTCCAGTTTCAGCGTCGAAGTAGTAGGTTGGGTTTTCTTCTGCTGTATCTGGGAATGAAATATAAAAGTAGGGTCTAGCTAATTTTCCACGAACTTGTTCGTGCGTTTCGTATTTGTTCATTGGATTGTTAGAGAAGAAATAAAGCTTACCATCAATTTCTTTCAGTCCCCTTGCCTTAGTACCATTAGCATCAATATAGTACCAGTCCTTACCAACTTGAAGGAATCCAGTTTTATTTACAGCAGCACCTGTTTCTTTATCGTGATAAGGAAGGGACCCATAGATTTCGAAAGAATCTCGAAGAATTTCACCATTATTTAGTATGTAATAATCCTTACCATCAATGGTTTTATTTCCTTTTTGACCTTTGCTATCAAAGTAGTACAACTTATCTCCTACCTTAACAAATTGATCACGAGGAACATCTTGACGGACTCCAGAATCTTTATCATAGAAATAGCCATCAGCGATAATACCTTTAGCTTGAACTCCATAATCATCAAAATAAACGTGTACCCCATCAATGGTTTGTGAGCCTTTAAGGATATTTCCTTCCACATCTGCATAGTACCATTTACCATCATGGCTGAAGTATTGACTTTTTACAAGAGCGCCGGAATCTTTATCGTAGAATTTAACTGGGCTAGTGTAGGAGTTTGCTTTAACCACATACCCACTACTATCGGTAAATTCTCCTTTAATCTGATTGCCATAATATGGATCAAAGTGAACCTGTACCCCATCGATGGTTTGATCGCCTTTAAGGATTTTTCCTTCTTCATTAAGGTAGTACCAGTTTTCGTTGATGAAAACGTAGCGGTTGGTACCAAGGTCTATTTTAGCACCAGAATCTTTGTCGTAGAAGTAGCCATCATTGCCAAATACACCTTTGGCTTGTTTACCATCATAAGGGTCAAAGTATACAGGAACATTGTTAATGGTTTGAGAACCTTTAAGCCGTTTACCGTCATTTCCAACATAATACCAGTCTTTGTCGACTTGGACATAACTATTGATTACGAGAGCACCAGTGATTCCATCATAGTATTTATCGTTACTAGCAAAATCTCCCTTAACTTGGGCTCCAGTTTTCTCGTCAAAGAAGTATTCAGTGTTGTCAATGACTGTTGCTCCTTTGATGGCCTTGCTATCGCCTCCGATAAAGTAGGTTTTGTCTTTAACTGTTACGAAACGATTAGTAACTAAATTTCCAGAGTATTTATCGTGAAATTGTTTGTTGTAGTCAAAATCTCCTTTAACCTGTTTACCTCCATATTCAAAATAAACGTGAGCGCCGTCAATAGTTTGCTCACCTCTCAAGATTTTTCCATCTTCACCGACATAGTACCAGTTGCCTTTGACCTGAACATAACGATTGATACCAAGGTTGACACGATTACCGTCTTGATCGTAAAAGCAGCCATCGTCAGCAAAATTGTCGAAAACCTGGCTTCCCTCGTAGGTATCGAAGTAGACTTGTTTACCGTCAATTGTTTGAGGCCCAGTTAACCGAATTCCTTGGTCGTTAACATAATAACGTTCATTTCGATGTTTGTAAGGATTATAAGCGATAACGTATTGATTGGTGGCAAGAGCACCAGTATCCTTATCGTAGTATCGAGATTTATTATCTTCCTCATCTTTAACAAAATACCCTTTAGCCTGAATACCATTCTGATGGAAGTAGACCTTAACGCCATCGATGGTTTGTGGTCCCTTTAAAATAGCACCATCATTTCCAGCATAGTACCATTCCCCGTTTAATTCGAAATAGCGGTTTCTTCCGAAATCCACTTGCTTACCATATTTGTCATAATAACGGCCATCAGGAGCAAAATTATTTGTAATTAGTTCCCCGTGTTTATCAAAATAATTCCATGCTCCATTAATTTCTTTGGAACCAATTGCCTTGTTACCATTTTCATCAACGTAATAGGTTCTACCATATTCTTCAACGAATTTATTAGTAACAAGAGCACCAGAGTCTTTGTCATAATAGTGACCGTCCCAGCCAAAGTTCCCTTTAACCTGAACACCGCCTGGATTGAAGTAGACCTTAACGCCATCAATAGTTTGTGGTCCAGTCAGGTCTTTACCGCTTGCATCTTTGTAATGCCAGTAGCCATATTCGTCTCTATAGTATTGACCACCGGTGACATTTGTTTCACTGTTTGAAGTTTCGTTAGCTGTTGCAGTCTCACTGGCAGCTCGGTCTGTAGTTACAGCTTCACGTGTTTGACCAGAGGCTGATTCTGCAGGAGCTTGGCTTTCACTTGCAGTTGTTGAAGCTGTTTCACTGGTTGTTTCAGAGCTTGCTGTAGAAGTTGAGGCTTGTTCTGAGACATTTGTGGTGTTTTCTGTGCTAGCCACATTTTCAGTAGTAACAGGTGCTTCGACAACCTTTGTTTCGACGAGGTCTGCTGTAGTTTCTACATTCGCAGTGGTAGCAGCAGTCACATCAAGGTTTGATGAGTTATCAGCTTTAGCTTCCTCAGCGAAGGCAGGTCTTGCGATTAAAGTAAAACTTGCAAGAGCAGTTGCACATGAGAATGCAATCAGACGTTTTTTGGACTTAGGTCCAGTAAAATTAGAATGTACTTTCATACTTTTTCCTCCATTTCCTAAGTCCTATTATAGCGCTATTTTAGAGACTTTCAAGGAAATATAAGAAATTTAGACAAAAATAAGAAAACGATTGCATATGAAGAGAGTAGGAAGCAAATGTCACAATTTTAGCAGTCACAAGAGTTTAAAAACACAAAAAAATCCAGGACCTGAGCCCTGGATTTAGGAGATTATGAAAAAGAAAAGTTTTAGGATGTTTATAGTATATAAAGCAAAGCCTAAAGTTTTCTTAAAGTAAGGGATATCTTAAACTTTAGTCGCATTACCATTCTCATCAAAATGATAAGTTACACCTTTGATAGTACGTGTTTGGTTAGTGACGAGTTCACCAGAGTTTTCATCGTAGTAGTGACCATCTGGTGCAAAAGCGCCTTTAACTTGTCTACCATGATTTTTATCGAAGTAAAGTTTCTGTCCATTAATCTGAACGGCACCAGTAGCTGCTGTACCATCGCCGTAGAAATAGTGCCAAGCTCCTTCCGTAAAGACAAAACGATTTTTGGCAGCCTTACCAAATTGACCGAAGTAGTAGATTTTACCATCGATGTAATTAATACTGTCTTGCCACATGTCACCTAGTTGGGTGTATTTATAGGCACCTCCTTGACGGAAGTAATATAAATCACCATTGATTTCATGAAGTCCAAGGACTTTTTCACCTTTCTCGTCAAGATAGTAAGTTAAGCCTCTGTTATCTTTAACAAACCCAGCTTTGGTTACTTTGCGACCATTATCTTTATCGTAATAGTACTCAGGCATATATACGCCATCTTGACCAAATCCTCCTTTAGCTTGTACTCCTCGATAGTTGAAGAAGACATCTTGTCCATCGATATTTCGAGCCCCCTTGACTGGCTTACCATCTTTACCTACATAGAACCAATTACCCATGTATTCAACATAACGATTGGTTACAAGATTTCCAGAATTAATATCGTAGAATGCGTATAAATCACCGTAGGAATCACCATAAGCACCTTTAACCTGTTGACCATTGTTGCGGAAGAATACTTTTTGTCCATCGATAATTTGAGCTCCAGTAAGGTTGTCTCCATTTGCGTTTTTATAATACCAGTTTCCGTTATCATCGCTATAATAACCATTTGGGTTAGGAGCATCTGTACCGACACCATTTTCATCAAATCGATAGGTCATACCATTAATTGTTAGAGTGGTGTTAGAGACGCGTGCTCCAGAATTAGGGTCATAGTAGCGAAGAATACCATTGTCGAGAACAAGCTCTCCTTTAGCTTGACGACCATTAGCATAGAGGTAAACGATTTGACCGTCTATATTGACTTCACCATCTTGAGGACGAATAGCATTTCCATTTTCACCATAGTAGTACCAACCATCATTTTCTTGGACATAGCGATTTTTAACGGCTTGACCAGTGACTGAGTCAAAATAATAGCGACGTGTAATATTATTAGGGGTACCAAAACCGTAAGTACGTGGTGAATTTTGACCTTCTTCTAGTAAAATGCTGATTCCCTTTTGTAGGACACCAGTATCAACAGGAGAGGCAGCCTCACGTGCTTTAAAATAGTAGATGTTACCATCAATTTCACGTATTCCTGTAAATTTAGAACCATCGTTCTTGATGTAAAAGGTTTGGCCTTTTTGATTCTGAACTAGACCTTCTTTTCGGACCCTTGCACCAGAGTTAGGGTCGTAATAGAAGGTTTGATCTGGATAGCTATAGTACTCTCCGCTAAAGTCACCTTTGATTTGAACACCTTTATAATTGAAATAGACTTCTTGACTGTTGATAGTTTGTTCTCCAGTGAGTGGATAGCCATTTTCACCTAAATAGTACCAATTACCTTTGTATTCTAAGTAACGATTGGTTTGAAGTTGACCAGAATTATCATCGAAATAACGACGGAGATCACCAGACCAATCGAAATCTGGCCCTTTAATTTGTTTACCATCTTTGCGGAAAGAGACACGTACACCATCAATAGTTTGGTCGCCAGTTAGGTTCTTACCACTAGCATCCTTATAATACCAGTTACCAAGGCTATCACTATAATATTGACCACCGGTAACATTGGTTTCACTATTGGTATCTGCGGTTGCTGATGCAGCCTCATTGGCAGCTCGGTCTGTAGTTACAGCCTCACGTGTTTGGCCAGCGGCTGATTCCGCAGGTGCTTGACTTTCGCTTGCAGTTGTTGAAGCTGTTTCACTGGCAGTTTCAGAACTTGCTGTAGAAGTTGTGGCTTGTTCTGAGACATTTGTGGTGTTTTCTGTGCTAGCAACATTTTCAGTAGTAGCAGGTGCTTCAACAACCTTAGTTTCGACGAGGTCTGCGGTAGTTTCCACATTGGCAGTGGTAGCAGCAGTCACATCAAGGTTTGATGAGTTGTCAGCTTTAGCTTCCTCCGCAAATGCAGGCCTTGCGATAAAAGCAAAGCTAGCAAGAGCAGTTGCACATGAGAATGCAATCAGACGTTTTTTGGACTTTTGTCCGTCAAAATTAGAATGTACTTTCATACTTTTTCCTCCATTTCCTAAGTCCTATTATAGCGCTATTTTAGAGACTTTCAAGAAAATATAAGAAATTTAGACAAAAATAAAAAAACGATTACATTCAAAAGTGACTAACAAGGTTAATGTTGCAATTTTAGAAGTCATAAGAGTTTAAAAACACAAAAAAATCCAGGACCTGCGCCCTGGATTTAGGAGATTATGAAAAAGAAAAGTTTTAGGATGGTTATAGTATATAAAGCAAAGCCTAAAGTTTTCTTAAAGTAGAAGAAAGATTTTCTTTCCCCATTAATTCACTTTCTCAGTTGCCACACCATTTTCATCGATGACATAAGTTTTACCATCTTTTTCAAGGGTTGCATTGGTTGTGATTGGAGATCCGTAAAGATATTTCCTTAATGAAGTTGATTTTTCAAAGTGATAGAGCTTACCGTCGATTTCCTTCCAAGTTGGTTGGTAGAACTCGATTACCCTAGGCTCAAGATAGCATAGGTATCCTTTATCAGTACGGTAGAATCCTATTCGAACGATTCCATTTTCGTCTGAAACGTAACCGGAATTAGTTTCATTACGTAATAATTCTGCGTAAGAACCGAAAAGATAGGTCTTGCCATTTATGGTTTCTGTTGTATTGATATAGCGATATTGGTTGCTTGGATCTAGGTAATAGGTCTTACCGTCAATTTCTCTCCATCCGGATAATAATTTTCCTTCTGAATCTGCAAGATATAAACTATTATATGATTTAGCGGAACCATTAACAAGAAGTTGGCCATCTTGATTGAAGTAATAATAATTGCCATCAATTGAAAGTACCTTATCTTTAGCTTGTAGACCGTCTTCTTTAAAGTAAACACGATGACCATCTAGTGTGTACCATCCGAAAACTTGAGCACCATCATTTCCAAAGTAGAGCTTATATGAGGAACTAAAGGAATGGAATGCATTACGGAGGAGCTCGCCACTGTTCTTATCGAAATAGTAGTACTTCCCATCTATAAGTGTACGCTCACCTTTGATTTGTTTCCCCGTACCATCAAAGTAGAGTTGAACACCATCGATAGTCTGCCATCCAGTAGCTACTTGCCCTTTATCTTTGAGATAGGTCCAGTCACCATCTTTATCTTGAACAAAGGTATTTCGAAGTGACGATGTCACACGTCCTTGGTCATCAATTTCGTAGGTCATTCCATTGAGAGTTAGACTACGATTGGTCCACATAGCCCCACTATCCTTGTCAAAGTAGTAAGTGTCACCATCAATGTCAACCAAAGTACCTTTAGCTTGTTTACCGTTAGCATCAAAGTAGAGTTGAACACCATCAATAGTTTGACGACCAGTTAGGAACTTGCCATCAGCATCGTAATAGTACCAGTTCCAATTGTCATCACGAACAAATTGGTTTTTGGCCGTAAACTCAGTTGCAACTCCCTCATTATCAATTGTGTAGGTCTTATCATCGACTTTCAAAGTAGTATCTGCAAGGATAATAGTGGTGTACATACCAGCATATCTTTCTGTTCGATATGATTTTGTTAGACGATAGCGCTTGCCATCGATTTCTTTCCATGTAGGCTTATCAACACTTTTTACCTCAGGTTGGAAGTAGTGAAGGTGACCATCAGAGCCTCGTTGGATGCCCTCGAGGAGGACACCGTTTTTATCAGTTCCATAGATTCCAGAGAAACTAGGCCCGCCCCAAAATGTTTTTTTTGAAAAAAGGGCTCCAAAATAGTTTTTTTCTATTTTACTATCTGTGACTAGATAAAGTTTGCCATCATAACGTACAACACCATCGACGACTTGACCAGTTGAACCAAAGATATATTCTTTTCCATCGATAATTTGTTTACCAGTTAAGACTTCGCCGTTAGCATTGGTACGGTAGGTAGAAGTGTTTGCATGGAACATTGAAGGAGTTTCAACAATGCCATATTTGTTCTTGACCAATTGTCCTTGGTAATCAAAAAGATAAATCTTCCCATCAATTGTGACAGTATCATTTTTAGCCAAAAGTCCATCAGGTTTGAAATAATAACGTTTACTGTCAATGGTATGCCATCCAATAAATGCAGCACCATCTTCGCCTAAGTAATTAGTATAAGTTGTATATTGAGGTTCTGTCCTATAGCCATTGAAAATTGAAGTGTGATGCCACTGATTCGTTAATAGAGAACCATCATTCTCATCGAATCGATAGTATTTTCCACCAATCTCTCGTTCTTGTCCTTTGACTTGTTTGCCATCTTTATCAAAATAAAGGATGACACCATCAACATTTTGCCAACCAGTTAATTTTTCACCGTTGGCAGTGTAGTAATACCAATCTTTTTGGTTGTCAGATTGGAAATGGCCACCGGTCACGACTTGGGTAGGTAGTTGCGTTTTTTCGGTTAGGATGCCATCAGCATCTGCTAAATAGGTTTTACCATCTACTTCAATACTTGTATCAGTTACCTTACGACCATTATCTTTATCGTAGTAGTAATCCTTACCATCAATGGTCACCTTTTCACCTTTTGCTTGGATGCCATTGTCATGGAAGTAGA
Source organism: Streptococcus sp. (assembly GCA_016939315.1). Classification (GTDB taxonomy): domain Bacteria; phylum Bacillota; class Bacilli; order Lactobacillales; family Streptococcaceae; genus Streptococcus. The sequence goes on along the minus strand of JAFHAZ010000052.1, from coordinate 99,510 downwards.
GGTTAAAGCTATCGATGGTTTGTGGGCCCGTTAGTTTGTGGCCGGTACTGTCTAGGTAATACCAGTTGCCTTGCTCATCAGAAGTGAACTTGCCACCTTGTGAGGGTGTTTCCTGTGAAGTAGCTGCGTTGTCGCTTGTTTCAGATGAGACTTCAGCACTTCTATCAGCAATAGTTGTTTCACTAGATTGAGCGGTTTCAACCTTTTTATCAGTCTCGATAGTAGGCTGTGTAGCAGTTGTTTCTGTTGGCTGAGTAGCGACATTAGTAGGTGTAGTGTCAGTAGATACTGCTGCACTAGAAGTATTCTCGACAACTGTACTCGTTGGAGCTACTTCGGTTCTTGTTATAAGGCTAGCACTTGTCTCAAGATTGCTGTCAGAGACGACATTTTCAGGACTGTTAACAGCAGTCGTTTCTGGTTTGACTTCATCAGCTCCGACCTGTCCTAGTCCAATTAGTGAAGCTCCGATAGCCAAACTTGAGGCAGCGATTGTGATCCAATGTTTCTTAACTTTATGAAGTTTGAAACGAACTTTGTTTTCCATAATTTTCCCCCTTATATGGTGACTTGGTAAATTCATGCTGTGACATTTAAAACAACAGGAATACCAAAAATTAATTTACGATTATATTTTAATCTTATTTTCTAATAACTTCAATAGAAAACGGATACAAAAATGCCATACTCTTATAAAAAGATGCTTATAGTTGTGATAGTTATAGCCTATAAAAGGGTTTTCCTAATTTATTTATTTTTTCGTCTATAGATATCATTGAAAGGGTAATTGTCCCCATACAGTTTGAGAAAAAGACTCTTTTATTCAAAAATCATCCTGTGTAAAATAGAGGGCATAAAAACATGAGAGGTGATTGCAATGACAAATCGTTACGACTTAAATAAAAATTTGGCACAGATGCTTAAGGGGGGCGTCATCATGGACGTTCAAAATCCTGAGCAAGCACGTATCGCTGAGGCGGCAGGAGCGGCTGCAGTCATGGCCTTGGAACGCATTCCGGCCGATATTCGTGCGGTGGGTGGGGTATCACGTATGAGTGATCCTAAGATGATTAAGGAAATTCAGGACGCTGTTAGTATTCCAGTGATGGCTAAGGTGCGTATTGGTCATTTCGTTGAAGCACAGATTTTGCAGGCGATTGAGATTGATTATATCGACGAGAGTGAGGTTTTGACACCGGCCGATGACCTTATTCATGTGGACAAAACCAAATTTGATGTGCCTTTCGTCTGTGGAGCTAAGGACCTTGGTGAGGCTCTTCGCCGTATTTCAGAAGGGGCATCTATGATTCGTACCAAGGGTGAACCTGGTACTGGTGATATTGTTCAGGCTGTTCACCACTTGCGACTCATGAATCAAGAAATTCGCCGCATTCAAAATCTTAGAGATGATGAGCTTTATATTACCGCTAAAGACTTGCAGGTGCCAATTGATTTGGTTCGTTATGTCCATGAACATGGCAAGTTGCCTGTTGTCAATTTTGCGGCAGGTGGTGTAGCGACGCCAGCGGATGCTGCGCTTATGATGCAGTTGGGTGCTGAAGGTGTCTTTGTTGGTTCAGGGATTTTCAAATCAGGAGATCCGAAAAAACGTGCGGAAGCCATCGTCAAAGCAGTGACTAACTATAATCGTCCAGATATTTTGGCGCAAGTGTCAGAAGATTTGGGTGAAGCCATGGTTGGTATCAACAAGGATGAAATTGACATCCTAATGGCAGAGCGAGGAAAATAAATGACAAAAATCGGAATACTGGCTTTGCAAGGTGCTTTTGCAGAACATGAGCAGGTCTTGAAAGCACTTGGGGTTGAAACGGTTCAAATCAGAAATAGACAAGATTGGGAAGCCCACGCTGATTTGGACGGGCTCATTCTACCAGGGGGAGAGTCGACAGTCATGGGGAAACTCTTGCATGATTTAGACTTGTTTGACTTGATAAAGGCGAAAATTGATGCAGGACTACCTGTATTTGGAACTTGTGCGGGTCTGATTTTGTTGGCCAAAACCATAGTGGGAGACCAAACAAAACATTTGGCAAGTATGGACATCAATGTAGCCAGAAATGCCTATGGTCGCCAATTGGGCAGTTTTGTCACAGATGCTGAATTTAAAGGAATAGGCGAGATTCCAATGGTCTTTATTCGTGGGCCGATTATTGAAGCTGTTGGACCAGAAGTGGGTATTCTAGCACAAGTCAATGGGGCTATCGTGGCAGCTAGAGAAAAGCAGATGATAGTGACCTCTTTTCATCCAGAATTAACGGGTGATACAAGGGTGCATGCTTATTTCCTAGAGATGATCCATCAGGCAAAAGAATATAAGAAATAGCTCAAAACCTATGACATCGTTTATTTCTTGACCGCACAAAAAAATCCAGAACTTATGCCCTGGATTTAGGAGATTATGAAAAAGAAAAGTTTTAGGATGGTTATAGTATATAAAGCAAAGCCTAAAGTTTTCTTAAAACGGATGAAATTTTATTTGTGGTATGAAAAAGGAAGTTGACAGTTGGTCGACTTCCTTTTTAGCGATTCCTAAATTAGAGTAATAATGCGATATCAATAGTTGTTATTTGAATTATATTCCTATACTTCACCAGCCCCCATCAAATGTCCATTACCGTCAGCATCGAATTTGAAGGCACCAGTGTTTGTTCTAACAATGGTATTTTCAGCGCGTGCTCCATTCTTAGCATCGTAATAGTGGACAGTGCCGTCATCGTCAAATTTGAATTCACCTCTAAGTTGTTTACCGTTTTGGTCGAAGTAAACATGGATGCCGTTTAAGGTTTGAGGTCCTGTCAGTTTATCCCCTTTAGCATCAACATAGTAGTAGAAATCTTCACGATCTAAATCTTTACTTTCTCTTGGGTACTGTCCATCCTGATCTACGAGATCATTTCCAGGAATGGTAATAGTGAAGTGGAAGATGCGATCACCATCGAGATTTCGGTAATTCCAGTTGTAGACATGAACAAAGCTATCAGTGACGAGAGCCCCAGAGTCTTTATCATAATAGTGTCCATCTGGGGCGAAGCGTCCCTTGACTTGTGCTCCATTAGGAAGGAAGTACAAGTGACTATTTCCAAAGGTTTGAGGTCCTGTTAATGGCTTACCATCAGCATCGAGATAATACCAGGCAGTAGTATAGATATTTTGATTGTTGATGTCATCACGACCAATATAAGTTAAGATTTCTTTAAAAGCATTGGTTACGAGAGCCCCAGAATCTTTGTCATAGTATTTACCATTTGGTGCAAAATGTCCCTTGACTTGTATACCAGTGAAATCATCAAAGTAGACTTTAACACCATCGATAGTTTGTTCTCCCTTGAGTTTATCACCTTTATCATTGACGTAAACCCAGTTGCCATCTTCAGTTTCAAGATAGCGTTTTGTTACAAGTGCACCAGAGTTTTTATCATAATAGCGATCATCCTCTGCAAAACGTCCTTTGACTTGTTTGCCATCCTTGTCAAAGTAGACTGGAATGTTGTCAACGAAGTTGAGACCGATGAGGTTTTTACCATTTGCATCCTTGTAGTACCAGTTGCCCTGGTTATCACTATAATAGTGACCACCAAAAACTCGTGGTGCCTTGTCTAGGGAGACAGTAGGTGTAGGAGTGACGGGGGTATCTGTCTCTTCGCCAGGTTTCATCAAATGTCCATTACCATTTGCATCGAATTTGAAGGCACCAGTATTTGTTCTAACAATGGTATTTTCAGCGCGTGCACCGTTTTTCGCATCGTAGTAATGAACAGTACCATCTTCGTCAAATTCAAACTCACCTCTAAGTTGTCTACCATTTTGGTCGAAATAGACATGGATGCCGTTTAGGGTTTGAGGTCCTGTCAGTTTATCCCCCTTGTCATCTACGTAATAGTAGAAATCTTCGCGATTCAAATCATTGCTAGAAAGTGGGTAATGACTCATATCCAAAAATTGGTTTTCACCGTTAGGTCCAACGACTGAATTATTAGGAATGGTGATGACAAAGTGATTCACACGATTTCCGTCTTGATTTTGGAAATTCCAGTTGTAGACATGAACAAAGCTATTAGTTACGAGCGCACCAGAGTCCTTATCATAGTAGTGTCCGTCAGGTGCAAAACGTCCCTTAACTTGTGCCCCATTAGGGAAGAAGTACATGTTTGTACCATCAAGATTTTGAGGACCTTTAAGAGGTCTTCCATCGGCATCGAGGTAGTACCAATCAGTAGTATAGATGTTTTGATTGTTGATATCATCACGACCAATATAAGTTAGGAGTTCTTTAAAGGCCTTGGTTACGAGAGCACCAGAATCTTTGTCATAGTATCGGCCATCCTCTGCAAAACCACCTTTGATTTGAATACCGTCTTGGCTAAAGTAAACAGGAACATTATCCACATAGTTTAGGCCGACAAGATTTTTGCCATTTGCATCCTTGTAATACCATTTACCATTATCATCACTATAATAATGTCCACCAGAAATATGAGGTGCATTTTCAAGTGTTACAGAAGGTGTGACTGGCTTTTCATTTTCATCGATTGGGGCAGGTTGTTCACTGTTTTTTGTAGGTGTTTTTGTTTCTTCGACAGGAACAGGTTCATTGACTTTTTCTACCGAAGTTTTTGTAGTAGAGGCTTCTGAAGTTGCCGTTTTAATAGGTATAGCTTTATTTGCCTGATTATCTTGATTGCTAATTTCTTGCTCAGAAGTGATTTCTACTGGTGATTCGCTTGCTAATTCAGATGATGCGACTTCACTGCTAGGAGCTTCACTAAGAACCGTACTTGTACTGGTAGGTAGCTCAGTATTAGTTGAGATAGGATTTGTAGTAGGTGCTTTGACCTCTACATTAGTTACTACAGTTTCTTGTGCAGGTGCAAGAATCTCAGTTGGTTGACCTGTAGCTTCAGGTATTTTTACTTCATCCGCAAATGTAGGGCGTGCGACTAAAGTAAAAGTAGCTAGAGCAGTTGCGCAGGAAAGTGCTACGACGTGTTTCTTGGACATTTGCCAATGATAATTCATTTCAGTATTCATAATAGACTCCCTTCAAAAATGAACACCGATGTTTAGGTGTGTAACATAAAGGAGCTAGGCCGTCAGAAAAATGTTAAAAGTGAGAAGATCTGTTAAAACGACTGAGCCCCATATCTAAATCTCTCAGGGTATGGCCATAAGACGATTTTATAGGCGAGCACGTCAAATGTGTGCAAGGAGAATATGCTTATGCTGTATAATTTATATCTAGAAACAGGTGATCTTACTTATTTATCCTAATACTTTTATTTCTCTCCTTTCGTTTTATTATTGAATCCAGCCTATGCACATGTCTTCAAATACAAAAAACTAGAGCTGTTAGTTTGAAGCATTCTCTCTAAAGCTCTAGTTTTATATTATAGACAGATGTGTGTATGAAAAGAGCCTTAGATTATCATGCCAAAGTGCCTAAGGACCAGTTTTCATGCATAAAAAATTATTTTGACGTTAGAAGTCTAAAGCCAAGTTCCTAATCCTAATCCCCTGTAGTACACTTTCAACGTTTTTAGTAAAACGCTTACATATTCACCTATCTTTATTATAATACTTTTTTTATGACAAACAAGTTTTTTTACAAGATAATCGTAATTGTTTAAGAATTGTTGATATTCGAGTTCTATTTGTATGATTGTGATTGATGATATAAAAAAGGAAGTTGACAGTTGGTCGACTTCCTTTTGTGTTTTTTTAAAGAACATTTAGACAAACATACTTACTATAATAAGATAAATCTCACAGTTGAGTAGGACGTCCGTTTTCATCAAACTGATAGGTTGCACCATTAATAGTACGTGTTTGATTAGTAACTAGCTCGCCAGAATTTTCATCATAATAGCGAGTTCCTTTATAATCTGAGATAAATTGTCCTTTGACTTGTTTACCATTATTTCTGAAGTAGAGATGTTGTCCGTTTATAACCTGATCGAAAATAAGCGCTTTTCCGTCAGGACCAAAGTAGTACCAATCTCCCCCCCAGTTAAAGAATTGGTTAGTTAAAGCAGCACCTGTCTCAGCATCAAAGAAGTATGTAGGTTCAGCTTTTGAAGTGCTATTATAGTAATTTTCATTATAAGGGTTAACTAATAAGCCACGGACTTGATCATAATAATGCCCATATCTTGATTCTGGTCCATCAGAGAAATAATAGATCTTACCATTAATCTCTCGTAGCCCTTTGACTTTTCGACCGTTTTCATCAAGGTAAAACCAATTATTGCCTGATTTTATGAGACCGGTTTTGTGGATAGCAGCACCTGTTTCTTCATCATAATATGGAAGAGTGTTGTAGGGTCCTAATCCACCTCGAATAACTTCACCCCAAGAATAAACACAATAGTCTTTTCCATCTATTGTCATTCTACCGAAATCCCCATTACTATCAAAGTAGTATAATTTGTTTCCGGCCTTGAAAAATGTATTTTTAGGGATTTCTTGCCGAGCACCAGTGTCTTTATCATAGTAATAGCCGTCCAAAACAAGGTCCTTAGCTTGACCACCGAAGTAGTAAGGGTGGAAATAGACATTTACACCATCGATGGTCTGAGACCCTTTTAGTAAGATTCCCTGATCATTAGCATAATACCACTTGCCTTTATGGGTAAAGTAACGACCTTTGACTAGGGCGCCAGAATCTTTATCGAAGAATTTTTCAGCCGGAGTATAGCTAGCATGATCCTTTTCAGTAATTAATCGTCCATCTTTAGTAATGAAATTACCTTTAACTTGAACACCAGTAATAGTGTCGAAATGGACTTGTACACCATCAATAGTTTGCTCTCCTTTTAGGATTTTACCTTCAGAACCAATATAATACCAAGCATCGTTGATTTGCACATAGTGATTCTTTCCTAAATCAGTCTTGGCACCGGAGTCTTTGTCGTAGAAGTAACCGTCTTCGTCAAATCCACCTTTAAGTTGTTTACCATTTTGAGGGTTGAAGTAAACGGCTACATTATTAATGATTTGAGCTCCTTTGAGGCGTTTACCTTTACTATTTACATAGTACCAATCTGATCCGACTCGTACATAGCTATTGGTTACAAGAGCTCCAGTGATACCATCATAGTATTTGCCATTCACAGCGAAGTCACCTTTTATCTGAGCTCCCTTTTGTTTGTCAAAGAAGTACTCGGTATTTTTGATAACGGCTAACCCTTTAACGGGCCTACCCTCATCGTCGATATAGTACGTTTTATCTTTGACTGTAATGAATTGATTATAAATTAATCCTCCAGTATCTTTATCGTGGAACCTGTCATTAGAGTCAAATGTTCCTTTTGCTTGTACACCATTGTTATCAAAATAGACATCAACACCATCAATTGTATGGTATCCTGTTAAGATTTTTCCGTCATTACCAACATAGTACCAATTTTCTTTGATTTGGACGTAACGGTTTTTACCAAGGTCAACGAGATTACCATCTTGATCATAGTACCGTCCTTCAGCAAAATTATCGAATATTTGCCAACCACCGTAATTGTTAGAGTAATTTCCTAATTCGTGGAAGTACACTTGCTTTCCATCAATGGTTTGAGGTCCGGTTAATGGTTGTCCTTGATTATCCAGATAATATCTCTCGTTTTGACCAGTATTACCATTATAGGCAATAACGTATTGATTTTTGACTAAGGCACCGGAATCCTTATCATAATAGCGGAAATTCTTACCTGAATAATCAGATATGAATCTGCCTTTGACTTGGACACCAGTGTTCTCGAAGTAAACATCCATACCATTAATCGTTTGTCTACCTGTTAAAATTGTGCCGTCATCTCCAGCATAGTAACAATATCCATTTAAGTGGAAGAAGCGGTTTGTTCCGAAATCAACTTGTTTACCTTTATCATCATAATAACGACCATTTTCGGCAAATTTATTAAAAACTTGTTCAGGTTCAAAATAATACAATGCCCCATTGATTTCTTTGACACCAGTAAACTTATAGCCGTTTTCATCAATGTAATAGGTTTTATCACCATACATATTCACAATACGATTGGTGACGAGCCAACCATTATTTTTGTCGTAAAAACGGTTATCAGCTGCAAAGTACCCTTTAACTTGTTTGCCATCAGTGTCAAAATATACATTCACGCCATCAATGGTTTGAGGTCCTTTTAAAATCTTGCCATCTTTACCAATGTAATACCAGTGTGTGTGAAGTTGGTAATAGCGATTGGTACCTAAATCAGTTCGTTTGCCTTCTTTATCATAATAATAGCCATCAGGACCAAATGCGTCTTTGATTTGTGCAGGTGAAAAGTAATACCAAGCACCTCCAATGTTTTTTTGACCTGTAACTCTATTACCATTTTCATCTACATAGAAGTCGTATATTGAATGAACAAAGCGATTAGTCACCAAGGCACCAGAATCCTTGTCATAATAATGCTCATCACTAGCAAAGTCACCCTTTACTTGGATACCATCATAATTACCAAAATAGACTTTAACACCGTCGATAGTTTGAGCACCTTTTAAAATCTTGCCATCATTTCCGATGTAGTACCACTTATTATGTAATTGAAAATAGTGATTAGTACCGAGGTCAGTCCGTCGACCATTTTCGTCATAATAACGACCTTCAGGGTCGAATGACTCTTTTAACTGGGCGCCAGAATCGTTAAAGTAAGTCCACTCTCCATTAATTTTTTGATGACCGATAAGCCTATACCCTTCTTTGTTTACATAGTAGGTGTTATAGCCATCATTGACATAACTGGACGTAACTAGAGCACCAGAATCTTTATCGTAAAAGTGTTGATCTAAGCCAAATCTTCCTTTTACTTGTCTACCTTTATAGTCAAAATAAACCTTAACACCATCGATAGTATGACCACCAATGTAGTCATCGCCATTTTCATTTCTATAATGCCAAAAACCATCATCGTCAGTGTAATACTCACCACCTGTAACATTTTCCACTCGAGAAGACCATGGTGGAGGTGGGTAAATACCTCTGTCGGTAACATCTATAGTACGGTCTTCATGAGATACAGTTTCTGAAGTTTTTTCTGTTACACTTGTTGCGACAGATGATTTAGATTCTGAATTTTGTGTTTCAGAGGCTGAAACAAATGTGCTTGAGACTTCAGAGCTTGGTTTTTCAGAAACTGTTTCTGTTGAAGCAACTTCTGAGGTAGCTGCTGGTGCTTCTGATACTGTAGCAGTCTCGCTAGAAGGGGTAGCAGGTGTATTTTCTGTAGGTTTAGCTGTGGCTTCACTAGTCGCTGGAGCCTCAACGTCAATAGCGCCTTCTTTGATGATGGTTTCAACAGTCGCTTCATTAACAGGGGTAGACTGTTCTTCAGCTGAAGCATAGTTAAGGCCAGCAAAACTCAATCCCAAAGCCAGTCCTGTCACTGCAATAGTTACCCAATGTTTTTTAACTTTGTGAAGTTTAAAATGTACTTTCTTTTCCATGATAATTCTCCTTTCATTGAAAGACAAATTGGAATTATATGTGTGAAATAAATATTATTCGTAAATATATTTAATAACCCTTCCATCACCGTTTTCATCGAAATGAACAAGCTCAGCTTTCACCTTGTAACGAATTGAGTGGTTAAAAGTAATGTCAACATTTTTAGCACGTTTTCCAGTTTTTGGGTAATAATAATGGTAGTAGTAGTCATTTCCCGCCCAAATTGTTCGCAATTCGTCGTAGCCTAGTCTACCATCATCGTGGAAATAGTAGTAATCATCTCCAATCTTTTGTTCTCCCTTGTAACATTTACCATCACTACCAACATAGTAACGATTACCGTCAACGTCAACGAATTTGTCACGTCCTAAGTCAACAAGTTCACCAGTATTCTTGTCATAGTAATAACCATCATCAGCAACAATACCTTTAGCTTGTTTACCATCTTTATCAAAGTAACCCTTCACATTATCGATAGTTTTGTGTCCAGTTACCTTTTGACTATTTTCATCGACGTAGTACCAACTATTAGAATATTTTTTACCAAAATATCTAGTAATTGCACCAGTTGAGGTGTCTGCTAGACTAGGGTATCTATCGAATTGAAATACTTGAACATAATTATGGTCGATAGGCTCATTACCTAGGTCGGTGATAAAATGCCAAGGTTTTATTTGAACATAACGTTTTGTGACTAAAGCTCCGGTGTCCTTATCGTGATATCTACCATCTGGTGCGAAATCCCCTTTTAACTGTGGTCCATCAGGGTAGAAGTAGTAGTCCTCACCGTTAATAGTCTGATAACCTGACACCTTGTAGCCACTATTATCTAGGTAGTAGCGGAATGTAGTTGAGATACCATTAGCACGCCATTCACGAGCGATTCTTACAGTACGTTCTCTGAAAGTATTTCTTGCTAAGTTACCTGTATGTTTATCGTAATATTTACCGTTTTTTGCGAAACCTCCTTTTACTTGCTCTCCATTTTCATCGAAGAATACTGTTTCACCATTAATAGTATGCTCCCCTTTTAAAGCGATTCCTTCGGAACCAAAATAGTAAAATGGTTTTGTATCATCGCTAAATCCATTGTGGTTAGAAGGAACGTATAAGTTCCTAGCTAGATGACCATTATCATTCATATAATGGATATTGTGGTAGTCATCATAGAACAGTCCATTTTTTTTGATATCATCTTTCTTTTCAGTAATGACACCTTCTTGATCTGAAATATAAAGTTTATCGTTCACTTCAAAAAGTGTTCCAATGACACGCTCACCATTATTTTTATCGTAGTAGTATTTGTTTCCTCCTTGTTTAATAAACTCTCCTTTAGATTGCTTTCCGTTTTGGTCAACATAATACCATTTACCATTTATCATAACTGATCGGTTGACACCTAAATTAACACGAGCACCGGTATCTTTATCATAATAGTAACCATCGTCTGCGAACTGGTCTTTGATTTGTTCACCATAGGCATTGAAATAAGTAGCAACACCATTTATTGTTTGGGGACCGTGAAGGAATTTTCCGTCATATCCTGCATAATAGGTGACTTTTCTAATTTTAGGGTTAAGATAGTCATTCTCTAGGTGATAGATAGTAACGTATTGATTTTTAACCATCATTCCTTGGTAGTCATAATAATAGCTGTTTTCAAAGTCATCGGTAACAATTTGGTTGCGATAGTTTAAAGCATATGGTACTTCAGAGAGTTTACCTTCATTATCAGATTTATAGGTCTTACCATCGATTTGAATAAGTGAGTTGATAACCATTTGTCCATTATGCAAATCATAGTAATGTTTTGGTAGACCTGAATTTGAGTAGCTAGCTTCACCTTTTAGTTGTCGACCATTACCGTCAAAACAAACATGATAACTATCAACAATTTGGTTTCCAATGAGTTTTTGACCATTTTCGTCGACATAATACCAGTTTCCATTGTCTTCTACATAAGCATTGGTAACAAGTTCACCACTATCCTTGTCATAGAAGTGTCCATTCGGAGCGAAGTGTCCTTTAACTTGGACTCCACTATCCTTAAAGTAAACTTTGACGTTATCAATGGTTTGTTCGCCAATGAGTTTATTGCCATCGGCGTTGTAGTAGTACCAGTTTCCTTTATCATCGCTGACATATTGGTTATGGAATTTAGAGTCACCTTGAATAGTGATATTTCCCTCTTTATCTGCGATATAATATATACCGTTTAACTCAAAGGAAGTGTCCTTGACTTTACGACCATTATCTTTGTCGAAGTAGTAGATTTTATTATCAATATTAATGAATTCGCCTTTAGCTTGATGTCCCTCTGGACGAGATGATTCATGGAAGTAGAGTTCAAAGCCATCAATAGTTTTAGGTCCAGTGATAGGAAATCCGTCTTTGTTGAAGTAATACCAACGACCTTCGTAGTCCATCATAAATTGATTTTTTGGATATTCTCTATTATTTTCTGAAGGAAGAGTATAGTAAATTGGGAACGGATAAGTTACAATGTTTAGTTTTTTATTGAGATAATCTGCCACCCCATCGTGGTCTGAATAAAATACATATGGCATAGACTTCCATAGACCCTTTTCGATGATAGGAAATTGTTTGTTTTTGGCTAAGGTCCCTTTGTCGTCAAAGTAGTAGCGTTTGTGGTCTAATTCCATTAGTCTATGAACAGCAACTTGGCCATTGTCATAGATGTAATAGTCATCACCTAAAATCGTCTGACGACCTTTCTTAAGTGTATTACCATTTTTATCGAAATAGTAACGTTCTAGTCCAGGCATTACATAATAGTTTGGTTCGATATAAGCAGGTTCATTGAAGTAAACAACTTTACTATAGTTTTCTTCTGGAATATAGTGGTTGTCTTTGAATGTAATAAAACAATCTGTTACTAGCTTGCCATCGTTTCCATCGTAAAAGTGTAGTTTGTCGTCAACTTTTCTAAGCTGCCCTTTTACCATAGTGCCATCATCGTTAAAGTAATATTGGAAACCGTTGATGTCTTTTGGTCCGGTAACCAGCCGCCCTTTTGCATCTACATAATAGGTAACACCATTTGCATCTGAAACGAAACTCTCTCTTTTATCTGTCTTTTTTGTGATACCTTCCGCTTCAACAGTGATGGTGAAATCGCCATCTTTTTGTGAGGTATCTAAAGTTGTTTTATCAGGAGTAGTACTTATGATGAGGTTTTCGTTGTTTGTAGGTGTATTTGTTGTACTTACCTCAGAATGTATAATTTCAGAATTAGCTGCTTCCGAACTAGCTGTGCTTGTCACTTCAGAGCTTGGTTTTTCAGAAACGGTTTCTGTTGAAGCCACTTCAGAGCTAGCTACTGGTGCTTCTGATACTGTGGCAGTTTCGCTCGAAGCGGTAGCAGGTGTGTTTTCTACAGGTTTAGCTGTGGCTTCACTAGTTGCTGGAGCCTCAACGTCAACAGCATCTTCTTTGATGATAGCTTCAACAGTTGCTTCATTAACAGGGGTAGTCTGTTCTTCAGCTGAAGCGTAGTTGAGAACTGCAAAACTCAATCCTAAAGCAAGTCCTGTCACTGCAATAGTTACCCAATGTTTTTTAACCTTGTGAAGTTTAAAATGTACTTTCTTTTCCATGATAATTCTCCTTTCATTTTAAATCTGTCATTTTAAGAAGGAGTATTTATAACTTCATTAACTAATGAGTGTTCCGTTACCATCCGCATCAAAATGATAGGTTTGCCCTTTGATAGTAATGTCAATATTTGACAAACGGGCACCTGAGTTGGCATCGTAGTAGTGGATTTTACCATCGACGGTGACTAGCTCTCCCTTGGCTTGTTTACCGTTACTATGGAAGTAGACTGGGACATTGTCAATAGTTTGTTCACCGGTCAAGGCGTACCAGTTTGGACCAAAGTAATACCAACTACCTTCCCATTCATGGTATTGATTTTTAAGAGCAGCGCCTGTAGCTTCATCCAGATAGTAGATGTGGCTGCTGTTAGGGATAGTATCACTGTAATACGCATAGATGAGCTCACCTCTACTTTGCATTCCGTAGTAGTATTTACGAGTAGGAAGTCCAAAGTAGTAGAGTTCGCCATCGATAACTTGAACTGAGACTAATTTGCCTCCCTTACCGTCTAGATAGTACCAGTGATTATCTTTGGTTCTGACGAAACCAGCTTTTGTGACCTTTTTACCATCAAATCCGATATAGTCTCCACTATCTGCGTAGTATGTGAATTCTCCGAAGCCTTGATGACCATCTCCAACGATAAGATTCACTTCTTCACCATGAACAATATGTGTTCCTGAGTAAACTTTTCTACCATCTGTACCAACATAATAGCGTTTGCCATCGACTTCGACGATTTGGTCTCGGACAGCAGCACCTGTGTCTTTGTCATAGAAATGATCAGCATTGGCAAAAACACCTTTGGCTTGGATACCATCTTTATCAAAATAGACCTCTACACCATCTATAGTTTGAGCACCAATTAATTTATCGCCCTTATCATTGACATAGTACCACTTGCCATCTTTTTCGACATAACGGTTGGTGACGAGGGCACCAGTATCTTTATCATAATAATGGCCGTTTGGCGCAAAGTCCCCTTTAACTTGGATACCATCATCATAGAAGTAGACATTTACAAAATCAACAGTTTGAGCACCGATTAAGAGGCGACCATCTTTATCGCTGTAGTACCAGTTGCCTTCGTCATCAGACCAATAACGATTGCTAATCAGTTGACCACTGTCTTTTTGGAAATAATAGGTATTACCATCAAGAATGACAAAGGTATCCTTGGCTTGAACCCCGTTAGGGTAGAAGTAGAGTGTGAAGTTATCAACAATTTGTTTACCAGTAAGTGCTTTACCATCTTGACCAAAGTAGTACCAATTACCCATTTTGTCAGAGGCAAAGGCATTGCGCGTGATTTGACCACTATCCTTAGCAAAATGATAGGTACTACCATCAATCTGACGGGTATCGTCTTTGACTTGTTTACCATCAGCATCAAAGTAAACGTCTACATAGTCAATAGTTTGTAGACCAGTAAGCGCCTTGCCATCCTTAACATAGTACCAGTTACCTTGGTCATCGCTAGTGTATTGACCACCTGTAACCACTGTTTTTTCGACTACTTCAGGGCTAGCACTTACGTCAGAATTTGCAGTTTCCGGGCTGGCTACTTCTGAACTAGCTGTGCTTGTCACTTCAGAGCTTGGTTTTTCAGAGACTGTTTCTGTTGAAGCAACTTCAGAGCTGGCCACTGGTGCTTCTGATACTGTGGCAGCTTCACTCGAAGCGGTAGTAGCTGTGTTTTCTGCAGGTTTAGCTGTGGCTTCACTAGTCGCTGGAGCCTCGACGTCAATAGCACCTTCTTTGATGATGGCTTCAACAGTTGCTTCATTAACAGGGGTAGGCTGCTCTTCAGCTGAAGCGTAGTTGAGTCCTGCAAAACTCAATCCCAAAGCCAGTCCTGTCACTGCAATAGTTACCCAATGTTTTTTAACTTTGTGAAGTTTAAAATGTACTTTCTTTTCCATGATAATTCTCCTTTCATTTTAAACTTTTTACATACTGCAAAATAAGGGCTGTCATGAGAGTTTATGAAAAGTGAGTATTGGGTAGAGTCCCTAAGGTTGTGGGGCAACCTTTTTTATGACAATCCTTATTTCTCCAAGTCTCCTCAGTTTTTGTATTATGAGACTGTTCAAGGCAAACATGAGTCCTGATGAAATGATTCTAGGAAAACGAGAGTCGTTTAGAATTTTCCTCCTTTCTAAGCACGGAAGATCTCGTTTATTTTGGATTTCTAAGACACAAAAAACTAGAGCTTACTAGTATGGGCGTCCCCTCTAGAGCTCTAGTTTGAAATGATGCTGTATTTTTAGAAATGAGCCCTAGTTTGATGGTTCAAAGTGACTCAGGAATGGTCATCCTACTATGATTCTTATTTAGGCATTAGGCAACTAATGTCAATCTTTTAGATAATCCCCCAAGTGTCCTTTAAAGCAAGATTAAAACGCTTACATGTTCACCTAGTTTCATTATAATCCTTTTTTAAGAATAAACAATAGAAACTAATAGAATTATCAAAAATGTTAAAGAAGTGACATGGTTTTATGTCAAATAAGGGGTTTTCAGAGATAGTGTCAGAGTTTAAGGGTGTATAGGAAAAAAAGAATCAACAAAAACCCTTTCAATGGTTATTGAAAGGGTTAATAATTAGATACTGCCAAAAGATTATCTAGAATTCCAAATCTTAAACGGAGACTTAAATCTCTGTAGATCTACCATTTTTATCAAAGGAATAAGTCTTACCATTAATAGTTCGAATAGTATTAGTTAGGAGTTCCCCAGTGTTTTCGTCAAAGTAACGTTTGCCATTGTAATCTAAAATAAATTGCCCTTTGACTTGTTTACCTTGTTCATCAAAGTAGTAGTGTTTGCCATCTATGATTTGATCAAAGACGAGTGCTTTGCCGTCAGCACCAAAGTAGTAGGTATTCCCCCGCCAGTTGATGAATTGATTCGTCACGGCAGCACCTGTGTCGGCATCGAAGTAATAATAAGCGTAAGGTTCTGATTTAACAACTTCAGTAGTATTTGCTGTCCAGTGTCGATCATAGTCTTCAGCCTCAGGACTAAGTACTTTGTCTTTAGCGAGATACCCTGAAGTGTAATAGATGGCTCTAAAATTTTCAAAATAGTAGAGTTTGCCATCAATATTTTGGAGATAAAGTAGCTTTTCGCTCTTGTCGTTAATGTAACACCAGTGTCCATTACCAACTTCGACGAGACCAGCTTTATAGACTGCAGCCCCTGTTTTCTTGTCATAATATGGCCCTGTACCAAAGAAATTAAAGTCCCCTCTTCGAGCTGAACCATTTTCTCTGAAATAATATTCCTTCCCATCTATGATTTTCTTACCAGTTAGAGGCTTGCCCTCGCTATCAAAATAGTACAAATCATCATCAATCTCTATGAATTGATTTCGAGGGACTGCATGTGGTGCACCGGTCTCTTTGTCATAATAGTAGCCATTGACAATTGTATTTCTGGCTTGTCGGTGAGTTTTTGGATTAAAGTAAACCTTAATCCCATTAATGGTGTGTTCACCTGAAAGAAGATTGCCTTGATCGTCAGCATAATACCAGTAGCCACCGTCAGTGAAGTAACCCCCTTTGATGAGGGCGCCATTATCTTTGTCATAGTAGTGAATCCCACTATCACTTACATCTCCTGACTCAGTAACAAACTTCCCTTTGACTTGCTTACCATTTGACTTATCAAAGTAGACATCGACACCATCAATAGTGTGCGCACCTTTGAGAATGATTCCGTCAGCATCAGCATAGTACCAATTATCATTAAAATTAAAGTATTGCTGTTTAAGGAGGGCGCCAGTATCTTTGTCATAGAATTTAACAGTATTTAGCCCATAATTTGGATTTTCTGCATTACCGTATTCGTTGATGAAAACTCCCTTGGCTTGTTTACCAGTGGTTGTATCAAAATAGACCTCAACACCATCAATAGTTTGTTGCCCTTTGAGAATAGTTCCTGTTGATCCAATATAGTACCAGTCATCATTCACTTGAACATAACGATTAGTGCCCAAATCTGTTTTGGCACCGGTATGTTGGTCGTAATAATAGCCATTCTCAGCAAAGTTACCCTTAACTTGTTTACCACGATAATCTTCGAAGTAAACATGGTCACCGTTGATAGTATGTTCACCTGTTACGGCTTTTCCTTCTTTATCAACATAATACCAATCTTGACCGACTTGGACATAGCTGTTAGTTACGGGGTCTCCGCTTCTAGCATCATAATATTTGCCATTAGATGCAAAGTCTCCCTTAACTTGGACGCCTGTAGTATCGTCAAAATAGTACTCTGTACCATCAATAACGGTAGCACCCTTGATAGCTTTGTTGTAGGTTCCGATGTAGTAGCTCTTATCACCTACTGTTACCAAACGATTAGTGACGAGGTCTCCATCGTTGATATCATGGAAATTATTATCGTCATCAAAGCCACCTTTGACTTGCTTACCATCCTTGTCGAAGTAGACTTGAGCGCCATTAATAACTTTACGACCTTTGACAAAAGCTCCGTCGCTACCAACATAGTACCAATTTCCTTTTATATTGACGTAGTGGTTAGTACCAAAATCTTTTAGGATACCATCTTGATCATAGTAGTGGCCAGTACTTGAAAAAACATCAAACAGTTGTCGACCGTCTTGAGGATCGAAGTAGACTTGTTTGCCTTCGATAGTTTGTTCTCCTAAGCTAGGCGTGCCTTCAGCGTTAAGGTAATAACGCTCTTTTCTTTGCGTTTGCTTATTGTAGGCTACAAGGTATTGGTTTGTGACTAAAGCACCATTGTCGTCACCATAGTAATATAACTTTTTAGGATTAGTAGCATCTTTTACAAAATGATTTCGAACCTGTTTACCACTTTCTTTTTCAAAATAGACTTTCTTTCCATCTATGGTCTGAGGCCCCTTGACGATAGCTCCATCACTTCCAGCATAGTACCAATCCTCTCCAATTTGGAAGTAGTTATTTGTGCCGAAATCTACCTGTTCACCTTTTTCATTATAGTATCGGTTGTCTCTCCCAAAGGCATTTTTGAGCATAGCCCCCGTACTGCCTGGCTGCCAATTATCATTGAAATAGACATGGACACCATTAATAACGTGAGGGCCCTTTAGGGCGTAGCCATTTTCATCAATATAGTAGGTGTCATCTTTGTAGGTGACATAGCTATTTGTGACCAAGGCTCCTTTTTCATTATCATAATATTTTCTATCTTCGGCAAATTCACCTCGGGCTTGGGCACCAGTTTTGTAGAAGTAGACCTTAATACCATCAACAGTCTGAGGGCCTACGAGGTCCTTTCCGTTAGCATCTCTATAGTGCCAGCGTCCGTAGTCTCCAAGATAGTATTCTCCACCAGTAATATTGGTTTCACTGGATGTAGCAGGAGTATTCGAATTAGCTTCACTTGTCGCTGTAGAAGTGGCAGTTGATGTTGAAGCAGTAGTGCTTGTAGTGTTTGGACTTTCGCTAGCAGCTTGACTCTGACTCCCTGCTTTTGAGGCTGAGTCACTAGTCGCTTCAGAAGTCGCAAGAAGAGAATTTGCTGTTTCTGTACTGTTTGATGAGACATTTTCAGTCGTAGAAGCAGCACTTGTTTCTGATAGGCCTACAGCACTTGAAGAATGAGTCTCGACCAAATCAGCAGTCGTTTCGACAGTCGCAGTCGTAACTGTTGTCGTATCGAGATTTGTAGGCTTATTTGTGGTGAGCTCTTCAGCAAAGACAGGTCTTGCAATTAAAGCAAAACTAGCTAAAGCAGTTGCACAAGATAGGGAAACAAGACGCTTTTTAGACGCCAATCTAAAGAAATTAGAATTCACTTTCATAACCTTCCTCCTTTTCTTAACTATTATTATAAATGTTATCATTTTTTAATCAAGAGATTATAAAAGATTTAGATAAAAAGAATGAATACCTTTACATTTTTAATGTTTTAAAGAGAGAAAAAACAAAATGAATTTGATCAAATAGTTCATGAGTTCTTATTTCAAAAACGAAAAAAGAAGTCGAAACCCGACTTCCTTTTATCTTTATATTTTTTAATTATCCGATAAGTTTACCGTTACCGTCAGCGTCAAATTGGTAGGTCTTACCTTTAATTGTGAGAATGGCGTTTGACACACGAGCGCCAGAGTTGGCATCGTAGTAGTGAGGAACACCGTTGACTTCGATAAGCTCACCTTTGGCCTGTTTACCAGATTTGTAAAGGTAAACCACTTGGTCATCAATAACAGCTTCACCAGATTCTGGGCGGATGGCATTACCATCGTCACCGAAGTAGTACCAATCACCTTGAAGGTAGATATAACGGTTCTTAACGGCTTCGCCAGTGTTTTCGTCGAAGTAGTAGCGCTGTGTTACCTTGTCATTAGTACCAACCCCATAGACAGGTGCGTATTTAGAGTTGTTAACAAAGGAGATAGCTTCCCCTTTAACTTGTTTCCCATATTGGATGTATTTTGATGCACCACTAGCAGTAAAGTAGTAGAGCTTGCCATCAATAGTTTGAAGGCCCATCACCTTGTCACCTTTGTCATCAAGGTAGAACCAGTCACCTAATTTACGTTGAACAAAGCCTTTGTGAGTGACCTTGTCGCCAGTTTGGCCGTCGTAGTAGTTGCCATCAGTAGATACTTCTGAGTAGTAGCCTGCAAAGTCACCCTTGATTTGGAAACCGTGGTAGCGATGGAAGAAAACTTCCTGTCCGTTAATGGTTTGTGCTCCTGTAACAGGTTTTCCGTCGTTGCCAAGGTAGTACCAGTTACCGTTGAATTCGACATAACGGTTAGTCCAAAGGTCACCAGAATCAACATCGTAGTAGCGGTCCAAGAAACCATTTGGTTTAGCTAGGCCCCCTTTAACTTGTTGACCATTATCACGGAAGTAGACGTTTTGACCATCAATGGTTTGTGCACCTTTGAGGTTTTCACCATTGGCATCTTTATAGTACCAATTGCCTTGGTCATCACTGTAGTAGTGACCAGTTGAGGCATTTGACTCAGTATTAGTGGCTTGGGCCTCAACTGCGTTTGTGGCTACAGCAGGTTGGTCAGGTGTTTGTTCTTGGCTAACAGTCACTTTAGTAAGAGTTGTGGCTGCGTCAGTGTTGACACTTGCTGCCTCTTCTGAAGTGTTAGCAGTCGCTTCTGTCGCTGGCGTGGCATCGATAACTTTTGTCTCAACGAGATCAGCTGTTGTTTCGACATTGACGGTTGTCGTAGCTCTAGTGTCGAGGTTGGCAGTGCTGTCAGCTGTAGCTTCCTCGGCAAGGGCAGGCTTAGCGATAAAGGCAAAGCCTGCAAGAGCAGTTGCGCATGAGAGCGCAAGAAGACGATGTTTGGACGTCTGTCCAGCAAAATTAGAATGTACTTTCATAATTTTCCTCCTTTTTCCTAGATCATATTATAACGTAATTTAATCGTGTTTCAATAGAATTTAAGACATTTATCCTAAAATAAGAAAAGGCTTACACAACTCTTTACTGGGAAAATTTTTCACAGTTTTTTCCTCCAACTGTTCTTAAACGCAAAAAAAATCCAGGACCTAAGTCCTGGATTTAGGAGATTATGAAAAAGAAAAGTTTTAGGATGGTTATAGTATATAAAGCAAAGCCTAAAGTTTTCTTAAAGTAGAGAAGAATTTATGAAAAATAGGTAAAAAGGAAGTTTGCAGTTGGTCGACTTCCTTTTCTTATCCCCAAATCCTAATAATTTTGTTGCTCTCATAATCAAAAGAAAGCGCTCTATCCATGTTATAATAGAAATTAAGCTATTTATTCAAAAAATTTTGTAAATACTTTTCAGTTTTCGTTGATGTTGATGAGGTATTGAATGAAAATGTTGTATCTGTAATATATATAAATTTGTCAGATTTACAAGAAAGCGAAGAGGTAGTGTAAAATAAGTTGTGTAAACACAAAAAGGAATAAATCCGTTATAGTAGAGTTGCGAGACATTACTATAACGGATTTATTCCTATGACACAGTTTCCCACAGAATTGCTTAACTTCCTAGTCCAAAAGCAAGATATTGATGAATTTTTTCGTTCTTCTCTTGAAACAGCTATGAATGATCTGCTTCAAGCAGAATTGTCTGCCTTTTTGGGGAGTGGAGCAAAGTTGAGGAAGAGATGTTAAAGGTGTGGAAAAAAACGGTTGAGACGGATAAATAATAGAGAAAACTAAGGAGGAATCATGCTAGAAGGTATCTTTAAATATTGTTCTGAAGATCTATCTGATGAAGATAAAAACAGTATATTGAATATGGATTTTAATCAGTCGATTGATCAAATACGTGCTCCTATAAACAATGCTGATCTTGAAGATATTTTATTGGATAAGAAAACATCTGATAATGGTGGTATTGTCGCCATGACAGGGTTTTATTATCAAATGATGGTTTCGGTTCTTTATTTAGGAGAAGTTTTTCAAGGTAAATGGGATGGAATGTTTCTAGATCACCATCAGGATATTGTGCTGTTTAATAATTCAGAGAAAATAGTCAAATTTATTCAAGTTAAAACAAAAAACAAGTCGTATTCAGCAGCTGATATTAAAATAGCTAAGAGTTGGATTCCTAAATTATTTATTACAGCATACAATATAGAACAATTGTCAGGATTTGATTTAAGGTTTGAAATAGTATCCAATTGTTTCTATCAAGATACAACAAGCTTTAATATCTCACCGTTTTACCCTAACTCGGATAATAAGAGTGATAAACCAATCAAGAAGTTAGTTTCTGAGAATTTTAATTTAAAACATATTGATGCTGAAGGTACAAAAGAAAGCTTATTAAATAAAGCATTTCAAAATTTCAATATGAAGCATTTCCTCCCTGAACAATTAGAATATAAGATAGCAACAAGTATTCCAAAAATTCTAGGGTTTGAGTTTAGTCAACTTTCAACTGAAATATTAAACCAAGTTATTGCTGAGTTTTTCAATGCTTGCTACGATCCCAAAGATGCTTCAATTCAATTGATTAAAGACGAAAAATTAAATAATTTAAGAGAATATATCAAGAAAAAATTAATAGATAATTTAACCAAGGAATATCATAGTAAATCTGATGAGAAAATCTTGACCCAATATTTTACCAAATTAGATAGTGATTATTCGAATTCAAAACTGAATTCAAATTTTATCAGTGAGTTTAAATTATTTGTGGATGGCTTTAGGGAAGAGTTAGAAAATATTTTGTCAGGTTGTGATTTAACAATGATGGGTATTATCAATTTGTATCTAAAATATAATAAAGGTATAGATGTAAAACTTGAAGAAAGTGATTGCGAAGATCATTTTAATGACTTACTATCATTATTACTTTTTCTAAAGATTTCTATTGAAGAGAATTTAATGATTAAAGAAAAAAATCGGCACATTCTATCGGTAGAGTTAGATAGACTCCTTTTTTTAATTTTAGGGAATAATGATGATATGAGAGATTCTTTTGAAGTTATTGAGAACTTCAAAGACTTGTTTCCAAGATTAGATAATTCAGAAAAACTGAGAATAGCAAATTCTAGAGATGTTTCTATAATTGTTTCAGGTCAATTTGATAATGATAATAGTGATCAGCACACTGAATTAAAAAAAGAAGAACTTGATTTTTCTTTAAATCCTAGCATAAATAATTCTAAATTAGATGAATTGAATGCTAATAATATTACAGATGTTCAGCTACCAATTAATATTTTATATGCACATCGTGATAATATAAATGCAGTAAATAAAACTAGAAAACAATACAATAATCTTAAAGAGATGAAAAAAAAGATTGATAAGGAGTTGAAGTTAAATGCCACTAGTTGAGGAGTTAGTAACTCATATTAATAACGCTCAATACAAAGATGTAACCATTCAGAGGATAGAGTATCGTACTTTTTATAATGAGGTAAATGGAAATTTACTAATTATTTATAATGAACAAATTAGACAAAATCATTTGTTAAGAGAGGAAATCAATAATATAGCGAAAAATATTAGAGAAGTTATCAAGAAATATACGAAATATAATTTATGGAATATGTATTTTTTAATTGTGGTTAATAAAAACTCGTATAATGAAAAGTATTATTACATAGAAAGAGATGTAAGGAATCTCAGAAAGTATGTTATTCAAACTGAAATGGATATTTTAAGGCTACCATTTCTGGATATACCAAATAGTAACAAGGAAGCGAAGCAAGTAGAAGCAAGTTTATACTTTACTAGCGAAAAAATTAATGAATTGTATGTAAGTATAAAAAATAAAGGTGGCGAGCAAAAAAAATTAACTAATGCTGAAATAAATAAAATTTTGGAAGAAATAAATTTTTTAGAAGGTAGAGTACATGACTAGATTAGAGCAAGTAACAATAAGAAATTTTAGAAATTTCCAAGGAGAGCATAAGTTTGACTTCACTAAAGATATTACTATATTTTTAGGTGATAATGGAAACGGAAAAAGTTCGATTTTTGATGCTATTCAATGGTGTATATTAGGTGAAATTGATAGAATTAATGAAAAACGTTCTGAATCGTTAAAGTATATATTAATAAACAACGATTCTGATGACTGTTTTGTTGAAATACTTTTTTCAAATAAACTAAAGCTTAAAAGATCAGTTTCACGGAATAGCAATATAACTGTTAAGTGCCAAGATGGAAATGGTAAGATTGTAAGAGGTGAGGAAAATGTGAGACATTGTCTCAATAAAGCGTTTGGAGATGTTCAGAATAGGAATTTTGATTTTCAGGAAGCTTTGAAATCCTCTTTGCTTGCTCAAGATCAGGTATTGAATTTTATTGCAAGTGATACTCCAACTCAACGATACAACGTCCTTTCTTCGATACTAGGAATGGAAGAAATAACAAATATAAAACAAAACTTAGAAACCGTTAGGAGAGTAATAGAAAAGAAAATTAATGAAGAAGACAGAATTGAGAAACAAATCAGAGAAGAAATCAAAAATCAGAAATTAAGACTCGAAACGAAATATAATATAGCTAATATAAATATAGAAGTTGCTAATGCATTCAATTTTGAAGATAAACAAAATGAAAAGGACAATCTTGTAAAAAGCAAAAGTCAAATAGAAGATAAACTAAATAGATTTCATTCATTGCAAAAAATGATTGATGAAGATGTCGGAAATCTAAGTAGACTAACAGAGAAGATAAAAGAATTAAATAGTGATTTAATAAGTGCTCAGAGTGAAAAAGATAGGATAATAAAAGAGCTTGCTTTAAATGAAAATAGTATTAAGCAAAACGGAAAGAATATTAAACGAGTAGAGCAAGAAATGCAAATTCTATCTCAAAATGTAGAGAAGGGGAGGGAACTGAAAAAAATAGAGAACCAATTGGCAAGTCCTGAACTCTATGAATTATCGTTTGAACTCGAAGAAATTATTCAAAAAAAAGTTTCTAATTTTGAACGTTTACTAGATAAATATCAATATGCTTTGTCAAATATTGCTGAATATAATCAATTATTGCAAAATAGGGGAAGTATTCCAAAGTCTATTGATGAATTTAAACAAAAAATTAAACAGATAGAACTTGAAATAACTACTCAACAAAATTATATTACAAACTTGAATTCTGAACTACTTTCAAATGATTCAGACAATGATATTAATTTGTTAATTGGAATGATTCGTGAAGCCTCTAGATTTGTAAATAGTCACAGAGAATTTGAAAATAATTGTCCAGTGTGCAACCAGAGTGTTGTAAATATTTCTGAACACTTTGACAGCAGGATCGCATACTTGCTTCAGAAAAGCAAAATTACTGCTGAGAGAATTGATAAACATAAAAGGCAGACACGAGAACTTGAAGAACAAGTTAATAACAAACAGAAAGAGATTGGGCAACTTCAATTTACTATATCAGACTTAGAAAATCAATACAGTGAAATTCAGAGAAGACTTCAAAGTCTAGAAGGTCACTCTCTATATGTAAAAGAATACTTTGGTTTAGATCATTCTCAAATAGATTTAAGTATAAATAATCTAAAATATAATATTGAGAAGCGACAACAATATTTGGCGTTGAAAAATAAAAAAGGTCAAATTGAGCAGCAATTAGAAGAACATTCTGATGTAAGATTTTCTGGCTTAAATTTAGAGCAATTACTTAAAAAGAATAGTGCTCTCACTAAAAAGAATGACGAGCTATCGACTCTTGAGGAAGAGTTGAAGTTAAAAATTGAGAAGCAAAAAATAACTTTGGACTCTCTTAAACGAATGGATGAACTGATTAGTGAAATTTCCAAAGAGTATAGATTTGCTGACAATGATAATCCTTCGATAATTTTGACGGACTTAATAAATGATAAAGCTAAACAAATAGCTATATTATCACAAGAGTTAGTAAATCATACAAGCATTATTGAGTACAATACTATAAAAGATGATTTACTTGATAAAGAAGAGTCATTACATCGTGTTCAGAAGATAAAAGAAAATCTCGATAATAAGTTTAAAATAGTTGACGACGAAATTAATCGTATTAATGATGGATTTAGTTTTTCTAAGATAGTTAATAGCAATAAATCCGTAATTCAAAAATATTTTAACTACCTTAATCCAAATGTAACTACCTATAGAAATCTTTATTTTAATATAGATGACATTAAAAATACATTAGATATTGAAATAGTAAATAATGATCGATCTGTCAATGTTGCAAATATCCTAAGTTCTGGACAGCTTAATGTTTTGGCAATTTCAATTTTTATTGCAAAGAATATCGGCCGAAATAATTCAGTAATTGATTTTATTGCTATAGATGACCCTATTCAAAATATGGATGATATTAATCAATTTTCGATGATTGATGTTTTGGGACAATTGAATAAACAACTTATTTTTACAACACATGATGCAAAATATGTAAACCTTTTTTTGAAGAAAAATGAGCTGCGGCTGAATAATATTTCTGTTTATTATTTAGATGTTGAAGAAGGTAGTTATGAAAATATATTAAAAAATAACTAAGGCAATAATATTTATCCTATGAAATAAATATTCGTTATAGCTATTATTTCTTGCCAATCACCTTTTACCAGAATCAACAGGGATCTTGGCACGTAGAAGGTATTATAGGTAGTCTGGAGGGAAAAAATGACTAATACAACATCAAGTCTTGCCGTATTATACCCGTCTGTGTTAAACAACCAGCATCCAGTGCTACTCTCGAATTTACAAGAAAGTGAGGGTTGAGCCTGTGAAGAAGAATTTGAAGATTAACGAGAAATAGGTTTTGGCGATAGGACGGGCGCTCTGTTTCTGATTAATAGTGGTATTTATCACTATAGTAAATATTTAGTAAAAAACTCTAGGTATATCTCTAAGTTGCTTAGAGTTTTTTGCTACTTTTGATTTTGAGAGAAAAAATATTTTCAAATAGCTTTCTAAAAGCATCGAAAGTCATGCTAGACAGACTTTAAAGCGTTTACGCAAGTTGTTTGGCTTGCTTTTTTATTTTCTAAAATTATAAATATAGCGTAAGTAAATAATGAGGTTGACGTAAAATATTCGCCATATGGGGCTTACTTCGGTTATAAATAGCGCTCATTCATTCTAATGTATGAGGGATAGAAACAGTTGAAAGCGAGGATTTCTTTGTCATTTGACAAAATATAAGAGATTTTTTAAAAAAGCTTTCCAAGATAAAAAGGTATTGCTTACATAGCTTTACCTTGCTTTTTCCTGAGAAATATGACTAGAAGGTTAGCCTTATGAGACTAGGGTTATGCGACTGTAATTGTATTCGTTTCCAATATCCCTTATCATAGTATGTAGAAATAAGTTATATTGAAAGGTGTATGTTATGGAAAAGAAAGTTGGATTTAAGTTGCACAAGGTCAAGAAAAATTGGGTGACAATTGGAGTTAGTACGCTGTCGATGGTTGCACTTGCGGGTGGTGCCCTATTAGCAGACCAATCGGCACAAGCAGACGAAGTGTCACTTCCTAATGGTGACGGTTTTGAACAAACAGATGCAGGCATTGAGTCAAGTGCTTCATTGATTAATGAAAGCTATTCGCCAACCTTGACAGAAGAAGCTGGCCATTTGTCAGCAGTGTCATCTAACTATGGCAGTCAAACAAGCTCAGGCTACGAGTCTTCATCATCTGCCTCAACAGGTGGCTCGTCACAGACTGTAGTTGGTGGTGGATCTGGTCAAGTGAGTTCATCACAAACTTCACAAGTCGTAGGAACACAAAGCTCTAATTCATCACAAACGGGTTCTGCTTACCAATCAAGTAGCAGCTCAGCATCAGTAAGTGCTAGTGCGTCAAGTTCGTCAAGCTCATCAAGCTCAGCTTGGTATTCTTACTCGTCTTCATCATCATGGTCATCATCATCGTCAGCTAGCGGTTTTGCGACAATTACGACGAGTTCGTCTGACTTAAACGGTATTCATTGGAATGGTGGTCGAAATACGACGATCACCATCACGGCCTCAGGAACGACGCCGAATGTTACTATCGTTTCGAATTCTAATAAACTGTTTCCAAACCTGACAGTTGGTCATTCGAATGGTTCAAATGCTAATGTCACTATCATTTCACAAGGTAACCAGCAAAATAACTCAGGTTACCAAATCATCACAGGTGAGACTAAACCAAGTGTTGATTCGAACAATGCCAAGTCTTCATTTGTCCGTGTAGGTGAAAATCAATGGTACTATTACGATCAATATGGTCAAAAGGTCAAAGGCGAAAAGGTTATCGATGGAAAGGCTTATTACTTCCTTGAAAATGGTCTTCAAGCTCGCGACTCACTTGTTAAAGGTAGTGATGGTTACACCTATTACTACGATAAAAATGGTGTGAAAGCTATCAATGGCTTCTACGATTTTGCAGGTTACCGTAAGGATGTACGCTATTTCGATTGTTACGGCCACATGGCTACTGGTCTCATTGAAATGGGTAGCACAACCTTCTACTTTGATACACAAACAGGTATCCAAGCTAAAGACAAATTTATTCGCTTCTCAGATGGCCGTATCCGTTACTTCATCCCTGATACTGGTAATATGGCTGTAAATACCTTTGTTCAAAATAAAGAAAACCAAGCTTGGTACTACCTTGATGAACATGGTTACGCTGTGACAGGAAAACGTATCATCAATGGTAAAGAATACTGCTTTGACTCAGAAGGCCGTCAAATCAAAGGTCAGATGATGCAACAAGGCAACAAGCAATACTACATTTCTGCCCAAACAGGTGAAATGGCTGTGTCACGCTTTATCTTTCAAAATAACAACTGGTATTATGCGGATGCTTTTGGTTGCCTCGTTCAAGGTGCAAAAGTGATTGATGGTAAACTCTATTACTTCAACAAAGACCATAGCCAGCTAAAAGGTGGCTGGGCTGAAGGACGTTACTATGATGCCGTTACTGGTCAAGCAGTCATCAACCAATTCATTCAAATGGCGGCTAACCAATGGGCGTACCTTAACCAAGATGGTCATAAAGTGACAGGTCTTCAAAATATTAACAATAAAGTTTACTACTTTGGTAGCAATGGTGCTCAAGTCAAAGGTAAATTGCTCACTGTCCAAGGTAAGAAATGTTACTTTGATGCCCACACTGGTGAGCAAGTGGTAAACCGCTTTGTCGAAGCTGGACGTGGTTGCTGGTATTACTTCAACGCAGCAGGTCAAGCAGTGACTGGAAAACAGGTTATCAATGGCAAACAGCTTTACTTTGACGGTTCAGGTCGTCAAGTTAAAGGACGTTATGTTTATGTTGGTGGTAAACGCCTCTTCTGCGATGCCAAAACTGGTGAATTGAGACAGCGTCGTTAATTAATATGTACTTTAAAATCTAGAGCGAATTTTTCCTTTTCCTATATAAATTACTATTATTATTTTCCTATCAGAACTCTAGATGATTAAATAAACGAAAAAGCCAGCATTAGCTGGTTTTTTGAGTTGTTTTAGAGAAACTGTCAGTGTACACCCAGATGCTTTTTCATGCTTAAATCCTAATAATTTTGTCCCTCTCATATTCGCAAGGAGGAGCTATAGCCGTGTTATAATGGGTATTATATTTGCATGTAGGAAAAGAGAGTTAGAGGTAGTTATGGGGAAGTTTATTCTTAGGCGAAAAGATTTGAGAAAGTTGGTTGCAATCAGTACGATTTTATTAACTGTGGCTTGCTTCCTGACTTATTATATTAATTCTCATCAAACAAAAGCAAATCACTCAGAGGAGCATTCTTCAAAAGTTGAGTACGATATAACTGAAGATTCGTTAAAGGATAGTAAACCTGTAGTTTTTGGAGATAAAAATCAATTTGTCCTGGCCCCTTCAAAGGCACATGTTACTCAAAATTATATCGTTGATCTCAGATTTGTATCCTATAAGGGAAAAGATGTTACGGTTCAAAAGACTGATGGCTCTGAATATATCTTAGTCACCCTTGATCTCAATGATAACTTTAAGCGTAAGGAATATGACCTTTATAAGGCAACAGAGACTTATAAAAAAGATGCTAAAATCTGGAAAGTCTTTGATTATTTAACCTATGAAGGGAAGGACCTAGCCATTATTGCCTTGGTTAAGGATGATGTTCATTACACAATTGATGAGTATGTTGGAGTTGATTTATCAAATGGGAAAGTTGAAGCTTTACCAGAAGAATTAAGTAATTTTTATAATGATCCTAACAGAAATCATAGGAATTATAATGATTATTATTCTGATGTCATTTGGGACACTTCGCTGAATAGTACATCTGAGTTGTACGAACTCTCGGTCCTCTCTATGATATGGTTCCATAAAGGTGATAGTGGTGTTGGCAGTAGTAATAAAGCAAAAACATTAAATCTTTTTACGGATTATCCTGATTTTTGGAATAAAATATATGGAGATGTGTCTTACAGTATCTATCCTCGTCCGGAGTCTGTCAGTGCGGAGGAGTGGCTTAATGAAACACTTCATTGGTTAGCTCCAGCAGGTGGTGAAGGTTTAACGGTTTATGCAGTTAAAGATGGGAAAAAGACAGATTATCCCATTAAAAGTTACGCTGACTTAGAGGCATGGAAAGCATCGCAACCAACTGAGTAAAAAGTGGTCTAACTATTTAACTATTCCAATTTGAGGTAAAGTATGAAAAAGAAAAACATCATCTTAATTTTAGTAGCAATAGCAATCACGGCTGGTCTTTTCTTCTTTCTGAGAAGTAAGAGTGGTGCGACAAGTGAGGAAGATATTCGTAGCTATCCAGAACCAGAATTCTCTCTTCAACTAAGTGGAGATAATAAAGAATATGTTTTAGTAAATTATAAAAAATCATCTGAGAGTTCTGGTGTAATAGGGGTTACAAAGGACTATTTAGTGAGTGACAGTTCTGATACTAATGATGTGAATAACATTCAGAATTATGCTTCTTATAATCTATATTTATATGATTTAAATAGTAAAGATTTTAAAAAGTCGAAGATAGACCTTTTAAGCATTGTAAAACAATACAAATTAAAAGGCCAGTTGTCAGAGATTACTACTGTGGTAATGGAAGGCAAAGATTATTTATTTTTTAAAGTTGACTACACTCCATATCTTTTTGACCTTAAACAAAAGAAGATTACAGCTGCACCTGAAACAATACTGGATAGAAATGCACTGAAAAAAGATTCTTCTGTAGATTTTGCATTTATTGTAGATTTAGACAATATCCTGTTCAAGAAATATGGAGTTTTGGAGAATGAAAAATACCATTCATTTATTTTAGGTGTCAATAGTGAGGAAAAGAAACCAGAATTATCTCAATTAAACATAAAAAAAGAATATCCTGAAATTGTAAAAACCCTAGAAAATGAAGGCAATGTCTACACGAGATATGATTCAGTTGATTCCGAGCAGTGGTTTAACACCCTCATTCACTGGTTTGCACCAAAGGGTCAGGATGTAATGGATCTTTACGTCACAGATAAAACGACAGGTGAAAAAACACAAATAAAGAGTTTCGCAGACTACCAAACATGGAAAGCATCGCAACCTACGGAGTAGAGGGTGTTCAATAGAGGAAGTTTATTAGGTATCAGATTGAAGACACACTAAAGGAGAGAAATTATGGTTATTTTGGCTTGGATTATCATTGTCATATTATTTCTTTTAATTTCGAATTATTACATTTATAAAACAGATTCCAGAACACGAAAAAAAGCATTCCTCTATGCAATTATTAAAACCATAGGTGCATTTTTCACTAATAGGTGGTAGTAGATGGAAAATGAGTAAAAAATAGCAATCAAGAGTTTTGTGGGCTACTAAATATGGAAAGCATCGCAACCTCCTAACCCATAAACCACGCATACTTTCGCAGGATTTTGCTAGTCCCCGTAACCAAACCTTCTCTTTCATCTTAGAAATGAAGGTTTTTTTATTTAAAAATAAATTAATATTGTTGGATGATTCTATCGTCTAAAAAAGTCTAAATCCTAACGATTTTAGTTGGTTTTATGTTATCCTTAGTGCATTTGTTCACAAGGGGTATTTATTAGGCAGATTATTAAAGGACGTTTTCTGAGAAAACGAAGGTAGATACATTAAGCTGACATTATAGTTGTGTAATTGTATTCCCTTGTCAAATAGCTTATGATAGAAATAATATAAGGGAAAAAGGTATATAATATGGAACAAAAAGTACGCTTTAAAATGCATAAAGTGAAGAAGAATTGGGTGACAATTGGGGTAACAGCACTCTCAATGGTTACTGTTGCTGGTGGAACTTTGTTGGCGGATCAACAGGTTCAGGCCGATGAACAAAATCCTGCGAATCAGTCGGGTGATAGCAGTCAGGATTTGCTTCAAGAAACACCTGCCACAACGAATGATGTGGCAACTACAGTGGCACCAACTATCACAGCAGATGCCAATACTGCTAGTGTCAATATCCCTGTCGCAGACGCCACTAGCACGACAACAGCTGTTACAGATAGGGCAGCAGCACCTACCACAAACGCAGCGACAGTTGACACCAACTCAGATCAAGCAGCACCAAGTACAAATGTACAACCAGCTGCAACTGATACGAATGCTACAACTACAGATACAACTAACAATACTACAACAGCCACTACAGACCGTGCAGCAACAACGGATACGGAAAATACAGAAGCCCATACACGTAGTCGTCGTGCCTTGGTAGAAACTCGTGAAGCCAACACCAACACATCGACTGGTATCCAATGGATTAACGGCAAACAATACTATGTCAATAGTGACGGTAGTGTACGTAAAAACTTCGTTTTTGAGCAAGATGGTAAGTCTTATTACTTTGATGCTGAAACAGGGGCACTTGCGACTAAGTCTCAGGATGAATTTTCAACAGAACCTATCAAGGCAACCGTAGATTTTTCATCTGGAAACCAGCTCTACAAAAACGATGACAAGTCTTTGGACCAACTCGACACCTTCATCACAGCGGATGCTTGGTACCGTCCAAAGAGCATTCTCAAGGATGGTAAGACTTGGACAGCTTCAACTGAAGCGGACAAACGTCCTCTATTGATGGTTTGGTGGCCTGACAAGTCTACTCAGGTCAACTACCTTAACTACATGCAAAATCAAGGTCTTGGTGCGGGATCATTTTCAACCAACTCTAGCCAGGAAAGTCTAAATCTAGCTGCTAAAGCGGTTCAGACTAAGATTGAAGAACGTATTGCGCGTGAAGGCAATACCAACTGGTTGCGTACAAGTATTGATCAGTTTATCAAGACTCAGCCAGGTTGGAATAGTAGCACTGAAAATAGTTCATATGACCACTTACAAGGCGGACAGTTGCTCTTTAACAACAGTAAGGGTGATACTGGTAACCGTACTAGCTACGCCAACTCTGACTATCGTTTGCTTAACCGCACACCGACTAATCAGACGGGTACACGTAAGTACTTCAAGGACAATTCTATCGGTGGTCTTGAGTTCTTGCTTGCCAACGATATTGATAACTCAAACCCAGCTGTTCAGGCGGAGCAACTTAACTGGCTCCACTTTATGATGAATATCGGAAGTATCATGGCCAATGACCCAACAGCCAACTTTGACGGTTTGCGTGTCGATGCCTTGGACAATGTGGATGCTGACCTTCTCCAAATCGCTTCTGATTACTTCAAAGCAGCCTATGGGGTTGACAAGTCTGAAGCTAATGCGATCAAACACTTGTCATACTTGGAAGCTTGGTCTGCCAACGACCCATATTACAACAAGGACAATAAGGGGGCACAACTGCCGATTGATAATGCCCTTCGTAATGCCCTTACCAACCTTTTGATGCGAGATAAAAATACACGTATGCAGCTTGGGGACATGACTGCTTTTATGAATAGTAGTTTGAATCCACGTGGTGCTAACGATAAAAACGGTGAGCGTATGGCCAACTATATTTTCACCCGTGCCCACGATACTGAAGCGCAAACCATTATCCAACGTATCATCCGTGATCGTATCAACCCAAATCTGTTTGGTTACAATTTCACCCGTGATGAAATCAAGAAGGCCTTCGAGATTTACAATGCGGATATCAATACAGCTCACAAGACTTATGCGTCATACAACTTGCCATCTGTCTATGCCCTCATGTTGACCAACAAGGACTCTGTAACACGTGTTTATTATGGAGACCTCTACCGTGAGGATGGTCACTACATGGCCAAGAAGACGCCTTACTTTGATGCTATCGACACCCTCTTGCGTGCCCGCATCAAGTATGTGGCTGGTGGTCAAGATATGGAAGTGAAGAAAGTCGGAAATGATGGACTCTTGACATCTGTTCGTTATGGTAAAGGTGCCAATAACAGA
This sequence comes from Streptococcus sp., assembly GCA_016939315.1. Taxonomy (GTDB): domain Bacteria; phylum Bacillota; class Bacilli; order Lactobacillales; family Streptococcaceae; genus Streptococcus. The sequence continues at coordinate 65,629 of JAFHAZ010000052.1, read as the reverse complement.
ACTGATTTGGGAACTTCTGAAACCCGTACGCAAGGGATGGGTGTCATCATGACCAACAACTATGATTTCCGTTTGGGCAGCAATGAAACCGTAACGATGAACATGGGTAGAGCTCACCGCAATCAGCTTTATCGCCCATTGCTTTTGACGACAAAGGATGGTATAGCAACCTACCTCAACGATTCTGATGTGCCTAAAAACCTTCTTAAACGCACTGACTGGAATGGGAACTTGACCTTCAATGCCAACGATGTTTTTGGTGTAGAAAATGTCCAAGTCTCAGGTTACCTCGGTGTCTGGGTACCAGTCGGAGCTAAGGAAAACCAAGACGCACGTACACAGCCAAGTAACCGTGCGAATAGTGATGGCCAAGTTTACAAGTCTTCAGCAGCCCTTGATTCGCAAGTCATGTATGAAGCCTTCTCAAACTTCCAAGCTTTTGCGGACGATCAGCCAGAACTCTACATGAACCGTGTCTTGGCTAAGAACACTAATTTGCTCAAAGCTTGGGGTGTTACGTCTGTTGGACTTCCACCACAGTACGTTTCAAGTAAGGATGGTACCTTCCTTGATTCAACAATTGACAATGGTTATGCTTTTGATGACCGTTATGACATGGCCTTGAGTCAAAATAACAAGTATGGCTCACTTGAGGACCTCCTTAATGTCCTTCGTGCCCTCCACAAAGATGGTATTCAAGCCATTGCTGACTGGGTGCCAGACCAAATTTATAACCTTCCAGGAAAAGAAGTAGTTAATGCCACACGTGTTAACGGCTACGGTTATCACCAACAAGGTTATCAAATTGTGGACCAAGCCTATGTGGCAAATACCCGTACAGATGGTACAGACTATCAAGGTAAATATGGTGGTGCCTTCCTTGATGAGCTGAAAGCTAAGTCCCCATCTATTTTCAACCGTGTGCAAATCTCAAATGGTAAGCAATTGCCTACGAATGAAAAGATTACCAAATGGTCTGCTAAGTACTTCAACGGAACTAACATCCTTGGACGAGGTATCAATTATGTCCTTCGTGATGACAAGACCAACCAGTACTTTAATACTTCAGCCAACGGCCAACTCTTGCCAACACCACTTCGTGACACAGGTGCCATCACAAGCACTCAAGTCTTCCAACGTCGTGGACAAGATGTTTACTTCCTTCGTGATAACCAAGTCATCAAGAATGAATTTGTTCAAGACGGTAACGGTAACTGGTATTACTTCGGTGCTGACGGTAAGATGACCAAGGGTGCTCAAAACATCAATAGCAAGGATTACTATTTCTTTGATAATGGTGTTCAATTGCGTAATGCCCTGCGTCGGGCTAACAACGGCTATACTTACTATTACGGTCTAGACGGTGCCATGGTTAAGAATGCCTTCGTTGATTTTGATGACAAACATAAGCAGGTTCGTGCCTTTACGACTCAAGGAACAATGGTAGTAGGTAACCTTCATTGGAGTGGTCACCATTTCTACTTTGACCGTGAAACTGGTCTTCAGGCTAAGGATCGCATTGTCCGTACCGATGATGGCAAATTGCATTACTATGCTGCCCAAACAGGTGATATGGGACGCAATGTCTTTGCGACTGATAGCAGCACAGGCAAGCGTTATTACTTCGATGCTGATGGTAACACTGTGACAGGCTCACGCGTCATTGACGGTAAGACTTATTACTTTAACCAAGATGGTAGTGTCGGTACGGCCTACAGCAACCGAGCTGATTCTATTATCTTTGAAAATGGTAAGGCGCGTTATATCACACCAGCAGGCGAAATTGGACGCAGCATCTTTGTCTATAACCCAGCAACTAAGGCTTGGAACTACTTTGATAAAGAGGGGAATCGTGTCACTGGACGTCAATACATTGATGGTCACCTCTATTACTTCAAGGAAGATGGTAGCCAAGCTAAGGGTGAAATTATCGAGGAAAACGGCATTAAGTATTACTATGAGCCAGAATCAGGTATTCTTGCTAGCGGACGCTACCTCCAAGTTGGTGATGACCAGTGGATGTACTTCAAACAAGACGGTTCACTGGCTATCGGCCAAGTTCGTGCTGATCATGGATACCTTAAGTACTTTGATAAAAATGGTATCCAAGTCAAGGGTAAAACCATTGTTGAAGATGGTAAGACTTATTACTATGATGCCAACAGTGGAGCTCTTGTAACAAGCAGCTTTGCTGAGATTGCACCAAACCAATGGTCTTACTTCAATACTGATGGCCAAGCCCTTAAAGGTAAGTGGACTATCAATGGCAAGGAATACTACTTTGACCAAAATGGGATCCAATACAAGGGCAAAGCCGTTAAGGTCGGCAGTCGTTACAAGTACTATGACGAAAACGACGGTCAACCTGTAACCAACCGCTTTGCTCAAATCGAGCCAAACGTTTGGGCTTATTTCGGAGCTGATGGCTATGCCGTGACAGGGGAACAAGTCATCAATGGCCAACACCTTTACTTTGACCAATCAGGTCGCCAAGTTAAAGGTGCCTACGTCACAGTCAATGGCCAACGTCGTTACTACGATGCCAACACTGGCGAATATATCCCAGGAAGATAAGCAGTAGTAGCCCCAGTGACTGCTCAGAGAACACACAGACGAGAATGAGGGAAAATTCTCAAGAAAAAAAGATCGTGAAAACGGTCTTTTTTTGTATCTCTATTTCGATTTTTTCGAAATAGTCTTGACAGTAGTCTATGAAAAGCGTAGAATCTATTTCGAAAAGTATAGAAATAGGTATTCTGACCTAAGTCGTATTGATGCTCCGTTTCAATGAAAGGATAAATCAATGGAAACATTCCTTTTTATGGCAATTCTTACCATGTTGGTTATCGCCGTCATTAGTTTTATCGTTCTGAAGAAAAGATGGCAATTTTCAATCAAGCTCTTTTTAGGCGGTCTGATTGGTTTTGCCTTACCTGTCATGATGATTGAAGGACCTATTAACTCCCTAGTTCTTTCAAGCTTTGGTCACTCTTCTAAATGGTTCACCATTATTTATGGAGGGCTTATGGCTGGCCTTGTTGAAGAAACAACTCGCTATTTGGTTTTTAAGGTACTTGCAAAGAAAAGAAGTTTGATGACGTCTGATATTGTAGCCTACGGTTTTGGACATGGTCTTAGTGAATTTATCTTCCTTGGAGTGATGGGCTTACTCACTAACATCATTGTTTTGCAGGCCATCCATTCAGGTCAGGCCAGTCAGTTACCTTCACTTCTTGTAAGTCAGGTCAACCAATTAACGGGCTTAGCTGTGCTTATGTCTCTCTTTGAAAGACTAGTTGCCTTGGTGTTACAAGTCTTGCTTACAGCTTGGGATTTTCTAGCAGTCACTAAGCATAAGCTTTCATTCTATTTCTGGGCGATTATACTCCATGCTGCCATTGATTTTTTGGCAGGTGCTTATCAGCTAGGGATAGTCAGCAATCTCTTACTAATCGAACTTATTTTAGCTATTTATGTGTTAGGTATTGGACTTCTGACACGTCGGATTTGGAGAAAGGAGGAAACTCATGGGCTTATCTGAAACCTTAAAAGCCATCTCTGCCCCTGTGAGGAGAGAAATTTTAGACTATCTAAAGTCTGGACCAAAGTCCGCTGGTGAAATCAGCCAGCAGTTTGACTTGGCTCCCGCAACAGTTTCCCATCATTTGTCTACCTTGAGAAAAGCGGGACTTATTGAAGAAGAAAAACAGAAGAATTTTATCTACTATAGTTTGAACTTGACCGTTTTTGAAGAAATTTTAACTTGGATTCAATCACTTGGAGGAAAAGAAGATGAAAAATAATATGCAAAGAGTCATTGGTAATATAGTAATACTTACACCGGTTATCGTCGGACTAGTCTTTTACAAACAACTACCAAATCAGATTGCTATCCACTTTAATGTCGAAGAGCAAGCCAATGGCTTTATGAACCGCAATCTAGCAATTGTTGCCCTACCTTTTCTTGCGTTAATCATATATAATCTCTGTTTTTCATTCTTTAAACAAATAACGATCCCATTCTTAAAAGAGTTTATGCTATGGTTGCTCCCAATTTCTGCTGTGCTTATCCAAGGTCTTATATTGACTGTTGCCTTAGGAGGCCATGTTCAAGTTCGCTTGACTGTGATTTGGTTAGTGGCACTTATTTTTCTAGTGATTGGAAATTATCTTCCTAAAAGTATTGGCCTGGCTACAAAAAATCATAACCAGAGCAGTAAGTCAGTAGTGAGAAAGTTGGGATACCTAATGATTGCGATGAGTCTTGTCTTGCTAATAAGTCTCTGCTTTAATCCCTATACTACAATTATGGTTTTGGGCATTTTTATAGTTCTTATCTTGAGTATCTTGTTACCCAATTTTCGCTGTTTAAGAAAATAAAAAGAAGTAATCGTCTGATTACTTCAATCTGAGCTGAGAAATTCTTCCCAGCTTTATTTGTGATTATCAAAGCGAATGACTTGCTCCGTTGCATCTACATACGCGTGGACTCCAAAGGGAACAATCGCTCTTGGTGTGGCATGGCCGACATTCAGATTATAGACAATCGGGATATTGCTATCAATGATGTCCATTAAAGCCTCCTTATAGTCGTCATAGAAAGTTTCATCCATAGGTTTTCCGACTAATAGTCCGCTGATGACCTCGAATATACCAGTGTCCTTTAAAGTTCGCAACATCTTTTTGAAGTCTTCAGGATTAGGCTTTTCTTCACTTGTTTCTAGCAATAGAATCTTTCCTTCCCAGTCGGATAAGTCAGGGAAAAGTTTGTATTTTTGGCAGAGGTCTGTGCTATCTGCGTGTAGAGAGTTGTCAAAAATATCATAGAGAGACTCAAGACAACCACCGAGGATTTCTCCCTCAAACTGAGCATTGCCTTGTAACAAGTCAAAACCTGTATTTGCATGGCTGACACGAGGTGTTCCCAGAGCTTTGGGACTATAATCAGTCCGTTCCTCATACCAAACGTTACTAGGGCGGATTTCTGAGATTCTACCAGTCTCAATTAATTCTTTAAAGTAGTGGCGGCTATATGGCAACATTTCTTTGTCTAACTCACAAATGTCTGCTAGAAATGATTGGCCGTAAAAAGTCTTGATCCCTAGTTTATGCAACATGAGATGGTTCATGGTCGTATCCGAGAAGCCAAGAAAAATCTTTTGTTTGATAACCTTTTGTAGTTGGTCATTTTCAAAAAGATAAGGTAGCAAGCGATAGGTATCGTTTCCACCGATGGCGCATAGGATCATATCGATACTATCATCAGAAAATGACTGAATCAAATCCTCCGCACGAGCTTCGGGATGTTCTTTGATAAAGTCTAAGCCTTTTAGTGAATGAGGTAAAAAAATAGGATTGAGTCCCAGGTCTTTGAGTCGTTGGACCCCCAAGTCCACTTCGTGCTTGACAAAGTCCTCTCCGATAACCCCACTAGATAAACTTACAATACCAATAGTAGAAGCCATATATTATCCTCCTAGAAATAAATTGATGCTATTGTATCATAAAGAATGATAGAAAAATATAAGGAATAGCGTTAGACATACGATTTTGTGTCAATAAAGCAATAGAAAAATAATCGCTCGAAGTGCTTACTTCTTTTTGTCTGTTGGTGCTATATTTGGACCATTTGTGGTCGAAGGATATTATTATTCTTGAATTTGCTATGTTAGATGTGTATAATGATGTCACAGCGAACTATTGAAAGAGGTCGTTGCTCATGACAACACAAACAATTAACCAATTTAATTCACTTGCTCGACCTAATCTTGCTACAGGTTATAGGAGGTAATCTAGATGACAAAAAGCAATAACACGCAAATTACGGATATCTTAAACAATATCTATAATCTGATTGTAAATCCAGAAACAACTGAAAAAGAGAGGAAGTTGCTCGTAACGTTTAAAAATGAAATAGAAGTTGGAAAGAAGGATAATGGTGAACTTCTTGCAGAATTATGCAGAGCTATTCAAGTTCTAGCTGTCGACAATCTTACTAAAGGGATTTCACTGAGTTCAGGATTGAGTGACTTGAGTAAGACACTCACAGAATTCCAAAATGAATCAGAACGTAACAATAATCTAGCAATAGGATTGTCATCAATCGCCATGTTTTTGAGATGATTTATCTGTTAGTGATGCTTAATAATTAAAATGACAAAAAAGATCAACTGAATTGAACCAAATAAGTTGGATTCTGTTGATCTTTTGTAGTTCTAATCTTGAGTATCTTGTTAGCCAATTTTCGATATTTAAGTAAAGGATGTAAGAATGAAGCATAAAAGGAATCTGATAGAAGATAACAAAAAAGCCGAGAATCAGAGCTTTCTCTACTTTCTACACGAGGAGAAAAAATTTGATGTAAAGGCACTTGATGATTTGTGTCACTACATCATAGAACTGAATACAATCAGTCTCGATGAGCTGAGAGATATCCATTATATTGAAAATCAAATACTACGCCATCTCGTGTATCATTTTGATGAAAATGATTTAAGTAAAATCTCAAATCTCCCTTTTGAGTATTGGGAGTATATAGAGCCCTTTGAACGCTTGGTGGCATGTTTGTATGAGGGTGATGGTGAGGAAGAGTAGTTATCCTATACTAGTTTATATTTAGTAGGTTATCAGTAAAGGAGTATAGATGAAACATCTTATTGCAATTTTGTCAGATATTCATGGGAATACAACAGCTCTTGAAGCAGTTATTAAGGATGCACAAGAGTTGGGTGCAACAGAATATTGGTTAATGGGAGATATTTTGTTACCTGGACCAGGTAGAAATGAACTCTTTGAACTTCTGTCTTCTATTCCGATAACAGCCACTGTTAGAGGAAATTGGGATGATTGCGTTTTGGAGGCTTTGGATGGGGAGTATGGTCTGGAGAATCCTCAAGAAGTTCAGCTCTTGCGACTTACCCAGTACTTGATGGAAGACCTAGATTCTAAATATGTTGATTGGATACGTTCTCTTCCTATGGTTGTGAAAAAGGAAATCAATGGGATTCATTTTTCTCTGACGCATCATTTACCGGAGAAAAACTACGGAGGTGAGTTACGTCCAGCTAACGATACCAGTCATTTTGATCAGTTGCTAGATGATCAAACAGATATGGCAATTTACGGTCATGTGCATAAGCAATTGCTTCGTTATGGTAGTAAGGGACAACAAATCCTTAATCCTGGTACGATTGGTATGCCTTATTTTGACTGGTCACCCCTGCAAAATCATAGAGCTCAGTATGCCATAGTCGATGTCGAAGAAGATGGTCTTACTAATCTCCAATTTCGAAAGATTGCCTATGATTATGAAGCAGAGTTGCAGTTAGCCAAAGACAAACAGTTGCCTTATATCGAGCTTTATCAAGAATTACGAAGAAATGACAATTATCCAGGGCATAACAAAGACTTAATCGATCGTTTAAACCAGCAGTATGGCTATGCTAAAGATGTCAGAGACTATTTCGATTTGAAGTAGATTTTGCGAGGTAGCTTTTTTAGGGCTACCTTTTTTGCTGTCAATTACTTAATCGAAATATCAAAAAAGCCACTGGCATACAAAACCAATGGCTTTCAAAATTTTATTTTTTCTTCCCTAGTACAAAATAACGGCTAGGGATTTGTTGTGTCAAACTGACAGCGATAGCGATGGTAAATGAAGCTAGGAAACAAGCTCGTAGGAAGCTGAGTCCTAGGTCTGAATTTCCAATCAAGAGGAAGTAGACCGCACGGTAGAAGCTCATCCCTGGGATGAGTGGGAACATGCTTGAGGCTAGGAAGACTGTAGCTGGACATCTACGGTAGTGGGCCAAAAAGCGTGAGGTGAATGTGACCAGTAGGGCTGGAAAGAGGATGGCAAGGACTTCGTGATGGGTATTGTTCCAAATCAAGAGATAGAGGAGCCATGAGCCTGCACCTAGGGTTCCGAGGTCTAAGAAGTATTTCTTGGGCACTCGGTAAAGCACGGAGAAGGCTGCTGTCCCTAGTCCTGCCATGAAGGTCTGAATCAAGACCTCCTGCCATGAGGTAGATGGTGTTGAGAACATACCTGATAATTGTTCCGCAAAGGGTAGAAGTGAAATCATGGCAAGAACACCGACAGAGATAGACAGACAAGTGGAGACCCCTGACAGCATCAGGGCCAGACCACTATAGTAGTTGTTCTGGGTGAATTCTCGTATGGCATTAACAAAGTAGGCCCCAGGAATCAGAATCATCAGGGTTCCTAGGATAATCACACTGCGATGTTGCCCAATTCCTAGATAGTAGAGAACATTGGCTGATAAAGCTGCGATAGCACTAGAGAGGATAATCTGCAAGAAACTGGTATGAATAAAACGTGAAAAGAGCTGCATACCAATCCCTACAAAAAGTCCAGATATAGCCGCAGCAGTCCCATCAATCCAGCTACTTCCAAGGGCTAACGAGAAGCTCCCTGCACCAAAGACACAGGCTATAATGTCCTCTAAAGGACGATAGAAAATCTTTTGCTCAATGGTTTTCAGCTTTTGGAAAATGCTAGAGACAGGCTGATTTGGCTGCTCTGCCAGTTCACGAGACAAGCGGTTAACTTCCTCGAGTTTTCCCAGATGGATAGAAGGAGCTGAGGTAGCTAGGACACGAGACTCCTTAAGACCTGAGCGGTTGAGTCCGGAAATCATGACCCCTCGATTTACCACGTAAGTGGAGAAGTCTCTGATGCCAAGAGACTTGGCCATGTGTCCCATAGTGTCTTCAATACGGTAAATCTCAGCACCACTCTCCATAAGGACACGGCCTGCCTGAAGGACGGCATCCATTTCGTTTTTAGTTTCTATTTCTGTCTCTCTTGGAAAATCGATGGTCATTTGAACCTCCTTATCGCTTAATTCGTCATTCCATTATAAGGTTTGAATGGTGGTTTTTCAATAGCTTTGGCGACTAAAATAGGACTTTCTATGAAATTTTTCTTCTACTTAATGATAGAGGTCAGGAAAATGGAGGTCTTGCCTTTTGCCTTGCTATTGATAGAGGCAAATGCTACAATTAAATTATAAAATGTATGCGTTTACATATTTTTACGCTGTCTTTCTCAAAAAGCCTTGAAGTCCTTGATTTATAGGGAAAGAGCAATCATAGAAGGAAGCCAATGTAAGTGCAAATAGTTGATACCTTTGAAAAGGAGGCAATCCCATGAAAAAAATTATCAATAAACCTGAAAATGTAGTGACAGAGATGCTAGATGGCTTGGCTTATGTTCACAGTGATTTGGTGCATCGTGTTGACGGCTTTGACATCATCGCAAGAAATGAGCAGGCTGCTGGTCAGGTCGGTCTCATTTCTGGTGGTGGAAGTGGTCATGAGCCAGCTCACGCTGGTTTTGTAGGTGATGGTATGCTTTCAGCAGCCATCGCAGGTGCAGTATTTACGTCACCAACGCCTGATCAAATTTTGGAAGCTATCAAGGAAGCAGATCAAGGGGCTGGTGTCTTCATGGTTGTTAAAAATTATTCTGGGGACATCATGAATTTTGAGATGGCTCAAGAATTGGCTGAAATGGAAGGTATCGAGGTTGCCAGTGTCGTTGTGGACGACGATATTGCTGTGGAAAATAGCCTCTATACTCAAGGTCGTCGTGGGGTTGCAGGTACCATTTTCGTGCATAAGATCCTAGGTCATGCGGCTCGCGAAGGTAAGTCTCTGGCTGAAATCAAAGACTTGGCTGACAAGATTGTTCCTAATATCCACACTATTGGTTTGGCCCTTAGCGGTGCGACAGTTCCTGAGGTCGGCAAGCCTGGTTTTGTCCTAGAAGAGGATGAAATAGAGTACGGTATTGGTATCCATGGTGAACCAGGCTATCGCAAGGAGTCTATGCAACCTTCTCGACAGTTAGCTGAAGAATTGACAGGGAAGCTCCTTGAAGCCTTTGAGGCTAAGTTAGGTGAACGCTATGCCCTTCTCATCAATGGTATGGGTGCGACACCTCTCATGGAGCAGTATGTCTTTGCTAATGATGTAGCAAGCATTCTTGGAGATGCCGGACTAGATGTGGCATATAAAAAGTTAGGTAATTACATGACATCTATTGATATGGCAGGTCTTTCATTGACGCTCATGAAGATTGAAAATGACGCTTGGCTTGAGGCTCTGGAGAGTCCTGTTAAGACCATCGCTTGGTAGTCTGACATGAAAACTAGAAATTAGGTATATTATGGATAAAACAGTTGCAGTAAAATGGATGCAATGCTTTGATCAAAAGGTTGAAGCAGAAAAAGACCACTTGTCTGAATTAGACGGTCCTATTGGAGATGGTGATCATGGTGCTAACTTGGCGCGTGGCATGGCGGCAGCCATTGAGGCTATTAACAGCACTGAACCACAAAGTGCAGCAGAAGTGTTCAAGGCGGTCTCTATGGCCTTGATTAGTAAGGTTGGTGGTGCCTCAGGTCCACTTTATGGGTCTGCCTTTATGGGCATGATGAAGGCTGAACAAGCTGGTCAAGATTTGGCAGGAGTGCTTGAGGCAGGTCTCGAGATGATTAAAAAACGTGGTCATGCACAAGTTGGTGAAAAGACCATGGTGGATGTTTGGCATCCAGTTGTTGAAGCTGTCAAACAAGGTCAACTAACCAATTATGTCATTGATCAAGCAGTTCTTTCAACCAAGGAAGTTGCGGCTACCAAGGGGCGTGCCTCTTATGTAGGTGAGCGTTCAATTGGTCACATTGATCCAGGTTCTTATTCGTCTGGGCTACTCTTCAAAGCCTTGCTAGAAGCGGAGGGCTAGGATATGCCAGAACTTGGAATTGTGATTGTGTCCCACTCTGCGGATATTGCTAAAGGTTTGGTGAGTCTGATTCGTGAAGTTGCACCAGATATTCCTTTAACGGCTACAGGCGGTCTTGAAGATGGTGGACTGGGATCTAGTTTTGACCATGTTCAAGTAGCAGTGGATAGTCAGCCTGCTAACCGTCTCTTGGCCTTTTATGATCTGGGCAGTGCTCGCATGAATTTGGAGATGGTTGAAGAATTTTCAGACAAGGAAATCCTTATTCAGCAGGTACCTCTCATTGAGGGGGCCTATGCGGCATCAGCCTTGCTTCAGGCAGGAGCGAGTGAAGTTGAAATCTTATCACAGATAAATGAATTAACCATTCAAAAATAGCATAAAGGAAAACTATGACAAATCAAATTAAGTATAAGTGGGCTAGTCTTGGGACGGGTGTTATTGCCAATGAGTTGGCACAGGCTTTAGAGGCTCTAGGTGGTAAACTCTATTCCGTTGCAAATCGTACCTATGATAAGGGAGTGGCCTTTGCTGAAAAATACGGCATTGAAAAGGTTTATCAAGAGATTGATGAAGTGTTTAAAGATCCTGAAGTGGATATTATCTACATTTCAACGCCTCACAATACGCATATCAATTTTCTTCGCAAGGCACTCGCAGCAGGTAAACACGTCATCTGTGAAAAATCTATCACCTTAAATAGTGAGGAATTGGCAGAAGCTATCCAACTCGCCGAAGAAAATCATGTCAAACTGGCAGAAGCCATGACTATTTTCCATATGCCTATCTATCGAAAACTATCTGAAATCGTGGAAAGTGGTAAGTTAGGGCCTCTCAAGGTTATTCAGATGAACTTCGGTTCTTATAAAGAATATGACATGACCAACCGCTTTTTCAATCGTAATCTGGCTGGTGGTGCCCTACTTGATATCGGAGTATATGCCCTATCCTTTGTGCGTTGGTTTATGACCTCACAACCGACAGAGATGGTTTCACAGGTTAAATTAGCTCCCACTGGTGTTGATGAGCAAGCGGGTATTCTTCTTACCAATGCAGAAGGGGAAATGGCAACAGTGACACTGAGTCTTCATGCCAAACAACCTAAACGTGGCACTATCGCTTATGACAAGGGCTATATCGAACTTTACGAATACCCACGTGGGCAAAAGGCAGTCATCACCTATACAGAAGATGGCTCACAAGAAGTCATCGAGGCCGGAGAAACCGCCAAAGCCCTCCAGTATGAGGTCCTAGACATGGAAGCAGCTGTTGCAGGCGAGGATGATCATACCTACCTCAATTACAGCCGAGATGTCATGGAACTCATGACTCAACTCCGCAAAGATTGGGGCTTGGTCTACCCAGAAGAAGAATAGCAGTTTTCCAAACAGACGACAAAAGGCTCAGCAAGGCTGAGTCTTTTTAATCTTATCTTATTTAAAACTGAAGCCCTCATAAACGAGCTCAGCCTTTGGATTGTTTGCGGTAAAGGTTTTAGCAAATGCTTCCATCATTTTTACTGGACCACACATAAAGACAGTTGTGTCATCAGTGAGAGGATAGTCAGTGAAGTCTAGATAACCATCCACTTGACTATTGACAGTGTGAAGTTTGAAATTTCTATTTTTTGCAGCATATGCAGTTAACATCTCCAGATAGACAGCGTTCTGCTCACCTGTATAGGCTAGTAGAAGTCGACATCCCTATCAAGGACAGGATTTTCACGGATATAGGAAATGAAAGGGGTTATGCCGATACCACCTGCAATCCAAACTTGCTTGTCACGACCTTGATTTAGCAACATGTGACCATAGGCACGGTCGATTGCTACAGGACTTCCGACTCTGAGCTTCTTGTAGATTTGTTTGGTATGATCACCTGAGGCCTTAACGGTAAAGTAGATAATATTACCATGTCCACCTGAGATAGAGAAAGGGTGGGGTGATTTTTCAAAACTAGCTTGAAGGATCTTAATAAAGGCAAATTGACCAAACTGATAATCCATTGGACGTGTCAGTTTAATGGCTATTTCGGTTGTGTCATGGTTAATACGTTCCAAGCCTACAATCTTCCCACGATTTTTAAAACCAATAATTTGGTAGAGGAAGATGATATAAAATCCTGAGCTTAAACCAAGAATAGCGAAGACCCCCACTACCAAGGATAAGAGACTTAGCTTAGTCAATACTTGTCCTAAAATTAAGTAGACGTGGGAGAGACCAAAAATATAAGCTAAGTAAACCAAACGATGAAGCCAACGCCAAGTTTCATATTTGAGATGTTTACCAAGAAAGGCCAGAACCACAATAGCTAAGAAAGTATAAATGCCAAGGTTTCCTAGCTGACCAGCTAGACGAGAACCCCATAGACTCCCCATACCGATGTTGTGGAAGACTAGAAGAACAATTGATAAGATGGCAAGAAACTTGTGGACAGCGTACATGCTCTCAATCCCGTTAAAGAGTTTTTCTAAAACTCGTGATCGTGTTGCCAACATAAAAGTCCATGATAAGGTTGTTAAAGCTAGACCAGGAGCGACGAAGTTTGTCATGCCTGTTGCTAGCCAAGCATAGACCGTCAGACCCAGACTTGCAATTAGTAGGAGAATTCCTTTATATGATTTCATGTAACCTTCTTTCTATATTGAAATATTACTAATTAGTTGTAAGTGATATTATTACAATGTAGCTTATACAAAACTGTTTGTCAAAAATAGCCTATAAAAATTTTATTTTTAGTAATAAAAAGCTAAGATTATTATAGTAATCAAGGCACCTAAGAACTTTTGAAAACATAAAACATTTTCAAGAAATCTTGATTTAACAGTCATTTCCCTTGTGTAAGCGTTTCAAAAGGTGTATACTATAAATGAAAAGATAGGAAAAGGAGATGACTAGTGGCTAGTATTACAATAGAAGCGAGCAAGGTAGCTAGAAAGAGTCCTATTCGAGTAGACAGTAGTCTTGTGGGGACAGTTTCTGGAGTGGAAGACGTGAGCGTTTCCCTACCATCGTCAAAAGCTCGTTTGAGTGTCGGAAAATTGGGTTACAAGTCTAACACTATTACGGTGGAGGACGGGCAAATTGTCCGTGTTACTAGCAATTTTCTAAATCGCTTTATAGCGATAGCGCCATTGTTACTTTATCTTGTTGGAGGTCGTTATCTCCCACTTGTTGCTGTCCTATCTACTATAATTTTGCTTTTTAGCTTACCTTTTCTCAAGTTAGAAATCGTAGGCTGATTAGAATCGGGAGTGGCTTAGCCCTCTGTTTGATACCTTTAACTCACTTTTTCATAATAATGCTAGGCCACTCCCTTTTCATTGGGAACGGGTCGAGAAGAGAAAGTGGGTTATCAAAAAGGGAACTCGATAGAGTTTCCCTTTTTTTTTCTCCAGCTAAAGTGATTTCGAAAAGACCCCAGTTGGTAAAACGGAGGTCTTTCTTGTTTTAAATCATGAATTACTTACGGTACAATTTGTCGTATTGATAGTAAGGATCGAAGGTCACATTGATACCGAGCTTACGAAGAACATTTTTGTCTTCATCGGTAAGAATGATTGTTGAGTGAGCTTCAGAACCTTTGAGGTTACCAAGTTCCTCCATGGCACGCGCCGCATCCGCATTGTTGGCAGCTGTAATGGCCAAGGCGATAAGGATTTCGTTGGAGTGGAGACGAGGATTACGGCTACCCAGATGGTTAATTTTTAGACCTTGGATAGGTTTAACCACTTCAGGCTCGATAAGTTTAGTATCCTTATCAATACCTGCAGAAGTCTTGATAGCATTAATCAAAGCAGCTGCAGTTGGACCAAAGAGTTCTGAATTCTTACCAGTTACGATTTGACCATTTGGCAATTCGAGGGCAAGGGCAGAACCACCTGTTTCTTCAGCCTTAGCGCGTGCTACAACGACTACTTGGCGATCTTCAGGAGTAATACCAAGATCATTCATGAGCAACTCAATCTTCTTGACAGCAGTCTCAGGAACACGTTCATTTTTGAAATCAAGGACGGTTTGATAGTAGCGACGGATAATCTCTTGTTTGGAAGCTTCTTTGGCAGCCTCATCATCCGTAATGGCAAAACCAACCATGTTAACACCCATATCTGTAGGTGAAGCGTAAGGTGACTCACCAAGGATGCGCTCAAGCATACGTTTGAGGACTGGGAAAATCTCGATGTCACGGTTGTAGTTTACCGTAGTTTTGCCATAAGTTTCCAAGTGGAATGGGTCAATCATATTGACATCATCAAGGTCGGCAGTGGCAGCTTCATAGGCCAAGTTGACTGGGTGATGAAGTGGCAAATTCCAAACTGGGAAGGTTTCAAATTTTGCATAACCTGATTTGATGCCATTGATTTGGTCGTGGTACATGTTAGACATACATGTCGCCAATTTACCAGAACCAGGACCAGGAGCAGTAACGACGATAAGGTTACGGCTAGTCTTGATATAGTCATTTTTTCCCATACCTTCAGGAGAAATGATATGGTTCATATCCGTCGGATAGCCCTTGATTGGGTAGTGGATGTAAGATGTGATGCCATTTTTTTCCAATTGGTTACGGAAAGCATCGGCTGCAGGTTGACCTGAATACTGCGTAATAACAACAGAACCC
Source organism: Streptococcus sp. (assembly GCA_016939315.1). Taxonomy (GTDB): domain Bacteria; phylum Bacillota; class Bacilli; order Lactobacillales; family Streptococcaceae; genus Streptococcus. Next base: position 50,241 of record JAFHAZ010000052.1, on the reverse strand, counting down.
ACATAGATATTGAGCTCGTTGAATTTATCAATCAGACGAAGGACCTCTTGGTCGTAAGAAATGCCAAGGTCACCACGAGCCTTAGAGTGCTCGATATTGCTAGCATTAATGGCAATGACCACTTCAACCTGATCTTTGAGCTCTTGAAGGAGCTTGATTTTATTGTCAGGCTCATAACCAGGAAGGACACGAGCAGCGTGGAAATCCTCCAACATTTTACCACCAAACTCCAAGTAGAGTTTCCCGTCAAACTGGTTAATACGCTCCAAAATATGGTCGCGTTGCAGATTCAAATACTGTTCAGAACTAAAAGCTTGTTTCTTCATAAATAAAAATACCTCTGAGAAAAATTATATCAAATGCCGAGGGTAAATGCTATTGGCGAGAGACGATTTATGGGAGAAAAAGAGGTGAAGTCAATCATGAAACGTATTTTTTTATGATAGTCCTTTAGAGTTATTATTTAATTGGAGTTCTCATCTCAGCAGTTAGATTTTTAGATAACAATCACTTTAGAATATTGAATTTCATAAAGGTTTCACATTTGTCGTCTATAATTAGGATAAGAAAAATGAAGAGTCCTCATTTATCTTTGGTGTAGCTGAGGGCCAATGTCTTAAATGGAGGTGGAAGATGGTTCTCTTACAACAGGCAGTTGCTTATATTTTCCGCAAAAAAACGCGGAATTTTATCCTTTTTCTTATTTTATTTTTGATATTATCTTGCTTGTATTTTTGTTTTTCTCTTATGCAAGTTGGTGGAGGAATGGAGGCACAAATCAGGAAGTCAAGTGGGGCAAGTTTTGATTTGGTAAGTAAAGAAAGAGGGAGTGCCTTTTCCTGGAAAGAGGGGGCAAAGATTAGTCATCTATCTGATGTGATTTCAACGATACCCCAATATGTAAGTCCGGTGCGACTTATCGATAAGAAGGTAGTTACAGGAAAACAAACGGTGGAACGTGATGACCTTGATAATGAGGCTAATCAAGCTTTAGGAGCCACTTTTACTAAGGAAACAGGCCAAAGTGTTGATTTTAGGAGTGGTGCTTTTCAACTCATTAAGGGGAAGCACATATCTGCTAAAGGGCAAATTATGATTCATGAATCGCTTGCTAGGAAAAATAAGCTAAGCGTCGGAGACAAGCTGACCTTGTCAAATTTTCAGATGACTGAGAGTGGTGCTAAGGAAATGACCTTTGATATCGTTGGTATTTTTTCTGGCAAGAAGGAGGAGACATTTACTGGAATGTCCTCAGATCTAAGTGAAAATCAAGTCTTCCTCCATTATGAGGATGCTAGTCAACTGCTTAATTTGACTGATAAGTTAGTGACAAAATTATCCTTTGGTATAAAGAATCCAGATAGAATCGACCAAGTCATTAAACAAGTGAAACAATTAGATATCGATTGGTATCGTCTACGTTTGGACGAGGACCGTAAGGCTTTTGACTCCTTGAAGGAATCGTCTCAAGCGCTACAAGGAATCGTCAGAACGATGATGATTAGTTTAATTGTTACAGGAGCAGGTATCCTCTCGTTTTTAATGGCACTATGGACGCGTGAGCGAAATCATGAGATAGGTATTCTTTTAGCAATTGGGAAGAGCAAGGGACGCATTTTTGCTCAATTTCTTGTGGAGATATTGTTGGTATCCCTTATGTCTTTGCTACCGGCCCTTGCTATTGGACGGCTACTAAGTCGACTGTTTTTGCAAGAATTTTTAGGACAGCAAGGACAGCAGCAGACTCTTCAGTTATTAGATCAAATTCCTCAGGGATTACCTTTAGGGCTATCTTATCTAAGTCTTCTAGTCTTGGTAATATTATCGCTCGGTGTGACAACAGGTCTCATTTGGCGCAAAACACCAAAAGAAATCTTATCTAATATGAGTTAAGGAGAAAGGAACACTATGTTAGAACTCAAAGATGTTACGTATAGTTATCAAAATAAAAGTGAAGCTATCCTCTCGAAGGTGAATTATCGTTTCGAGAAAGGTAAGTTTTATAGTATTATTGGGCAATCTGGAGCGGGAAAATCGACCTTACTTTCCCTTTTGGCAGGTCTTGATTATCCCAAGAAGGGGCAGGTCTTGTTTAACGGAGAAAATATCAAGAAAAAAGGCTACAGTTATCACCGTAGACACCATGTTGCGCTTGTTTTTCAAAATTATAATCTTATTGATTATCTTACACCTTTAGAAAATGTACGACTTGTAAATAAAAATGCCGATGAGAAGATACTTTCTGAATTGGGATTAGATGAAAAACAAATTAATCGAAATGTCCTGCAACTTTCAGGTGGGCAACAACAACGTGTAGCTATTGCGCGGGCTTTGGTTTCAGAGGCTCCGATTATCTTAGCAGATGAACCGACAGGAAATCTAGACGACGAAACTGCTAAGGATATTATTACTATCCTTAAAAGAATGGCCTTAGATCGCCCAAAATGTGTCATAGTTGTCACGCACAGTAAGGAAGTTGCTCAGGCATCTGATGTGGTTTTAGAGTTGAAGAAGAAACAACTCATAGAAAAGAAAAAATAAAGAAAGGGCTCTTATGTTTCGAAACGCTTTTGCATATATTACACGAAAATGGTCAAAGTCACTATTACTGTTAACTATTATTCTTTTGATGAGTACTCTTAGTTTGTTAGGACTTGCTATGCGAAGTGCAACCCAAGAAGCTGCATCCAAGAGTCTAGGGGCAATTACCAATAGTTTTTCAATGCAGATTAATCGTAACACGAATCCTGGAACTCCTCGAGGGGCTGGAAATCTTAAGGGAGAAGATATTAAAAAGATTAGTGAAACTAAAGGGATTGTTTCGACGATTAAACGGATAAATGGTATTGGTGATTTACTAGATTATGAGATTATTGAAACAGAGCAAACGCTACAAAATCAATCGCCAGAACGTGCTAAAAATTTTAAGTCTACCTTGATGTTGACAGGAGTCAATGACTCATCAAAAGAAGATAAATTTGTTTCAGGTGCTTATAAACTAGTTGAAGGAGAACATCTAACCGATAAGGACCATAATCAAATCTTGATGCACGAAGGTTTAGCTAAAAAGAATTGTCTTAATGTAGGAGATAAAGTAAAGCTTAAATCTAATCTCTATGATGCTGATAACGAAAAAAGGGCTGATGAAACAGTAGAAGTGACTATCAAAGGTTTATTTTCTGGTCAAAATCAAGCTGCCGTTACCTATGCTCAGGAGTTGTATGAAAACACCCTCATAACTGATCTAGACACAGCTGCAAAACTCTATGGTAATACCGTAGAAACTGCCACTTATGAGGATGCCACTTTCTTTGCTAAAGGTGATCAAAATATTGATTCCTTGATAGCAAAGATTCAAAAGTTGGACATTAACTGGACCCTCTACGATCTTGTTAAGAGTTCATCAAACTACCCTGCTTTACAGGAATCTATTCTTGGGATGTATCGTGTGGCAAATCGTATGTTTATTGGAAGTCTCATTTTTACAAGTTTATTGCTAACCCTTCTGTTGATTTTATGGTTAAATGCTCGTCGTAGAGAAGTTGGTATCTTTTTGGCCTTGGGACTTAAAAAGACACAGGTTGCGGGTCAATTTTTAATGGAATTACTGATGATTGCCTTACCAGCCTTTCTTTTATCATATGGTTTAGCGAGTTTCTTTGCCGAAAAAGTTGGTAAAACAGTCCTTTCCAATGTTACGAAAGGTATCAATAAGCAAATGACAAAAGAATCTCTAGCTGCAAATCTCGGTGGAGGGGCTGAGGCAGAGAGCTTCAGTAAGACTCTGACTCAAATTCATATGACAGTCCAACCTAAGCAACTTTTGGTAGTCATTCTAGTCGGTGGCTTTATCTTAAGCTTGGTATCCTTGATTTCTTCTCGCTGGCTTCTTCACAAGAAACCCAAAGACCTCTTAGTTGATGTTGAATGATAAGTTTGCTGCACCTATAAAAAACGGTATAATGAAAGAAAGCGACTATATATAGATGAAAAGGATAATGCATGAAAATACTAATCGTAGAAGATGAAGTCCTTATTCGAGAAGGGATGAGCGACTATCTCATGGAATGTGGCTATGACATCTTCGAAGCAGGCGATGGGAAGGAGGCCCTGAACCTCTTTTGGAGAGAAGCGCCGGATCTGGTCTTGTTGGACATCCAGCTCCCCAACCTTAATGGCTTGGAAGTACTGAAGGAAATCCGTAAGACCAGCTCAGTCCCAGTCCTCATGCTGACGGCCTTCCATGACGAAGAGTATAAGTTGACAGCTTTTGGAGAGTTAGCAGATGGCTATCTGGAAAAACCTTTCTCCTTGTCCCTCTTGAAAGTCCGCATCGAAGCTATTTTTAAAAAGCTTCAACCTTCACGGGTCTTCACCTATGGAGAGGCACGGGTGGATTTTGAGAGTTATACAGCCAGCCTAGCAGGCCAAGCCATTTCCATGAATGCTAAGGAGTTGGAAATCTTGGAATACTTGCTCCAGCATGAAGGCAAGGCTCGGACCCGCTCTCAGATCCTCGATGCCGTCTGGAAGGAGACAGAGGAGATTCCTTTTGACCGGGTGATTGATGTCTATATCAAGGAGCTACGAAAAAAACTAGAGCTGGACTGTATTGTTACGGTACGCAATGTCGGCTATAAATTGGAGAGACCATGACCAAACGGAGTATCTTTGCAAAAATCTTTCTGATCACCTTTGCCCTTTTTAGTAGCTTAGTCATCCTTCTACATGCTTCAGTTTACTTTATTTTTCCATCGACCTATATCGAGTCCCAGCGCCAGACGATTTTGAAGAAATCGCAAGCCCTAGCCAAGAGTTTCCAGGGTCAGGAAGAAGGGACCATTGAGTCGGTCATCGACCTTTATTCCAAGACCAATGATATCAAGGTTTCGATCAAGGGCAAGGAAAAACAAAATGCCCTAGAGGTCAAGGATGACCTTCTCGTGAACCCTGACAGCCAGAACAATTCCCTGGTCATTGAAGAGCGAAAGATTCAGACCAAGGAAGGGAAAGACTTAACCTTGCAATTCTTAGCGACCGTCGATTCGCAAAAGGAAGCGCGGGACATCAGTCTGGGCTTTCTTCCCTATAGTCTCCTTGCTTCCTTTGTTCTATCGCTGATTGCCTCCTATCTCTATGCCCGCATGATTTCTGCTCCAATCCTTGAGATCAAGCAGATGACCAAGCGGATGAAGCGGCTGGATCGGACAGCCAGTCTCCCTATTCACTCGCAGGATGAGATCGGTGTCCTTAAGCAACAGATCAACGACCTCTATCATCATCTCCTAGAGGTGATCGACAATCTAGAGCAGCAGAAACAGGAAAATCTGAAGTTGGAGCAGATGAAGGTCGAATTTCTAAGAGGGGCTTCGCATGAGCTCAAGACGCCTCTGGCCAGCTTGAAGATTATCCTAGAAAATATGCGGGATAAGATCGGCCGCTACAAGGATCGGGACCGCTACCTATCAGTTTCTCTTGACATTGTCGATGAGATGAACCAGATTGTCCTAGAGATCCTGTCTTTATCTTCTGTTCAAGAATTAGGTGGTGATAAGGAGTGGATTCAGTTAGATGATGTGGTAAATCGCATACTCACTCAAAATCAAGTGTTGATTGAGAATCGCTCCCTATCAATTGACAATTATCTTCCGGCAACTAGTATTTTCATGAATTTACCTATTTTGAAATTGGTTCTCTCAAATATCATCAGTAATGCAGTCAAGCATTCTGATAAGGGTGGAGTGATTCGAATAGGTTTAGAAAATGAAGGAAGAGATTTTGTCATTGAAAATACGAGTGTATCTAAAGAAAATATTTCAACTAAAGCTCAGTCTAAGAAAGAAGGAGGATTAGGCCTTTTTGTGGTCAAATACCTTCTAGAGCATGAGGAACTTAGCTATAGATTTGAAGAAAGTCCCACGGGAAGGCGCTTTGTAATGGTCTTGCCCAAAAAGTAAAAAGTGACGGTTAAGGCATTAACTGTCATTTTTTATATTGTTAAGATTAGTAAAGGCTAACCTTACATTTCAATTTTATTATTTCTCAACATTACCAAAAGTTTAAGAAGTCTGTAGTATAGGTCATGCAATGTTTTAAATAAAAGAGAAAACGCTTGCATAACCCCGAGAATAACGTAAAATAGAACTATCAGACTCACGATGATAATAATATGAGGAGTAGAATCATGCAAAAATATTGGTGGCACAAGGCTACAATTTATCAAATTTACCCCAAGTCGTTCATGGATTCCAACGGTGATGGCATCGGTGACCTCAAGGGGATTACAAGTAAGTTAGACTATCTTCAAAAGCTAGGAATTACAGCTCTTTGGCTCTCGCCTGTTTATGATAGCCCGATGGATGACAATGGTTATGATATTGCTAACTATGAGGCTATTGCGGATATTTTTGGGGATATGAACGATATGGATGAACTTTTGGCGGAGGCCAAAAAGCGTGATATTCAAATTATCATGGATCTGGTGGTGAATCATACGTCTGATGAGCATGCTTGGTTTATTGAAGCGCGTGAAAATCCAGAAAGTCCTGAACGTGATTTCTACATCTGGCGCAATGAGCCAAATGAGTTAACCTCTATCTTCAGTGGGTCAGCTTGGGAATATGATGAACCTTCAGGTCAATACTACCTTCATATCTTTAGTAAGAGACAGCCAGATCTCAACTGGGAAAATCCACAGCTCCGCCAGAAAATTTATGACATGATGGACTTTTGGATTGACAAGGGAATTGGTGGTTTCCGTATGGATGCGATTGACATCATTGGTAAGATTCCAGATCAAGAGATTGTCAATAATGGTCCAAAACTCCACGACTACCTCAAGGAAATGCATCAAGCAAGCCTGACTGATCCTAATTTCTTAACGGTTGGTGAGACTTGGGGAGCGACACCTGAGATTGCCAAACAATACTCGAATCCTGACAATAAAGAGCTTTCCATGGTCTTCCAGTTTGAACATATTAGTCTCCAACATAAGCCTGATGCCTCGAGATGGGAGTACGCAGAGGAACTTGATGTGCCAGCTCTCAAAGCGATTTTCAACAAATGGCAGACTGAGTTGGAATTGGGACTGGGCTGGAATTCACTGTTCTGGAACAACCACGACTTGCCTCGTGTTCTCTCAATGTGGGGAGATACTGGTGCCTATCGTGAGAAGTCAGCCAAGGCCTTGGCCATTCTCCTACATCTTATGCGTGGGACACCTTACATTTATCAGGGCGAAGAAATCGGCATGATCAACTATCCTTTCCAAACGTTAGATGAAGTTAATGATATTGAGTCGCTTAACAATGCCAAAGAAGCCCTTGAAAAAGGGGTGCCACTGGAAGTTATTATGGACCAGATTCGCCATGTGGGACGTGATAATGCCCGAACACCAATGCAGTGGGATGCGTCTAAAAATGCTGGCTTTAGTTCAGCAGATAAAACATGGCTAGCTGTTAACCCTAATTATAAGGATATCAATGTTGTCTCAGCCCTTGCCAATCCAGATTCGATTTTTTATACTTATCAGAAACTGGTTGAGCTTCGCAAAACACAGGATTGGTTGATTGATGCTGACTTTGAACTCTTGGAAACTGCCGATAAGGTCTTTGCCTATATCCGTAAGACTCAGGATAGCAGCTATCTAGTTGTAGTTAATCTATCAGACCAAGAACAAGACTTTGATTATGATTTTGATGGTGCTGAAGTTATCATCGCAAATACCGAGCTGAAATCAATTGCAGACCAAGACAAACTCCAAGCTTGGGATGCCTTTTGTGTCAAGGTGAAATAGAAAGAACAAATCCCGTTATCACGAAGAAGTGGTAACGGGATTTGTTCTATTTGAAAGGTCTATTTGTATTTAATTTTATGCCAGAATAGTGTTTTTTAGGAGAATAGACTTTTTTGTAATTTTAAATCCTTATATATTCATCATTACGGAATACTCATGTAGAATTATCGAGATAATCATTATTGTTTCAAAGTCCGACATTGACTTGGTGAGCAGTCATAATACTGTCGAAAAGCTTTTGAAAAATGCAAAGGGTCCAGATAGCCTACAGAATAGGCGATAATTTTTATAGGTTGATTGGTGGTTTCCAAGAGTTCTTTGGCTCGATTCATGCGGACCTCGAGTAGGTATTCTTTTGGGGAAATCTTATGAAAATCTTTGAAGATGGAGGATAAGTAGGAGCGGTGCACACCAAGTTTATCAGCTATATATTGGATACTAATGTCTTGAGAGTTGTAACCAATATCGATTAGATGTTTGGCTTCACGATAGAGTTTTTGACTGGGTGAGATGGTTTCTTGATCAAGGTTGGGTGAGAGTGCATTCAACTGATGCATGAGCTCAAAGAGTTGGCTGATAACGTGCAGTTGAGATGCCTTACTTTCATCTAGCCGTTCAGCATCTTTGACAATAGTCCCTATGAAGTTGCCTAATGCTTCTGTATGGGGGGACCTTAGATAAGCCGTGTCATGGATGCTTGAAAGGTTAAAATATTCCTGGGCTTTGATACCACTTATCCCTAGCCAATAGTAGGACCAAGGAGTCTGATTATCCGCAAAATAATAGGTGACTTCTCCGGGTATAAGTAGAAAAATATCTCCCTTTTGAAGGGGGATTTTTTGCTTCCTATATTCAAGGTAGCCTTTGCCTTCAGTGATGTAATGAAGAACGTAGTTTTCTCGAATGGCAGGACCAAAGAACTGGTCTGGCAAACAATCCTCATAACCGTAAAAATCAAGACGTAAATCTAAGGTCCCTGTTTCAAGTTCTGAGAAAATAAGCATTGTTTATCCTCCTTACCTAACATTTTACCATATTCCAGCGACAAAATTCCATTTTAGAAAGCGCATACATCATTTATAATTAAACCTGTAAATAAGGAGAACACTATGAGCATTGTTGTTAACAAAAATTATTATTACATCACCAGCAAAGATTTGTCGCTCATTATTGAAGAACATGACGGGGATCTTTTGCTAAGACACTTAGGTCGAAAGGTAAATCGCTACCATGGATCAAATGCAGTCCATGAACGTGATCATGCATTCTCGGGTCAGCTCAATCCAGACGTTAGAACGTATAGTTATGATACACAACGTCAAGTGGTAGGCTTGCATGGTTTGGGAGATTTTCGTCAACCGTCTTTGAAAATCCAGCATGGGGTCTCAGATGTGACACGTTTTGAATTTTCAAAAGCAGAAGTGGTCGAAGGAATGTCACTGGAAAGCAAACTGCCATATCCCCATTCTTTGGAAAAAGCAGAAACGCTGATTTTCACCTTAGTCGATAAAGTCGCTAACTTGGAATTGAAACTCTACTATACAGTAGTTGAAGATAACAACACAATTGTAACTTATAGCGAAGTCATCAACCGTTCTGAACAAGCCGTGGTAATCCATCGAGCACTCAGTACTATGGCTGATGTACCTGCCCGTGACTATGATGTGGTCACTCTCCAAGGCGCTTACGCTCGTGAGAAAACGGTTCGTCGCCAAAGAGTTGAACAAGGTATCTTTAAAGTCGCTTCTAACCGTGGTGCCTCAGGTCATGCTCAGACACCAGCTTTGATTCTTTGTGTTCACGAAGCCAGTGAGGGAGCAGGCGAGGCCTTGGCCTTCCAACTCATGTATAGCGGTAACTTCCAAACTTTTGTTCAAAAGAGTCAAATCAATGAAGTGCGTGTAGCAATCGGAATTGAGGATGAGAACTTTGCTTGGGAACTTGCTTCAAAGGAAAGTTTTGAAACACCAGTTGCCCTCATTACCTACTCCCACCAAGGTTTGACTGGACTTAGTCAAGAAAGTCAAGCCTTTGTTACAGACTACATCATTCCTAAGCAGTTTGCCCATGAAGAACGTCCGATTCTTCTAAATAACTGGGAGGCAACCTACTTTGATTTTGAAAAAGAAAAACTTCTTGAGTTAGCAGAAGATGCTAAACAAGTAGGTGTTGAACTCTTTGTCTTGGATGATGGTTGGTTTGGAAATCGTTTCGACGACAACCGTGCTCTAGGAGATTGGTTTGTCAATGAAGAAAAACTTGGTGGACCGCTTCAAGACTTGATTGAAAAAGTTCATGCCAAGGGGCTTAAGTTTGGTCTTTGGTTTGAGCCTGAAATGATTTCGGTGGATAGCGATCTTTATCGTAAACATCCAGACTGGGCTATCCAAGTGCCTGATTATGGTCATACTTACTCACGCAACCAACTTATGTTGAACTTGGCTAATCCAGATGTGGTGGCTTACTTGAAAGATGTCTTGGATAAGATTCTTACAGATAATGCTATTGATTATGTTAAATGGGATTATAACCGTAACATGACTAACATTGGAAATGGAGCAAACTACCTTGAAAGCCAAATGCAGAGTCATCAATACATGTTGGGACTATATGACTTGGTAGAATTCCTGACAAGTAAGCATGAGAATATTCTCTTTGAATCATGTTCTGGTGGAGGTGGTCGAAATGACCTTGGTATGATGCGTTACTTCCCACAAGTTTGGGCGAGTGATAATACTGATGCCATTGCACGTTTACCAATTCAATATGGTTCAAGCTATCTTTACCCAACTATTTCTATGGGAGCTCACGTGTCAGCTGTTCCTAATCACCAAATGGGACGCATAACACCTCTGGAAACGCGTGGAGATGTAGCTATGATGGGTAATTTAGGCTACGAACTTGATTTGACTAGCCTGACTCAGGAAGAAAAAGATGGCATTGCTGCACAAATTGCTCTTTATAAGGACATTCGTCCAGTGGTTCAATTTGGTCAGCAATACCGTCTCATAAATCCTGAAGCCGGAAGTAATGAAGCAGCAGTTCAATTTAACTATGAAAATAAGGTTCTAGCAACCTATGTCCGAGTTCTTTCAACAGTTGAGACGGTTGAAACGACACTCAAACTGAAAAATCTTGACCAAGATGCCAACTACATTTTACAAGGAACAGGCCAAGTATACTCTGGTGCTGAACTGATGTATGCTGGAATCACAGTCGTTCTTCCACAGGGAGACTTCCTCAGTAAACAATTTTATTTTGTCAAAGAAGATTAATAAGGAGACTAAGCAATGAAGTGGTACAAAAAACTTGCTCTGGCTGGACTAGCAACATTAGCTGTTGTGGGGCTTGCAGCCTGTCAAAAGAAGGACCAGTCAGCTGATGGTAAAGTAACAATTGAATACTTTAACCAAAAGACAGAAATGACTGATACTCTTCAAGAGATGGTAAAGGATTTTGAAAAAGAAAACCCAAATATCCATGTCAAATTAACAACGGTCCCAGCAGCCGGTATCGTCTTGAAGACACGTATCTTGTCTGGAGATGTGCCCGATATTATCCATATCTACCCTCAGAATATGGACTTCCAAGAATGGGCAAAAGCTGGTTATTTCCAAGATATGACTGGTAAGGATTATTTGAAAAGAATCAAAAATAATTATGCTGAAAAGTATGCCATAAATGGCAAAATTTACAATGTCCCATTGAATGCCAATGTTTCTGGTATCTACTATAACAAGACTAAGTTTAAAGAACTTGGCCTTGAAGAACCAAAAACTTTCGAAGAATTCCAAGAGATTACCAAGAAAATTAAGGATAGTGGTACATCACCATTTGCAGTTGCAGGAACAGAAGGTTGGACACTAAACGGATACCACCAATTATCATTGATTACGACAACTGGTAGTGGTGATAAAGCAAATGATTACCTTCGTTTCTCAAAACCAAATGCTATTAAAGCGACTGACCCAATTCTAAAAGAAGATGCTAAGAAAATGGATCTTCTAGCTGAAAATGCACAAAATGGTTGGCGTGGCGCTTCCTATAATGATGCTGTTGTTGCCTTTGCCAATGGCAAAGCCTTGATGCTGCCTCAAGGATCATGGGCTTTAGCGGCAGTTAACCAACAAGATCCGAAGTTTGAAATTGGTATGTTCGCCTTTCCTGGTGATAAGGCAGGACATGAGGCTACAGTGGGAGCAGGGGATTTAGCCCTATCAATATCAGCTAAAACAAAACATCCTAAGGAAACTGAGAAGTTCATCGAATATATGACCTCAGCTAAGGCAATGCAAAAGTATTATGATGTTGATGGTTCACCAGTTGCTGTAGAAGGGGTGAAACAGGATCCAAAGTCACCACTTGCTAATATTTCACAACTAGCCTTCACAGATAAACACTATGTTTGGTTGGGACAACACTGGAACTCTGAAGAAGATTTCTTTAACTTGAGTGCAAGTTACTTGATGGATCAAAATATCGATAACATGGCAAATAACCTCAATGCCTTCTTCAACCCTATGAAGGCCGATCTTGACTAGGAGGAGTAATAACAAAATGCGAAAATTTTTGAATAAATATTGGGGATGGACCTTCCTCATCGTACCAATCATCTTACAAGCTGTCTTCTTTTACTTCCCTATGGTACAAGGAGCCTTCTATAGTCTCACAAACTGGACTGGTTTGACTTACAATTATAAGTTTGTCGGCCTCAATAACTACAAACTCCTCTTGATCGATGGAAAATTCTTCCAAGCTATCATCTTTACCATCATCTTAACCTTGGCTTTGATTATTGGAGAAATCTTCATCGGAATGGTTGTGGCTCGTGCGCTCAATTCAAAAATTAAGGGACAAACCTTCTTCCGTGCTTGGTTCTTCTTCCCAGCTGTACTTTCAGGTTTGACCGTTTCCTTGATTTTCAAACAGTTCTTTAACTATGGTCTTCCAACAATCGGTAAGGTTTTGGGTATCGGTTTCTTGCAAGAAAGCTTGCTCGGAACTAGCTTTGGAGCAGTCATTGCAACAATCTTTGTACTCCTTTGGCAAGGGGTGGCAATGCCAATCATCCTATTTCTTGCGGGTCTTCAAAGTATCCCAGATGATATTCTTGAAGCTGCAGCTATTGACGGGGCTACTGCTAAACAAACCTTCTGGAAGATTGAGTTACCATACTTACTTCCTACAGTTTCAATGGTCTTCATCCTAGCACTTAAATCAGGGTTAACAGCCTTTGACCAAATCTTTGCACTTACAGGTGGTGGACCAAACAACGCCACAACATCTCTGGGACTCTTAGTTTATAACTATGCCTTCAAGAGCAACCAATACGGTTATGCCAATGCGATTGCCATTATCCTCTTCTTGATTATCGGCGTCGTATCAGTCCTACAAATCAAACTATCTAAGAAATTTGAAATTTAATGGAGGAGTATCACAAATGAAAAAAGAAGAAAAAGTAACGAATTTTTGGAAATACGCCCTCCTCGTTGTCGGTGGTATCCTCATTCTAGTACCACTCTTGGTAACAGTCTTTAGTTCCTTTAAGACTACCAAGGACATCATGAATCATTTCTTTAGCTTGCCTAACCCATTTACGCTAAGCAACTACCAGCGTTTGATTGCGGACGGTATTGGTGGTTACTTCTGGAATTCAGCAGTTATTACAATCCTCTCACTTATTGTGGTAGCAATATTCATCCCAGCAGCAGCCTATTCAATTGCTCGTAACATGTCAAAACGTAAAGCTTTCAACATCATGTATTCACTGTTGATTTTGGGAATCTTTGTACCTTTCCAAGTTATCATGATCCCAATCACAGTCATGATGAGTAAACTTGGTCTTGCTAATATGTATGGCTTGGTAATTCTGTATCTAACATATGCCATTCCACAAACCCTCTTCCTTTATGTCGGTTACATCAAAATTAGTGTGCCAGATAGTTTAGATGAAGCAGCAGAAATTGATGGTGCGGATAAGTTCACAACCTACCGTCAAATCATCTTCCCAATGCTTAAACCAATGCATGCGACAACCCTAATCATCAATGCCCTTTGGTTCTGGAATGACTTCATGCTTCCATTGTTGATTTTGAACAAAGATTCAAAAATGTGGACGCTTCCACTCTTCCAATACAACTATCAAGGGCAATACTTCAACGATTATGGACCAAGCTTCGCATCATACATCGTAGGTATCATTACTATCACAATCGTTTACCTCATTTTCCAAAAGAATATCATTTCAGGAATGAGTAACGGTGCAGTAAAATAAGCTATTTAGACATTAGCACAACTCAATAAAATATTACGGTAACAATCAAAGAAAGAATCACTCAGATAAAGGGAGAAAACAATGGTCGAATTAAACCTTAACCACATCCACAAAAAATACCCAAATGCAACACATTATGCAGTAGAAGATTTTAACCTCAATATCAAAGATAAAGAGTTCATCGTCTTTGTCGGACCATCAGGGTGTGGTAAATCAACAACACTTCGCATGGTAGCAGGACTTGAAGACATCACTGAAGGTCAATTAAAAATCGATGGAGAAGTCGTTAACGACAAATCACCTAAAGACCGTGACATCGCTATGGTTTTCCAAAACTACGCTCTTTACCCTCATATGACGGTTTACGATAACATGGCGTTTGGTCTTAAATTACGTAAATACAGTAAGGAAGAAATTGATAAACGTGTTCGTGAAGCAGCAGATATTCTTGGACTGAAAGAATTTTTGGAACGTAAACCAGCTGACCTTTCAGGTGGGCAACGCCAACGTGTAGCTATGGGACGTGCCATTGTTCGTGACGCTAAAGTCTTCCTCATGGACGAACCTCTCTCAAACTTGGATGCCAAGCTTCGTGTGTCAATGCGTGCTGAAATCGCTAAAATCCACCAACGTATCGGTTCAACAACAATCTATGTTACTCACGACCAAACGGAAGCTATGACCTTGGCTGATCGTATCGTCATCATGAGTTCAACAAAAAATCCTGATGGTTCAGGAACAATTGGACGTGTGGAACAAATCGGTACACCTCAAGAACTTTATAACACTCCAGCCAATAAATTTGTAGCTGGCTTCATCGGTAGCCCTGCTATGAACTTCTTTGAAGTTACTGTTCACGACGACAAGATTGTGAGTGCTAGTGGGGTTGAGCTTGAAGTACCACTTGGTCAACTTAAAATTTTGAAAGACAAAGGTTACCTTGGTAAGAAAGTCATCTTTGGTATCCGTCCAGAGGATGTTACAAGTGAACTTGTTGCTCGTGAAGCTTATCCAAATGCTACTGTAGAAGCAGAAGTAAATGTTGCTGAACTCCTCGGAGCTGAAACTATGCTTTACGTCAAAATCGGTCACGATGAGTTTGCAGCCCGTGTTGATGCCCGTGACTTCCACAATCCAGGCGAAAAAGTTACCTTGACATTCAATGTTGCTAAAGGACACTTCTTCGATGTGACTACTGAAAAAGCTATTCGTTAAAACTATTTGAAAATTGTCCTCTGATAGAGCAAAAATGTCCTGACGATTGTCCAAGGCAAACTATCAGGTGGCAATTTTCTTTGAAAACTGATATAAGGAGACAAGTATGTATGATTTAGAAAAGCCTTTACCTTTGGAAGAAAAAGCAATTGATGTGCTTACAGTGGGCGAGGTTTTAGTGGACATGATTGATCTTGAAGGGAGTTATCATCCTTTCTTTGGAGGCTCCCCTGCTAATATTGCCATGAACGTCAAAGCCTTAGGTGGACGCTCAGCTTTGGTAGCTGCTGTGGGTAAAGACCGTATGGGCGAGTTTTTGAAAGAGACTATCAAACAGCGTGGTCTAACAGATGGCATTATTCAGGAAAATAAAGCATCTACCAGTATGGTTTTGGTCAATAAAACGACTGGCACACCGATACCTATCTTTTATCGTGGTGCAGATTACCAACTGGATTACACTAACGAACTAAAAGAACTGGCTTCTGAAAGCAAGATTCTTCATTTCTCATCTTGGCCAATTTCTCAAGAACACTCCCGCAAAACTATTGAGAACTTGATTGAACAAGCCAAAGCAGAAGGAACCTTGATTTCCTTTGACCCTAACTATCATCCTGCCCTCTGGCAAGAAGGACATGAAGGCATTGGCTACATAAAAGAGTTGATTAAACATGTAGATATTATCAAACCTTCTGAAGATGACGCCGAACGTATTTTTGGACCAGACACTGTTGACAATCAAATCAAGAAATTCCTGGATTTGGGTGCTAAACTGGTCGTCATGACACTTGGCAAAGATGGTCTAGTTGTTGCTAATGGAGAGCAAACGGTTCATAGAAAAACCAAAGCTACCAAGGTTGTTGATGCGACAGGTGCAGGTGATGCTTTCTGGTCAGGCTTCTACACAGGGCTTTGTAAAGGAAAAACAATTCTAGAAGCTGTAGACGATGGCAGTCGTACCTCAGCCTATAAATTACAGTATGTTGGAGCAGTCGTTGAATTGCCAACATTGGAAGAACTGGAGGATGCATTAAATGGTTAAAAATAAGGTACAACTCATTACCTATCCAGACTCACTTGGTGGAAATTTAAAAGCACTCAAATCAAATCTAGATACTTACTTCCCTAACCTTTTTGAAGGTGGAATCCACATTCTGCCACCCTACCCTTCTTCAGGGGACCGTGGTTTCGCACCATTAACCTATTTTGAAATCGATCCTCAGTTTGGTGACTGGGAGGATGTGAGAAATCTAGCAGAGGATTACGATATTCTTCTTGATATTATGGTAAACCACATTTCTCAAAAATCTCCATATTTCCAAGATTTCTTGAAGAATGGCCGTGATTCACAATATGCTGATTATTTCTTGACGCTTGAAAAAATCTGGGAAGATGGTGTGCCAGTTCAATCTGATATCGATCAAATGTTCTTGCGACGTAAAGTACCGTATTCAGAGTTCATTATTGAAAAAACTGGTGAAGTCGAAAAAGTTTGGACAACTTTCGGTAAAACAACCCCATCTGAACAAATTGACTTGGATGTACACTCAGAGCAAGTAAAACAACTGTTTGTCGATATTTTCAAACATTTCCATGATAATGGCATTAAGATTATTCGACTAGATGCTGTCGGCTATGTTTTGAAAAAACTTGGAACATCATGTTTCTTTGTAGAGCCTGATATCTATGATTTCCTTGACTGGATTCTTGGTGTGGCGAAATCTTACGATATTGCTCTCTTGCCAGAGGTGCACGCCCATTATTCTATTCAATACAAATTGGCAGAGCATGGTTGCTGGATTTATGATTTTATCTTGCCGTACCGTATTTTTGAGGCTCTTAGTAATGAAGAATCTAAGTTCCTTGTTGATTATCTCCAAACACGTCCACACGGTCAATTCACGATGCTTGATTGCCATGATGGCCTTCCGGTCAAACCAGATTTAGACGGACTTATTGATAGTAAAGATGCCCGTAAGTTGGTTGACCTGGCATTGGATCGTGGTGCTAACCTCAGTCTTATCGTATCGGATGAGCATAAGGATGAAGATGGCTTTGATGTCCATCAAATTCGCTCGACGATTTATTCTCTCTTTGATGAAGATGATGATACTTATCTCGCTGCACGTGCTTTACAAGTCTTCACACCAGGTATTCCACAAATCTACTACGTTGGTTTACTTGCAGGTAAGAATGATATTGAAGCAGTCGAAGCACGAGGTGATGGTCGTGAAATCAACCGTCATAATTTTGATGAAAAAGAAATCGTGGCAGCGGCAGAAACTGAAGTGGTTAAACGTTTAGTTAACCTTATCCGCTTCCGAAATCAACACCCAGCCTTCGAAGGCGATTTCACTGCTCAAGCTTCAAGTCCAACTGAATTGGTGCTCTCTTGGGAAAATGGTGCTGAACGTGCAAGTTTAACCATTGATTTGAAAGTTAAAACTGGACGTGTGGTTTACACGGAAGATAGTCAGGAAAAAGTCTTCACAATTTAATTATGTTATCCTTGTTATCGATAATTGATAACAGATATATGAAAGTTCTCCCCTATCTCCAGGAGAACTTTTTCAAAATAAAGAACGAAAACGCTTGCACAAATAGATAAGAAGCGTAAAATATAACTAGTAATGAAAAATGTTTAACTTAATCAAGAAAGTTAATCTGGCTAGTAAGCAGTCAAAATAACTAAAGAATGATTTTCGAAAGGGAGACAAATATGCAAAAACATTGGTGGCATAAAGCTACGATTTATCAAATTTACCCCAAGTCGTTCATGGATTCCAACGGTGATGGAATCGGTGACCTCAAGGGGATTACCAGTAAGTTAGACTACTTGCAAAAGCTTGGAATAACAGCCCTATGGCTTTCGCCTGTCTATGACAGTCCAATGGATGACAATGGTTATGATATTGCTAACTATGAGGCTATTGCGGATATTTTTGGGGATATGAGTGACATGGATGAGCTTTTGGCGGAAGCCAAGAAGCGTGATATTCAAATTGTTATGGACTTGGTGGTTAACCATACGTCTGATGAGCATGCATGGTTCATCGAAGCGCGTGAAAATCCAGAAAGTCTTGAACGAGATTTCTACATCTGGCGAGACAAACCTAATGAGTTAGTATCTATCTTTAGTGGCTCCGCTTGGGAATATGATGAGACCTCAGGGCAATATTATCTGCATTTCTTTAGTAAGAAACAGCCAGACCTCAACTGGGAAAATCCACAGTTGCGCCAGAAAGTTTATGCCATGATGAATTTCTGGATTGATAAGGGAATCGGTGGTTTCCGTATGGATGTGATTGATATGATTGGTAAGATCCCAGATCAACTGATTGATACAAATGGTCCAAAACTTCACGATTATATCAAGGAGATGAACCAGGCAAGCTTTGGAAAGCACGACCTTCTAACCGTTGGTGAAACCTGGGGAGCAACACCTGAAATTGCTAAACAGTATTCAAATCCAGATAATCAAGAACTTTCCATGGTTTTCCAGTTTGAACATATTGGACTTCAGCATAAGCCAGATAGTCCTAAATGGGAGTATGAGAAGGAGTTGGATGTTACAGCACTTAAGGCTATTTTTAATAAATGGCAAACCGAGTTAGAGTTGGGACAAGGGTGGAACTCGCTTTTTTGGAACAACCACGACTTACCTCGTATTCTCTCAATGTGGGGAGATACTGGTGTCTATCGTGAGAAGTCAGCCAAGGCCTTGGCTATCCTCCTTCATCTGATGAGAGGAACACCTTACATTTATCAAGGTGAAGAAATCGGCATGACCAATTATCCTTTTAGAACTTTGGAAGAATTGAATGACATTGAATCTCTCAACTATGCCAAAGAGGCTCTCGAAAAAGGGGCATCGATAGAAGTTATCATGGACCAAATCCGTCAGGTGGGTCGTGACAATGCTCGAACACCAATGCAATGGGATACGTCTAAAAATGCTGGATTTAGCATATCGGATAAGACTTGGTTACCTGTTAATCCAAACTATAAGGACATAAATGTTGAATCAGCCCTTGCCAATCCAGAATCAATTTTCTATACATATCAGAAGCTCGTAGAGCTTCGTAAGACTCAAGATTGGTTGGTAGATGCTGACTTTGAACTCTTGGAGACAACTGACAAAGTGTTTGCTTATATTCGGAAAACCAAAGATAGCAGTTATCTGGTTGTAGTCAACCTATCAGACCAAGAACAAGACTTCTGTTATGATTTCGAAGGAGCAGAAGTTGTCATTGCAAATACCGAATTAGAGCCAATTACAGACCAAGGCAAACTCCAAGCCTGGGATGCTATTTGTGTGAAAGTGAAATAAAAAGAAAAGTGGTTGTCAACTAACTGTTGGCGACCACATTTTTCTATTAAATAGTTGTTATTTCGTACTTTCTCTCAGAGTCAGTTTAGTGCCTAACATAGTAAGTGTCGGGATTTCTCTTGGAGCCAAGACTTGTTTATTGAGGACGTCCATGGCAGTTCGCCCCATTTCTTCGGTGTAGACAGTGACACAGGATAAGGGTGGAAATACCTGTCTTGCCATGATTGTATCATTAAAGGAAATGATTTGAATCTGATCTGGAACAATGAGGCCAGCTTCTTGAAAAGCTCTGAGTGCCCCAATAGCTAGGCTATCACTTGCGGCAAAAAAGGCATCTGGAAGTTTCTCCTCTGTCTCTAGTTTAGCTTTGATAAGTTCATAACCAGATAGTGCACTAAAGTTTCCTATCAATATGAGGTTAGCGTCGTAAATTCCCTCTTCAATACAAAAATTGCGATAGGCTCGCCGACGTGAATCAGGAATAATTTCTTGAAAGTCGGTTGTCTTCTCCTCACCTGTTAAAAGTCCGATTGATTGACACCCTTGGTTTTTTAAATATCGGAGGGCAGACTGAACAGCATTTTCAAAATCGGTCGTGATACAAGGGTGTCCCTGGGTTAAGGTATCGCTATCCACAAATACAAGGGGTTTCCCCAGTGCTTCAAAATCAGAAATTTGAGATTTACTGAATTTTCCGATACAGATTACCCCTATAACTTCCTCAGCCAGGTTAAAGGGGATATCGTTAAAATATCGTAGAATCTCGTAGTCGAGTTCCTGAGCCCTTTTTTCAATGCCGAGTCGAATATTATAATAGTAGATGTCATCTAATTCGTCTTCCTCACTTACCCATTGGATAATTGCCACTTGATGTTTTTCTTTTTTCAAGTTTCCGATTTTCTTATGTTTGGTATATCCGATTTCATCTGCCGCAGTTAAAATACGGTGCCTGGTTTCTTCAGTAACGGAGAGGTTTTCATCTTGGTTGAGAACACGTGAAACAGTTGCGATTGATACATCAGCCAATTTTGCGATATCTTTTAATGTAGCCATATTGTTCTCCTTTCATCCAAAGTATATCATAAATTCTAAAATTTTACCTATTTTTTACTAAAAAAACAGTAAAAATATTGATTTTCCTTGTGAAAGGGGTTACACTGTTAGTGTAAAAAAGAATAAGCGAGGTACATCCTATGAAGACATCACAGTTAAGAGAAAAGTTTAAAGAAGTTTTTGGTGTAGAAGCAGAACATACTTTCTTTTCTCCAGGTCGTATTAATTTGATTGGTGAACACACTGACTACAACGGTGGACATGTGTTCCCAGCAGCTATTACCTTAGGTACTTACGGAGCGGCCCGTAAACGTGATGACAAAGTTTTGCGTTTCTTCTCAGGTAACTTTGAAGATAAGGGAATCATCGAAGTACCACTTGAAAATCTTCGTTTTGAAAAAGAACACAACTGGACAAACTATCCAAAAGGTGTTCTTCATTTCTTGCAAGAAGCTGGTCATACGATTGATTCAGGTATGGATATTTACATCTATGGTAACATTCCAAATGGATCAGGCTTGTCATCATCATCATCTTTGGAATTGTTGATTGGTGTTATTGCTGAAAAACTTTATGACCTTAAATTGGAACGCCTTGACTTGGTTAAAATCGGTAAGCAAACGGAAAATGACTTTATCGGCGTTAACTCTGGTATCATGGACCAATTCGCTATTGGTATGGGAGCTGAACAACGTGCGATTTACTTGGATACCAATACTTTAGAGTATGACTTGGTGCCGCTTGACCTTAAAGACAATGTTGTAGTTATCATGAACACTAACAAACGTCGTGAATTGGCAGATTCTAAATACAATGAACGTCGTGCGGAATGTGAAACAGCAGTATCTGAACTCCAAGAAAAACTTGATATCCAAACACTTGGTGAATTGGACCTCTGGACATTCGATGCATACAGCTACTTGATTAAAGACGAAAACCGTATCAAACGTGCCCGTCACGCAGTTCTTGAAAATCAACGTACACTTCAAGCCCGTAAAGCTCTTGAATCAGGAGATTTGGAAGGCTTTGGTCGTC
The DNA here is from genome assembly GCA_016939315.1 of Streptococcus sp. Lineage (GTDB taxonomy): Bacteria > Bacillota > Bacilli > Lactobacillales > Streptococcaceae > Streptococcus. The sequence continues at coordinate 28,539 of JAFHAZ010000052.1, read as the reverse complement.
TTATGAATGCTTCTCACGTGTCATTGGAACATGATTACGAAGTTACAGGTCTTGAACTTGATACTTTGGCACACACAGCATGGGAACAAGAAGGTGTTCTTGGAGCTCGTATGACAGGAGCGGGCTTTGGTGGATGTGCCATCGCACTTGTAAACAAAGATAAAGTTGAAGATTTCAAAAAAGCAGTTGGTCAACGTTATGAAGAAGTCGTTGGTTATGCACCAAGCTTCTATATTGCTGAAGTAGCTGGCGGTTCACGAGTACTTGATTAATGAGAAAGAAGTAGAGATTATGGCTGAAAATTTAGTAAACACTTTTGTAACTCTGGTTATTGAAAATAGTGATTATGAGGAATTGGACCGTATCTATTTGACAAACAAAGTTTTTGCTTTGGTTGGAGAAGGAGTTGCTGATGTTGAAACAGATAGCTCTGAATTGATTGACCTTAAAGACCAGTTGCTTCAAGCAGGTGTTAAAGCTGGTTCTGTAGGTGATCTTAATGAAGAGCAAGATATCATTGGAGCTCAACTCATGGACTTGATTACACCAAGCCCTAGTGCTGTCAATCGTAACTTCTGGGATACTTATAAATCTGCCCCAGAGCAAGCAATTGCTGACTTTTATGCACAAAGTAAACGCAATGATTATGTGAAAGTCAAAGCCATTGCACAAAATATTGCTTATAAAGCACCTACTAAATACGGTGACTTGGAAATTACGATTAACCTTTCAAAACCTGAAAAAGATCCAAAAGCCATCGCTGCAGCTAAAAATGCGGTAGCTTCTGATTATCCAAAATGCCAACTTTGTATGGAAAATGAAGGTTATCTTGGTCGCATCAATCACCCAGCTCGTAGTAATCACCGTGTTATTCGTTTCCAAATGGAAGGAAATGATTGGGGCTTCCAATATTCACCATATGCTTACTTTAATGAACATTCTATCTTCTTTTATGGTAAGCACGAACCAATGCACATCAGTCCATTGACATTTGGTCGTCTCCTATCAATTGTTGAAGCATTTCCTGGTTACTTTGCAGGTTCAAATGCCGATCTTCCAATTGTAGGTGGTTCAATTCTTACACACGAACACTATCAAGGTGGTCGCCACACCTTCCCAATGGAAGTAGCAGGCATTAAAGAAAAAGTTAGCTTTGATGGATACTCTGATGTTGAGACTGGTATCGTTAATTGGCCTATGTCTGTTCTTCGTCTTAGAAGTGAAGACAAGGAAAGACTTATTGCTCTTGCAACCAAAATTTTAAATTGTTGGCGTGGTTATTCAGACGAAAAAGCTGGTGTCTTGGCTGAGTCTGATGGACAACCTCACCACACCATTACCCCAATTGCTCGTAGAAAAGACGGTAAATTTGAATTAGATTTGGTTCTTCGTGACAATCAAACTTCTGAAGAACATCCAGACGGTATCTACCACCCACATAAAGATGTTCAACATATTAAAAAAGAAAACATTGGTTTGATTGAAGTTATGGGATTGGCCATTCTTCCTCCTCGTTTGAAAACAGAACTTAAAGATGTTGAAGATTATCTATTAGGTCAAGGTAACCAAGTTGCTCCAATGCACCAAGAATGGGCGGATAAACTTAAGGCCGAAAATCCAAATGTGACAGCTGATGATGCGAAGAAAGTTGTTCGCCAATCAGTTGCTGATATTTTCGCTCGTGTGTTGGAAGATGCTGGTGTTTATAAGACTAATAGTGAAGGCTTAGATCAGTTTAAAGCATTTGTAGATTTTGTAAATTTAGCTGATTAATTGTTTTTTCTGAAGAAAGGAGATAAGAAATGGCAATTTTAGTATTAGGTGGAGCTGGTTATATCGGTTCTCACATGGTTGATCGCTTAGTTGAAAAAGGTCAAGAAAAAGTAGTAGTAGTAGATAGTTTGGTAACAGGTCACCGTGCTGCCGTACATCCAGATGCTATTTTCTATCAAGGCGATCTTTCTGATCAAGATTTTATGAGAAAGGTCTTCAAAGAAAACCCTGATGTTGATGCCGTTATTCACTTTGCGGCCTATTCATTGGTTGGTGAATCAATGGAAAAACCACTCAAATATTTTGATAACAATACAGCTGGAATGGTTAAATTGCTTGAAGTTATGAACGAATGCGGTGTTAAATACATTGTCTTCTCATCAACAGCAGCAACTTACGGTATCCCAGAAGAAATTCCAATTCTTGAAACAACACCACAAAATCCTATCAACCCATATGGTGAAAGTAAGTTGATGATGGAAACTATCATGAAGTGGTCTGATAAAGCTTATGGTATTAAATATGTGCCACTTCGTTACTTCAACGTCGCTGGTGCAAAACCTGATGGATCTATCGGTGAAGACCATGGTCCAGAAACTCACCTTCTTCCAATTATCCTTCAAGTAGCTCAAGGTGTTCGTGAAAAAATCATGATCTTTGGTGATGACTACAATACTCCAGATGGTACAAATGTTCGTGACTATGTTCACCCATTTGATTTGGCTGATGCTCACCTCCTTGCTGTTGAATATCTTCGTAAAGGAAATGAGTCAACAGCCTTCAACCTAGGCTCTTCAACAGGTTTCTCAAACCTTCAAATTCTTGAAGCCGCTCGTAAGGTAACTGGTAAAGAAATTCCAGCTGAAAAAGCTGATCGTCGTCCTGGTGATCCTGATACATTGATTGCTTCATCTGAAAAAGCACGTACAGTTCTTGGATGGAAACCACAATTTGATAACATCGAAAAAATCATCGCAAGTGCTTGGGCATGGCATTCTAGCCATCCAAAAGGGTACGATGATCGAGGATAATTAAAATAATAAACAAAGGGTCAAAGAGTATATATAATTATTGTACTCTTTGTTTTTTGAGGAAAAAATATGAAAATAAGCTGCGAAATTATTGGAAAAGTTGATTCAGGCGATGTCAGTAAAATTTCAATGGAAAATAATAATGGTGTTGTCATTTCCACACTCACAACAGGTGCTACACTTCAGGAGTTTTTGGTTCCAACGGAAACTGGTGCTCTTAAAAATATAGTACTTGGTTTCAGTGATTACGAGGATTACTATAAGAATAATTTATGTGCCTGCCAGTCCATTGGTAGGGTTGCTGGAAGAATTGGGAAAGCTTCGTATACTCATAATATGGTTCTTTATAGCCTTCCTAAGAATGAGGGAGAAAACTGTTTACATGGCGGTCCAAAAGGAATGCAGGTTCAAAATTGGAACTATGTCACAAACCTAAATGATGAATATGTTGAGACAAAATTTATTAGAAGACTTTATTCAAGTGTAGATGGCTTTCCTGGTGATGTTACAGTCTCTATTAGTTATAGACTTAACAATAATAACCGCTTAACAATACTCTTTGAAGCCTTCGATGTTACAGAGTCAACAGTCTTTAATCCGACAAACCATGTTTACTTTAATCTTAGCGACAAACAGGATTTATCAAGTCATGAGTTACAAATCTATTCAGACTATCGTTTAGAGTTGGATTCTGAGTTAATTCCAACAGGACAAAAAATTAATGTAGATGGAACGAATTATGATTTCAGAAAGACAACTGACTTGCTACCTCGAATTGAAGCAAATAATGGTTTTGATGATGCCTTTGTAGTTGGAGGGGAAACTTGTGATCATGTGAAAGAAGTAGCTATTTTGCATGACAAAGAAAGCGGAGATGGTATTGAAATCTTCTCTAACAGAAATGGTTTAGTTATTTATACTATGGATATTATAGAGGATAATATTTACTTTGCGAGAGATCGAGGAACAATTGCAAAAGGACGAGAAGCTATAGCTATGGAAGCTCAAACACTCCCAGATGCCGTTAATCATACAGATTTTGGAGATATCATCTTGGAGGAGGGTCATAGTGTAAGCTATGAAATCGGTTTCCAATATTTTAATTCATCAAAATAACCATGTTTTAGTAAAAATTTAGTAAAAAATCACTAAAACTATTGACGATTTAAACTAATACTTATATAATGTAAGCGTATTCAAAAAACAACTAACAGGAGGTTTTCGTAATGGGAAAATCTAAAGGTCAAATGAAGTCTCGTCTATCCTATTCAGCTGGTGCTTTTGGTAACGACGTCTTCTATGCAACGTTGTCAACATACTTTATCATGTTTGTGACAACTCACTTGTTTAACACAGGTGATCCAAAGCAAAATAGTCACTACGTACTATTAATTACTAACATCATCGCTATTTTGCGTATCTTGGAAGTATTTATCGATCCATTGATCGGTAACATGATTGATAACACTCATACTAAGTATGGTAAATTCAAACCATGGGTAGTTGGTGGTGGTATCATCAGTTCTATCGCCTTGTTGCTTCTCTTCACCGATTTAGGTGGTTTGAATAAAACAAATCCTTTCTTGTACCTTGTACTTTTCGGAATTATCTACCTTGTAATGGATGTCTTCTACTCAATTAAAGATATCGGTTTCTGGTCAATGATTCCTGCCTTGTCTCTTGACAGTCATGAACGTGAAAAAATGGCAACTTTTGCCCGTATTGGTTCTACGATTGGTGCCAATATTGTAGGTGTTGCCATCATGCCAATCGTTTTGTTCTTCTCTATGACGAACAGTAGTGGTTCTGGAGATAAATCTGGATGGTTCTGGTTTGCATTTATCGTTGCTCTCATTGGTGTGATTACATCAATAGCTGTTGGTATTGGTACACGTGAAGTTGAGTCAAAACTTCGTGATAACAAAGAAAAAACTAGCCTTAAACAAGTCTTTAAAGTTCTTGGTAAAAACGACCAATTGATGTGGTTGTCTCTCGGATATTGGTTCTATGGTCTTGGTATTAATACACTTAATGCTCTTCAACTTTTTTACTTCACATTTATCCTTGGTGATCCAGGGAAATACTCAATCCTTTACGGATTGAATACAGTTGTTGGTTTGGTTTCAGTTTCACTCTTCCCTAGCCTAGCTGGTAAATTCAACCGTAAACGTTTGTTCTATGGATGTATTGCAGTAATGCTCGGTGGTATCGGAATCTTTAGTATTGCAGGAACATCACTTCCAATGATCTTGACTGCTGCTGAACTCTTCTTTATTCCACAACCTCTTGTGTTCCTTGTTATCCTCATGATTATCTCTGACTCAGTAGAATATGGTCAATGGAAATTGGGACACCGTGATGAATCACTTACTTTGTCAGTTCGTCCACTTGTTGATAAACTTGGTGGTGCGATGTCAAACTGGCTTGTTTCTACAATTGCCGTAGCTGCTGGTATGACAACAGGTGCCTCAGCATCAACAATTACAACACATCAACAGTCTATCTTTAAGCTTAGCATGTTTGGTTTCCCAGCAGCAGCTATGCTCATCGGAGCCTTCATTATTGCTCGTAAAATCACTTTGACTGAAGCACGTCACGCTGAAATTGTTGAAGAATTGGAACATCGCTTTAGCGTAGCAACTTCTGAAAATGAAGTTAAAGCTAACGTCGTATCTCTTGTAAACCCTACAACTGGTCATTTGGTTGACCTCTCAAGTGTTAATGATGAACACTTTGCTTCAGGTAGCATGGGTAAAGGTTTCGCCATTAAACCTACTGATGGAGCTGTCTTTGCACCAATTAGTGGTACCATTCGTCAAGTTCTTCCTACTCGCCATGCAGTTGGTATTGAAAGTGAAGATGGTGTCATTGTTCTTATCCACGTTGGTATCGGAACAGTTAAACTTAAAGGTGAAGGATTCATTAGTTACGTAGAACAAGGTGATCGTGTTGAAGTTGGACAAAAACTTCTTGAGTTCTGGTCACCAATTATTGAGAAAAATGGTCTTGATGACACAGTACTTGTCACTGTAACTAATTCAGAAAAATTCAGTGCTTTCCATCTTGAACAAGAAGTTGGAGAAAAGGTAGAAGCTTTGTCTGAAGTTATTACCTTCAAAAAAGGAGAATAATCTATGAACACGACTGAAAAAATTCAAACTTACTTAAACGATCCAAAGATTGTTAGCGTCAATACTGTTGACGCTCACTCAGATCATAAGTATTTTGAATCTCTTGCAGAATTTTCTGAAGGGGAGATGAAGTTAAGACAATCTCTTAATGGAAAATGGAAAATTCACTATGCTCAGAATACAAATCAAGTTTTAAAAGACTTTTATAAAACAGAATTTGATGAAACTGATTTGAATTTCATCAATGTACCAGGTCATTTAGAGCTTCAAGGTTTTGGTTCTCCACAATATGTGAATACCCAATATCCTTGGGATGGTAAAGAATTCCTTCGTCCACCTCAAGTTCCTCAAGAATCAAATGCTGTTGCATCATATGTTAAACATTTTACCTTGAATGATGCATTAAAAGATAAAAAAGTATTTATCTCATTCCAAGGGGTTGCCACTTCCATCTTTGTATGGGTCAATGGTAACTTCGTAGGATACAGTGAAGATTCATTTACACCTAGTGAATTTGAAATTAGTGATTACCTTGTTGAAGGTGATAACAAGTTGGCGGTAGCTGTTTATCGTTACTCTACAGCAAGCTGGTTGGAAGACCAAGACTTCTGGAGACTTTACGGTATTTTCAGAGATGTTTACTTGTACGCTATTCCGAAAGTTCACGTTCAAGATCTCTTTGTTAAGGGAGATTATGATTACCAAACAAAAGCAGGTCAATTGGATATTGATTTGAAGACTGTTGGTGATTACGAAGATAAGAAGATTAAATATGTTCTTTCAGATCATGAAGGCATCGTTAAAGAAGGTGATGCATCTGTTAATGCTGACGGTGAACTATCTGTAAGTCTTGAAGATTTGCAAATCAAACCTTGGAGTGCTGAAAGTCCTAAACTTTACAATTTGACCCTTCATGTTTTGGATGATGGCCAAGTTGTTGAAGTCGTTCCAGTTAAGGTTGGATTTAGACACTTTGAAATTAAAGATAAACTCATGCTTTTGAATGGTAAGAGAATTGTCTTTAAAGGGGTTAACAGACACGAATTTAACGCTAGAACAGGACGTTGTATCACTGAAGAAGATATGCTTTGGGATATCAAAGTGATGAAACAACATAACATCAATGCTGTTCGTACTTCTCACTATCCTAACCAAACACGTTGGTATGAATTGTGTGATGAATATGGACTTTATGTTATCGATGAAGCCAACCTTGAAACACACGGTACATGGCAAAAACTTGGTCTAAGCGAACCTTCATGGAATATCCCAGCTAGTGAACCAGAATGGTTGCCTGCTTGTTTGGATCGTGCCAATAACATGTTCCAACGTGATAAGAACCATGCTAGTGTTATCATTTGGTCTTGTGGTAATGAATCATATGCTGGTAAAGACATTGCTGACATGGCTGATTACTTCCGTAGTGTTGACAATACTCGTCCAGTTCACTATGAAGGTGTTACATGGTGTCGTGAATTTGATTACATTACAGACATCGAAAGTCGTATGTATGCGAAACCAGCTGATATTGAAGAATACCTCACTAACAATCCTCAAAAACCTTATATTTCATGTGAATACATGCACACAATGGGTAACTCTGGTGGTGGATTGAAACTCTACACTGATTTAGAGAAATATCCAGAATACCAAGGTGGATTTATTTGGGACTTCATTGACCAAGCTATTTACAAACCACTTCCAAATGGTAGCGAATTCCTATCATATGGTGGTGACTGGCATGATAGACCTTCTGACTACGAATTTTGTGGAAATGGTATTGTCTTCGCAGATCGTACCCTAACTCCAAAACTTCAAACAGTTAAACATCTTTACTCTAATATTAAGATTGCTGTTGATGAAAAATCAGTAACTATCAAGAATGATAATGTCTTTGAAGATCTTTCTGCTTATACTTTCCTAGCTAGAGTTTACGAAGATGGTAGAAAAGTTAGCGAAAGTGAATATCACTTTGATGTTAAACCAGGTGAAGAAGCAACATTCCCAGTAGAATTCGCTGTTGGAGCTTCAAATGCTGAACGAATTTATGAAGTTGCTTGTGTTCAGAATGAAGCAACTGAATGGGCTCCAAAAGGACATGAAATTATTCGTGGTCAATATGTTGCTGAAAAGATTAGCACTGAAACACCAGTTAAAGCACCTTTGAATGTTGTTGAAGGCGACTTCAACATCGGAATTCAAGGACAAAACTTCTCTATCTTGCTTTCACGTGCACAAAATACGCTAGTATCTGCTAAGTATAACGGTGTTGAATTCATTGAGAAAGGTCCTAAACTTAACTTTACTCGTGCTTACACTGACAACGATCGTGGTGCTGGATATCCATTCGAAATGGCAGGCTGGAAAGTTGCTGGAAACTATAGTAAGGTTACAGATACTCAAATTCAAATTGAAGATGACTCTGTTAAAGTGACTTATGTTCATGAATTGCCTGGCTTGTCTGATGTCGAAGTTAAGGTGACTTATCAAGTTGATTACAAGGGTCGAATCTTTGTTACTGCAAACTATGATGGTAAAGCAGGTTTGCCAAACTTCCCTGAATTTGGTCTAGAATTTGCTATCGGTTCACAATTTACAAACCTAAGCTATTATGGATACGGTGCAGAAGAAAGCTACCTTGATAAACTTCCTGGTGCCTATCTTGGTCGATATGAAACATCTGTTGAAAAGACATTTGCTCCATATCTAATGCCACAAGAATCTGGTAATCACTATGGTACTCGTGAATTTACAGTATCTGATGATAACCATAATGGTCTTAAATTCACCGCACTTAATAAGGCATTCGAATTCAGTGCTTTGCGTAACAGTACTGAACAAATTGAAAATGCTCGTCATCAATATGAATTGCAACAATCTGATGCTACATGGATTAAAGTTCTTGCTGCTCAAATGGGTGTCGGTGGTGACGACTCATGGGGTGCTCCAGTTCATGACGAATTCTTGGTTAGCTCAGCAGATAGCTATCAATTGAGCTTCGTGATTGAACCACTCAACTAAAGTATTATTGGACTTTGCCTCCAACGATATATTTGATAAAGGAAACTCGAAAGGGTTTCCTTTTGTCATGGTTTGAAGTAAGAAAAAAGGAAACAGACCTCTGTTTCCTTTTAAAATGTAACTCAGTTTTCAATTCCTTTAAAAATGGGAGTGGTCAAGTAAAATTATGAAAAAGTGAGTTAAAGTTATTGATATAGAGAAGGGACTAAACCACTCCCAAGGCGTTAATGATTTTTTGTAGCTTTAAATGAAACTTGAAGATTATGCCTTGACGTTAATCGTCCAATGGCACTCTATCTAATATAAGTATACAACTTTGAGTTTAGATGTCCCAAAATAAGACTCTATGGATTCTTATCTGTATTGTGATTGGCGACTATTTTTGTCAATAAAAATTTAAGAGGTTGTTGATTTCACTTAGAATATAGTAATGTTCTATGAAAACGTATACAATAGTAGATAGAGAAATAAACATAGATTGGAGAAGATTGATGACATCATCTTTTGAAGACTTCACAAAAAAAGCAGAAGCATTCTTAGAAGAACATATTACAGAGTATCTCAGTGTGGACATGGCTCTTGAAGATTTTGCAAGACAATACAACCAAGGGCTTTTTGATGAGATCACTTCCCCTGATTCAAAGCAGGAGAGAGCTTGGAAACTCATTGAAGAGGCTTATCATTATCACGAGGAAGATCCTTCGAGAAGTCAGGAATTTTTGACAGAAGCTTTAAAACTAGATCCTGAAAATCTTGATGCTAAGCAGATGCTCTTAACTTTTCAAAGTCCACTTGAACATCTAAAAGACCTAATTGCTTTAGAAAAAGAGCAAAGGTCCAAGTGGGATCAAGGTCCAAAAATGGGCTGGGCTAATCTTGACGAGCGTCCTTATTTGTCTTTGAAGTATAATCTTGCTAAATTTTATTTAAGCAACAGTATGAAGCGGTTTGCTATTAAGGAATTTGAAGAGATTCTAGAGATAGATGTTCAGGATCACATGGGAGTCCGTTACGAATTGATGGCTACCTATTGTAATCTGGAGGACTATGATAAGGCTAAAAACTTTTTCGAATGTGAGCAAATGGAATATCACGAAGAAGATTTGATGATAGTACCAATGATGACGGTCTCTCTAATGACGGGACATATTGAGGATGCGGATTTCTATTTTGATTTTCTCTATGCAAAAAATCCAGAGTTCGAAAATTATTTAAAAATGATTGAACAAGGTGATGACGAGCGTCTAGTTGCCGAAACGCTTAAAGTCAACCCTATCTTATTTGAAGCCAATAGTATGAAAAGTCTTTTGATGGTTTTTAATCAAGTCGTTGATCTGTCCCAGTCAGAATATTATTTTACTTGGTTAATCGAAAAATATCGTGTAAAACGTCCACAAAGACATGTTGCGAAAAAGAAAAATCCAGAATTGCACAAACTAATTAGAGAATTGGAAAAAAGTATAGAACAAAGCAAAGCCCTCCAAGGTCTTTCAATAAGTGTGGAGCGTATACTTCGTCAACATGGCTTAATAGATTTTAAAGATTTTAAAAAGAAAACGGAAGAGGAAGTAGCAGCGATTAGAGGAGTTGGAAAGGTGAGCATGAAAATCCTTAAAGAAAATGGTGTTGTCTATAAAAAGAAGCGGAAAAAGAAGTAAGGAACTATTCATCAAACAAGCCGTAGTAAATCTTTGCATTTTTATCTTATATCTTTTAAGATAATTCTGTTACAAATTGAAAAGGAGAACAGAATGGAAACATATACACTTTCAAATGGCGTTACGATTCCTAAAATCGGTTTTGGGACTTGGCAGATTCCAGAAGGGGAAGAAGCTTATAACAGCGTTAGTTTCGCACTTAAGGCTGGTTACACACATATTGATACAGCGCAAATCTACGGTAACGAGGTTTCTGTAGGTAAGGCGATTGCTGATAGTGATGTGGCGCGTGAGGATATTTTCCTAACAACAAAACTTTGGAATGACAAGCATGATTACGAATTGGCTAAAGCCTCTATCGACGAATCACTCGAAAGATTAGGTGTGGATTATTTGGATCTTTTGCTCATCCACTGGCCAAATCCTAAGGCTCTTCGTGAAAATGATGCTTGGAAGGCTGGCAATGCAGGCGCTTGGAAGGCAATGGAAGAAGCCTATAAAGATGGTAAAGTTCGTGCTATTGGGGTATCTAACTTTATGCAACATCACCTTGAAGCTCTCCTTGAAACGGCTGAAATTGTGCCACATGTCAACCAAATTCTCTTGGCTCCAGGTTGTGCTCAAGAAGACTTGGTTCCTTATTGCCAAGAGCGTGACATTCTTCTTGAAGCCTACAGTCCACTAGGTACTGGTAGCATTTTTGGAAATGAAGACGTCGAAGCAGTGGCTGAACGTAACGGAAAATCTGTTGCTCAAGTTGCCTTACGTTGGAGTCTTCAAAAAGGTTTCTTGCCACTACCTAAGTCAGTGACACCAAAAAATATTGAAGCCAACTTAGATATCTTTGACTTTGATTTGTCGGAGGAAGATATGACAGTCTTGGATAAGATTCAAGGCATCAAGACTCAGGATGACCCTGATTCCGTTAATTTTTAATAGGATAGAAGCAACTCGTGAGGGTTGTTTTTTATTGTTTTACGAATAAAAGTATGAACCTATTATCAAAATTGACAAAAAGGAGGAGTGGTAATACAATGGTGTTACAAAAGAGAACGAGGTTAAGGATATGACAACAATTACATTGAAGGTTTCAGAGGCAGATAAGAAGTTCATGCAGGCCATTGCGAAATTTGAAGGGGTATCCTTGTCAGAATTAATTCGTACCAAAACTTTAGAAGCCATTGAGGATGAATATGACGCTAGAGTAGCCGATTTGGCTTTGGCAGAATATGAAGACTATCTTGAAAATGGTGGGGAGGTGCTAAATTGGGATGACCTATAAGATAGTACCCACCCCTAAATTTGCCAAAAGTTTTAAAAAGTTGGATCCTTTTGTTAGGAAACAAATTAAGGCTTATCTCAATCGTGTGACAGAGAATCCAAGAGCCAAGGGTAAGGCCTTAGTTGCCAATCGCACTGGACAATGGCGTTATCGTATTGGTGCCTATCGTGTTATTGTCAATATTCAGGACAATGAACTAATCATACTTGCCCTCGAAGTCGGTCATAGACGTGATATCTATTAGTATCAAGACATAGAATGTCCTAGGTTCCGTTAATTTTTAATAGGATAGAAGCAACTCGTTAGGGTTGCTTTTTTATACTGTGTGTGCCCGAATTTGCTATAATAAGGCTATCATATCAATTACTATTAGAAGGGAAGTTATGCTATGGAATCGCGGAACCTTCTTCCTCAAAATACGCGTCTGATGGCTAATTTGTTGAGTTTCTCGGGAGGGGCTTTGGATGTCTTTTGTCATATGTATTACCATAGTTTGGTTGCTACTCAGACAGGGAATATTCTCTTGTTAGTTGCTGACTGGCGTAGTAGTAGCATGTACCATAACATGTTACGATGCTTTTCCATCCTTTTCTTTTCCTTAGGTTTTCTTTTTGGCATGTGGTTTAAAGATCATCGTAAGAATGCCTACTGGCGTGTTTATGGTCTTCTTCCACTTTGCGTGATGACAGCTATCCTGCCTTTTCTACCTTCAAATGCCTTGATTGAGCTCCCGATTATCGCTTTTTCTGCAGGTATCATGATGAAGACTTTTACTGGCAGTCAGATTGAGAATCATCCCTTCGTGATATTTATGACCTCAGGAAATTATCGAAGGATGTTAACGGCCCTCTATTATGCCATTCAGGGAAGTGGTGATCAGAGAGAATATCGTCGTCAGGCTGTCAATTATAGCTTTATCGTAGGGAGCTTTGTCGTTGGCGCTATCGTCTCAGCCGTTCTGATGCATTTTGTGCACCTTAAGTCAATCTGGGTAATCACACTCAGTCTTATTATCATCATGGTTTACTATTCATCTGAAGTGAAACGACTAGGACTCAAGGAAACTAATCTTTAGTCGTCTGTAGCAAATATTTTTGATAACAATTGTCTTGTGTTATAATTTTGATTATATTATTTTCATTTAATCAAAAAAAGGAGACATAAGATGCCTGTAGTAAGCAATGATTTTTCAGATATCGTTTATAACCGTCGTTCCATTCGTAACTTTGATTCATCTGTTAAGATTCCGCGAGAAGAACTGTTGGAAATCCTAGATAAAACTGTCACAGCACCATCATCAGTCAACATGCAACCTTGGCGTTTTGTCGTCGTTGATAGCGAAGAGGGCAAGGAAAAATTGACACCTTTCGTCAGCTACAATGGTGTGCAAAATGAAACATCATCAGCCATGGTCCTTATTTTTGCCGATTTGAAGAGCCAAGAAAGAGCTGAAGATATATACGGTAAGGCTGTTGCTCAAGGAAAAATGCCTGAAGAGGTCAAAGAAAAGCAACTGTCAAGCATTGTACCAATGTATGAAAATGCTCCTCGCGAAATGATGAATGAAATTGTCCACATCGATGCTAGCCTTGCTGCCATGCAGTTGATGTTGGTTGCTCGTTCTTATGGTTATGATACCAACGCCATCGGTGGTTATAAAAAAGATGGGCTTGCCAAAGCCTTTGGACTTGATGAAGACCGTCATGTACCAGTTTTGCTCATTGCTCTTGGGAAAGCCAATGAAGAAGGCTTTGAGTCTGTTCGTCTGGATGCCTCTGATGTAACAACTTTTGCATAATAAATAATCGACCATAGGTCTCGGAAGTGGAGACTTATGGTTTTTGTTTTGTATTTTTTGCTATCAATAAGTCGTAATGCACCTTGTCATTAATTTGGCTTTTTGTTAAGATGAAAGAAAAAGTGAGCGTATACAATTGGCAGTATCATTGGAGGATTAAGACATGGCACGTATTTTACAGATTGAAGACAATGAGGATATCCAGAATATTCTTTTTAACTTGTTTTCTGATGAACATGAAATTATCCAAGCCTACTCTGGGACCGAAGGAGAGCTTTTGTTTCAAAATCAAGAGATTGATTTGGTTCTCCTAGATATCATGTTACCAGGTAAGGGTGGCGAAGAGGTGCTTAAGTTTATTAGGCAAAGAAGCTCTGTACCTGTCATTATGTTGACTGCCTTGGGTGATAAGCACTTGATTAGCCAGTACTTACTTGATGGCGCAAATGATTATATCGTTAAGCCCTTTGATCTTGAAGAAGTATATGCGCGTGTCTCCGTTCAACTACGTGAACACAATCATGGGAGTAGTAGGACTGATAACATCTATCAAGTCAAAAACATCACGATAAACCCAGACAGTTTTGAAGTCTCCTGCCAGGGAAAAGTCATTCGTTTGGGTAAGAAAGAGTTTCAAATCTTCCATACACTCCTACAAAATCCAAAGAAAATTTTTACTAAAGAAGACCTCTATGAGACGGTTTGGGAAGCCCCTTATCTATCAGGTGATAATACATTGAATGCACAGTTGAGTAATCTACGGAAGAAACTAGCCAAAGTGGATGCGAGTACGGAGTATATCGAAACGATTTGGGGCTTAGGTGTGCGACTTAAAGGAGATGACTGATGGATGGACTACTTATTGTATTGACTGTACTCCTGCTGGGAGTGACTATCTATCTAGTCCGTTACTATTTGGCTGTAAAATCTCTCTCAAAGCAGATTGAAGAAAAGCTAATTGAAGAAAGCCATAGACGGATTACTCTTAAAAACCAACCAAAATCTTTAGTTACCCTAACGAATCAGGTTGAGTCTCTCTTTACCCAAATTGAAAAGACTAATCTTGTCGCTCTCCAAGAAAAGAAAACCATGGACATGGCTATCAGTAATATTGCCCATGATATACGAACACCGCTGACAGTAGCCAGCGGCTACGCTCAGCAAAGTCTTCGAAGTAGCAGTGAAGATGACAAGGCTATGGAGAAGATTTCTAAAAATCTACTGACGGTTTCAAAGCGTTTGGAAGCTTTGTTGGAATATCGACGATTAACAGAGGGTGCTATCCAACCACAATTTCAAGATGTGGACTTTTCTCAACTTGTGGTTAAAGCTATCCTGCCTTACTATGACATGTTTCAGGAGACAGGGATTGCACTAGATATTCAGGTAGCCCCTGATATCCAATGTGAAATGGATGCTAATATTTTTGAACGTTTATTCCAGAATATTATCAGTAACGTTCTAAAACATGGTAAGAATCAAGCTCAACTGACACTAGAGAAAGTGGATGATGGCATTTATTTGTCAGTTAGTAATATGGTACAACAGCCGATACAACATCTAGACCAACTAACGACCCGCTTTTATTCTGAAAACCTGTCAGACACCGAGGATTCTTCTGGACTTGGACTTTATATCACCGAACACTTAGTCCAAATCTTAGAGGGTGAGTTGCATCTGGACTATGAGAATGAATGGTTCTATTTAACAGTGAGATTATAAAGGCATAAAGTTGATGTTTTTATAATCTTTTTTTGTAACTTTGAGGGAAAAATAAAAATTAGAGAATTACAATGTAAAGATAATTTAATTTTTACTATAAAATCTTTAATTTATCTGATATAATTAATATATGGAGGTAATTATTAATGAAAAAAGTAAAATTTTTAGAATTTATCGTTCTATCTGGATTTTTAGTCGGTGCAGTTATTATTTCTCTAATGAACCAAACAAGTGCTTCTGCAAAAACTGATAATGATTATCAATATAGCAGTGTTATTTTTGGATTTAAAAATAAGAAAAATAAAAAAAGTAAGGACATTCCTACTTATAAGATGTCAGAAACTTTTAAAATTGCAGATGTAGAATACACAATTCATTCTAAAGAAGTCGTACAAAATGTAGGTGGCGAATTTGGTATGAATGCAAAAGGTTCATATCTTATTCTAAACGTAACTGTAAAAAATAACGGTACTAAGTCTATTACAGTATCTGATTCTGACTTTAAGCTAGTTAAAGATAAAACAGAGTATGAAACTGATTCAACAGCAGGAATCTATGCAAATGATGATGCAAATCTTTTCTTTACTAGTGTTAATCCAGAAAATGAAGTAACTGGTAATGTTGTTTTTGATTTGAATCCAGATACAATCTCTGATACTAATTTGAAATTAAAAGTTGATGCTGGATTTGGAAATTCAAATAAAGCATTTGTGACAATTAACGAATAATAACAAGAAATCAAAATAACATCGTGCACGCGCGCGATGTTATTTTTGTTATCATAAATCTTGTTTTTCAAAGGTAATCAAGCCCAAAGCTGTATATGCTAGGATAAATCCTACTGCCACGATTGCAGTATTTTGAATGATAGTTTTATCTGCAGTCATGCCGTAATTAAAGTTGAGTGACAAGTATTTCAAAATTTCTACTTTAGGGAAGATTGCTGCTGGTACGGTTAAAGCTACTAAACCAAGGGTGTAAGTCACAAAGGTTGTCACGATAGAATGTGTGAGGTAGAGGGCAACCGTGGTCAGACTTACCCAAGCTAGATTACACAAGAATTGGAGAAGGAAAGTTAAGGCAAAGTTTCTAACAAAGTGATCAGGTACAGTTCCAAGACCGTGGCAAAGAGTACCTAGAACAAAGGCAAGGCCGTAAGACAGGAGGAGTTGTCCTAAAGTGATAGCTACAATGACGGTTGCCTTGGCGAAGAAGAACCCGCTCCGTGAAATGCCAGAGGTGAGATTATTCTTGTACAATTTTTGTGCTAAATCAACACCCAAAATGATAGAGACCACAATTAAAGTGAATAGGACTGTCATGGAGATACTACTAGAGTAATTAATCAGTGATCCGACACCAGTCCATGAAGAGGCGCTTTGAACGGCTTGTTTTGCCCCAGTCTCTACGCCTACATGCCCTGTGCCTCCCAATAGGACACCAGAAATAATGTTTAGGGCTAGGATAATTTCAGAAATCCAAAATCCTTTAGAACGGAAGAGTCGATAGAAATCGGCGTGAATAGTGTGTAACATGGTTCTACCTCCTTTCTGAATCAACCAGTTGTGTGAAGTAGTTTTCTAAGTCTTGACGTTTGTAGTAAATTTCATCGATGTCAACTTCCTGTTTAACCAGCTCTTTGACAATTACCTTTATCACATGGGATTTGTCGAAAATATGAATTTCATTGTCGCTGTTGACAACCTTGAAGTGTTGATGGAGTTGGTCTTGGAGAATGCGACTAGCCAGGGCTAATTGGTTGGTTTTAAGAACGATATAGTCTTCGCTGAGATGTTCGAATTCGTCCTTAGTAATTTCACGGATGATGTGACCGTGGTCAATAATGCCAAATCGGGTTGAAACCTGATAGAGTTCAGACAAGATGTGGCTGGAGATGAGAACTGTCATACCTTGCTCTTCACTCAATTTTTTTATCATTTGGCGGAATTCTTTGATAGCTACTGGGTCGAGACCATTAATCGGTTCATCCAAAATAAGTAGGTCTGGTTTTGCGATCAGTGCAATAGCGATACCTAGACGTTGCTTCATACCCAGTGAGAAACTGCGAAATTTCTTCTTGCCAGTGTGACCCAGTCCAACCGTATCAAGGATTTCATCAATGACCTTGTCAGGATTTGGAACGTGGTGAATCTTGCAGTAGTAACGTAGATTTTGACGTGCATTGAGATGATTAAGGGCAACAGGTGTTTCAATCACAGAACCGACACGTTTCAGTGCGTGGGTCCACTCTGATTTGGAAGTAGAGTGAAAGAGGGAAACACTACCTTGACTTGGACGGATGAGTTTGGTGATGACCTTGATTAGTGTCGTCTTACCTGCCCCATTTCTTCCGATAAGGCCATAGACCTCACCTTTTTCTAAGGTTAGGTTTACATTGTCTAGAGCTAGATGCTGACCGTAACGTTTAGTCAGATGTCTGACCTCAAGTACCTTTTTCATGATAAGCCTCCTTTCGCTTATTTGATACCGCTTTCTTTTCATCTTTATTGTAATATATAGTCATAAAATAAACATCAAGAAATTCTCAAATATTTCTTAAATTTTTCAAGAAATCATGAAAATGATGGTGACTAAATTCTGAGAGTGTGTGCTTTAACCCACGATTAAGGTAAGGCCCCTCTCTTTGTGCTATAATGAAAGAAAACATTGAATGTAAAGTTTATTTTTGCCTTTTACTAGGAGTCTTTTATGATAAACTATTTGGTCCAGAGGTTTCTCTGGTTTCGTGAGCGAGGCTTTGTCCAAATTACGCAGAAAACCTTAGTTTCGCTCTTTCCATTTTTCCTATTTTCAGGAATTATTCGGGTGATTTCGCTATCTGTCTTTTCAGAGCTTGGTTATATTAACCAGTTGTTTTCAGTTTCTGATTGGCTGCCAGCTTTTAAGATAACTGGTCAGGTGCTCAACAATCTTTCCAGTTTTCTTGGTGGTTTAGCAGGTCCCTTGTCAACCTACTTTGCAGGAAAATACACGGCTGGTCACTACGGTAGAAGTACTGGAACGGCTGGTGTGACATCCCTTTTGGTCAGTTTGACAATAGGATCGCAAGAGTTGTTAATGTCTCCAATAAACGATGGCGATTTGACACGGATTAATTTACCAGCTTCGATTAATATTATGCTGGCTATCTTCGTGGGTTATCTGGTTGGCCAGATTTTTCGCTTTTCAAGAGCTAGTGATGACCAGATTGTGGACAAGGACTATATTTATCAGCCTAAGACGGTTCGTCCCATTTTTTTGTCCTTAATTTTGGCAATTGGACTTAATATTCTATTGGTTATTGGTGAACGGGAAAATATCTTTCAGGCTATTAGACAGTTTATGTCGACCATTACTGTAACTGATAATCATCTGTTCTCAACCTTTATGATGGGACTTTTGAACACTTTTTCTGCTTGGATTGGGAATAGTCAGGCTTTTGCCCTAAATTCCATTGCTGAGGATAGTTTTGCCTTGGAAAATCTGACCTATGCTGTTTCTCATCATACGACGACTGGACTTCCCCACCTTTACACGCTAACAAATCTTTATCATAGTTATGGCTTGGTTGCTGGCATTGGCTCAGGGCTAGCCCTCTTGGTGGCTCTGCTTTTAGCATCAACCAGTTATAAGGATAAGAAGGTGAGTCTTCTAAGTGTCTTTCCTAGTCTCTTTAACAATGGGGCTCCATTTATGGTGGGGATACCAGTCTTGCTTAATTTAGTTTATCTGGTTCCTTTCCTACTGGCACCTATAATCAATATGGGCATTGCTGCGGTGGCTTTGGCTATCCATCTTATGCCAGCTGCGGTTTATCCAGTTCCAGATGGTACACCAAGTCTTCTTTTCGCTTTTATCGGAACTGGGGGTAGTTTACGAGCTCTTGCTGTTAGTCTGCTCTGTTTTGCAGTCGACATTGTTATCTTTATTCCATTTGTACGTCTGTCTAATAAAGTACAACACGGTCTAAAAGAGGAAGGAGAGAGCATTGAAACTAAATAAAAAAACTAAGTTGGTCTTTATCCTTGTTGCTTTCTTTCTCATTGGGCTAGCCGTCCCATCCTATAGTTGGACTAGGAAAAATGTCAAGGAAATAGAGACTTTCTATAATTCAAAATTGTCTCCCATTATCATGATTCCAGGGAGCTCCGCTACGGAAAATAGATTCGACAGCCTAGTACGTAAACTCAATCAAGACCGTCATGGGGTTAAGCATAGCCTCCTCAAGGTCAAGGTTTGGAACAATGGTCGCATCACCTTTGAGGGCAAAATCAAGGCTAAGGACAACGAACCAGTCATTGTTATCGGATTTGAAAATAACAAAGACGGTTATAGTAATATCAAGAAACAAGCTAAGATGATGAATCAGGCCTTTGAAGCCTTGCAGAATAAATACAATTTCAATAATTTCAAAGGTCTGGCCCATTCCAATGGTGGACTGATTTATACAGCCTTTATTGAAAATTATCTGAGTGACTATGATGTCAAGATAAACTCACTCATGACTATCGGGACGCCCTATAATTTCACTGAAACCAATATCAAAAATAAATCAGTCATGCTTGCGGATTTCATAGCTGGTAAGAAGAATATTCCGTCCACCCTACATGTCTATTCGGTAGCAGGAACTATCACTTATGATTCGGACGAGTTGGTGCCTGATGCCAGTGTGTCCGCTGGGAAATATATCTATCAGAACCAAGCAAAGAGCTATACTGAAATTACGGTTACAGGTGAAGATGCTCAGCACTCGGACTTGCCAACCAATGATGAAGTTGTGGATTTGGTCAAACAGCATATTGAGGGGCAGGGTGTCCGTAAGAAACAAAAGACCAAACTAGAGCCTCAGTAAGTGAGAATAATATAGCTTATCAGTTCTAGTTGTTTATCATCAAACACAATCAGATAGAGTCTATAATGGCTCTATCTTTTTTAGCGCTAAGATTGACTTCTCAAGTTGTTGTAACTCCTTGTTTTACAACTTTATTTTTGTTATAATCAAGTAAAATAGCAAAGAAGAATGAGAGGTCCCAAATATGCAAATTCCAAGTCGCTTTACCATTGCCGTTCATATTTTGACTCTTATAGCACAAAATAAGGGAAATGAAACTAAGTTAACCAGTGACTTTATGGCTGGTAGTGTGGGAGTTAACCCTGTTATTATCCGCAAAACCTTGTCGCAACTAAAGAAAGCAGACTTAATTTCAGTTCAAAGGGGAACAGGTGGAGCTAGCTTGCTCAAGGACCCAGAAGAAATCAACCTTCTTCAGGTTTATCGTGCTGTGGATAGCATCGGCCCAAGTGGTCAACTCTTTAGTTTCCATGACAATCCTAACCCAGCCTGTCCAGTAGGACGAAATATTCATGGAATCTTGGACCAAAGCCTAGAAGACGTTCAAATGGCAATGGAAAAAGAGCTTGAAAAGAAAACACTGGCTGGTATTTTAAAGGATGCCAAGGCAAACTGGAAAGAAGCCGGAGCTTGATTTTTAGTCAGTAAATAGAGGAAATCGAAAGTTATTCGGTTTCTTTTTTATTTGCAGGTTGTAATAATTGACATTACAGTCAAACTAAGTATAATATTGTCATATAAAATATTACAACACAGGAGAAAAACATATGACATACGACTACAACAGTAAGATTTATCTGGCAGAAGCAGTGCTAAATGTTAAGGATTTGGCTCGTCAGACTGCCTTTTATTCACAGATTATAGGTCTTGAAATCCTCTCCCAAACGGAAACAGAAGTTATCTTGGGAGCTGGAAACAAGCCCTTGGTCCACTTGATTGAAACCAATCGTGAGGAGGAGGTCAAGTCCAGTTATGGTCTTTACCATATGGCGATTTTGTTACCGTCTCGCGAGGATCTAGCTGATGTTTTCAAACATATCGCCGAGCTGGACTATCCTTTTGTTGGTGCAGCTGACCACGGTTATAGTGAAGCTCTTTATTTGGAAGACCTTGAGGGCAATGGTATTGAGCTTTATAGAGACAAGCCTGTTGCTGAATGGGATATTCGTGAGGATGGTCGCATCGTTGGTGTAACAGAAGAACTCTCAGCCCAAGAAATTTACGAAATGGGACGCAAGGTTGAATCTTTTTTGATAGCTAAGGATACTCGCATGGGGCATATTCACTTATCGGTCAAGGATAGTCAGCTATCTTCAGCTTTCTATCAGGAAGTTTTGGAGCTAGCAGATAAATTCACTATTCCAAGTGCTAGTTGGATTGCTTCAGGTGATTACCATCATCACCTAGCGGTCAACGAATGGGGTGGAAAAGACTTGGCCAAACGTGAAGAAGATATGCCTGGTCTTGCTTATTACATCGTTGAAGTAGAAGACAAGGGAGATTTGATTGCTATTGCAGAGCGTGCTAATAATCGTGGAGCTGAGGTCAAATGGTTATCTTCGAATGCCTTAACATTCAAGGATAATGATGGTATTTTGACACGGGTAAGAAAAAATATTAATAATTAGTGGTTTTCGAGTCGTAACCATTGACATTACATTTTAAACGGCTATAATGATTATTGTAATCAAAGTTGTTACAAATAAACTTAACAATTAACATATATCACAAATAAAGAGGAAATAACGATGACCTACTTTACAGACTTACAAACAAAACGCCGTTCTATCTATGCATTGGGAAAAGATGTAGAACTTTCAAATCAAGAATTGATTGATACTATCGAAGAAGCGGTTCTTAACACACCAACTGCTTTTAACTCACAAACATCACGTGTGGTGATCTTGCTGGATGAAGAATCAGATGCCTTCTGGAATGAGATTGCTTATTCAGAGCTTGAAAAAGTGACACCTGCAGAAGCCTTCGAAGGAACAAAAGAACGTTTGAAAGGTTTTGCCCAAGCTAAGGGAACAATCCTCTTCTATGAAGATCAAGATGTGGTGAAAGGCCTTCAAGAGCAGTTCCCACTTTATGCAGAGAACTTCCCAATTTGGTCAGAACAAGGTCACGGAATCGCTCTTTATGCAACATGGTTGGCTTTGGCTGAGAAGAATATCGGCATGAACGTGCAACACTATAACCCACTTGTTGATGCCCAATTGGCTGAAAAATATGATATCCCAGCGAACTGGAAGCTCCGTGCCCAAGCACCATTTGGTCAAATCGTCGCACCAGCAGGAGATAAGGACATCCAAACAGAAGGCCGTTTCAAAGTTTTTGGAGACAAATAATCACCTTAACTTAGTCAGTTGGTTATGTACTGACTGAACAAAATTATAATGATAAGACAAATGACTAGCAGGATTGAAGATTCTTGCTAGTTTTTTCTATTTCAAAACTAGTAATGCCCAAGAAAATGTATAGCGTGAATTTTGAAACTTTCCTTAGGTGATAGCAAATGTCAGCGATTTTCTCCGAAGTTCCATGAGTAAAGTTTGAGTCCTCGATTTTTAATTTTTAGGCTCAGGTTAAGACAGTTCTCCAAACTTCTGATTATCTGAAATTATTTGGTTTTGGGTGCTTTCTTAACAGCATCTTATACATCAATTTTTCCAAGTCGTTTATCGAAGGAGAGATACATTAAAAGGTTTGAAAAGGTGAGCTACTTATATCATATTTCCAATAATTTTGACAATATCCTTTTTATTTTTGACAAAGATACTTGTCAAAAATAAAAAGAAGCGTTACTATAGTCTTAAACGAAGGAAGGAGAGAAATTATAATGGAATTTATTTGGCTATCTTTTATTCCACTTCTGTTTCTAATTTATACGGGCTCAGAAAAGAAGATAAAAGGATTGAACAGACGTATCAAAGGGTTGGAAAAACAATTGAAAGGAAATAAAGAAATGTCTAGACTTTTAGAAGAATTGAAAGGGCAAACGGTCAGTATTAGACTAAATGGTTTTGGAAGTAATTGGGAAATTGTTGATTTTGATGAAGATTGGGTCAAATTAAGCCGTGAGGGTATTAAACAACATAGGATGACAAAATTAGTTCGTATTGAAGATGTTGAATTAATTCAACAATTGAGGTAGTCATCATGAGATTAAAAAATCGACTGAAAGAGCTGAGGGCTCGTGATGGGCTCAACCAATCTGAGCTAGCCAAGCTAGCAGGGGTCTCACGCCAGTCCATCAGTCTCTTGGAGCGAGGGGAATATACCCCTTCTGTAATTATTGCCATCACCATCGCCCAGGTTTTCAAAGAGCCTGTGGAAAATGTTTTTAGTCTTGTAGAGGAAGAGGAATGATTATGAAAAAGCAACAACAAGAACGATCTCCACGTTACCGTTTTTGGAGAAATATAGGGATCATTACAGTTTCTGGTTTGATCGGAGGAGTCATCGGAGTTTTGACAGGCATGTTTGGATCAGAAAAGCCACTTGAAATCCAAACCTTCTTTAGTAAAGAAGTACTCTTTTTGGACTCAGCAGTTTTATTTCTGATCGTATTTATACTCACGATGGCCTTGTTGATTCATGCGAGAAAAGTCCATCAAAAAATGCTCCAAATAGATGACGAAGATGAGGCCTATCACTATGACATTCAAAAGAATAAACTGTATGGTTTAGCGACCATTTTTAAAGGCATCATGATCTTGTCATACTTTTTAGTCATCATCTTTTATTGTCAATTGATGTCTATGGATAGACCTGGCACAGGGAACTTGGCTTTTATCTTTGGAGACTTTACCATGCTCTATCTTTTTATTGCCTTGATTGTCCTATTTTTCGTAGTGGATTCCTTCTATCGAAAGACCTTTCATCAGCTTTATGGAAAACCGATTCCCCGCAATGCCAATGCCAAGGAAGTGCGTAAATTCATGATGAGTATGATGGATGAAGCAGAAAAGCAGATTAGCTACGAAGAAAATTTCGAAGTGGTCGTCAAGTTAAGCAATTATATCTTGCCGAGCCTTCTCCTTGTTCTCTTAATTATTGGGATTGCCTTCCAGACAGATATCCTCTTGGCTTTGAGTGTTGTATCCATCATCTATATTTATATACTTATTTCACAATACAAGATTACCAAACGTTATTATAAAGAATAAAGGTATCATCCATGTTAGAAATCTGTAAAAGCTTTTGGAAGTGATAGAGAGTCCTTCTTATTGAAAATCTTATCTTTCATTTCCTTAGATAGAATCAATGGGTGTGTTATCAGTCTTTAATCTTAGGTATTATGGGAGATTATCAAACTTTCCCTTAGCTATCGTTTATTCTCTAAGCCCTCAGTTGAAACTGAGGGTCTTTTATTTCTCAATTGATTTTTGAAACCCTTTTCACTACAATAGAGATACAGAAAAGGAGTCAGAGATGAAGTATATTGATTTTGCTGAAAATGAGCGTTTGTCAACGATTGTCCTTGGGATGATGCGGATCAGTCAGATGAGTGAAGATGAGGTGGAGGCCTTGGTGGAGGCAGCCTTGTCGATTGGAATTAACACATTTGATCTGGCGGATATTTATGGAAATGGACAATGTGAGCAGCTCCTTGGTAAGGTCCTCAAACGTCGCCCAGATCTTCGTGATCAGATGTGGATTCAGTCTAAGTGTGGGATTCGCAAAGATGGCTTTACCTATTTTGATTTTTCTAAGGACTATATTTTGGACTCCGTTGATGGCATTCTCGAGCGTTTGCAGATTGAACGCTTAGATAGTCTCCTCCTTCATCGACCGGATGCCCTCATGGAGCCTGAAGAAGTGGCAGAAGCCTTTAATCACTTGGAGCAAGCCGGTAAGGTCCGTCATTTTGGGGTATCCAATCAAAATCCTATGATGATGGAATTGCTCAAAACCGCAGTCAAACAACCTCTCAAGGTCAACCAGTTGCAGTTGAGTGCTGCCTTTACACCGAGCTTTGATGCTGGTTTTCATGTCAATATGGAAGGGCCAAAAGCAGCTGTGCGAGATGGCAGTGTTTTTGAGTATTGTCGCTTAAACGATACGGTGATTCAGGCCTGGTCTGTCCTCCAGCATGGCTATTTCAAGGGAAATTTTGTCGGCAATGAAGAGTTTGCGGACCTCAATCACGTCCTCAATGACTTGGCGAAAAAATACCAAGTCACACCGACAGCCATCGCCCTTGCTTGGGTCCTTCGTTATCCAGGTAAGATGCAGGCGGTCATCGGAACAACCAAGCCACAGCATGTCCTTGAAGCAGCGAAAGCAGCAGAAGTCACTTTGACGCGCAAGGAATGGTACCAAATCTACCTGGCTGCAGGAAATGATTTGCCTTAGAATCTTGTTATCAAACCAGATTCCACTCTAATCGGTAGTCTGGTTTTTTGTTTTGTGGTCTTCAGTTTTTTCTTGACAAGCCTTTCCTTTTTATGATATCTTTTATGCAACAAGTGTTGCGCAACGAATGTTGCGCGAAAGGAGTCTTATGCCACCCAAGGTTAAATTTAGTAAAGAGGCTATCATTGGGACAGCTTTACAATTGGTGAGAGAAGAGGGCATGTCTAGTTTGACAGCTAGAGCATTAGCGGAGAAACTGGGAGCTACACCAAGAGTCATTTTTGGGCAATTTGCTAATATGGCTGAGTTACAAGCAGAGGTTATTGGTGCTGCGGAGATGGTCGTGGTGGAGTATATTCGCAAGGCTTTAGAAGATGAAAAGCCTTTTCGATCTGTCGGGGTTGCTTATATCCTTTTCGCCTCAAAAGAACCCCAACTCTTTCAATTGCTTTTCCAAAATCCTAGCAAAGATCCGATTCGTCGCTTTCAAGATTTTCTTCCCATGAAGGATCATAGTTACCAATTGGTTCTGGATTCGATCGTTGCAGACTACCCTTTGACTGTAGAGGAGGCTGGTCGCTTGTACCAGCATCTATTTATCTACTCACACGGGATGGCCTCTATGGTTGCTTCTGGTATTTATCAGTTCAGCATGGAAGAAGTGATTGGATTACTGACAGAGGTTTGTCAATCTCTCATCAAAGAAATGGTAGGAAAGAAATGATTCAACTAGAAAATGTGCACAAAAGTTACGGCCAAACCAAGGTTTTAAAGGGGATTGAGTTGCAGATTCAAGACCAGGATGATGTGGTTATCCTTGGTCCTTCTGGATCAGGCAAGTCAACTTTCTTAAATGTGTTATCAGGCTTAGAAAAGGTAGACGAAGGGCATATCCTCATTCAAGGGCAGGATTTATCACAACTCACGGATGCTCAATTGACAACCTTTAGACGTGAGAAGATTGCCTTTATTTTCCAGCAGTATTATCTATTGCCGAATCTAACGGTTAGACAAAATGTAAAGATGGGAGCTGATTTGGCAAACAATCATGATTTTTTGCAGATCATCGAGGATTTGGGGCTTGGCGATAAGCTGGACAAGTATCCGAGTGAATTGTCGGGTGGGGAACAGCAGAGAGTGTCCATTGCTCGGGCCTTGGCCAAAAAGCCAGAGATTCTCTTCTTGGATGAGCCGACGGGTGCCCTCGATGAAGAAACAGGACGCAAGATTCTCGACTATATCTGGAAACTGAAAGAAAAGATAGGTTTTACCTTGATCATGGTGACGCACAACCAAAATATTGCGGATATGGCCAGAACCATCATTCGTGTCAATAGTGGCAAGATTATCGAAGTTGTGACCAATGATCAGCCTCAGACTGCTTATGAGATTGGATGGTAAGTCATGTTTTCAGTAAAAGATATTCGAAAATTAGTTGTCGTTAGTATCATTGGAGCCTGTGCGGTCTTTGTGGCCAATCTCTTCTTGAATTTTTACCTGGATATCGAGCAGTTGGAGATTTCCAAAACCAATCCCATGATTCAGACTTACTATGATGCCCAGGTCTCGCTTTCTTGGATGGTGGCCATGGTCAGTGGAGTCGTCTTGTCTTTGACGTCGGTCCTTCTCATGTGTTTTTATATCAAACAATTTGTCGATGACCACAAGGAACAATTAGGGATTTTAAAGGCTTTGGGCTACAGCAATGGCCAGTTGGCTAAACGATTTTGGGCCTTTGGACTCAGTTTTGGAGCTGGAGCGCTTCTTGGCTATTTTGCTTCTTTTCTCATGATGGGACATTTTTACGACTTCCGTAATGAAAAGGGGATTTTGCCAGAAATTACCATTCACTTTCACTGGCAGCTCTTGCTTACTTTGGTGATCCTGCCAACGACCTTCTTTATGGTTCTCGCGATTGGTTATGCTAGAAGACAACTACAAACGCCGGCTCTTCACTTATTGAAAAAGTCCCCAAGTCCGATCAAGGTCAAAAGGAGAAAGAGGGCTTTCAAGAAAGACAAATCCTTCTTAAAAGAGCTGTCTTCGTCACTGATTTGGGGGAGAAAATCTATCTTGTTCTTTGTGGTCTTTGGCTCCATGTGTTTTGCGGCCATGGTTCAATTGTCCTTTGGCTTAAGAGATTACACAGATGACATCATCCAAACCATGATGATTATGATTGGCCTAATTCTTTCTTTCTCGATTCTCTTTTTGTCATTGGGGATTGTCGTCTCAGAAAGTCGCGAAACCTTAGCCTTGATGAAGGCTTTTGGCTACACCAATCGTGAATGCCAAAATCATATTCTCGCTCCCTATCGTTTTTGGGCCTATCTAGGATTTGTTCTTGGGACGGCTTATCAATACGGTATCATGGAAATCTTGATTGGTGTAATCAAAGATACAGTTCCTGAAAAGATTGAGCATAACTTTGATTGGAATGTTTGCTTCTGGACCTTGATTGGCTTTGCTGTGGTTTATGAAAGCCTGTTTTATCTGTCCAACAGAAAACTCCAAAAACAAACGATTAAAGAAGTGCTCTTAGCTGAATGATTTATGACAGTAATCCTTAATATCAGTGCTTTTTGATGAGAAAAAATAGTAGATTCATTGACTTTAGACCTCTTAAAGAGGTCTTTTTCTACTATGAAAACGCTACATAAGAGACTAAATGCACTATCACAATCTTGTGATAGTTTACATCTTCTTAACATTGTCCCGAAATTCTTGCATTCTCTATTGTTAAAGCGTAAGATAGACACTGTTTTAATTTGGTTCTATAATTTTTAGGGTTGATGGAATTTTTCCACCAACCCTATTTTGTGTATACAAAAAGGCCAACATCCATTATATTAAAAGCGCTGAAACCTAAAACAAAAGGATGATGACCATATGAACAATATACTAGAAGCT
>JAFHAZ010000051.1:0-62244 GCA_016939315.1 Streptococcus sp. | reverse complement strand
AAACGCTTAGGGTTCGGTTTTAGAAACTTCATCAACTTTAAGAAACGTGTCTTCATCACACTGAGCATACATAAAAAGAGGACCTATCCGGTCCTCTCTAGATGTTAGCTTTTCGTCACCCACTACAGTTGACAAAGAGCCACATACTCTCAAACCTCTTTTCATCTATTTACTTTTTAAGATCCTCAGCACCAATGACTGGGTATTCGGTCAATCCTGATACTACTTCTTTAGCCTGGTCTGATTCTTCTGATTTTTTCTCAAGATCAAACTTAGGTGCATCTTTTTCATAAGCATTAATGATATCGGCAACAACTGGGTGACGTACGACATCACTGGCAGAGAAATGAACAAAATCAATAGCCTTGATTCCCTTCAATTTCTCCATGGCATCGACAAGACCAGATTTAACACGACGTGGAAGGTCAATCTGGCTCATATCTCCATTGACAATCATCTTAGAATTAAACCCAAGACGAGTCAAGAACATTTTCATCTGCATGATGGTTGTATTTTGCGCTTCATCAAGGATAACAAAGGCATCTTCGAGGGTACGACCACGCATATAAGCAAGAGGGGCAATCTCAATAATTTCACGTTCCATTAGGCGAGTCGTTTGCTCTTTGCCAAGAATTTGATAGAGGGCATCATAAACTGGACGAAGGTAAGGATCTACCTTTTCCTTGAGATCGCCAGGCAAAAAGCCAAGACTTTCACCTGCCTCAACTGCTGGACGTGTCAGAACTATACGTTTAACTTGACCACGTTTAAGAGCTGTAACTGCAAGGGTAACCGCTAAAAAGGTCTTCCCTGTACCAGCTGGACCAATTCCAAAGACCACATCATGGCTTTTAATACTATCAACATAAACCTTTTGCCCCAAGGTCTTCACTCGGATAGGCTTACCGCTATTGTCCTTGATAATCTCTTCTTCATATAAAGCAACAAACTTATCAATCGAACCATCTTGAGCCATGGTCAAGGCTGCAACAACATCTGAGGTGTTGACTAGCATCCCACGCTCCACTAAAACAAGGAGAGCTTGAATGGTCAAACGGGCCAATTCGACACTTTCTTCGTCATCCCCAAGAATCTGCACACGCTCTGTTCGAGCATGAATGATAACATTTAGGTTTTCTTCGATAAGTTTTAGATGGCGCTCATTGGTCCCAAAAAGCGCCAAGACATCATCTGGATGATTTAGGGTAATTTCAACAGAATACTCTTGCAAATAGAGTTCCTCTTTCTTAAGTATTTTTATCCATTATATCAAAAAAATCACGCCAAGCGTGACTTTTTGTAATTCTTAATTATGCGTTGAATGACACGTGAACGTGGTCATAGTGGTTTTCAGTAACGCTACCACGGTCAGGCATTTGGTTCCAAGTGTTGGCTGGTCCGTAGATATTATCTACTGGTGCGTAGAATTGTTGTCTGTAGATGACATATGAGATACCTGCATTTGAGATATTGTCTACTGCATATTGAGCAACTTGATTACCAACTTCTGAACCAACTGGTACCATAACGTCAACGGCAAGTCCTTGACCATGGTCTTGTGGATCACCTTCACGGTAACCACCGATATCAGTAAGACCGAATTGTGCTGCTACATCTTGACGGAAAGCTTCAGCTTGTGGTTGAAGGTGTGGATCCGTTGGAAGTGTATTTGTTGATGCAGGTTGTGCTGCTGGTGCCTCTGAAGCCGCTGGTGCCTCTGATGCTACTTCTGATGTTGCTGCTGGTTCTACCGCTGGCTGTTCTGCTGGCGCCTCTGATGCTGCTGGTGCTTCTGAGGCAGCTTCTGATGTTGCTGCTGGCTCTGCAGCTGGTTGTTCTGCTGGTGCCTCTGAAGTTGCTGGTGCTTCTGAAGACGCTTCTGACGTTGCTGCTGGTGCTTCTTCTTTTACTTCAGGTTGTGCTGGTGTTTCAGCAGCTGGAGTAGTTTCTGCTTCAGGTGTAGCTTCTGCTGACGCAGTTACATGATCAATAGCATCAGCAACTGGTTGTTCAGTTTCTGCGTATGCTGGTGCTTCTGATGCTGATGCGATAGCTTCTGTTACTTCTGAAACAGCTTGAGTTGATTCTTCTGTAGCAGGTGCTTGAGTAGCTGTTGTGCTTACTGTTTCAACTGGAGCTGTCAAGTCCGCTGCAACTACAGATTGACCATTTACAGTCACTTCGTTAGTTGTCAAATTAGCTTCTGCAACTACAGGTGTGGTTGATGTTTCTGAAGCTGGAGTTTCAACTCTAACAGAGACTGCTTGATTATCAGAATTGTAAGTTGCTGTCAAGACTGTTCCAGGGTAAATCAAATCAATGTTTGTAATTTGATTGATGTTAGCCAAAACGTTCACATCGATACCCATTGCTTCAGCGATACTTCCCAAAGTATCACCGTATTGAACTGTATAAGTTTGTTGGTTATCACTTACAGCGATATCTGCTTTGATTTGGTCTACTGAACGTGCTGCCCAGTTTGAAGTTTCATCGGCATGTACGTGACTTGCAGCAAAAAGTGAAAGTGCTGCGGTCGAGTAAAGAAGAGCCTTTGTTGTTTTAGATTTTGATAACATGTATAATTCATTCCTTTTTAACAATTTTAACTTCTACAATAATACCACACTTTTTGTCAAAAGAGAGGTGATTTACTGCACTTTAAAGCAATTACCAACTAGTTGTAACAAGCCTAATTTATTGAAAAAAAGCTGATATATTTGTAAAAAATTGTAACAATTCATCCCGTTTCAAATGGTAATTACTTTTTAAAGAAAATGCTAAAAGTCATTATGCTTATCGTAAACTTAGTCACTATTAATGGGCTAGATAATCTTCCCAAATCTGGTCAAACTGCCCTAGATTAAAGGAAAAGCTAGCTTGATCTTCCAAGTAACGACTGACTTCTTCAAAGTCATCGGTATGCTTCGGGAAGGTTGAATCTTCAAAAGCCAAATCAGCCAAGATTGCTACTGGTTCATTGGATTTGGGATTACGCTGGGCCATCAGCCAAGTATAAAAGGATTTTCTCACGCCTTCTCCTAACCGATTAATTCTGTTCCAAACTGATCTTGTTTGATTTTTTTTGCCTTCATCAGACCACCTAGGGCTTTCTTAAATTGACCCTTAGAAATACCGAAGGTTGCCTTGATATCTGCTGGTGATGACTTGTCATTAAGTGTCATAAAGCCACCATTGCTCTCTAAATAGGTCAAAATCATCTGAGCATCATTTTCGAGCATTTCAAAAGAACGTGGCTTAAGAGAAAGATTGAGGGTACGATCAACTTCTCTGAACCCAATCACACGCGCTTCAAGGACCTGACCTAAACGTGGCTCTGCATAACGTTCTGATGGATGGATGAAACCAAGCATGTTATTCTCTGGCAAATAAACAAAAGTTCCTGACAATTTGAGACGGTAGGCAATAGCTGGCCATTTTTGGTTTTGCATATTATCGTAAGCAGGTCCAGCCATACGTTGAAAGACCTCAGGTTCAGCAGGAAGTCCCCAAATACGGTCTTTTTTGTCAACATAGAGTTTGATGTAGAGTTTATCCCCCTTCTTAGGCCAAAGCTCTTTGAGTTCTGGCAAAACATCGAGAGAGACAACAATCTCCTTATCTGGAATTCCTACGTCTACAAAGATACCCAAATCCTTACGAACTTCAGTGACCTCTCCCCAACCATAGGAATCGCGAGTTGCCTTGATTTCCTTTTGAGTCAGACGTGATTTTTGCTTGCTATCTGTATAGGCGAAGCCTGTCACCATGTCACCAATGGCGTATTTCCCTTCTTCTTTAGACAAGGCAAAAGTCACACCGTCCTTTTGTACAAAGTAAAATTTATCATTTTCATCAGTTACTAGGGCAGTAATGATCGTTCCAAGTAATGTATTCATCTTTATTCCTCTAAAAAGAGAGTCGGACAAGGAAGCTAACATAGTCCATGCTCTTTTGCTTCTGTCCCACTCTCCTTATTTTTCTATTGATTAAACAGTAAGGAGTTCTTTTTCCTTTTCTGCTGTCATGCTGTCAATCTTCTTAACAGCGTCATCAGTTGCTTTTTGGATATCTTTTTCCAAAGCTTTCAATTGATCTTCGGTGATTTCTTTGTCTTTTTCTTGCTTCTTAGCTTCATCCATAGCATCACGGCGGATGTTACGGATAGCGATTTTAGCATTTTCGCCGACTTTTTTCACTTCTTTAGCCAACTCTTTACGTGTTTCTTCTGTAAGTGCTGGGATAACCAAGCGCACAACAGAACCATCATTAGCTGGGTTGATTCCAAGGTCAGATTCATTGATAGCACGTTCGATATCAGCAATTGAACCTTTATCAAATGGTGAAATCAAAAGGACACGTGCTTCAGGAACGGTAATTGAAGCCAATTGGTTAAGTGGTGTTGGAGCACCATAGTATTCTACAGTGATGCGGTCAAGAAGTGAGGCATTGGCACGACCTGCACGGATAGAGCCAAATTCACGGGCCAATGACTCGTGTGAGTGGGCGAAACGTTCTTTTGCTTTTTCAATAATTGCGTTTGTCATAAATTCTCTCTTTCTTACTTGTGTGATTCTGCTTTGTTAGATACAGTTGTCCCAATTTGCTCACCAAAGATAACACGTTTGATGTTTCCTGGTTCGTTCATATTGAAGACAACAAGGTCAATGTCATTATCCATTGAAAGGGTAGAAGCTGTGGCATCCATAATTTTCAAACCACGTTTGATAACTTCCACGTGTGTCAATTCATCAAATTTGACAGCATCAGCATTTTTACGAGGGTCGTCATTGTAGACACCATCAACGCCGTTTTTAGCCATAAGAATAGCATCAGCTTCAATTTCAGCTGCACGAAGAGCCGCTGTTGTATCTGTTGAGAAGTACGGTGAACCAATACCTGCTGCAAAGATAACAATACGACCTTTTTCAAGGTGACGAAGGGCACGACCACGAATATATGGCTCTGCCACAGATTTCATATCAATCGCTGTCTGAACACGTGTATCAACACCGAGTTGTTTCAAACTATCTGCCATAACAAGGGCATTCATAGTTGTTCCAAGCATACCAGTATAGTCCGCTTGAACACGATCCATTCCTGCTTCAGCTGCAGGTTCCCCACGCCAAAGGTTACCACCACCGATAACTAGAGCAATTTGAATACCTGAATCCGCTACCTCAGCAATTTCTTTAGCCATAGCTTGGACAGTTGGAAGATCAATCCCAACACCTCGTTCACCAGCTAGAGCTTCACCTGAAAGCTTAATGAGGACACGTTTGTATTTTGGTTCTGCCATGATTTCTCCCTATTAACTATTTTGTTTTATGATTTAATTCTTAGCTGAGATTCATCTTTCCTAAGTCGTCAATTACCATCCCTTTAGGGTGGTTAAGGGGCTTATTCGAGCAACTCCTTTTTATGATTAGGATAGGAAAATGTTTTCTTTTTTTGCAAAGAAAACACTAAATCTTCATCCTTACTATTTTATCATAAATTAGGGTTTTCACCTAGTCAAATATTTAAAAAATATCCTTACAAGATAACTGTAAAGGTGATGGTGTCTTTTTTATAAGAGGCAAAGATACGCCCCTTAAATAATTTTACCATATTTTGAGCCATGGACAGGCCAATGCCAAAACCTTTGTGTTCTCTGTTATTATGGGATTCTTCAATACGATAAAAACGCTCAAAAAACTTGCTATAGTCAACAGCCTTACCTTCTTTATAGGTGTTTGACACTTCTAAACGAGCCCGTTTTCGCGTTCTTCCAATCTGACGAAGTCTTACCGTAACTGTCCCTTCTGGATCACAATACTTGTTAGCATTATCCACAAGGAGAGTCACAAGTTCAAAGAGAGACTTCTCCTCTGCCTTTACATGAATATCCGGTGTGATGTCCATGACAAAAGATTTACCATCTCGAACGACAGGTCCCTTAAAGTCCTCTGCTGCATCCTCAGTAATATAGGAAAAATCCACATCTTGAAGAACAATATCCGGCTGCTCCTCCAGACGAGATAGAGCTACCAGAGAATTGATTAGAGTGGTCAAACGTGCCACCTGGTCATTCGTTGACTTGGTCCATTCGTTCTCTCCAGTCATGAGTTCCTGTAGCTCCGTATTGGCAGAAATAATGGCCAATGGTGTCTTTAATTCATGACTAGCATTGGTAATAAAACGTCGCTGCTTTTCGTAGTTTCGAATGAAGGGACGAATGACGATTCCTGATAAGGCACTGACAATGACGACAAAAAAGATAAACCCAAACAGTGATAAAAGGATAGAAAGACTGAGCAAGGCTTGGGAAGAATTGTAATAAGAGGTCGTGTCCAGGAAGACCACAAGAATCTTATTTTTGCTGACTTTGCTAACCTGATAACTCAGATTGATATTTTTTTCTCTAATTGTTCCAAGAGTATTCGTCATACGGCTAGCTGCAAGTGCATAGCTAACAGCTTCTTCATCATCTATTAAAGAAGTATGGCTGGTATCCTGACTGACCACTTTATCACCAGATAAGGTCACACTGAAAAAACGAAAACTATCCAATGGAATTTCATGCCCTTGATTGGTCTCAATTTTTTTAGTTTTTCCGAAACTACCATTATTTTCTGTAAGCGTGTTGAGAACCTTACTAATTTCCTGTTCTGTCTGAAAGGACCTCACAGTATTGATGATTCCCACTGTAAAAACCAAGATAAAGAGAATAGCCAAGGAAGCAATCGTAATAAATTGAAGTCGTAAACGTCTAAACATGAACTACTCCTCTCTAATTGGCAAGAAGGCAAAAGTCACCACCCTTTTCACCAAGAATGCTGATATCAGCCTGGATAGCTTGCAATTTCTGACGCAAATAAGAAATATAGACCCAGACAATCGATTCGTCCACATCTTCCTCATCATCCCAGATGGTCTTAAAAAGGTGCTCAGTCGTTAATTTCTTGGCAGGATTGAGCATGAAGTGGGCCATTAGCTTGGTCTCTCTGCTCGAAAGTCTAATGGCGTTACCAGCTACCAACTCCTGTTCCTCCTGATCCAAACGTACAGAACCAAGTGTCAAAATTTTGGCAGTAAAGGTCTCACTAACACGACGCTCTAGCGAGCGCAAACGAGCCAAAAGTTCTTTAAGAGAAATCGGCTTGGTCAAGTAATCGTCTGCCCCAGCGTCAAGTCCTGTCACACGATCATCAACTTCAGCCATGGCCGTCAACATAATGACATGCGTCGTATTCCCAGAGGAGCGAATCTCTTTCAGGGCCTCAATACCTGTTTTAATGGGCATCATGATATCCATAATCATTACTTGATAGGCATTCTGTGCGGCTAGGTCAACTGCCTCTTGACCGTTAAAGGCCTGATCCACCTCATAGCCTTGATGCTCAAGAGCCGCCTTGTAAACTCGAGAAAGAGCTTCCTCATCCTCAGCTAGTAGAATTTTCAAAGCCATTCTAGTCCCCTCCTTCTTGAATTAAGTTACGGATGGTCTGCATGGTCAAATCGCATGAAGCTAATTCATCCGCACAGCGCTTAAGCTCACGGGTAATCATTTCTGGATTCTTGATATCATGCTTGTACTTCATCTGATGCTCCAAACTGGCCCACGAATCCTGAGCGATGGTCCTAAGCTGAACCTCAACAAAATAGGTTCCTTTCTCATTTCCTAAGACATCTGGAAACTCGGTTTCTACTTCCAAAATGAGATGGTAAGAACGATAACCATTAGGCTTAGCATTTAAAATGTAATCTTTCTCGTTGTAGATAGAAACGCCAGGGATAGCCTTAATGACATCGATAGTCTTGTAAATATCATCGACAAAGCCACAAACAATTCGAATCCCTATACTGTCACGGATTTCCTTGAGGGCAGACTGGCTGGTTTCAGGTAAAATTTTCCGACGACACTTTTCACGCATAGAATCGCTCTCTTTGATTCGTGAAATAAAATGTTCATAGAGTTTGAAGCCTGTTTCTTTTTTGCTAGTAATATTAGCCGCAATAATCGGGTCTGTTATTTCTTGTAAAATCTTGGGAAGATACTGTGCATATTCCCCATAAATACTTGGAGTTGACATATAAACCTCCTCTAATAGCGTTTCTTAATTATAGCATAGATAGGCTTAAAAATAAGGAATGAGCCAGACAAGAAGGACTCTAAAGCTAAGAAAAAAATCCAGCCGAAGCCAGATTCAATTTGCTTATCTAAGTTCAATTAACACAAGGCTATGCATCAAGTGGTTTGACAAAAGGCCAGTTGCCTAGTTTGTGTGTTTCATAGGTCAAGACCTTATAACCACATTGCTTGTAGCCATTTTTCTCATAGAAAGGCACATTGTAATCGCGATTGGTAATCAAGCCAAGACTACGACCTCCTGTACTACGTACAAAAGGTTCAACCCCTTCAAGCAAGAAACGACTTCCTATACCTTTTCTTTGATAATCTGGAGTTACTGCTAACATCATCAGGTACCAATCGTATTCTGCAGAATCCTCCAGATGTCTTTCAGACTCTTCAACAAAATTAAAGTACTTAAACAACTTAGTGATGCTTATGAAACGGAAAAGCTTGGTCGCTCCGTTCTGGAGATAGTTAAGCATAGAAATCGTCTGATGCTGTAAAATAGCTGCCGCAACAATGCGACCATCCTTTTCAGCCACCAAACACGAATCCATCTTTATAGCTAAACGCACCAACATTTCCTGCAAGGCTAAGACAAATTCCTCATACTGTTCAGGCTTCTTTAAATTAGTGGCAATCATTGAAAGATAGGGATAATCTTCAAAGGCATCTGCACATACTTGTGCCACTTCCTGAACTTCGTCTAGTCTTGCTTTGCGATATTGCATCTTAATCTCCTAATCTGTCTGTTTTTTTCAGTATAACACAAAACGCATGACTGATAGTCATACGTTCTATGTTTTTTTGTAAAATCTTATAATTTTATAAGAAAAGTTTAGGCAACCTCTTCTGTAAATTGACTATTATAAAGATCAGCATAGAAACCATCTGCCGCCATGAGCTCATCATGATTTCCTTGTTCAATAATATTCCCATCTTTCATCACAAGAATTAGATCAGCATTTCGAATGGTTGATAAGCGGTGAGCAATGACAAAGGAAGTCCGACCTTCCATAAGTTTGTCCATGGCTTTTTGAATCAATTCTTCTGTTCTGGTGTCAACAGATGATGTCGCTTCATCCAAGATAAGAAGAGGGGCATCCTTCAGAAGGGCACGTGCAATGGTCAAGAGCTGTTTCTGACCAACTGATAATGTCACAGAGTCATCCAAATAAGTGTCATAACCTTTTGGAAGTGTGGTGATAAAGTGGTGAACACCGACAGCCTTGGCTGCAGCAATAACTTGCTCGTCAGAGATATTTTCTTGGTTGTAAATTAAATTATCACGAATAGTACCTTCAAAGAGCCAAGTGTCCTGAAGCACCATAGAGAATTGATCATGGACAGTTTCACGTTTCATGTCGCCAGTATCCACACCGTCAATGGTGATATGGCCTTTATCGATGTTATAGAACTTCATAAGCAAGTTAACAATAGTCGTCTTACCAGCACCTGTTGGACCAACAATCGCAATCTTTTGACCTGGCTTAGCAAGAGCTGAAAAATCATGAATAATAGTCTTTTCAGGAGTATAACCAAAGGAAACATGATCAAAGACAACTTGACCTTTAGTATCTGTCAATTCAGCTGTCTTACTTGATTCGTCATCCATATCTTTTTCTTCCAAAAATTCAAAGATACGACCAATAGCTGCAGTGGCTGACTGGAGTTGCGTAATCCCTTGTGCAATTTGAGAAAGAGGTTGTGAGAAAATACGAACATAAGTCATGAAGGCTACCACATCACCAATTGTCAAGCTGCCATCAATAACCTTAATAGCTCCCACAAGACAGACCATGACGTAACCAAAGTTCCCAATGAAAATCATAAGTGGCATCATAATACCTGAGATAAACTGAGATTGCCACATCGATTTATAGAGCTTATCATTAAGCCCCTTGAAAGCTTGACTACTTTCTTCAGATGCATTGTAACTCGTTACAACTGCTTGACCTGTGTAGATTTCTTCAATATATCCATTAATGTTAGCCAAATTTTCTTGTTGACGTTTGAAAAGGGGTTGTGAGAAACCCATGATGAAGGCTACTAGAACAAATCCTATCAAGACAGAACCAATCGCAGTGAAAGCCATAGTGACATTTGAGTAAAACATCATAATAATGGCTGCGACCAAGAGAACACTTGAAGTAATTAGGGTACCCAGACCTTGACTAAGAGATTGTCCCAAAAGGTCAACGTCATTAGTCACACGAGAGAGGGTGTTCCCTTGAGAATGACTGTCAAAATAATTAAGGGGAACACTGTTGATTTTCTTTTGGATTGCTGTACGGAAACGTTGGGAAAAGCGTTGTGTAACCGTCGCAACCGTAAAGCTTTGTAAGTAACCCACAATCGCTGAAATGGCATAGAGAACAGCCAAGGTCATAGCAATACTTGTCACCTTATCCAAATCAATACCTGGAATCGTCCCCATTTTGGTAGGTGTAATACCTTCAGTAATAGTATTGGTAATTTCTTTAAGCTTATCTGGTCCAATAACTGTAATGACTGCTGAAATAATTGCTCCAACAATCGCAAGGACAAAAGGAATTGGGAAACCTTTAATATAGGGTTTTAAGCGTTTATAGGACGATGTTTTTGGCTTATTTTCCATTTTCTAACTCCTCCTTAGACAATTGTGAATAAGCAATTTCTTGGTAAACCTCATTGTTAGCCAAGAGTTCCTTGTGGGTTCCTTGCCCGACTACTTTACCTTGATCAAGTACCAAGATTTGGTCCGCATCCATAATAGTAGAGATACGTTGAGCAACAATCAACTTGGTCATATCTTGTGTTTTTTCAGACAATTCTTGACGCAGTTTACGATCGGTCTTATAGTCCAAAGCTGAGAAGGAATCGTCAAAAATCAAGATTTCAGGCTTACGGGCAAGTGCACGCGCAATAGCCAAACGTTGCTTCTGGCCACCTGAGAAGTTAGACCCCGCTTGAGCCACTTCTGCCTTAAGTTGGCCTTCTTTATTTTCAACAAAGTCTTTTCCTTGAGCCAATTCGAGAGCTTCCCAAATCTTAGCGTCATCTAGAGGACTATTATTGCTCGTTCCCATTGTCATATTTGACGTGATATTACCTGAGAAAAGCACAGCCTTTTGTGGAATATAACCGACTGTATTGTGCAAGGTTTCGTGGTCATAATGTCGTACATCCACACCGTCAACCTTGATAGTTCCTTGCGTGGCATCATAAAATCGTGGGATAAGGTTGACAAGCGTTGATTTACCAGATCCAGTCGAACCAATAAAGGCAACCGTGTCACCCTTTTTAGCTTTGAAGCTAACATGCTCCAAAACAGGCTCTGAAGTTTCAGAATAACGGAAGGAAACATCATCGAATTCGACAGTGCCCACGTCTTTAGGTTTTTCAGAACTATTTTCAGGGTAAGAGACTGAAGATTGGGTATCTAGAACTTCATTGATACGGCCAGCTGCTACAACGGCACGTGGAAGAAGGAAGAAAACGACAATCATCATCATGAATCCCATAACAACCTGCATGGCATAAGACGAATAGACAACCATATCTGAGAAGAGATGGACCTTGTCTTCCATGGCACCAGCAATTTTCGTTGGATCTGTTGGAATCTTAACATCTTCAATCAGATGCGCACCAATCCAATAAATAGCCAGTGTCAAACCGCTGGATACAGCAGTCATTACCGGTGTTAGCAAAGCAAAAGAACGACCGATAAATAGGTTGTTTTGGGTCAAATCAGTATTTGCCTTTTCAAATTTATCCTCTTGATAACTTTCGGCATTGTAGGCACGCACCACACGAATTCCTGTAAGAGATTCACGCGTTACGCTATTCAGTTTATCGGTCAGAGTTTGAATCAAGCGTTGCTTAGGCATAACCATAATTAAGAGGAAAAGCATGAGAATAGCAATCACTGCCACAGCGACAAGCAAGGCAAGGAGCCAATTTCCATTTTTATCGGCAATCTTTGTAATCGCCCAAATGGCCATGATAGGCCCCTGTGTAATGACCTGTAGTCCCATGGTCAGTACCATCTGTAATTGGGTAATATCATTTGTCGTGCGGGTCAAAAGACTAGGAATGGAGAATTTCTTAATCTCGGCATCCGAAAAATCTAGAACTTGATGGAAGATATCATCACGAAGACGGGTTGTAAAACTTGCTGCTGTTCTGGCAGCTAGGAAACCAACCACTACTGAGGCCATAAACCCCGCAAAAGACATTAAAAGCATTCGCATCCCTGGGGCATCTGTATTCCAGGCAAAAATATCCGACGCCTTAGTCCCCTTGGTTGATAAGAGGGTCGTAATGTCAGACATATAGTCTGGAATTTTCAAGTTTAGATAGACGTTCAAACAAACAAATATCACAGCTAAGATAATCATGCTTAACTCTTTTGCTGTCAAACGTTTAAAAATTTTAAACATAAGTTACTCCTTATTTTTTTCTAAATTCTTATGAATTTGGTGAAAGACCCGAAAAGCTGTTTCAGCATCCTCTTTCGAAATGCCTTCTAATAACTGTTCATGGATAGCCTCTCGGAAATGTCCAACATCTTGGGCCTTCTTTTTACCCAAGTCTGTCAGATGAACATACTTGTAGCGTTTGTCCTTGTCCGATGTCACCAATTCAACAAAACCATTTTTCTCCATACGTTTGACCAGATTACTAGCCACAGACTTGGAAATAGATAGTCTTTTCTCGATATCTTTGATAAATATTTCTTTATCTTGGTTCTCAAACAAGTACCTGACAGCAAATCCTTGTGGGCCGGCTAAATGTTCAACACCGTGGACCTTCCCTAACTCTTGCACGCGAGATTCCATAGCATTGATGATTTCTCTGAAGTCACTAAAAGGATCTTTTCCATGCATCACAAGTTCCTCCTTAAATAATTCTCATGGAAACTATTTTAGTTCTTATGAGAACTATTGTCAAGAAGAAAAGTTCTTATGAGAACTAAAAAAGAGTGAAAAAGAATATTGCTTTCCACTCTCACTCCCGTAACTGTGATTATTAAGGCTTTGGACTCTAAAACCTAACAACGCTTGAGCTAGGCTATCTAAATAATAATACCCTCCAAATGGTCCAATTCATGTTGAATAATTTGGGCTGGCATGCCAGAAAAACTTAACTGTTTAGGCATCCATTGTTCATCTAAATAAGCTACCTCAATCGACTCATAACGTCTGGTTGGACGACTTCCTTCTAAAGATAAACAAGACTCCTCTGTTTGAAAAGGTGAGGATTTGCTGACTAAAACAGGATTAAACATGACTAGATTAACAAAACCGATATTTACGATAATGACACGCTTTTTAACTCCAATCATATTGGCAGCCATACCCACACAGGCATCCTTATGAAACTCCAGTGTATCACGTAAATCTTTAGCCAAATAGAGGTCTTCTTTAGTCGCTTCTGTCGATTTTTGTCCAAGGAAAAAGACATCCTTTACGATAGTTTTTATCATCTATTTACTCCCTTTTCTTATCTAAACTATGAAATCATATCTCCTTCTTTTATCAGAGACGAAGGTCTTCATTCCAAATAAATCACCTTGACCTATTATATCAAAAGGCCCACCCTCTAGTAAAACAGACAAAAAAAGAAACCCGCAGGCTCCTTTTTAGTCATCTTTCTTCACTCTATACAAATAACCAATAAAAACCCAAAGACTAATAGTTGAAACACTCATTGCCACTTTAGCAACTGTAGTATAGCTATAGGTCAAAACAACACCATGTTTACCTGGTGGTAAGACTAGATTAGTTGGATTCTTTTCCTTAGCTAAGTAAGTGGTTACTCGCTTCCCATCAATCCTTGCTTCTTGTCCTTTGTAGTAGAAAACTGGCAACGACAAGACCTTAGATTCTTTAGACTCGTTGGTCACCGTAAGTGCTAGCTCGTTGGGAGAACGGCTGATGAATGGCTTGATTTCCTGATTATCCAAGAAGAGGTGTTTGTCAAAGACAAAGCCAAAAGGCACTTCTTTATTGGTATAATCCCCATTTATATTTTTATAAGTTCCCTTGGCCAGCATTTCTCTCGTGACTTTTGTATGACTTGGCAATATATTCTTTGCTTTAGTCATCTTATCTTGAACAGTAACAATCTGAAACATATTTAGACAAAGACCT
This sequence comes from Streptococcus sp., assembly GCA_016939315.1. Classification (GTDB taxonomy): domain Bacteria; phylum Bacillota; class Bacilli; order Lactobacillales; family Streptococcaceae; genus Streptococcus. The sequence goes on along the minus strand of JAFHAZ010000051.1, from coordinate 47,997 downwards.
AACAAGACAAGTATTGTCGATGCCTTTATAGAAATATTTTCTAAGATATTCGCCAAAGCTAAACTGAAGAAAAGCAGAGCAAAACTCCATAATCTCCAAGGAAATTGAAGGTTGGACACTGGACTTGCCTGTAAGAACTGCCAAGGAAAACTATTCAAAGTCAAAAAGGCCAAAACAAAAGAAATAAAAAGGTAAATTCTAGCTTCCTTATCCTTCACAAAACGCTTAGCAAAAATCAGGCTTAGCAATAAGCCCAGGAGATAGAGAAGATTTACTGATGGAGTCCTTAAATCACTTTTTAGAATCAACTCCCAGTTGTCTGCCAGACTTAAAGCTGTCTTTGATAGGAGCGGTTTAAAAGTCGTTCGTAGAGTGACATACTTGAATTGCTCTATCATAGGAACAAAGAAAGCTAGAGACATACTAAGAGTGACAAGGGTGGCCTTAAGAAATCCTAGGACACGTTCTTTTTTATTATCCCAAATCCAAAAACTAGTTACCACCGCAAAGAAAATCCCAACAGAAGCCAAAAGGACCGATAAGACATGGGAATAAACTAAACCAAGCATCCCAAGAGTCAAAATCCACCATTTCTTGTAATCTCCAAAAGTTATCAAACGAACGCCAACGAAAACTAGAGGTAGAAAAATCATCGCTAGCGTTTCGCCAACGGCCGCCCGGTAATAAGAATTGTGCAAGAAATACCCCGAAAAGAGATAAAAGGTAGAAAATATCATCACCTGTTTATCAGAATATTTCAATAAACGTAATCCGTAAAAACTAAGCAAACAAGTTACAAAGCGAACAAGAAACTGAAAACTCATCCAGGCTACAAAGACCGACTGAGTCAGCTTATAGATTATGAAAATAGGATAATAAGTTAACCAGGGATAAAAGGTATTGATTAATTGTCCGGTCCCTCCGTTAGTCGTAAAATTAATAGGACTCTTCCAGACAGTATCCAAAGATAAGAGTCGGTTAATGTGAAAGACAATATCATCACCATAAAGCTTGTCCCTAAAAAAGAACATAGGCAGTATTGACACCATACTGATTAAGAAACTTATTAGAATGATTGTCTGATTAGTATACTTCTTCTTTTTTACCCCACAGGGACCCTTTCCAACACTCAAAATTATTCCTCTCATATTCTAATTCATAAAAATCTGCTCTAGAAAGAGATTTCTTACAAGGTCATTATACCAAAAAAAGCACGGAACTCCTCTTCCTCCTAAGTCTGTCTAAACAAAAAAAGAAACCCGCAGGCTTCTTTTCTTATTTTATCGAGAGGCTTATTAATCAGGTCAAGGCTGTTAATTAAACAATACCTTGAGCTGACATAGCGTCTGCAACTTTAAGGAATCCAGCGATGTTGGCACCAACAACAAGGTTACCTTCATGACCAAATTCTTTAGCAGCTGCTGCAGCATTTTCGTAGATACCTTTCATGATATCGTAGAGTTTAGCATCAACTTCTTCGAATGTCCATTGTGTACGTCCGCTGTTTTGTGCCATTTCAAGAGCTGATACAGCAACACCACCAGCGTTAGCAGCTTTGGCAGGACCAAATGATACACCAGCTTTAAGGAAGACATCAATAGCTCCCAAAGTTGATGGCATGTTAGCACCTTCTGAGACAGCCAATACACCATTTGCTACAAGTGTCTCTGCATCTGTTTCATCCAATTCATTTTGAGTTGCACATGGGAATGCCAAGTCAGCTTTGATAGACCAAACTGTCTTTTCACCACCAGCAGGTGTGAAGGTTGCATTTGGACGAGCTTCTGCATATTTAACGATACGTTCACGTTTAACTTCTTTGATTTCTTTCAACAAGTCAACGTCGATTCCATCTGGATCATAAACAAAACCAGATGAGTCAGAACATGTTACAGCTTTAGCACCTAGGCTTTGCAATTTTTCAATAGCGTAGATGGCAACGTTACCAGCACCTGAAACAACTGCTGTTTTACCGTTAAAGTTTTCACCACGTGCATTAAGCATTTGTTCTGCAAAGTAAACAGCACCGTAACCAGTTGCTTCTGTACGAGCAAGTGATCCACCCCAGTTCAAACCTTTACCAGTAAGAACACCTGTGTATTCATTACGAAGACGTTTGTATTGGCCATAGAGGTAACCAATTTCACGTCCACCAACACCGATATCACCTGCAGGTACGTCTGTATCTGCACCAATGTGTTTGCTCAATTCAGTCATGAAGCTTTGGCAGAAACGCATGATTTCGTTATCTGATTTACCTTTAGGATCGAAGTTTGATCCACCTTTACCACCACCGATTGGTTGACCAGTCAATGAGTTTTTAAAGATTTGTTCGAAACCAAGGAATTTAATGATTGATTGGTTTACTGATGGGTGGAAACGAAGACCACCTTTGTAAGGACCAATTGCTGATGAGAATTGTACACGGAAACCACGGTTTACTTGTACTTGTCCTTTATCGTCAACCCATGGCACACGGAATGAAACGATACGTTCTGGTTCAACCAAACGTTCCAAAAGGTTTTCTTCAATATATTTAGGATATTTATCGAAGACAGGAACAAGTGAATCGAAAACTTCTTCAACTGCTTGAAGGAACTCAGCCTCATGGCCATTTTGAGCTTTCACTTTTTCAAAAACGCTAGCAACGTACTCTTTACCTGTTGTCATATCAATGTTTCCTTTCAAATAATTACCTTAGTAATTTAATTACATGAATAGTATAAATTTTCAGAATCTTCTTGTCAAGTATTTTCTGCTATTTTTTTGATTTTTATGTTAGGTTTTATGACATAACAAGTGATCTATCTTTTTTAAGTTACTCCTAAAAAGTTATCAATTCAACAATGTAAGCGGATTCTATTTTTCTAGTTTTTCTCCAAAATTTTTTAAACTTTTTTTCAACTTTAAGGCTAAAATAACCTAAAAACAATTTAGTAAGTTTACTATTTTACATTTACAAAGATCTCCAACTATGTTATTATGAATTTAGTAATTTTACTAAATCTTGAAAAGGATCGTTTTTTATGAAAAGAAAGCAAGTATCAGGAAAGCACATCGGCATTGTTTTTGGAACTTTCGCTCCAATGCATGTTGGGCACGTTGACCTTATTACCAAGGCAAAACGCGCTAATGACAATGTGCTCGTCATCGTAAGTGGCAGCAACACACAAGAAGATCGGGGGACACGCGCAGGCCTATCACTCAACCGCCGTTTCCGTTATGTTCGAGAAGTTTTCTATGATGATGAATTAGTCGTTGTGGATAAACTGGATGAGGCTGGGATGCCAGCCTATCCCGAGGGATGGGTACCTTGGGTTAATCGTGTCAAAGAGCTTATCTCTAAAAATACGGATAATCCTGAAAAGATTACCTTCTATGTTGGAGAGCCAGAGTACGTGACCGAGCTCAATCGCTATTATCCTCAAGCTCAGGTAGAACTCATCGAACGCTCTATTATCAACATCTCTGCTACCGAGATTCGCGACAATCCTATGGAAAATTGGCGTTTTATCACCAAGCCTTTCCGTCGTCACTTTACTCGTAAGGTCCTTGTCGTGGGCTCTGCTAGCGGTGGAAAAACTACTCTTGTTAAAGATTTGGCCCGAACTTACAACGCTCCCTGCTCTCTTGAATATGCTAGGGAGTATCAAGAAAAGTATAATGTACGAGATGACGAGTTAGATACTAACGATTATATTCACCTCCTAACAGATCAATATGCCCAGACCTCTGATATCATTGATAAAGGGCAGCACTCAGGACTTATCTTTGCCGATACCAACTCTACAGTCACAAAAGTTTATATCGACTACTATTTGAAAGAAAATATTTCTAAAGAAGAATTTGATATGTTGGATCGGCTCTATCAAGTAACTCAAGCTCGTGAAAAATGGGATTTGATTTTTGTAATTCTGCCAAAATCAAACTATGTGGATGATGGCTTCCGTGACATGACTATGGCTGATAGCCAAACACGTGACTGGTTTACCAAGCATCTCTTAGACCTCCTATCACCATTCAAGGATAAAATCGTTATTTTAGGGGAAAATAGTAATAGTGACAGCTTCTTTGCGGACAACTACCACAATGCCAAAAAAGCAATCAAAGAACGTCTACACATCGATATTTAAAAGACCAATCCAACGTAATCATCACTTAAAACTTACAATACAAACATGGAGGAAACATATGACTAAAACCTTCGAAAACTCTGGTAGTGAAAAGGAATTTTTGGACATCTATCGCCGAGAAGAAATGGATAAGTACGTTAAACCCTCAGTGACCGTTGACTCGGTCATCTTCCGCTATTATGAAGGAAGAGTCCAAACCTTACTTATCAAGCGAAAAAACCATCCATTCATGGGGAAATACGCCCTCAGTGGGGGCTTCGTTCAGGAGCAAGAAGACCTCAATCTAGCTGTCTGTCGTGAGGTACAGGAGGAAACATCCGTTAAACTCGACCCTGACCACATTGAGCAGCTCATTACAGTAGGAACACCTTATCGGGATCCTCGAATGTGGACCATTACAGTGGCTTATCTATGCTTTATGGCCTTTAATGACATTCAAGTGGAAAAGGCTGCCGACGATGCCGCGTCTACGCATTGGTTAGACATCACCATGGTAGACGGTCAACTGCAACTTGTTGATGGTGATAAGACACTGTCACATGATGACCTCGCCTTTGACCATTGGGACATTCTCTTAACAGCTATGAAACGTATCAAGGGACGACTCGAATACTATCCAACTATCCTTTCCATTATGCCCGAAGAAAACACCCTGACCACCTACCGTCAACTTTTTGGTACCTTTAATGAAGACTACCTCAAGATGGATTCCACAAATTTCTTGCGCCGCTTTAAACACCTCTTCCAAAAAACAGGTCGTCAGGTAGCTACGAGAACCAGAAAAGCTGCCACCTACACTTATCAGATCAAGCCACTCTAAAGTAGGGCTTTGTTTGACAATTTGATACTTATTTAGTAGTATTAAGAAAAATTAATAAGAGGTATCCTATGAAAAGTTTTACATTGATTAGTGGCATTCTCATTACACTCTTGGGTGTCTTTTTCTTCGCTAATCCTACAAATCTTCTTGCCATCGTCGGTTGGCTGTTTGCCCTAGTGATGCTGGTATCTGGTGTTTCAAGTCTCATGCTTTATTTTAAACGAGATAACGAAAACCGCTCCTTCTTCCAACTGCTTCAGAGTATCATTTCCATTGCTTTTGGAATTATTTTGCTATCAACATCAGCATGGGTACTCTCAGGTGTAGCTGTAACCATTATCGCTTGGTGGCTTCTTGTCTCAGCTTTTACGCAAGGCTTTCAAGCTTATCGTCAACGTCAATTCGGTTTCTCAGGACAACCTGCCCTGTCAATCGCCTTGATTTGTTTGGTATTTGGGCTCTTGCTCTTTAGCGCTCCGTTTTTCTCAGCATTTCTTATTGGGCGCTTAGTAGCTTCCTTAATTATCTTTACGGGTGTTTCAGTCCTCTCCTTTTCATTCCGCTTGTGGTAAGAAGAAACCAGACACTACATAAACATAAAAAAGCCTTGCAAATGCAGGGCTTTTGTCATACTTTGATTACTAAAGAGCTTATCCCTCTAGCTCACTCAAATACTCATAGCGTTCATACTTTTCAAGTAGGGTTTCGTTGGCAGCATCCAAATCTCGTTGAAGGGTAGCCAACTGTCCATAATCGCTAGCATTTTCAAGCATGGCTGCTTCAATCTCTTCGATTTTGGCTTCAAGGTCAGCAATCTCATCCTCGATGGTCGCCCACTCTTGTTTTTCAAAGTAGCTCATGCGTTTTTTGTCTTCTTTGACTTTCTCAACTTTAACGCTAGCTTGCTCTTTTTCCTTCTCGAGGAGAGCCGCTTGCTCTTGTAAAAAGGCTTTTTCATCAAGGTAGTCAGTGTAGTTACCAAAGAACTCTCGCACACCACCCTCTTCAAAGGCTAGAATCTTGTTAGCTACCTTGTCCAAGAAATAGCGGTCGTGACTTACGGTAACGACAGGGCCGCCAAAACCATTAAGGAAGTTTTCCAAAACCGTCAAAGTTGCGATGTCCAAATCATTTGTCGGCTCATCCAAGAGCAGAACGTTAGGCTTTTCAATCAGAATCTTAAGTAGATAAAGACGTTTCTTTTCCCCACCAGAGAGCTTGGCAATCTGTGTTCCGTGAGTAGAACGAGGGAAGAGGAATTGCTCCAAGAGCTCTGTGATACTGGTTGTCCCAACCGTTGTCTTAACTTCATCTGCAACTTCTTGCAAGTAGTTAATGACACGCTTGCTCTCATCCATATCTTTAATTTGCTGTGAGAAATAACCAATACGTACCGTTTCACCAATATCTAGGACACCAGCTGTAGGCACAAGGTCACCATTAATCAGATTGAGCAAGGTCGATTTCCCGACACCATTATCCCCAACAATACCGATACGATCACGATTTTGCATGATAAGATTGAAATCACTGAGAATTTGCTTGCCATCTTCATAAGCGAAATCGACATGCTCGAAGTTCACTACTTTCTTGCCAATACGGCTGGTCTCAAAGTTAATTTCAAGATCCTCATTATTGACCGTTTGGTGAACCTCACCCTTAAGATCCTTAAAGCGATTGATACGAGCTTGTTGTTTGGTTGCACGTGCCTGCGGTTGCGTTCGCATCCATGCCAACTCCTGCTTATAGAGTTGCTTTTTCTTGTGAAGGGCTGCTGCATCTCGTTCATCTTGTTCGGCCTTTAGACGCACATAGTCTTGATAATTCCCCTGGTATTCAATCAGATTAGCCTGGTCTAACTCAAAGATACGTGTGGCTACATTGTCCAAGAAATAACGGTCGTGGGTAATAAAGAGTACCGTCTTTTTAGAAGACTTGAGAAAATTCGTCAACCAAGCAATAGTATCAATATCCAAATGGTTGGTTGGCTCATCCAAGAGCAAGAGATCTGCATCATTCAAGAGAACCTGAGCCAACTGCACACGACGACGAAGACCACCTGAGAGGTCCCCGACCTTTTGCGAGAGGTCTGACAATCCCAACTTAGACAAGACTGTCTTAACCTCGCTCTCAATGGACCAAGCATCTAGACTATCCATCTCAGCCATAACCTTCTCCAAGCGAGCCTGATTCTCCTCAGAATAATCTGCCATAAGGGTTTCATATTCTCGAATCAAAGCCATCTCACGAAGGTCTGATGACAAGACCGTATCAAGCACTGTCTTGCTATCATCAAATTCTGGCTCCTGAGTCAAATAAGCAATCTTATAGCCATTAGCCTTAGTGAAAGGTGACACATCACCATCAAAACCAATACGCTCAGAGACAACATCTAGCAAGGTTGTCTTACCTGTCCCATTGACACCAATAATCCCAATACGATCCAAATCATGAATAATGAATGAAATCTCTTTAAAAACCGTCTTGTCTCCAACGGACTTGGTTAATTTTTCAACAATAAAATCTGACATCTTACTTCCTTCTTACAAATAACACCGCTACGGATCCTACGCATGCTCTGTAGCGGTGTGTCATTTTTATAACGTCCGTAGACTTATTTCATCGCTTGAACAAAGGCCATAATGGCTTCCTTGTCATTAGCTAGTTTTCCATCAACGATGGCATTTTCGATGGTTTTAAGTGCACGACCAAGGTCCGGACCAGGTTTGAATCCTAGCTCCTTCATCAGCGTGCCACCATTCACAACGATTTCGTGCTTATCATGGATGAGCAACTGACCATCCAAATCGGCAATACGCACATAATCGACATCCAAGCCCTGAGCCTGTCTCAAAGTCTCAGCCGCCTCTAAGAGCTCCTTACCATACTGATAAACATCTTGTTTAGTCACGGCTCTCTCCAAACGGAAATTGAAAATCTCAATCAAGGACTGAACTGTCTTTTGGAAATTAACAGACGTCTTCCATTTTTTAAGGAAAGAGCGTGGATTATCATGCTTGAGAGCCAAAAGAGTTGCCGCCCAAGCCTGTTCAGAACTTGTAAATCTAAAGTCCTCCACATAGTCTGCCACAAAAGACTGCCATTCTTCAGCAGTTTCTTGAAAATCCGGAAGGTACTGATAAGCCTTAGTCGCTAGAAGTGCCTTGATTCCTTTTTTCCAATGTGGAGCCAAAAGCAACTTATCGAACTCGATGAAACTTCGCTCAATCGAAATTTTTTCCAGAAGTGGGGCATGGCTGGTCATAGCCTGAAAAGTCTTTTCTTCGATATCAAAGTCTAAACTCGCGGCAAAACGTAACCCTCGCATGATACGAAGGGCATCCTCGTTAAAGCGTTCCTCAGCCTTACCAACAGCCCTCAAAACACGGTTGTCCAAATCAGCAAGCCCATCGAACTTGTCGATAACCTCAGCATTTTCATTAAGAGCAAAAGCATTGACTGTAAAATCACGACGCTTGAGGTCTTCTTCCAATGAACGCACAAAGGACACGCTAGACGGACGACGGTAATCTACATAGACGTCCTCTGTTCGGAAGGTCGTCACCTCATACTCACCGCCATTTTCCAAGACCAAAACGGTCCCATGCTCAATACCGATATCCACCGTACGCTCGAAAATCTGCTTGGTCTCCTCAGGATAGGAAGACGAAGCAATATCTACATCATGAATGGGGCGGTTAAGAAGGGCATCACGTACCGAACCACCAACAAAGTAAGCCTCAAAACCCGCAGCCTTAATCTTCTCTAATATTGGTAAAGCCTTCTGAAACTCAGAAGGCAAATAACTTAATCTCATAGTAAATGTTCCAAACCATAAACAAGCTGATCACGTTTAACCACTTCTTTAATTCCGAGGTTAACCCCACCCATAAAGGAAATACGGTCATAAGAATCATGACGCAAGGTCAAACCTTCTCCTTGGGCACCAAAGATAACCTCTTGGTGAGCCACAAGTCCTGGCAAACGTACACTGTGAATACGGAAACCATCAAACTCAGCACCACGTGCTCCAGCAAGTGTTTCCACCTCATCCTCAGCACCCTGACGTTTCGTTTCGCGAACCTCGCGAATAAGTTCAGCCGTTTTCACTGCTGTACCTGAAGGCGCATCCTTTTTCTTGTCATGGTGAAGCTCAATGATTTCAAGATCTGGGAAATATTTGCTAGCTTCTGCAGCAAACTTCATAAGAAGGATAGCACCAATAGCAAAGTTAGGTGCAATCAAACCACCAATAGACTTGTCTTTAGAAAGGTCTGTCAATTCCTGAATTTGTGCTTCAGTAAATCCTGTGGTACCCACAACTGGTGCAAAACCATTCTCCAAAGCAAAACGAGTATTTTCATAGGCAACAGCTGGCATAGTGAAATCCACCCAGACATCTGCGTCAAAGCCAACCAAATCCGCTTTATCTGTGAAGACAGGAACACCGTCCACTTCTTTTTCTGTCGCAAATGGGTCAAGCAAGGCAGCCAAAGTCAATTCATCATCTCCCTTGACCATTTCAACCGCAGTTGAACCCATTCTTCCTTTAAATCCAGCAACAATAACTTTAATAGACATGTCATCTTTCCTCTCTATTAATCTTAATCATAGACAAGCCCCATCCCAAATGGATAGTACTTATTTGGTAAATTTAGGTGTTAGACCTAACACTAGCGCTCCTTCACCCAAGTGTGTCGCAATTACGGCACATAAGGATACCACTGTTGAAACGCTAATTCCCTGTGCTTCTAGCTGTCTTTTAAAATCTTCAGCTTTTTCAGGATCATTCGTGTGAAGGATACTAAGTTCCATTTCACGATTTTCCTCAGCTAGGGCAACCAAACGTTTCACAGCTTTCTTCTCTGTACGCACCTTTTCAAAAACAACGATTTTTCCTTCGTCATTAAAATTCAAAATAGGTTTGATAGACAAAAGATTTCCTAAAATCGCCGAACCATTCGACAAACGACCACCCTTAACCAGATGATTAAGATCATCCACAAGAATATAAGCCGTCGTTTGGTCAACTTGCTCCTCAAGCTTCTTCAAAATGTTCTCAAAAGACATCCCTTGAGCTGACCAATGCAAAACGTTTCTCACCATGGCTCCCATAGGAGCTGCTGTGATTTTTGTATCAGGAAAAGCAATCTTCAACTTGGCATGGTCCTCAATCAAAAACTGACAATTGGCCCAAAAACCAGAGATTCCTGAAGAAAGGAAAAGCCCAATGACATGGGTATAACCTTTCTCCTCAAACTCCATAAGCAAGTTATCCAAGTCAGCTAGATTAGGTTGCGACGTCTTGAGCAGTTCCTCAGAGTTTGCCATTTGCTCATAAAACTGATTGACATCCAAGTTTTTTCCTTCAACAAAAGGCTGCCCCTCAATGATGACCGGAATATCTAAAACATAAACATCAGCATGGCCCTGAATTTCAGCAGGGAGATTAACTGATGAGTCCGTAATAACTGCAAGAGACATCTTAGAACTCCAAATTGATACCTGGACGATCCAAGGCAATTTCAGTTACTTCATAAGTCAAACGTTGAAGCGTATCCAAGAGCGGTGCAGCCAAGGCTTCTGCTTCTTCTTGTGAGAAGTCTTTTGGTTCGTTGACGATACGGTTTTGAATGTGGTCCATTTGAGAAACAATCCCTGAGATAACAAACTCATCACGGACAATCATAAATTGCAAAACAGCTACAACAGACGTATTGTTAGCTTCTTCATCTTTATTGTGCAACTGGAAAGTTACTTCAACATTTGTTTTAGGAACACCATTCTCTTTTTCCCACTCATGGTTACGAACATCATAGTGGTAACGGTTAACAAATACTTTTTCTCGAATTAAATCCATTAGTCATATTCTCCTTGATACAATTACTCTTTATTATAGCATAAATATGCTTTATTATGGGAATATTATTGACAGAAAAATGAGTATTTAGACTGATTTTGACAGCAACAATAATCAATAGAAAAGTAGGAGCTTTGATTTAGGACTAGGACTACTAAAATAAGGCTCCTTCACCAGAAGAGAGCCCTTATATTGCCAGCTAACAGTCTCTTAAAGAACGTTTCTGCTGTCCCTTTTCATCAAAATTCTCAGGTGCTAGCCAATTCTCAAATCGTTTCTTAAGTGCTGGCCACTCACTCTCAATAATCGAGAACCAGTCCGTATCACGGCTACGTCCCTTATAGATAGCATGGTTACGAAAACGCCCCTCATAGGTGAACCCTAAACGCATGGCAGCATTGGCAGAAGAACGATTGAGACTATCACATTTCCACTCATAACGACGATAGTTAAGATCTTCAAAGACATATTTCATAAGCAGGTATTGAGCTTCTGTAGCTGCTCGAGTCTTTTGTAAAGCAGGGGCTAAAATTACTCGGCCCATCTCAACACTACGATTTTTCGGCGTAATAGCCATAAGTGAAAAGGTTCCCAGAACCTTACCTGAAGCCTTATCCCTGATGGCAAAGAAATAAGGATTTTGGGATTGCTCATAATCCTCCAAACACTGGCGTACAGCTTCTTCAGATTCAAAAGGATCCGCATACATATAGGTCCAATCAGAAAGAGTTTGATTAGTAAAGTAAAAGTCTAAAATGTCCTCATAATGCTCTGCAACCGTCAAATGTTCAACGCTACAATAACGACCTTCTAATAGGGCAACATCTGGCACCTTACCTGGACTAGCATCCGCTAGACTTGGCCCCACTTCTTGTTGGTAGTGATTTAAAGGCATAGGATCCTCCTTTTTTCATAAAGAAAAGCCTACACAAAAGTGCAGACTTTAGCTTAATTATTTAGCAACTGGGTATACAGATACTTGTTTTTTGTCGCGACCTTTACGTTCGAAACGTACAACACCTTCAACTTTAGCGAAGAGTGTATCGTCACCACCACGGCCTACGTTTACACCTGGGTAGATGTGTGTACCGCGTTGACGGTAAAGGATTGATCCACCTGATACAGTTTGTCCATCAGCTGCTTTAGCACCAAGACGTTTAGCTTGTGAATCACGACCATTGGAAGTAGAACCCCCACCTTTTTTGTGGGCGAAAAGTTGCAAGTTTTCAAGAGTTTTCAACATAAGATTGTGTCCTTTCTTAGTGATTAGTCGCTAACTTACGCGTTGATAGCGTTGATAACAACTTTTGTATAAGGTTGACGGTGACCTTGTTTACGGTGGCTACCTTTTTTAGGTTTGTATTTGAAAGTAACAACTTTCTTTTGTTTACCTTGTTTTTCGATAGTTCCGACAACAGTAGCTCCCTCAACAACTGGAGTACCTACTACAGTTTTATCACCACCGACAAGAACAACTTCGTTAAAAGTTACTTCTGATCCTGCTTCAGCGTTGATCTTTTCAACGTAGATTGCTTGACCTACTTCAACTTTAACTTGTTTTCCACCAGTTTTGATGATTGCGTATGTGCTCATGATGCACCTCCTATTAAAATTTTTAATGTGTCTGAGGTTTCCCTCTGTGAAGACTCGCCTAGTACTGCGGGGACGAACCCACTTGGAAACAGTAGTCGTGCGGTTGCACAGGACGTGCATTTAGTCAACGTTACAATTCTATCATTTTTTCCCTCTAATGACAAGAGAAAAAGTTATTTTGATTATTCTTATTCTGCTCATTGACCTTTAACCAAGTAATGATTCCCCTACTCAACCTTTATACCATATTTTCCTAAGAAGGTCTTAGCTAGTTCCTGCTCCAAAGCATCTAAGGAGAGACGCCTATCCGTTGTCAAAATTTGATAACGTTCAGTCCCTTCAAAATAGAAATGATTCAATGCCTGATAGCCATTTCGCTCATAAAATGCTAAACGTTTTAAGCGCTGATTACGATTAGAAGCATCCTTCTCATCCATGGGTTCAATCGTAAGCACACACGGTCGTAACCCTGCATCTTTCTTAACTTGTGCCAAAATCTGACTGCCATATCCCTGAGATTGTTTACTTTCCTCAACTGCAAGAAAAAGTAGGTAGACCAGGTTGTCAGTATAAATGGCATAGGTCAAGCCAACGAAGACTTCCTGATCAAAATAGGCCAAGAAAGATTGTCCTCTTTTCAAGCTGTTCCAAGACAATTGCCAGAGTGGGAGACGCTCCTCCACAGGAAAAGCCGCTTCATAAAGCGAAGCGACCTTCTTAAATGTTGGTGTCAGAGGATAAATGTTACGAACCTCTAATGTCATTTTCCTAACCAATAACCTTCTTATAATCTTCTGGTGTTGCTACATGAGCATGCTCACGTTGGCGATCAAGCAAGTGACTGAGGAAGTCACGGTTGCCCAAGGCTTCTTTAAGCGTTTGCTTAAATTGACCAGCATTCATTGGTGAGAAGATATTACTTGGCGCGGTATACTCAGGACCATGGCTAGTGTTCGTAAAGGCAAGGATAAGCAAGTTATTTTCAAAGGCAGCACGTGTCGCTGACAAGATTTCATTTTGATGGTTAATATCCAAGTAGAAATCAGCTTCCTTATAAAGACGCTTAACCTGCTCTGTCGTAATATTAGGGTAAAGGCTAACATTACTATATTTAGCCAAATCCATCAAGCGACTTGACATTTCTGTAATTGCCCCAACATGATAGTGCATGGTAGGCACTTCACTAACAATGCTTTCCAAGTGTTCAATCTGATCTGAGTTGGTCAAGATAAGCGCTTGATTTTGGAAGTTGTTCTGGCGGGCAAATGGATACATGAATCCGAGAAAGGCCACGCGAGAAGCCTGCTCTGGACTAACCAACTTTAGAAGATTCGTATATGCTGTGTATTCTTGCACTACAATCTTAGTTTGACGGTGATTGCTATCAAGAAGGAGGCGCATATTCCCAGGGACTGAATCAGTGATAGGCTCTTGCCAGAAGAGGACATCTTGACCAGAATTCGGAAGATTCATAGCTGTCAAGAAAGGTGTTGACAAGGAGTTATAAAGGATACGTCGCAAATCATAACCAGCTTCTTTAAGATAAAAGACTACAAACTCCGATTTGTTTTTGAAAATGTAGACCTTGTCTTTCCAATTCAAGATAACGTCTTTGGTCAAATGGTTAATGACGATAACTTCCTTGTTGTCTGGAGTGAAATAACTAGTAATGGTCGCTTCTTGCTTAACATTGTAAGTTGTTTGTGAGAAACGGTACCCCTTATTATTGTAGCGATCAGTCACACGCAGGCGACCTGACTCATCATACCAGTCCACGGCTTTAACCAGACGTTGGTGAGCAGGATGCGCATAATGAATATGACCACGTTTTTTGTCAAAACGGAAGATTTCCGCATTGCTATTCGTTCCTATAATTTCCCAGTAGTCAGGCACAGGGACCTGATTAAAGTAAAGTGCGGAACCTTGAACCTTGTCAAAACCAGTGAAATAAAGGTAAGGTGAGGTCACATCACTAGGCAGAAAGCCATCATCTGAAAGACAAACTGTTGTATTTACATAGCCAGCGACAATCAGTGAGTAATGGAGATCCCAACTACCCTGACTATAGTTTTCAAATAAATTAATCATGACTAGTCATCTCCTTTACTAAGTTAAGCCACTTCTGCTCGATTTCCTCTGTCAAAAAGCCTTTGGCAATATCATAAGAGACTTGATGAACATGATCCAAATCTGAGCGATTGAAGAAGGCTACAATTTTCTCTGCCAAGGCAGCTACGATAGCAGGCTCATCATCCTTTTCAAAACGAGGAATGAGGTAGCCATTCTCATTATCCTTGATAAAGGTTTGGTTCCCATAACGAACATCAAAACCAATCATACCTAGACCAGATCCCACGGCTTCTAGAAGTGTCAAACCAAACCCTTCACTCTTAGAACCTGATAGGTAAAGTTCGTAGTCCTTGTAGACTTCTGTCAAGTCTTGGTGACCTTTAAGATGGATATAATCCTGAGCTTGATTTTCCTCGATAATGGTCTTAAGTTTAGCCTCTTCAGCACCTGTTCCATAGATATCAAAGTTTACTTGTGGCAGACTTTCTTTAGCCTTAACGACAGCCTTGGCCAACCAGTCCACGTGTTTTTCATTGGCCAAACGTGAGGCTGTGATGATAGAGAATGGTTTACGCTCTCCTTCAGGCTTTCTCAGTTTATCCACACTTCCCACAGGGATGGTTACGATATGAGGTGTAAATGGTGTGTATTTATTGAACTGATCTAGCATAATGCTACGTTGACGTTCTGTCGCTGTGATGAAGAAATCAACCTTATCTGCATTGCTGAATTGGTACTCGTAGAAGTTATTCCATAAAATAGTCTTGTCTGTCACAGCATTTTCACTAAAGTGCTCTGCATGGACCACAACCCCAAGCTTAGCAGGTTTGGTGTTACGGAAAACAGCCTGTCCGGTACCAGTTGCACGGTCCAAGATGACGATGTCCTGGTCAGTTAGACCAAGTTGAGACATGAAGTAGGCGATAAATTCATGCTTAGATGACAAAATCTTATCTGGAAAACGGAAGACACTATCCTTTCCATCAACAATTTCATCATAAGCAACACTACCATCTTCATTGAAGAAACGGCGTTGATAGAGGTGAGCCTTATTGTCTACCGGTGTGTAGTACTCCGTGAACATCTTAGTGTAAGAGTAAAAGTCTTTACGGATTAAGCAACCACGCGATACTTTTTCCACACGATGAACGATATCTTCACCCTCTTTACGCAAGTAGGCTGCATAGAAGATATCTTCCTTGGCACAAAAGAGCTTAACCACCTTACCATTAATCTCACGACGCGTGATGTCATAAGGAATTTCCTTTTCCAAATCCTTGACAGTATAGGTCGTTGGAGCAATTTTTAGGTCTGTAAAATAGCTGTAGAGCCAGATGATGTCTTCATCCGCAAACCCCATGTTACGGGTTAAATCAGAAAGATTGTCCTGCAAGAACATATCCATAAAGACAAATTTGGCCTTAATACCTGTGTTTTTGAAAATTGTAGAACGATAGGCTTGGGCGTACTCAACACCACTTGATGCCCAACCAATTCCTAAATTGATGTTATAAACAGTCATGTATTTTCCTTTCTGGGTAAAAGTTCAACATCGACATTTCTTTTTCGACATACCTAACTCTAGTAGCAGCTAAGCACTACTATGTTAGTACTATAGCCCCCTAGATTAGAGCAAGTCTTCAATAAGTGTATCCACTTCGTCTTGCGCCTCTTCAATAGGTGTGATTTCAGTCACCATGATTCCTGCAACCGCACGTTCAACCAAGGCATCAACATCCATACGACGTTCATATTGTTCAACGTTTTTTATTTTTGGATTAGTCTTTGGACGGTCGGGTGCAAAGATGGTACAGCAATCCTCAAATGGTTGGATGGAAATGTCAAAGGTATCAATTTTTTGTGCCAAATCAATGATTTCCAATTTGTCCATAGTGACAACTGGGCGAATCACTGGCGTACATGTAACAGCATTAATCGCCTGCATAGACTCCATAGTCTGACTAGCAACCTGACCAAGACTTTCACCATTGATAATCACAAGGCCTCGGCGTTCTTCACGAATACGGTCAGTAATACGCATCATAAAGCGACGTGTCAAGGTCATCAAATAAGCTTTTGGTGCTTTTTCTTTGATTTCCTCTTGAATTTCAGTAAATGGTACTTCGATGAACTGAATATTACCACCAAATTTAGTCAACTTACGGGTCAAATCTTGAGCCTTTTTAAGAGCTCCAGGGCTAGTGTAAGGAGGACTTGCAAAGTGGACAGCTTCAATATCCACGCCACGTTTAAGCGCAAGATAACCTGCCACTGGTGAGTCAATCCCACCTGAAAGCATGAGCATTCCTTTACCAGCAGTACCTACAGGTAGACCGCCTGCTCCTTTGATTTCCTCGTGAGAAATATAAGCCGCCTCGGCACGAATTTCTACCTTAAGATTGACATCCGGTCCCTTCATCTGAGCCTTAATATCAGGCAATACATCAAAAACTGCATTTCCTAAAGTAAGATTGAGCTCACGACTGTCGAGAACAAAGTCATGATCACTACGTTTGGCAGTTACTTTAAAGGTAAGACCGTCACGATAGAGTCCAGTCATAATGTCTTGAACAGCTTTTTTCAAGACATCGACATCTTTTTCAAACTTGTAAACAGGACTAAAGGCTTGAATACCAAAAATTTGCTTCAAAGACTCTGCTACTGGCTCGTAGTCTGTACCATTGAGGTAGATATGTCCACGATCTCGATCAAAAGTCACTTTAACTTCTGGATAGATGGATAGGACATCTTTAATATTATTTCTAAGTTTATTGACAAAGCGCATACGGTTTTTGCCTTTGGTAGACAATTCACCATAGCGAACCATAATTTCTGAATATGTTAGTGTCATTCCTTTTCCTTTTAAATGTGAATTTAGTTTTATTGTTTAATCGCTTAAATCTTGCTATCTCACTTTTTGTGTCTTGGCGTAGACCTGCTTGAAAATCGTGAGGAACTGTTCCACCTGTCCCATATCATTGTCATCATCAAGACTGATACGAACAGCTGTTTGGGCTAACTTAGTCGGTACACCCATAGAAATGAGAGTCCCCGCTGGTTTCCCCGCCTTAGATGAACATGCTGATGTCGTTGAAATATAGATTTGATGCTCTTCAAAAGCATGGACAATAACTTCACCACGAACACCCTTGATTCCAAAGGTCAAAATATTGGGAGCAAAATCCTCACCCTCACCTGAGAAAATAGTAATATCCTCGTACTTAGCCAATTCGTCAAAGATAATCTTTTTCATCTTGGCAATTTTAGGAAGAGAAAATTCCTCTTTGTCAGTTACCAAGCGCAAGGCCTTGGCCATACTCGCAATGCCGGCAACATTTTCAGTCGTTGAACGAAAATCTTTTTCTTGACCACCACCGGTTAAGAGCGGCGTAATCTTTTTCCCTGCCTTTTTGTAGACAAAACCGACACCACGAACAGCATGAAACTTGTGACCAGAAAAAGTCGCAAAATCTACACGGTCGGTTAAATATGACGATACAGGAATCTTCCCAATAGCCTGGACAGCATCCACATGGAAAGATATGGTAGGCTCATTAGCCAAGAGATCTGAGATGGCTTGAATAGGTTGAATTGAGCCGATTTCATTATTAACAGCCATAACCGAAACCAAGATCGTGTCAGGGCGTAATAATCCAGCAAGAGCTTCAACATCCACAAACCCTTGCTCATTTACTGGTGCATAAGACACCTCGAAACCATGCTCTGAAAGCCATTTGGCAGATTCTTTTACCGCAGGGTGTTCAATATCAGAAACAATGATGTGTTTGCCGTAAGGCTCTTTTTCGAAAGCTACACCTTTGATGACCCAGTTATCACCTTCGGTTCCTCCAGACGTAAAGAAAATCTCATCGGCTGATTTTCCAATGAGTTCCGCAACTTGCTTACGAGAAGCCTCCAAAATACGTGTCGCAGATGTTCCTAATTGGTGTAGGCTGGATGGGTTCCCAAAAATTTTAGTAGCCACTTCTTGATAGGTTCTAAGTGCCTCTGGATAAGGCACCGTAGTGGCTGAATTATCAAAATAAATCATGATTTTTCCTCGATTTTTATTTACTATTTATTATAGCATAATTTTTTTAGCAATTTTTGCGAGAAAATCATATAATAGAAAGTACGAAATATTTTTAAGGAGAGCATCATGTCTGAAAATTACTCACGCCGTAATCATTCATCAAAAGAAGAAAAAAAATCTGCACCAAAGGTGACTGAACACGTTACAAAAGGCTTTACTGCCTTCCAAAAAGTCCTTACTGCTGTCGGGACAATTTTGTCAATCATCGTGGCTTCAATCACCATCATGAATTTCACAGCCTCTAAAAATAAGGACACTTCTGATTCATCAGCCAATCAATCAACTGTAGTCATCAAAGAAGGCAATAATAAGACTCAAGAATCAAGCGCTACTTCATCTAGTTATGGCAATGCGACTGATTCAGAAACAGAAACAAGTAGCCAAGCAGGAACTAACACCTATTCGTCATCTGCAGATACAACAACGGGTGGCAATACGACTACCTCTTCATCAGCAGCTACTGCAGACACAACATCTGGCAATGCGACTACTGGTGGCGCAACAACTGGTGACGCCGCTTCTAACTAAGACATGTAAAAGGCTAGGAGACCCTGCCTTTTTTCTATAATCCTATGAACTATACAGAAACTCTAAATTTTATCCATTCTTTCAAGGGCAATGGCCGTCGCCCTCAACTCGACCGTATGCGTTGGCTCTTGAAACAAGCTGGAAATCCCCAGTCTCACTATCCAACGGTACATATTGTCGGGACCAATGGTAAGGGGTCAACAACTAGCTACCTACAAAATATCCTAACAAAGTCAGGCTATCAGGTCGGGACTTTCACCTCCCCTTATATTACTCGCTTCAACGAACGTATTAGTATTAATGGCACAGAAATTCCTGATAAGGATTTGATTAGCCTTGTCGCGAAAGCTCAGGTTCTTCTCAATGATTTAGAGGAGCACACTGATTTTGACCGACCAACAGAATTTGAATTGGTCACCTTACTCATGTTCCTCTACTTCGACCTTAAACAGGTTGATATGGCTATCATTGAAGCTGGGATTGGGGGACGACTTGATTCGACCAATGTTCTTTCGCCAGAGCTTGTCATCTGTACTTCAATTGGATTTGATCACACTGAGACCTTGGGCGATAGCCTTTTGGACATTGCCAATCATAAGGCAGGCGTCATGCGAGAAAACACACCTATCTTACTTGGTCGTGTCTCTACAGAAGTTGAACATTTCTTCAATCAAAAATCACATGACCTACAAGCTCCTTTAGCCGTTATTGACAGGGAAATTCAGCTGCTTTCGAAAGACGATCAAACGATCCAAATTTCTTATGACCATTGGGAAAGTCCAAATCTTAAACTTCCAATGTTAGGACAGCATCAAGAAAACAATGCTGGGCTAGCTGTCACTGCTGCCCATCTCCTAGCTCAAACATTTCCAAAGATTACCGATAAGAGCATCCAAGAGGGGATTGAAGAGACGCATTGGCCTGGTCGTAGTGAGTGGATAGGAAATAACATTTACCTAGATGGTGCTCATAACCCTCAAGGAATTGCCAGCTTAAAGCAGGTACTAAAAGATAACTTCGCTAATCGTAGGGTACATATCCTCTTTGCAGGACTTAGACGAAAGCCTTTGGCAGACTTACTAGAGGAATTGAAAGATTATGATATAACGGTAACCAGCTTTGACTTTTTTGAGGCACTCCCCTTGGATGACTATCCCAAAGACTTCAAACGTGTTGCCGACTATAGAGACTGGCTAGCACAAGCTGAATCAGCAAATTCTGATGACCTATTTGTTGTCACTGGATCTCTTTACTTTATATCAGCAGTAAGAAACTACTTAATTAAATAAAATAAAATAAGGCCTGAAGGCCTTTTTTATTTAGACAGTCTATAGCTTTACACAAAGTGTAGGCTGCTATTTGAACACAAAGAAAAGTCTATCCATTTAGCTAGACAGACTTTACTTTTCTATCGCATCGTTACAAATTCTTCTGAACCTGTTGGATGAATGGCAACTGTATTATCAAAATCAGCCTTAGTTGCTCCCATCTTAATAGCCACAGAGAAACCTTGAATCATCTCATCAACACCATAGCCAATACCGTGAAGACCAATGATTTTTTCATCCTCACCAAGCGTTACTAATTTCATAGTTGAAGGCTGACGATTGTCTCCAAGGGCCGTATACATTGGAGTGAAACTTGATTTATAAACCTTAATATTCTCCTCACCATATTTAGCGATTGCTTTTTCTTCAGTCAAGCCAACAGAACCAATAACTGGATGGCTAAAGACCACAGTGGCTACATCAGTGTAATCAAGCTTAGCATCAGCTTTATTGTTGAAGAGTCTCTCTGACAATTGACGTCCAGCCTTGACTGCAACTGGTGTCAAATCAAGTTTACCAGTCACATCGCCAAGGGCATAGAATCCAGGAACAGATGTATTTTCAAACTCATCCGAATAGATTGTTCCTTTTTCAGTCAATTTAACACCTGTCTTTTCAAGACCAAAACCAGAAGTGTTGGCTGCGCGTCCAATAGCCCAGATTAAGCAATCAACTGTAATCGTTTCTCCATTATCAAAACTAATGGTTAAGGAATCATTTGCATTCTTCACCACCTCTGTCGCATTAGCATGCGTATGGAGGGTTGGACCAGATTTAGCCATTTCATCAACTAAAACATCAACGATATCCTGGTCAAAGGTACGCAATGGACGTTCTTTACGCACAAAGAGGTGTGTATCACTTCCAAGAGCATTGAGAACACCAGCAACCTCAACGGAAATATAGCCAGCCCCAATAACAGCTGTACGTTTTGGCACCTCATCTAGTTCAAAGAAACCATCGGAGGTAATCCCGTATTCACTACCTGGAATGTTTGGATAAAGGGCGTGACCACCTGTCGCAATAAGGATATGGGGTGCTGTATAACGCTCACCCGCTACTTCAACCGTATGAGGGTCAACAAATCTTGCATACTCGTATACACGTTCAACGCCATTGCTATCAAAACCACGCTCATAAGAACCATGGATACGGTCGATATAAGCCTGACGATTGGCCTTAAGCTTTGCAAAATCAAACTTATTAATCGTCACATCAAAACCGTACTCACCTGCATAACGGTGAAGGGTTTCAGCAACCTGAGCACCATACCACATGACCTTTTTAGGCACACAACCTACATTGACACAGGTACCTCCGACCTCTTTTCCTTCAAAGAGAATAACCTTAGCACCATGCATGGCAGCACGATTGGCACTGGCAATACCACCAGAACCACCACCAATGACAATATAATCGTA
Organism: Streptococcus sp.; assembly: GCA_016939315.1. Taxonomy (GTDB): domain Bacteria; phylum Bacillota; class Bacilli; order Lactobacillales; family Streptococcaceae; genus Streptococcus. The sequence goes on along the minus strand of JAFHAZ010000051.1, from coordinate 26,151 downwards.
TTCTTTTACCATATTTTACCTCTTATGTTTCTTTATACAGCGTATTAGCTACTAGATAAGCCATTTCTGCCTATACTTTATCATAAAATAGGTACCCTGACAAAAATCTGCTACGACAGTACTTTGGGTAAACTAAAAGCACCTTTAGGCGCTCTCGTAAATTAAATATTATTGTGCTACCACAGATACTACATAAACAAAGCTATCCGCCCCTTCTCGTAACACTAGCGTGGCACTGTCTGCATTCTTCAAAGATTCTCCTACACTTTTTGTTGTTCGTAATTGAAAATCTCCTACTTTTCCATCAGGATCCGCACCACTTATAAATATATTGTAGTAAGTCCTATCAGCATTCATTCCCCAGTCATCCTTGGAAACCAAAGATGCCGTAATTTTATATTTCTTATTAGTTTCTAACTGTCCCAAATCAAAACTGCTAGTAAATTCATCAGCAGATAACTCAGTTATGTCATTTAAAGATGAGCTAGGCGATGTAATTGAAGAGGAACTAGAACTACTAGTCAAACCTGAGGATGAACTAGTGCTACTGGTCAAACTTGAAGAGGAAGTAGAGCTTTGGGACAAACTTGAAGAGGAACTACGAGCTGAAGTGGAATTTTCACTTCCTACTAAATACTCATCGTTGACAGATATTAGACTCGATTCTTCACCATGCCGTTCCGCAGAAAGTCCTGTTAATATACCAATAATTCTGGCAAAAATCGTGAGCATAACAAAAACCAATACAACGAACTTCCACCAACTTATTTGATTATTTTTATTTGGTTTTATCATAAACCTCCAGAAGGAATCAAACACCTTTTTAAATGACCTAAAGAACTTATAAATAGGTGATTGTTTCTGATTATTTTTCAAAATATTCTCCTTAAATTATATTTTAAGATATATTATAACATAAACATTTTGTTGAATTATCTAAAAATATAAGAAAAACTTTTACAAAATTTTATTCAACTAAAAAAACAATCCCGTCACAACGAGATTGTTTTATCATATCTTATTTATCAAGTGGTTTGCGGAGGAATCCGAAGAGGATACCTGATACCACAGCACCAATCAAGATGAAGAGAAGGTAAAGAAGGGCATTTGATGTGAGGGCGATAACGAAGATACCTCCGTGTGGTGCCATCAATTTGATTCCTGCCATACCTACAAGAGCACCCGTAAGAGCTGAACCGACGATAAAGCTTGGGATAGCGCGTGCTGGGTCAGCTGCACCAAATGGGATCGCACCTTCAGTGATGAATGAAAGTCCCATAACAATGTTTGTCAAACCAGAGTTGCGTTCTTCTTCAGTGAATTTATCTTTAAACAAGAGTGTTGCTACAAATACTGCCAACGGAGGAACCATACCTGCCGCCATAACTGCCGCCATAACAACTGAACCACCTGAAGTTACTGTTGCTGCGAGAGTACCTGTACCAAAGACATAAGCTGCTTTGTTGACTGGTCCACCCATATCCACTGCCATCATACCACCAACAAGGAGACCAAGTAGTACGGCTGAGCTTCCTGACAAGCTTGACAAGAAGTTATTAAGACCAGTATTAATTGCTGCCATTGGGATATTTACTGCCAACATCAAGAAACCAGTAGCAAATACACCAAGAAGTGGCAAGAGCAAGATAGAACGGATTCCTTCAAGAGCACGTGGAATACCTGCCAAGAGTTTACGAAGAACGAGGATAACACCACCTGCAAGGAAACCACCAACAAGAGCTCCAAGGAAACCTGAAGATACGCCAGCAAGGGCAAGGGTTGCTTTACCACCTGAAGCAAATGGAACACCACCAAAGGCTGCACCACTTGAAGCAATAGCACCAGCTACGAAACCTGATACCAAACCTGGTTTTTCAGCGATAGAGTAAGCAATGTACCCTGCAAGTACTGGAAGCATGAAGCCAAAGGCAGCGCCACCAATTGCTTTGAATTGAGCAGCAATTTCATGGTAAGAACCAAGTTGTGACAATTGATCTTTAGGAACACCCATGATTTGGTCAAGCAAGAAGGCAAGCGCAATCATGATACCACCACCGATAACGAATGGGAGCATTTGTGATACCCCACTCATCAAGTGTTTATAGAAGGCACCACCGAGGCTCAATTTCTCACTTGATTCTTGAGCAGCTCCAGCATTTTCGGCATGGAAGACTTCAGCCTTACCATCCAAGATATTTTGGATTAATTCTTGAGGTTGACGAATACCTGCAGCGACTGGTTTAGAAAGCAATTTTTTACCGTCAAAACGTGCTGTTTCAACTGCCTTGTCTGCCGCTACGATAACACCTACAGCCTTACTGATTTCTTCAGCAGTCAATGGTGTTCCGACACCTGAAGCACCGTTAGTTTCAACACGAACATTGACTCCCATTTCTTCACCTGTTTTAATCAGTGATTCTTCAGCCATGTAAGTGTGAGCAATACCAGTTGTACAAGCTGTTACAGCTACGATAAGTGGTTTATCGCTTGAAGCTGCTTCTTTAACAGCTTGTGCTTTCTTAGCTTCCTCAGCTTGTGCTTCTTCTTCGCCAGTATTAAAAGCAGCAATCACTTCATCTGGAGAAGTCACCTTACGCAAACGATCTGCAAAACCATCTTGCATGAGGTATTTTGACAATTCAGCAAGAGCTGCCAAGTGAGTGTCATTTGCTCCCTCTGGAGCAGCAATCATAAAGAAGAGGTCTGTAGGTTGACCATCAAGTGATTCGTAATCTACACCTTTATTAGATTTAGCAAAAAGTACTGTTGCTTCTTTTACTGCAGCATTTTTACTGTGTGGCATAGCGATTCCATCACCCAAACCAGTTGATGTTTGTGCTTCACGAGCCATAATACCTGCTTTGAAAACATCAAAGTCGGTCACAACACCATTGTCAACCAGGCTGTTAATCATTTCATCGATAGCAGCTTCTTTTGTAGTTGCTTGAAGGTCAAGCAACATGACTTTTTTGTTCAGTAAGTCCTGAATTTTCATAGTTTTTCTACCTCTACTTTATTGTATGTTTCTTTAATAAATTCAATTGTCGCTAAGTCATCTGAGAAAGCTGTAGATGTTCCACACGCCACTCCCCACTTGAGAGCCTCAATTGGATCCCCTGATTTAACAAACTCACCAGTGAAACCAGCAACCATTGAGTCACCCGCACCAACAGAGTTTTTAACTGTCCCCTTAATTGGTTTGGCAAAGTAAGCAGCCTCTGGTGTGACAAGCAGAGCTCCATCACCTGCCATTGAGATGATAACGTTCTGTGCACCCTTAGCAAGGATTTCACGCGCATATTTTTCAACATCAGCCAAACCATTAAGTTTGACATTGAAAATAGCTTCTAACTCATGGTTATTTGGTTTTACCAAGAGTGGTTGGTAAGCCAAGGAATCAAGCAAGGTTTGACCTTCAAAGTCACAGACAACCTGTGCACCAGTTTCACGCACTAGTGGAATCAATTTGTTATAGACCTTGTTTCCAAGATTGCTTGGTGCTGATCCAGCAAAAACAACCACATCATCAGCACTTACACTTGAAAGAACTGCTTCCAATTCAGCCAATTGATACTCATTAATGACAGGTCCTGCACCGTTAATTTCAGTTTCTTGGTCAGCCTTGATTTTAACATTAATACGTGTGTCTTGATCCACAGCTACAAACTTGGTTTTAATACCTTCTGCATCCAAACCATCTGTCACAAAACGTCCTGTAAAACCACCGATGAAGCCCGTTGCAGTATTATCAACACCTAAACGTTGCAAAATACGACTGACATTAATCCCCTTACCGCCAGCGAACTTGTCATCACTCTCCATGCGGTTAACTTCACCAATCTCTACTTTGTCGATACGAACAATGAAGTCGATTGATGGATTCAGCGTTACAGTATAAATCATACTTCAATAACCCTCGTTTTCTCTTTTAATTCTTTTAGGAGCTCTTCTTCCGAAGCATTTGTAATTATGGTTACTTTCTCGACCTCGGCTACCTTAGCATAGGTAATCTGACCAAGTTTAGAGGCATCCGCTAGAACATAGGCTTTTTGCGCATTAGCTATAACCGTCCGTTTAATAACTGCCTCTTCCATGTCTGGTGTGGTGAAATAATTAGCATCAACACCATTAGCACCAATGAACGCACAATCAAAATTCAGTTGTCTGATTTGCTCTTGAGCAGTACTTCCAATAGACGCATCCGTTGAATGTTTAACCTTTCCTCCAACAATCCTAGTGCTAACACCGAGATCTACCAGCTTAACCGCATGATGGATAGAATTAGTCACAACCGTTACCTGACGATTGGCCAAATGTGGAATCAAAAGTTCATTTGTTGTACTAGCCTCAAGAAAGACGACATCACCTTCCTTAATCAAATCGGCAGCATAACCAGCTAACTGAGCCTTTTCTTTAACGTTTCTAATAGCTTTTTGACTATTGGCAATTTCTTCCTTTAGACCATGAATGCTTTCAGCACCACCATGAACACGCTTAAGTTGGCCATCTGCCGCTAACTCGTCCAAGTCGCGACGAATCGTCGACTCGGAAGTATCACTTAACAAAACAGTTAGGTTTTCCAAAGTGACAAAACCATCTTGTTTCAACTGAGACAAGATAATCTGCTTACGTTCAGACTTTAGCATAATCTCTCCTTCTGTAATCGTTTACAGAATCTATTATACTCAATTTTTAATAACTGTCAACTAAAAACGGTCAAAAAAAATCAAAATATTTCATTACAAAACACTAATCTGCCAAAATGACGCAATTTGATAAGAAAGTTCTTACATTTTCAAAAAGAATACAACCTTTCAGTATCAAGTGCAAAATAAAAAAGCCTTTCGGCTCTCTTATCTTATTTGGCATAGTCAACCGCACGGAATTCACGAATGACTGTAACCTTAATATTTCCTGGGTAATCCAAATTCTTCTCAATTTGTTCACGTACCTTGTGAGACAAGATCGTAACTTCATCATCAGAGATTTTGTTTGGATGAACCATAATACGAATCTCACGACCAGCTTGAAGGGCAAAGCTTGTTTGAACACCGTCAAAACTTGATGCAATTTCTTCCAAATCACGAAGGCGTTTGACATAATTCTCAACCGATTCATTACGAGCCCCTGGACGAGCCGAACTCAAAGCATCTGCTGCAGCTACAATAACTGCAATAACGCTCTCAGGTTCTACATCGCCATGGTGGCTGGCAATAGCATTGACCACAACTGGATGTTCTTTGTACTTACGTGCAAACTCTGCACCAATCTCTACGTGGCTACCTTCGACTTCTTTGTCAATGGCTTTCCCCATATCGTGAAGGAATCCAGCACGACGAGCAAGGGCAACATTTTCACCCAATTCACCAGCCATGATACCTGCTAGTTTACCAACTTCAACTGAGTGACGAAGGACGTTTTGACCATACGACGTACGGAACTGCAAGCGTCCCATAATCTTAATCAAATCAGGGTGAAGATTCATAGCACCAATTTCGTAGGCTGCTTCCTCACCATATTCACGGATACGGTTATCCATTTCCTGACGACTCTTCTCAACCAACTCTTCAATACGAGCTGGATGGATGCGTCCATCCTTAATCAAGGCTTCGAGAGTCATACGTGCAATTTCACGACGAACTGGATCAAAACCAGAAAGGACAACCACTTCTGGAGTGTCATCAATAATAACGTCAATACCTGTTAGACTTTCAAGCGTACGGATGTTACGCCCCTCACGTCCAATGATACGACCTTTCATATTGTCATCTGGAAGGTGAACAGTAGTTACTGTTTGTTCAGTAACATAATCTCCAGCCAAGCGTTGCATAGCTTGAGCCAACACGTTTTTGGCTTTCTTATCAACAGTATCTTTAACCTGTGCTTCCGCATCTTTGATACGTGTTGCAATCTCATGAGTCAGATTATTCTCAGTCTCCGTTAAGATTACCTCACGCGCCTCTGCAATGGTCATCTGACCAACACGTTCAAGTTCAGCTTGCTTCTCAGCCTCTAACTGAGTCACATTCTCTTCACGCTCATTAAGATGTTTAGATTTGTCAGCAAGACTCTGCTCTTTCTTCTCGAGGGCAAGTTCTTTACTTGATAGATTTTCATCCTTACGATCAAGGCTGGTTGCACGTTCTGTTAAACGATTTTCCATTTGTTTAAGCTCTTGACGTTCAGATTTGAATTCTTTTTCAATATCTTCTCGATATTTTCTAGCTTCCTCTTTTGCTTCTAACAAGAACTCTTTACGTTGAGCCTTACTTTCGCGTTCAGCAGTCACACGCAGATGATCTGCATCATGTTCCGCCTGACTGCGAAGGTTCACAGCGTCTTGTTCTGCCTTTAGCAAGGTAGTTTCTGCTTGCTCCTTAGCTTTGCTAAGTTTAATAGAAATTGCTAAATATCCAACGACTAAACCAATGAGTGCAAAGACAACTAAAATTATCATGTTTATCATGTCTTTACCTCAACTTTTCTAAGGTTTCCCTAAAGAAAACCGTCTTCTAGTGTATCATATTTATAGCGATTTCTCAAATAAATACTAGAACTTTAAACTGCTTTTGTGGTATCATAACTCTATTAGAATAGGGAGGTATTACCATGCCAAAAGACGTTACTGTTGAAAGTTTTGAACTTGATCACACTATTGTAAAAGCACCTTATGTCCGTCTTATTTCAGAGGAAGTAGGACCTAAAGGAGATATCATCACAAACTTCGATATCCGTTTGATTCAACCCAATGAAAATAGTATTGACACAGGTGGTCTTCATACTATCGAACACCTACTCGCTAAACTAATCCGTCAACGTATCGATGGACTTATTGATTGCTCACCATTTGGTTGCCGTACAGGTTTCCATATGATTATGTGGGGTAAACAAGATCCTACAGAAATTGCCAAAGTTATCAAATCTAGTCTTGAAGCTATTGCTAACGAGATTACATGGGAAGATGTTCCAGGAACTACCATTGAATCTTGTGGTAACTACAAGGATCACAGTCTTCATTCAGCTAAGGAATGGGCTAAACTTATCCTTGAACAAGGTATTTCAGACCAAGCCTTCGAACGTCATACCGTTTAAAAAAACATTGGGATATATCCCAATGTTTTTTAGTATTTTCTAAAACGTTGATAACGCGCTTCAAGTAAGTCTTCTGTTGATAATTGACTCAATTCTGCCAACTCATCTACGATTGCTGTCTTAATTGCTTCAATAATTTCACTTGTAAAGTAACCACGTTCTGGGATAACCTTATCAACGATTCCCATGTTAAGCAACTCACCTGATGTAATCTTCATCAACTCTGCCGCCTCTTCTGAACGTGAGCCGTCTTTCCAGAGGATAGTTGCAAATCCTTCAGGACTCAAGATAGAATAGATGGTATTTTCAAGCATCCAAACCTTATCGGCTACTGCCAAGGCAAGAGCTCCTCCCGAACCACCTTCACCAATGATAATGGCAATAATTGGCACCTTAAGGTCGCTCATTTCCATAAGGTTACGCGCAATTGCCTCACCTTGTCCACGTTCCTCTGCCCCAACACCAGGATAAGCACCTGCAGTATTGATAAAGGTAACGACTGGACGACCAAACTTTTCAGCCTGTTTCATGAGGCGAAGAGCCTTACGATAACCCTCTGGATGAGGTTGGCCAAAGTTACGATTGAGGTTATCTTGTAGGTTTCTACCTTTTTGGATACCCACTACAGTAACCACTTGGCCATTTAAACGACCAATACCACCAATAATGGCACCGTCGTCACGGAAATTACGGTCGCCATGAAGTTCGATAAAGTCATCGAAGATTCCTTGGGCAAAGTCCAAAGCAGTTAAACGGCCTTGGTCACGCGCTTCTTTTAAAATACGTGCTACGTCGCTCATTGAACACCTCCATGGAATGATAAGAGTGTGGCAATGGTATCAGCCAACTCTGTACGTTTAACAATAGCATCAACAAAACCATGTTCTTGAAGGAACTCAGCCTTTTGGAAATCATCTGGCAAAGTTTCGCGAACTGTGTTTTCAATGACACGACGACCTGCGAAACCAATCAAGGTCTGTGGCTCAGCTAAGATGATATCACCTTCCATGGCGAAACTTGCTGTAACCCCACCAGTTGTTGGATCTGTCAATACAGTCAAATACAACAAGCCAGCATTCGAATGACGTTTTACAGCAGCTGAAATCTTAGCCATTTGCATCAAACTCATGATTCCTTCTTGCATACGGGCCCCACCAGATGCTGTAAAAATAACAACTGGAAGTTTTTCTTCAATCGCATGTTCAAAGAGTTTAGTGATTTTCTCACCAACAACAGTTCCCATTGAAGCCATGATAAAGTTAGAATCCATAATGGCCAAGGCTGTTTTTTGCCCCTTGATAGTTGCAACACCAGTCACAACAGCTTCATCAAGACCAGTTTTTTCCTTAGTCGCTGTTAGTTTCTCCATATAGCCTGGAAAATTCAATGGATTTTCAGTTTTAATGCCTGTAAACAGTTCTTGGAAAGATCCCTCATCAACCGTTAAATCGAGACGTTCTTTAGCGGAAATACGGAAGGTATAAGAACAATTTGGACAAATTTTTGCTTGTCCCAAGTCCTTTTGATAAATAGCTTGTTTACAACCAGGACATTTGGCAAAAAGTTCATCTGGAACTTCTGGCACTTGGTGATCAACCCCATTACGTACAGAACGGTTAGGATTGATACGGATATACTTTTCTTTTCGATCAAATAATCCCATAAACTTTATTCCTCACGATTCTGATAATCTGGTAGGAAGGTCTCCATCAAGAAGGAAGTATCATAATCCCCAGCGATAACGCTACGATCTGAAATCAAATCCAACTGGAAGTCAGCATTAGTCACAACACCATCGATTTCGAGCTCGTAAAGGGCACGTTGCATCTTCATGAGTGCCTCAAATCGATTTTCTCCATGAACAATGATTTTGGCAATCATTGAATCATAGTAAGGTGGAATAGTATAGCCAGGATAGACTGCACTGTCTACACGGAGACCAACACCTCCACTAGGTAGGTAGAGATTGCTAATTTTCCCTGGACTAGGTGCAAAGTTAAACTTAGGATTTTCTGCATTGATACGACACTCAATAGCATGCCCCTTGATTTCAATATCATCTTGGGTCACAGAGAGTTTTTCACCTGCGGCAATACGGATTTGTTCTTTAACAATATCCACACCACTTACAAATTCTGTAACTGGGTGCTCAACTTGAACACGGGTGTTCATTTCCATAAAGTAGAACTGACCTGTTTTCTCATCAAGAAGGAACTCGATAGTACCCGCATTTTCATAATTAACAGCCTTAGCGGCACGGACAGCCGCTGAACCAATTTCGTGACGAAGTGTCTTACCAATAGCAACTGACGGTGATTCTTCCAAAACCTTTTGGTTATTACGTTGAAGAGAGCAATCACGCTCACCTAGGTGAACAATATTACCATAGCTATCTCCCAAAATTTGAACCTCGATATGACGAGCTGGGTAAATAACTTTTTCAATATACATCGCCCCATTACCAAAGGCTGCTTTAGCTTCTTGTGACGCAGATTCGAAGGCAGGAGCTAACTCTTCTTCAGTGTTAACCTTACGAATCCCCTTACCGCCACCACCAGCAGAAGCCTTAAGCATTACTGGGTAACCAAGACGGTTGGCAACCTCTAAAGCCTCCTCAGCTGTAAAGACTTCACCATCTGAACCAGGAATTACAGGGACATTAGCCTTAATCATTTCAGCACGGGCATTGATTTTATCACCCATCTTGTCCATGACTTCGCCTGAAGGACCAATAAACTTGATGTTCATTTCTTCACAGAGAGTGGCAAATTTAGAGTTTTCACTCAAGAAACCAAACCCTGGATGAATAGCTTGAGCCTCAGTCACAATAGCAGCTGATAGGACACGATTCATATTCAAATAAGAATCCGTTGATTTTGCAGGCCCGATACAAATAGCTTCATCAGCAAGCATAGTATGGAGAGAATCCTTATCCGCTTCAGAATAAATAGCAACCGTTTGGATACCCAATTCACGCGCTGCACGGATAATACGCACTGCAATTTCACCACGATTGGCAATCAATAATTTTTTAAACATAAAACAAGATAACATCAGACATTTTTTGATAGTCTGTGTTGATTTCCTTTCTATGTGATAGACCAATATCTAAAGAAAAATCCTTTCCGACTGTCGCCAGAAGGATTTTCACAAAACATTAGCTTCCAATAGCAAAAGTCAAAGTACCTGATGCAGCAAGTTTACCATCGACTTCAGCCTTAGCTTCAACAACAGCAATTGTTCCACGACGTTTAACAAACTTAGCTGTCATAACAAGTTGGTCACCAGGAACCACTTGTTTTTTAAATTTAACCTTATCCATACCTGCATAAAAGACTAATTTGCCCTTGTTTTCAGGTTTAGACAATTCAAGAACACCAGCTGTTTGCGCAAGAGCTTCCATGATAAGAACACCAGGCATAACTGGGTATTGAGGAAAATGTCCATTAAAGAAAGGTTCATTGATCGTTACATTTTTAATAGCTGTGATTTCGTCTTCTGAAACTTCTAGCACACGGTCAACCAAAAGCATGGGATAACGGTGTGGTAAAGCTTCACGAATAGCATTAATATCAATTGTCATTTGATGCGTACCAATCCTTTTCCGTAGTCAACAACTTCTTCATTCGCTACCAAGATTTCAGTAATAACACCATCTTTAGGTGCTGGCACTTCATTCATCACCTTCATTGCTTCAACGATAAGAAGCGTTTGACCTTTCTTAACAGTATCACCAATAGAAACAAAGGCTGGTTTTTCAGGTGATGGAGACAAGTAAGCCACACCAACAAGTGGACTTTCAACCACTTCACCTTCAGCAGCTTGAGCAGGAGCAGAAGCTTCTTCAACTGGTGTTGCTGGAGTTTCAACAGCGGCAGGTGCTGCTACTGGAGCAACTGGAGCTTGAGGAGCTGGCGCAACTACTTCAACTGTAGGAGCTACTGGGGCAGCTGTTACTGAACTTGTTTGATTTTTGCTCAAGTTCAATTCTTCACCATTATTTTTGTATGAAAATTCACGTAAAGTTGAAGCATCAAATTGAGCCAATAAATCTTTGATTTCAGAAATATTCATGAATTAAGCCTCCCAACGTTTAAAGGCAAGAACAGCATTGTGTCCACCAAAACCGAAGGTATTTGAAATTGCATACTCAATATCAGCTTCTTGACCTTCACCATAAACAACATTAGCTTCGATGTAGTCAGACAATTCTTTTGTACCAGCAGTTTTCGGTACATAGCTATGACGAATCGCTTCGATTGTTGCAATAGCCTCAACTGCACCAGCAGCACCTAGCAAGTGACCTGTAAATGATTTAGTAGATGAAACTGGAACATCTTTACCAAGTACAGAAACAATGGCACCACTTTCACCCTTTTCATTAGCAGGTGTTGATGTCCCGTGAGCATTGACATAATCAACATCTTCAGGTTTGATACCAGCTTCATTGATAGCCAATTTAATTGCTTTAGCAGCACCTGAACCGTCTGGAGTTGGTGTTGTCATGTGGTAGGCATCACAGTTTGATCCGTAACCAACAATCTCAGCCAAGATGTTAGCACCACGTTTTTGGGCATGTTCCAAGCTTTCGATAACGAGAACCCCTGCACCTTCACCCATAACAAAACCATTACGGTCTTTATCAAATGGAATTGATGAACGCTCTGGATCCTCTGTTGTTGAAAGTGCTGTAAGAGCATTGAAACCACCAATACCAATCTTAGTGATTGAAGCTTCAGCACCACCAGCCAAGACAACATCATGCAAACCGAATTTAATTTCACGGAAGGCTTCACCGATTGCATCATTGGCAGAGGCACAAGCAGTTGTCACTGATTTACATACCCCTTGAGCACCAATTTTAAGAGCAATGTTACCAGCACCCATGTTTGAAAGTGCTTTAGGGATAAACATTGGTTTGATACGTTTCATCCCACGTTCGTGCATACGAATGATTTGATCTTCAAGTTCTTGAAGACCACCGATACCAGATGACACGATGACACCAACACGATCACGATCTTCTTCTTCCATGTTAAGTCCTGAATTTTCAAGAGCTTCCATAGCAGCATAAATCGCATAAAGTGAGTAAGTGTCCATACGGTTAGTATCTTTTTTCACAAAGTACTTATCGAACGGGAAATCTTGGATCTCACCAGCGTTAAAGACTGGAATTTCAGAAGCATCGAACTTCGTAATTGGTTTGATACCAATTTTACCGTCATGAAGACTGTTCCAAAATTCTTCTGGTGTATTACCGATTGGTGAGGTTACGCCGTAACCTGTAACAACAACACGATTTGTAGACATATATATTCTCCTTTTGTCGGATGGATATTCTAGTAAATGATTTTTTATATTGACATTCAATTATTGCATGGTCATACCACCATCAATAGCGATGGTTTGACCTGTGAGATATTCTTGACTAGCCAAGAATGCTGCAACTTCAGCCACTTCTTCTGCTTGACCAATACGTTTCATTGGCACTTGAGCAATCATAGCATCTTTCATTTTCTCTGGAATAGCGTCAGTCATATCTGATTCAATGAAACCAGGAGCAATAGCATTGACACGGACACCACGAGCCGCAACTTCACGCGCCACTGATTTTGTAAAACCAATCAAACCAGCTTTTGAAGCCGCATAGTTAGCTTGACCAATATTCCCCATGAGACCTACAACAGATGACATATTGATGATGGCACCTTGACGAGCCTTAGACATTGGTTTTAAGACAGCCTGTGTCATATTGAAAGCACCAGTCAAGTTGATTTTCAAGACACGTTCAAAATCTTCTTCACTCATCTTCAACATCAACTTATCGTTAGTGATCCCAGCATTATTAACTAGAACATCAACACTACCAAGCTTTTCAATAGCTTCAGCTACCATACGTTTAGCATCTTCACCGTTAGAAATATCACCTGAGATACCTACAACAGTTACACCGTAATCTGCAAACTGTGCAAGCAAGTCCTCAGAGATTTCAGAACGTCCATTTAGAACAACATTGGCACCAAGACTAGCAAATTTGTGTGCCACAGCTAATCCAATTCCACGTGTTGAACCTGTTACAAAAACATTTTTATTCTTAAGTTCCATGTTTACCTCGTTTTAAGCATTAAGAAGGGCATCAAGACTAGCTTGATCTTCAACATTATGAGTTGGTAAGGTTTTATCAATTTTCTTCAAGAAGCCTGACAAGACTGTTCCTGGACCAATCTCAATTACTTCATCTACACCAAATTCTTGGATAGTGGCAATCGAATCATAAAAACGTACAGGTTCCATCACCTGACGAGCCAAAAGTGCTTTGACGTCTTCTGACTTCATGATTTGAGCCTCAGTATTACCTACTAAAGGAAGCGTAAAGTCCTTGAATGACACTTTCTCAAGTTCTGCTGCCAATTTTTGACTAGCTGATTCAAGTAAAGCTGTATGGAACGGCCCTGAAACATTAAGAGGAATCAAACGTTTAGCACCAGCTTCTTTAAGCAATTCCACAGCATAATCAACAGCCTCAACTTCACCACCAATAACAATTTGTGCTGGAGTATTATAGTTAGCAGGCGTTACTACACCCTTTTCAGATGCTTTTTGACAGATTTCTTCAATCAAACTTGGATCTGTATTCATGACAGCAACCATTTTCCCACTTCCAGCAGGAGCAGCTGTTTCCATGAATTCTCCACGTTTAGCAACCAAGGCTACCGCATCCTCAAATGAGAGTGCTCCAGCCGCAACTAGGGCAGAATATTCACCCAAAGAGAGACCGGCAACAATATCAGGAGTGATACCATTTTCTGCCAAAAGGCGATAAATGGCTACTGACGTTGTCAAAATAGCTGGTTGAGTATAGCGTGTCTGATTAAGTTTTTCTTCGTTAGAATCAATCAATTCACGCAAATCATAACCTAGAATACGACTAGCCGTATCAAATGTCTCTTTGACAACGGGATAAGTCGCATACAAATCGCTCGCCATGCCCAATTTCTGAGCCCCTTGACCAGCAAATAAGAACGCACGTTTTGTCACTATCCTAATCCTTTCGACGTTTTTAGACGTTTACATCTGCCCAACGAGCAGCTTCTTCTTTAATCACCTTGGCAGCACCTGTGTATAGGTCTTCCAAGATTTCTGCACATGTTTCTTCTTTACGAACAAGACCTGCAATTTGTCCAGCCATAACTGAACCATATTCCACATCTCCATCAACAACCGCGTTACGAAGGGCACCTGCACCAAGCTCTTCAATTTCCTCTTGAGTCTTCTTACCAGCCAAGAAATCTTTTTCAGCTTGGTTATATTCAGTAGCCAATTTATTCTTAATCGCACGAACTGGGTGTCCAACAACTGAGGCTGAAATAACAGTATCAATATCTTTAGCCTTCAAAATCTTATCTTTGAAGTTTTGGTGTGCATTAGATTCTTTAGCAACAGCGAAACGCGTACCAACCTGAACAGCTTCTGCTCCAAGCATAAGAACAGCAGCCATACCACGTCCATCAGCAACACCACCAGCTCCAATAACTGGGATAGATACCGCATCAGCAACTTGGCGAACAAGTGCCATAGTTGTCAATTTACCGATGTGACCACCAGCTTCCATACCTTCTGCGACAACAGCATCTGCTCCAAGTTTTTCCATACGTTTAGCAAGTGCTACCGATGGAATAACTGGGATTACTGTAATTCCAGCATCGTGGAAACGCTCCATATATTTACCTGGATTTCCGGCTCCTGTTGTAACAACCTTAACGCCCTCTTCGATAACGAGGTCAACGATGTCATCTGCAAATGGTGACAAAAGCATGATATTAACACCGAAAGGTTTGTCAGTGATTTGTTTTACTCTATCAATATTAGCTTTTACCACTTCTTTAGGGGCATTACCGCCACCAATAATTCCGAGTCCACCAGCATTTGAAACGGCTCCTGCCAAGTCGCCATCAGCAACCCAGGCCATACCACCTTGGAAGATTGGATATTTAATTCCTAACAGTTCTGTAATACGAGATTTCATTTTGCACCTTTTTTCGATTTTCTAATCAAATAAATAGTTTAATAATCAAAGTAATTGTATAAACAAAGGAGAATATCCCAAATAAGAATATTCTCTATGCCCTGCTTATTTAGTTTTTTCTTCTACGTAAGCAACAAGGTCACCAACAGTGTTAAGACCTTCTTCAGTTTCGATTTGGATATCGAACTCATCTTCGATTTCTGAGATAACTTGGAACACGTCAAGTGAGTCAGCGTCAAGTTCGTCAAAAGTAGTTTCTACTTTTACTTCTTCTGCATCTTTCCCAAGTTCTTCAACGATGATTTCTTGTACTTTTTCAAATACTGCCATTTTAATTTCTCCTTTAAGATAAATAAATTTCTTATAATCTATGCTGGTGCATAATTTATATAACTAGATTTTAACAATAAGACTGCCCCATGTCAAACCCCCACCAAAACCTGATAAGAGAATTGTTTGACCGCTGTCTAATTTTAAGGTCCCATTCGCCACGTTTTCAGAAAGCAGAATTGGGATACTTGCCGCACTGGTATTACCATAAGACATCATGTTTGCCAAGAATTTATCACGACTGACATCGATTTTCTTAGCCATAATATCCAATATACGAATATTAGCTTGATGAAGAAGGAAGTAATCAGGCTCACCTTTTTCTTCAACCAAGGCCTTAATACTCTTTGAAACCGTCTTAACGGCAAAATCAAAGATTGCTTTCCCATCCATTTGCATATAGGGATTAGGCTGATCAGACTCATCTGAATAAGGCGAGATAACTGCAGAGGCTCCTGACTCAAGACCACCCTTGCTACCATCGGTATTTAAAGATTCTCCAAAGAAATGTTCTTCTTCAGTTTCTTCCAAGAGGACTCCGCCAGCACCATCTCCAAAGAGGACAGCTGTTGTACGGTCAGACCAGTCTAAAGTTTTTGAAAGAACTTCAGAACCAATGACTAAACCTTTTTTGTATGCGCCTGACTTTATCAATTTTTCTGCGGTTGCTAAAGCAAAGACAAACCCACTACATGCCGCAGTAATATCAAAAGCAAAGGCGTTGACTGCACCAATTGCTCCTTGAACTCGAGCCGCTACTGAAGGCATAGAACTATCAGGAGAAATCGTTGCAACTAAAACAAAGTCTAGCTCCTCAGGAGCTAATCCTGATTTTTCTAATAGCTGATGAGCAACATTGGTAGCTAAATCACTCGTATTCTCATTCAATGAGATGCGACGTTCCTGAATACCTGTACGTGAGCGAATCCACTCATCGCTAGTATCCATGATTTTTGATAGGTCATCATTAGTCACGACCTGAGCAGGTGCATAATGGGCAACCTGACTAATTTTTGCAAATGCCATTATTTCAACTCCTCAAGAAATGCGTGGAGATTTTCCAATCCCTTGCTCATAACCTTCAATTCCTCGTCGTTAAAGCCTTCTGTAATCCTCATCACCATTGATTTATGAAAACGACGGTAAAGACGATATACCAAACGACCCTTTTTAGAAAGCGAAAGATGGACCACACGACGGTCAACTGATGAACGTGTACGGACAATATAACCTTTCTTTTCAAGTTTATTGAGAGATGTTGTTACAGTACCAAGAGTTAGCATGAGTTCTTTAGCTACTGCACTTGGTGTCGTATCTGGATGTGTACCGATCACATCAATGGTATGCATTTCCTTGAGGGAAACATCGTTAAATTTTGAATTCTTTAAACTCGCTTCTTCGATAATAACTACGTTATTAAAAATATCAACAAGATAGCCATCAATTTTGTCGTAATTCACACCAGACTCCTTTCAATAAAACTTTGACTTTCAAATTATATCAGACTCAAACTAAATTCGCAAGCCCGATTAAAAAACTTTAGTTTTTCTTTTAGAAAATGTGGTTATTTCCCTTGGAATTTAGGTCGACGACGCTCACTGTAAGCACGTACTCCTTCTTTGAAGTCCTCAGTGAAGGCAAGAGATTTTTGCAAATCAAGTTCCAACTTAGCATAATTTTCCCATCCTGCAAATTCAGATTCCCAAACCATTTCTTTAATGGCTTTAAAGGAATTCACTGAAGAGCGGTTCAATTTTTTAATCAATTGACTCACAGTTTTTTCAAGTTTTTCTGACTCAACAACTTTGTAGGCAATTCCCCAGTCCAAAGCTTTTTCAGCTGATACTGGCTCTCCTGTCATGGTAATTTGAGTCGCACGGTTAATACCGATTGAACGTGTCAAAAGGTAGAGGCCTCCAGCGTCAGGTGCCAAACCAACACCTACAAAAGCTTGGATGAATTTAGCTTTATCAGATGCAATCGTAAAGTCAGCTGCAACAGCTAAGTTAGCCGCAGCACCTGCACATGGGCCATCAACTACCATGATGACTGGCTTAGGCAATTTTTTAAGAGCAAAAGAAATTTCATTTACCTGCTCAGCAATACGAACCAAAGACTGTACATCATCTACAGCAACCGCTTTTTGCATTTGATCAAGGTCACCACCAACAGAAAAGACTTTCCCATTAGCATTGATTACCAAGAATTTTACTGACGCATCTTGTTTAGCTTCCTCAATTGCAGCCATAATCTCATCACAAACTGGAATATTAAACCCATTTTGCACTTCTGGACGATTAAGCGTTAAAGTTGCTACTCCATCTTCAACACTATAAAGAATTGTTTCGTAAGCCATTTTTTGCATTCCTCCGATAACTAGTTTCTATATGAAAACCGTATGTTCTTTATATTTTTATCACAATTTTATTTGATGAATAGATAATTTGATTATCAAATCATTCATCATTATTTTCTAGTATACCATAGTCCATCTAAAGGTCAACAGAAACTTAGAGTTTTTTAATTTGATACATCAAAACACCGAGTTCTACAACTCGGTGTCTCTTCTATTTTAATAAATCTAAAACATCAATAAGGTTATCCAACAAGCCTTTGGCTGCACCTTGATCCATGCCAAAACGATTATCTTTAATGGCCCAAACCTCAACACCTGCAGCGACTCCAGCAGCAATCCCCTTTTCGCTATCTTCGATAATCAAAGCCTGATTTGCTTCCACGTTCAAATGCTTCAATGCTGTCAGATAAATCTCTGGATTGGGTTTACTCTCTTTAAATTCTTCTCCTGAAAGAACCACATCAAAGAAACCATCCAAATGATTTTCCTCCAAAGCTCTAAGGATATCTGCCTTCACTGAGCTAGAAGCCAAACCTATTTTCAGCCCTCGAGATTTCACTTCATTCAAGACTTTCAAAACATCAGGAAAGATTAATACTTTGTAGGGTAAGGGGTTGTCTTGTTTATAGGCATTATACTCTTCTTGTAAAGTTGGCACATCCCAGTTATCATAGTCATCTCTGAGAATATTTTCCCAAACTTGCTTAGTATTTCCACCTATAAAGAAAGACGGGGGTAAATGGTCGATTGAAATTCCCTTTTGAGCTAAGAAACTTGCACGTCGATCATAATAATATTTTTCAGTGTCAAAAAGGACACCATCCATATCAAAAATAATTGCCTCTACCACGGGATATCCTCCTTTTTCTTACCTTATTGTACCATAATCAGACTAAATCTTACTCGCTTTTAAAAACAATGTGACAAATTGTCAGAATTTTGCTATAATTGTAGAGTAATTTAAAATTTTTGGAGTAACTATGAAAGTCATCAAATTCGGTGGAAGCTCACTTGCTTCAGCCACACAATTAGAAAAAGTCTTAAACATTGTAAAATCTGACCCTGAACGTCGCTTTGTCGTTGTATCAGCCCCTGGTAAACGTAACGATGAAGATACCAAAGTCACAGATGCCTTGATTAAATACTATAAACACTACACAAAGGGTGTTGATGTTAAAGCTGACCAAGAATGGATTATTAACCGCTACCAAGCTATGGTCGATGAGCTAGGCTTCAAATCAACAGAAATGACGAAGATTGCCAAATCTATCAACGATCTTGCCACTCTTCCGATTGAAGATAATGATTTCCTTTATGATACTTTCCTAGCTGCAGGGGAAGATAATAACGCAAAATTAATCGCTGAATATTTCCGTAATAACGGTATTGAAGCACGTTACGTTCATCCTCGCCAAGCTGGTATTTTTGTCTCAAGCGAACCTGGAAATGCTCGTATCCTTCCAGGAGCCTATGACAAATTGGAAGAGCTTCGTGAATCAGATGAGGTTCTTGTTATCCCTGGTTTCTTTGGTGTTACCCCTGATAATCAAATTTGTACTTTCTCACGTGGTGGCTCTGATATCACAGGTTCTATCGTTGCAGCTGGGGTTAAGGCAGACTTATATGAAAACTTCACAGATGTAGATGGTATTTTCGCAGCCCACCCTGGTGTCGTTCATGAACCACATTCTATTCCTGAGTTAACTTATAAAGAAATGCGTGAATTGGCTTATGCTGGATTCTCGGTTCTTCATGATGAGGCTCTACTACCTGCCTATCGTGGTAAAATTCCGTTGGTTATTAAAAACACTAATAATCCAGACCATCCAGGCACACGTATTATTCTTGAACACAAGGGAGCAACTGTTCCTGTTGTTGGTATCGCGAGCGATGATAAATTCGTCAGCATCAACATGACCAAATACCTCATGAACCGTGAAGTTGGTTTCGGACGTAAAGTCCTCCAAATCTTGGAAGATTTAAACATCCGTTGGGAACACATGCCTTCTGGAATCGATGATCTCTCAATCATTATTCGAGAACGTGAACTTACCCCAATCAAAGAACAAGAAATTCTTTCATACTTGACTCGTGAACTCGGTGTTGATGAAGTTGAAATTGAACATGGCCTTTCAATCCTCATGATTGTTGGTGAAAATATGAAAGACCACATCGGTGTTACAGCGACAGCGGCTAAAGCGCTCTCTGAAAAACATATTAACCTAGAAATGATTTCTCAAGGTTCTAGTGAGGTTTCTGTTATGTTTGTAATTGAAACCGAGCAAGAAAAAGCAGCTGTCAGAGCTCTTTACGATGCTTTTTTCCGTAGTGACGACTAATCTAAAAACCTATCTCCTTCAAGGGATAGGTTTTTTCTTTATGAGAAATACTAAGCTAGGTCTCATGATATCTACTCCAATAGAAAATTCGTTGAGCAATTATACACAGCAATTGCCAACCAAAAAACACTAACTTTCGTTAGTGCTTTTTTTTTTACAAGATATTTTCGTAACTTTCACGAACGGCATCTGGCCAAACTGAAGTTTGAACCTCACCAATATGTTTCTTACGAAGCAAGAACATAGCCATACGTGACTGACCAATACCTCCACCAATTGTTAGTGGGAAAAGGCCATGTAACAAGGCTTGGTGCCAATCCAATTTCAAACGATCTTGGTCGCCAGTAATTTCAACCTGACGTTTAAGGGCATCTTCATCAACACGAATACCCATTGATGACAATTCAAAGGCATGTCCTAATTGTTCATTCCAAACCAAGATATCCCCATTTAAACCATGGTAACCATTCTCAGACTCAGTTGTCCAGTCATCATAGTCAGGTGCACGACCATCATGTGGTTTTCCATCAGGAAGAACACCACCGATACCAATCAAGAATACAGCACCATATTCCTTAGTAATAGCATCTTCACGCTCTTTTGGTGTCAAATCAGGGTACTTCTCAACAAGTTCTTCTGAATGGATGAAGGTAATTTTCTTAGGTAAAATAGCTTCAATATCGTAACGTGCTTCAACTGCTAGCTCAGTCAAACGAATAACCTTATAAATGGTTTCAACAGTTTCTTTCAAGTAAGCGATATTACGATGTCCGTCAGGAATAACTTTTTCCCAGTCCCATTGGTCAACGTAAACAGAGTGCGTTGCATCCAATGAATCTTCATCTGGACGAAGAGCCTTCATATTAACCACGAGCCCTTCACCTTCATTGAAACCAAAACGAGCCAAAGTATGGCGTTTCCATTTTGCTAATGAGTGAACAACTTCGTATGTTGCGTCAGGAATCTGAAGCACATTAACAGTTACAGGATTTTCAATACCGCTCAAATTATCCTGCATACCATCCCCGACCTTACTCAAAATAGGCCCTTGCACTTCAACGACGTCAAGTTTATCAATCAAATACTGTGTAAAAGTATTCTTCACAAAAGAAATTTCCTCTTGTTGATGAATGAAGCTCTTTTTCATACGCTCCTCCTTTAAAAAATCGATAAGCCTATTATACTCCTATTTTTCAGAAAAATAAAGAAATTTTCCAACAATTTGGAAAATTTCTTGTTTTTTATGTTAGGTTTTATCACATTTTCTTAGTCAGCTTCACAACTGCTTCTGTTCGAGCTGTATGAGGAAACATGTCTACTGACTGAATATAATTAACATCATAAACTTTAGCCAAAGAAACTAGATCTCTAGCCAAAGTAGATACATTACATGAAACATAAACCATTTTTTCAGGAGTGTAGGCCAGTATCGTTTTAAGTAGCTTATCATCTAAACCAGTTCTAGGTGGATCCACAATAAGAGCATCTGCTCGATAGCCTTCCTTGTACCAACGAGGAATGATATCCTCAGCCTTACCCACCTCATAGTGAGCATTCTCCAACCCAAGTGATTTAGCATTCTTTCTAGCATCCTCAATAGCCTCTGGAATAATATCCATACCTCGAATACTCTTTACCTTATTTGCAAAAGCAAGTCCAATAGTACCAACCCCACAATAAGCATCAATAAGGTGTTCAGCCTTACCTACATCCAAAGCTTCAACGGCCTGACCATAGAGTACCTCTGTTTGTTGAGGATTCAACTGGTAAAATGCACGAGGAGAGAGAGCAAAGCTATAGTCCAGTACCTCTTCTTGAATAGTGTCTTGCCCCCAAAGAATTTCCGTCTCTTGACCATAAATCTCGCTAGATTTCGAATAATTATAATTGACAGCAATAGTTACAATCTCTGGAAAACTTTCCGTCAATTCCTTAACCAATTTAGTGAAAGAAACTGATTTAGAGGTTACAAAAATCAACTGGACCTGATTTGAACCCAAAGCACGTCGTATCATAACAGTACGAATTCCAGCAATTTTACGCTCATTATAAATTGGGAACTTGTATTTATCTAACAAATTTGTCACCTTATTCATAATGGCTTGAGTTAGATCATCCTGAACTAGACAATCATCAATATTAATGAGGCGATGACTCCCTTCCGCAAATAAGCCAGCTTTAACTGAGCCATCAAAAGAACGGGTTTGAAATTGTAGTTTAGCTCGGTAATGTTGTGGTTGCTCCATACCAATTGTTGGACGAATGTCATATGACTCAAAATTAGCCGGTTTAAACTTCTTCAAGGCTTGTCCTAATAAGTCAGTTTTAAACTCTAATTGCTTATCATAACGAAGATGCATTAACTGGCAACCGCCACAGTCTTCATAAATACTACATGCAGGTTCAACACGAAACTTAGAAGGCTTATTAATCTTTAATAATTTTGCCTGAACAAAGTTTCTCTTAACAGAAACAATCTGACAGAATACTTCTTCACCCTTCAAAGCCCCTGGCACAAAAACTAGAGTTTTCTTATAAAAACCAATGCCTTCGCCATTGATTCCCATGCGTTTTATCTTAAGCGGGATACGCTGTTTCACTTGTAAATTCATACTACCATTCTAACATTTTGATATAATAATAACTATGAAAA
Organism: Streptococcus sp.; assembly: GCA_016939315.1. Classification (GTDB taxonomy): domain Bacteria; phylum Bacillota; class Bacilli; order Lactobacillales; family Streptococcaceae; genus Streptococcus. The sequence continues at coordinate 3,355 of JAFHAZ010000051.1, read as the reverse complement.
TCACAAAAATCGAGAAGAAAAAGAGACTTTATCTCCTTGAGATAGACCAAAAAGAGAGTCTCTACGTTACAGAAGATACCATCGTTAAATACATGTTGACAAAAGAAATGATACTGGACAAAGATCAACTAGAGAATATTAAATCCTTTGCCCAGTTCTCGCATGGTAAAAACTTAGCCCTCTATTTTATTTCATTTAAACAACGTACTGAGAAAGAGGTAAAAGATTACCTTTTTAAACATGAAATAAACCCTCATATAATTCCAAAAATTATTGATAATCTAAAAAGAGATCACTGGATTGATGATTACAAACTCCTAGAAAGTCTAGCTCAACAAAATCTGAATTCAGGTGATAAAGGAGCCTATGTGCTGAAGCAAAAATGGCTTCAAAAAGGTTGTAACAAACAGATCATTGACGATGTTTTAAGTCAATTTGATTTCTCAGAAATAGCCATTAGAGTAGCTTCAAAACTGTTACGAAAATATCAGGAAAAACTACCATCTAAAGCCCTAAAAGATAAATTAACTCAAAGCCTTATCAATAAAGGTTTTTCATTTCAAGAAAGTAAACTAGCAATCGATCATCTAGAACTTGAAGCAGATGAAGAAACTGAACAAGCTCTCCTTTATAAAGAAATAGATAAGCAATATCAAAAATTTAGTAAAAAATACGACGGTTATGAACTTAAGCAGCGCTTGACACAATCTTTAGCCAGAAAAGGTTATGACTTTGATGCCATAGCATCCGCTCTAAGAGAATATTTATAGGAATTCTCCCCTCTTTTCAAAAAATTATGATACAATAATGGGGATAACCCTTATTGTAGAAAGAGGACGCCATGAAATTACCAAAAGAAGGCGACTTTATCACAATTCAAAGTTATAAGCATGATGGTAGTTTGCACCGTACTTGGCGCGATACTATGGTACTAAAGACAACTGAGAATGCTGTTATTGGCGTTAACGACCACACCCTCGTTACTGAAGCAGACGGAAGACGATGGGTAACACGTGAACCTGCTATTGTTTATTTCCACAAAAAATACTGGTTTAATATTATAGCCATGATTAGGGATAACGGCATTTCCTACTACTGCAATTTAGCTAGTCCATATATTTTGGACCAAGAAGCACTAAAATATATTGACTATGACCTAGATGTCAAAGTCTTCGCTGATGGTGAAAAAAAATTGCTAGATGTAGATGAGTATGAAACACATAAAAAAGAAATGCATTACTCTCCTGATATTGACTATATCTTAAAGGAACATGTTAAAATCTTGGTAGATTGGATTAACAATGGTAAGGGGCCATTTTCACAATCTTATGTTAACATCTGGTACAAACGTTATCTTGAACTAAGGAATCGTTAAAGTTGTCATAAAAAAGACTAGTAATAATACTAGTCTTTTTTTGCACTAAAAACTAATGCTTCGGAATCTAAATCCATATTCAAAAGATAACGCCCTTCTTCTACTTGAATAAGATACCCTAATAATTCTAAAGCATCAACAAAAATATTCCTCCTTTTTTGAAGTGCATATTCCTTCCTTACGTATTTTAAAAGAAAAGTCGTAACATGTTTCAAAAAATATTCAGGATTAACATCCCCTAATATATCATATAATCTATTCTGCTCTTCCGATAATGGTAGATTTTCTCTTAATTTATAGAAATAATTTGAAATCGTAAGATCGTCTCTCGTAATACTCGTTTGTTCAATAATAACAACTTCATTAGTAGAATTACTTATCTCAGTAACAAATCTACGATTTAATAGTTCTAAATAACAAGTAGAATCATCATTAATAAAAAAATGCTGATCTAAATCAATTTTAGAAGAATCTGACACAAGACTAATTAATAAACGATAACGTTTCTCGAATCGTTCAATATAGCCTGCTTTTACAAACTCCTCAATTAATCTATCGATATTCTTTTGAAAAGGAAACTGCCTTTTTATTGCTCTCAGGGTCACAGGCTGATTAAGATATAGATAATTCACTATTTCCATAAAAAAAGGTTGCTTACATAGTTTGTTTGGGTTAAATTGTATTATCATAAGAAGTATTATACCATTAATCAGAGGACTAAAAAAAGGCCTGGAGGCCTAATTTTACGCATTAAAGCTTTCAGTCAACTGAGGAACTACCTGTTTCTTACGAGAAACAGCTCCTTCAAGGAAAGCATGATTATTTTCTAAAACAAAATTGAAAGCAGCTTCAACCTTGTCAGTATTTGAACCAAGTGCAAGAATTTCTGAATTAGAATTAAGAATATCAGTAATCATTAAGACAAAGTCAGAGTAACCATTGTTTTTAATTGAGTTATTAATAGCTTCTTCAATTTCCGCTTGACGAGAAAGAACATCAGAAATATCAACTGTATTAACTTGTGCAACACGAACTTGATTACCATTCAATTCAAATGTTTTTGCATCAATATCAATGAGTTCTTCAGCAGATTTTGAAGAAAGATTAGTACCAGCTTTAAGCATAGCAAGACCATATTCATCTAGATTAACACCAGCAATTTCTGCAAGTTCAGCTGCGACAGCAGGATCTGAAGCATGTGTAGTTGGAGATTTAAGAAGAAGAGTATCTGAAATCAAACCTGACAAAAGCAAACCAGCAACTTCCTTAGGAACTTCAACGTTGTTTTCTTTAAACATACGAAAAACAATTGAAGATGCAGATCCAACAGGTTCCAATCGCATCATTAATGGATTAGCAGTTTCAAAGTTAGCCACACGGTGATGGTCGACTACCTCAATAACTTCAACGTCCTTAATATCTGAAATAGATTGTTGAAATTCATTATGGTCTGTAAGAATAACTTGATTAACCCCCTCTGATTGAGCAGACTCAACCACTCGTGGTGCTTCAACACAAAAATAATCAAGAACAAAAGCAGTTTCCTCGTTAGGAGTACCCAAAGCAACAGCTTCAGCATCAACACCAAGTTGACGTTTCAAATAAGCGTATCCATAAGAAGACCCGATTGCATCAGAATCAGGATTTTGATGACCAAAAACAAAAACTTTAGACATAAATTCACCTCAAAATAGTATTATAAGCTATTATAACATATAAAAAAAAGAAACAAAATAAAAAGAGTAACCTAAGTTACTCAAAATATAGTCCGTACGGGATTCGAACCCGTGTTACCGCCGTGAAAAGGCGGTGTCTTAACCCCTTGACCAACGGACCATCTTTATGCCGGCTACATGACTTGAACACGCGACCCTCTGATTACAAATCAGATGCTCTACCAACTGAGCTAAGCCGGCTAACTTTTCTAATGCGGGTGAAGGGACTTGAACCCCCACGCCGTTAAGCGCCAGATCCTAAATC
>JAFHAZ010000050.1:0-172668 GCA_016939315.1 Streptococcus sp. | reverse complement strand
TATTCTTAATAAGTCTCATAAGTTCTTCCTAATGATGGTTTGGTCGCTTTTCATTATAGTTCTTATGGGACTTTTTGTGTACACTCAAAAAGCTCTATAATCTCTACAGTGGTTTTACCCACTACAGAAATTATAGAGCCTTTTTTTCATGGTCATCTTAGATTTATTTTCACTCGAGCTTGCGCATTTGCCCATGCTCCATGCCACACATTTTAGAGGTAAACCTATGTCTCAATTTAAAGAAAAAGTATTCGCTGCCTGCGCTAAAAAAGAAGCTCTCTTTGACGAAAGTCTGGGGCGCTATGCCTTGCGCTCTATGCTCGCTGGAGCTTATCTTACTATGTCAACTGCTGTAGGAATTATTGGTGCGGATGTTATCGCTACAGGTATTCCAGCCCTTTCTCGTTTTGTCTTCGCCTTTATCTTTGCCATCGGACTGGTCTTCGTTCTCATATTCAATGGAGAGTTGGCTACTTCAAACATGATGTTCCTGACCAGTGGTGCCTATTATGGTAAAATCAAATGGAGCAAGGTGTGTGCCATCCTCCTCTACTGTACCTTCTTTAATTTTGTCGGTGCCCTTATCTTGGCCTGGTTCTTCAACCAATCCTTCTCTTTCCAACATTTGACTGACAAGAGTTTCTTAGTTACTGCTGTCTCAACCAAGCTTGGAAAAACAGATTGGATGAACTTTACAGAAGGTATTACAGCTAATATGTTCGTTAATATTGCCATCTTGGGCTACATGCTCCTCAAAGAAGAATCTGCTAAAATTTTCATTGCGCTATCAGCTATCTTTATGTTTGTATTTTTGATTAATGAACACTTGATTGCTAACTTTGCTTCTTTCATGTTGCTCGGTTTCAACGGTGTGCGTGATGCTGTGGATAATTTCACTTTGGCAAATATTCTACGTCAGTGGGTAGTCGTTTTCTTCGGTAACTGGATTGGCGGAGGTATTTTCATCGGTTTGGCATATTCTTGGCTCAATAAAACCAAAACACCTCACATTGATTAGGAGACCACATGCGTCAAAAAACATTCATCAAACAAACCAGCCTAGCTATTCTACTATATTTTATTTGCCTAGCCCTTGCAGTTGCCATTGATTTAATCTTTTTCAAAGTCAAAAATATGTACCATACGCCTGCTTTAGCAGCTATCTTTGCAGGCTGGGTCTACTTGGGGCTTATCAGAAAGACAAAACAATTTGGAGCGATTACCTGTCTGGGTATCTTTATGTCCCTCTTCTTCTTTGCCTCTGGGCACTTTGTTCTAGCCTTTCTTCCTAGCTTTCTGGCTGGCCTTGTCGCTGACTTTCTAGCTAAGAAAGGGAACTATGAGAATAGTAAACTTAATTTACTTTCCTATATGATCTTTTCCCTAGGAAACTTAGCACCCATTATCACCATGTGGCTCGCGCCCAAAGCCTATATCGCACAGCTCCTAGCCAAAGGGAAAACTCAAGATTATGTAAATCAAGTTATGGTTCCCTTTACAGCCAGTCATGTCTTAATCCTGATTGGAGGAACGCTCATGGCTGCTCTCATTGGGGGCTACATTGCCCAAAATTGGCTGAAAAAATAAATAGCCATCAGCCCTCCTAACAGAGAGTACAAGACAAACATGCTTTTCTTATGTTATAATGAGAAAGAATACAGTCTTTTTCTACTTTGTTAGAAAGGACCTAAAGGGAGACCTAATGATGAAAAAACAAAAAATCGCTGTCTTGGGCCCTGGTTCATGGGGAACCGCCCTTGCTCAGGTACTCAACGACAACGGACACGAGGTCCGTATTTGGGGAAACATCCCTGAACAAATTGATGAAATTAACGAGAAACACACCAATACCCGCTACTTCAAGGATGTGGTTTTGGATGAAAACATTAAAGCCTACAAAGAGCTATCTGAAGCTCTAGATAGTGTCGACGCTGTTCTCTTTGTTGTTCCAACCAAGGTTACTCGCTTAGTTGCTAAGCAAGTTGCTGAACTTTTGGACCACGAAGTTGTTGTCATGCATGCTTCAAAAGGTTTGGAACCTGGAACACACGAACGCCTTTCAACAATCCTTGAAGAAGAGATTCCTAAGGAACTTCGTAGTGAGATTGTTGTCGTATCTGGTCCAAGCCATGCTGAAGAAACTATCGTTCGCGATATCACTTTGATTACAGCAGCATCTAAGGATCTTGAAGCGGCACGCTATGTCCAAGGTATTTTCAGCAATAGCTACTTCCGCCTCTACACCAATTCAGATGTGATTGGTGTTGAAACAGCTGGTGCTCTTAAAAACATTATCGCGGTAGGTGCTGGTGCCCTCCACGGTATGGGTTATGGGGACAATGCCAAAGCAGCCGTTATTACTCGTGGACTTGCGGAAATTACTCGTCTTGGTGTGAAACTTGGGGCTGATCCTTTGACTTACAGCGGTCTATCTGGGGTTGGTGACCTTATTGTTACAGGAACTTCTATCCATTCACGTAACTGGCGTGCTGGGGATGCGCTCGGTCGTGGAGAAAAGCTAGAAGACATTGAACGTAACATGGGAATGGTTATCGAAGGTATTTCAACCACAAAGGTTGCCTACGAAATCGCCCAAGAACTCGGCGTCTACATGCCAATAACAACAGCAATCTACAAATCTATCTATGAGGGTGCTGATATCAAGGAATCTATTCTCAATATGATGTCCAACGAATTGCGCTCTGAAAATGAATGGGATAAAAAATAAAAATCTAAGGAGTTCTCATGAAGAATCAAAAAGTTAGAAAAGCTATCATCCCCGCTGCAGGACTCGGAACACGCTTTTTACCAGCTACTAAGGCCTTGGCCAAAGAAATGTTGCCAATCGTTGACAAACCAACCATCCAATTTATCGTTGAAGAAGCCCTCAAATCAGGTATCGAAGATATCTTGGTGGTTACTGGTAAGTCAAAACGTTCTATCGAAGACCACTTTGATTCAAACTTCGAGTTAGAATACAACTTGGAACAAAAAGGTAAGACAGACCTGTTGAAATTGGTTAATGACACCACTGCTATTAACCTCCACTTTATCCGCCAAAGCCACCCACGTGGTCTTGGAGATGCTGTTCTTCAAGCCAAAGCATTTGTCGGAAATGAGCCATTCGTTGTCATGCTTGGTGACGACCTCATGGATATCACTAATGACAAAGCAGTACCTTTGACTAAGCAGCTCATTAACGATTATGAGGAAACACACGCATCAACCATTGCAGTTATGCCTGTACCTCACGAGGAAGTGTCTTCTTATGGTGTCATCGCCCCTCAAGGCAAAGGCGAAAATGGACGTTATAGTGTTGAAACTTTCGTTGAAAAACCAAATCCAGAGGATGCACCAAGTGATCTTGCTATCATCGGGCGTTACCTTCTAACACCTGAAATTTTCGGTATTTTAGAAACTCAAGAACCAGGTGCTGGAAACGAAGTTCAATTGACTGATGCTATCGATACACTTAACAAGACACAACGCGTCTTTGCCCGCGAATTTACTGGGGACCGTTATGATGTCGGTGACAAATTCGGATTCATGAAAACATCAATCGATTACGCACTTAAACATCCTCAAGTTAAAGATGACCTCAAGCAATACCTCATTGACTTGGGACACAAACTTGAAGGCAAAGCAGCTAAAAAAGACTAATATAAAATCCATCGAACATGACATTCGATGGATTTTTCATATAATTTAAAAATAAGTTAATCCTAGAAGAATCAGCAATAGTAACATGTAGGTTAAAAGGGCTGTAGAACGCCAACCTTTACTAAATAAGCGACTTTCAACCTTGTTAGCCAAAAAGATAGCTGCAAGAGCACCACCAACTAAACCACCGAGATGGCCTGTAATCCCAACACTAGGTGTAAAAAGGTTGAAAATTAAGTTAATGACAATCAAAGCCAAGTAATTGCGACCTAACTGATTAAGTAAAGGACTATGACTATAATAGCCAAGAATCACAACAGCCGCAAAAAGTCCAAACAAGGATGTCGAAGCGCCAGCCGCAATAACATTAGGCGTAAAAAGTAAGGTAAAGGCATTTCCCATAACACCAGCCAACAAATAGAGCCCTAGAAAACGTAGAGTCCCAAAAATCTGCTCAGCCATTTTCCCCATAAAGTAAAGGGCAAGCATATTAAATAGAAAATGCTCAACACCTATATGCACAAAAATTGGTGTTACAAGACGCCAGAGGTTCAGTGGGCTGTACTGAACAAAAGCACCGTACATAGCCCCCATCTTAAAGAGGCTCAAAGGTGAGGTCGCTTGAAAGCCGTTTAAAAGATATTGACAGATAAAAGTCAGCGTCGTAAGCCCCAACAATAGATAGGTTGCTGGATATTTCTTCCACTCATTTACTTGCATGTAACGACCTCCTTAACAGGTATATCATAGCTGTCTGGTTGAAAATCATGTTTCTGGCAAGGATAAACCGTACTAACGGTCTCCCCTTCAAAATCAGACAAATAGCGGTCATAGTAACCTGCTCCGTAACCAATACGATAGCCTTCATCATTGAAAACTACTCCTGGCACATGAATCAAATCAATCTCTGATTTATCCACAGCCAAATCAGACGCAGGTTCCATCAAGCCAAAAGAGGTTGAAACAAGATTATCTGGATCATAATCCACAAAAATCATTCGACCTTGTTTATATGTTTTAGGAATCAACAGTCGTTTACCATCCTTTAAAGCCTGATTGATTAAGAGACTGGTATCATATTCATGAGGAAAAGACAAATAAGTCGCAATCACCTGAGCCTCTTTATAAGCAGGTAAGGCAATCAATTGCTCCAAAAGATGTTTATCTATCTTAGCCTTAGTCTCAGGTTCTTGTGAAGTTAATTGAGCCAAGACTGTTTTTCTAAGTTCATTTTTCATAGGTTTATCATATCAAAAAATCTACCAAAAGTCAGACTTGGTAGATTTTTTAGCTTTATCGACTCTGATTAGGCTTCTGCCTTGTGTTTAAGGAATTTTCCAATTTCAGCCACTGCAAAAGCGAGGGCATCTTCGTTTGGACTCATCTTAGGATGGTGAAGTGCATATGGCGTGTCGATTCCCAACCAGAACATGACACCAGGAACTTTACTAAGCAAATAACCAAAATCCTCTCCAGTCATAGCCGGTGGACAATCAATCAGGTTAACTTCTGGGCTAGCATCAAAGAAGGCCATCAACTCTTTGGCCAAGGCTGGATTATTTTCCACAGGAAGATAACCACCTTGTTTCAACATGATATCCACTTCCATACCAAAGCTAGCTGCTACACCTTCTGCAATCTGGCGCACGCGCTTCTGGATAAGGAGACTCATTTCCTGAGTAAGGGTACGAATAGTTCCATAAACCTCTGCAGTTTCAGCGATAACATTATTAGTAGTTCCTGCATGGAAAGAACCAAAGGTAACTACCCCACCCTGAATAGGGTCAACATTACGACTGACAATCGTTTGCACTTGAGTAATAAAGTAAGAAGCTGCTACAAGAGCATCATTGGCCTCATGTGGAAAGGCCGCATGTCCACCTTTCCCCTTGAAAGTAACGAGGACTTCACAAGTCCCAGCAAAAAGGGTACTTGTGTTAGTCGCAATATCACCTACCTTGAAATCTGGACGGACGTGGAGGCCATAGAACTCATCTGGCAACCAATCTCCAAAGGCACCATCTTCATACATAAGCATACCACCAGCTTCATTTTCTTCAGCTGGTTGGAAGAGGAAGAGCATGTTATTTTTAGGCTGTACTTGAAGCATCTGGTCCAAAAGACCAAGTGCTGTGGTCATGTGCATATCGTGTCCACAAGCATGCATACGACCTTCATGAGTAGACTTAAAGTCAAGATCTGTTTCCTCTACGATTGGGAGGCCATCAATATCTGTACGCCAACCAATGGTTTTTTCAGGGGCATCCCCGTGAAGATAGACAAGAATTCCTGTACACCAAGTACGTTGCTCCACAAAGTCCTTACCTTCAGTCATTTCAGCAATACGCTCTAAGAGATAAGCCTGAGTTTTAAATTCTTCCAAACCAATTTCAGGAATTTGGTGAAGGTCTCGTCTGATTTTAATTAAATCAAGTGTCATGTTTTTATCCTTTTTATTGTCTTATTTTATAGAGAATCTAGAAATAGAGGCCCTACAGGCCTCTACTATCAATATGTTACAAGTTACGCAAAGCGTCTTCAAGTGCTGTTTTTTGTTGTGTTTTTTCATCGATTTCCTTGATGATACGAGCTGGAACACCAGCCACAACCACATTTTCAGGAACATCTTGAGTAACGATAGCTCCAGCAGCAACGACTGAACCGTTACCAACTTGAACACCTTCAATAACAACAGCATTAGCACCAACAAGAACGTTATCACCGATACGAACTGGGTCTGCTGAAGCTGGTTCAATCACACCAGCAAGGACTGCACCCGCACCGATGTGGCTGTTTTTACCAACAGTAGCACGACCACCAAGGATAGCACCCATATCAATCATAGTACCAGCACCAATTTCAGCACCGATATTGATTACAGCACCCATCATAACGACAGCATTGTCTTCGATAGTTACTTGGTCTCGGATAATAGCACCTGGTTCGATACGTGCATTAAGGTAACGTTTATCAAGCAATGGAACAGCTGAGTTACGGCCATCTTGTTCCACAACATAGTCCTTGTTTTCAGTCAAATTCGCAAGAAGTGGTTCGATATCTTTCCAGTCTCCGAAAAGAATGTTACCAAGTTTAGTGACAGAAGCTGGAACAGTAGTTGCCAATTCCCCTTCAAAAGTTACTTTAACATTCGTTTTCTTTTCAGCATTACCGATAAAAGCAATAATTTCTTGTGCAGACATTTTTTGTGCAGTCATGAGATTCTCCATTCACATAAAGTTAGGAATTATTATACCAAAAATTCTGATAATTGTCTTTGCTTTTGCCAAATACAGTGTATTTTTATGTAAAATTGGTCTTTAGAGTCTCTATATCAGTAATCACTCGGTCTGGCTTGATTGGGGAATTCTCCAGTTCTCGACGAGAATAAGGGAAGGTATTGAGCAAGATACTATCGATCCCAACTGCTTCAGCCACAGCAATATCAGTCGTCAAGTCATTTCCAATCATGACAGTCTCAGACGGGTTTAACCCATGATCATCCAAAACTTGCTTTAAAAATTCAGGTTGTGGCTTACAGATACCGGCATCCGAAGACAAGTAAATAGCATCAAAATAAGGTCTTAACGCCATTAGGTCAATCTCAGCGTTAGTAAAGGCTGCTTGAGCATTAGACAAGAGATAAATCCGACAGCCCTGCTCTTTTAGAAAGGCTAGCACCTCCTTGGTATGGGGATAAGCCGTCACATGTTTGCGAGATAAGACGCGAAAGACCATTGCTATCAATTGTCCCCAATCTTCCGGCTGATTAGAACTACTAGACTGAGGCCGAGCATCTACATAAAGCTGGTTAAAAATGTGGGCTAAATCAATTTCTGGATAAGCAACTCCTTTGAGATCTATTAACTCCTTACGGGCCTGATCCACGCGCTTAGCATAAGCCTTTTTAAGAGTCTCGCCCTCATAAGCCGCTCCATAAGCCTGATATAGTTGGCATAGTTTATCCCATAACACAGGATCCTTCTCATCGGTTAGGATATCAACCAAGGTACCATAAAAATCAAAAATGTAGTTCTTATAGGCTCTATTTTTCATCGCTTTTTACCCATTACTGAAACTTTCTTACTTATTGCTCTCATCATACTCCTTTTAGGAAGACCAAACAAGCTAACTGAGACATTTCCCATCAAAAAAATCCCAACGATTGTTAGGATTGCTTATCATCTCTAATACGGCCAATCAGCAGTTCTCCCGCAACGGTTAATTGCGTCACTGAAGTCAAGTCCAAAGTATCCTTATTGGCATGGAAGAAAAGAGGTGTCATCTCGGCAAATGTTTGAACATGCTCTGATGGCATAGACCAAGTCTTAGCAATCGTCACACGCTCCAAAAGGTCGCAGGACTCTTGAAAATGTTCCAGAACATCCTGGTTCGAATAAGCCTGCACCTCCGGTAACAATTGGCGAAACTCTTTAAGATGATCCTCATGAGGAATAACCTTAAAAATCAAGCCATGGTCAGACAAAAGTCGTCCAAATTCTTGATAATTAGCTGGCGAAAAGATATCTAAAATCACATCGATACTGTGTTCACGTAAAGGCAATTGAGCCAAATCGCCAACAAACCAAGCTACATTTTTATGAGGATTTTGACGAGCCGCAAGAAGGATAGAATCCTTAGACAAATCAAAGGCCATGAAATCCTTGTCAAACTCTTGAGCCAACTGACGGCTATAATATCCCTCACCACAGGCAACATCTAGAACGTGCGAGTGTTCAGGAAGGTCACGCAAGCGCTCTGAAATCACCTCCAGGATAGGATCGTAATAGCCTGCCGCAAGAATCTGACTCCTCTTTTCAAAAGAAGCCATATCATAGTTCTTATCTCCCTTAGTCTGTCTCAAAAAATTGACAAAGCCCTGCTTGGCGATATTAAAGGTATGCCTATTCTGACAAACCAAGCTAGACAAATCCAAATGCATTGGCGCCTGACAGATAGGACACGCAAAAAGACTTTCTTGATCTTTAAAAACACTAAATTTGGCCATAAATCCTCCTTAACACAAAAAAAAGAGCACACACCTGAAATCGCTTAGGGCTGCTGGATTCCTCCCCTGACCCGCTTCACGCACAGATGTTGCTCCGAAAAATATTATACCATAAATTGAAGTGATTGCAAGTAGAGAACTTATGATAAGACTAGCTAGACCTACCCCTATCAATCCCTATTATTTACTTCGGTCAGTCTAAACTTCGATAAAACATAAGACTTACCGTGGTGACATTTATGTCACTACTTTTTTATTTCTCGACACCTTATAATAAATCCATAGCTTGAGGAAGTACCAAAAGCTAGTGACATGGCTGACTTTATTTAAAGGAGAAGTCATGTTTAACATATCTCTTAACTCGTGGTGAGAGGGTATGAGATTTAAAGACTCACCAAAAATAAAAAAAGGAGAATGACAATGATTAACAAAGAAATGAAGGTAGCTGACCTAGCCTCAGTAACAGGAGGCGGATGGAAGACCAACCTTGCCATTGGAGGGCTCTGCCTAACTTCAGGACCTATTGGAACTATGGTATGCCTTGGAGCCTACAATGGCTACATGGACTCTGCGCGATAAAAGAAAGGACATATGAACAATGACTAAGACCATTAACAATCGTAAAAACATGACTACTCAAGAACTTGAAGCTGTATCAGGTGGAGTGGTTCCTTGGGCCGCTATTTCTGTTGGCATTGCTGCTGCAAAACTAACTTATGACCTTAGCTATGCCGCAGGTAAATCTTTCTATAACCTCACCCACTAACTAACAGAACTCACCTGACATCTCAAAGATTTTGAGGATGATAACTCATGAAACATACAAAAAATCAAACAAATGATACTACTGCTAATCAATCACCTAAAATGAATAACTATTTGCTCGTAAAAATAGCTTTAGCTGGAATTATCAGTAGCTTACTTCTGATACTCCTAATCAACCTTATCTTTCATGTACGATTAGGAACACCAATTATTGATACTAATTTGAAGTCCGCTTTTGGTACTCTGATTCTCTTTATGCCTATTTTTCTTTTAACAAGAGAGAAAGAAAAAAATAAAGCATAGAAAGAGTGACCTAAATTGCTTTCAGGAAAACAAAAACTCATCTTCCATTAAAAAGTGCAAGGCCCTTTGGCCTTGCACTTTTGTTTACATATCTTGCCTTGTTTCCAATTTAGCCAATCGTTTGGCTTCTTTTTTGCGTTCACGACTCTGACGGAAAAAGTCTTGCATAATCTTAGCACACTCTTCCTCCATGACACCAGTCTCTACTTCTACACGATGGTTGAGACGCTCATCTCTTAGGATATCGTAAAGGCTACCCGCACCACCAAACTTTTGATTGCTTGCTCCATAGATTACTTTAGGAATACGAGCCAAGCCAATTGCCCCACTACACATGACACAGGGTTCGATGGTTACAAAGAGGGTACAATCTAACAAACGCCAATTGCCCACAGTCCTATTAGCCTCCTGAATAGCCATGACCTCCGCATGCATGATAGCTTGATTGAGCTCCTCACGTGCATTGTGCCCACGACATAAGACTTCTCCATCTTTAACGATGACACAACCAATTGGGATCTCTGCTTTATCTAGAGATTTTTCGGCTTCCTTAAGAGCTTCAGACATAAAAAAGTCTTTCTCTTCTTGGGTAAAGTCAAGCATTAGTGTCACTCCCGTTCCAAGATTTGCGAGACAATATCTCGCTTAGTCCTTCTATTATAGCATAAGAAAAGCAATACCGAAGACCTCCATTTTAAAGAACACAAAAAAGCTAAGACGAATCATCCTAGCTTCAAACACATTAGTCTGGTGAGTCTTAGGAATCACACCAATGTGTTCCCCCAAGGCTAGACGAAAAGTCAACGACCGCTTAACATCCTAATTCATATGTCAGTCGGAGTGTCATAGTCAATTGTCTGTGAAATCATTATACAGGCCTAAGGCCTCACAACGATAAACAAAAATGCAACTGTCTCAAACAATTGCAAGGATAGCGTTATAGTTGTGATATTTCACACTTTCCTTCCAAACAAATAATGCCTACTATAAAAGTAACTTTTATAGCTTTTTCCTTACCCACCTATAGTTTATCATGAAACCTCTATCATTTAATTTAAAAATCGGTAATAAAACAATGATATAGATTAGAAACAACTGTTAATTGTATGCATTGTTTTGAATATTTCGCTTAACATTTAAAATGTTGATATATCAGCATTTTATGGCTTCTTAAACTATTTTTTCTAGTCTATCTACACTATTAAACACCTATCATCCTAAGTCTTATCTAATTTTACTGTTTATTAATCTAACAAGTGTTTAATGTTTTATCTCCAACAATTCTTCAAAACAAGGTATGGAACAAGATAATGATTTTTTGGAGAGGTTGCTTCAAAGATAGGAGACCTAGATAGCTAGTCAAAGGATAAACTAAAAGGGAAGTTCTTCTTCCAAGACGAGGTCAGCCAAGTCATTATCAGGATTATTTTCCCTAACAGCACGCTGAGCACGACTCTCCAGAAGTTGGAAAGAGGAACAAAGCACTTCAGTAACGTAATGGGTTTGACCATCCTTATCGTACTTACGGGTACGAAGCTCACCATCAAGAGAAATTAAACTCCCCTTGCTAGCATAAGATGCTAAGGTCTCAGCCAAACGCCCCCAGACAACCACTGTAATAAAGTCAGCCTCACGCTCACCATTTTGCGTCTTATAGCGACGATTAACCGCAACTGTAACACGTGTAAAAGACCTATCACTAGCAGTTTTTACCATTTCAGGAGTCGCCGTCAAACGTCCAATTAAAATAACTTTGTTATACATTTTTTTACCTCCACCTATCTATTCGTAAGCGGAAGTAAAAAATAGATTATTTTAAATAGCTTTACAAATTTCTTTGAGAGTATCCTTACTAATACCCCAATCTACATAACCAAATTGTCCTAATATTCCTAGTAAATAGGAGACTATTACTTTTCTAGTAATACTGCTCTCTCAGATATTTTCATGACAGCAGTTGAATGTTGAATTTTCTCTACTCGTTTGGCTAGCTCAACGTTTTTGAACCACAATTTCCCATGAAGCAGGACCGACTTGTTCAAAGCGCGTCACAGGATAATCATTATCTGCAGCCCAGTTTGGTATACTTTCCGTTGCTTGCGTACAATCAAAAGCTATCAACAACTCATCACCTGTAGCTAATTCAGCCATTTTTTTCTTCGCATCAATCAATGGGAATGGACATACCAATCCACCCGTTTCAAGTTTTATCAAAGCCATATGATATTCTCCTCTTAATTTTTGTTGGGTTTTACAAAGATAATATAGGAAGCCGTCCAAACACCTAAAATAGTCACTGGTAAAGCAATCCATCCCTTACTAGAAAAAATTGCTGTAGCTGTTAAACCATTACCAATCGTACAGCCACCAGCCCATGAAGCACCTATTCCCATAAAAATACCCCCTAGTGTGCTCTTACCGATGGTTGACAAGTCTGGCAAGCGCCAACGAAACTCTCGAGAACCCTTTGCAGCAAGAAAGGAACCAAGAAAAATCCCCAATACAAGAAAAACACCCCAACCAAGCTGTTTACTATCTCCTGTAATAATATAACTAATTAGATGTGCTGAGGGAGTTGTAATCCCTAACCCTCCAACACGACCCGTCAACTGACTAGCAGGCCAAGCAATAAAAGCAACAAGACCTATTAGAAGTCCCGCAAAATATTTATGGTAAGTTTTCTCAAAAAGATAGTGTCTCACTCCCTTATATTTTGATGGAAGCGAAGCAATCTGACGTCTGGGCTTACGTAACTCTCGAATGACAACAAAACTTGTTATAGCTACTAAGAAAACAAGAAAATACCAAACCGGAACTCCTAATTGACCAGCTAAATCATCATTAATTACCCATCGCTTGGCTATTAATTGATTCAAAGGAACAAGAAATCCTGATTTCATAGCTGCTGCACTTGTCATATAAAAGAATAGTGCAACCCAACTACCTAGGAGACCTTCACCGGCACGATACCACGTTCCTGTGGCACATCCCCCAGCAAGAACAATTCCAATACCAAATAGATAGGAACCCACAATTGCTCCTAACACGGAAAATTCTTCATAAGGGTTTCCAATAATACCTAATTTAATCAGGGAAAGTACTCCTATACTTTCTACTGTGATTGCAATAAGAAAAGCGTAAAATAAGGTATTATTACGTGCAATATACATGTCTCGGAAACCACCAGTCAAGCAGAAACGAGTTCGTTGCAAAATGAATCCAAATATCAGACCAATGAGCCCACCAGAAAGAATAGTTGTAAGCATAAGTACCTCCTAAAGTAAATATTGATTACATTTTAAGAAAAATATTATAACTTGCATAATCTTTCTTTTTTATGATTAGCTATAAACTTTCTTTATGACAAAGAAAAAAGCGGCTTACTTACCGCTTCTTGTCTTATTTACCCTTTCCAGTGTTTGGCTGGATCAAAAGCCTCACCAACTACTGCTGAATCATCAAGTTCAATAATACCACGTTTTTGTGGAGCATTTGGAAGTGCCAACTCACGTGGGGCACACATCATACCATAACTATCTTCACCACGAAGTTTTCCTGGGAAGATAAGGGCACCGCTAGGCATCATAGCACCAGGAAGGGCTACGATAGTTTTAAGCCCAAGCGCTGCGTTTGGTGCTCCTGCAACGATTTGGACCTTCTTATCACCAATGTTCACTTGGCAGATGTTAAGGTGGTCACTGTCTGGATGTGCAACCATTTCATCAATTTGTCCAACCACAAAGACTGGTCCTTGTGTGTTTTCCAAACGCTCTTCAAAGCCCTCTTTAGCCAATTCCTCGTTCAAAACAGCTACATCTTGGTCTGACAAGAAAACTTGACCGTTACCTTCGATATCAATGAGGCTTGACGCTTCAAAAATATTCCAAGCAAGAGTCTTGCCTGTTTCATCAGCTGTGACACGCGCCACTTTACCTTTACGTTCTACGCTACGTTTGATGTCTTTAGTATCTTCTAAGATAACCAACAAAACGTCGCCAACTTGTTCTTTATTATATGCAAAAATCATGGATTCTCCTTCAATAATTCTTTTTCTAGATTTTAAAATCGACTGACATGCCAAGAATCGTCATTACTACCATAGCGATAACTAATCTTGTCAATTTTCCAGTCACTCTCTGTTAATTTTATGATAAATTGTTTATGGTACCAAAAGTCATTCCCATAAGAAAATTCGAGAAACATCTTAGCCTTACTCTTCATAATAAACTTAGCTCGACAGGGCTCTAACACAAAATCATAGGTGCCCGGAGAACCAAAAGAAGCTGAAAAACCTCTTTTATAACAGTTATCAGTCAAGTGTTTTTGAGCTAAAGGAGTCAACTTCACTTTAAATTCATCAAATAACTCCATTTCTCCAGGAATAGTTTGATGTGTAGGAAGATTATTTTCCTTTTTGTAGGTGTTTATTTCTTGGTGTTTTAGGAAGATATCACTTTCAATTTTGGAATGCTCTACTAAAATTTGGCATAATTCTTCGATAATCTCCTCATTTTTTTCTGTCAGATACTTTTCTTTAGTTTCTGAAATATCAAGAGAGATATTAGGAAAGTGATTGATTTTCATCTTTTAAATCTCCGACAAAAAGGCATTGATTTCTTCTTTGGTTTTACGAGCTTTATTGACCAAGCGTCCCAATTCCTGACCTTTCTGAGTCACGACAAAACTTGGAATACCAAAGATATTCCAAGTTTGTGCCAAAGCCATATAATCATCACGGTTAACACGCACAAAGGTCATATCTGGATGGAGGGCTTCAATTTCAGGCATAACGGGATAGATGAACTGGCAGTCTGGACACCAATCAGCAGTGAAAAAGAAAACCACCTTTTGATCACTTTCAACATAGCTTGCCAATTCTTCAAGATTCTTAGGAATAATCATGCCTGCTCCTCCTCATAGGTCAAGATATCCTCTGCATAAACAAAGCTATAGGCACGTCCATCCTCTAAGACGATACCTCCTGTAAGCTCTGGATTCTCCTTATCAGTGGGATTTGTATAAAGGACTGCAATGGTCCCCAGGTGAGATAATTCTTGTCTAATATCTTGGATTAATGCAGCCTTCTTCATTTCTGCACGTGACTGTCTATACTTCTCTGCCATTGCCAAGAGACCTAAAGCTCCTACGCCTCCAGCAAACAAGGCCAATGTTTTACGTTTCATAAGAAACATTTTACCATAATTTTAGACGAATGGGGAGAGGCTACCTATCTCTTGAGAATCGTGCTAAAATAGTAGCAAGTACTACTCAAGGAGGATTTTATGACTACCCTATTTGACAAAATTAAAGAAGTAACCGAGCTCAGTGCTACTTCAGGCTTTGAAGCTCCTGTACGCGACTACCTTCGCAAAAACATCACCCCACTTGTAGATGAGGTCCAAACAGATGGTCTCGGTGGTATTTTCGGTATCAAACATAGCCAAGCAGAAAATGCCCCTAAGGTGCTTGTGGCTGCCCACATGGATGAAGTTGGGTTTATGATTAAGGAAATCAAAGCAGACGGGACTTTCCGTGTCGTCGAACTTGGTGGTTGGAACCCACTGGTTGTCAGCTCACAACGCTTCACCCTACACACTCGTGACGGTCGTATCTATCCTGTCATCTCAGGTTCAGTTCCACCTCATTTCTTACGTGCTAGTGGCGGAGCTTCAAGTCTTCCTAGTGTTTCTGATATCGTCTTTGATGCTGGTTTTGCCAACCAAGAAGAAGCAAATGCCTACGGTGTTTTCCCAGGTGATGTCATCATTCCTGAATCTGAAACGATTCTCACAGCCAATCAAAAGAATGTCATTTCTAAAGCTTGGGATAACCGTTATGGTGTTCTCATGATTCGTGAACTCTTGGAAAACGTTAAGGATCAAGAACTCAATAATACTCTAATCGCTGGTGCCAATGTTCAAGAAGAAGTTGGTTTACGTGGTGCCCATGTCTCTACCACTAAATTTGATCCTGAAGTTTTCTTTGCAGTGGACTGTTCTCCTGCAGGAGATATCTATGGTAATCAAGGTAAGGTAGGCGATGGTACCCTTATTCGTTTCTTCGATCCAGGTCACATCATGTTGCCCAATATGAAAGATTTCCTTTTGACTACAGCTGAAGAAGCTGGTATCAAATACCAATACTACTGTGCTGCGGGCGGAACAGATGCTGGTGCCGCTCACTTGCAGAATGCTGGTGTTCCATCAACAACTATCGGTGTTTGTGCCCGCTACATTCACTCGCACCAAACCCTTTATGCGATGGATGACTTCCTAGAAGCACAGGCCTTCTTACAAGCTATTGTTAAGAAGTTGGATCGCTCGACAGTAGATTTAATTAAAAACTACTAAGACAAGGAGTAACCCATGATTATAGGTTTTATCGGTGTCGGAAAAATGGCAACAGCCATTATCAACGGACTAAATACAAGCTCACATCGTATCATTATTTCAGGGTCTTCCTTGGCTCGTTCACGCCAGATTGCAGAGGAACTAGAGGTTGAAGCGGCTGCTTCCCATCAGGAATTGTTGGATAATGCTGACCTGGTCATCCTTGGTATCAAACCTCAAATGTTTGATAAGGTACTAGCCGATCTCAATTTCCATCAACCTATCATAAGTATGGCTGCTGGAGTGACCTTGGAATGCCTTGCTTCCCTCACCAGTCCAGACCTTCCTCTTATTCGTATCATGCCGAACCTTAATGCTCAGATTCTCAAAAGCACTACTGGTCTTTGCACTAATGATAAGGTATCCGAGGACCTTTTGGCAGTTGCCAAGGAAATCACAGACAGTTTTGGAACCACTGTTGAATTGGCTGAGAAGGACTTTGATACCTTTACTGCCTTAGCAGGTTCTAGCCCTGCCTACATCGCCCTCTTTATCGAGGCTCTAGCCAAGGCTGGTGTCAAAAACGGCCTAAGTAAGCAGGTCGCTCTGACCATTGCCACACAGACGGTTCTAGCTACTGCTGAAAATCTCAGTCTTGGTAGCGATAGTCCACATGACCTTATTGACAAGGTCTGTAGCCCTGGTGGGACTACTATCGCCGGTCTCATGGACCTTGAGCGTACAGGCCTCACCCATAGTGTGGTTTCAAGTATTGATACAACCATTGCTAAAGCCAAAAAACTATAAGAAAAAAGCTCGGAATCTTCCGAGCTTTATTTGATATATGGCGCTAAAAATTGTAAGAGTAACAACATTGAAACCGCAATACTATTGTTAATGATATGGGCCATGATACAGTACTCTAACTTTTGAAACTTACGATATGCTATCCCAAGGGCAAGCCCCATACCTGCATATACAATCCAAACACCGATACTATTCGGCATATGAACAAGGCCAAAAAGTAAACTACTAACAATCAAGCCAACAATAGAATCTGGATTAAAGACGCGTCCCATGAGGAGCCCTCGAAAAACCAGCTCTTCCACAATCGGTGCCATAATTACTGTAAACGTTATGAGAAGGAAGGGATTCATATGGGCATTTTCTATGGCTGCCTGATTGGTGCTATTACTAACACCTTCCATCATCATGACTATAGAACCAATCCTAGTAACGATATAAATACCTAGGTAGGTCAAGCCAATCATACCCCAGGCCTTCAGGGAAGAAAGGGCCTTAAAGCCTTCGAAAAGCCCAAGACGTTTTCCTAAGAAAAGAGCTCCTGCGCTCATAAGAAGCAAGACAAAAATTAAGAGACAGACCAGCCTTATATCTTTGACACCTAAATAGATGGTTGGAACTTGATCAATAATTAGTATTAGGAAAGCTAGTAAAAAATAAAGAAAGCGTTTGAGAATTGACCCTTTGTTCATGAGAATCTACCTCTTTTCATCATTTATTTGTATCTTTATTATAATACAATAAAACTTATTTGACAAGACAAAAAAGAGAACGAGAGGTGAATTTTTCAAGATAATATAGACTCTTATCCTATTTTAGATAGGATGAGACGAATAAGAGCAAATCCCAATACTAAGCCATAGAGCAAGGCTGATAAGACTGTAACATATGGCAACTGAATATTGACAAAGGCATATAGGGCAATCAAAGCAAAGATAAGCAAAAACTCTAAAATCAGAGTTGCAACTGCTGTCGCCATTAAAATCTGTTTATTTCGCTCATCGTAGGCAGCAATATACATCCGATGAAGACGTTTGGGATGGGTAAGTGTAGCAAAATAATAGATTGACAAGACATAAACCCCAATGGTAAATCCCAATACTAATCCTAGAGCATAATCACTAAGACTGTTAGAGCGAACAACAAACAAACCCAAAACACCCAAAGACAAAAGAGAACAGGCTACTCGTGTAATGTATTTCTTAAACTCGGCCTCTGTTTTTCTCTTTCCTAATAACATTTTTATTAACATATCTTAACACTCCCTTTATTATCCTTTAAAAGAATAGTTTAAAACTATTTCATTCATAGAGTTAAACATCATATTTACCTTAAACGAAAAGACTGAGTAGTACACTTATGCTATTGTTTAAGATATGAACACCCATACTGTACTCGATACGCTTAGTCTTATAATATGTTGTCGCAAGACCAGCTGACATAATACCATAGATGACAATTGTCTGAAGCGTAAATGCTGAGTGACCAGCCATAAAGAGAAGACTGGAAATAACAAGACCCGTCTTAAAGTATTTTCCAAAGAGCACCTTAGCTAAGAGTCCCCTAAAAATGATTTCTTCCATAATCGGAATAATAAAACCGACGACTACTAGGTGAAGATAGAATGGTACGTGGGCAAAGATAGCATTTAAAGCATCTTGATTTTCCATAGTCGCATTGTGTGTTAACTGACCAATAAAATACCCTAGAAGATCACCTAGGAAAAAGATGACAAGATTAAGAGAAGCAATCGCAACGAGACGTCTCCAATTAATCTCTTTAAGCGATAAGAGTTTAAATCTATAAGCAATCACGATAAAAATAGCCAAACTCCCTAATGCCCAAATACCGTAACCTATTTGCTCCACAAGTGAAAACTTACCATCCTGAGTAAGTAGCGGGAAAGCACCTAATAGTGTTAAATCTAAGATTAGTAGAGTGAGCGCTAAAACAATAACACCAATTTTCTTCATGACTTGTTTAAACATATCTTTTCTCCTTAATCTTCCTCAAAAATAAAGACTTCTTCAATAGTCTTTCCAAAATATCTAGCAATTTTAAAAGCCAGTTCCAACGACGCATTATAGCGACCTTTTTCGAGTGAAATGATGGTCTGTCTCGTGACCCCCATTTCATCTGCTAACTCTGCCTGACTAATCTTATTAGCCTTGCGAAGTTCCTGAATTTTTGTTTCCATGTGGTACCTCAACCTTATCGTTTATTCTCAAATAGTTAAACTCCTTACTTTTCTTTGTTAAGTTAACTTTACATTTATAGTATAGTCTACTTTACATATTTTGTAAAGTCTCTTTTACATTTTTTTTGTAAAGTTTTCTTTACTTATTGAATTACACATATATAGACATCGACAAATGATGCTTTCAGAGCATTCAAAAAAGCTGGCCAATTACTCAGCCAACTTTTCTGGTCTTATCAAATTTTTGATAACTTATTTAGTTTTAAGGCGCTCAACATCACGCGCAATCACCAACTCTTCATCTGTTGGGATAACAAATACTTTAACAGCTGACTCTGCTGTTGTAATGTCGCCTACATGTCCAAAGACATTCTTTTCAGGATCCACTTCAATACCAAACCAAGTGAGACCATCCAAAACTGAAGCACGAACCTCGGCAGAGTTTTCACCAATACCTGCTGTAAAGACGATAGCATCCGCTCCGTTCAACACACCGAAGTATTGAGCGATGTATTTACGCAAACGATCCACATAAAGATCATAGGCCAAGGCACATTTTTTATCACCAGCATTCTTACCAGCAATGATATCACGCATATCACTTGATTTTTCAGAAATGCCAAGAAGACCTGATTCCTTATTAAAGACGTGACGGATACGCTCAGCATCTGCCATCTCAGGTTCACGGTCAATAACAAATGGAATAATCGCAGGGTCAAGATCCCCAGTACGTGTTCCCATCATAACGCCACCAAGTGGTGTCAACCCCATTGATGTGTCTACTGATTTACCACCATCAACGGCAGTAATTGAAACACCATTTCCGACATGGGCTGTGATAATCTTAGTTTCTTCAATTGGCTTACCTAACAACTTAGCTGCTTCTTGAGAAACATATTGGTGACTAGTTCCGTGTGCTCCATACTTACGGACTTGGTAATCTGTATAGTAACGATTAGGCACTGGATAACGGTAGGCCACTTCCGGCATAGATGTATGGAAGGCTGTATCAAAAACAGCAACACTCGTAATATCTGGGAGGAGCTCCTTAAAGGCACGAATCCCTGAAGCTGCACCTGGATTGTGTAAAGGCGCCAAGGCTGACAATTCTTCAATCTTAGCCAAAGCTTCCTCATCAACCAAGCTTGATTCTTTGAAATATTCTCCACCAGCAACCACACGGTGACCAACACCTGTAATTTCATCATAGCTCTTGATAATATCAAAACGAATCAAATCATCAAGCAAGATTTTTACTGCCTGAACATGGTCAGCAATATCTAGAGTTTGCGATTCTGAACGGTCATCAAATTTTACTGTTGAAACAGAATCTTTCAAGCCGATACGTTCAATCAAACCCTTAGCAAGAACAACTTCATCTGGCATCTCATATAGTTGCCATTTCAAGCTTGAGCTTCCTGCATTAATTGCTATTGTTTTTGTCATAAGCCACCTCTTTGTAAAACGCTTTCAATAATATAGTCCTATTCTAACATGTTTTGCTAGAAAATGGAATTATCTGATTTCCATTTTTGAAAATTCTCTGTAAAATCTTTGAGGACCTCTGGGTTTTGCAAATCGCTAAGTGGATAAACAAAGGTCTCAGGAGCATTTTCAGTTTGTTTTTTAAGCACAAAGATAGACTTCATGTTATGTTTATTGCCAAAAGCTGCTTCTGGAAGAGTGATAACGGCAATAATATCAGCATAGCCTGATAGCCATTTCTTAAGCAAATCACTTTGTGGGCTTGTCAAAAGATTAGTTGGTGCCAAAAGAATAGCAATACCATCTTTCTTCAAGTACTTGAGTGATTGCTCCATAAGAAGGTGATGGGCATAGGTGTGTTCACCAGTTGCTGCAACCTTGAAACGACTCGCAATCTCATCATTAGGGTAGTAACCAACAGGTAGGTCACTAATAATAACATCACTCTCTTTGAGAATGTGTGGTCGAACAGCATCTTCTTGGATGTAAACTGCACTTGAATTCACCACATCAGCAATACTAGCTGACAAATCGATAAGGAGATCGTCAACTTCCATTCCCATATAATTAAGGTTTTTCTGACTATTATTTAGAAGAGTTTCAGCCAAGTTTCCTGTCCCCGAACCAATCTCCAAAACATCTAATTGGTCGTCCTTGGTCAAACCTTCAAGTAGGTAGAGGATGATAAATCCAATAGCATCAGGTGTAAATTGGTGATTGGCTTGTAAGGCTTCCAATTGCCCTAGCTTGATAAACAAGAACTGAAAAGCACGACGCCACTCCTCTTTACTTAGATTAAGGGAACGTAATTTCTCGTTGTTTTTGATGATGACTTCATTAGCTACCTCAGCCCCCAAATAATAGGAATTTTGCTCGATAAGGGCATCGTAAGCATGGGTTCCAAGATCATTTTCAATGGTTTGGACATTTTCTAACAACAGCTCAAAGGCTGTCTCAATTGCTTCAAAATTCATGATTTCCTCCGTCCTTCTATCATATCAAAAAGGAAAGAGAATTTCTATTTCTGCTCCTGCTTCTTCACATAACGATAGGTCTTGATTTGGCCTTTACTGGCAACTCTAACAATCACTTGTTTGTCCTTAACCTCATAAGTCGTAGTTCCCTGAGAGAAACTAAAAGCACCTGCTTCCTTGTCCGCCAAGTCCATGGTCATCTCTGCCATGAGACGACTCTGACTGGAGATCATTTGCGCTTGGTTCTGTCTAGAGCTAGCAACCACCCGCTCCAGATAAACATGCAGAAGAAGTGTGAAAATGCCAGCCATAAAAAGAGCGTAGAGAAGAACGCCTCCCCTAACCTGTTTTTTCAAAAGCATAAACAAAACTCCTTTGTAGCCCATTTTTAAGAGTCACTTGGATGGTGACTATCTGGTTATTTTGACTAATTGTACTAGCTTTTACATTGAAAAGCATTGGTTGGTAGCCTCGACCGTCAGCATTTGTTTTTCGAAAATCAGTAGCACTTGATAGTCCAAAAGCTAAGTCTTGATTATCCTGCTTGACATAGAGTTTGTTCCCCTCTACCTTTACCAACTGACAACCTTCTAATTCTGCCTCCATTTGTTGAACAAATAGAAGCCAGTCTTGGCTTTCTTGTTGCTTGACCTGCTTAACATTGCTCACCAATACTGTGGTCAGACCTTGATAAACTTGAACTGAACCAGCAATCACCAACAAGGCCACTAGACATTCCAAGAGGGTAAAAGCACGAACCTTGCTATTGAGAGACATGAATAATCTCCTTTCCTGATTCATAAACCGCGATACCTTGCTGGCTACGTTTTACCGTCACTGTGATGCCATTTAAGGTCAACTGATCCTGTTTGGTCTGAACTGCCATGGTTGCCACACTCAAGACCTCCTGTTGGTGGAGATTCCTAGCCATTAGCCTACGATTGGTATTGATCTGATCCAAGATAAGACCACTGACGAGTACTAAGACAGCCATTGCTACCAAGCTTTCGATAAGAATATAGCCTCTAAGAGACCGTCTTTTTATATTTACCGCTGCCCATGTTAAGCTGATAGGTCACCACCTCCTTATCACTTGAAAAACGAATCTTTGTGAGGCTAGAGTTGCCTCCTTTGGCATCAAACACTAGCGTCTGCCCCTTATCCAGATGTATATTTTTAGGAATCACCAGACTTGATTTTCCGTTACTGATTTTATCCTTGGACAACTGCAATTCAACATTGGACCCTTCCGCCGCTGCCAAGCGCTGACTATCTCGGTATAGGTACTCAAAGCGCAGATAAAAAAGATTAGTTTCAACCTGCTGAAAAATACCTGTGACTGAGCCTGATAAACTCAGAGTGAGAAAGGTAACAACTGCTAGAGTCACCAGACTCTCCAACAAGGTAAAGGCTCTAATTGGCCACTGAGCGGCTTTCGCCACCATGTTTCGCATAGTAATCATTGTATGAATCTGCCTGTTTTTGCGTGATTTGACCTTCTGAAACAAGAGCGGCTAAGCTAGCTGTCTTGTTATTCTTCATTTCATAAAGTTCTGCTTGAGAATCTACGACCTTGACCACAGCCGCATTTCCAGTCTCTTTAACAGAATCCTTCTGCTTGCTCAAGTTAGGTACAAAGAGCAAAAGGAGAATACTGATAATGAGAAGCACGACCAGCATTTCAATCAGTGTAAAAGCTCGTAATTTAACGGCATTCAATTTTTTCAACATCATTTTCATGACATCATTCCTTCCATATTTTGATACATTGGTAATAGCATGGCTGCATAGATCATTACAATCACGACAGCAACAATAACAAAAATGAGAGGTTGCACAAAGGTTGTTGCCTTATTAAGACGGTTAAAGAAAGCCTGCCAAACCTCTTCAGCATAGACTTCTAACTCATAGCCCAACCTAGCATTAGCCTCTCCATAAGCAATAATTAAGGATAGTTCCTTAGTGAAGAAAGGGTGACTAGCAATACGGTCAGGAAAACTCTGTCCTAGCATCAAGCCTTCTTCTAAATCAGCCCCCAGCTCACGAAAGAGCTTTGATTTTTGCTCTTTCATTAGGGCAACTAAGTCTAGCAAGTCAATACCTTGCCCTAAGAGATTTCCCCATTCCCTAGCATAATAGGCGGTCATATATAGTCTGACAGTTTGGCCTATAAAAGGGATTTTTGCCATTCGTCGATAAAAGACAAGGGCTGGCTGGCGTTTCACCCATAGATAGAGAATTAAGCTTAATACAAGCAGTCCGCACAAAGTCACAAAAAAGAGCTTGGGAAAAATCTGAACCAACTGTACAGCCCAATTCTCCTTACCATCTCCCTCTAACAGTTGAGGTAAAAGATAATTTTTGAGCCCCAACATAATCAGAATCAGGAAACCCAGAAGTAGAATAGGGTAGGTCGCTACCTCCATGAGTTTCTTACGAACCTTGGTCATACGAAGCATATAGGTTTCAATCTTGGTTAAACTCCCTAGAAGGTTACCGTGCTTATCAGCAAGGGCAATCTGAGTAACAATATTGTCCGAAAAACCTACTGACGCAAACATCTGGTCCAACCTGTCGCCTCGCATTAAACTCGCTTTCATAAGAGACAATGACGATTCTTTCAACAAGTGACTTCGCTCCAAAAAGGCTACGATTTCAGTCAAGGTAAACCCTGCCTTTAAAAGTTGTTTGAAGAGCTGAATAACCTTAAATTGCTGATTAATCTTTAATTTTTTCCCCTTGGATATCCCCTTCAGTGAGATATCCTTGTTTAACCAAGCCTTCCAACTGTTGGTTCCAGCTGATTGACGAATGGCTTTGGAAATTTTCACTGGCAAAATCAATCACACCTCCTCCCTTAATCAGACGCATGTAGGCAATCCCTTGAAGGGCATTATCCAACTCAGACTTATCTACACCAAGGTCCAGAAGACGCTCATAAACACCTGCCACACTCTTTGCGTGAATAGTTGAAAGAACAGTCACTCCCGTCAGACTAGCTCTAATAACCGCTCGAGCAGTCTCCTTATCTCGAATCTCTCCAATAATCAAAACATCCGGGCGGTGACGTAATGATAGCTTAATCAAATTATCATAGGTCATGTCAATTGCTTGATTCACCTGGAGTTGCAAAACATTATCCTGTTTAATTTCCACAGGGTCCTCAATCGAAATCACCTGCTGTCCCTTAAAACGCTCCTGAACCAACTCATGCATAAGCGTAGTCTTTCCAGAACCAACGGGACCTGCAAAGAGATATAAGCCACGATAATCCAAAGCATCCATAATAGGCTGGATTCCTTGATTCCAGTACACTAATTCTCGACGTTCGGAATGTAGAACACGAATAACTAAACTTTCTAAGCCACGATAATCCCCAACGGTAGACAAACGCAGAGAAACCCTTTGACCATCACCACAATCATAGTCACAGGAACCTAGTTGACTCCTACGCTTCTCACCCACCATCATTCCCGCCACAAATTTAAAGTGACCAATAAGACTAGCCATGAAATCAGGCCGATATACATCAATTAATCTCCTCTCCTGGCCAACTCGCATATAGAGCTCGTAAGTATCCTGACGTGGAATGACATAGATGTCTTGAGCCCCACAACTATCAGCATTTTTGATCATTTCCTTAGCAAATTCTGTTACCATAAGGACCTCCTCATAGTCCTATTCGTAAAAAGTTTAAGAAAATGAAAAAAAGCTCGAAATTTTCGAGCTTCTGGATTATTTAACGTTTAATTTTACAGTGGGCATGATTTGGAAGGTCATTTCGCTTTTCATATCCCGGACGGTATTTTTCCTCAGGAATTTCCTGCCAATCATCCAAAAGAGCAATCGATTGATAGACCTGCAGGTATTCGTCACACTCCTCACACCAGTGCTTATCCTCTTGATCCCAAAAAGCAGTCATGACACTACTACGGCTGATATAACTTGGCAAGGTTTCTTCCATCGCAAACCAAAGTTTTTTATAGTACTTGAGGGCATCGTAAAAATTTTCAAATTCCTTAGTACTGATGATATCCTCTTGCCAGCCTTCTAGGAACCACCACGGTTCCAAATCCCCTTTCATTTCAACTACTTGGTACATTTTTCTTTCTCACTTCATCTTTGGTGTTCTTATTATACAAAATTTTCTGGAAAAGATAAAAAAAATGGTCTTATATTTTATATTTATCAAAAATAGAGGAAATTCTAGTCATATAAATACGAAAAGAACCCACAATTCATTGTGAGTTCTTTTGCTTTCATTTTAGTCTTCAGATGATTCCACAATTGCTTCGTCAACAGCAATGTTTTCAATAACTTCAACTTCGTTAACTGAAAGTGGTTCAATGTTACGGTAACGAGCCATACCTGTACCAGCAGGGATAGTCTTACCAATGATAACATTTTCTTTAAGACCAAGGAGATGGTCTTTCTTACCACGGATAGCTGCATCTGTAAGGACACGTGTTGTTTCTTGGAAGGAAGCCGCTGACAAGAATGAATTTGTTTCAAGTGAGGCTTTCGTAATACCAAGAAGGACTGGACGAGATGTTGCAGGAACACCACCAGAGATAACAATATCCTTGTTAGCATCTGTGAAGTCAGAAATGTCCATAAGTGTACCTGGAAGGAGATCTGTATCACCTGGATCCATAACACGTACTTTACGAAGCATTTGACGAACCATTACTTCGACGTGTTTGTCACCGATTTCTACCCCTTGGCTACGGTAAACTTTTTGTACTTCTGCAAGAAGATAAGTTTCAACTGACAAGGTATCACGTACTTCAAGGAGACGTTTAGGTTGGATTGAACCTTCTGTCAAGGCCGCACCACGGTGTACTTCGTCACCCACTTCAACTTTCATACGAGCTGTAAATGGAACAACATATTCACCCATTCCAGTCTTACCTTGAACAAAGACTTTCTTAGTACGTGTTGCAGCATCTTCTTCGATTTCAATAACAGTACCCTTAACTTCAGTGATAACCGCTTCCCCTTTAGGGTTACGTGCTTCAAAGATTTCCTGGATACGTGGAAGACCCTGTGTGATATCGGTGTTTGAGGCTACCCCACCGGTGTGGAAGGTACGCATGGTAAGCTGTGTACCAGGTTCCCCGATAGATTGAGCGGCGATAGTACCAACTGCTTCACCAACTTCAACGGCATCACCTGTTGCCAAGTTGATACCGTAACAGTGACGGCAGACACCGTGACGTGTGTTACATGTAAAGACTGAACGGATAGTTACTTCTTCAACACCAGCATTGACAATAGCAGCAGCCATGTCTTCAGTAATCAAAGTATCTGGACCTACGATTACTTCACCTGTTGTAGGATTCTTAACTGATTTCTTAGTGTAACGACCTTGAAGACGTTCTTCAAGTGTTTCCGTAACTTCTTTACCATCAGTAATCGCACGGATAAGAAGACCACGGTCTGTTCCACAGTCATCTTCACGAATGATAACATCTTGGGCAACGTCAACCAAACGACGAGTAAGGTAACCTGAGTCGGCTGTCTTAAGGGCCGTATCGGTCATACCTTTACGCGCACCGTGAGTAGAGAAGAACATTTCCAAAACGCTCAAACCTTCACGGAAGTTTGAAAGGATAGGCAATTCCATGATACGTCCGTTAGGAGCGGCCATCAAACCACGCATACCGGCAAGTTGAGAGAAGTTAGAGATGTTACCACGAGCTCCTGAGTCCATCATCATAACGATTGGGTTCTTAGGATCTTGTGTTTCAATCAGACGTTTTTCAAGGGCTTCTTTCGCTTCACGCCATGTTGTTGTAACAGCAACATAACGGTCATCATCTGTCATCAAACCACGACGGAAGGCCTTGTTAATTTCTTCAACACGGTGGTGAGCAGCATCGATAATTTCTTGTTTGTTATCGATAACTGGGATATCGGCGATACCCACTGTCAAACCAGCAAGTGTTGAGTGGTAGTAACCAAGGTCTTTCAAACGGTCAAGGAAGGCTGATGTTTCAGTCGTACGAAGACGTTTGAAGGTTTCAGCGATGATGTTACCAAGATTTTTCTTCTTGAATGGTGCATTAATTTCCAAACTATCAATAACTGTTTGGATATCTTGACCTGGTTCAAGGAAGTACTTATCTGGTGTGCTATCTGTCAAGTTCTCATTTGTTGTTTCTTGAAGATATGGAATTTCCGCTGGAATGATTGAGTTAAAGAGAATCTTACCAACAGTTGTAACCAAAATCTTGTGAAGTTGGTTTTCTTTCCAAGGTTTATCAGGCATGCTGTCTACTGCGATACCGACACGGCTATGCAAGTGAACATAACCATTACGATAAGCCATAACTGCCTCATCAATATCCTTGAAGACCATACCTTCACCCTCACGGCCTTCTTCTTCCATAGTCAAGTAGTAGTTACCAAGAACCATATCCTGAGATGGCGTTACGACCGGTTTACCGTCTTTAGGGTTAAGGATGTGTTCAGCCGCAAGAAGGAGCAAACGTGCTTCAGCTTGAGCTTCTTCAGACAATGGAACATGGATGGCCATTTGGTCACCGTCAAAGTCGGCATTGTAGGCCTCACATACCAATGGGTGAAGACGAAGGGCCTTACCATCAATCAAGACAGGTTCAAAGGCCTGGATACCCAAACGGTGGAGGGTAGGTGCGCGGTTAAGAAGTACTGGGTGTTCCTTGATAACATCTTCAAGAATATCCCAAATACGTTCATCGCCACGTTCAACCATACGTTTAGCGGCTTTCACGTTACCTGCGTATTCACGCGCAACGATTTCACGCATCACAAATGGTTTGAAAAGTTCGATGGCCATCAAACGTGGCACACCACATTGGTACATTTTAAGTGTTGGACCAACGGCGATAACGGAACGTCCAGAGAAGTCAACACGTTTACCAAGCAAGTTTTGACGGAAACGACCTTGTTTACCTTTAAGCATGTGGCTCAAAGATTTAAGTGGACGACTACCTGGTCCAGTAATTGGACGACCACGACGTCCATTATCGATAAGGGCATCTACCGCTTCTTGCAACATACGTTTTTCGTTTTGCACGATGATACCTGGAGCATTCAATTCAAGCAAACGAGCCAAACGGTTGTTACGGTTGATAACACGACGATAAAGATCGTTCAAGTCTGATGCCGCAAAACGTCCACCATCCAATTGAACCATTGGACGAAGGTCTGGTGGCAATACTGGCAAAATGTTAAGAACCATCCATTCTGGTTTGTTACCAGACTTATAGAAGGCATCAAGAACGTCCAAACGACGAACAGCCTTAACACGTTTTTGACCAGTTGCTGTCTTCAACTCTTCTTTGAGTTCAGCAATTTCAGCTTCCAAATCCACTTGTTTCAAGAGATCTTGGATAGCTTCTGCACCCATTTTAGCGACAAATGAACCATGTCCATACTCTTGCAATTTTTCACGATATTCACGTTCTGTCAAGAGAGATTTTGGTTCAAGTGGTGTTTCCTTTGGATCGATAACCACGTAAGCTGCGAAGTAGATAACTTCTTCAAGCGCACGAGGGCTCATGTCCAAAGTCAATCCCATACGAGAAGGGATTCCCTTGAAGTACCAGATGTGTGATACTGGTGCTTTCAACTCGATGTGACCCATACGTTCACGGCGAACCTTAGCACGTGTTACTTCAACACCACAGCGGTCACAAACGATACCTTTATAACGGATACGTTTGTATTTTCCACACGCACATTCCCAGTCTTTAGTAGGACCAAAGATCACTTCGTCGAAGAGACCTTCGCGTTCTGGTTTGAGCGTACGGTAGTTGATTGTTTCAGGTTTCTTAACTTCACCATAAGACCATGAACGGACCTTAGTTGGTGAAGCTAGTGTGATTTGCATACTTTTAAATCGATTTACGTCAACCACTAGTATTACCTTTCTTTTGTTCTATTGACAATAGCAGCGCTATTCTCACCTTTATCAGCTACCTTAGCAGAGAGAGTGAACTCCCTCTCTAAAGCTTATTTATTCTGTTTTATCTGAAGCTTCTTCTTTAGCTTTTTCTAATTCAGCAGCTTCTTTGGCTTGTTGTACACGTGCTTTTTCAAGATCATCAACGTGCATGACATCGTCGTCTTCACCTTCATCAAGATCACGCAATTCAACTTCGTAGTCATCCTCATCAAGGACACGCATATCGAGACCAAGTGATTGCAATTCTTTAACAAGTACTCGGAATGATTCTGGTACACCTGGTTTTGGAATTGGTTTACCTTTAGTGATAGCTTCATAGGCTTTCAAACGTCCGTTAACGTCATCTGACTTGTAAGTCAAGATTTCTTGAAGGATATTTGATGCACCATAAGCTTCAAGGGCCCAAACCTCCATCTCACCGAAACGTTGTCCACCAAATTGTGCTTTACCACCAAGAGGTTGTTGGGTAACGAGTGAGTAAGGACCTACTGAACGAGCGTGAAGTTTATCATCAACCATGTGGTGAAGTTTGATCATGTACATGACACCAACTGATACACGGTTATCAAATGGTTCACCTGTACGTCCATCGTAAAGGATTGTCTTAGCATCACTATCCATACCAGCTTCTTTCACGGTATCCCAGAGGTCTTCTGAGCTTGCTCCGTCAAAGACTGGTGTTGCGATGTGGATACCCAAGTTACGAGCAGCCATACCAAGGTGAAGTTCCATAACCTGACCGATGTTCATACGTGATGGCACCCCAAGAGGGTTCAACATGATATCAACTGGTGTACCGTCTGGAAGGTAAGGCATGTCTTCAACAGGAACAATACGAGAAACAACCCCTTTGTTACCGTGACGACCGGCCATCTTATCTCCGACCTTGATCTTACGTTTTTGAGCGATGTAAACACGAACAAGCATGTTAACACCTGATTGCAATTCATCACCGTTTGCACGGGTGAAGATTTTAACATCACGAACGACACCATCACCACCGTGAGGAACACGAAGTGACGTATCACGTACTTCACGAGATTTATCACCAAAGATAGCGTGGAGAAGACGTTCTTCAGCTGAAAGGTCTTTTTCACCCTTAGGTGTTACCTTACCAACAAGAATGTCACCTTCTTTAACCTCAGCACCGATACGGATAATACCCATTTCGTCAAGGTCTTTGAGGGCTTCTTCACCAACGTTTGGCAATTCACGTGTGATTTCTTCAGGCCCAAGCTTTGTATCGCGTGTTTCTGATTCGAATTCTTCCAAGTGAACAGAGGTATAAACGTCATCTTTCACAAGACGCTCACTCATGATAACGGCATCCTCGAAGTTGTAACCTTCCCATGTCATGTATGCGACGATAGGGTTTTGACCGAGGGCCATTTCTCCACCTTCCATAGATGGACCGTCAGCGATAAAGTCACCTTTTTCAACAATATCGCCAACCTTAACCAAAGTACGTTGGTTATAAGCAGTACCTGAGTTTGAACGACGGAATTTTTGAATAGTATAAACATCAAGAGAACCATCTTCACGACGAACTTCAACTTTATCAGCATCAGAGTAGACAACTTTACCGTCGTGTTGGGCGATAACTGCAGCTCCTGAATCGTGGGCAGCTTGATATTCCATACCAGTACCAACATAAGGTGCTTTAGGATCAATCAAAGGCACAGCCTGACGTTGCATGTTGGCACCCATAAGGGCACGGTTAGAGTCATCGTTTTCTAAGAAAGGAATACATGCTGTCGCAACGGCAACTACCTGTTTAGGAGAAACATCCACGAAATCTACAAGGTGTGATGGGTACTCTTGGTTATTACCTTGGTGACGACCCATAACGATTTCTTCTGCAAATGTTCCATCTTCGTTCAATTTAGAGTTAGCCTGAGCAACTGTGTACTCATCTTCTTCATCAGCAGTCAACCAAACCACTTCGTTGGTTACTTTACCAGTTGCACGGTCAACCTTACGATATGGTGTTTGAATGAAACCGTACTTGTTAAGGTGTCCATATGAAGACAAGTTATTGATCAAACCGATGTTAGGTCCTTCAGGTGTTTCAATTGGACACATACGACCGTAGTGCGTGTAGTGCACGTCACGAACTTCATATCCGGCACGGTCACGTGTCAAACCACCAGGTCCCAAGGCTGACAAACGACGTTTGTGTGACAACTCTGACAATGGGTTGTGTTGGTCCATGAACTGTGACAACTGTGAAGAACCGAAGAATTCTTTAACAGCTGCAGTTACAGGGCGAATATTGATGATTTGTTGTGGTGTCAAGACTTCGTTATCTTGAACTGACATACGCTCACGTACGTTACGTTCCATACGAGCCAAACCAATACGGAATTGGTTAGCAAGCAATTCACCAACCGCACGGATACGACGGTTACCAAGGTGGTCGATATCGTCTACTTTACCGATACCTTCAGCAAGGTTGAGGAAGTAACTCATTTCAGCCAAGATATCCGCTGTTGTCAAAGCACGAACTTTGTCATCTGGATTGGCATTACCAACAATTGTAACCACACGATCTGGATCATTTGGTGCAACAACCTTGAATTTTTGAAGAACAACAGGTTCTGTAACCACCGCATAATCGTTTGGTGTGTATACAAATTTGTTCAAATCACCATCCAAGTATTCTGCGATTGAATCAATCACATCACGTGTCATTTCAGTACCAGCTTCAACAAGGATTTCACCTGTTTCAGTATCTACCAAGTTTTCAGCAATTGTTTGTCCCAAAAGACGTGTCTTGATGTTAAGTTTTTTATTGACTTTGTAACGACCAACAGCAGCCAAGTCATAACGACGTGGATCAAAGAAACGAGCTACAAGCAAGCTACGTGAGCTGTCGGCAGTTTTTGGTTCACCTGGACGAAGACGTTCATAAATTTCTTTAAGCGCTTCATCAGTACGTGAATCTGCTGGGTTTTTGTGGATATCTTTTTCAATGGTATTACGAACCAACTCGCTATCACCAAAGATATCAACAATTTCGTCATCACCTGAGAATCCAAGCGCACGCACAAGCGTTGTGAATGGAATCTTACGTGTACGGTCGATACGAGTGTAGGCAATGTCTTTTGAATCTGTTTCAAGCTCAAGCCATGCCCCACGGTTAGGGATAACTGTTGATCCATAACCCACTTTACCGTTTTTATCAACCTTATCGTTAAAGTAAACACCAGGTGAGCGCACCAACTGAGAAACGATGATACGTTCACCACCATTGATGATGAAAGTACCCATCTCAGTCATAATAGGGAAATCTCCGAAGAAGACTTCCTGAGTTTTGATTTCACCAGTTTCTTTGTTAATAAGACGGAAAGTCACAAAGATAGGTGCTGAGTATGATGCATCGTGGATACGAGCTTCTTCAAGTGTATACTTAGGCTCTTTCAATTCGTAACCAACGAATTCCAATTCCATAGTGTCTGTGAAGTTTGAGATAGGAAGTACATCCTCAAAAACCTCTTTAAGACCAGTATCCAAGAATTCTTTGAATGAATCCGTTTGGATTTCAATCAAGTTTGGTAAATCAAGAACTTCTTTGATTCTTGAAAAACTACGACGGGTACGATGTTTCCCGTATTGAACGTCATGTCCTGCCAAGTCTTCTACTCCTTTTCTACATTCGAGACCTGCTTTGCAAGTCGTGCACTTTAAATATTTGTCTTCTGCCTTGTTCAGTTGCTTGTCCCATTAACAAGTGATTAAACACTAACATCCACTTATCTGATTAAGGATAAGCAAAAAACTTAGTTTGTGAATTTTTAGAACCTTTAAATATGAGTTACAACGCTTGAAAATCCTAAAAATAAGCACAAAAATAGCAGCTAAATCTGACCGAAAAAACGTTGATTTAACTGCTGTATCTCTTGATTGGACAATATTTCAACCAAGTAAGACGACAAATAGTTGTCTATATTATACCTAATTTTTTGCTTTTTTGCAAGTTTTCTTGGGAATTCCTAATGCCCTCCAAGAATGCTAGACCAGGCTTTTTGATAGTCACTGTCAGTTCCACCAATAGCAAATTTGTAGGTTGTATCTCCAGGCCCATTTTTAGCCCAATAAGTATCAACCATTTCACCACTTACAGAAACATTACGACCATTGACAGACACTGTTGCTGGTTTAAGGCCTGTTGATTTGAGCACACTTGCCTTAATAGCACTTGAATCGATATTAAACTTATCTCCCGTTTTAAAAATACCTGGATTGGCATTGTAGATGGCGGAAGTTAAACGAGCCATATATTGCGCATTGTAGGTGTAACCCGTTTTAGAATTGGTTGGTGTATTATTGTCATAACCAGCCCAACCACCAAGAGTAATACCAGGCGTTGAGACGATCAACCAAGCATCCGAAAAGTTATCTGTCGTTCCTGTTTTACCCATCCAGTCAGCTGAGGCTGCTGCACCATTGACATTTTTCAATTCAGAATGAAATTGAGTTGTCGCTCCCTTAACCACAACTTCCTTGAGCAGGTTATCCATGATGCTAGCCGTAGCTCTTGAAAAGACTTGAACCCCCTCAGATTTATGCTGATAGATAACTTCGCCAGTCCGGTCAGTAATACTATCAATCATATAACCCTTCTCATAGACGCCACCATTTGAAAGCATCTGATAGGCATTTACTTGCTGGGCAACCGTGGTTTCAATTCCCCCGCCAAGAGGTAAACTCTCGATATTGTAGTTAGCAATCTTATAGCCCATCTTGGTCATGTAACCCTCAACATCAACATCATGACGTTGAAGCATTTGATAAGTCCAAAAGGCTGGAATGTTCCATGAGGTATTGAGTGCCTCTTGGAGGTTCATCATAGCTGTACCCTTATCACCATCATGGAGAATAGGCGTTCCACCCGTAAAATTAGTTGGGTAGTTAGAAAGGATACTTGAGCTACCCATCAAACCTTGATCAATAGCAATTCCATAAGCAATAATAGGCTTAATAGATGAGCCTGGGGAACGAGCTGTATCAAAGGCATGGTTATTTTGGTTATTTTCGTAACTACGACCACCAACAAATCCTAGAATTGCACCAGTCGCATTATCCATGAGCACATTTCCGACTTCAACTCCACTATTACCTCCTTGGTCGAGGAGGCCACCATATTGACTCGCAGCATCTTGCATCGCATTATAAACTGCATTATCAATAGTTGTCTTAACGCTGTAGCCACCTGTTTGTAGCTCTTGTAGGGCCCTCTCACGATAGCTTTCCTTGGTCTTATCATTTTTCAAATCTTGACTCGATACCTTGTCACGTTTAACTAGATAATCATACATGACATCCTGAGCCTCAGACATAACAGAATAGTACAAATAGTCATGACTTACGGCATCAGACTTCTCACCATCCTTGAAATCTTTAGTGATATCATAATCCTTATAGCTTTCATACTGCGACTTATCTAGATAGCCACCGCGATAAAGATTATAGAGTACATCTTGCTGACGTGCTAAGCCATAAGAAAGATCCTCTGCATTTTTTAATTGACCATCAGCTGTATAAGGTGAGTAGACAATCGGGCTCTGTGGCAAACCTGCCAGATAGGCCGCCTGAGGAACTGTCAAATCCGCTGCAGATACCCCAAAGATACCTTGAGCAGCCTCCTCAATACCAGCAATATTTTTCCCCTTGTTGTTACGTCCAAAAGGAGAAACATTCAGATAATCGGTTAAAATTTCATTTTTAGAAGCGCGACGCTCCAATTGTAAGGCATAGATAATCTCTGCCGCCTTACGTTTAAAGGTTGGCGCATCGCCTGTTACCTGTTGCTTAATTAACTGCTGCGTTAGCGTCGAACCACCACTTGAAGAGCCAACCCCCAAAACTGATGACACCAAAGCCCTAAAAACTGCCTTTGGTACAACACCCTTATGCTTTTTAAAATTTTCATCCTCAGTCGCAATGATGGCATTTTTGACATTGTTAGAAATCGCATCACTCTCAATAGGTGTTCTCAGCAAGTCAGTATCAATATCCGCAATCTTCTTGGAATCGGAATAGCTCATCGAAGATACCAAACTAACCTCACTAATCTGATTCAACAAGGTTTTGTCCTTAATCGACGGAACAGACTCAATTTGACTCCCCAGATAACCCAAACCAATTCCTGCACCGAATAAGGTAAGAACGATAATAACCACATAAAAGAAATCAGACAAGAGCTTTAAGGTTTTTAAGAAAACATCACCCATGTCTAAGAGTGTCATCCCATCCTCAGGCGACTTCCGTGCTTGCTTACGATTCCACTTAGATCCAGTCGTAGCTTTCCTTTCTTTAAAAGATTTATCTCCTCTTTTAGACCTAGAACCAGCAAACTTTGTACGAATAGTCTGCCCTAGTCGCCTAAAATAATTTATTATTTTTTCAAAATTCATAGAAATACCTCAAAGCCTATTATAACAAACTTTGACAAAGCTTGCATAGGGTTGCTTTCTTTTGGTATAATGGTGCAGAATATACTTTACTGGAGAATATCATGACAATTTTTGAAGAACTAAAAGCACGTGGCTTGATTTTTCAAACCACCGATGAAGAAGCCCTTGTAAAAGCCTTTGAAGAGGGACCAGTCTCATACTACACTGGTTATGACCCAACAGCAGACAGTCTCCACCTTGGACACCTTGTCGCCATCCTTACAAGTCGCCGACTTCAATTGGCTGGACACAAACCTTACGCCCTCGTTGGTGGTGCAACAGGTTTGATTGGTGACCCATCATTTAAAGATGCTGAACGTAGCCTGCAAACCAAAGAAACTGTTGAAGGTTGGGTTGAAAAAATCCAAGGACAACTCTCTCGTTTCCTTGATTTTGAAAATGGTGACAACAAGGCCGTTATGGTCAACAACTATGACTGGTTTGGTTCAGTCAGCTTCATTGATTTCTTGCGTGACGTAGGTAAATACTTCACAGTTAACTACATGATGAGTAAGGAATCTGTTAAGAAACGTATCGAAACAGGTATCTCTTACACTGAGTTTGCCTACCAAATCATGCAAGGTTACGATTTCTATGAACTCAACGATAAGTACGGCGTAACTCTCCAAATTGGTGGTTCTGACCAATGGGGTAACATGACAGCAGGTACTGAGCTCTTGCGTCGTAAAGCAGATAAATCTGGACACGTCATCACTGTACCACTTATCACAGATTCAACTGGTAAAAAATTCGGTAAATCAGAAGGTAACGCTGTCTGGCTTGATGCTACTAAAACAACACCTTACGAAATGTACCAATTCTGGCTCAACGTTATGGATGATGACGCCGTTCGCTTCTTGAAGATTTTCACTTTCTTGTCACTTGAAGAAATTGAAGAGATCGGTAAAGAATTTGACCAAGCTCGTCACCAACGTTTGGCACAAAAAGTTTTGGCTCGTGAGGTTGTTACTTTGGTTCACGGTAAAGAAGCTTACGAACAAGCTGTTCATATCACTGAACAACTCTTCGCTGGTAACCTTAAAGCTCTCTCAGCACGAGACCTTAAAGTTGCCCTTAACGGTGTCCCAACTTATGAAATTTCAGCAGATGAAAATCTGAACATCGTTGAACTTCTCGTCAATGCAAAAATTTCACCATCTAAACGTCAAGCACGTGAAGACGTGCAAAACGGTGCTATCTATATCAACGGTGAACGTGTGCAAGACTTGGATTACACTCTTTCAGATACCGATAAGATTGATAATGAAATTACTGTTATCCGTCGTGGTAAGAAGAAAAACTTTGTTTTGACTTACTAATTTATGGCTATTCTCACTCCTTAATGGAGTGAGTTTTTTTATTGCACTATATTTTACAATTTATCTACCAAAAAAGAGCAGTAGGATTGATTCCCAACTACTCTCTTCAGAACACAAAAAACCAGCACTAGGCCGGTTTTCGAGACTATCACATTAGTTATAGATTTTGAATGCGTCGTCGTCGTTTTGACCAACGAATGGCATTGCTTTACGCAATTCAGCACCAACTTTTTCGATTTCAAGGTTAGCAGCTTCTTCACGGTAAGCAGTAAGTTTTGGACGTCCAGCCTTGTAGTCGTTAACGAAGTCGTTAGCGAATTTACCATTTTGGATGTCAGCAAGAACTGCTTTCATATTTTCTTTCACTTGTTCAGTGATAACACGTGGACCTGATACGTAGTCACCGAATTCAGCAGTGTTTGAAATTGATTGACGCATTTTCTTGAATCCACCTTCGTAGATCAAGTCAACGATCAATTTCATTTCGTGAAGCACTTCAAAGTAAGCCAATTCTGGAGCATATCCAGCTTCAGTCAAGACTTCAAAACCAGCTTCGATAAGGGCAGTCAAACCACCACAAAGAACTGCTTGTTCACCAAACAAATCTTCTTCAGTTTCTTCTTTGTATGTTGTTTCAAGAAGACCAACACGTGCTGCACCAACACCTTTACACCAGTCCATAGCGATGTCTTTAGCGTTACCTGTAGCATCTTGGTATACTGCGTAAAGTGCAGGAACACCAAAACCTTCTTCAAATGTACGACGTACCAAGTGACCAGGTCCTTTAGGAGCACACATGAAGACATCAACATCTTTAGGAACTTTGATGAATTCGAAGTGGATGTTAAATCCGTGTGCGAAACCAACAGCATTACCAGCTTCAAGGTTTGGAGCAATTTCTGCTTCGTAAAGTTCTTGTTGGATTTCGTCTGGAGCCAAGATCATGATAACATCAGCCAATTTAGTTGCTTCTGCTACTGTGTAAGTATCAAAACCATCTTCCTTAGCTTTATCAAATGATTTACCTGGACGAACACCGATGATCACATCGTGACCTGTATCACGCAAGTTTTGTGCATGCGCATGACCTTGTGAACCGTAACCGATAACGGCGATTTTTTTACCGTCAAGTGCTGCTACTTTTACGTCTTTTTCATATTCCATTTGAACTGCCATAGTAATATGTCTCTTTTCTAAAAAAATAATTTATTGCCTTTTTAAGGCTGGGTTAACAAATTTAAGTTGGATTTTTTAATCACGGGTAAATCCAGTAGCACCCGTACGAGCGATATTTTTGATTCCGTAAGGACGAATAACTCGTAGAAGCGCCTCGCTCTTTTCAGCATCACCAGTCATCTGGATAGTGATAGAGCTTGGTGCCACATCAACCACCGAAGCACGGAAAGGTTGAATAATCGCCAAGATTTCAGCACGTTTAGAGGTTGGTGCTGATACCTTAACTAGGATAACTTCACGTTCCAAGTGTGGCTGATCCGTGATATCACGGATGCGAATCACATCAATCTGACGATTAAGCTGTTTGATGATTTGTTCCACTTCATTTTGAGTATTCACATCAATAATAATCGTAATACGTGAAACGTTAGGATCCTCAGAAGCCCCTACAGAGATACTTTCAATGTTAACTTGACGTCGTGAAAGAACACCTGTGAAGCGGTTAAGGACACCTGAACGGTTCTGAAGTTTAGCTGTTAACATTCTACGCATTGAACTTCACCCCCAACATTTCGTGATTACTCTTACCAGCCGGAACGATTGGCAAGACATGCTCTTTACGAGAGATATCCACCTCGATGAACATTGGCACGTCTTCCTTGATAACTTCCAAATCCTGATCAATTGTCTCTGGATTATCAAACTTGTAAGACTTAATGCCGTAAGCTTGAGCCATCAATTGGAAATCTGGAAGGGTATCAAAGACAGACTCTGATGTACGCCCTTCGTAGAAGGACTCTTGCCATTGACGTACCATACCAAGTGAATGGTTATTCAACATAACAACCTTGATTGGCACCTTGTAAATATTTAAGATAGCCAATTCTTGATTCGTCATTTGGAAACCACCATCACCAACAAAGAGGATAACTTCTTTATCAGGATTAGCAATTTTAGCACCAATTGCTGCTGGGACACCGAATCCCATTGTTCCAAGACCACCTGAGGTCACCAATTGACGCTCATTTTGGTATGGATAATACTGAGCTGTCCACATTTGATGTTGACCAACATCAGTAACAACAACGGCGTCACCCTTAGTCAATTCACCGATACGCTCGATAACTGCCTGAGGCTGTACCATACGTTCTTTCTTATCGTAAGAACGTACACGCTCTTTGTCTTTTGTGACTTTTTCAATCCATTTTTCAGTGTTATTCTTAACCACCGGTTCTGCTAAGAGCATTTCAAGAGCTTGCTTAGCATCACCAACAACTGGAAGGTCCACTGCAATAATTTTACCAATCTCAGCTGGATCCACATCAATATGGACAACCTTAGCATTCTTAGCAAATGTTTTAGGATTACCTGTCAAACGGTCATCAAAACGACAACCAATGGCAATCATAAAGTCAGCATCGGTCATAGCAATGTTAGCTGCATATGAACCGTGCATACCACCCATACCCAAGAAGAGGGGATGACTAGTAGCAATTGTCCCTTGTCCTAAAAGACTTGTAACAACTGGGATTTGGTAGCGTTCTGCAAAAGCAACTAGCTCCTTAGCAGATTCAGAATAAGACACCCCACCTCCAGCTACAATAACCGGCTTCTTAGCTTTACCCAACTGCTTCAAGATTTTCTTGATTTGCATTTCGTTTGGTCTTAGCGTCGGTTGGTAACTTGGAAGATTAATTTCAGGATCGTTGATGAAGGCTGTTTCCTTAGCCACGACATCTTTAGGGAGGTCGACAACAACTGGACCTGGTCGGCCAGTCGTTGCAATATGAACCGCTTCCCTAATAATACGAGGAATATCAGCTGTATCGCGAATCTGATAATTGTATTTTGTAATCGGCATGGTAATTCCGACAATGTCAGCCTCTTGGAAGGCATCCTTACCAATACCTGGTGTTGCGACCTGACCAGTAAAGACTAGGAGAGGTACGCTATCACTCATAGCATCTGCAATCCCTGTAATAGCATTAGTGGCACCAGGACCACTCGTTACAAGAGCAACACCGAGTTTACCAGTTGATTTGGCATAACCTTCAGCTTCGTGCAGACTTCCTTGCTCATGACGAGATAAGATATGATTAATCTTGTCATTTTTGTAAATAGCATCATACAAAGGAAGAACCGCTCCGCCAGGATATCCAAAGATAGTTGAAATCCCAAGTTCAAGAAGTGTATCTAGAATTAAATCAGCACCAGAGCGTGCTTCTTCAAGTTCAATTTTCTTCACATGGACCTCCTTTAGTAGTTGTTTTTTTCGAATTGTCTAAAAATTCAAAACCTTGTATACTATGATAACATTTTTAACCAAATTTGCAAGGGTTTCGGAGAAAAATATCACAAACTCTTCGGAAAGAATGTTCTTAGTTTTTTTCTTGTGCTTGACGTTCTGCTTTACGTTCTTCGAATTCTTCGTCACTCATCAAAGTTCCGCCAACATTGGCTGATTTAGCAAAGGCTGTATAGCGACGCAACCAACCACTTGAAATTTTTGATTTGAAAGGTTTCAAATGTTTGCGACGTTCTTCAAGGGTTGCATCATCTACAAGCAGATCAAGGGTACGATTTGGTAGGTCAATCACGATTTCATCGCCATCTTCGATTAGGGCGATATTACCACCTTCTGCTGCTTCTGGAGAAACGTGACCAATCGCAATACCACGAGTAGCTCCTGAGAAACGACCATCCGTAATCAGAGCCACATCCTTACCAAGACCGCGTCCGACAATCTTAGAAGTTGGTGCCAACATTTCTGGCATACCAGGTCCACCCTGAGGACCTTCGTAACGAATGACAACGACATGGCCCTTCTTAACTGTTCCATTATCAATTAACTCAAGGGCCTGATCTTGTGAGTCACAACAAATAGCTTTACCACGGAAAGTTTTAACAGACGGATCTACACCACCGACCTTGATAACCGCTCCATCCTGAGCAATATTTCCGTAAAGGATAGACAAACCACCAACTGGTGAGATAGGATGCTCAATTGGATGGATAATTTCTTCATTTTTGATTTCAGCACCAGCTACGTTTTCTTTCAAAGTCTTACCAGTAACTGTAATACGATCACCCTTAATGGCTCCTTTTTTAATCAACTGATTAATAATGGCTGGAACACCACCAGCTTCATGGACATCATGCATAGTGTAAACACTTGAAGGTGCAATTTTAGAGAGATAAGGGG
The DNA here is from genome assembly GCA_016939315.1 of Streptococcus sp. GTDB lineage: Bacteria > Bacillota > Bacilli > Lactobacillales > Streptococcaceae > Streptococcus. Next base: position 131,043 of record JAFHAZ010000050.1, on the reverse strand, counting down.
TCTTCTTGGCAATCTCGTTAATGTCTTTAAGATCATAGTCAATACCGGCCTCACGCGCAATAGCAAGAGTATGAAGAACAGTATTGGTTGAACCACCCATGGCCATATCTAGAGCAAACGCATCATCGATGGCTTCTTTGGTCACAATATCACGTGGGCGAACATTATTTTTGATGTTATCCATCAATTTTGTGGCTGCTTGACGAACCAATTCACGACGTTCATCTGAAACGGCTAGGATAGTACCGTTACCTGGAAGGGCAAGGCCCAAAACTTCCATCAAACAGTTCATTGAGTTAGCGGTAAACATTCCTGAACATGAACCACAAGTTGGACAAGCATTTTTCTCCAAATAATCGAGCTCTTCCTTGCTCATATCTCCAGCCTGATAGGTACCTACAGCTTCAAACAAACTTGATAGCGTCGCTTGGTGTCCAGTCATATCAACGCCACCCTTCATAGGGCCACCAGAACAAAAAACTGCTGGCACATTAGTACGCATGGCCGCCAAAATCATCCCTGGTGTAATCTTATCACAGTTAGGAATGTAGAAAACCCCGTCAAACCAGTGAGCATTAATAACTGTTTCTGCAGAATCGGCAATCAATTCACGAGATGGAAGACTGTAACGCATCCCAATATGCCCCATGGCAATCCCATCATCCACACCAATGGTATTAAACTCAAAAGGAATACCGCCAGCCTCGCGGATGGCTTCCTTGGCAATATCTGCTAATTCACGCAAGTGAACATGCCCTGGAACAATATCAATATAAGAGTTACAAATAGCAATGAAGGGCTTTTGCATGTCATTGGCAGATTTAACTTGCCCAGTCGCATACAAAAGTCCGCGTGCTGGTGCCTTATCAACACCAACTTTGATCATATCACTTCTCATGATGTTACCTTCAATCTATAAAATTTCTTACAACATATGTTACCACTTTGGAAAGTAATGTCAAGGAATTTTCAGAATATTTTTGTAATTCCAAAAAGATATCCCTGCTATATCAAAACTGACAAAACAAAAAGAAAGCCCTAAGACTTCCTAAATGATTATTCAAAATTATTCAACACTGAAGAGGTATGGATAAACTGGTTGGTCTCCTTGGAAGATTTCAACTTCGATATCTTCGTGAGCCTCTTCCAATTTTTCCGCAAGTGCTTGAGCTTGGTCTTGATTACCTTCTTCGCCGACGTAAATCATAACAATTTCACTGTCTTCGTCAATCATCTTGTCAAAGGTGTCAAGAAGGGCTTGGTCCATATCTGGTGTAGACACAAGAATCTTACCATCCACCATACCAAGGATATCATTTTCATGAATCTCAAGACCATCAATAGTTGTATCACGTACCGCCAATGTCACGCTACCACTTGTTACATCTGAAAGACTAGCTGTCATAGCTTCAACATTAGCTTCGATACTTTGGCTAGGATCAAAAGCGAGCAAACTTGTAAATCCTTGTGGAACTGTACGTGTTTCAACAACAGCCGCATTGACATCTACTACTTCAGCAGCTGATTGCGCTGCCATAAAGATGTTTTTATTGTTTGGCAAGATGATTACATTCTTAGCATTGACCTGTTCAATAGCCTTAACAATATCTTCTGTTGATGGGTTCATTGTCTGACCACCTGAAATCACATAGTCAACACCTTGTGATTTGAAGATATCTGCAAGTCCATCTCCGGCAACAACTGCAATAAGGGCAAAGTCTTTAGGAGCAGAAGGTGTAGCTTGGTTAGCTTCTTCTTTTTGAACTTGTGCATCGTGTTGGTTACGCATGTTGTCAACCTTAACTTTGACAAGAGCCCCATATTTAAGACCTTCTTGCATGACAAGACCTGGATCCTCTGTATGGACGTGAACTTTTACAATTTCATCGTCGTTAACCACAAGAAGAGAATCCCCAAGGTTACTCAAGTAATTTTGGAACTCTTCATAGTCAAAGTCTTTCACATAAGTCGGACCTTGTTTGAGACCAATCATGATTTCCGTACAGTAACCGAAGGTAATGTCTTCTGTGGCAACATGACCAGCAACTGACTTATGGTGTTCTGCATTAATCATCTCTGTCATCGTAGCAGGTGTCGCTTGGAAGTCCTCTGAAGCGATATACTCACCTGTGAGGGCTGACAAGAAACCTTCATAAATGAAGACCAAACCTTGACCACCTGAGTCTACCACACCAACTTCTTTCAAAACTGGAAGCATCTCTGGTGTCTTAGCCAAGGCAGCCTTAGCTCCATCGAGAGCTGCACGCATAACCTCAACAGCATCATTCGTAGATTCAGCTTTCTTAATCGCTGCTGAAGCTCCACCACGTGATACTGTAAGGATTGTTCCTTCGACAGGTTTCATAACTGCTTTATAGGCAACTTCAACACCTGCTTGGAAGGCATGAGCTAGATCTTGGCCGTCAAGTTCCGTTTTATCCTTGATACTTTGACCAAATCCACGGAACAATTGTGACGTGATAACACCCGAGTTACCACGGGCACCCATCAAAAGACCCTTAGATAAAATCTGACCAACTTCACCAACTGTTGAAGCTGATTGATCTGCGACAGCTTTGGCTCCGTTATCCATAGTCATTCCCATGTTTGTTCCAGTATCTCCATCTGGTACTGGGAAGACATTGAGTGAATTCACATATTCTGCTTGCTTACCTAGACGTGTTGCTGCCGCTTGGACCATCTCCTGAAGCAAGCTTGTTGTAATTTTAGACACTAGTTTTCTCCTACGACTTTAATATTTTGAACGTAAACATTTACTGTTTCAGCCTTGATACCGAGTTGATTCTCAAGATTAAATTTCACACGTTCTTGAATATTTTTTGAAACCTCACTAATCTTAACACCGTAACTCATAACAGTGTAGACATCAACAGTGATACCTGCATCAGTAGATTTCACGACAACTCCTTTTGCGTAGTTTTCCTTTCCAAGAAGTGCTTGAAAATTATCTCGGATAGCACTCTTACTTGCCATACCGACAACGCCAAAAATTTCTGTTGCTGAACCGCCAACTACTGTTGCGATGACATCATCTGACAATTCGATTTGACCATCTTTTGTATTGATTTTTACAGTCATAATTACTACCTCAAAAAGTTTTTATCAGTTTATTTTACCATATTCGAGCTTACTTGTAAAAAATAAGAAGAAGATACCCTTTGAATAAGAGTATCTCCTCAATAGTTATCATTAAAACTTTCTCTTTATGAGATAACGACGGTACATCACATAGAGGAAGACCGCACGCCATATATTATCTACAACGGTTGCAATCCAAACACCCGCAAGACCCATTCCCAGACTCACCCCAAGAAAATATCCTGAGAAAATTCGGATAATCCACATCCCAATAGTTGTCGCATAGAAAGGCATCTTAGCCTTACCCAGACCTTGCCAAACTGCAGTGTAGACTAGAGTCGCCGAAGTCACAGGATTCCCAAGGAAAGAATAAAGAATAACTACCTGACTAGCCGCAATAGCTGCTTTATTATCTGTAAAGAGACCTGATAATCCTTGTCCAAAAAGCAAGATACCCCCTGAAACCAGAACCATCAAGAAGGTTGAAATCCAATAAGACTCTCGTATAATACGCTTCATCTGCGCCTTATCCCCTCGCCCCAGACTATTGGCAACCAAGATAACTGTAGCCGTGGCGACTCCCATACCAGGCATATAGTTAAACTGAGTGAGGTTTTCACCAATGGCGTTACCACCGACAACGGCTGTACCAAAGGTAACAATAATAGCCACAATGACCACATCTCCAGCACGCATCATCAGTCGTTCACCTGCTGCTGGCAGAGCAATCCCCAACAACTCCCTGTTGAAAGGTTTGGTAACTTCAAGCTGCTTCACATCCAATTTCATCGCTTGCCACAGTATCACTGTCCCAACCAGACGAGAAAAAACCGTAGCCGTTGCGACCCCAATAATCCCCCAATGTCCCACAAAGATAGCTAAAGAAGATAAAATAGCATTAAGGACATTAGTCAAAAGACTGACGACCATGGAAATACGAGGCCGTCCCTTAGCCCGTAGTATGTTACCAAAAGTAGTCATTAAGGCTAGGAAGACCACTCCTCCACCGACAAGAGCAAGGTAGAGACTACCAGCCTGAGTCACAGATTGCTCAGTACCTAAAAGATTAAGAATGGCCCCACCACCAAAAATGGAAAGTAAACCAAGAATGAGACTAAGAGCAAGGGTAATAATAATAGCATCCCAGGTGTCTCGGTTAGTCGCTTTAACATCTCCCTTCCCTAGACTTCTAGCAATGACACTGGCACTTGAGGCTCCCAGAGCAATGAAGATAGCTTGGTAAATCGTGATTATATTATTGGCTACGGAAACCCCTGATATGGCGACAATACCAACCTGAGCCACTAGGTAAGAATCGACAACCCCCATCAACATTTGTAGAAGGTTTTCGGCCATAGCAGGCAAGGCTATGTTTAGAATTTTCTTTGTTTCTGTCATAATATTCTCTTCTATATTGATAAAAATAGGGCTGATTTCTCAGCTCCTATTTTTTTATTCTTATACACCAAGATAGCTTTCAACTGCTTTTTGCATATCAGCTGCCGCAACAACTGTTTTATGGCGAACTTCCGCATGTTCAAGTCCATCTACAGCAGCTGGGATAGCTACACCTGAAAGTTGGTGCAAATCTTCTACTGCTTTGAAATCATCCCCACTGTCTTTACCAGTGACAGCTGAAATAGCCACACGTGGGAATTTATATGGGCTAGCTGTTGAAGCGATAACTGTAGGGGTGTGGTCATCTGTCTTTTGAACATATGCTTCGTAAACAGCTGAGGCAACCGCTGTATGAGGATCTTCGATATACTTGTTTTCATCATAGACACGTTTGATTTCAGCAGCTGTTTCATCCTCAGTTGCAAAACCTGCTGCAAACAAATCAAGAATATCTTTATCTGCACCAGCCAAAGTATACTCGCCCTTAGTCACAAGTGCATCCATGAGCTCTTTAGTCTTAGCAGCATCATTACCAAGAAGGTGGAAAATCAAGCGTTCCAAGTTAGAAGATACCAAGATATCCATAGAAGGACTTGTCGTTACCTTGAAGTCACGTTTCTTGTCATAAGTACCCGTTGCGAAGAAGTCTGTGAGGACGTTATTTTCATTAGAGGCACAGATTAATTTGCCAACCGGAACACCAATCTGACGTGCATAATAAGCCGCCAAGATATTACCAAAGTTTCCTGTTGGTACTGTGAAGTTAACCTTATCTCCGTTTTGGATATGACCTGCCTTAACCAACTGCGCATAGGCATATACATAGTAAACCACTTGTGGTACCAAACGACCGACGTTCATTGAGTTAGCTGATGAGAATTGCGTATGATGAGCCAACAATTTCTCACGCAAGTCAACATCATTAAACATACGTTTCACATCGGTTTGAGCATCATCAAAGTTACCATCAATGGCAATAACGTGAGTGTTAGCCCCTGTTTGAGTGGTCATTTGCAATTCTTGGATTTTTGAAACACCGTCTTTTGGATAAAAGACAATAATTTCAGTTCCAGGAACATCTGCAAAACCAGCCATAGCAGCCTTACCAGTATCACCTGATGTCGCTGTCAAGATAACAATCTTATTATCAACACCTTGTTTTTTAGCTGATGTTGTTAACAAGTAAGGCAAGATTGAAAGGGCCATATCTTTGAAAGCGATAGTAGAACCATGGAAAAGTTCAAGGTTATAGTGGTTCTTAAGTTTAACTACTGGTGCAATAGTAGCTGTATCAAACTTGTCGTCATAAGCATTTGTGATACAGTAATCTAATTCCTCTTCCGTAAAATCATCCAAGAAAGCTGACAAGACCAATTTAGCAACTTCTTGGTAAGAAGCGTCTTTCAATTGATCAAAGTCCAAAGCAACCTCAGGTGTTGACAATGGTGTGAACAAGCCACCATCTGTTGCCAAACCTTGAAGAATAGCTTGACTAGCAGTTACTTTATTATTTTCGTCACGTGTTGATTGGTATACAAGTGTCATGGTAAATCCTCTTTTTAGATAGTCTGTGGCTCTATTGTAGCATAATTGTCAGAATATTTCTACACGTATTGTGACTTATGAGAAAATCATTCGGATATCACCTTATTCTCTTCCCTCAAAGACATGAAAAAATCCGGAATAGCGATTCCGGATGTCATTTTAAAATTTATCTTTGGTGTCATTCTTAGTTGAGAAAGTAATATCTTTTGATTTACCATCACCACTAAGCGTTACTTTCTTGTCTTTTTTAGTCACTTTTAGCTCTTGACCTTTTTTCACATTGAGACCATCGATATCAACATCTTTGTTGACAGAAGTAACAGTCATCTTATGCCCCAAGCGACTAACCTTCCCTTTGAAAAGGGTTGTTGTTGTTTCGCCTGTCTTCGAATCATACTTTTGACCATTATCTTTCGCAGCTTTTTCAAGAGCTTCATCAAGTTCTTTTTCTATGGTTTCCTCACTATAATAGTTTTCAAAGGAATCTCCATAGAAGGCTTTAAATAAATCTCCAAAGGCTGAGAAGGACTTCTGAACCCTCTCACGATAGTCCTTGATATAGGTTTTCTTATCAAAAGTATAGCTAGCAGTCACCTTGGCATTGCTACCCTTTACTTTCATGGTTACAGCAGTATCTTTAAAGTACTTTTCAAGCTCCTTACTATCCAAGTCTGTCAAACTTTCAGACATGCTTGAGCTATACTCTCTACCTAGAGAACTACTGTACCATTTGCCATCAATATTACCTGTCACATAACGGTAAGTCATAAAGCCACCGATACATAAGAAGACAAGGACTACTGCTGACAAAACTGAGACTAGGATGCGTTTTTTCTTTTTGGGATCCATTGGTTTTTTAGGAGCCAAATTTGCCATAGCTGCTTGTCCTTCTGGAAAAGGAACTGTAGAAGGTGCAGTTGCTGTTACTACTGGTGCCGTTTCAGTTGGTAGAGGACTAGTACTTGTCTCGACGATTTCTGCCTCAACCTTAATAGGTTCAGTAGTAACTGTATCTTCAGTTTTAGCCGGTGCTTCATTAACAAACTCCCCAGCTTTCAAAGCATCCGCCATTTCCTGAACACTCGGCTTACGTCCGTTTACCGTTTCAAAATAGTCCAACCATTCTGCTCTTGTCATTTATATTCCCCTTTAATTTCCTTTTTTATTTATTTTTTTGTAAAGCTAATGTCACCAAATTCACTGTGTGCCTTAATAGTAAAACCTCCATTGTTAGGCGTATAATCTAATACATCACCTTTTTTAAAAGCATCTGAATCTCCAGCCTTATCCACAGTGATTGTTTGCTCCCAACGGTTAATATCACCCGTAAAAGCAGTTGTTGTGACACGACCGGTTTTGGCATCGTAGGTATAACTCTTTGGAAGTTCTTTCTTCACTGTCTCATCAAACTGTTTATAGTAGTCTTTTTCTGACAATGAATAACTATCAAAAACCTCCGAGAACTCCTCGCCGTACTGACCTTTCAATTCAGTAACTCTACTCTGGTAAGCCTGATAAAGACCTTTACGATTGTAAACAAAGCTCACTTTTAAGTGAGCCTTATTGTCAGTAATACTCATTGCTGTATTGATATCGGTGATAAGATCTTGACCTTGTGGTAAAGCATTACTAACTTTATTCTTAGTATTAGCAGTATCTTTCAGAGTGGCTAACATTTTCTCACTAAAGGTTGGGCTTGTCCAATCGCCCTCAATGCTTGCAGCTCGATAACGGTATCCCATCACGAGACAAACAATCAAAAGTATGGTGAGTATCGCTGCAATCACACCTGATACCATCCCCACAATATTCTTTGCGGTTACTGGCTCCTTTGATTCTTTTACTTGTTGACTAGGATTGAATTGAACACTCACCATCCTATCAGCATTAAACTCTTTAAACTTATTAGTCGCTCTATTTCCTGCTGCAGAAGCCACTGGTGGCCTCAATTCACGAGACTTGAGAGGATGTGCTGTTTCACCCAAACTAAGCCCTTCTTCTTTTGTCATAGGAATCTCCTTATCTCGCTGTAAGGTTATTATAACAATTCTTAAAGCGTTTTTCTATCTTATTCGGGAAAGTACTTTATTTTTAATTTGGATAAACACTCTAATATAGAAGGTTTCTAGCAAAAAAAGTAGCCCCTATAGAGCTACTTTAGTCTATCGCTTATCCTTTATAATCAAAGGCAATTTCGATGATTTCTTTCAATTCTGAAATAAGTGGTTCTTTCGGATTAGCTGTTGTACATTGGTCTTCATAAGCATGTTCGGCCAAAGTATAGGCAGTGTCTTGAAGAAGTTTCTTAGTAACACCTTGTCCCTTCCAGTTCATGGCAATACCAACGGCAATACCCAATTCGTATACTTTTTGTGCCAAAACTTCAACCAATTCAGCATCTGATTGCTTGTCAGTACCCCATCCCATGAAACGAGCGATATCTGCGTAATCTTTGTCTGCACGGAAGTAGTCATATTTAGGGAACATAGCGTGTTTTTGAGGATCACGACCGTTGTAACGGATAACGTGAGGCATCAAAATCGCATTAGTACGTCCGTGTGGAATGTCAAACATAGGACCAACCTTATGAGCTAGTGAGTGGTTGATACCAAGGAAGGCATTGGCGAAGGCCATACCAGCCATTGTTGACGCATTATGCATTTTTTCACGTGATTCTTCATCACCAAAGCGGTAAGAATGTTCAAGATTTTCAAAAACAAGTTTAATCGCTTGAAGTGAAAGCCCACGTGTATAGTCGCTAGCCATGACTGATACATAAGATTCAATGGCGTGAGTCAAAACGTCCATACCTGTATCTGCTGTAACGCTGGCAGGTACACTCATAACCAAAGCAGGGTCAACGATAGCAATGTCCGGAGTCAAAGCATAATCTGCCAATGGGTACTTGATATGAGTTTCACTATCAGTGATAACCGCAAATGACGTTACTTCTGAACCTGTCCCTGAAGTTGTTGGGATACAGATGAATTGTGTCTTCTGAGCGTAAGGAATCTTGTAAGTACGTTTACGGATATCCAAGAATTTTTGTTTAGCACCGAAGAAGCTTACATCTGGGTGTTCAAAGAACATCCACATAGCCTTAGCAGCATCCATTGCAGAACCACCACCAAGAGCGATGATTACATCTGGTTGGAAATCTACAAAGCGTTCCAAACCTTTATAAACGGTATTAGTAGATGGGTTTGGCTCAACATCTGAGAAAACATCTACTGCCGGTCTGTGGCGGTTAAGTTCCAATTGGCGTTTAACCAAGTCTGCATAACCAAACTGAACCATACCAGGGTCACAAACCAACATCACGCGCTCAGCTTCAATGTGACGCAAGTAAGTTATTGAATCTTTTTCGAAGAAGATTTTTGGTGGGACGCGAAACCATTGCATGTTATTGCGACGCTTTGACAATGTTTTAACATTCAAGAGATCAAATGAGCTAACATTGTGTGACACTGAGTTATGACCGTGTGAACCACAACCAAGAGTCAATGATGGAATCATGTTATTGTAGATATTACCGATACCACCTTCAGCTGATGGGCTATTAACCAAGACACGGCAGGCTTTCATGCGGATACCATATTGGAGTTGGAGCTCTTCATTTTCAGTGTGAATAACAGCAGTGTGTCCAAGACCGCCCAAATTGAGCATGCCTTCTGCTTTTTTGAATCCATCTTCAACGCCATCAGATTTGATAAGAGCAAGTACTGGAGACAATTTTTCCAAGGCAAGTGGGTGTTCCATTGTTGCATCTGGAATTTCTGCCAAAAGCATTTTTGTACCTGCAGGAACTTTAAGGCCAGCTTTTTCAGCAATTTCAATAGCTGAGTGACCTACAATAGCACCATTTACAGCTGTACGCGCTTCATTAAGAACGACTTTTTCCAATTTAGCAATATCAGCTTTTTTAGAAATGATGACACATTGATGTGCTTCAAATTCAGCCTTAACTTCGTCATAAATAGCTGCATCAACAATAGCTGCTTGTTCAGACGCACAAATCATACCATTATCAAAAGTTTTTGAAACGATGATATCGTTGACCGCACGTTTAACCTTAGCATCAGCAGCGATATAAGATGGGACGTTTCCGGCTCCTACACCAAGTGCTGGTTTACCAGTTGAATAAGCAGCCTTAACCATACCAGGTCCACCAGTCGCAAGTACTGTGGCAATCTTAGGATGGTTCATCAAAAGACCAGTTGCTTCGATAGATGGCTCTTCAATCCACTGGATGCAGTCCTTAGGTGCACCTGCTTCAATAGCTGCATCACGAACAATACGAGCAGCCTCTGCAGATGATTGCTGAGCTGATGGGTGGAAGGCAAAGATGATAGAGTTACGTGTCTTAAGAGCAATGAGGGCTTTGAAAATGGTTGTTGAAGTTGGGTTAGTTGTTGGTGTAACCCCACAGATAACACCAACCGGCTCAGCGATAGAAACCAAACCTTGTTCTTTATCTTCAGCAATAACGCCTACAGTTTTGTCATATTTAATACTATTCCAAATGTATTCAGAAGCATACATGTTCTTGATGGCTTTATCTTCGTAAATACCGCGCCCTGTTTCATCAACGGCCAATTTTGCCAAATACATGTGTTTATCTAGAGCAGCAATCGCAGCTTGGTGAACAATATGGTCCACTTGCTCCTGCGTAAAGTTAGCCATAGCATCAAGGGCTTCAACCCCTTTTGTTGCCAATTCATCTATTACTGTTTGAACATCTTTAGTTTGTTTAGTCATATGAAACTCCTTTGAATACTTGTTAAAAACTTCACAATCTTTAACACAAGTATATTATAGCGTTTTCTAGTCGCTATGTAAACCCTTACAACGATAAAAATAAAGAAATCCGTCCATTTTTGGACAGATTTCATCATTATTACCAAATAATCACGCGATCTTCTGGGGCACGCCACATGCCGTCTCCTTCTTTGACATCAAAGGTTTCAAAGAATTCGTCAAAGTTTGGCAATTGGACATTGGTACGGAGTTTTCCTGGTGCGTGGACATCGACACTTGCGAGGAGTTGCATGTACTCTGTCCGAGCTTTCATGCGCCAGATGCGAGCAAAGTTGGTGAAAAATTCTTCTGCTGAGAAGTCTGCTTCTTTCTTGGCGGCTTCAAGGGCTGCAGCGATGCCTCCTAGGTCTGCCACGTTTTCAGAAACGGTCAATTTCCCGTTAATCTTGGCACCGTAAGAGTCTTGCCCTTCAAACTGATCGATGACCTTTTGCGTGCGAGCGGTAAAGGCTTCGTAATCTTCTGGCTTCCACCAGTCTTTCAAGCTACCGTGCTCGTCAAAGGAAGCACCATTGGTGTCAAAGGCGTGGGAGATTTCATGGGCAATGACCGCACCGATTCCGCCGTAGTTGGCTGATGACGATTGATGAAGGTCATAGAAAGGTGCTTGCAAAATCGCTGCTGGGAAGACGATTTGGTTTTGTTGCGGATCATAGTAGGCATTGACCATATTTGCTGGCATGTGCCACTCGCTCCGATCAACTGGTTGGTTCCACTTACTCCAGCTATGAGCAATTGAAATTTCGTAGAGAGTCTGAGCATTTTCAACCAAGGTTTTGCTCTCGTCGATAACCTTCTTGGCATAAGTTTCTGGTAACTTTTCAGGGTAACCGATATGAGGTGTGATGACATTGAGTTTGACAATGGCTTTTTCACGAGTCTCAGGGGCGAGCCAATCTGCTTTTTCCAGACGATCCTTGTAGACCTCAATCATGGTCGCTACTTTATGCTCCACGTCTGCTTTTGCTTCTGGTGAGAATTTTTCACCTGCATACCAGAGTCCAAGCGCTTGGCTATATGGTACTTCTGCTATTGATAAGGCTGCTTTTTCTTTTGGACGAGGTTCTGGAATACCTGCAATCGTACGACTATATTCACCAGCCAAAACACGGATTTCTTCGGTCAAGAATAGAGTCCAAGAAAGAGCTGCTCCGAGTTTCAATGCAGCATGAAGGGTCTCCCAGTTGGATGCTGAATAGAATGTTGGTGCGAATTCCTTCCAGTAACGCTCTTCTGGCACGATGATTTTATCTGGTGTTTGTCCGATCACTTCTGTAAAGAAGGCATCGAGTGGCAATTCTGGGACCAAGGCCTTGAAATCCGCCCACTCATAGGGATGGTAGAGTTTGTTGTACTCTGATTTTTCTTCGTTTGACAAGACATATTTGGCCAATTCTGCGTCCCCTGCAATCACTTTATCCAAGATATCCTTGATTTCTTCCTCTGAGAAATCAAATTTTGCCAAGAGATTTTCCATCATTTGACGCCAGATAGCCAGTAATTCTGGGCCTTTTTCGTTGCCTTCTTCATAATAGGTCGTATCTGGCAAGATGAGAGCCGGTGCTTCTCCCCACAAGACATTCATTTGGGCATTCTTAAAGTCTGGCGACACGCTAAATGGCAAGAGATTTGGTTTGCCAGCTAGTTCATAGGTGCCCAACTTGCTGGTATAGTCTTCAAAAGAAGACAGAGCCTTGATTTCATTGATCAAGGGCATGACTGGAGCCACACCAGCTGCTTCTCGCGCATCAAAATCAGCTACCATCTTGTGGTATTTGACAAAGTTTTGCAGAATGCTATCTTCGGGTAATTCTTCTCCCCGTTGCCATTTCCCGGTAATATCCAACATCAAGTTTTCGATATCTCGATCCAAGTCCATAAAGCCACCAGTCGAAGGTTTATCATCTGGAATGACTGCTGTCTCAGCCCATTTCCCATTGACGTATTCATAAAAATCATCTTGTAAGCGTTTCATTACACTTCCTCCATCAACATTAAAAGTGCTTTCATTATAACAAAATTCCCCAGCAAAAGCATTTACTGAGGAAAGTTTGGCTTATTTTACTAAGATTGCTAGGGTTTGATAAGGCTTAAGGCTTACCTTTTCAGTAAGCTCTGCATCGTCATAGTTTGACAAGAGCACGCGCCCCACTTGGTATTCTGCTGGAATCTCCACTTCAGCTTCACTTCCGTAGAAATGATTGAGTACCAAGAGTTTTTGATCGTCTAAGTAGCGTTCAAAGGCGTAGACTTGTTGACTATCCTCAAATGCTGGCTGATAGCTTCCTTCTGAAATGATAGGCATTTCTTTGCGCAAGCGAATCAATTCTTTATAGAATTTAAAGATTGGTCCATCGATTTCATTTTCAACGTTGATGTCTTTATAAGATTTACCAACTTTCAACCATGGAGTGCCTGTTGAAAAACCTGCATGTTCAGAAGCCTCCCATTGCATGGGCGTACGCGAATTATCTCGTGACTTAGCTTGGATAATCTTAAAGGCTTCCTCAGGAGACTTACCTTGATCCAAAAGCATCTGGTAGGCATTGATGGATTCCACATCCACATAGTCTGCCATGGAATCATAGTCTGGATCAATCATGCCGATTTCTTCGCCCATGTAGATATATGGAGTTCCACGTGACAAATGGATGCTAGCTGCTAGCATGGTCGCTCCTTCATTACGGAAATTCTTGATATCCACAAAGCGATTCAAAGCACGTGGCTGGTCATGGTTATTCCAGAAAAGGGCACTCCAACCACCTCGTTCACTCATTTCCTTGCCCCATGTATGATAGAGACGTTTGAGCTCTTCAAAATCAAATGGAGTAATGGTCCATTTTTGACCATCTTCATAGTCGACTTTAAGATGATGGAAGTTAAAGGCCATAGACAACTCGTGGCGCTCCGGTGCTGAATAGAGAACACAGTTATCAATCGTTGTCGATGACATCTCTCCAACTGTCATAAAACTATCGTCAGCGCCAAAAGTCGCTTCATTCATCATGTGAAGATAGTCATGGACAATAGGTTTATCTGTATAAGCTGGTTTCCCTTCATTTTCAGGGCAATCCACCAAGACTTCATCTTTCCCAATCAAATTAATCACATCGAAACGGAAGCCTTTGACGCCCTTGTCCCGCCAGAAGTTGACCACCTTAAACAACTCCTTACGGACATTGGGATTACGCCAATTGAGGTCTGCCTGTGTTTCATCAAAGAGGTGAAGATAGTATTTCCCTGTATCTCCAAAAGGAGCCCAGGCAGAACCACCAAATTTAGATAACCAATCGGTTGGTTGGTCCTGAATGAAGAAGAAATCTTGGTAATACTTATCCCCAGCCAATGCTTTTTGGAACCACTCATGCTCCGTTGAGCAATGGTTAAGCACCATGTCTAGCATGAAGTCAATCTTGTGCTCTTTCCCGACACGTACCATTTCTTCAAAGTCAGCCATATCCCCAAAGACAGGGTTGACAGCTGTGTAGTCTGAAATATCGTAGCCATTGTCACGTTGTGGGCTTGGATAGAAAGGATTGAGCCAAACCATATCCACGCCCAACTCTGCTAGATAAGGAATCTTTTCGATGATGCCTTTGAAATCACCGATCCCATTCCCTGTTGTATCCTTATATGATTTTGGATAAATTTGGTAAACAACCTTTGTTTTATCTAATGCCATTTGTTTAACCTCTTTTTTATCAAAGGGCGGACCGTAACGTCTCCACACCCTTCACTTATTTTGTTCGATGAGCAATCATGAGAACATCGCCACGTTTGATATCACGTGGAAGATCCCCTTCTACATCTGCTTGGAAATCATCTTGATTGGTCACGATGACAGGTGTTTCTGTCACTAGACCAGCTTCTTTGATAACATCCATATCAAAGCTAATCAATTGCTGACCAACAACAACTTTATCACCTTGGACAACATGAGCTTCAAAACCTTGCCCATCAAGACTAACCGTATCCATACCGATGTGCATTAGCATTTCAACACCTTCTTCAGAAACGATACCTACGGCGTGCTTAGTTGGGAAGAGTACTGTCACTGTACCATTCACTGGTGAAACCAATTCGCCTTGACTTGGTTCGATGACAACACCTTGTCCCATTACACCTGATGAAAAGACTGGGTCTGTGGCTTGGCTAAGTGGTTTAACTTGGCCAGCAAGTGGACTAACAACCTCTGCTGATTCAACAAGAACCGTTGGTTGTACCAAACCTTCTGAAGCTTCTTTAAGAGCTTCTTGTGCGTGCCCATCTTCCTCTGTTTTCGTTAAAAATCCAGTTTTGTGGAAGAGGAATGTCAATACCATAGCAACTACAATATCGACAATCATGATAATCGCAAAGATTGCCCAATATTGAGGTTTAATTGAGAGGATTGCTGGAAGACCACCGATACCAATAGAGTTTGCTTGAACTCCAAAAACCGCTGAAAGCAAGCCTGACAAGGCAGACGCAGACATACCTGCTACTAATGGATAGACATACTTAACGTTAACACCAAAAAGTGCTGGTTCAGTAACACCAAGATAAGCTGAAATAGTTGCCGGAAGTGAAATTTGTGCTTCACGTTCATCGTGACGTTTAATAAAGTAGTAAGCAAATACTGCTGAACCCTGTGCAATGTTAGAGAGAGCAATCATTGGCCATAAACCAGTACCACCAGCAGTACGCACCAACTCAAGGTCAATCGCATTAGTCATATGGTGAAGACCAGTGATAACAAATGGTGCATAGATGGCACCAAAGATTGCACCGAAGAGCCATTTAACAGGACCAGTCAAACCGGCCAATACCACACCTGAGATAAGGCCTCCAAGCCACCAACCAATTGGACCAAGAACAGCGTAAGAAAGGATAACTGCTGGAACCAATGACAAGAGTGGTACAAAAATCATTGAGATAACTTCTGGAATGTATTTACGCCAGAAAATTTCAAGGTAAGCAAGTGTTAAACCAGCCAAGAGGGCAGGAATAACTTGTCCTTGGTAACCAACTTTTTCAAAACCAAGGATAAAGTGTGGAATATCTCCTGCAGCCTTGTGAGCCGCATATTCATAGGCACTAAGCAAGCTAGGATGAACCAAGCAAATCCCAAGTACAATACCAAGAATTTGACTTGTCCCCATCTTACGAGAGACAGACCATGTGATACCTACTGGCAAGAAACCAAAGATAGCACCACTGATGACTGAAACAATTTCATTAACACCTTCCCAGAATTTCGAGACCTCAACAATTGTTTTACCACCTAGATTACTGAATTGGATACTACCCAAGACATTTTGCAGACCAAGAAGAAGCCCCCCAACAATCAAAGCTGGAATAATAGGCGTAAAGATCTCCGCTAAGGTTGTCATAACACGCTGAACTGGATTTTGGTTGCTCTTAGCAGCTGATTTAGCAGCTTCTTTAGAAACACCTTCAATCCCTGATACGGCAGTGAAATCGTTATAAAAGATTGGTACAGCATTACCAATGATAACTTGAAATTGACCTGCATTGGTGAAAGTCCCCTTAACAGCAAGAATGGCTTCGATTGTTTTCACATCTGCCTTCTTGTCATCACCAAGAACGAAACGCATACGCGTCGCACAGTGAGTAACAGCAGTCACATTTTCTTTACCACCGATTGCAGCAAGCAGATCTTTGGCTTCTTGTTCAAATTTACCCATTTGAATCTCCTTTTCTTTTTTGACAATATCTGATTGACTTGATAAACTGATTGTAAACGATTGCAAATTTGTCTGTAAGTGTTCTGGTGTTTTTTTAACATATTTTTGTAAAAAAACATCGGTTGTATGTTTTTTTACCTACAAATGAGGAGAAAGATGAAAAAATATCAGATTATTTATAAGGATTTAGAAAAAGCTATCCATGAGCAAAAGTATCAAGTGGGAGACTTTCTCCCCACCGAGCAAGAACTGGTTCAATCTTACCAGGTTAGTCGAGACACTATACGAAAAGCATTAACCTTACTCGTTGAAGAAGGATTGGTCAAAAAGATTCATGGCTCTGGCTCTCAGGTTATTAACCAGGAACAAATCAACTTTCCTGTGTCTGACCTCACTAGTTACCAGGAGCTAATAGAACAACAAGGCCTTAATTCGCAAACCAACGTTATTTCTCTGGATAAAATCATTGTTGATTCAAAACTCTCAGAAAGAACTGGTTTTTCTAATAGCCGACAGGTTTGGCGTGTTGTTCGTCAAAGAGTCGTTGATAGCTGTGCCTCTGTTATAGATATTGATTACCTAGATGCAAGCCTTGTTCCTCAACTAAACCGTAGCATTGCTGAATACTCTATTTACGACTACATTGAGAATCTGCTCAACCTTAGCATTTCCCACGCCTTTAAAGAAATCACTATCGATAATGCTACCGATCAGGATAAGATTCTTATCGACCTAGGTAAGGACCAGCACGTTGTCTGTGTCCGTTCAAAAGTTTATTTAAACAATGGAAAACAGTTCCAATTTACGGAAAGTCGCCACAAACTTGAAAAATTCAAATTTGTTGATTATGCCAAGCGCCATCATTAAAACGAAAAGCCCAGCTAACAGAAAAAGTATCGGACATTCTTGTCCGATACTTTTTAGTTTTTACGGATAGGATCTGCTAGATACTCTGCACGAGCTCCACCAATTAATTTAGGACGACTCGCCAAAGCAGTCACATGAGCACCACCTAATTCTGGAGTAATAGGACGAAGAGGAACTTGGACCCTCTTCACATGCATACCAATAGATGTATCCCCAATATCAATACCAGCCTGAGCGACAATTTCCTCCACCTCAACAGGATCCTTCATATAGTCGAAAGCAGCCAGCTGACCACTTCCCCCAGCGTGCAAGGTTGGAAGAACATTCACAATTTCCAAATCTTTAGCCATGGCAAGCTCACGCTCAACAACCAAAGCACGATTCAAATGTTCACAGCCCTGAACAGCCAAGTAAATCCCTTTAGCTTCCAAAACCTCAAGAATAGTTTTCACAATTCGTTGACCAATTTCACGGCTAGAGGCTTTTCCGATAGTCCCACCAGCAACCTCACTGGAAGATAACCCCAAAACAAAGATAGCTCCTCGCCCAATAGCGGAACGTTCAACAATATCTTCTACAAGCACACGTGTCTTCTCTTCTAAATCTAGCAACATCACAACAGCCCCCCTTTAGACAACAGCTGTATTCAGGATTCGCACAATAAGATAGTACAGAATCACAAAAAAGATAAGGAAAAATGCCCCTAATAATAATAACTGCCTACGGCGTTTCTTACTTAGATCCCAGGAGAAACCAAATCCCATCAAAAAAGGACCAACACTATAACTTAGCATAAACCATAAATCTACGCGTGCTATATGCCAAAAAGAAGAAATAAAGGCCACCAAACCAATTAAGGATAAAATCCAAGAAAAGTCCCAACGATCTGGTTTAGCAAAAGCCAAGCCTATTAAGAAGCAGCCCAAGGCAGGCATGATAATAAATGATAGGGTCATAAAATAAAACATGCCATTATTATAGCATGTTTTACAGATTCATGTTAGTGGCGGTTAATAACACCATAAGCAATAGTGAATGCAATAGCAGCAATACCTACAACGATTGCCATGACAGCCCAGAAAATAGTCATCGCACGGCGTCCCTTGCGATTGTTGAAAGGAAGTCCCCAACCAATCATGATAACACCTAGCAATCCAAGCCAAATTTTATAAGTGATAACAATCGCCGCATCAAAATAGGCAAAAGCAACCAAACCTAAACCTAGCAAAGAAATCAAATAAGACCACTTACCCTTCAAAAATGAAGGCAAGGCCCAACCAAATAACACTAAACCTAGTAGAGCAAGAGCTCCACCACCAAAAAATACAGGTACAATATAATTATCAAACATATTCATATTATAGCATATCTTAAAAAGTTAGGAAATAGAATCTATCAACCAAAGCCATATCCACTCTTTAAAATTTGTTTACTCTCAATCATAGATTAATTGGCAGATACTAACTATTTATTTTGGTACAAAAAAACAAGACCCAGAAAGGACCTTGTTTTAATAAGCTAATTAAGCTTTGTTTGCTGAACATAGATGATTTATTTGCCATACTTCCCATTACACCGTAAAACGCTATATTTAAGATTTTAAACAACCATATTAATAAGAAGAGAACTTCATTATTCCTCTTGATTCTATAAAAAGTGTGGCTAATTTGAGGCAAAATATTAAATTAAATTTGCCACAAATCGTAAGATCTGGTTTTATAAAATTGAATTTTATATAAAGTTAGATGATCTCTAAAACAATAATTGTTTACTCTGCTTTTTAAATAACTTTTAATCGTTCAATCTAATAAGGAAAATAAAGTTATCAATAGTATTCTTTAAAATATAGTATATAATAGGAGGAAGTGGAGGTCAACTATGACAAACAATCCTATCAAAGCTCAAATTCTACCCGCAACAATCTTATTAAATAAATTTATTGCTAACGAACATGACTCAAATTACGAGTTATTCTTACTAGAATATCTTAATCAATCTCCCTATTTTCAAAAGAAATCAAATTTCCAGAGGTATGAAAAACCTATTAGTGAAAATAATTCCGAACCAGATGCTATATCCCCTTCTTATACTATTGACTTCAAGTTACTAGCAGCAACTACTTATTTAAGAGGACTTAGATTAGCAAGTCCGAGTGTGTCTGTTCCTTGTGAAGGTGTAATAGCATACGGTCGACCCAGAAAAACAGGTAAGGAATTTCGTGTTGGTCAAATCCACAATATATTTAAAGAGTTATCTCTTGAAGAACTGCTAATGTTTCGTAAAAAACATAACAAGTTAAGATCAATAGATGATACGGCAGATATATTGAACGTACTAACAACAGTGGAGACTAACAAAAATATATTACTGTTTTTTCCTTATAAATTATCTTTAAGCCAAGGTATAGAAATAATCAGTCCGATTGAAACAATCTCTAAAGAACTAGAAAAATTTTTTCTTGAACTTTTGAAATATAGAGAAAAAAACACAGAATTTGATACTTATTTATTAACAGAATATAATGATTTATTCCTACTTTTTTCTTTCAAAACAGATAGCATTCAATACTTAGAATGTGTTAAAACCAAAGATATACCCACATATATCAAACTACTTAATTATTCGAATCAATTCAAATGATACGGTAATAATAAATTTAACCTTCCAAAAAATAGTCATCTTTTGGAAAGAAGTTTCCCTACTATAAATAGACTCTTTGTATTAGTTCTGCAATGCTTGTTAGGTAAAATATTAAGGAGAAGGAAGATACATAAAATATGAGAAATATTTCTAGTTAGTTCTACTATACTTCTTGTTCAACTAAAGGAACACAATCGTTGGATGAGGCATATTACTGGATTTCTATTGAGAAAAAAATTATTCTTTACTTTCAAGATAAAAGTACTATAAGACATGATACTTGTTAGCAATCTATTCAACAATACACACAGAATTAGAAAGGAAACACAATGCTAAATTTAGAAGAACAATACGAAAATCTCTATGATTTCATCAAAAACTTTGAAATACTAATTCAAAAGAATATTTTTGAAGGACAAAATACTGAAGAAGTTGATAGTTTTGGAAAAGAAATTATGGCTCTATGTAAAGCAAAGGTATTCAATATTACTCTAGATGACTTGAAATCACTTAACTCATTCAACGAACTGTTAATGAGAACACCTAATACTTCAAAATCTTACTTGATATCTCAAGTTGAAAATTTTTACACTGATATTATTGAACCTAGCAAAGATGAACTTTACTAGAGAAGGCATTCAAAATCAGTATTTCAAATTTATACTTCCTTTCAATATTTTTTCGTTTTATCAAATACATTATCTCTTAATGATTATCTTTATTTAAACTAAAATTACTAAAAATCTAAAGTTGAAAAATACATGTAAAAAAATCAATTATATACAAAACGAACAAGTTAGTCTACGAAATCTCGCTCACAATCTTGTTCGTTTTGTATTGATTTAACTATAATGTTCACTATTTTATTAATATATTACTATCTTCAAATTCCTTAGTTATTATTTAAATATTGCTTGTAAAATGTTGAACAATCACGACCTATTACAACGATATCTTCGAGAAGAAGATCAGATAAATATGATATCTTAGCCTTATATAACTCAACTCCATGCCCTTTATCTTCTACAAAATCGTCCATTGGTATAACAAATGTATTCTTAAAGGATAGATCATTTAATTGTGCTAATTTTTTATAGGCTAATTGATAAAAATATTGCTTTATTACATCTTCTACACCCGGCTGACCTTTAATTCCATTCTCAGCAAATTCTATATCATAGTATTTTCCATCATAGATATCAATAGACTGATTTTTCAAATTCAAATGAAGAACATCTAATAATGAACCTTTACTTGCTTGTACTTGCAAATGATTTTCTGTCAATTTGCTCCAAATTGGTTTATCAACAATATCCTTTATTTTATCTCTATTAGTATAGTTTACTTCACTATAACTACCATCGCCATTTGTAATAACACCCTGTATTTTCAAAGTAGGAAAGCTAGATATTTCTTCGTTAAGATGATCCTTATAAACCTTCTTGCATATATCTTCCCACACCATATTAAATGAAGTTGTTCCATAAAGGTATAGCATTGAATTTGTTGATTTCTTTTTTTGAAGTTCCAAATATTGAATCATGTCTTTCAAAGTATTTTGCTTGAGTGTAATATTTTGTATCCTAAGCTCATTTTCAATGGCTCTCACTAAATAGTCAACATCGCCTAGATTTTCTAAACCATTAGTTTCAAAAAAGCGTCTTTTTAGACCAACAATATCTGATATTAACCCAAAATTTTCTTGTATCTCAGAAAGAATAGCTATATGAATTTGTCGGGCCAAGTTATTTAATTCATTTTCTCGTTTCTTTGTGTAACTGTCAAGATAAACTGGTAAACCATTATTCAAGTAGGGTAAAACTCCAGATATAGTTTCCTCCCAGCTAAACTCTCCTTCCCCATTTAGTTCAATTGTTTCAATTTCATTTGAGTATATTCCGTTAAAAATAAAATCTTTCCATATTTTCAACTGTAAGTCAAAAAAACTTTCTTCTTGACGAAATAATTTATCAGTTTCAAATATATTCACTGAATTAAATTTATCAATCACTTTAATGATTTCTTTGAATTTGAAATTTGAATTATTTATATCAGATTCTATACTCCTAATATACTTTGGATAAACAATAATAAATACTGACTCGAATTTAAGAATTCCAACAAAATTAATTTTATATTTCTGGATTTCAAATCTAGCTTCTTCCATAATACCTTTACTCTTTTCAAATATAGGTATGAGAACTCTAGAAGTTAAAGCTTGATTCAAGAACTTTTCCTTATTTATAATTGAAACTAAATCCAATTTTTTCTCTAAATCTTCTTTTGTGTATGTCTCTTCTTCTTTTAAATATAAAAGCATCTATCAATCATATGTTAAACACTGAGATTCCTTTTTCTTGAAAATCTTTGATAATCTCAGAGTATATCATTCTCTCTTCCTCAATATTAAAAAAGTCCTGTCTATTATGTCTCACAACATCATCAAATAGATACATTATAACTTTTGATTCAAAAGATTCGGTAACAATCTGTTCGTCAGACTCCAAAATTCTTTTTGAAATAAAATACGGACCTAATAACTTATCTTCTGGGACCTTCAATATAATGAGCTTAGCATTGATTTGTTGACGTAAATCATTCCAAGAAATACTTCCATTACTTCCATTCTTAATTTTATAAAACATATCAAAATCAGATCTATTACTCTCATATAGATCATTAATTCCAAAATACTTTTGTTCCCAACGTCTTTTGAATGCAGTATCCATGGAAATAACACCCTGATCGGCACTATTCATTGTAGCCCAAATAAATAAGTTTGAGGGCAAATACAGTCCGCTTTGCAAATCTTTTTTTAATTCCGATATTTGATTATCTGAAATATTACTTAAATCATTTTTCAACTCATTATTCAAATAATATTTAAAATCGTAGGAAATAGAAATCGGATATATACTACGATTTTTAGAATTCCTATCAAGTAACTGAAAAAAATCACCAAAAACAGAGGAAACATCTGCCCGATTTATTTCCTCAATTATAAGCAAGTATGCTCCATTAGGGTTTAGAAGTGCCTTAATTAACTGACTCATTAAGAAGCCCGGCACATACTTATATGTAATAGAATCTTGATTGGGAAATGGCTTAAATACACCAATAAATTGTCCATAGGTCATGCTTCTATGGAAAGTCACACGCTCAACATTTGACGAATTAAATTTCTTACTATCTTCATTTAATTGAAATGATTTTCCTGTACCAGGTGCTCCAAAATAGATAATTTGCCTATGTTCTTTATCTAAATCACCTAAATTAATATCTTTCTTTTGTAGATTATTCGGAATAACTGGATTCTTGCCAAATGCTTTATATAATTCTTCAGATGCACTAGCCAAATCAATTACCATCTTCAAATTCTCCTTCAAAATTAATATCACGGGCAGGTGTTATTAGATTATCTTTTTTGCTCCATCTAACAATACCAGCTTCAACACAAAATGGTACTATATATCTAAAAGCATTTATATCTTTATCAGGCACTATATCAGAAGAAAGCTCTTGGTTTCGATATTTTCTAATTTGTTCTCTAAACCACTCATCAGAATATTGGTATTTTAGTTTTGTTGTTAATAAAAAAAATTCCTCTTTAGATAAGCCATTGAATTCTCCAACCCATTTTTTTAATTCAACATAAATTTCTTTTCTATCACTTTTACAGACGTTCTTGAAAAATTCAAACATAAACGCTCTGTACATATTACCAACAGCTTCTATTTGTTCATCGTTATACTCTTCAATTTTTTTATTAACTTCAACATAAAATAAAACAAATTTACCAAACTCCTTACCAAGATTGGTACACAAATCACCATATACTTTTACCGTTTTAGTACAATAAAAGAGTCCAAATCTCGTAAACCATGGAAAGAACATCCTGATTTTACTATCATCGAGCAATTCAGAAGCTTTTTCTGATTCCTGCTGAAACTTTTTATAATTAAACTCTTCATTAGGATTCTTCTCTTCGATAAATTTAAACATTTCAGCAATGTGAAACATTCTTTCTTTTGTAAATGTCCACCCAGGATTAGATATTCCAGAATATTCCATCATATTATTCTCTCCTACTTGATGTATTACTTGATATCATTATATAAAAAAACTGAGAAAAATTCGCCTTTTTCTCAGTTTTTTTCCTAAATAAGTTTTATAATTTCTTCTGCTATGACTCTGGCTAGTAACGGAGGCACTGCATTACCAACTTGTTTGTACTGGCTTGTTTTAGATCCTATAAATTCGAAATCATCAGGAAATGATTGAATTCTGGCACTCTCTCGAACTGAAGGTACTCTATTTTCTGAATAATGAAAATAATTTCTATGTCCTGTATCAATCGTATTGGATGGTAATTTGCTATTCATTCTCTGAAATGCCTTATTATACTTTCGAACATTCCAATACTCTTCAGGTAAGTCAGAAATTTTCCCACCGTCAGGAATCATGCTAATAATTTTTTTAGTTTGATCTGTATGCTTGGTAGGCTCATGGTTAAGTATCTCATCCGAAGACTGTCGCATCATTTCCTGATACTTGTTTTGTGGTTCTGTTAAATAATATCCTGAAAATAAATCCAAACTTTCTAATGAAGGTAAGTCAGATAGCGCATCGCTTGACGAAACTCTGTAATCAAAAACTTTTGGAAAAATAAAGTCTCTATTTTTTACACCCACAAAAAATACCCTATATCGATTTTGAGGAACCCCATAATCAGAGGCATTAACTAACTTGTAGTTTACATTATATCCAAGTTTTGAAAACCTATTAATAATATCGTCCTTAAAGGCCCCCTTTCCTAAAGTCAATAATCCTCTGACATTTTCAATCACAAAGAAATCCGGATCTACATTTTCTACAACTCGGCAGTACTCTAAATAAAGATGATTTCTTGGATCATTTACATCACGTGTACCTACTGTACTGTACCCTTGACATGGGGGACCTCCAATGACTCCAACTATCTTTCCTTTTAAAGATTTTAAAAATTCATCTGTTAATTCATGGATATCTTGGCATTTAGCAACCTTATTAGCATGGTTATGATTGTACGTATTAATCGCATCTTCCCACATATCTATAGCAAATTCTATTTCAAAACCAGCTTTTTCAAACCCCAGACTTAACCCACCAGCCCCGCAAAATAAGTCTATAATCTTTTTACTTTTCATCTTCAATATAATACTTTACCCTTTCAGCAATTGCTTTTGATAACAGTGGGGGAACAGCATTACCAACTTGTCTATATTGTGCAGTTCTTCCACCTGTGAATATAAAATCATCATTAAAAGACTGTAGTCTAGCAGCTTCTCTTACTGTTGGAATTCGGTTATATAATGGATGGAAATAATTACTATGCGAATTACCTGTGTCAATAGTTACTGAAAAATCAGCTTCATTTAATCTTTTATATGCTGATGAATGACGATTACTTCGAGAAGTTGCAAACATCTCAGTAGGAATATCTCTCCAATTCCCCCCCTGTGGTACTGTTGCAATTCTTTTTTGTACAATTTCAGCTGGATAACGTACCTCGTGATTCATCACTAAATTAGATTTACTTCTAAGATATTTTTGGTATTTTGTTTTAGGTTTTGTTACTAATTTTATTGGTGAACCATCATTATTATATTCAAAATCATATAGTTCGCTAATGGAATCTTTTACTGTTTCTCCAGCACACTTTTTGACTTTATTAAAGTCAAATTCAAATCCCCTAGTGATGACAAAAAAATTACGAAGTCTCTTTTGAGGTACTCCATACTCCGAAGCATCCATTATTTTATGAGTTACATTATAGCCTCTTTCCTCAAAAATTTCATAAATTCTTTTTTTTGCCATACCATTATTAGACGTAATAATTCCTCGAACATTTTCAATAACTATGGCTTTCGGATGAATCAAATCAACAAATTTTACAAACTCAAAAAATAGTCTATTTCGTTCATCATCTTCTTCTCGCGCATATCTATTTGCTGATGAGAACCCTTGACATGGGGGGCCACCAATAATAATATCTGCTTTCAGGAAATCTTTAAATTTAAGTTTTATTTCATCTTCACTGATGTCTAATAAATCTGCACAAACTCCTCTTGCAGTTTTAAAATTTTCGTTGAATGTAGCAACTGCATCTTTGTTAAAATCAACTCCTCCAATTATTTCAAATCCTGCCAGACGGAAACCTTCACTCAAACCTCCAGCACCACTAAATAAATCTATTACTTTTAAACTCATTTTTTAGGCTCCTTTTCAATACACATAATATCTGAAAATTCACAATCTAGTGTTTTACATATTCTTACTAAAATATCAGTAGTAACATTTTCGTTATGTTTTAATTTATAATAAGTGCTAGAACTAATATGTGCTCTTTCCATCAATTCTTTATTTTTCATATCCTTATCAATCAATAACTTCCATAACCTCTTATATGAAACTCCCATAAAAAAACTCCTTATATCGAACTTATTCAATGCACCGTAGAAATATTATATCAAATAATAATAATTTTTCATCTCATAAAATTGTAAAATTATCTTTGATGACTAGAAGAGTTCACGATTCTATCAAAATCTATATTAAAAGTACTGAATCTCGTCATACTTTTTATTTCCCTTCTAAGTTTAGCGAATGGTGGCTATACTCAAATATCCTTATATTTTTCATTTCTTGCTTTTGCTTTACTTTAAAAACAAAATAATGATTTCTTCCATCTTTAGCATTTTCTTGATTTAGTTTGAAATAGTTAGTGTGACATAATGCCATCGTTCGAAGAATATCATCAGTCAAGAATGTTAGTGGAACCCTCATATTAGAGTACCTTTGAAAATCCTCCTCAAAATGTGAGTAGCTCTCAGAAAAGTAGTCTATTTGTAAATCACCTGCGTATAGATTTCTTCTATCCATTTCTTCCTTCTTCCAATGGTATAAAATTCCCAACAATGATACCCACTACTCGTGGATCTTCATCATAGGAGATAAAGATATCCTTATATTTGGGATTAATCGAAACTAGGCGTAAACCTTCTTCTTCACGATACACTCGTTTGATATAGGTCTTGCCATTCCAAACAACTGCATAGACAGCTCCATCATAATCAAAACCTGTTTCTCGAATTAGGGCCACCGAACCATTCTCATACTTAGGTTCCATAGAGTCACCAGATACCCAGGAAGCAAAGTCATGAGCTAATTCCTCAGTGAAATAGACTGTATCATAATTTTTATCATCATAGATTGCAGATCCAATACCAGCTGACATTTCTTCGTAAACACGGTAGGCAATTCGCTTTTCTGCGAAGGAAACAATTTTTCTCTGCTCACTCTCTGCTAAAGCTCTGACGTAGTGGGTTGCCTTTTCTTTGTTTTCAGGAGATAGGGTATTGTAGTAACGGACAATATCAATCTCAGTGAAATAACCTTTCGGAACATTCAATAATTTCTCTAGCAATGCAACCTTTTCAACAGACGGTTCTTTTACACCACGTTCCCAGTTCGATACTGCTGGAATTGAAATCCCTAGCTTATTAGCTAAATCAAGTTGTGTCATTTTCAATTCTTTTCGCCTTGCTTTTAACTTCTCTGGCTGATACATACTCTCACCTCACATTAATAATAATTTAAACTCTGCTTTTTTTTTTGCTTGTTCATCAGATATCTTGTTCTTATCCCAAGCATAGGCAATACTTTTTCCTTTGTTGTACAGTAACCAAACCTTGACATACTCTGCCTTTTCTGTAATCTCTGACCACAAATCTTGATTTAATAGCTCAGATACTTCCTCACTGGTTACAAAACTACTCTTGCTCAACTTTTGAATAACTGCATCGGCAGGGGAGGGTTGGTACTGATTAAAGTCATACGCAATCTGATCTTTTATTTTATGAAAACAATGATGAATAGTGGCATTTTGACCATCAATGTACTCGTTGACTGCTCTTCTAATTTTCGCTTCCAATCCAAGATGATATTCCCTCAGCAAATCAACTAGACGATAGATAAGTGCCTCTTTAGACACTCCTAATGAGACCTGGACTTCCTCAAAAGAATGGCAAGCATAATAGATTTTTGAAAGAAGAACAATATCTGGCATAAGGATAAATGCTGAAAAGATATTAGCTTCACGTTCAATCTGACTATCCTGATTGTCTACTGACTCTGCGAAATAGCCACCTTCGTGTTGTAAGAGGAAATGCCCCAATTCATGACAAAGCGTGAAATTTTGCTTCGTGATTGGATTTTCTTCTTCATAAGAAATACTAACACCCAATTCATCAATGACTGTCAATCCCTCAATTTTTCGACCTGAAAAGTGGTGGGGGAGCACTAAAATTTCATTTTCTTCTACATAAAAGTTAAAGAAGAAGCGAAAAGTGTATTTCAATAATGGAATATCCCGATTCTTCATCAGCTGATACAGTAGTTGTTTGGCTCTTTGTTGAGTACCTACATACAAATCTTCCAACTTGTACCTCCTTTTTTCTACGGAAATACAAAATTTAACCAAAATGGTTAAATTTATTGTATAAAAAAAGTAGACGAATGTCTACTCTTAAATTATTTTAAAATCATAATGCAGTAGATTCCATTAAAATCTATTCATTTTTTTCTTATCAACAGTGAAGGCAAATCTTTGTTTTTCGCTATCAAAATTAATAACAAATATCCTTTTTAAAACTTCAATATCGATTTCTTCTAAAGATACTCCTGCTGAAGAAATAAAATTATTCTTTACATTGTTCTTGCTATCTTCATCATCATACCTAGTATAGTTATATATAATTAAATTCGCTGTCCCCTGTTCTAACCTTTTATAAATCTCATTCCACCAATATCTGTCACTTTCACCGATTGAATGTCCGAAAACTACAAATAAATCCGCTTCTTCCAAGTAACTTCCATATTTAACTTTATTTTCTGCCCAATAAGGTTTTAAAAAATATTTAACATATTTTTTTACTTTTGAGTTTGTATATAAATCATCCTTGTAATCAGTGATTACCTGTTTAGGATTGTCAAAGCCAAATAGCATTGATCTTGGTGTATGTTGAAAACCATGAGGATGAAAAATACGAGTCCTTATTTTTGTATAATAGTCTTTTCTAGAACCATTTTTTGCAAATTGAAAATGGAAATTATTATCAGAACGCTTATGAACGTGGGGATCAAAATTATCTTTATCTAAGGTAATATAATTATCTAATAGAGGAGTATAGTTAAAATTAAAAAAGGTGTAGTCAACGATTATATGATCTTCAATCTTCTCTGCTATTTTTAACAATCTTCTTTCATCAGGCTTCAAATCATAGAGGAATGATCTCAGTGTATTTAGGGGGAGGCTTATTTTAATATTCTTGTTATCATACGCATCAATTACATCACCTAAATCATCAACATACTTTAAAACATCAGTAGTAATAATAGTATTTAGAAAGTCTGAAAAATAATTTTGGAGCTGGGATAAAGCATCTATGTATTTATTCTCATCAAAATTTGGTGAGTTAGCCTCATATTCATCTCTCAATAGGTTTTTAATTGAATTTTCAAAATCTGACCAATTACCATTACCAGACTCCCTATCCACTTTCATCTTATTTACTATTATGTTATCTTTAATTTCTTTAGGATATTTCCATTTAATAAAATTATAAAAATCCTGATAAGATGTAGTAGATGACATACCTATTTGATTGAGAAGTTGAATATCAAACCCATTACCAATTAGGAAAACAAACTTTATTTCTTTCATCTTGACCTTCACTACCTTTTCTACTTTAATTTATCTATCTCAATACTTGACAGTTGTAATATATTCACCACGAACTTAAAGCTAGCATTCCCCGAACCTTTTTTCCCATCTAATGATACTTCTCTCAGAGACACTGAGTCTTTTGCCAGTTGTGCTCCTGTAATTCCTTTTGCTTTTCTCAATTCTTTCAGTCTCATTGTATTCAGTTGTCCTTTTCAAAGAGTTTTTTCCGTTCCTCCATAAAGGCAATTAACTCTTGTCTGAAGACAGACTTCTCTACATCGCTTAAGCCTTCTGAATTTTTACGGAAAAGAATTTCAATATCCTCTAACTTATTATTCATATTTTCTTCAGAAAAATTCCCAACTAAATAATCAACTGACACATTTAAGATTTGTGCAATCTTGACTAGATTTTCTTGGGTTGGTTTTTTTGCTCCACGTTCCCAAGAAGCGTAAGCAGGTTGCGAAATTCCTAGTTTTTCAGCTACTTCAACTTGAGTAAAGTTTGCCTTTTTTCTTAGTTCTTTTAAGCGTTCCGAAAATTCCATATTTAAGCCTCTAAAAATTTTTAAAATTTTTTCAAAAACCTCTTGACGGATATAACTGTTAGTTATATAATGTAAATATAGCTGATAGTTATATCAGTTTTAAAAATAATAATGCTAACTTTTAGCATCACGATCATTGAAAATTAAATAAAAAGTGCGTCTGACAACCAGAGGACTGACTATCAAACTACACTAAACTTCGTACCTTTATTGTAATTGTTTTGATAAGTAAAGTCAAGTCCATTCATGGTTGAAGTGAAGAGTTAAAACAAATATTTTGTGGGCTTCCACGCATTTCGGACGTTTATCGCTTTTGCCGAATAGTAAAGTGAACTGGTTGCGCAAGATTGCGTAAGAGAATCCCTAGGGTATGATAAGGACTACCTAAAGAGATTGGCCGGGCAAGCGATGGTAATTAACGCAAAGCACCTTGCTAAACGTTGCCACCGTGGAAAGAGGGATCTTTCCAACCAAATAACTTTTCTTTACTGCTGTCTATCTTTTGAGATGGACTTACTCTCAAGCTACTAAGTCTTCTTTATATCTTAGTAGCTTTTTTACGCTTACAATAAAGGAGAAACTATGACTAACTTTTTTCGCATTACAATGTAAACGCCTCTATGATAACTATGCATTCACCTATGGTATGTTTAGCTACTCACCTAAACTACAAGCTAAACTCTATGCACAAGCTCTTCTTGACCTCGATCATTTAGTCCAAGAAGCTCGTAAGAACAGCTATCCTAGCGGTGATATTCAGTTCTATAGTCGACAGTTTAAACGTAAACTATTTACCCACTATTATTCAAGAGTGAAGCAATTAGCTTAACTCTTTTTCTTTTGCTCTAATTCAGAAAGGAAAATCCTATGATTCCAGAAACACTTGTTATGAAACCAGATTTTATCGGTCCTGCTTACTACGAAAAATTAGGGAATGCCCCTCGCTTTATCTTTGGAAAAGAAGGTAAATACCAACGTCATATCCTTAATAGTGAGAAACATGGGGCCTTCCACGTTATCACACCTGCTTCTACAACGGTCTTCCCAGAAGATGCTCTCGTAGAAGCTATCAACCCGATTTTTCTCTCAGATACAGCTCTAAACGGCAACTCAGTTGCTCCTGCCCTCAATGTCTTTGCGGAAAAATTGGTCCTAAAAAAATAAGAAAGTAAAGGAGAAATACATATGGCTAAAATCGGATTAAACTACGGAGAAAAACTACAAATTGCGGACAAGACCTATCGTGTCATTACAGATGGTCTCAACGTACCTGAAGTCCTTGGAAAACTATCTTTTCGTGGGATTGAAGGGCCAGATATCATCTTTGAAGAAGACCGTACCCAACGCAACCCTGATGGCTCATTTGTCCAAGTTAACACTGGAGAAATCCGTGGGATTGTGGTGGCGATTCATTCTTCCATCCAGCATGAAACTCTCTTTTTCACCATTGCTGATATGGCGCAGTCTGAAATCGAAGACTTGGGGATTAAATATCGAGAAGAAGTTGAACTAGAAGATATTGTGATCACCCATACGCACGTTAACCGCAATGATATTTACAAGCTCTTTGCTTCTAAAATCAAGAAAAAGAATGGAGGGGCACCTCTTAAGGAAAACAAACCTCTAGACAACAAGAAAGAAAACTAGGAGGTGATGTACTATGAAACTCTTTACCTATCGTGGGATAAGGGTTAGGGCCTTTTATCGTCATATTAGGGGAATCACCTGGTTTATCTGGTGGTTCCCTTCTTTGTTAGCTATTGGACATTATTGCTATGTCAACCTAGAAGAATTGAAGGACCATCCCTTGCCACAAGTTTACTATATCGGGGGGATTCTTGTTGCTTCTTATTTGGTGGCTTACCTACTAAATCGC
This sequence comes from Streptococcus sp., assembly GCA_016939315.1. Lineage (GTDB taxonomy): Bacteria > Bacillota > Bacilli > Lactobacillales > Streptococcaceae > Streptococcus. The sequence goes on along the minus strand of JAFHAZ010000050.1, from coordinate 98,800 downwards.
ATGTGTTACGAGAAAATCGTCTTCTTCCAAAAGCTCAATAGCCTACGGATTTTGTCTCGCTTCCTGATCGAAAATAACCTCTATTTGATTAAGAATATCAGGCGTGAGAATAAAACAATTGAAAAGATTATCCTTCCTCAGGTGTACTTGAAACAGTCTCGCTACAAGATTGAAGTTCGTTTTATTTTAGAAGGGAATAAATTTCAGGACCGTTTTCTCAATCTTGGATCAACCCTTGAAGTCATGTTTAATGGGGACTTTCGCAATAAAACCTTTGATAAACGCTTTATAACCTATGACATTGCTATCAACCGTATTGATAGCCGTATCACTATTAATGAGGTCGAGGTCAAGGGTTCTAAGCTTCAACTTATGACAGACGTCACTTGGGACTATATTGAAGAGCCTCACCTGCTCATTGGTGGGGGAACAGGAGGCGGTAAAACCGTTGTCCTTATGACCATTATCTATGCACTCGCTAAAATTGGCTTTGTGGATATCTGCGATCCAAAGAACTCTGACCTAGCTGGACTCAAAAAGATTCCCGTCTTTCATGGTCGTGTCTATACAAGCAAAGAAGATATCATCCAGTGTTTTAAAGAAAATGTCGCCTTCATGGAAAAACGCTACGAGCTCATGTCTAACTCACCCAAATTTCAAGCTGGGAAGAACTTTACACACTACGGTATGACACCTAAATTCATCCTCGTCGACGAGTGGGCAGCCCTTATGGCCAAGATTGACCGTGACTATAGCCTACAGTCTGAACTCATGGAATACCTCTCTCAGCTCGTTCTAGAAGGACGTCAAGCTGGTGTCTTTATCATCTTTGCCATGCAACGGCCAGACGGTGAATTCATCAAGACAGCTCTTCGGGATAACTTTATGAAACGTCTCTCAGTTGGACATTTGGAATCTACAGGTTACGACATGATGTTTGGAGATGCCAATAAAACCAAAGAGTTTAAAAAACTCGATGAAATCAATGGCGTCAAAGTTAAAGGACGAGGCTATATCGCTAATAACGGGGACTTGGCTGGGGAATTCTTCTCCCCTTACGTGCCACTCGACCAAGGCTTCTCTTTCTATGATGCCTACGCAAAAATCCCTATTATGGAATATGATGGTGAAGAATTTGAGGTATTTGGGGAAGATCAACCACAAGCTGAAAAAAATGAATTGATAGAGAAGGAAGAAGCTCTAAACACTGAAACTAACCAACGTCCGCTCAAGGAGTTTGCGGAGGAACAGGACCTCAAAATGGCGACGCTTCGAAAGATTATCTATCTCTTACAAGAACAAGGGATTGTTTTTGAACGGACGGAATCTGCCATTCTAGTCGATCCTTTTCAAGAAGAACTCCTTCTTGAAAGTCTTATCCACTTTGAGGAGGGCGGACGCAAATCTTATCCAAAAGCCGTTGAAGCGACGCTTAGTCATCATGGGCTAGGACAAGGGCAAGGGCAAGCCTGACCACAGGTCAGGCGCAGACCGTAGCCCGAAGTTCCTAGGCCATGATGAGACTTCAACCCCCGATTTCTAATAGGGGGGTTACATTTGGCCAAAGTGCCACGTCCACCCCTCCTCATTCCTTGTGGGAGTTGGGATTTCAAGATTTAGAAAGTGTGTCACTTTGGTCCAAAAAGTGTGTCACTTAGTCAAAAGGAGGTGTTCCCATGAATGACTAAAATGAGTCCCCTTCAGATCAAAAACTTCAGAAAACAAACAGGCCTTAGCCAAAAATCCTTTGCACAAGCAGTTAACTTACCCATAAGAACTTATCGCTCCTATGAATCAGGGGAAAGAGGTCTCACCATTGACAAGTTCCGAGAACTCAAAGAAAAGCTCGGTTATTATCAAGAGTGTCACAAAAACAATCTCAGGGCTCACATCGACTATTTGCGACTTACCTTCCCTAGTATACGGGATTTAGAAGCTTTCTGTGAGAACTTTCTTTTTTGTCACTTAAGCGAATTTACTGACCAAGAAACACGGCTTATGAATTATACCCACTTGTGGCAACGGGGAAACATTTGGATTTTCGATTTCTTTGATAAGTCTGCGACCAATAACTACCAAACTTGTCTCCAACTCTCTGGTCAAGGCTGTCGGGAGATGGAACTCCTCTTAGAACACAAGGGAATTTCTTGGCAAACCTTTCTTCAAAATATTCTCTATGGCTATGAAGATGTCAGGGTAAAACGCCTTGATATCGCCCTAGACGAGCTCTATAAAGGCTACGGGCATGAGGATGAACATATCCAGATTCCAAAGCTCATTGATAAGCTCTATGCTAAAGAAATTGTCCTAGATACCATTCGAAAATGGAATATCACAGGTGGGGGTTCCTTCACCGATAACGACGATATGGAAGCTAATCACGGGCTCTCCCTTTACTTTGGGAGCCGTCAAAGTCAGCTCTACTTCAACTTTTATGAAAAGCGATACGAAATCGCCCGTATGGAAAATATCTCCTTGGAAGAATCCTTGGAGATTTTTGGTATTTGGAACCGCTACGAACTACGCTTTTCAGACCAGAAAGCACAAGGGGTTGTGGAGGAATACATCAATGGGGTGGACCTCGGAGAAATCGCAAGAGGTATAGTGAACAAGGAAATCCAAGTCTATGATGGTGTCACCCGTTTTGGAGCCTATAAGCCTGATGAAAAATGGCAAAGTCTCTTTGGAGGGGTCGAACCCTTAAAACTCTCAACCAGTCCACAACCCTACAGTATCGAACGGACCATTCGCTGGCTAACCTACCAAGTCGCAAACTCTCTCGCACTCGTTACAGAAGCAGACAAAATCATGCAAACAGAATACATGAAAATGATTCAAAATAGCGGTGAAATCACTGATCGTGGGGAGGCTATCTTAAGACTCCTCAAAACCAACAAACATTATGAACACTAGAAAGGAAATCTCTTATGGAATACAAAGTCGAAATCAATTCACTAAACAACTTTAAAGCCTGGTCTGGTGGACTGAGTACCTTAAACACAGTCCGTGAACGTGGTGGCATAGATACCCTAACCACTATCTGTGAAGACCTCTTTTCTGGGAATACCCCTACCGACACTCAAATCAATGATTGGCTCTGGTTTGATACAGACTTTATTTATCAAGCACTTGGCTACGAGGACCTCCTAGAGGGCTAAGGCCATGCTTAAGAAAATCTATCAAGCAGACTTCCTCCTTCTTCCTGATCAGGAGTTTTGGAACATGTATATCCTCCTGAGAAAAGGCAAGGACTTCTACTATGAATGCGCTGGAAGATGTACCGAAAAACCTCCAGATGATAGGGGCTTCTACGACTATGAACATGCCTGTTTCACCCTAGACGGTCAGGTTCTAAGTCTCAATAAACGGATGCGTCCCTCTCTCATTGCTTATATTCAACAGACCATCAAAAACAATCACGAAACATTTAGAAAGGAAATTGATATGGCTACTAAAACGATTTTTGAAACAAAAGTTGGACAGGTTACCAACGAACTTGGAGAGTTACTCAAAAAGAAAGACCACAAACAGGCTTGGACCAAGGCTGGAGAACTCAACGCTCTTCTCAAAAAAGAAGAAGCCAAGGACTTAAAGCCTGAGTTAGTCGAACAACTGCATAATGAGTTACGAGGCTACTACTACATCAACAGTGAGATTGAAAAAGCCAATAAGCGCCTCTACGCCAAAGGTTCCAAACTCATTGAACTCGCTTGTCTTTAAAAGGAGGACCTATGATAAAACCTAAACGTTACATACTAAAAGCAAGAGAATACCTCTCAAACTTTAAAAAGGTGGAAAAGAAAGGAGGCCCACCAAAGCTAAAAGTCACCACTAAAAAGACTGTCAATATAGCTGTTATCGGAGGAATTTCTTTCCTCCTTTTTGTTGGTCTTATGGGATCCATCCGTGCCATCACACTCTCAAATAAAGTGGGAACACTACAAGCTCAAGTGGAAGCGACTCAAAAACAAAAAGCACAGCCTATAGACGCTAATCGCAAGTACGACTACAAGCTCCAGTATTACCTCAATGATTATGTTTACGCCTATTTCACCCTCCCACAAGAAGGGGATAAACAACAAGCACAAGTCGAACACCTCAACAGTTTCTATAACTTCGTTCCAGACGTCAAAGCACAAGGTCAAGTGCGTAACCCAAGTACCCTACTCTACTCACAATTAGTCACGGTCGAAGGTAAGGTAGCCACCTACAAGGTCAAATACAAGGAAATGATCCAACATGACAAAGACACCGAGGAAAAAGAACTGGTCACGGGGTTTAATATTCCCTTTGATGAAAAAGAGGGGAAATACTACGTTTCTGGACTTCCTTGGTTCTCAGCGATTGAGTCTTCACAAGCTGGACACTTTAGCGAAGACGATCAGCTCCAACTAACGGCCAACGACCACGTCTCAGACAGTCAACACAAGAAGGTTGAAAAGTTCCTCAAGGTTTTCTTTACCAACTATACCACTAACCAAGACAACCTCAACCTCATTGCCAAGAACGTTGCTATTGTAGCCAATACCACCTTTAAAACGATTGACTACACCTATCTGAAGAAAGATGGGGCTGGTCTCATTGCTTATGTACAAGCAACCTTTGAGGTGGGAGGAACGACACACTCTGAAAACTTCACCTTCACGCTCTCAGAAAAAGACAAGAGCTACTATGTCACAAAACTAGATCACACCATTCCTCTCAACTACGCAAACGATAAAGATTAGGAGAACTCTATGAATACAGACAATCTACGTACCTTCCTCCAAGGCGATGGGATTTGGATTCTCACCGCTATCGCTGTTTTGTTGGCTATTAAAGCTTGGCGAAACAGTTCTTGGCTTCAACTCTTCTCAGTCGTCGGTTTCTATGCCGTCATTGTCTCAATCGCCAAAGGACAAGACATCCTAAAAGTGGTCGGCTGGTTCCTACGACTCTTTGGGATTGATTCAGGACTTTGAGTATGACTGACGAAAGACTCTATGACTACAGTAAGGGCTTAAACGCCCCCTATTGGATCCAGGAAATCAAGACAAAAAAGGGGACTCGTCTTTGGTACTTTGCGACACCAATGCAATTGTCCTTTTTCATTGTCTTTACCTTCGTTTTTGTAGCTATGTTGCTATTTGGAGGATTCATCCTGGTTCCCCTCGCAAAATTAACACACTCTATTTCACTACTGCTCTACTGGTATCTCCCCTATAAACTTGCTAAATTCTACACCGAATACGAACCACACGGTAAGAAGATGCACGTTTTCATTGGGGACTACCTGATTTACTTCTGGGATTTCAAGCTCAATAAAAAAGCAATCTACCATGAAGACCGAATAGAGCCAGTAGAAGAAATTGTCTTTGAAAAAACAAATCTATAGAAAAGGAGGTCTTATGAGTATTACCTTAACCTATCCTATTAGGGAAACCCATGAAAATCTAGCCCTCAAAAAGGATCGAACGGTAGTGGCATATTACCGTATTCCCAATACTCCCATCACCATTACAGATGAAGAGAAAAAGGGCAAACACAAAATCACAGTTGCTCAAATGATGAAGAAGCTCCAGAAAAACAAGTCCTTTGAGATTTCACTCATTCCCAAAGACTATCTCTTAGAAGAGAAAATGAGAGACTTTTCAGAAGCATTGGCTGATGATAGCCGTGAACTAGGAGAAGAACTCCTTCTTTACACAGTTGACCGTCTCACGGATGAAATGGAAATTCCTTATCAGTTTGATTGGGTTGTGGGAGTGACCTTACGCAAACAAAATCACGGGGCAACGGTGAAAGACTTGGCCTATGAGAGTTTTAACGAATTCTCAGAGAAAATCGCAAAAGGTCTTGGCTACGAATACGCATTGAGTCCCACCTGGTATGACGATTACAGAAGTGACGAATTCACTATTTTCCAAGCTTTTTCCGTCCTACGTGCCAAACGTCTGACCAATGAAGAACTCTTTTACTACCAGCGGATGCAATACCTCCGCTATATTCCCCATTACAAGAAGGAGGTCCTTGCTAATCGCTCCCAATTTAATATCACAGACACCCTAATCAAAGTCCTAAAAGGAGGCTTCCTCAAGCTCGAAAGTCCTTATGGTTCTTCCTTTGTGACCATTCTTCCTGTTGGGAAGTTTCCTGTGCAATTCAACGGCTTTCACTTAGGCGAATTCGTCCAACGCTTGAACTTTCCCGTAGAACTACGTATCAAGGCAGAATTCATTGATACCAACAAAATCAAGGGGAGAATGGGCCGTTCTAATACCCGTTATCGAAACATCATGGAAGAAGCTGAAAACACGGACACCGTCCAACAAGATGAAATCATCATGGGCTCTATCTCCCTAAAAGACCTGATGAAGAAAGTCGGAAACAAGGAAGATATCATTGAATATGGAGCCTATCTCATAGTCTCTGCTTCTAGCATCAATCAGCTTCGTCAAAGACGACAAGTAGTTCTGAATTACTTTGACGATATGGGAGTTGAAATCAGTGAAGCCTCTCAAGATGGCCCATACCTCTTTCAAGCCCTACTCTATGGTGAAACCCTCCAAAAGAAAACTCGTACTTGGACACATATGGTCACAGCCCGTGGATTTTCAGAACTCATGCCCTTTACCAATACATCCTCAGGAAACCGTATCGGTTGGTATATCGGCCGAGTGGACAACTGGACTGGCCGTTGGGACACTATCGCCAAAGCTATTGATTCCTCTAAAAATATCGTCCTCTATAATGCCACAGTCGGAAACAAAGAAGATATCGCTGGAAAGATTACCAAGAACCCACATATCATTATTACGGGTGCGACAGGACAAGGAAAATCTTTCCTCGCTCAGATTATCTTTTTAAGTGTGGCTTTACAAAATGTCAAAACCCTCTATATTGACCCCAAACGAGAACTCAGAAATCACTATCAAGAAGTAATCAACTCCCCTGAATTTGCACAACGATACCCTGAACGTAAAAAACAGATTGACAACTTTAACTTTGTGACACTAGATAGCTCACTACCATCAAACCACGGAGTTCTAGATCCCATTGTAGTCCTTGATAAGGAACAAGCCGTAGAGGTCGCAAAGAACATGCTCGAGTTTCTCCTACAAGCTGTCGATGACGTGACAATGGACCAGAAAACAGCCATCACAGAAGCCATCAATACTATCGTGGAACGTCGAGTAGCTGGTGAAAACGTCGGGTTTAAGCATGTCCTAGAAGCCTTAAGACAGGCTTCCTCATCTGAAATTGCCTCAGTTGGTCGCTACCTGACGTCTATTGTGACAAACTCCATCTTGGAACTCGCTTTCTCAGATGGTAGCACACCAGGTCTTAACTATGAGTCCCGAGTTACTATCCTAGAAGTCAATAACCTCAAGCTCCCAAAGGATGACTCCACAAAGATTTCAGACCACGAACGAAACTCTATTGCCCTCATGTTTGCACTTGGGGCCTTTTGTACCCACTTTGGCGAACGCAATGAAAATGAAGATACCATTGAGTTCTTTGACGAAGCTTGGATTTTGATGAAATCCGCAGAAGGAAAGGCCGTAATCAAAAACATGAGACGTATTGGACGCTCTAAAAACAATACTTTGGCACTGATTACACAATCTGTCCATGATGCAGAAAATGACGATGACACGACTGGATTTGGGACCATCTTTGCCTTCTATGAAAAATCTGAACGTGAAGATATCCTCAGACACGTCAATCTAGAAGTCACTGAAAGTAACCTCGAATGGATTGATAATATGATTTCTGGTCAGTGCCTTTACTACGATGTCTACGGTAACCTCAATATGATTTCCGTCCACAATCTCTTTGAAGATATTGATATGCTTCTAAAACCTATGAAAGCAACAGTGTCTTCAAGTCTCGAAAATAAATACGCTAGTTAGGAGGTGAACCGATGCAAGAAGCTTTTGCCAAGCTAAAGGGAGTGGATATCTTCTCCCTAAAGTCCTACATGGAACCAACCAACTTTGGTTCCTTTAATGGGGCCTGGGTTCTGATTAATGAACTCTTCGTTAACCTCTTCTTTTTCATTCTCAATGCCGTCGTTGGCTTCTTTTCCCTCCTCATTCGTATCTTAGAAAAGATTGATCTCTACGCCACCTATAAAACCTATGTCTTTCATGGGGCAAGCAGTATTTGGCACGGATTTACTGGCTCTAATACTGGCAACATTACCAACAAATCACTTGTAGGCACCTTGCTTTTGGTTTTAGCTTTCTACCTGTTCTACCAATATTTCTTTTCAAAAGGCTCCTTTTCAAGAACACTCCTCCACGTCTGTCTAGTACTCCTATTAGCTCTGGGGTACTTTGGGACTGTTGCTGGAACCTCTGGTGGGCTTTATCTCCTTGATACTGTCAATAACGTCTCTAAAGACGTTACCAAAAAGATTGCAGGGATTAAGGTGGACTATGCCAAAGACAAGTCGATTAAAATTGGAAAATCGATGTCAGATAGCTACATTGCAGAAACATCCTATAAAGCCTATGTCTTCGTCAATACCGGCCAAGAAAATGGAAAATACAAGAACAGCCAAGATGGCAAGGAAGAAGCCTTTGACGACAGTAAAGTTCTTGGAACTAGTGATAAGAATGGAAACTTTAAGGCAGTCAAAGCTAAAGACCGTTCCAAGTATTTAGATGATTTAGGAGATGGTGCCAACGATGATGGTGAAAAGAACCGTTGGGTGTCAGCCATGCCAGACTTCATCTTCACTCGGATGTTCTATGTGATTTTTAAAATTGTAGAAGCTTTTGTATTAGCCGTCCCCATTATCCTTATCCAGCTCTTAAATGTGGTAGCTCAAATCCTTGTCCTCACCATGATTCTCCTTTTTCCAGTAGTCCTTCTCATGTCATTCGTTCCAAGGATGCAAGAGTTGGTCTTTGGAGTGCTAAAAGTTATGTTCGGGGGCTTGATTTTTCCAGCGATTACTACTCTCTTAACACTCCTTATTATCTATATTGAAAAAATGATAGAAAACATAGTCACAAATGGGTTTGATGGTGTTCTAAAAACCTTACCGTCACTTCTTTTATTTGGTCTTGTCTTCAAACTCTTAGTATCGGTAGTTTCTAAAGGTGTCATCTATTTCCTCATCTGGAGATTTAAAGGCCAACTCCTCCAATTCATTCTTGGCTCCAAAGCTCGAATGGTTGCGACAGATATTGGTACTAAGGTTGAACATGGCGTTACAAAAACCAAAGAGGTAGCTTCACAAGTCCCAACACGAAGCCTTGCGACGGCTCAACACCTCGGAAACTTTGCATTGGCTGGTGCTGGTTTTGGGACTGGGGTGATGATGAATGCCAAGAGCCATTTCCAAAATGCTGGCTCCTTCTTTACCCGTAAAGAAGCAAGCCAACCAGAAACAGTTATGCCATCTGGACCAACAGAGGCTCCAATAACGCCAGAAGCTCCAGAACCAATCATTCCTCCAACACAGACACCACCTGATAACTTCAAGCCAATTGAAGAAGAGAACCCAACACCTCCTAGCGAGTCACCAATTATGTCAGAAGGAACACCTAGTCCAGATGACGAATTCCAAACACTCAGAGAAGAGTGGATTTCGCCATTCAAACAACATCGTATCAATACCCTAGAACGGAGATTGGATGCCTACAAGGATCCTCAAGCCATGTATAAAGCCCAAGGTTCAAATGCCTTCACCCGTGCTTATCGTCAGACTATGACACGAGACGATAAAATAAGAGCCAATATCGAGCGACGAGATCGTTTAACGCAACGCCTAAACCAATTGAGAGGAGAATAGAATGAATACCAAAATACGCTCAAGGACAGCCTTTCCAAGAATGCTTGAAGAAACACTTTTTAAGGCTTACCAAGAAGGGAAACGCTCCGTCGATTTCCTTCTTTTATTTCCAGTCTCAGAAAAAGACAAAGACCAGATCATTGCACAAACAAAAGCCCATTCCGTCGTCTTAGATGCCAAATGGCGCTTTGGGACTGTTCTATTTACAGCTTATATCAGACATTGAGTAGAAAGGAGAGCCAATGAAAAAACTAAAATGGTATTTATTATCTAGTCTTATTCCTCTCTTCTTTCCTGTTTTTATCATTATCATCATTATGGGAGCAGTCGGAGGGGGTAGCACTGGTGGTTCTTCTCAATCACTAAATGGTGCAACCTACACAGACCACTGGTCAAATGGAGATCCCTATACCCATAATTTACTCGTCCATCGCTATGGTATTAAAGCAGAGCAATTGGACGGGTTTTTAGATACTTTAGGGATCTCCTATGACAAGAAGCGCATCAATGGGAAAAAGCTCCTAGACTGGGAAGCTAAGTCTAATCTAGATGTTCGTGCCATTGTAGCGATTGCCTTAAATGAAAGCTCACTTGGAACAGCTGGAGTTGCTACAAATCCTGGTTCCAACATGTTTGGTTTTGGGGCATTCGACTCTAATCCAGAAAACGCTAATAATTTTAACGATGAAGTGGCAGTTGTTGGACTCACCAATCAGACCATCATTGGCAATAAAAACGAAACCTTCAAAGTCCAAGATGACAAAGCCCAAAAATTTGCGAGTGGTTCCCTCAATACCTCAACAGATGGGGGAGTCTACTTCACAGACACTTCTGGCTCTGGAAAAAGGCGTGCTGAAACCATGCAAAAACTCGATACTTATATCGACGAGCACGGAGGCACACCAAAGGCCCCTGAACAAACGACAGGAAAAACGAGAGACGGAGGAGGTATCACAACAGGGGATGTCCCACAAGGCTACAGCCTCACCAAAGAAATCAATACTTCAAGCTATACAGGACTGTCTTATCCTTGGGGACAATGTACCTGGTTTGTCTACAACCGAGGAAAAGAGGTCGGTGTTAGCTTCGGAGAGTACATGGGAAATGGTGGTCAATGGATGAATGCCCCTGGTTATCAGACAACTCATACCCCAACCGAACACTCCGCACTATCTTTTAGCCCAGGACAAGCTGGTGCAGATACAACCTATGGCCACATTGCCTTTGTGGAACAAGTCAAATCAGATGGCTCCATTCTTATCTCTGAATCAAACGTCAAAGGACTAGGAGTCGTTAGCTACCGCACTTTTGATGCAGATACAGCAAAACAATTTACTTATGTTATTGGACACTAACACACTATTGAATTTTTTATGCTATAATTCTTCTATGATGTACATTTGAGGTATTATTATGGTTGAATTAAACGCAAAAGTAAAGATGGATGATGATATGTATCAAAAGTATCTAAATGGAGAAGTAGATGTACGAGGTGTAGTATTAGGAAATGAAAGAATTCAACCCTATCAAGAAATTGAATTCATTGACGAAGACAATTCTGAGAATTTAGATTCCGATCCACTTTCCGTTTCCGATAGCCATAAAAACGAAAACACTGATAATAGCAATGCTACCTTAGCTGTAGTTGCAGCTTTTGTACTTGGGGTAGGGGCAAAAGTTTTATACGATAAAGCAAAGCCTAAAATCGCACATATAATTGAAGAAAGACAGAAACCTAGTGAAAATGCTATAGAAATTCAGCAAAATTTCAACACAGCATTAAAATTTTACGCATCAGAACCAAACAATCCACAGGCTATCTCCGAGCTACAGTATTGGATAACTAAACTCAAGTCAGATAATAAAAAAGATGCCAAGTTCCTAAAAAAGAATTTGACAGAAAAAATCAATACGTTATTATTATTTTTCGAAGAGATAGATAATAAAAGTATCAAGAAATTGCACTTTGAAGATAAATTGGATAAACTAGACTACCACTTTAAGCAGCTTCAGAAAAAAAATGAATTAATTAAAACATAAAATAAGATCCGAAAAATCGGGTCTTTTTTGCATTAAAGGAGAATATTTGGAGCAGATCCAACCTATCGACACATCGCTTTTGTGGAACAAGTCAAATCAGATAGCTCCATCCTTATCTCTGAATCAAACGTCAAAGGCCTAGGAGTCGTTAGCTATCGTACTTTTGATGCAGAAACAGCAAAACAATTTACTTATGTTATTGGAAAATAGAAAGGAGTTATTTATGCTAAAGCTTAAATACGTACCAGTTGAAAACTGCAAAGCCGAATGGGGTGATAAGTTAGCATTAATGAAAAGATTTGAGGGATTAAAATTGAAAACCTTAAACAATCTGCTAACTGAGATGAGAATGAATCCCCAATTCAAAGACTATGTGATTAATTCTGGTCACAGAACTGTTTGGATCAACTTCGAGGGTTTCTTAAATTTCTTACGCTATAGGCAAAATAAACGATTTAAAGAGGTGGGATAATGGAACAAGTTAAAATAGCTAATATTACTCAAAAAACAACAAGACCTACTGATAAAACTGGATATATTGAAGTAAAATTTAGAACCTACTTCAATAACCCGTTAACGAATAAACGCAGAGAGATCCTATCAGAATGGTACACTATCGCCAATAAAAAGGATAGTACAGGAAAAATAAAGCTATCTCCTCAAATTAAAGCTATTATCCATAAAGAACTTCAAGAGAAGGCCAATAAAGTTTATGAAGAGCTGACTAGAACTATTCTTCTAGAAAAATCAGATATCACGCTTGATGAGGTCTGGAATGAATGGCATAATGAACGAGTTGAAAGACAACTAGTTGCTCCTAAAACATTAGCAGGTGAAGATGGTAGATACCGTAACCATATTACTAAGCAAATCCCTAAGGGTTCGATTTTAAAAAATATCCCATCTAGTTTAATAAAAAACTTACTTGATAATCTTTATCCTATAGGAAACCATAAAAGACTCGCACAAGGTGTAAAATCCGATCTAACATCAATCTATAAGTTTGCTATTCTTCATGATTATATTTCTCCTGACCAAAATCCCATGCCTTATATAACAATTGGTAGGAAAGGGCTTTCTGACGAATTAGAACGTTTAAAGAAATCAGATATAGAAGATCAATATCTTGAATCTTGGGAACTCAAAGAAGTATTATCCATTGTTCGTAAGTACAATGAACAGTATGCACGTATTTTTGAATTTCAAGCACTAACCGGAATGCGTATTGGTGAAGTGCTCGGTTTAAAGGAGGAAGCTATTGATTTTAATAAAAATATAGCCTCAGTTATTAGAACTCGTGCTACTCATGGAGGAGCCTCTGAAGATAGCTATGAAGGTAATGTAAAAAACTTACAAAGTTACCGAAATGTCCAATTATCTAAAAGGGCTATTGAAATTCTTAAAGAGGAAATTGAGTTAAATCACCAACATATAAGATTCAATCCTGATTATAAAGATAATGGATGGATTTTCACCTCTAAGAGCATCCATAAACCTGATTACAATGGTACTCCTCTTCATTACAGTGTATTAAACAACTTCCTCAACTCTTCAGAAAATGGTAAACTAAACCGCAAGGGAAACCCGAGACGGGCAGGAATCGATATTGACAATAAGCTTAGTTTCAAGAAACATATTACAACTCATATCTTTCGACACACGCATATCAGCTTCTTGGCTGAACAAGGAGTACCTTTAGAGGCTATTCAAGATCGTGTTGGACATTCTAGAGGTAGTCGAGTAACAGAAATTTATTTGCATATCACTAAAAAAACAAAGGATCAAATTATACCTATCCTTGATACTCTTACACAATAAGTGTGGCAAATCTGTGGCAAAACATAAGAAAAAGGCTTGTCCATATTGGACAAACCCTTTCATTTCAAGCTTATATAGTCTAATTAAGCTTTGTTTGCTGAACCGAATACGTCGATACGTTCTTCAACAGCTTCTGTAATAGCTTCGAAACCTGGTTTCAAGAATTTACGTGGGTCGAAGAGTTTCTTCTTGTCGTATTCTGCTTCATTTGCTTCGTATTCAGCAACAAATTTACGTGTTGCGTTAGCAAATGCGATTTGACATTCAGTGTTAACGTTAACTTTAGCAACACCAAGTTTGATAGCTTCTTGGATTTGATCATCAGGAATACCTGATCCACCGTGCAATACGATTGGGAAGTTAGGAACAGCTTCTGTCAATTTTTGCAAGTGGTCAAGGTGAAGTCCGCTCCAGTTTTCTGGGTAAGGACCGTGGATGTTACCGATACCTGCTGCAAGGAAGTCGATACCAGTTGCAACCATAGCTTTAGCATCTTCGATTGGTGCCAATTCACCATCACCGATGATACCATCTTCTTCACCACCGATTGTACCAACTTCAGCTTCAACTGATACACCGTTAGCGTGTGCAAATTCAACAACTTTAGCTGCTTTTTCAAGGTTTTCTTCAACTGGAAGGTGTGAACCGTCAAACATAACTGAAGTGTAACCTACACGGATACATTCCAAAGCATCATCGTAGTGACCGTGGTCAAGGTGAATAGCAACTGGTACAGTGATACCCATTGATTCAACCAATTCTTCGATAAGAACTTTACACAATTTGTAACCACCCATGTACTTAGCTGCACCCATAGAAGTTTGGATAAGTACTGGAGCTTGTTTAGCTTCTGCTGCACGCAAGATAGCTTGAGTCCACTCAAGGTTGTTTGTGTTAAATCCACCAACTGCGTAACCATTATCACGAGCTGCTTGGACAAATTTTTCTGCTGAAACGATTGCCATTATAAAGGCCTCCTATATTTTTTTGGGTTTGAACCCGTTTACAAGTTTATTCTATCACAATTAGACTCAAAAAACTAGCTTTTCTACAATTTGTAAGCGTTTTGATTTTTTAATACAAAAAAACCAGTCATCTGACTGGTTACTCTGCGGAAAGAGGGACTTGAACCCTCACGACCTAAAGCGGTCACAGGATCCTTAGTCCTGCGCGTCTGCCAATTCCGCCATTTCCGCTAACAACATTAGTTATTATATCAAGATTGACAACTCGTGTCAATAGTTTTTTTGAAAGTTTTTTATAACTTTCTCTTGTCTCTTTCGAAACAACTACTATATAATACCATTTATTGTTTACTGACGTCAATACTTTTTTGCCTTTTTTTAAATTTTTTAGCAAAAGTTATCTATTATATCTTTTATCAAATGTTAAGCTAAACTCTTATTCAGTTTATCTAATTTCTCTCTAAGGGGAGCTAAGTAAACTTCTTCTCCAAAACCACGCGATTTTAAGCCATCCTCAGCACAAGCCAATAACGATTCTGTCAAAGGTAAAATCATTTTGAGGCCTGTAGCAGAAATATCTTTTTTCGAAAATAAACGACGAATTCTAGGAAAATCATAGTCAAATGCTTCAAAAAAAGGTGAGTCATTCAAAATATTTTCCAGCTTTTCCAAATTGACTAAAAGACCAAGGTGAAAGGCTGCTGGTGCAAAGGTTGATGAGAAAGGTTGAGTACAAACACTGCGAAACTCAATCGTCCCTCGCGTCGTTAAATCTTGGAATTGATAAGAACGGTGAGTCTTAAAATCTTCCTCACTTGGTTCAATCGTGACTACTTCGCCACGAATAGAGTGTGCTTTAATAGATGGCGTACTTAGATAGTCTTTAGCACGTAATGGTTCAAAATAGTAGGTTTCGTCACCACGCTTAGCAGTAAAAATGGCTGTCTCAGACAAGTAAGAAAAATAGTCATCTTCATTCTTAAATACCTTAGGAAATACTCCTGCATTTTCCTCAAACACACCATGCATGGAATTCTCCCAGAAAACATCACGGGAAAGCGCTAAATCCCAATCAGAACCCCAAAACTCAGAGTTTGCCAATAATACTGCCTTGGGTCCCTCTATTTGGTTAAAAGCATTTAAGACTCTTAAATAGGACGTTTTTGAAACATCTAATTGTACCTGACTCCCACAGATGAAAGAAGCATATTCTGGATAATCATGAAAGAAAGGATCGTTCTTTGCTTTAGATAGTTCGAGAAAATCCATAAGCATTTCATAACGAGGAGATTTAACAGGTCTGTTGTCATTTTTTGCCCAGTTTGGATTCACTCCCCAACCTTGCAACTCATGATTATGATTCTGAAGATAGGGTTGGATTATACTGAGGTAAGTATCCAGACGTTCCTCAACCTCAGAAATTCTCTCAGCCTTTGCAAAAGCAAACTCGATCGTATTGTACGAAACTTCAAAAAGAATCATGTCTCCAGAAGCTTTATCGATAAGCTGAATAGGATTATTATCAGAATCATACTTATCAGCTTGAAAATCAAAATTATCCAAGAGATGGACTAGTAACTGTTTTGTAAGAGAGACATCTGTAGCATTACCACTCAAATTAACAACTGGGTATTCCAACTCAATCCCCACAAATAATTCGGGTTGCTCCTTAATTGGCTCATAGTACCTTTGCTTAAGCAGTTCCTTGGCTGTTGTCAAAATAATGTCCCCCTTTTTAAAATAAGCTTATTTCATTATATCAAAATATTCAGACGATTTATAGCCCAAAAAAACGCCTGCTTACGAAAAATAACCGTATTACCTTTCGTAAACAAGCGTTACATGCTTATTTATTCCCATTTTTATGATGAGTGTTCCCGCTAGGCGTATGCCTAGCGGTAGACCAGAGCTAGACTAAGAAAAGCTAAGCTATTCCATCATCATAACACTCAACAAAATTGATAAAAATTAAACAAGTTCGATGATTGCCATTGGGGCAGCATCGCCACGACGTGGTTCTGTTTTAAGGATACGAGTGTATCCACCGTTACGTTCAGCATAACGAGGTGCGATTTCTGAGAAAAGTTTTTGAAGAGCAGTTGTTGATGTATATTTATCAGTTGCTTCATCATAGCTTTCAGATGCAATTTCGTTACGTACAAATGCAGCTGCTTGACGACGTGCGTGCAAATCACCACGTTTACCAAGAGTGATCATTTTTTCAACTGTTTTACGGATTTCTTTAGCACGTGCTTCAGTTGTAACGATTGCTTCGTTAATGATAAGATCTGTAGTCAAATCACGAAGAACCGCTTTACGTTGTGAGCTTGTGCGTCCAAGTTTACGGTAAGCCATGTTATCCTCCTATGTTATTATTTATCGTTTTTGAGCCCAAGTCCAAGATCAGCCAACTTAACTTTGACTTCTTCAAGAGATTTACGACCTAGGTTACGGACTTTCATCATTTCAGGCTCAGTTTTTTCTGTCAAATCATGAACGGTATTAATACCGGCACGTTTCAAACAGTTATATGAGCGTACAGACAAATCAAGTTCTTCGATGGTACGGTCAAGCACCTTTTCATCGTTCACTTTTTCAGTTTCTTTCATTACATCAGTAGCTTTAGCAACATCAGTAAGGTCAGTAAACAAATTCAAGTGTTCAATCAAAACGCGAGCCGAGAGACCGAGGGCATCTTCAGGGATGATTGTTCCGTTTGTCATGATTTCGATTGTCAATTTATCAAAACCATCATTGCTACCTACACGGGCAGGTTCAACTTGATAATTGACTTTTTTCACTGGTGTGTAGATTGAATCTACAGCCAATGTTCCCACTGGTGCATCATCTTTCTTGTTTTCATCTGCTGGAACATAACCACGGTTTGTAGCTACTGTCATAGTCGCTTTCAAAGAAGCGCCGTCAGCGATAGTGAAAAGATAATGATCAGGGTTAACAATTTCAATGTCGCTATCAGTCAAGATATCTCCAGCAGTAACTTCAGCTGGACCTTGAACATCAAGTTCAATTGTTTTTTCGTCTTCGACGTAAGATTTTACAGCAAGTCCTTTAATATTAAGGATGATTTGCATCACGTCTTCACGGACGCCTGGTACGGTATCAAATTCGTGGAGTACTCCATCAATCTTAATTGATGTTACGGCAGCACCTGGAAGTGATGACAAAAGTACACGACGAAGAGAGTTACCCAAAGTTGTACCATAACCACGTTCTAGTGGTTCGATGACAAATTTGCCGTAATCTTTATTTTCATCAATTTTTGTTATTATTGGTTTTTCAAACTCAATCATTTATTATACTCCCTCGAAACGAACCTTGTGTACTATTGTTATTAAAGATTACACACGACGACGTTTTGGAGGACGACAACCATTATGTGGTACAGGTGTTACATCACGGATTGCTGTTACTTCAAGACCTGCAGCAGCAAGAGCACGGATAGCAGACTCACGACCTGAACCAGGACCTTTAACAGTTACTTCAACTGTTTTAAGACCATGTTCTTGTGCAGATTTAGCAGCAGCTTCTGAAGCCATTTGTGCAGCAAATGGTGTAGATTTACGAGAACCTTTGAAACCAAGAGCACCAGCTGATGACCATGCTACAGCGTTACCATGCACATCTGTAATCATAACAATAGTGTTATTGAAAGTAGCGTGAATGTGAGCAATACCAGATTCGATATTCTTTTTCACACGACGTTTACGTGTTGGTTTAGCCAATGTTTTTACCTCCTATTTTATTTTAATTATTTTTTCTTACCTGCAATCGCAACAGCTTTACCTTTACGAGTGCGGGCATTGTTTTTAGTGTTTTGTCCACGGACAGGAAGTCCACGACGGTGACGGATACCACGGTATGAACCGATTTCCATCAAACGTTTGATGTTAAGGTTAACTTCACGACGAAGGTCACCTTCAACTTTGATTGCATCCACTTCGCGACGGATAGCGTCTTCTTGATCGTTTGTCAAATCTTTAACGCGGATGTCTTCAGAAACACCTGCAGCAGCCAAGATTTTCTTAGATGTTGCAAGTCCGATACCGTATACGTAAGTAAGTGAAATTACTACACGTTTATCGTTTGGAATGTCAACTCCAGCAATACGAGCCATGATTTCTCCTTTCTATATTATCCTTGACGTTGTTTGTGTTTTGGATTTGTTGGACAAATTACCATAACACGACCGTTACGACGAATAACTTTACAGTATTCGCAAATTGGTTTAACCGATGGTCTTACCTTCATGTTTCAATCCCTCCAATTATTTCGATTATTTAAAGCGGTATGTGATGCGTCCACGTGTCAAATCATAAGGACTCATTTCAACAGTCACACGGTCACCGACCAAAATACGAATGTAGTTTTTACGGATTTTACCAGAAACTGTCGCCAAAATTTGGTGTCCATTTTCCAATTCAACAGTAAACATAGCATTAGGCATAGTTTCTACAACTTTACCTTCAATTTCAATCACGTCTTCTTTTGCCACGCAAAAGTACCCCCTAAAATTTCGATTTGATTTCCTCTGAGCACAGAGGTAACAATTATAAGTCAGACTAAAGTATTATAACATGCTTAAGTCTGATACGCAAGTAAGATTATATAATTATTTAATTGCTGCAATCGCTTTTTTAACATCAGCGAATACATCGTCGATATCTTGGTTACCTTGAATATCAGATACAAGACCAAGCTCACGGTAATGTGCAATAATTGGCTCACCTTGAGCAATATTCACATCCAAGCGGCGTTTCACTGTTTCTGGTTTGTCATCTTCACGTTGGTAATAGTCTTCTTCCTTGTAGTCAGCTGGTGGGTTGAATACTTTATGGTAAGTTTCACCTGTTTCGCGGTGAATAATACGACCACTCAAGCGTTCAAGAAGGCAAGATGGATCCACTTCGATATTGATTACTCCATCAAGCTCCAAACCAAGATCAACCAAGATTTGATCCAAGGCATGAGCTTGTTCGATTGTGCGAGGAAAACCATCCAAAAGGAATCCTTTTTCCTTAATGTCGTCTTGAGCCAAACGCTCTTTAACGATTCCGTTTGTTACTTCATCTGGTACCAATTCACCTTTATCGATGAATGATTTGGCCAAAACACCCATTTCAGTTTGGTTAGCCATAGCAGCACGGAACATATCACCAGTTGAGATGTGAGCTACACCAAATTCTTCAACAATTTTTGCAGCTTGAGTCCCTTTACCAGCACCTGGTAGACCCATAATTAAAAGATTCATCTTACGAACTCCTTATTTTTGTTTTCAAATAACTCTATCAAGGTTTTAACACATTGGTAGAGTTATCAAAAAACAAAAGAGAAGGGACAGAAAGTAACCTTTCTTTCCCTCTCAATTGTTCATGAGAAGACTTAGTCTTCAAGATTCATAAATCCAACGTACTGACGTTTCAATAGGTAACCTTCGAGTTGTTTCATACCTTCGATACCAGTTGAAATCAAGATCAAGAGAGATGTACCACCAAGCGCGATTGAGCTTGTAAGGTGCATAAACTGTTGAGCCGCAATTGGAGCCAATGAAATAAACGCGAGAAATACAGCCCCGATTGTTGCCAATCTCTTAAGCAATGAAGACATGTACTTTTCAGTCTCACGACCTGGACGAACACTAGGAATGTAAGACCCATTCTTTTGAAGATTTTCAGCAGTTTTTTCAGGATTTACTTGGACAAATGTGTAGAAGAATGAGAATAAGATAATCAATATCGCATAAGTAATCATTCCACTAGGTGTATTATACGAGAGTAGTCCTTGTAAGTGTGATAACCATGTAACCTTCGAGAAGAATGGAAGAATAGTACTAGGAATTGTTGTAATCGAGCTAGCAAAGATAACGGGAATAACACCAGCTGGATTTACTTTCAATGGAAGGTAAGAACTCGTTGGAGCCCCTTGAACCAATTTAGTATATTGAATTGGAATTTGATATTCTGCCTGTTGAACAAATGTCGTAAAGAAGACAATCGCCAAACCTACCACAATTAGCAAAGCAACTATGATATATGAACGAGTCAATTCTCCTGAACGAACGTTGACAAAGAAATCCTCGTAAATTGTTGAGAACATTTTTGGGATAGAAGCAATGATCCCTGAAAAGATAATCATTGACACACCATTACCAAAACCTTTATCTGTGATTTGTTCACCAAGCCATGTCACAATTATGCTACCAGCAGTTAGAATTGTCCCAATCAATAGGTAGGTTGAAACATTTGGTGTTTTAACCAATGAAATTGATGAGAGAGTATTAAAACTTGCTGTAATACCAATCGATTGAACAAAGGCTAAAACAAGAGTGATGTAGCGAGTCGCTTGGTTCAATTTACGACGACCAACTTCCCCTTGTTTGCCCCACTCTACAAATTTTGGATAAATATCCATCTGCAAAAGTTGGACAATGATTGATGCTGTAATGTAAGGACTAACCCCCATCGAGAAGATAGAGAAGTTATTCATGGCATTACCAGACACCAAGTTAAGCATGTTCAAGAAAGGTAAATCACTTAATTGTTTCAAACTTTCCGCATTGATACCAGGAACTGTTACATGAGTCCCTACACGAAAAACGAAAATAATGAAGATTGTAAATAAAATCTTATTACGAACGTTTTTGACTTTCAATGCGTCTTTTAATAGTTTAAAGAACATAATGAGTTACCCCTCATTAGATGACTTCGATTGAACCACCTTTAGCAGTGATAGCTGCTTCAGCAGATTTTGAGAATTTAGCTGCTTTAACAGTCAATTTCTTAGTCAATTCGCCGTTACCAAGAACTTTAACGCCTGATTTTTCAGCACGAACGATTCCAGCTTCTTTAAGAACTGCTGGAGTTACTTCTGTACCATCTTCAAAGACGTTCAATTGATCAAGGTTTACAAGTGCGTATTCTTTAGCGTTGATGTTAGTGAATCCACGTTTTGGAAGACGACGGAACAATGGAGTTTGTCCACCTTCAAATCCTGGACGTACGCCACCACCGCTACGAGCTTTTTGACCTTTTTGACCACGGCCTGAAGTTTTACCGTTACCAGATGAAGTACCACGACCTACACGGTTACGGACTTTACGAGAACCTTCAGCAGGTTTCAATTCATGAAGTTTCATTATTATTTTCTCCTCTTTTTGTAAAATGCTAGCGCCTCTAACCAAGTAAGGTAGCTTAATTAGAAACTCGCCTATACATGAAATTCAGTTTAAGTCGCAAGGGAACCCTCACGACTTAAATCAATTTTTATTTAACGTCTTCTACAGTTACCAAGTGAGATACTGCGTTGACCATACCACGGATAGCAGCGTTGTCTTCTTTAACAACTGAGCTATTCAATTTACCAAGTCCAAGAGCAACAACTGTTTTACGTTGTTCTGGTTTGCGTCCGATTGGAGACTTAGTCAAAGTAATTTTAATTTGAGCCATTGTTATCTCCTTTCTTATGCCAAGTCAGATACTGAAATGCCACGAAGAGCCGCAACTTCTTCAGCACGTTTAAGTTGTTTCAATCCTTCAACAGTCGCACGAACGATGTTGATTGGAGTGTTTGAACCGAGTGATTTAGATGTTACATCAGCAACACCAGCCAATTCGATGACGGCACGAACTGCACCACCAGCGGCAACCCCAGCCCCTTCAACAGCTGGTTTCAACAATACTTTCGCTCCACCAAATTCTGAACGAACTTCGTGAGGAATAGTTGTACCAACCATAGGAACTTCGATAAGGTTTTTCTTAGCTGCTTCAACTGCTTTACGGATAGCTTCTGGAACCTCTTGAGATTTACCAGTACCAAATCCTACGCGACCATTACGGTCACCAACAACAACAAGAGCAGCAAAACGCATGTTGCGTCCACCTTTTACAACTTTAGTAACACGGTTGATAGCAACTACGCGTTCTTCAAGTTCTACTGCATTATCTTTAAATGCCATTATTAAGTGTCCTCCCTATTAGAATTTCAATCCGTTTTCACGAGCTGAGTCAGCCAAAGCTTTAACACGTCCGTGATAGAGATATCCACCGCGGTCAAACACCACTTCAGAAATACCTTTAGCTACTGCGCGTTCAGCAACAAGTTTACCGACAACAACGGCTTGTTCTGTTTTAGTTCCTTTAGAAACTTCTTTATCAAGAGTTGATGCACTTGCGAGCGTTACACCCGCTACGTCATCAATAACTTGAGCGTAGATGCCTGTATTAGAACGGAAAATGTTCAAACGTGGGCGATCAGCAGTTCCAGAGAGTTTTCCGCGAACGCGACGGTGACGTTTTTGGCGGAGTTTGTTTTTATCTGGTTTCGAAATCACAATTTTCACCTCTTAATTATAATGCTTGCTCATGAGAGCTTTTGGTAAAGAGACAATCCAAAAAGAATTGCCAAAAGGATAAAATCCTATTATTTACCAGTTTTACCTTCTTTACGACGTACGTATTCACCAACGTAACGGATACCTTTACCTTTGTAAGGTTCTGGTGAACGAAGGCTACGGATGTAAGCAGCTGTTTGACCAACAACTTCTTTATTAATACCACTTACAACGATTGAAGTTGCAGATGGTACTTCAAAAGTAATACCTTCTGGAGCTTCAACTTCGTCTTGGTGAGATTTACCAACTGAAAGAACAAGTTTTTTTCCTTGGAGTTGCGCACGGTATCCGACACCGCGCATTTCAAGTTCTTTTTTGAAACCTTCAGAAACACCAACAACCATGTTGTTCAAGTTTGCACGTGAAGTACCGTGGATTGTTTTGTTTTCTTTTGAGTCGTTTGGACGGTGAAGTGTAACTTCGTTGCCTTCAACTTTGATTTCAATGTTTTTGTTAAACTCACGAGTGAGTTCGCCTTTAGGTCCTTTAACAGTAACAACGTTATCGTTGTTTGTTACTTCAACACCAGCAGGCAAAGTAATAACTTTATTACCAATACGTGACATAGTATTTAATTCTCCTGTTAGATTATCAAGCCACAAAGTGACTAGTTTTCACGGGGATGAGTCTCATCGAATATAATCAATGAAACTCGCACAAATCATTTGAGATAGGTGCTTAGTATCAGCTTCTTACCAAACGTAAGCGATAACTTCTCCACCAACGTTCTTTTGACGAGCTTCTTTGTCAGTCAAAAGACCTTCTGAAGTAGAGATGATCGCGATTCCAAGTCCGTTAAGAACTTTAGGAACATCTTCACGTTTAGAGTAAACACGAAGACCTGGTTTTGAGATACGTTTCAAGTTAGTGATAACACGTTCACCGTTTTGTCCGTATTTCAAGAATACGCGGATGATACCTTGTTTGTCATCTTCGATAACTTCAACGTTTTTTACGAAACCTTCACGTTTAAGGATTTCAGCGATACCTTTTTTAATGTTTGATGCAGGTACTTCAAGTACTTCGTGTTTAGCTTGGTTAGCGTTACGAATACGTGTCAAGAAATCTGCAATTGGGTCAGTCATAACCATTTTATATTTTCTCCTCTTACTAGTAGTTTGAATAATTCACTTGCTAGTTAATGATTGAGCTAGGCTCAGATTGTGTTTAATACATTCAAATTAGATAAACCAACTTGATTGTATCATGTTTTTACCAAGAAGCTTTGGTAACACCTGGAATTTGACCTTTGTAAGCCAATTCACGGAAGCAAACACGGCAAAGTTTAAATTTGCGATAAACTGAGTGTGGACGTCCACAACGTTCGCAACGAGTGTAAGCTTGCGTAGAGAACTTAGCAGGGCGTTTGTTCTTAGCAATCATTGATTTTTTAGCCAATTTATTTACCTCCTAGATTATTTTGCAAAAGGCATTCCAAGGCCTTTAAGCAATTCACGACCTTCTTCGTCAGTGTTAGCAGTAGTTACGATAACGATATCCATACCACGTACTTTATCAACATCGTCGAAGTTGATTTCTGGGAAGATAAGTTGTTCTTTAACACCAAGTGTGTAGTTACCACGTCCATCAAATGATTTAGTTGGAACACCATGGAAGTCACGAACACGTGGAAGTGATACTGATACCAATTTATCCAAGAATTCGTACATGCGTTCACCACGAAGGGTAACTTTAGCACCGATCGCTACACCTTCACGAAGACGGAAGCCAGCGATTGATTTCTTAGCTTTAGTAATCAATGGTTTTTGACCTGAAATAAGTGCCAACTCAGCAGCAGCTTTTTCAAGAGTTTTAGCGTTGTTTACAGCTTCACCAACACCCATGTTGATAACGATTTTATCAACTTTTGGCACAGCCATAACTGAAGAATAGTTAAATTTTTCAGTCAAAGCTGGAATTACTTCGTTAGTGTATTTTTCTTTAAGACGGTTAGCCATTTAATACTTTCTCCTTTCCTTCGTGATTAGTCAAGCACTTCGCCTGATTTTTTGTTGTAACGAACTTTTTTGCCGTCAACAACTTTGTAACCTACACGTCCAGCTACACCGTTCTTGTCAAGAACTTGAACGTTTGAAGCATGGATTGGTGCTTCTTTTTCCACGATAGCACCTTGAGGGTTTTCAGCTGATGGTTTTTGGTGTTTTTTGATGATTGCAACACCTTCAACAACAACTTTGTTTACTTTTGGAAGAGCTTTAAGAACTACTGCTTCAGTTCCTTTGTCTTTACCAGCAATAACGCGAACTTTATCGCCTTTTTTTACAAACATTTGAGTATTTCTCCTATTATTTCTTACGCCCTAATGGGCACCCTGAATATATCAGGGGACTAAGTTTGTGTTAATTCAGATTAAAGTACTTCTGGCGCCAAAGATACGATACGCATGTATCCACCTTCACGCAATTCACGTGCAACAGGGCCAAAGATACGAGTTCCACGAGGAGTTTTGTCATCGCGGATGATTACTGCAGCGTTGTCATCAAACTTGATGTATGAACCGTCTGGACGGCGAGCACCAGTTTTTGTACGAACGATAACAGCTTTAACAACATCACCTTTTTTAACAGCTCCACCTGGTGTAGCTTGTTTTACAGTTGCAACGATAACGTCGCCGATGTTAGCGAATTTACGTCCTGAACCACCAAGAACTTTGATAGTCAAGATTTCACGAGCACCGCTATTATCAGCAACTTTTAAGCGACTTTCTTGTTGAATCATTTCAATTGTCTCCTTTTAGTTTTATTAGATAATAACAGCTTCTTCCACAACTTCTACAAGACGGAAGCGTTTTGTAGCTGAAAGTGGGCGAGTTTCCATGATACGAACGATATCGCCTTCTTTAGCAACGTTGTTTTCATCATGTGCTTTGTATTTTTTAGAATAGTTGATACGTTTACCATAGACTGGGTGGTTACGTTTAGTTTCAACTACAACTGTGATTGTTTTATCCATCTTGTCAGATACTACGCGTCCAACAAGGGTTTTACGTTGATTACGTTCCATTATTAGAATTGCTCCTTTCCCAATCTATTATTTGATTTCAGATTGCACAGTTTTAACACGTGCAATTTGTTTTTTCACTTCGTTCAAACGGGCAGTTTGATCAAGTTGACCTGCTGCAGCTTGGAAACGAAGGTCGAAAAGTTCTTTCTTAAGTTCGTTTTCTTTTTTAGCAAGCTCTTCTTGAGACAAGCCACGAAGCTCAGCAACAAACTTTTTGATTTCTTCAAGTTTCATGTCTTCTCCTTATTCTGCTTCACGTTTCACGAATTTACATTTAACTGGCAATTTATGGCTAGCAAGACGAAGCGCTTCACGTGCAACTTCTTCAGAAACACCTGCGATTTCGAACATTACTTTACCACGTTTAACTGGTGCTACCCAACCTTCAGGTGCCCCTTTACCAGAACCCATACGTACACCGATAGCTTTAGCAGTGTATGATTTGTGTGGGAAGATCTTGATCCAAACCTTACCACCACGTTTCATGTAACGAGTCATGGCAATACGAGCAGCCTCGATTTGACGGTTTGTGATCCAGTGGCTAGTTGTAGCTTGAAGACCGTATTCACCGAATGATACTTCTTTACCACCTTTAGCCTCACCGCGCATTTTTCCACGGAATTCACGACGGTGTTTAACACGTTTAGGTACTAACATTTGTTATTTGCCTCCTTTAGTGTTTTTACGAGCTGGAAGAACTTCTCCACGGTAGATCCAAACTTTAACACCAAGTTTACCGTAAGTTGTGTCAGCTTCTTCCCAAGCGTAATCGATATCAGCGCGAAGTGTGTGAAGCGGAACTGTACCTTCAGAGTATCCTTCTGCACGGGCGATATCTGCACCGTTCAAACGACCTGATACTTGAGTTTTGATTCCTTTAGCTCCAGCACGCATTGCACGTTGGATAGCTTGTTTTTGTGCACGACGGAAAGCAACACGTTGCTCAAGTTGGCGAGCAATTGTTTCACCAACAAGGTGAGCGTCCAAATCAGGTTTCTTGATTTCAACGATGTTGATGTGTACTTGTTTTCCAGTCAATTTGTTAAGTTGAGCGCGAAGAGCGTCAACGTTTGATCCACCTTTACCGATAACCATACCTGGTTTAGCAGTGTGAAGTGAAACAATAACTTTGTTTACAGCACGTTCAATTTCAATAGTTGAAACTGAAGCGTCTGCAAGTTCTTTTTGAATGAATTTGCGGATTGCCAAATCTTCGTGAAGGTAATCTGCGTATTCTTTTTCAGCATACCATTTCGCATCCCAGTCACGGATGATCCCGACACGCATACCAATTGGATGTACTTTTTGACCCACGAGTTTACCTCCTTATTTTTCTGACACAACTACTGTTACGTGAGTTGTGCGTTTGTTGATTGGTGAAGCTGAACCTTTCGCACGTGGACGGAAACGTTTCATTGTTGGTCCTTCGTTTGCGAATGTTTCAGATACTACCAAGTTAGCTTTTTCCAAACCAAAGTTGTTTTCTGCGTTAGCGATAGCAGAGTTAAGAGTTTTCTCAACAATGCGTGCTGCTTTGTTTGGAGTGAATTTCAAGATTGCGATTGCATCAGCAACGTTCTTACCACGGATAAGATCAAGAACAAGACGTGTTTTACGAGGTGAAACACGCACTGTACGAGCCATTGCTTTAGCTGAAGTAATTTCTGCCATTGTGTCCTCCTCCTATTAACGACGTGTTTTCTTATCGTCAGCTGCGTGACCTTTGTAAGTACGAGTTGGTGCAAATTCACCAAGTTTGTGACCTACCATGTCTTCTTGGATGTAAACAGGAACGTGTTTACGTCCATCATAAACTGCGATAGTATATCCGATGAAACTTGGGAAAATCGTTGAACGACGTGACCAAGTTTTAATTACTTTTTTCTTTTCGTCATTTGCTTGAGCTTCAACTTTTTTCATCAAATGCTCATCGACGAAAGGTCCTTTTTTAAGACTACGTCCCATTTTGTAGTTTTCTCCTTTAAATTGAATGTACCACAGCGGCTTGCACTAAGAAGTGCTACCGAGTTGGCGGATGTTATGTGCTAAGCGACTAAATTATTTTTCGTTACGACGACGAACGATAAGTTTGTCAGATTTAGCTTTCTTGTTACGAGTTTTAAGACCAAGCGCAGGTTTACCCCAAGGAGTAGATGGCGCTTTACGTCCAACTGGTGCTTTACCTTCACCACCACCGTGTGGGTGATCGTTAGGGTTCATTACAGAACCACGAACTGTTGGGCGAATACCTTTCCAGCGATTACGGCCGGCTTTACCAAGGTTGATAAGTGATTGTTGTTCGTTACCTACAGTACCGATAGTTGCACGACATGTACCAAGAACCATACGAACTTCGCCTGATTGAAGACGAACAAGTACGTATTTACCTTCTTGACCCAAAACTTGAGCAGATGCACCAGCAGCACGGATAAGTTCAGCACCTTTACCTGGTTGAAGCTCAATGTTGTGGATAACTGTACCAACTGGGATGTTTGCAAGTGGAAGAGCGTTACCAACTTTGATATCCGCATCTGGACCTGAAACGATACGTTGACCTACTTCAAGACCTTTAGGTGCGATGATGTAAGCTTTAACCCCGTCAGTGTAGTGTACAAGAGCGATGTTTGCAGTACGGTTTGGATCATACTCAATTGTTTTAACAACTGCTTCAACGCCATCTTTGTTACGTTTGAAGTCAATCAAACGGTAGTGACGTTTGTGTCCGCCACCTTGGTGACGTACAGTGATACGACCGTTGTTGTTACGACCAGCTTTGTTCTTAAGAGAAACAAGCAATGATTTTTCAGGAGTGCTTGTAGTGATTTCTGCGAAATCCAAAGAAGTCATGTTACGACGGCCATTTGTCGTTGGTTTATAAACTTTAATACCCACGTTAATTTCTCCTTTGATTATTCAGCTTCAGCTGCAAACAACTCGATTGCTTTAGAATCAGCTGTAAGAGTGATGATAGCTTTTTTAGTTTTTGAAGTGAAACCAGTGTAACGTCCAACACGTTTTTGTTTTGGTTTAACAGTTACAGTGTTCACGCTAGCAACTTTAACACCTTCAAATGCAGCTTCAACTGCTTGTTTGATCAAGAGTTTGTGTGCACGTGTATCAACTTCGAAAGTGTATTTTCCTGCTTCAAGAGCAACCATAGATTTCTCAGTGATAACAGGTTTTTTGATTACGTCATACAAATTCATTATGCAAGAACCTCCTCGATTGATGAGATAGCTTCTTTAGTAACAAGAAGTTTATCTGCGTTTACGATGTCAAGTACACTTGCAGTTGCAGGAGTTGCAACAGTTACGTTTGCAAGGTTACGTGCTGAAAGTTCAGCGAATTTGTTTCCTTCTTCAACGATAACAAGTACTTTAGAATCGATGCTAAGAGCTGAAAGAACGTTTGCGAATTCAGCAGTTTTTGGAGCTGCAAATGAAAGAGCTTCAACTGCTACAAATTTATCTTCTGCAACTTTAGCTGAGTAAACAGATTTCAATGCAAGGCGACGAACTTTTTGTGGAAGTTTGTATCCGTATGAACGTGGAGTTGGTCCGAAGACAACACCACCACCACGCCATTGTGGTGAGCGGATAGAACCTTGACGAGCACGTCCAGTTCCTTTTTGACGCCATGGTTTACGTCCACCACCTGATACTGCTGAACGGTTTTTAACCGCGTGAGTACCTTGGCGAAGGCTAGCACGTTGGCTGATTACGACATCAAATACTACTGATTCGTTTGGTTCGATACCGAAGATAGCGTCGTTAAGTTCAACTGTGCTAACTTCTTTACCAGTTTGGTCAAATAGTTTTACGTTTGCCATTTTTAACTGATTTCTCCTTTCTTATTATTTAGCAGCTTTAACTGCTGATTTGATAGTGATAAGAGATTTCTTAGCACCTGGTACGTTACCTTTGATAAGGATAACGTTTTTCTCTGGGATAACTTGTACAACTTCAAGGTTTTGAATTGTCACACGGTTGCCACCCATACGTCCTGCCAAGTGTTTGTTTTTGAAAACACGGTTAGGCGCAACAGGTCCCATTGAACCTGGACGACGATGGTAACGAGAACCGTGAGCCATAGGTCCGCGTGATTGACCGTGGCGTTTGATAACACCTTGGAAACCTTTACCTTTTGAAGTACCAGTTACGTCAACAACATCTCCAGCTTCGAATGTGTCAACAGTGATTTCTGATCCAACTTCCAAGCCTTCAATGTTTTTGAATTCACGAATGAAGCGCTTAGGAGCTGTGTTAGCTTTCGCTACGTGGCCTTTGGCAGGTTTGTTGCTCAATACTTCGCGTTTGTCGTCAAAACCAACTTGAACTGCTTCGTAACCGTCTGTTTCAACAGTTTTAACTTGAAGCACAACGTTTGGAGTAGCTTCGATGACAGTAACAGGGATAAATTCACCTGCTTCAGTGAAGATTTGAGTCATTCCCACTTTTTTCCCTAAGATTCCTTTTGTCATGAGAAAATATTTCCTTTACTTTATTGTTTTTTCAAAAAGTTTTTTATGAGCGTTTTTTATGCTCAAAAAAGTTTTTAACGAGCGTTTTTTATGCTCAATGAATCAAGCTTTAAATTAAAGTTTGATTTCTACGTTCACACCACTTGGAAGATCAAGTTTCATCAAAGCGTCAACTGTTTTTTGAGTTGGGTTGATGATGTCGATAAGACGTTTGTGTGTACGCATTTCAAATTGTTCGCGAGAATCTTTATATTTGTGAGTCGCACGAATAATTGTGTAGAGACTACGTTCAGTTGGAAGTGGAACTGGCCCAGCAACTGTCGCACCTGTGCGAGTTGCAGTTTCTACGATTTTTTC
This sequence comes from Streptococcus sp., assembly GCA_016939315.1. GTDB lineage: Bacteria > Bacillota > Bacilli > Lactobacillales > Streptococcaceae > Streptococcus. The sequence continues at coordinate 67,925 of JAFHAZ010000050.1, read as the reverse complement.
AGCCGCTGTATCAAGCGTACGGTGTTCGTAAGCTTTCAAACGGATACGAATTTTTTTGTTTGCCATTTTTTCTCCTCTTTCGTCTATTTAAGATAATAGGCTAGCTCCTCAAGAAAACCAACACGGATTGCGTGGCAGTGCAACCAGGCGTGTCGCAACCTCTTGTATCATAGCTAAGCGCTGTATTTACAGCACCATAATATAATAACAAAAGAACCTACTCATTGCAAGGGATTTTTAAAGTTTTTTTCCTTTTTCTTTATTTTCTTTTTTGACTAAACAAAAAATCCACCTTAGATGGATTTTTTATCAACTTTCTTGAGTGTACTCGTATCCCATGTGTTCATAGGCTTTAACCGTTGCAACGCGTCCTGTACGTGTACGCATAATGAATCCTTTTTGAATTAGGTAGGGTTCATACATATCTTCTACCGTTTCTCGCTCTTCTGCAATATTCACCGACAAGGTACCTAGACCAACCGGTCCCCCACCATACATTTCAATCATAGTTCGAAGAATTTTTTGATCGACATAATCTAGTCCTTCATGGTCCACATCCAACATAGTCAACGCCTTGTCTGCAATCTTATCATCAATGATACCATCACCCATGATTTGTGCATAGTCTCTCACGCGCTTAAGTAGGCGGTTAGCAATACGAGGCGTCCCACGGCTACGACGTGCTAGCTCTAGAGCAGCTTCAGGTGTTATAGTCATGTCAAAGATTTCTGAAGTACGTTCAATAATTTCCTTCAAATCTGGTAGCTCATAATATTCCATATGACCATTAATCCCAAAGCGAGCCCTCAATGGATTTGACAACATACCTGCTCGAGTAGTTGCACCTACTAATGTGAACGGTGGTAACTCTAGATGGACACTACGACTTGTTTCGCCTGCACCAATCATGATATCGATGTAGTAATCTTCCATAGCACTATAAAGAACTTCTTCAACTGCCATAGGCATCCGGTGAATCTCATCAATAAATAGGATATCACCTGGCTCCAAGTCATTGAGTATAGCAACTAAATCACCAGCCTTTTCAATTGCTGGCCCAGACGTCTGCTTTAAATTGACGCCCATCTCATTAGCTATCACAAAAGCCATAGTTGTTTTCCCCAAACCTGGAGGACCAAACAAAAGAGTATGATCTAGGGCTTCATCACGAAGTTTAGCTGCCTCTATAAAAATCTTTAATTGGTCTTTAACCTTATCTTGACCAATGTATTCCTTAAAGTACTGTGGACGAAGGGTACGCTCAACATACTCTTCATCTCCTAGTAAATCATTATCTAATATTCTTGCCATAGGCTTATTTTAGCACAAAACAAAAAATGCAGTCAAAATTTGTCCATAAAAAAGAAGACAAGACTTGCCTTCTCTTTTAATTATTTCTTACCACCCTTAACTGGTGCCTTATCAGCTTTCTCTATAGCTTCTTTAATTGTCTTAGTATAGAGTTTAGCGCCACGGTTAATTGAGTCGCTATCAGATCCAAAGTGAACCCCATCTGTACCATTCCAGATAGAAATATTTTCTTTAGCCACTTGATACCAGTCAGCAACTGTCACAAAGTCATATTTCTCCGCCATCTCTAACTCATACTTACGTAACTGAAGCAAAGATTGAGCCTCGTTACCAGATTTACTTCCATTATATGGTGTTACAAAGATAATATGGTGACCCTTAGGTAAATTCTTGATGATTTTATTAATAACGCCTTTATAGTCGTCAATCTCATTAACACCACCAGCAATGACAACATCCTTAGCAAGAGCATTGCTATCTGCGTAATCTTTAAGCAAATCGTTGATTGTTGATAGGTTACGACTGACTACTGCATCTATAGCGACATTACCAATACTTGATTCCAGCTGATCTTTTGATCTAAGAGCTACGGAGTCCCCTAAAATTGTCACTCCCTTATTCACACCAAATGAAGTAGCCTGACTGTTCTCCGCATTTGTACGCGTCAATTTCATCTTAGTTTGAGCTTGCGACAAACCATTAGCTTCTAAATCTTTCTCAAAGTTCCCTACAGCCGGCGCAAAGAGAGAAATAAGCACTGTAATTAAGGTGAGACCACTAAATACATAAAGCACAATATGTCGGTACGGCGTCAAGTCTAGGTCTATTCCAAAGAGACTGGCCTTTCTTCCTGCAATAAATGGCTCTATTATATAGTAGGAAAGTGTCGCAAAAACAATTGACAGAATCGTTGTCAGAATGACTGCAATAATATTATTGGTCAATTGACTAAAGATAATATATAGTGGCCAGTGAAAAAGATAGACACTATAACTGATTTCTGCCAGATAACTAATAAGAGCAGGCTCTGATTTTCCAGGCAATTTCTCATGGAGGACACGGGCAGAGTAGATCATAACAGCCGTGAACAAACTAGCCAAAACAAAACCAAATAGATAGGTGATGCGTTCCTCAAAATGAAGGACTAAGCCCAACAATACAAGCAAGGCAAAACTTCCTACCATATAAAGGACTGTCTTTTTCAGAGTCCAAAGACGTATATTTTTCTTGAACCTAGCGGTCGTTTCATACACACCTGAAAGTGTCGCAAAGAGCGAGCCTAGGAAGAAGGGATAGGCATGCGTAATTGATGAGAAATATAAGCGAGAAAAACTATCAACAAAGAAAGCGCTAATAAACATTGATAGGAAGCTCACCATAAAGCAGGCAAGAGATACCATAAAGACTAGGCCTCTAAATTGATTTTGATGTTTGACACGCTTAGCTAGGAACCAAAGCAAGGCACCCCAAAGGATATAATAGTGAACCTCAATAGCCAGACTCCATGTATGGAGGTAAATATGCTGGTTAAACTGGTTCTCGTAGTTTCCTCCAGTCAGAATCTCATAATAGTTAGTTACAAAACCGATAACAGAGGTAATTTGACGTCCAATACCTGCAATAAAATCATTTCGAACCAAGAGTGCCAAAGGGGTACAGATAAGAACCATCAACACAAGTGGTGGTACGATCCGGTAGAAGCGTCGTCGCATAAAACCAAGGTAATCAATGCGATGCGTCCGAGATACCTCATCGATCAAAAGCGCTGTAATCAAATACCCTGAGAAGGTAAAGAAGACATCAACACCGATGAAGCCCCCAGGAAGAATACTTGGGAAGAAATGATAGATCAGAACCAAAAAAAGTCCTGTCACACGAATATAAGAAAACCAGTTAATTCTCATCCTTTAAAAATCCCCTGTTTAAATTTTCCTTTGTAGGTAACCTTATTTTCAGTAGTCAATTTTCCTTGGCCATCGGCTTGGCCAGACTTGAACTCACCTTGATAAATCCAACCCTCATGAGATTTGAAGGTTCCTTGACCATTAAAGGAACCATTCTTAAATTCTCCCGTGTAGGTATCACCATTGTCATAGGTCAGAGTCCCTTGACCATTCAGACGGTGGTTCTGCATCTGACCTTTATAGGTAATCTTAGTCCCATCAATCTTGATAGAATGTTGCGTTTTTATAGTCACCAAAAACAAGGACAGGGCGCATAAAATAATAACCCCTACTGTGATACGTTCAAATTGATTTCGGTCAATATCAATATTTTTAAAATCAAAATCCTTTAGTTGTTTAAAATTCATTGTCTATCCTTAATCCACTGTAACCAGTCTCGACAACCTGCAGTTACCAATTTATATGTTTCTTCAAAGTCACCTGTGTACCATGGGTCCGGCACTCCACCAGGTCTGAAAAGCTTGATTTTATCGTCATAACGCCCTGCAGATATCTGTAGAAGATCCTCAACATTTGACTCATCCATTCCCACAACTAGATCAAAGAACTCAAAATCAGCCCGACTAATCTGCTGTGAGCCTTTGGAAGAGTCAAAAGAAATAGCATATTTCCTTAAAATCTTTTGGGTACCTTGATGAACTGGATTTCCATGCTCCCATGAAGATGTCGCGCGACTTTCGATATGCAAAGACTCTCCTTTGTCCAGCTCTTTCATCACAAATTCTGCCATTGGGCTACGACAAATATTCCCCAGACAAACAAATACAATCTTCTTCATTATTCACCTCTTGCCCAAAGCTATTAAGAGATATGCTCACTTATTTTTTTGTCAAAATTACGAACACACTTTTAAATCATGAAAGTAGGTTCTCATTAATTTTCATTTAATCAAACCATATTATACCGAAAAACTAATCAAATAGAAAGGTTTCTTTCCTAATCATATCGAAAAATTAGTAACCTTTTTTAACAGTTGCAACATTCATATTAATCTATAAGTTTAAGGCGTGAGAAAAGAGAACCTAGTTTCCTAGATTCTCCTTTTATTGACTTTAGATATTTGACCAAACACTTTCAAGAATGTTTGTTTGTTCACGTCCTGGTCCTACAGAGAAAGTAGAGATACGTACACCTACCAATTCACCAACACGACGAACATAATTACGAGCATTTTCAGGAAGCTCATCTAAACTACGGCAACCTGTGATGTCTTCTTCCCAACCTGGCAATTCTTCATAGATTGGTTTACAGCGTTTCAACTGCTCAAGACTAGCTGGGTAGTAATCAATACGCTCACCATCAAGGTCATAAGCCACACAAATTTTTACAGTGTCAAGACCTGAGAGAACATCGATACAGTTCAAGCTGAGATTTGTGATACCTGATACACGACGGCTATGGCGCATCACCACTGAGTCAAACCATCCCACACGACGTGGACGTCCAGTTGTTGTTCCATATTCATGACCAACTTCACGGATACGTTCACCCACTTCATCAAATAACTCAGTTGGGAAAGGACCATCACCAACACGACTCGTATAGGCCTTACATACACCTACGACCTTATTGATTTTAGATGGACCAACACCTGAACCGATTGTAACACCACCCGCAACTGGGTTTGATGACGTTACAAATGGGTAAGTACCTTGGTCAATATCAAGCATAACCCCTTGAGCTCCTTCAAAGAGGACACGTTTACCTGCATCAAGAGCGTCGTTCAAGATAACAGATGTATCTGTAACGTACTGCTTAATTTGTTGTCCGTAAGCATAGTATTCTTCAAAAATCTCATCGAATGATAATTTTTCAGCCTCATACATCTTACTGAAAAGACGGTTTTTCTCAGCTAAGTTTGTTTTCAAACGATCAGCAAAGATTTCTTTGTCCAAAAGGTCTGCAATACGGATACCTACACGCGCAGCCTTATCCATATAGGCAGGCCCAATACCTTTGTTAGTTGTACCAATCTTATTATCACCTTTAGCAGCTTCTTGCAGTTGATCAAGTTTAATATGGTACGGCAAGATAACGTGCGCACGGTCAGAAATACGAAGGCTCTCTGTTGACACACCTTCGGCATGAAGATATTCCAACTCTTTGACAAGTGATTTAGGATTGACCACTACACCGTTCCCGATAACAGAGATTTTCTCTGGGAAGAAAATACCTGATGGAATCAAGTGCAATTTAAATTTCTTACCATCGATAACAATCGTGTGACCTGCATTGTCTCCACCTTGATAACGTGCGATCACTTCGGCATCTTGACTTAGGAAATCTGTAATTTTCCCTTTACCTTCATCACCCCACTGGGTGCCCACAACAACTACTGATGTCATATTATTTTGATAACGGACAGCTCCACCTTTACGAGGCTGTCCCCACCTTTCTTGAAAAACTTCACGGTGGGAATTTCACCCACAAGTTTTGCGTTACAGTTTATTATAGCAGAAAAAAGTCTATTTGTTCAACGTTGAAAGCGCTTCTTGCAAAATATTCTGACAGTTATAGCTAAGATTGCAACTAGTTATTTACTATATCTTTTTATCCTTGCTTCTTATGTATAACTATCAGCTATTTAACCTGCTTCATATAATCATTTAACTGCCTTTGATTCTTTAAAATAATTGTCTTGTCAGAATAATTTTTAACAACTACATTATATTGCTCGACATATTTTTTAGAACGTCCGTCTAATAAAATCCATTTCACAAATGCAAAATCAAATTTTTCATTACAGTCTTCTGCCATGCTAGGACGTGTCTTTCCCCTATATGTTAAATAGCGCCTAAATGCCCGATAGAGACAATTAACTCTGTTAAAGTTGAAATAGACAATACAGTCAGCTTCCCTCATCCGTTCTTCATAAAGACAGGCCGAGTAATTCCCTTCAATAATCCAATCACGTTGTAGCATAAATGTTGATATATCGTCAGTCATTTCATCAACTGTTCGCTCTTGCCAATTTGATGTGAAATGAATTTTATCTAAATGAAGAACCTCACAATTGTAGTGTTGACCTAAAAAGTTTGCCAAAGTAGACTTTCCAGAGCCGCTATAGCCAATGATTGCAATTTTCAACACAGGTCTCCTTTTTCAATTCTGTTTCCTGACTAATATCATAACACAAAGCATATATCTTAGAAGGAATTATCATTTGGAACAACTCTCCTTTGGACAAACAAGCACGTAAAGTTCTGTTTAAAGTGAGTTCTTTCTTAGAAAAATAAAAAAAGAGACCTACAATCAAGTCTCTTTTCGATATTAAGCTGCCCCCTACATGGATTTGGAAAGGATTTTCATATTGAGAGTAATTAAAAATATTGAAATATAAGTGATTTTAGGGAAGTACTTTTAGGTATTTCCAATGTCATGATTTAAAAATGGGGCAAAAGTGGGGCAAAAACGAATGACTCTCATTTGGTTTGAAAACCTATAATATCTAATGATTATGCTATACTAGAAATATAGTGTTGTTATCAATAAATATCAGTGCGAGACTAATCGGAGGATAAAATGGAAAAACAAATTAATGAAAAAATTATCGAAATGGATAGGGAATATCCCTTTTTATTTTGCTTTAAATCAGATTTTTGGATGGAATAGTAGATGATAAGACAAAATATCTTTGAAGATACAAAAAGACAAACGCCAAAAATGACGTTTGTCTACGTTCTGAGGTAGCCTTTAGGCTCCCTTTTTTCTTAGAAAATACCGATGAGTAATTGCATGCCAAGACTAGTCAGGATGATAGCGATCCAGCAAAGGGCTCCAAGAAGAATGGATTTTCCACTGGATTTGATCATAGCAACGAGGTTAGTTTTGAGACCAATAGCACTCATAGCCATGATGATGAGGAATTTGGAGAGCTGTTTGAGAGGTGAAAAGAAGCTATTGCTAACACCAAAAGAAGTAAGGACGGTAGTTAGCAGAGAAGCTAGGATGAAGTAGAGAATGAAAACGGGGAAGATTTTTTTAAGCTTTACTCCTTGGTTGTTGTCTTGTTGACGGCTTTGCCAATAGGAGAGGAAGAGAGTAATAGGGATAATAGCTAAGGTACGAGTCAGTTTGACAATGGTTGCAGATTCTAGAGTATTGGTATGATACAGACTATCCCAGGAGCTAGCTGTGGCTGTTACAGAGGAAGTATCGTTGACCGCAGTACCCGCAAAGAGAGCAAAACCTTCGTTGGAGAGATGGAGCCAAGAACCTAGAGTTGGAAAGATAAGAGCTGCCAAGACATTGAAGAAAAAGATAACAGAAATGGCTTGGGCTACTTCTTTTTCCTTGGCGTGAATAACAGGAGCAGTCGCTGCAATGGCAGAACCGCCACAGATAGAAGAGCCTACCCCAATCAAGGTAGCTAGCTTTGTATCCATGTTAAAAAATCGTTGGAAAAAGAAAGCAATAATTAAAGCGATAGAAATAGTCGAAAGGATGACAGGAAGGGAAGATTTTCCAACTGCGAAAACTTGAGAGATATTGAGTCCAAAACCAAGTAAGATAACAGCATACTGAAGCAATTTTTTGGAGCTATAAGTCAAACCAGCATCCAGTTGTTTATAGGGAGTGAGAAAGGGGTAGAGAATCATTCCGATAAAAATGGCGAAAACAGGTGCTCCCACAACAGGCAGAAAGCCTCCTAAAACCCAAGAGATGATAGAAATGATCAGACAGACTAACAGTCCTGCCCAATTTTTTGATAGATATGACATAAAAACCTCCGAAAATAAATACTCCTTATTATAATCTTACCTGTCAGAAAAGTAAAATAGAAAGTAGGAATAAGGTTGTAAATTAACGGAATTTTGCGGTCAGAGAGCTTTTGTAGTTTAATAGATATATGTTCTTTGATCAATAAGGATGCAAATGTGGCATATGTTATTGAAAAAAATGAATTTGATGAGCCTGGATATGTGAAGTAATTATGTGAGATAAGAAAATAAATAAGAGAGTTGAAAATGTACTGCACCCCAAAAGTTAGACAGAAAAAATCTAACTTTTGGGATCAGTACATATCCTCGCTTTTTTTAATCTAATAGGTTCTTATTTTCAATTAAGAGTTCTAGTGGGGATTTATCTCTTGCTACAATAAAACCAGGTTCATATTGGTTATGAAATGTTCTTTTCTGAGAAGTTGGATCAATATACAACTCATCTCCATCTTCTGTGTATAGCTGGTTGCCTCTTGTTAGGTAAAGTAAATCCTCTAAGTACTGTCCATCAGTTTGTAGAAAATGTTCGATGTATTTGACAGCCTTTAAGATCTCACTTACTTTATCAGAGTATTCATTCGATTCAAGAACACTCTTTTCTAATTCAATCTCCTTACTCGTTCCAAAAAGTTGAGTTGGAGTTGCATTAAAATATTCTGCTATCTTATCTAAATTTGCAAAGGTGGGGTAGCTTTTTTGTTTTTCGTAGTCAGAGATGGATTGTTTACCGATTCCTAAATCTTCCGCAAGTTGAGTTTGACTCACTCCTTTTTCTATGCGTAGTCGTGCCAAATTGGGTCCAAAATTTTGAATAATAAAGGTCATGATGAACTCCTGTTTTTTATTTTAAACTTATTCTATCACCTATAAACTTACAAATCAAGTTTTTAATTGACTTCCAAAAATATTTTTTGTAAAATATATTTATAACTTAAAAATAAGTTATAAATAATACAAAATAGTTCATCTGTTTAGGAATAGTGAGTGAGGAAGAAGTTGAGGACGAGACTATGACTTATGACTATTCGAAGCCTTGGAGCTAGAAATTGTGTGGACAAGGACAAGGGACGAGCCTGACGGGAAGTCAGGCGAAGTCCTGCAGACTGCCGTCCAGACAATTTCTAGCCAAGTAAAAGCTGGCTATTCTAACAGCCAGCAAAAAGGTACACTTAGGACAACGTCCAAAGAACGACGGAACGAGCAAACGTTGATTTGACGGTGTTTCTGAGACCTAAAAAATCTAAAAGAAGGGGGGACAATTTTGTTGGTTTCTATACAAGATTTAAGAAGCATTCAAGAACGATGTGAAATAGGAGAATTAGTACAGAGGTTAGATGTCAGTATTGATAGATTAACGGTTATCTGGGATACAGACACGGGTTCCCTAAGACGAATTTTCAAAAATCTGAAACAGGCAATAAGTACAAGAGTTGACTCATTTGAAATACATGATAACGTGCGAGATGATGTCTTTACTTTAGCTAAAGATTTTAATGAGTATGATTCAATCAATATTATATTTTTTCAATTATCCACTTATGGAGGTGAACAATTGATTCGGATTGATTTCAATCCTAACACTTTAAAAGAATTTGATGGAATGAAAGTATGGAGGCAATTAATGTACTTTGCAAGATTGAATTCATTGACGGTACGATTGTCTCGTTTTGATTTGGCATTTGACATTCTCAACAGGCCTGAGATCGTTAATTTGCAACATATTAAAGGTGGTGTTACCCATAAGGTCTTCTATGGTCGAGGGGGCGAATTAGAGACGAAATATTGGGGTTCTAGCGGTAGTAATGTACAAGTTAGGTTATATGATAAGAATAAAGAAATCATTGCTCACAAGCGTGAAGAGAAGCTAGATTTGGCTGTAAATCCGTTTTGGTGGAGACTAGAGTTCCAACTCAGAACCAAAGCGATTGGGGAGGAGATGGTCCAAGATATTATGAATCGACTTGATAATTTCGGATTTTATAAGCTAGATCATATTCGAGTGGAGCAAAGAGCATTTACAATTATCTTTCTCAACAATCCTGAACTGTTGTCATTGGCTTTTCCAAATTTAAAATCAGACAGCATCAAAAAGAAAAAAACAAGAGTCCGCAAACTATTGAGAGAAGAAACGAACCAATTTGCGGAAGAATTAAAAGAAGTATTAATACAGAATCTCCCTAAATTAAATACAGAATTACAACTACTTGTAGGTGAGTTTCTGACTTTAGAAAATCAATAAGGAGGATAACTATGGATAATAATTTAATTAGCAACAAAGAATTAATTGAAATGGGCTATCGCCCTCACACTGCAAATGATATCATCCATCAGGCAAGAGAATTACTTGTATCACGAGGCTATACATTTTATAATCGCAAACGTTTGATGGTTGTTCCAAAAAGTGTTGTAAATGAGATTCTAGGAACAGAGGTGGCGTAATATGGCAAGTGTTCGTTATCGAAAGCGAGGAGATAGTAACTTATGGACCTATGAAATTCGTAACGAAGGAAAAACTGTTGCTCATAATAGCGGTTTTAAAACAAAAAAACTTGCAGAGTCAGAAGCTGAGCCGATTCTGCAAGAACTTCGTTTAGGGAAAAGAATTTCTAGAGATATTTCTCTTGTCGATCTATATCAAGAATGGCTTGAACTAAAAATTCTACCGAGTAGTAGGTCGGAAGAGACAAAGAAAAAATATCTTCTCCGTAAAAACACAATTGAAAGATTATTTGGAAATAAAAAAGTCACTCAAATTCGTGCGAGTGAATACCAAAGAATAATGAATAAGTATGGTCAAACAGTTGGTAGAAATTTTCTTGGTAGATTGAATACTGGAATTCATCAGAGCATCCAAATGGCAATTGCTGACAAAGTTCTAATAGATGATTTTACACAACATGTCGAGTTGTTTTCATCCAAAGAACAACAGATGACAGAAGAGAAATATTTACATACAGAAAAGGACTATCTGGATTTACTTTTAGCAGTAAAGAGAAAATTCGATTACCAACGTTCAATTGTTCCTTATATCGTCTATTTTCTATTAAAAACAGGCATGAGGTTTGGAGAGTTAATAGCGTTAACTTGGAATGAAGTTGACTTTGACAGAGGACTGCTAAAAACATATAGGAGGTTTAATACCCTTTCTCATAAATTTGTCCCTCCAAAAAACAAAACGTCTATTCGGATGGTACCGATAGACGAAGAATGTATTAAGATATTACAAGACCTAAAAATTGAACAGGAGAAGGCTAATAAAGAGCTAGGAATCAAGAATAGGTATAAAATGATTTTTCAGCATTATGGATATATTCACTTGGTACCAGATATTGCAAGTGTCAATAAAGCTTTGAGTGTTCTTTTAAATGAATTAGATATTTATCCAATTATCACGACAAAAGGAGCACGTCATACCTATGGAAGCTACCTCTGGCACAAAGGATTTGACCTTGGAGTTATTGCAAAAATTCTAGGGCATAAAGATATTTCAATGTTAGTAGAAGTATATGGACACACTTTAGAAGAGAAAATTTTTGAAGAATTTAATCAAATTAGAGATGTCTGGAAAGATTGCTCATAAAAAAATGTGGGGCAAATGATGGGGCAAATCAGTTATAGACAAGCAAAAAAGCCTTATAAATCAAGGCTTTTTCCTGTTGATTTAGATGCCCCCTACAGGGCTCGAACCTGTGACCCATGGATTAAGAGTCCACTGCTCTACCAACTGAGCTAAGGAGGCTGGATGCTGTATTGGTACCGATGATCCACGGTTTGTATTGAACCCGCGACGTAAAAAAGCAGGTGGGCGACTCGCTACTAACTTCAGTTGCTTCTGGGTGAGCCAGCCTGCACACTGTTAATAGACCTCTGTCTCCCGATAATACAAAAATTAGTCGGTCAACACTTATATGTGGATTCGTATACCACAGCAATTTCTATGTTTTTATAATACCACTTTTGAAAATTATTGCAAGAGGAAAAATCAATTTTTTTGCAATCGTTTTCGTTGATTCCTCTCGTATTACCTAGATAACTTATCGATCCGTTCTTTATTAGCTCCAAGAGCTCTTTCATATTTCCCGGTTTCATTGGGTTGGAAATAATTCACACCTCTTAATTTATCCGGAAGATATTGTTGTTTGACCCACTTTTCAGGATAAGCATGGGGATACTTGTAATCTTGTGCATTGCCCAGTTCCTTGCTTCCAGCATAGTGTCCATCTCTCAAATGACGAGGAATCGGTAAATTTCCTGATTTTCTAAGGTCTGCCAAGGCAGCATCCATAGCCATATAAGCCGAATTCGACTTAGGAGATAAAGCTAAGTCAACAACTACATTGGCAATCAAAATTCGCGCCTCTGGGAAACCTACTTTCTGTGCAGCTTCCAAAGCTGTAACCGTGTGAACTTGCGCATCAGGATTAGCTAAACCAATATCCTCGTACGCAATCACAGTCAAGCGTCGTGCTAGACTAGGGAGATCTCCTGCTTCAACCAAACGTGCTGCATAGTGAAGACTGGCATTAACATCAGAGCCTCGAATAGATTTTTGCAAAGCAGAAAGTACATCATAGTGTCCATCACCGTCTTTATCCATGGTGATATAGCTACGTTGTAAACTATTTTCCACTGTATCTAAAGTAATATGGCGAAGCCCATCTTCTGAAGCTAGCGTCGACATGACAGCTAAATCTAAGGAATTATAAGCCGAACGTAAATCACCATTAGTAGCCGTAGCAATAAAATCTAGAGCATCCTCATCTAACTGGACATCAAAGTCAAAGCCACGCTCCTTGTCCTCTAGAACACCTAGGATAGCTTCCTTAATATCCTCGTTAGAGAGTGGTTCCAACTCAAATATTTGTACACGACTACGGATGGCTGGTGTGACAGAAAAAAACGGATTCTCCGTTGTAGCCCCAATCATGATAATATTGCCATTCTCTAAAAGTGGCAATAAAAAGTCTTGTTTAGCTTTATCCAAACGATGAATCTCATCTAGAAGCAGAACTAAGCCACCTGAAAATTTAGCCTCTTCCGCAATTTCCTGCAGGCGTTTCTTGCTATCAACAGTAGCATTAAAGGTTCTAAAAGCAAATTTTGTTGTTCCTGCAATAGCACTAGCTATTGAGGTCTTCCCGATTCCTGGTGGTCCGTAGAGAATCATTGACGACAGCATATTCGCTTCTACCATACGGCGAATAATTTTACCTTCACCAACCAAATGCTTCTGACCAATCACCTCTGAAATTGTACGTGGACGCATGCGTAGAGCAAGATTATCTGGCATCTTTTCTCCTTTTTTAACTGATTTTTTTCTTATTATAATAAGCATATACTATTTTGTTATAAAAAGAAATTATAAATAGTTCTTGTCAAACCTAAATTCTTATGATAGAATGTTTTGGTATGTGGTGCTAGCACATCCGTAATAAATTCTACCTAGGAGGAAAACACGAAATGGCTAAAGTATGTTACTTTACAGGACGTAAAACTGTTTCTGGAAACAACCGTTCACACGCTATGAACAAAACTAAACGTGCCGTTAAACCTAACCTTCAAAAAGTTACTATCCTTGTTGATGGTAAACCTAAAAAAGTTTGGGCTTCAGCTCGTGCGCTTAAATCTGGTAAAGTTGAACGCGTTTAATCTTATTGGATATTAAGAGAGATGACTTCAGTCGTCTCTTTTTTTGTTCATCGTCTTTCCCTTTTGGCTATACTTATGTTATAATAATGAACTAACAGATAATTCTTATAGAAAGAAGGTGTCAGTATGGGATTTACAGATGAAACTGTTCGTTTCAACCTAGACGACGGTAGCAAAGATGAAATCAGTAATACTTTGACAAATGTTTACCGTTCGTTGGCTGAGAAAGGTTACAATCCTATCAACCAAATCGTCGGTTATGTTCTGAGCGGTGACCCTGCTTATGTTCCGCGTTATAATGACGCCCGTAACCAGATTCGTAAATACGAACGTGATGAAATCGTTGAAGAACTCGTTCGCTATTATCTTAAAGGAAATGGAATTGACCTCTAATGCGAGTAATGGGACTTGATGTTGGCTCAAAAACAGTAGGAGTTGCGATTAGTGATCCCCTCGGTTTTACAGCCCAAGGCGTTGAAATTATCAAAATTGACGAGGAGGCTGAAGAGTTTGGTTTCGACCGACTAGGCGAGCTCGTTAAAGAATATAAGGTAGAAAAATTTGTTGTTGGTCTTCCTAAAAATATGAATAACACTGAAGGACCACGTGTTGAGGCAAGCAAAGCCTATGGTGACAAAATCAAGGAAATCTTTGGAATTCCTGTAGATTACCAAGACGAACGCTTGACAACTGTTCAAGCCGAGCGTATGTTGGTTGAACAAGCAGATGTCAGCCGTGGTAAACGTAAAAAAGTTATTGATAAATTAGCTGCCCAACTTATTCTACAAAACTACCTCGATCGAATGTTTTAAGAAAGTGTAATAGAGACCTAATAGTCAAGTGACAATCTAGTGAACTGCCAAGCAAATCTACTAGATTTCCTCACTATTCAGTGCTCTCTACAAAAAGGAGAACAATATGTCACACAATCACGACCACAACCATGATCATGAAGTCATCACTTTAGTAGACGAACAAGGAAATGAAACACTTTTTGAAATCTTGTTGACTATTGATGGACGCGAAGAATTTGGTAAAAACTATGTTCTTTTGGTACCAGCTGGTGCTGAAGAAGATGCTAATGGAGAAATTGAAATCCAAGCATACTCATTCACTGAAAATGAAGACGGTACTGAAGGCGACCTTCAACCAATCCCTGAAGATTCAGATGCTGAATGGGATATGATTGAAGAAGTTTTCAATAGCTTCATCGACGAAAACTAAAAAATAATCAATGCCATAGGCAAAGAAATGACTTGTTAAAAAGAGATTGGGATATTGTATCTCAGTCTCTTTTTTAGATATTTTTTTCTTAAATGTAAGAAATTAGAGGAAAATTGACTAAATGGTATTATCTGATATACTTTAAATAAGACAATTAGGGGATAAGACCCTTTTATTTATAACTTTCCAAATGTCAACAAAGGAGTTTAATTGTGAGTCCATATAATGAAGACAATACTTTAGATTCAAGTGGCTACCAAGGTTATCATCGAAGCCACCATCGCTCTCATACACAAGATAATCAATCCGAAAAGATTGAAGTGACAATTCAGGGACATACAGAAGAATCCAATTCGTCTCAAATAGAGAAAAAAACTAAGATTTCACTTCCATGGAAGCATAAAGGCCATATCCTGATTCTCAGTTTGATTTTGAGTATTTTTAGTATATCAGTTCCCTGCTTTACAGACTTTGCCAATAATATACAGTCTCAAAACCTTTACATTGCAAAAATGTTTGCCAATGGTAGCTTACCCTACTCTGACTTTTTTGCGACAGGCGGCTTCTTTTATTACTTACTAGTTTCTCTGGCTTTCCGTTTAGGATCAACTCTTTGGCTGATTCCTATTCAATTCCTTACCTACTATCTTTCTGGAAGTTACCTTTACAAGACTGTCATGCACATGACAAACAAGAAGGAAATTGCCACTCTAATTAGTATTATTTTCTATGTCACTAATGGAACACTTGGTTTTGGTGGGCTCTACCCTATCCAATTTGCTATGCCTTTTGTCCTAGGTGCCATCTTCTTCTTAACTCGTTACTTTGCGGGTCACAGTCGTGATGAAGCCTTTATTCTTTACGGCTTCGCTGGCACTGCGGGAGCTCTTTTTGAAGCTCGAACTCTTATTTTCTGGATATTGTCACTTGTGACAATCTTCGTTTACAACCTTGTCAACAAACACTTTGCTCGTGGTTTTTATCAAGTTCTTTGTATTATTTTTGGTAACATTCTAGTATTGTATCTATGTCTTTACTTTATCCTAAATTTACAAATTACATCGGACTATATTAACCAAGTTTTGGTTTACAACTTTACACAACTTGCTGTAGAAAAAAATGACTTTCTACTTACATTAGCTTACCAAAGTTTTGCTGTTATAGGCTCTGGATTACTTATTGGTGCACTGACTACAAGCAACCACCTTCTTGGCGATGCTAAAGATAAGAGCATTAAGTGGGTACTACTCCTTAGTTTTATCTTTACAGTGGTTTACAGCTTGTTCTCTCAAAGTTTTGGACTTTACAGTATTCTCAACATCGTACCTTATGGTCTAGTCTTGACAGCACTTTCTTTAGATGATGCTATTAAAAAGAGAGCAGAGCGAACTTCTCACCGACGTCGTAACGGTAACCAGATTCACACACTTAAAGTTTTTGGTATCTTCCTTAGTCGTAATTACTTCTTACCTATTGCAGTCTTTGCATTTGCTTTCGCGATGCCAATCATTATGTTCCTATTTAATTTAGGAAATAATACTGAACGTAGTACTGTTGCAAATTACCTCGCTAAAAATACCAAAAAAGATGAAACTATCTACGTTTACGATTCATCAGCAAAAATTTATTTGGAAAGCGGTCGTAAAGCAGCCTCACAATTTGTTCTTCCAGATCTTAACACAGCTAGATCTAGTCATCAGAAAGCTCTCTCAGATACTATTATCCAAGATTCTGCACAATATATCGTTGTCCAACAAGATACACAACTACCTTCTGATGTTAAATCTACACTTTCAAAAAACTATAAAAAAGCCCCTGTAAAAGGCGTTGAACGATACACTGTTTACGTCCTAAAATAGGTCGAAAAATCAATATATAGTGGTTGAGATAAAAATATACCACAATATATTGATTTTTTTTTGCCTAGTGCTATAATTAGTAACGAGGTGATTTTTAGATGATTACATTAGAAAAAGAAAAGGTTACAATCAACCCTGATATCAAAGTCATCAAACGTGATGGTCGTATGGTTGTCTTTGATTCAAGTAAAATATATGAAGCTATTCTCAAAGCGAGTGAAGCTATTACACCTATCACACCCTTAATTGAAGCAAAGTTGGAGGGAATTGCCAACCGTATTGTTGCTGAAATTAATGACCGCTTCACTCAAAATATCAAAATATATGAAATCCAAAGCATTGTAGAGCATGAGTTACTCGAAGCTAACGAATATGCTATCGCTCAAGAATATATTAACTATCGTACCAAACGTGATTTTGAGCGTTCTCAGGCTACTGACATCAATTTCACCATCAGTAAACTTGTTAATAAAGATCAAGCTGTTGTCCATGAAAATGCTAATAAAGATAGCGACCTTTACAATACACAACGTGATCTAACCGCAGGAATTGTCGGAAAATCTGTAGGACTTAAGATGCTTCCTCCACACGTGGCAAATGCTCATCAAAAGGGAGATATCCATTTCCACGATTTAGACTATAGCCCCTACACACCTATGACCAACTGTTGTTTGATTGACTTCAAAGGCATGTTGGCAAATGGTTTTAAAATTGGTAACGCTGAAGTTGAAAGTCCTAAATCCATTCAAACTGCAACAGCACAAATTTCACAAATCATCGCAAATGTTGCCTCTAGTCAATATGGTGGCTGTACTGCTGACCGTATCGATGAGTTTTTAGCTCCTTACGCAAAACTTAACTACAAAAAACACTTAGCTGATGCTAAAGAGTGGGTAGCTGAAGAAAAACGTGAAGATTATGCACGCGCCAAAACGCGTAAAGATATCTACGATGCTATGCAATCTCTTGAATATGAGATTAATACGCTTTTCACTTCAAATGGACAGACTCCCTTTACCTCTCTAGGTTTCGGTTTGGGAACAAGCTGGTTTGAGCGTGAAATCCAAAAGGCTATCCTACAAGTTCGTATTTTAGGACTTGGCTCCGAACACCGTACAGCTATTTTCCCTAAACTGATTTTTACCTTAAAACGTGGACTTAACTTAGAGCCTAGCTCACCTAACTACGATATTAAGCAACTAGCTCTTGAATGTGCAACAAAGCGTATGTACCCGGATGTCCTATCATATGACAAAGTCATTGAATTGACGGGTTCCTTCAAGGCTCCTATGGGATGTCGTTCCTTCCTACAGGGGTGGAAGGATGAAAATGGTGTTGAAGTTAATTCTGGACGAATGAATCTGGGGGTTGTAACCCTTAATCTTCCTCGAATTGCCCTAGAATCTAAGGGAGACCAAGATAAATTTTGGGAAATTTTTGAAGAAAGAATGGGAATTGCCAAAGATGCACTCGTCTATCGAGTTGAACGTGTCAAAGAAGCTACACCTGCTAATGCGCCTATACTTTATCAGTATGGGGCCTTTGGCCAACGTCTAGGTAAATTCGACAATGTAGATCAACTCTTCAAACATCGCCGTGCAACCGTATCACTTGGTTATATTGGGCTTTATGAAGTAGCATCTGTTTTTTATGGTAGTGACTGGGAGACAAATCTAGAAGCCAAGGCATTTACTTTAAATATCGTAAAAGCTATGAAAAATGCTTGTGAAGGTTGGTCTGACGAATATGATTATCATTTCTCTGTTTATTCAACACCATCAGAAAGTTTGACTGATCGCTTCTGTCGTTTGGATACTGAAAAATTCGGTGTCGTGACTGATATCACAGATAAAGAATATTACACCAACTCTTTCCACTACGATGTTCGTAAAAATCCAACACCATTTGAAAAATTAGAATTCGAAAAAGCTTACCCAGAAGCTGGCGCAACTGGTGGATTCATCCATTATTGTGAATATCCAGTCCTCCAGCAAAACCCTAAAGCACTCGAAGCTGTCTGGGACTTTGCTTATGACCGTGTCGGTTATCTTGGAACAAATACTCCAATAGATAAATGCTACAAGTGTGACTTTGAAGGGGACTTCACCCCAACAGAACGTGGATTCATGTGTCCTAACTGTGGCAACACAGATCCTAAAACAGTTGATGTTGTCAAACGTACTTGCGGTTATCTAGGAAATCCACAGGCACGCCCAATGGTTAAAGGACGCCACAAAGAAATCTCAGCTCGAGTCAAACACATGAACGGTTCAACCATAAAATATGAAGGTAAACACCTTTAATAAGACCTAGAATACATTATAATAAACTAGAAGCAGCTGGATGATACCTTCCAACTGCTTTGCTTATTTCATTTTTAGAAAGGAATATTATGGGAAAATATCAATTAGATTATAAAGGTATGCAACAAGTGGAACGTTACCACGAAAAAAATGCAACCGTCAAAAATGATAAAAAAGCACGTGTCCAAGCCCTTTTGAAAAAAGCTGGAAAGAAGAAGTAATATGATTTTACGCCGTCCAAGTCAAACAGATAAAGAAGCTATCTTAGAGATGATGGCTGAATTTGAAAGGGAGCAAGCTGCTCATGATGGTGGATTTTGGAACGCCAACAATTTTGTTTATGAAGAGTGGCTAGAAGAAAATCTTCAAGCGGAAGCGGGACTCAATATTCCTGAAAACTGGGTTCCTGCTATCCAGCTGGTTAGTTTTGACGAAGCAGGCCAGGCTCTTGGCTTTCTCAACCTTCGTCTCCGATTAAATGACTACTTACTAGAAAAAGGGGGCCATATCGGCTACTCCATCCGTCCATCTGAAAGAGGTAAGGGCTATGCTAAAGAGGCCCTCCGCCAAGGTTTACAAGTTGCTAAGGAAAAGAATATCAAACGAGCTCTGGTAACTTGTAGCACAGAAAATCCTGCTAGCCGAGCTGTTATATTAGCCAACGGTGGTCAGTTGGAGGACATTCGCCATGAAACTGAGCGCTATTGGATAGATTTGGAGTAGAATCATGACATGGAATACACCAAAACCACAGGAATGGAAGTCTGAAGAACTTAGCCTAGGACGCATTATTGACTACAAAGCTTTTAATTTCGTTGATGGTGAAGGCGTACGTAACTCCCTTTACGTCTCTGGTTGCATGTTTCATTGCGAGGGATGCTATAACGCTGCCACCTGGTCCTTTAAGGCAGGAATTCCCTATACTAAAGAACTTGAAGAACAAATCATGAGGGATCTAGCTCAACCTTACGTACAAGGTCTCACGCTACTTGGTGGTGAACCCTTCCTAAACACAGGAATTCTCATTCCCCTAGTCAAACGCATTCGTGAGGAACTTCCAGAAAAAGATATCTGGTCTTGGACTGGTTATACTTGGGAGGAGTTGATGCTTGAAACTCCTGATAAGCTAGAACTTCTTCAACTCGTTGATATTCTCGTAGATGGCCGCTTTGACATCACTAAAAAAAACCTTATGCTCCAGTTTAGAGGATCATCTAATCAACGTATTATTGATGTCAAAAAATCTCTTGATCAAGGAGCAGTCGTTATTTGGGACAAACTAAATGACGGTCAAACTAACTATGAACAAGTCGATCGTAAAGATATGCTATAAGAAAAAGTCTGAGTTGATAACTCAGACTTTTTTAGACGATTTTAACAAAAACTAGCTCATTGTTAGAGGATAAATCCTCACGATAGTTAAAATCATCAAAAGACAATTTTCGTAAAGCATTAATCGTTTGACAATTCTCCTCCATAACAGCTGTCAAAAAAGCCCCTCTTGCCTTTTTGGATATCGTAGAGTGAGTCTTAAGAACCCCATTGCGGTCTTCCATAAAGCTAACCGTGAATAACTGCTTACGAAGAGTTGGACTAAAAACATCTTCAAATTCACTTGAAAGCAAAGAAACAACTGGAACTTGACTCTCCTCTAGAAATTGGTCATATTCAGCACGCCAATAGTTTTTTAAGGACTGACCATTAACCTTGATCTTCGTATGAAAATCATGACGATGTTCCTGAATCGGATAAAAAGCGGGAATAATCCCATAAAAGGAAGATGTGATGAATACTTGTTGGCCTAAGAAATCTTTTTCACATGTGGATAAGTCACTACGTTTGATGTGACGATACATCAGTCCATTAAAAAGCTCGACAGCCGGATAGTTCTTCGCTTCTCCCGACAAAATCGCAGCCCAGCGCTGCTTCTCTTTCTCAGCCTGCTCGGACTTTATTTTATAAGCTGTGGACAATTCATCTGTGGATAATTGTGACATTTCAGTTAGGATAGCCGCACTCTTTTCGGATAATTTTTGAGACGGAACTTCCTTACTGGCCCTCATTTCTTTTGCGGTTGGAATTAAAAATCTAATCATACTGATATTGTAAAGTCAAGCAAGCATTTCGTCAAGAATTCTATCCAACAAAAAAGAAGCTAACGTTCGTCAACTTCCTTTTTTTGTTAGTCATCTAAATCAACAAAACGACCTAGAATATGTACATTTTCTGCAATGGAGACAAAAGCTTTAGGGTCTGCTTTTCTCATATAATGCTTGAAGTCAGTATACTCTTCACGCGTAATAATCGCCAATAATACGGCTTTCTTTTCGTGATTATATGTTCCTTCCGCATCATTAATCAACGTTACTCCACGGTGGAGTTTCTTCTGGATCATTCGTACAACTGGATCTGGATTACTTGTAACAATCATAGCCTGCATTTTCTTTTGTTTTGTGAAAATCGCATCCGTTACTCGACTAGAAACAAAAATCGTAACCATTGAATAGAGAGCGTATTTCCAACCAAAAAGAATGCCCGCAAAAACCATGATAATCCCATTGACAATCAAGGAGATATTACCAACATCACGGCCTGTTTTCTTACGAATAGTGAGGCTAACGATATCCGTCCCCCCACTAGAGATACGAGATTTTAAACCGAAACCAATTCCTGTTCCCATGACCAAACCACCAAAGATAGCATTGATCAAAGGATCCTCTGTCAAGGTTACATGTGGCATCACCTGAATAAAAAGGGAACTCATCGTTACTGTAATGAAGGTAAAGATAGTAAATTTATGGCCAATCTTGTACCAAGCCATAATCAAGAGAGGGATATTAATCGCATAGAAAGTCAATGATACTGGTATCTCAAAGCCCAAAGTTCTAACACTCAATGCCGATAAAACCTGTGCCAAACCTGTTGCTCCACTGGAGTAAACATGTCCAGGTTGAAAAAAGAAATTAACGGCGATTGACGATAAGAGACCATAAAGTAAAGAAGCTGAGACTTTTTCAGTATATTTTTCACGGGAAATACTACGTACAGCCTGCAAAACGCCCATTTTCTTCGCAGACTTTTTCGCTACAAATTTAACATGTTTATGAAGAGGTGCTTTATTCATTTTCTAAATCTACATGAAGGGCAAGTTCTTCCAACTGTTTATCAGCCACAAGACTTGGAGCCTGAGTCATAGGATCTGATGCCTTATTATTTTTAGGGAAGGCAATCACTTCACGGATATTATCTTTACCTGCAAGAAGCATAACAAAACGGTCAAGACCGATAGCCAAACCACCATGTGGTGGGAAACCATAGTCCATAGCTTCAAGAAGGAATCCAAATTGCTCATAGGCTGATTCTTCAGAGAAACCAAGAGCTTTCAACATACGTTCCTGTAGGTCTTTATGATTGATACGTAGACTACCTCCACCAAGCTCATAACCATTCAAGACAATATCATAAGCTACAGCACGTACCTTGGAAAGATCTCCTTCAAGCTCTGCTGCAGAATCTTCTGTTGGCAAAGTAAATGGGTGGTGAGCAGACATATAGCGCCCTTCTTCTTCAGACCACTCAAACATTGGCCAATCGACAACCCAAAGGAAGTTAAACTTAGTGTTGTCAATCATGTCAAGTTCTTTAGCAATTTGATTACGCAAAGCACCAAGTGTGTTATTAGCGATTTCAAGTGTATCTGCTACAAAAAGAACTAGATCATTCTCTTCAAGGTGTAAAGCATCTGTCAACTTGCCTTCAATACTTGTCAAGAATTTAGCAACTGGACCTGCTAGAGCTCCGTCAGTCATCTTAACCCAAGCAAGACCTTTTGCGCCAAATTGTTTGGCAAACTCTGTCAACTTGTCAATACTTTTACGTGAGTATTTGTCTGCATTTCCTTTGACAACAATTGCCTTAACAGCTGGTGCCTCAGCAAACACTTTGAAGTCTACACCCTTGACAACCTCTGTCAAGTCTTGTAAAAGCATGTCAAAGCGTGTATCTGGCTTGTCAGAACCATAGTTATTCATGGCATCATCGTAAGACATGCGTGGGAATGGTAGTGTAACTTCAATACCTTTAGTTTCTTTCATGACTTTAGCAATCAACCCTTCAGTAATATCTTGGATTTCTTGCTCATTAAGGAATGAGGTTTCCAAGTCAACTTGTGTAAACTCAGGTTGACGATCTCCACGCAAATCTTCATCACGGAAACACTTAACAATTTGATAATAACGGTCAAAACCAGCATTCATTAATAACTGTTTAGTGATTTGGGGACTTTGCGGAAGAGCATAAAAGTGGCCTTGGCTAACACGGCTTGGAACCAAGTAATCACGAGCACCTTCTGGTGTAGATTTTGTCAACATTGGTGTTTCAACATCGATAAATTCCAAGTCATCAAGATAATTACGGATGGCGTGAGTTACCTTTGCACGGAGCTTAAAGTTTTCCAACATCTCTGGACGACGAAGATCCAAGTAGCGGTAACGCATACGTGTATCATCACTAGCCTCAACACCATCTTTGATTTCAAATGGTGTTGTTTTGGCAGTATTAAGGATTTTAAGGTCTTCAACTTTAAGTTCGACAGCACCTGTAGGCAAGTTATCATTAGCTTGTTCACGCGCTTCAACAGTTCCTGTTACTTCAATAACAAATTCGCTACGCAAGCTCTCAGCTGTTTCAACCACAGTTGCATCCGCATTCTCAGGGTTAACAACCAACTGCATCAAACCTTCACGGTCACGAAGATCGATGAAAATCAAACCTCCGAGGTTACGACGGCGAGATACCCAACCTTTCAAAGTAATAGTAGTTCCGATGTGTTCACTACGAACACGTCCGGCATACATAGAACGTTCCATAAATACACTTCTTTCGTTAATTTTTTAGTCTTAACTATTATAGCAAAAAGCCCATCAAAACCCCACCCATTTCAGGTTAGAATTTTAATAGACTTTCTTTTTTATCAAACTATTTGCCAAATTGTTTCAACAAATCACTAGTATCCACGTAATCTTCAGCAAACTCTTCAAAATCTTCAAAACGATAATCAGCTGTTTCTAAGTCAAGTAAACTATTCCAGCGGAAACCGTAAACATCTTCAATGATAACACTAAGTTCATCAGTTTCCTCGTCTACCTGCCATCCCAAATAACGTTCCTGAGTTTCAAAACTCAAGACTACATCTTGACAATCTTGACGCCAAACTTGACCAAGTAATTGCTGACACATCGCATGATTACTTGCAGGCTCATCATTAAACCAAGTAATTTCATGCTTATCAAGAAAAGCAATCAACTGCCAAAACTGTTGTTGGAAACGAATAGGCATACTACGATCAAAAGCCAAACTAAACTTTTCACTCCGTTTGAGCATATCAACTATACTAATCATATGCCCCCTACTTTTCTAACTGTTCGAGGACTGCTGCAAAGTTCTTAGTTAGCTCTTCGAAACTTACAGTAACTTCCTCACGAGTAGCATTATTTTTGACATTAACTTGACCTGACTCCACTTCACTCTCACCTAATGTGATAACAGTCTTGGCCTTGAAGGTATCTGCTGACTTGAATTGTGCCTTAATCTTCCGTCCAAGGTAATCACGTTCAGCTTTAAATCCTTGATAGCGGATAGCTTGAACTAACTCAAGAGCTTTACCATTAGCACCTGAACCAAGTACTGCAATGTAAACATCTAGACTTTCTTCCACCGGAAGTTCAATACCTTGTTTATAAAGAACCAAAAGCAAGCGTTCTAAACCAAGTCCAAAACCAAAACCAGCTGTTTCTGGACCACCGAAGTATTCAACTAAACTATCGTAACGACCGCCCGCACAGATTGTCAATTCAGACTTATCAATAGTGGTAATAAATTCAAAAATCGTGTGGTTGTAGTAATCAAGACCACGTACCATATTAGTATCAATCACATAAGGAATGTTAAGACTATCGAGCATGGCACGCACTTCGTCAAAGTGCGCTTGACTTTCGTCATCTAAATAATCAAGAATAGAGGGTGCATTTTCAACTGCAACCTTATCTTCTTTTTCTTTTGAATCGAGTACTCGCAAAGGATTTTCATCCAAACGGCGCTGACTATCTTTTGATAAAGTATCACGCATTGGTGTCAAGTAGTCAATCAAGGCCTGACGATAAGCCAGACGACTCTCAGTATTTCCAAGGCTATTCAAATGAAGGGTAACTTCCTTGATGCCAAGCGTATTAAAGAGTTGGTAGGCCATAGCAATGGTTTCAACATCTGTGGCTGGATTTTTTGATCCAAAGCACTCTACACCTAGTTGGTGGAACTCACGCAAGCGTCCTGCTTGAGGACGTTCATAACGGAACATTGATCCAATATAATAAACTTTAACGGGTTTTTGAACCTCTGGCGCAAAGAGTTTATTTTCTACATAAGAGCGTACAACCGGTGCTGTTCCTTCTGGACGAAGTGTTATATGACGGTCTCCCTTATCATGAAAATCGTACATTTCCTTAGTAACGATGTCAGTTGTATCACCTACTGAACGTGAAATGACCTCGTAATGTTCAAACATAGGTGTACGAATTTCACCATAATTGTATTTCTTAAATGTTTCACGTGCAACATTTTCTACGTACTGCCATTTAGCACTATCAGCAGGTAAAATATCCTGCGTTCCCTTAGGTTTTTGAAGTTTCATAATGATGATACAGGTCTCAAATAGACCTGCCCTCCTTTTCCGTTATTACAGATATAATCACTCTATTCTATCATAATTTACATAGCTTTTGGGAAATGGTAGAGGTTTTTTCAACGTAAGAAAGAAACAGACCTCTCGGCCTGCCACAATCATTAATCTTCTTTATAAAGAACGAAGGTCACAATAAAAGAGACTACAACAGAAATTACAAGACCTGCAATAGCTGTGTAAAAATATTTAAGTGTATCTTCACCGATATAGGCTGCAATCGTCAAGAGACCTGGGGAACCACCTGCAAAATTTCTCGCACCTAAAATACCAAGGAAGAAGCCACCTACTCCCCCTGCAACAATAGATCCTATGAAGGCAGCTTTATTTTGCAAAGTTACCCCATAAAGAGCCGGTTCCGTAATCCCACAAATTGCAGTAATTCCAGCAGATGAAGCCAGAGCTTTTTTATTGGTATCCTTAGTTTTTAAAGCAATAGCAAGGGCTACTCCCCCCTGAGCCACATTCGAAGCTAAAGTACCTGGACCTAAAATCAAAAGTGTTACGTTTGCAGTGATCAAGGTCGTAATCATAGGCACCAAGAAAAATTTAACAGTCTTTGATGAAATTTTAATTGTAAAGCGCTCCACATAACTCATAAAACAAACTGCCAAAATAACAGGAATAAGCGTTGATGAGTAAGAAGTTAATGTAAGGGGAATACTAAAGAAAGAGACGCCATGACCTGATTCCTTGGCAGTTGTCACAATCTGCGTAAAAGTTGGGTGTAATAAAATAGCACCAATCAACATCCCCAATTGAGCGGTTGTCTTAAACTATCGAGCTGCTGAAGCACCTAAAAATACAGGTGAAAAATAAAATTCAGTATCACCAATAAAATTAAGAACTTGATCGTTAACATCATCTACAGCTACTACCTTAAAGACAACCAAAAGAGACAAAACGGCTTTGATCATCCCTGCTGCTGTAATTACAGGTAAGATTGGTGTGAAAATCCCAGAAATAAAGCCTAAAAAGCTTTGAAGGGGAGTTCTATCATGTTTTTTTGATGATTCCTTAGACACTTCATCTAGGTCTAATAAGCCTTCCAAAGCACGGTATACATTTGGTACATCACTCCCAACAACAACTTGATACTGGCCACCACTCTTAGCCAAACTCACAATACCTTAGACAGTTTGAACAACTTTATCATCCGCTAAGGTAAAACATAAACGTTTAGCACAGTTTACAAGATTCTGAACTTTTTCCTTTCCTCCTATAGCATCTAAAATCTTCTGTCCTGTCTCTTTATAGTTCATGACACTTCCTTTCTATACTCATAAAAAGAGAGAACAAGCTGAGCCTGTTCTCTGCATTTTTTCTATTATGACCAAACTTTATCAGTAATTGTTTTAATCAATTGTAATTTATTCCACTCGTCTTGCTCAGTCAAGATATTGCCTTCTTCAGTTGATGCAAAACCACATTGAGTTGAGATACCAAGGTTCTTAAGTGGTACAAGCTCAGCCGCTTCATGGATACGAGCGATGACATCATCTACATCTTCCAAAGCTGGATCCTTAGAAGTAATCACACCAAGCACCAATTCAACATGATCACGGTTATTCCAAATCGTTGGAAGTGGTGCGAAGCTACCTGAACGCGCATCATCGTATTCCAAGAAGAAGATATCATAGTTCAATTTCCCAAGATATTTAGCTACTGAATCATAGCCACCTTCAAAAAGATAAGTTGATTTAAAGTTTCCACGACAAATATGAGTAGCCAAAGTCAAATCTTCTGGAAGACCTTCCAAGGCTTTATTGATAGTGTATACATCATCCTCAGCAATTTTTGCCAACTCAGCTGTTTTCTCAGGATTATTTTTTTCATTCTCAAACTGTTGAATCAAATAACCCCAAGTCGTATCATCCAACTGTACATAACGTGCACCCAAATCGTAGAAATGTTGGATGGTATCATGGTAAGCTTTTGCCAAATCATCAAGAAAATCTGTCCATGAATCATAGTAATCTGCATAAAGATCACTACGGTGGTCACGGTTAATGATGAGTGATGGACTTGGAATAGTTACTTTTGGAGTAATTCCTTCAGGAGTCACTGATTTAAGATATTCAAAGTCACGATAGAAAGGATGATTAGGATTTTCGGCAATCTTACCATTGATACGAACATTGGTTGTACGTGTCTTAGCTCCATGGAATTTATATGAATCTTCTTGTTGGTAAGATTCAAAACCAGTTAGGTTCCATAGGAAATCAAGGTGCCACCAAGAACGACCAAATTCACCATCAGAAACTACTTGAAGACCATTTTCTACCTCATGATGAACCAATTCCTTAACCAATTCATCTTGTACTTTCAACAATTCTTCTTGCGAAATCTCACCATTGGCAAATTTTTCACGTGCTTCTTTTAAAGCTTGTGGACGAAGGTAAGAACCAACATGATCAAAATGATAATGAACTTTACTCATAGTTATTTACTCCTTTTTATGCTTTCACTTAATGTAATAATAAGCCTATTCTAGCACTTGCTGCTATAGCAGTGAAATATGTATTTGTTATCGCATGATATAGTTTTTAACTATATCATTTCTTGGAAAGTTTTTTGTCAAGTAACTTTACTTTACAAAAAAGATATGTTATTCTGTTATAGTTGATTTAAAATCAAGAACATAAATATTAATTCGGAGGAAATAAAGAAATGGCAGTACCTGCACGTCACACTTCAAAAGCGAAGAAAAACAAACGTCGTACACACTACAAATTGACTGCTCCATCAGTACAATTTGACGAAACAACTGGAGATTACTCACGTTCACACCGTGTATCACTTAAAGGATACTACAAAGGACGTAAAATCGCTAAAGCTAACGCAACTAAATAATAGAAGGGAGATACCATGCGCGTAAATATTACACTTGAACACAAAGAATCTGGTGAACGCTTGTACCTTACTTCAAAAAACAAACGTAACACTCCAGACCGTCTTCAATTGAAAAAATACTCACCAAAATTGCGTAAACACGTAATCTTTACTGAGGTTAAGTAGTTATTCACTACACGTCAGTTAAGACGAGAAACCTTGATTTTATGCGATTCTTAAATTTTTGAATTTCAGTATATTGCAGCATAAATTAATGAAATCTCTACTTTTTTCTCTACCTTTTTAGGTTTGAAAAATTGAATAGGATAACCAAATAAAAGACGCTCTAGTTTTATGACTAACTAGAGCGTCTTTTAACATTTTGAAAATCAACTTGCTTTATGGGCTTTTTTAGTTCTGGTTTTAACAACTTCTGTTTGACTGAAAATCAAAAGCCTTTAATATCAAGGGTCTATACACTTTTCTGAAAGCGTTATTCCAATCAATCTCAACTTATTTCATCTGAATGGTGTGAATCTTACCCTAAAATCATTGAATCGAGCTAATCTATACCAAAAATTCACACAACTATTTAGATGATTTTTTATTTTGACTGTTCTTACCTATGGTTTTACCCAAGACAAAAATTATAGAGCCAAAAAAATCTAGTCACACATTTGAACTAGTGTTTTACGTTGCCTTGATTAACAAGGTTACCAAATCTTTCAGAATTACATTTTCTATTTATAGAAAAATATTAGTAATAAATTATGTAAATTCAATCTAATTACTATAAGTTTGCTCCCATTTTTTCATTTCTTCAACGATGCTTCTTAGAGCAATACCTTTTTTTGTCATTTTATATTCAACCTGTGGAGGCGATGTCGGTAAAACTTTTCTTGATAAAATGCCTTCTTGCTCGAAATCATGTAACCGTTGCGCTAATATTCTAGGATTAATACCTTCTACACTACGCAGAAGACTACCATAATGTATATTACCATCAATAATTTCAGATAAAATCTCAAGAGTAAATTTACCCTTTAGTAAATTCAAGACCCTTCTTGCTGGACAAATTGTTTTTTTCAAAGGTTGCATCTTGCAAGTCTCCATTCGTTTCCTCCTTTTTTGATAGTTACTATACTTTTTTTCCCTTCTTGTTTCATAAATAATTACATGATAAGTTAATTATATCACTTGAAGGGAGAAATTCCTATGGATATTATAACTAAGTTTGACCGTATTGAAGATATTCTCGGTAGTCCTGATGGAAGATACTTTGGTACTGGATATACTCAAGTAAAATATTTTCAGAAAGTTAAACATATTGCTTTTGATTGATAAATGAAAATTGGTTTGATGAAATAACGGAGGAAGCTTGATGAAAAAAACAAATACAAAAGCACCAGCTTATCTACTTTTTATTCTTTCGCTAGGATACATTATGGCGGTCCTAGATACAACTGGAGTTGTTCTTGCAGTGCCTCATATTGAAACAGCTATGAGCGTCTCATTAGAGCAATCCATTTGGATTATTAATGCCTATACACTAGCTTTAGGGTCTTTGCTCCTACTTTCAGGAAATTTAACAACAAAATATGGTGCTAAAAGAATTTTATTAATTGGAATGATAATTTTTACACTTGCCTCGTTAGGGTGCTCTTTTTCACCAAATATTGAAACATTAATTATACTTAGATTCATTCAAGGTTTCGGTGCTTCTTTGTTCATGCCAAGTTCATTAGCACTTTTATTCATTTCATACCCCGATTCTACTAAAAGAGCACGTATGTTAGGAATCTGGACAGCAATTATTTCTGTTGCAACCGGTACTGGTTCTTTTATTGGTGGACTAATTATTAACTACTTCGGATGGAGGGGTATTTTCTTGGTCAATATTCCATTTGGAATTTTGACAGTAATTTCAATATTACTTCTCGTGAAAAATAATATTGCCAATCTAAAGACCAGAATTGACATCTTTAGTAATATATTTCTGGTTACAACTATCGGAAGTCTAGTTATTTACCTTGTTGAAGGGAATCAATATGGTTATAGTAACTCAAATCTTTTATTGTTTCTTCTCCTATTTATATTATTTGCTATTGGTTTAGTAGTCCACGATAAAAAAAGTAAAGCACCTATTGTTCCCCACCAACTATTAAAAAATGCTAAGTTTATTGTCTCTAATCTATTAGGTTTAGTAGTTAACATTTCACTATATGGCATTGTTTTGGTGCTAGGACTCTATTTTCAAACTTATTTAAACCTTTCCTCAATGGTTTCTGGACTCCTCATTCTACCAGGAATGATTGTCTTAATTATTGGTAATTTATTTTACGCACGTGCTGTAAAACGATTTTCCGTGGGAAGCCTCGCTACTGTCTCAATTATTTTTGCCATTGTAGGAGCAGCAGGAATTTTTGGAATTGGAGTTCTTTTTCATGAAATTCAACTATACATCCTAATTCCTTTATTTTCTTTAATGAGTCTAGGTATCGGGGTGTTAACTCCAGCAACTACAACCATTCTTATGGAAGCTGCTGGTCAAGAATTATCTGGAATTGCTGGTGCAACTCTAAACGCAAACAAACAGATTGGTGGACTTTTTGGTACAACAATTATGGGGATTGTAACTACTAATTTATCCCATGATTGGAATATAGTCATCGTTGTCGCATTTTTGGTTAACGTGATAATGTATATTGCTACTTGGTTAATTGCTAGTCGTTACCTTTATGGAAAAGAATAAAACTAAACAGAACGCAATCAATTTAAAAGTTGATTGCGTTTTATATTATTTATCAATAATCTAAACTCCTATATCAGAAATAGATTTTATTTTTTTAACACCTTGTAAACAATCTAACTAATAACAAAAAGATCAACATATTACCGTTGATCTTTTATTTTTACTCTAAGCCTTTTAAAATATCTGTAAATCTATGTGTAAACATAGCTGTCATCCCCCATATATTCTCTGTCAAGTTTCTGTAAAAAGGAATATGACGTTCACTATACCCAAAATTGTATTTTTCTCTATTTTTTACCAGGAAAAATGGGAAATCTTTCGCATCACTCAAGGTAGAAGTAACTTTATAATAAATCGGTTCCTCTGTCAACAAAGTGTCAACACAAACTGTAAACAACCGTTTCACCTCTTCATTTGGATGAATATCCTCCCAATTTTCTATATTTATATTTCCAACAAAGCAATGGATGGTTCTCCCCTGATGAATCAGATAATCAAGCTCTCCCCAAATGTCAATTTGATCAGGAACTAGGTTTAATTCTTCACAAGTTTCTCGTATAGCAGCTTCCTGAAAAGTCTCACCATTTTCGACACGCCCACCAGGAAAAGAGACCTCACCTGGTTGAGAAATATACTCACTTCGTACTTGGTAAAGAATGTGATACTTATCAGTTTTTACATCATATATCAGGGGTAAAAGCACCGCATAGCGTCTTTTCTCCCCTAGTGGCTTCGGCTCGTAACGAGCTAGTTTATCTTTAATAGTCATAAGAACTCCTTGACTTCATGTTATCATAAAAAAGAAGATATCCCTATTATATAAAATTTTTATATATAAAATATTGACATATATTTCTAAAAGAGATACACTCTATATGTAAAATAATTATATATATTTTTTATACATATCCTAGAAGCAAAGGAGCACACTATGTATTTTCCAACATCATCAATACTGATAGAGTTCTTAATATTAGCTATTATCGATAGAGAAGACTCTTATGGCTATGAGATTAGTCAAACAATAAAGCTTGCGGCTAATATTAAGGAGTCAACACTTTATCCTATTCTAAAAAAGCTTGAAAAAGCAGGCTATATGACCACCTATAACCAAGCGTATCAAGGGCGTAAACGTAAATATTACAGTATTACCCAAGAGGGAAAAGAGCAACTTCAATTTCTTAATGAAGAATGGTTAACCTATAAAGAAACTCTGGACGATATTCTAGAAGGGAGATTAAGACATGACAAAGACTGAATATATAGCCAAATTAACAAAATATCTACGAAAATTACCACAACAGGACTACGAAGAAGCTATAGAATATTTCATGGAATATTTTGAAGAGGCTGGACCTGAGAATGAAGCTCGGGTTATTGCAGAACTGGGTACACCTAAGGAAGCCGCACATGAAGTCATTAGTCGTCTTCTAGAAGAAAAGATTGTTGAGGACAAGAGCAGCTTACGCAATAAAACAACTATCCTTTGGATTGCGATTCTAGCTGTTTTAGCCAGTCCAGTCGCCTTACCAATTCTACTATTCTTCTTAGCTATGATAGTGACACTTCTTATGATTATTTTCGCAGTTATAGTGACTGCCTTAGCTCTTACTTTTGCTTTACTCATTAGTGGTGTTTACACTTTCTTTACAAGCTTCTCTCTCTTAAGTGTTTCACTAGCTTCAACACTGTTTGGAGGAGGTCTAGGTCTATTGATGTTTGGAGGAGCACTCTTACTACTTTTGATTTCGTTTGAAATCTGTAAACTTATTGTAAAGCTAATTGCCCTATTGATTAAATGGCTCATCAAGAAAGGAAGAAAATCATGAAAACTTGGAAAAAGATCATCCTCGGAGTGTCCCTTATCTCTCTATTTTTAGGAGGAGGATTCGTAGCTTGGGGGTATAGCCAAGGTGGCTTGACAGATTTACAAAATCAAACTAAAAGTGAGCAAGATTATGTCAAGAAAGAAGTTGATGACTTCAATAAAATTGATATTAAAAGTAGTAACTACAATGTACTTATTAAAACAGGAAACGTTGACAAGGCTACTCTTTCTTACTACCAAAAAGCAAAAACTCCAATTGACACATCTGTAAAGGATGGTCAATTGACTATCAATGATAACAACTCTGAATTAGATTCAACTTCTAACAAACATATTAACTTTTTCGGATTAAAAGATTTAGTAAAGCTTTCTACTCTCAACGAGGAAGTCAGAAATAAAACCATTGTCATTACACTCCCTAAAAAACAAACGATTGATTTTTTAAAGGTTGATTTAGCAACTGGAAATCTAGATTTAAGTAATAGCACCATCAAACAATCAGATATCAATCTAAATGTAGGGGACCTAACTTTTACTAAAATGATTGTCAGCAACCTAAAAGCTAACCTTGATGTTGGTAGTGTTGATAGTAATCATACACTTTTTACTAACTCAGATTTATCTATTGCAATGGGAGATTACTCTGGAGATAACCTAATTTTCAATGGTCACAATAAACTTGATGTTACATCTGGTGATATTGAACTAGCTCTTAAAGATTACACGCTCAATGTTCAAGCCGATAGTCATTCAGGAGAGGTAGACATCACAAATAGCCTTAAAATCTCAAAGGATAACTCACTAACCATTACCTCAGACCTCGGTGATATAACTGTTGAATAACATAAAAAGCCAGCTCACATTAGAGCTGGCCTTTAGTTTATTCATTTTCAGACTTTGGTCTATAAATAATAATACCTACAACTACAAAGATAAGTAAGAAAATAAATAGCATACGAACTTGATCTGAGATCTGTCCTGTCATTGAAATAGTTTGACGAAGACCTGATACCGAGTAGGACATTGGTAAGAATGGTTGGATGACCTTAAAGAACTTAGGACTAAGTTCAATTGGATAAGTCCCTGCACTAGACCCTAGTTGCAAAAGCAGCATAATCATGGAAGCAAATGCGCCATATCTATCATTCCAACCTGCAAGGGCTGTAACCAGCGCCATTAAAGTACATGCTGCAAGGAGAATCATACCAAATGTAGCTAATGGATGATTTGGTTCAACTCCCACAAATCGAATGGCAATATAAAGCGCAGTAGCAGCCATAGTTGTAATAATACCATTGATAAGTAACTTATTCTTAGCCCAATCAAAACGGCCCGTAAATTTTCTTCCTGTCAAGCTCTTAGCAAAGATAACATTAGTTGAAAGAGCAACAACCATAAGAGAAACAGAAATCATATATGGAGCCATTCCCACACCATTAGTGTCAACCTTATCCTTATCAGTTTTCTTCTCTTTGAGTGGAGCACTCACCATTTTTGCATTGTCTGAGTTTACAGATACAAGAGAGAGTTGCTGATTAGCCTTGTTTAATGAATCAGACAATGTGGAAAGGTTAGTTGACAAACTTGTCAACCCATTTGTTAAGGTATTTCCTCCAGTTGCTAATTGTTGAGCCCCTGTATTGAGAGCACTTGTACCACTCTGAAGAGTAGCAAAACCAGTCATTAAACTACTACTGTTAGCATCTAGAGTTTGAGCACCACTGGCAATCGTTGACACAGCACCAGTATAAGTTGACAAACCAGTTGAAAGTGAGCTTGCACCTGTTGCTAGAGTACTTTGAGCTGTTGACACACCTGATGCCACTTGAGTTGCTCCTGGTGATAATTGATTGACAAGTACTGAATTGACATTAGCAATATTAGCTTGCATTGATGATACCGTTGATGAAGCTACAGGAAGAAGTGCATTCGCCGAACTTGCAATGCCTGAGATAGATGTTTGTAGAGAAGCTAAACTACTTGAATCTCCGCTACTAGTTGTTGTCGTACCTGTCAAGCTAGATAAGGCTGTTGACATGCTTGACACTTCTGATGCAATAGTTGAAGCGTAACTACTAGCCGTAGATCCTGCGTTACTAATTGCCGATGTAATCTCTGCTTGTTGATCTGCCGTCAAGCTTTGATAAGCAGCTGTTCCTTGTACCGCAGCCAAATCATTCGCTTTGTCAGTGGCACTAGCTGTAGCTATAGAACTAGCCGCAGAAGAAATATTTGAAAGATAAGTCGCTATTGAACTTGTATCTACTGATGTTGTTGATGTTCCACTAGGTAATGATGTGTTACTTACCGCTGTATTAAGATTTTGAATTGCTGTATTTAAATCAGTTAAATTAGTTGACAAGGTTGACAACTGTGCTTGCTGTTCTTCAGATAAACTTGTTGCTGTAGCCATTTGACTGAGCGCTGTTGACAACGAATCTGCACCTGTAACTAAGGTATTCATGGCCTCTGCTCCTGATACAAATTGACCTGCAGCAGAATTAACGGCCTCAGAGTTCGCGTTTAACTGTGACAAAGCGCCTGACAAAGTTGACACACCTGAAGTATAGGCAGACGCGCCTGAACTCAAGGTATCAACACCTGTAGCCAATGTTTGTGTAGAGCCAGCAAGAGTTCCTAAGCCATTTGATAAGGTCTGACTCCCTGACTGAAGTGCGCCTGCACCTGCATATAATTGACTAGCCCCATTCGCTGCAGTTCCCATACCACCCTGAAGTTGAGACATACTCCTAAAGACAGCTCCAACATAAGTTGATGTAATATTTTTAGAAACAGTATCCTTCAACTTAGACATGGCAGAATCGCTCATTTTTGAAGAAACGAAGCTATGCCCTGCTGTTGTCTGATAAGAAATTTCAAGTTTCTTAGGATCATTTGTCAAAAGACTTGCTGCATTACTTGAGAGATTTTCTGGAAAAGTGATTACCATATAGTAGTCACCATCATCAATTCCTTTTTTGGCTTCATTTTCAGTCACAAAATGATAGTCTAGATTTTTATTTTTAGACATATTGTCTACCATATCATGACCAATATTTAGAGTTTTATTCTGGAAACTAGCACTCTTATCTTTGTTCACTACGGCTACTGGCATATGCTTTACATTTCCATAAGGATCCCACATAGAAGATAAAAAGATTAGATTATATAAAGCGGGTATCAATGAGACACCAATAATAGTTATCCAGAGCTTTGGACTTTTAAGAAGCGCCTTTAATTCTGCTAACATATTTCTCCTTTTTAGACATTGTGTTTATTTTTATGATATAATCAATTATAAACTCATTTACATGAAAATCAATGTTAAATAATTAGTTTTTGGACACATAGTCTAAAAGTGTATAAAAGGAGATTTGTATGTCAAAAGATCAAAGGCGAGCTCAAACTAAAAAAGCTCTTTTAGATGCTTTAGTAATATGCCTAAAAGACCAAGATTTCAATGATATTACTACCATTCGTCTGGTTCAAACAGCTGGGATTAGCCGTTCGAGTTTTTATACCCACTACAAAGATAAGTATGAAATGATTGATAGTTATCAGAAAGAGCTTTTTCATAAACTAGAGTATATCTTCGATAAATATGAAGGAAAGAAGGAGGGAGCCTTCCTCGAAATCTTTGAATTTCTTACTCGTGAAAAACTCCTATCAGCTCTATTGTCTACCAATGGATCAAAAGAAATTCAAGATTTTCTGATACATAAACTTCAGCGTATGATAGCTGAGGACTTCATTGTCCCTACTGCTGAAGAAAAATCTCTAAAAGGATTTGAGAAAGACTATGCCAGTATTTATTTTGCGCACGCTATTTTTGGTGCTTGTCAAGCCTGGATAAATAAAGGAAAAAAAGAATCCCCCCGAGAAATGACAGATTTTCTTCTACGATTTATTCCACAATAAAATCACTTCAAAATCATAAAAAGCTGCTAACCATTTCAATAGTTAAAGCAGCTTTTTTCTTTTACAATAAAATCCTTAAAATAAGGGAATGATAAGTGAAAGCAAGGTCAAAATTGCGGGTCCGCCTTGCGTTAAAATAATCTTCTTATTGGCAGTTATAGCACCATAAATAGCAGCAAAGAAAACATTGAGTACAAAAACAGTTACAAGTAGCTGACTATTTGTAAAAATCCCATACAAGAGGAATACAGCAATCAAACCATTGTAAATCCCTTGATTTTTAAATAAGTTTGTAACAGAATCACGTTGAAGTTCTTCTTTGCTCATATTGAAAACACGACTAGTCGTGTCTGAATGTGTCGCAAAAGTTTCCAAATACATGATATAGAGATGCTCCAAAGCAACAATCCCAGCTAAAATTAGTGTAATAATAGACATAGTAGCCTCCTTCTTGAATAACTTTGACAGTATATCAAAAGTAAACCTTTAAAACAACATGTATGCTTCATACAATTTGAAATATGGTAAAATAAAGAATGAAAGAGAGGTTCTTATGACAAAGACAGAAGTAATTCAACGTCTCCAAAAAGATCTGGGAATTCCTAGATTTCAGGCTTATATAGAGGATAAAAATTACTCCGAAGAGGAGTACAGCCAACTAAAAAAAGATTTTGAGGCCTATTTCACCAACTACGTTTCAAATGTTTCAGCAGATTTTGAAGGAGGATTGGATAATAAATAATTTATACCTCAAAATCATCTATCATCATGTTACGAATCCCTTAGCCACTTGTATCAGACTAGGGGTCTTTTTAATATTCGAAAACAAAAAGCCGTCTCATTCTATGAGATGGCCATGGAATCAATCTAGCAAATATCTAAGCAAACCCAGAAATCAACGATTTAAGATAAACAAAAAAGCCCATAACAACGGACTTTTTGCAAAATGAATCTTAAAATTAAAGCATTTTGTTGTAGAATTCAACGACAAGTGCTTCGTTGATTTCTGGGTTGATTTCATCACGTTCTGGAAGACGTGTCAATGAACCTTCAAGTTTTTCAGCATCGAATGATACAAATGCTGGACGTCCGATAGTAGCTTCTACTGCTTCAAGGATAGCAGGAACTTTAGCTGATTTTTCACGAACTGAGATTACTTGACCAACTTCAACGCGGTATGATGGGATATCAACACGTTTACCGTCAACAAGGATGTGACCGTGGTTTACGAATTGACGTGCTTGACGACGAGTAGTTGCAAGACCGAGACGGTAAACAACGTTGTCAAGACGACGTTCCAAAAGAACCATAAAGTTGAAACCAAGTGTTCCACCTTTAACTTTAGTAGCTTGTACGAACAAGTTACGGAATTGTTTTTCACCCAAACCGTATGAGAAACGAAGTTTTTGTTTCTCAGCCAATTGCAAACCGTACTCTGAAAGTTTTGAACGGTTGTTTGGACCGTGTTGACCTGGTACGTAGTTACGACGTGCCAATTCTTTACCTGTGCCTGTAAGTGAGAAACCAAGGCGACGTGATTGTTTCCATGATGGACCTGTATAACGTGACATTAATAATGTCCTCCTATAAAAAATATTTTTAGGAAATAACGTTTTAGATAAACCTGATTCGTTCAGAAAGACTTCGCCCAAACAGCAAAGGTTACTTTTCTAGCCGACTTCCTGTTGACGAGCTTCATTTTATCCTGCTATTATTTCACATACTTTAACATTTTACCACGAAAAAAAGCCCAAGTAAAGGCTTTTTCTTATTTATTTTCGATTTCAGCTTGTTCCTCAGGACTCAAATAACGAATGAGAGTCTTCTCAGTCAAAATATCTGAATAAGTGTAAGATTCAACATAACTATTATTAATAGCTCCTGCTTGAGAACTGAAGTCTTGATATTCAACAATAAACAATGATGGATAAACTTCTGTCAGTCGACCAATTTTATTCTTTTCACGTTTACGTCCATTCTCTAGGGTCAATTCTACTAGCTGACCTTCATGTGACTTAATAGCTTCCTTGATGTTTTTCATCTTAGCAACATCTGCAAATGCATCACTCATATATATCTCCTTAAATCTGAAAATTATGATTCCTCAAACTGAGCAATCGATGAAAATTTATTGTATTCTTTTTGGAATAGTAACTTGACTGTTCCACGCGCACCAGCACGGTTTTTTTCTAGGATAACTTCGATGGTATTATCTTCAATCGCATTCTCTGGTTCTTCACCCTCTTTTCGGTAGTAATCATCACGATATAAGAAGGCTACAATATCGGCATCCTGCTCGATAGATCCTGACTCACGAATATCAGACAAGACTGGACGTTTATCCTGACGTTGTTCGACCCCACGAGATAACTGACTCAAGGCAATTACAGGAACTTTAAGCTCCTTGGCCAGGATTTTTAACTGTCTTGAAATATCTGAAACCTCTTGTTGGCGATTTTCTGGTCGCGTCCCTGTAATCAACTGCAAATAGTCAATCACAATGAGACCGAGACCACCCTCTACTTCTTGTGACAATTTACGGGACCGTGCACGAATCTCAGTAATCTTTATACCAGGGGTATCATCTATATAAATAGGTGCCTCAGCCAATGCCCCTTGAGCAATCATCACATTATTCCAATCTTGCTCTGTCAATTGACCTGTACGTAAAGCATGGGAATCAATCATCCCTTCAGCTGCCAACATACGATCAACCAAGCTTTCTGCCCCCATCTCTAGTGAAAAGACTGCAACAGCTTTATTTTGCTTGGTGCCAACATTCTGAGCAATGTTCAATACAAAGGCCGTTTTACCAACTGCGGGACGAGCTGCTAAAATAATTAATTGATCAGGGTGTAAACCTGTTGTAATCTTGTCAAGGTCACGGAAACCTGTTGGTAACCCGGTAACATCTGATGTTTGCTGTGAACGCATCTCCAAAGTATTAAAATTGACATCAAGAACTTCAGATATTTTGCGGAAACCACTACGATTGCTATGCTCTGAGACATCAACTAAGGCTTTCTCAGCATTCGCAATAATTTCATCAGATTCAGTTGCACCCTCATATGCTTGGTTGACAGTCTCTGTCAATCTATTTATAATACGGCGAAGCATGGCTTTCTCAGCCACAATCTTAGCATAGTACTCAGCATTTGCGGATGTTGGGACACTATTGACCAAATCTACAAGATAAGAAATACCCCCTATATTTTGGAGGTCATCTTGGTCATCTAGAATGGTGCGTACTGTCGTGGCATCAATGGCATCATTTCGATCCGACAGCGTTACCATTGCTTTAAAAATGACACGATGGGAATACTTGTAAAAGTCGTCTGCTTCGATAAATTCTCGAACTGTAATCAACTTTTCCGGGTTAATGAAAATAGCTCCCAGAACAGACTGTTCCGCTACTAAATCATGAGGTTGCACTCGTAATTCTTGAGCTTCTGCCACAATTATTCCCTCCTTTACAAGATTTACTTATAGTGTCAACGAATTACTCAGCACTATTTTTGATGTTAAGTTTAATTTGTGCACTCACTTCTTTATGAAGCTTTACAGGAACCTCAATTAGACCAATCGCACGAATAGGATGTTCAAGTTCAATATGGCGTTTATCTACTTTAATACCAAATTGTTTTTGAAGTCCTTCTGCAATTTTTTTGGCTGTAATTGAACCAAAAGTACGTCCATCTGGTCCAACCTTCTCAGTAAATTGAAGACGATTTTCTTCTTTTTCAAGTTGCTCTTTAACTTGCTTCGCTTCAGCCAACAACTCTGCTGCATGTTTTTCTTCAGATTTTTGCTTACCTTTCAACTCACCGATAGCTTGGTTTGTCGCTTCCTTGGCAAGATTCTTTTTAATCAAGAAGTTTTGAGCGTAACCTGATGGTACTTCTTTAATTTCGCCTTTTTTACCTTTACCTTTAACGTCTTGTAAGAAAATAACTTTCATTTTAGTCCTCCTTGGGAGCCAATTCTCCCATAATAGTTTCAATCAATTTATTTTTTGCTTGAGCAACACTACAGTCTCGCAATTGGCAGGCCGCTAAGTTGAAATGGCCTCCACCACCCATTTTCTCCATAATACGTTGTACATTAATCGTTTTATGGCTTCGAGCAGATATATTCACAGTAGAATCACTTGTCCTAGCGACAACAAAAGTTGCTTCGATACCTGCCATGGCAAGCATCGTATCTGCTGCCTTAGAAATCACAACATTATTATAACATTTAGGATTATCACCTGAGGCAACAATGATATCATCTGTAATACGCTCACCTGCTAGAATTAGCTCATTGATACGTCGATACTCTTCAAAATCAGTGGCAGAGATCGTTTGGATTTCTCCACTATCACTTCCTAAACTACGCAGATAAGAGGCGACATCAAAGGTTCGACTAGTCACACGAGTTGAGAAATTTTTAGTATCCAACATGATACCTGCCATAAGGATAGAGGCTTGGATTTTACTCAAACGTTCTGGGGCACCTTGGAATTGCAATAACTCCGTAACCAATTCACAGGCTGAACTCGCCCCGCTTTCAATAAAGGTCAAAACAGCATTTTCAGGAAAATCATCATCTCGACGGTGATGGTCTACGACAATAACTTCATTAAATCGATCATAAAAATCCTTAGATAGGGTTAAATTGATCTTAGAATGGTCAACCATAATTAGCAACGAATGTTGGTTTACCAGCTCTTCAGCCTCTGAAAGTGTAATAAGAGGTGACTGACCATCTTCTTTTAACCGTTCGACTGCACGCTCAATATCTGCATTCATAGCCGTATCATCGTAAACAGCATAGCTTTTTCGAACAATTTGACTGGCAAAATGAGCCATACCGACCGTTGCACCTAGAGCATCCATATCGAGATTATTATGTCCGACAACAAACACTTTTTCGACTGTTTTCAACTTATCAGAGATTGCAGTCATCATAGCCCTTGTTCTTGTACGAGAACGTTTTACTGTTGAAACAGAACCTCCTCCAAAATAAAGAAGTTCCTTGTGATCATCGTTTTCCTTGACAACAGCTTGATCTCCACCTCGAACTAGTGCGATATTCAGATTCTGCAAAGCAACCTGACCGATTTGATCATGCTTAAGCGTACCAAATGAAATTCCCATGCTCAAAGTCAGTGGTAAACCACGCTCCTGAGCCTGCTGACGGAAGTCATCCAAGACAGAAAACTTTTGATCCATGAATTCTGTCAAAACACTGTAGTTGGTGAAGAAGTAAAAACGATCACCTTCAATAC
Organism: Streptococcus sp.; assembly: GCA_016939315.1. Lineage (GTDB taxonomy): Bacteria > Bacillota > Bacilli > Lactobacillales > Streptococcaceae > Streptococcus. The sequence goes on along the minus strand of JAFHAZ010000050.1, from coordinate 25,559 downwards.
GTCGATAATGAATATGCTTGGCCTTAGCAAACTCAGAAATAAACCCTGCCACAAATGTATTGATTTTTGAAACATCGGCATCGGGTAAACTTCCCGTCACATCGTCATAGTTATCAACTGAAATAATCCCGATAACAGGACGAGTCATATTTGGATCAGCATTTTCATCTTGATCATAAACATTGTCAATAAAATATGTCAACTTATTGTCAAAATCCACAAAAGCGGCATATTTATTGTCACCAACGGTTATCACATTCGAAGGTGAACCCTTTCGTTTCTGGGAAATAAAATCCGCAATCAACTGTTTATTGAAATTGCCATTTTCATCCGAAAGTACTAGCTTCGCATAGGGGTTGAACCATTCAATATGATCGTTCTCATCAAAAGTAATAACCCCAACAGGCATCTTTCCGAGAAGGGTCTTCAAAGAATCTTCAACATCCTGATTCAGTTCATCTAATTGCTCTATTTCCAAGGACTCATATGTTGTCTTTTGGTAATGCAATAAGGCAACAACTACTACCATAATAATAAAAAGCGCAAAAATGAGTGCAGACTCCGATTTTAGTACGCGAACAAAAATAGTAGCAATTCCAAAAAGAATTAGCCCAATCATTACAAGATGAATCGTTGCAAAGTGAAATCTTTTCATATAAAACCTCTTAATCTAACAATTATAACATAAAAAAGCCTTAATTAAAAGGCTTTTAAACGTGTTAGCACCGTTAGTCTACTTTCCTGCGGGCCTTATTATTACCTTCAAGATAAACCATCAAAATTGAGATATCTGCTGGGTTGACCCCTGAAATACGACTAGCTTGACCAATGGTCTCAGGATTGATTTTCTTAAATTTTTGACGAGCTTCGGTAGCAATGGAATCAATAGCATCCCAATCAATATTTTTTGGAATCCTCTTTTCTTCCATACGCTTCATCTTAGCTACTTGATCCAAAGCTTTATTAATATAACCTTCATACTTGATTTCGGTCTCAAGCAACTCTACTATCTTCGCGTCCAAATCTTCTGCAGCTGGACCTACAAACTGAGTAGCTGTGGCGTAATCAATCTCTGGTCTACGCATAAACTCTTTAGCTGTCATGGCATCTGTCAATGGCTTAAAGCCTAGAGCTTGAATTTTTTCATTCGTTTCTTTAATAGGTTTTAATTTTTCTTTTGACAGACGTGTCAACTCGCTGTCAAACTGATTTTTCTTAATTTCAAAGATACCCCAACGTTCATCGTCAACCAAACCAACTTCTCGACCAATAGGTGTCAAGCGCATGTCAGCATTATCATGACGTAATATGAGACGATACTCTGCGCGTGATGTCAATAAACGATATGGCTCCAAGGTTCCTTTTGTGACAAGATCGTCAATCATTACACCAATATAGGCATCACTACGTTTGAGAATAAGTTCAGGTTTACCTTGAACTTTAAGAGCCGCATTGATACCAGCAACTAGACCTTGACCTGCTGCCTCCTCGTATCCAGAAGTTCCGTTGGTCTGTCCTGCTGTAAAGAGACCTGAAATCAACTTCGTTTCAAGTGTTGCACGTAGTTGATGAGGGAGCACGATATCATATTCAATCGCATAACCAGTTCGCATCATCTCTGCCTTTTCGAGACCTTTAATTGAGTGAATCAACTCTTTTTGAACATCTTCTGGCAGACTAGTTGACAGGCCTTGCACATAGACTTCCTCAGTCTCTCTTCCTTCAGGTTCAAGGAAAAGTTGATGGCGATTCTTATCGGCAAATCGGACAATTTTATCTTCGATTGATGGACAATAACGAGGTCCTACACCCTTGACAATACCTGAAAACATTGGTGCACAGTGTAAATTGTTATTGATAATATCATGGCTCTCTTGATTCGTATAAGTTAGCCAACAAGGAATTTGATCCTGAAGATAATCTTCATCCTTCGACAAGAATGAAAAATGATTCGGCTTTTCGTCACCTGGTTGAATTTCAGTTTCTTCGTAATTAATTGATGATGCCTTAACACGAGGAGGGGTACCCGTTTTAAATCTTCCTATTTCAAGACCAAGATCCCTCAGGTTATCTGCTAATGAAACAGATGCAAGGCTATTATTAGGACCTGAAGAATATTTGAGCTCACCTAGGATAATTTCACCACGCAAAGCCGTTCCTGTTGTTACAATAACCGCTTTTGCTCCGTATTTTTGATTTGTGGCTGTTCTGACACCAACTACCTTACCATCTTCAACAAGAATTTCATCAACCATTGACTGACGGAGAGTTAAGTTTTCCTGACGCTCAACTGTATGCTTCATCGTCATAGCATACAAGGCCTTATCTGCTTGTGCACGTAAAGCTCTGACAGCAGGTCCCTTACCAGTATTCAACATTTTCATTTGAATATAAGTTTTATCAATATTTTTACCCATCTCTCCGCCGAGGGCATCAATCTCACGGACAACAATACCCTTGGCCGATCCTCCAATGGAAGGATTACATGGCATAAATGCCAGCATCTCTAGGTTAATAGTCGCTAATAAAACCTTACATCCCATGCGGGCTGCAGCTAGGGAAGCTTCTACTCCCGCATGACCAGCTCCGATTACAATAATATCGTACTCTTCTATAAAATTATAAGTCATTTTTTCTCCTACTCTTTAAGATGAATGTGTCGTAATTGTCCGTCCCATTCTGGTAAGGTGGCATTTAGAAATGCCGGTTTCAGATTAACAGTATGTAGGTCATCTAAAGCAAGCCACCGGCAAGGTAATGGCCTCGCATCTTCTTGCATGCTTAAAGGGGCATCTTCTAGCAAGTCCACTAAATAATGGAACTCGATATTATGATAATGGACCCCAGTTTGTTCAAAGCTATTTTCAACAATGAAAGCTAACTGAACAGCTCTAGATGCGACACCAAGTTCTTCTCTTACTTCTCGAACCACAGCATCTTCAGTAGCTTCATCCACTTGAATAGCACCCCCAATTGTATAAAAACTGTCCTCATCTTCTACGACTAACAAGCGATTGTCTTTTACAATCAAAGCAGTCGCTCTCACACCAAAAACAGTGGAATCAATTTTCGTCCGAAAATCCTGATGTTGCATTTTTTCCTCCCTTAAAACGACACAAAAATAGTCAAAACTCGCAAGAAGTGCAGGGCAAAAAACCTGCAACATCCATGAGCTTTGACCATCATGACTATTGTTAAAGTTATTTTATCAAATCAAATCGTTTTGTCAATGCAAATCACTGTTTGATCAAGGTCTGCACACTGACGATAATCATCTGTATTCCTATCGAGAATAGTAAAAGTCCCATCATTTTCGTTATAATTTTCATCAAATTTTTTCCCAAGAAGCCTGCAATTTGTTTTGCACTTCTTAGCAGGAGATAAGTGATTACACATAGTAGAGCAAAAGCAACTACGGTTATTAGTTGATTTCGCACCCCCCCATTAGCCAGGCTTAAGGCAGTTGTAATCGTTCCTGGTCCTGCAAAAAGTGGCATTGCAAGAGGAGAAATAGCAATAGACATTGGATCTGAATTTACTGCTTGCTGCTCCATTCCTTTATAGCTAGGTGAATGATTACCATTAATCATATGATAACCGATAACGGCCACTAATATTCCACCAGCAATTCTGAAAGAAACAATTGTAATTCCAAATACTTTAAAAATGAAATCTCCTGAAAAGATAAAAACAGTTATAATAACAAAGGCAATCAAAAGACTCCTAAAAGCAATTTTTCGTGAAATTTTTTGACTATCATCTGCTACTAAAGCCATGTAAGCAGGAAGATTTGAAATTGGATTCATTATAGCGAAAAATGCCATAAATGCATAAAACAATTGGGAACTCATCGTTAATACTTACCTCCAGTTAGATATACTGACAAACTTTTCCGTCTTTATACGCTTGGTCAATAATACCGCCGCCCAAACATTCCTGACCATCATAGAAAACAACGGCTTGACCAGGTGTAATAGCACGCTGAGGTTCAGCAAAAATAACCTCTGCTTTATCACCCTTAACCTTTACAGTAACTTTACTATCAGGTTGACGATAACGGAATTTTGCTGTGCATTCCATTTCAAATTCTTCTGGCATATCTCGAGTAAAGTGAATCATTGAAGCGTCAAGTGAAGTTGACATCAACGACTCATGGTGGAAACCTTGACCCACGTAAAGAATATTTTTAGAAAGATCTTTCCCTACTACAAACCAAGGAGCATTATCGCCACCTTTTTGACCACCAATACCCATACCTCCACGTTGACCAATGGTGTAATACATGAGTCCGTTATGTTCCCCCATATCACGACCATCGACGGTCATCATACGACCTTTTTGAGCTGGCAAGTATTGGCTAAGAAACTCTTTAAAGTTTTTCTCACCAATAAAACAAATTCCTGTCGAATCTTTTTTCTTGGCTGTTGCAAGACCTGCACGTTCAGCAATCTCACGAACTTCTGGCTTTTGTAGATGTCCTAAGGGAAACATCGTTTTCTGCAACTGCTCTTGCGAAAGTTGACTAAGGAAGTAGGTTTGATCTTTATTATTATCTGCACCACGCAACATATGGACAATGCCGTCTTCATCGCGAACAACTTGAGCGTAATGTCCTGTAGCCACATAATCCGCTCCCAATGTCATCGCATAATCTAAGAACGCCTTAAACTTGATTTCCTTATTACACATAACATCTGGATTAGGGGTACGGCCTGCACGGTACTCTGCTAAGAAATACTCAAATACACGATCCCAGTACTCTTTTTCAAAGTTGACAGAGTAATAGGGGATACCAATCTGATCAGCTACTGCTGCTACATCTTTATAATCTTCGGTTGCTGTACACACACCAAATTCATCTGTGTCATCCCAGTTTTTCATGAAAACACCGATTACATCATAACCTTGCTCTTTTAAAAGTAAGGCTGTCACTGATGAATCAACGCCACCACTCATACCGACAACAACACGTGTTTTTGAATTATCAGTCATAGATAACTCCTCCCATCAAATAAAAATTAACATAGACTTGAAGGGTCTAGTTATTCAAATATCGATTTGAAGGTCGATTTTGAAGCGTAAAAGCACGCAAGCTTAATTATATCATGATTAAAGAATAATGCAAAAAGGTTACCACTAGGTAACCTTTTTTATACTTATTTTTGTGTAAAGCCACTGTAAACCTATTACTCCCAGAACTATTATTGGAATCACTAACGCTACAAATAACCATCCTGGCTCCTGATAACTTAACACAAGTTTATTCTGCCCTTTTTGTGATGAAACGGTCGGTGTCCCAATCGTTGACAAGCTATAGTCATCCTTGTCTAGTTCTTTACCATTTAGCGTCAAGATAGAATCTTTATAGACAACTATTGGTAGATTCAGTTTCTCACCTTCAGCAGCTTGCCAAGTTAATACAAGATAACCATCTTCGAATATCTTCTCTGCCTTCTGATTCGTAACGATATTTTTATAATAAAGATCGTAAGTATTCTGCTCACCTATTTTCCCATAAATCGGTACGTAATCTGGTGTGGGTTTGACAACTAAATTTAAAAACTGTGACAAGTCACTGTCATTCATGGTAAGGCTTATCGTCTGGTAATCTCCTTCAACGTAAGTATGTTTAACAATGGAAATAAGTTCACCATCTTGTGCCGCAGTTTTTACACGATCGGTAGTATCCATCATATTCTGAATAAGACCAACGCCCGCAAAGGCAAAGAGTAAAACAGCAATACTTTTTCGCCAGTTTACAAATCGCGTGACCGTTAACCCTGTAATTGCTAAAAGTAAAATAGTCGCAGGAACAAAAAATCTAAATGGAAATTGAATCAATTCAGCAAATGTATTTCCATTTTCTACTAGATACTGCCATGGAAAAAGACCTGTCGATAAGAAGAAAAAGATAAAATAAATAAAATGCAGTATTTTTTTCCATTTAGCAAATTTCTTCCAATTCAAAAGAGCGTAAATAAACTGTAAAATGAGTAACACCATTAAGGAGATTGGGGTATATAGCCAGTATCTTGCCGTTCCATCTATCCCATTCTTACCTATTTCTCTATTTATAAATGGATCTAAAAGGTGATTAGTCTCTCTCAAATATAGGAGTACTAACCAGACATTGACAGTCAGTAAGAGGAACAGAATGACTGCTATAATGACTTGCACGAAGGTTTCCTTTTTCTTTGCGATAGGAGACTTTACAAAAGTGTAAAGATAAAAAGGAAGATACATCATCACTAGCATCAAAGCACTAAGTACGTGAATCTGAAAAATCAATGCCATTGATAAGGCAAGTCTAATTGGTTCTACTTTTTGATAAAAGACATAGTGAATCGCTGGAATAAAACAAAAAGGTAGTAAAGCTGCTCCCCAACTAGAGAACCCCTGACGCATCGTCCAGTATTGAATAGAGAATGTTGTCGCATAGAGTAAACCTAGTGACAAGGCAATTGTTGTCTTAACTTTACACTGCTTGAGCAAAGCATACATTGAGAACTCAGCCAGTATATGTAGTAATACCCTTGACACAATCTGATAACGAAACCAAGTGCCACTTATTAAAATAAGCCCTCCTTGTAAATAAGCAAAAAAAGGACCGTAAAGAGCATTGACAATGCGGCCTGACTGTTGGAATCCATATAAAGATAAAAAGTAAGAAAGGTTACCATTTTTTAGTTGCATAGCAGCTTCATAGAACCTGTTATAGTGAAAGATGGAATCTGAACCTAAAATGACTTTTCTTGTAAATAGTTGTGGTGTAACCAATAACACAGCAAAAGCTATAATAATAAGATAAACCCACAACTTTTCTCTTGATTTAAAAATTTGTTTCATTGCTATACCTTTCATTCCTATTATAACAAAAAGGCCATACCCTACCTAATAATAACAAAAAGCTCTATAAAACATATTACCCACATCCAAATTAAAAAGCTGAGAGTACGCTCCCAACTTCTATTAATATTAGTAATTCCAAGCTGACAAACCTTGTGCGTTATAGGCATTCAAGGCTGATTGAATTTGATCCTCAACCGTTGCAGTAGAGCCCCATCCAGGCATTGTTTGAAAAAGACCTGATGCACCTGAACCATTTGCTGCAGTATGATCACCATTTGACTCACGCGCAATAATTGACTCCCAAGTTGACTGAGGAACACCAGTAGCAGCTGCCATCTGTGCCGCTGCATAAGAACCAACTTCTCCTGCAGTGTTACCATTTGAGAGAACAACTGCCCCACTACCACTTGCAGCATCCGAAGGAGCTGTTCCAGTATTTTGAGTCGACGTAGTATCAGTACTCGTTGTAGCAGTGCTTGTAGTAGCAGCATCTGACTGAGACTTTTCAGCTGCTTCTACCGCTTCTCCTGTTGTTTCTGACTGAGGCTTACTTTCTTCAACCTTTTCTTTATTAGCCTTATTATCTTTACTTGAGCTAATTTCTGTTGATTTTACTAAATCTGCTGTCGATTCTGACGTTGTTGATGCTGTTGAAGGCGCTGGAGTAACAGAATCTGAAAATGCATTAACCAACCCTTTATTAATTAGTGTAGACAGTGATACTGCCAAAATGACAATAAAACTTGTTACAATTGCTACTGGTACCGCCAATGATTTCTTCGCTGCAAATTTAATACGGCGTCCCTTATAACTTTTTTTAAACATAAATCCCTCCTAGTTAATTCTAGCTACATTCATCTTAACCTAGTAATATTACTGCCGATTATTTGTATTATGTCTAATGTTACAATGATTTATCAATTTAATAAAAAAATGCCAAAAATCTGGCATTTTTCTCTTATTTGTATGAGGTTTTACTAGTTTTCCTCATAAGTCAGTAATAATGATTTAGTACCAACCATTAGCATTCCAGAAAGCAAGAGCTGCAGTCCATGAACCATAACGGCTTGCTACATAATTATCTGCTACTTTCTCTTGATTTTCAGGAGACAAGTCTCCATTCAAATATGATGATGCTAATTGGTAACGTCCATAATATTGCCCATTTTGAGCTGTATAGCTACCGCTTGACTCACGTTGTGCAATTTCTTCTTTGGCAGCTGCCTCTGAAGAAGAAAGATTTGTATTGGTTGCTTGAGTATCTTCACTTTGTGTAGACTCTGTTGATTGTGTTGATTCAGCAGTTGCTTCTGTTGCTTCTGTTGTAACTGAAGGTTCTGTAGTTTCTTCAGTAGTTTCATTAATTGTTAAGTTTTGACCAATAGAAATCTTATTGGCATCTTGAATACCGTTTTTTGAAACGATTTCATCTACAGTCGTACCATTCTTCTTAGCAATAGCTGAAAGGGTATCGCCTTTTTGAACTGTGTAAGTTTCTGCATTAGCTAAGGCTGTTGCTCCAAGTGTTGCTACTGTAACAAGTCCAAAAAGACCTAATTTTTTAGTGTTAGATGTATTCTTTTTTTGCATGATGATGCTCCTTTATCTATTTATAGTCCAATTCATATTAGTCAAAGATATTAAGTTATTTTATTGTTTATGACTAATAGGTAAATCAACGGGCTTATTCTATATAGGGATTTTTCAATCCAGATTAAGCTGAAGAACTATAACCATGTATCTATGATACCTTGGAAATATAACATCCCCTTGTTAGGGATATTAAAAATATTACAAGTAGATTGGGATTAGACGAAAAAAGAACACCTACGTAGGCGTCCATCTAAAACTTCTAGGTCTTAAGACCTAGTTTTTATTTATCTCAACAAATTAACTCTTAAGATAAAAAAGCATTAATCCTAAAGCTAAAATAGCAATAATTGATAAGGTATCTCGACCATTCCATGAAAGTCGACGATATTTTGTACGTCCTTCACCACCTTGATAGCCTCGTGCTTCCATAGCAATCGCCAGAGCATCTGCTCGTTTAAAGCTTGATGCAAACAAAGGAATTAAAATAGGTATTATTGATCGTACTTTTTGAATAATATTTCCTTCACCAAAGTCAACACCACGCGCCTTTTGAGCATTCATAATACGAGTTGTATCATCCATCAAAGTTGGTACAAAACGTAGACTCAAAGATAGCATTAAACCAATTTCATGTGCTGGCACTTTGAAAACAGTAAGAGGTTTTAAAAGTGATTCAACTGCATCAGATAAACTTAAAGGTGTTGTCGTTAGAGTAAGTAGGGTGGAAAAACTAATAATGAGGATAAATCTAAGGAATATCATCCAACCTTGATTTAAACCGACTTCCGTAATCTTTAAAAAGCCGATAGACCAAAGCACACTCCCTTTTGTATTGAAGAAAACTTGAAATAGGGTAGAAAATAAAATAATCCAAATCATTGGTTTGATTCCACCTAAAAAGAAACCAAGTTTTATTTTAGACAAGAAAACCAAGAAAAGTGTAAATAAAGTTATTACAGCATAAGTTAAAGGATTATTAGCCCAAAAGATAATAACAATATAAATCAGCATGGCTAATAATTTACTTCTAGGATCTAATCGGTGTATAAAAGAGTCCCCAACAATATAACGTCCAATAATTAACTTATCCATGCGACACCACCTCTACGAATTCCTCGATTGTAATAGGGAGACTTTCAAATTGATAACCTTTTTCTTGTAGCTGTAGCGCAAACTCTGTGATTTTAGGAACACCTAACTGCTTTTCTTTGAGAAAAGTAACCTTTTGAAAAACATCTTTAGGAGCTCCTGACAACACTAGTTGCCCTTTTTCCATAACATTCACAGCTGTCGCATAATCGGCAACATCATCCATCAAGTGAGTAACTAAAACAATCGTCATTCCAGAAAGATGTAACTCCTTAAAGAGAGACATCAATTCCTTCCGGCCCTGTGGATCTAGACCGGCAGTCGGTTCATCCAGCACTAGAATATCTGGTTGCATAGCTAGAATCCCTGCGATGGCAACACGTCGCATTTGTCCCCCTGATAAATCAAAAGGATTCTGTCCATGAAACTCTTCCGGGAGTCCAACTAATTTTAGACTTTCAATAGCACGTTGTTCTGCTTCTTCCTTAGAAACTCCGAAATTTTGAGGTCCAAAGGCAACATCTTCTAAAACAGTTTCTGCAAATAACTGACTTTCTGGAAATTGAAAAACTAAACCTACCTTCTTACGAATTGGTTTTATGTCCTTATTCTTTGATTGACTGGTTATGATCGTATCATCAACGTGAACCTGACCACTAGTTGGTAAATAAAGGCCATTCAAGAGCTGCATAATAGTAGATTTACCACTTCCTGTATGTCCAATAAAGGCCGTATATGAACCATCTTTTACCGTCGTCGTCATATCAAAAAGGGCACGCCCCTCAAAAGGAGTACCCGCTTGATAGATATAACTTACATTTTTGAGAGAGATTCCCATAGTTGTTCTACCAATTCCTTTTCTGTCAGATAGTCTTCACAATCTATCAGACCTTTATTTCTTAGCTTTTGAGTTAATAATGCACTAAAAGGGATATCCAAACCTAAGTCAACCAACTCTGAGCCTCTACTAAATAGTTCACGAGGACTTGAAACAGACTCCACTTTACCTTTTTTCAAAACCAAAACACGGTCACTCAAAGCGACCTCATCGAGATCATGAGTAATTGATAAAACAGTCATTCCGTACTCTTTACGAATAGCTTTAATAGATTGAATCAATTCCTGGCGACCTTCTGGGTCAAGCATGCTGGTTGCCTCATCCAAAATCAAAATAGATGGTCTCATAGCTACAATACCTGCAATAGCCACACGTTGTTTTTGGCCTCCAGATAATCTAGCTGGCTCTCTATCCTTAAATTCTGACATTCCCACAAATTCCAGAGCCTCTTGAACCCTTAAAGCCATTTCTTCATAGGGAACACCTTTATTTTCAAGACCAAAAGCAACATCATCTTCAACAGTTGCCCCAACAAATTGATTATCTGGATTTTGAAAGACCATACCAATCTTATCACGGATATCCCAGACATTGTCTTCTGTTAATTCTTGACCATCAACAATAATCTGCCCAGACTCTGCCACTAATAGTCCGTCAATAAGACGTGCTGTCGTGGATTTTCCAGAACCATTATGCCCTACAATAGATAACCATTCCCCACGTTTCACGTGAAACGATACATCATCAAGAATATAGGATGGTTGATCTTGATGATATTTAAACTTTAAATTTTTTATTTCAATCATTGATTTATCGTACTATTTGAAAGTATCCTTAAATAAGAAACCTGCACCTTTGAAATAATCATAGCCTGAGTAAATTGTAAAGAACAAAGCAATATAAAGCATAATTGTTCCTACAAAATGCAGATGACACAATAATAGAATAATAGATAACATCTGAGTCACTGTCTTAATCTTACCAGGCATAGCTGCAGCGAGAACTGTACCACCGTTCTCCACTAATAAAAGACGAAGACCTGTGACTGCAAGCTCACGACAGATAATAACTGAAACCACCCAGGCTGGCGCTTGATTAATACCGACTAACATAATAAATGCTGACATCACTAGCATCTTATCTGCCAATGGATCTGCAAATTTCCCGAAATTAGTAACAACATGCCATTTTCGTGCCAAATAGCCATCTAAATAATCTGTAATACTGGCAATAGCGAAGACAACCGCAGCAGCAATATGCATGACATTACTTGACGCAAGTGATGTCATCAGTAAAAAGATAGGAATCAAAACAATTCTAGCAAGTGTCAATAAATTAGGTAAATTTTCTTTTTTAAACATTTCTTCTCGATTCTATTGGATTCTTAATGTGAGGTAGCTAGGTGTATTTTTATCTAATTGAGATAAATCAAGTGACTCCCCATTTACCTTTAGAGTTACTTTTGAAGATTGAGCAATAATAATTTGAGTTGGTTTAGTTTTATCAGAAAAATCTAAAGAGTACTTTGATTTTTTCGTTTTTGAAAGTAGATAACTCTCTGAAGTATCTGAGTTATCTACTGAAAACCATGTGTCATCACTATCTTTTGATAACTCCACATCTAAAACTACTGAAGAATTTACATTGGAGAAATCAACCATTAGTTGATTGCCTTGAGTTGTCGTTGTAACATTTGCCCCCGAAACGGTAACCTCAGAAATGCTTCGTGACGATTTAGCCTTACTAGCCGTTGACAGATGATTAACTGTAGAGATTGTATTTGGTTTTATCACCTGAGGTTGATTAGAAAGGTGTCTAATAATAATATAACCTACTGAACAGATGATAAGTAACGAAACCGCACTAAGCATTAGTAAAGGAAGATAGTTAGACTTTCTTTTTTCTTCACGTTTATGCTTTAAAAAGCGTGACATGGGAGCTTTAGCAGCTAAGGTATCTTCCTTACGTTCAACTGTTTTCTTCTCTTTTTTTAGTTTTTGCTCATTCTGTCTTTGCTCCTCAAACAAACGTTTTCCATCTAAACCAACCGAAGTGGCATACTTTTCAAGCGCCTCTTGCTGAATGTCCTCTGGCAAAGCCTTAAGTTGATCCATTTCCATAGCCAGAAGAAACTGGGCTTCGACTCCAGAAATTTTTTCTACATCATACAAACTTAACTCTTTCTTTATACGCGCTGCACGTAATTGCTCACCTAGAGAGTGTAACTTCATTTTTCCCCTTTCTAATATTCTTCTTTGTTTTCGTGTCTCTATTATAGCAAATAATCACTTATTTAGGGAAGACAACAAAATCGGTAATCTCTATATTTGAGAGATAGTGATTCAAAAAATCCTTCAACTCCTTGGAAGTAATGCTCATCAGTTCCTGACCAAAATCAAAGTATGTTTTATCATTCTCAAAATAAGCTAAATATTGGCTTCCTAAATTCTGGATATTGTCTAGACTACGTAAAAATTCACCATACAAAGCTTTCTTTTGTAAATCCAATGCTTCTTCCGTCAACAATCGTTTTTTATCTGCCGATGTCATCACTTGACGAATTAAACTTGACATACGGATAGGCTCTGCAGTGTCCATAGTCATAATGACAAATGAATATCGATTAGATACCTCGTATTCAATTGACACAGACTCGTCTATTTTTCCTTCAGCATACCAAGTTTGATAATAAGGAGACGTCCAGCCAAACAGTAAATTGAACAATAACTGTACCAGTATGTTTTCTCTCATACGATTATCAGTAAAAGGAACACTCTTAAAACCAATGGCTAGTTTTGAGATGAATATCTCCATTTGAAGACTATCTAATTTTTGGATATCTGACTCAATGGGGTGCTTTTCTTTCTCGACTATTCTCTCAGATGGTGTAAACTTACTTTGTTTTTCATTGACAAGATTGTAAATATTTTCAACATCAAAATCGCCCACTAAGACGAGATGACAGCTTGCAGACCTGTAAAAGCAATCAAAATTATCTTTTAAGTCCTTTACAGTAATTTCTTCAATGCTATCAACACTTCCAGCAATGTCTTGACCTAATATAGTATTAGGATACAAACTTTGCAAACAACCTAGATAAGCTTTGTAGTCAGGATCATCCTGATACATATTTATTTCTTGTTCAATAATTCTTTTTTCATGATTGACAGCATCTTCAGAACTTGTAAAGCTCGATGTAAACTTTAATAAAAGCTCTAAAGACTCCTCAAAGTGGTCAAGGGTAGAAAAATAATATGTTGTCTTCTCCAATGTTGTAAAAGCATTGACATCAGCTCCAAGCTTGACAAAATCCAATGTCACATCCCTTCCTTGCTCATCCTCAAATAGCTTGTGTTCAAGAAAATGAGCAATACCTGCAGGGTAAGATTGTAACTCACCATCAATATAGAAGTGATTATCTAGCGCCCCAAAATTTGTTGACAAAAAGGCGGCTTTTTCTACAAATCCTTTTTTCTTAATGATTGATAAAGACATACCACTATCTAAAATTGCTGAATAAACTTCTTCATCAATTTTTTGATAATAACGTTTCTTCAAAGCAGCCATTCTAAGACACTCCTTCTAAAAAGAACAAACTCTGTAGCTTAACTTGACGCGCTACACGGCAAACATCTTTTTTAGTAACCTTCTCAATCTCATCTAACCAATTCTCCAATGAAAGACTTTTATCGCCAAAAATCACCTTATTAAAACGTTGTTCCACTAATGTTAAGGCATGATCTTCAGAGAGTAGGGCATTCATTCGTATGATTTTTTTGGTTTGATTCAGGAGAGAACTTGAAAAACGTCCTAATTTAATGTAATTCAATTCTCTACTAATTCCTCGCATAGCCTGATTTCTATTAGATTTTTCAATTCCAGCGTAAACTTCCAGTAAACCTGTAAAGATATCAAATTGACTACTAATTGAATAAGCCAACCCTTCCTTTTCTCGAAGTTTTGTAAACAAGGCTGAATGGGCAAATTCACCAAACATGGCATTGAATACAATTAAAGCAAAGTAACCTTTATCTCCATATTGACACGGAAATTGGTACCCTAGCTGTAAAATAGATTGACTACTCTGTCTCGGTTCTATCTTTTCTCTCACAACATTGACATAACGTTGACTATAGCTAAACTGTAAATCAACTTGACGTCCCTCCAAAGGAAAACGATGTAAAGCTTGGAGTACTTGATAATCATCAAATTCTCCAACCATAAAGATATCAATACGATCTCTTGTCAACATGCTTTGAAATTCTTGATAAGCTGTAAACGAGGTTTCTGCTTCAACAAGTTCTACTTGACCATATTTGGGAACTTTCAATCCCTCGTTTACAAAATAAAGCTCTCTTCCCTTAACTTCACTGTAATAGTAATTATTCTCTGTGTCAACATCCAGGTAGGTCATTAAATTTTGTTTTTCTATGTCAAATACTTTATTTTGGTATTGAGCTACTCTTGACAGCGGCTTGTAAAGACACTCTTTCAAAAATCCTAGCACTTCCAAAAACAATCCATCATTCGTAGGGATAAAGGCATCTTTCAGATATGTCAACTCGATGTCAACACTATGTGTCAATCCTTTAGTTGACACTCTAGTTGACAACTGTGTTCCATAAAGAAAAGCTAGTCTCTCTTTAAAAGACTGTACTGTTGGATACGTCTGATTGGCTGTAGCTAACATTTGTGAAACTAGGGCTCGTTTAGCAATTGTTTGTTTATTCAAAGAACCTGTCATTCGAAAAACAATACGATTAGTTTTATATTTTTGTGTTGGAATGAAGTGTACATAGACACCATCAGCAATTTTCATTGATAACCTCTAAAAAGTTTATGCTTCCAATTATACCATTTTTATGCTATCTTATCTCAAGAGAAAGTTGAGGTACTATGGAATATAAATTATTTGATGAATACATCACACTGCAGGCACTTTTAAAAGAATTAAGTATCATTCATAGTGGCGGAGCTATAAAAGGTTTCTTGGCTAAGAATACCGTTTTATTCAACGGTGAGGATGAACAACGTCGTGGAAAAAAACTTCGTTATGGAGATGTTATTACCATTCCGTCTGAGGAAATTGAAATAACGATTGTAGCTCCAACGACAAATGAAATTGAAGAACATCAAAAAGAAGTCGCTGAAAAAGCACGTGTTGCTGCCATTGTTAAAAAAATGAATCAGGATAATAAAAAGAAACAAAAAGCACATCCGTCAAAAGAAAGCAATAAAACTAAACGAAAACCCGTTCGTTTCCCAGGAACCTAACTATGTGGCTCGAAAAAATTGATATTCAACACTTTAGAAATTATACTGAAGCCTCTGTGAGCTTCTCACCTCATCTCAATATTTTTCTTGGTCGCAATGCCCAAGGAAAAACAAATATTCTTGAGGCCATCTATTTTCTAGCATTGACACGTAGTCATCGGACCCGTTCAGATAAAGAACTGATTCAATTTCAACAAAATACTCTCAAACTGAACGGCATCGTGCATCGTCATAGTGGGAAGCTACCTCTGGAAATCAGTTTATCTAATAAAGGACGCATAACAAAGGTTAACCACCTCAAACAAGCTAAATTATCCGATTATATCGGTCACATGACTGTGGTGCTATTTGCTCCTGAGGATTTACAACTTGTAAAAGGATCTCCAAGCCTGAGACGTAAATTTATAGATATTGATTTAGGACAGATTAAGCCTGTTTATCTCTCAGACTTATCAAGTTATAATCATGTACTCAAACAACGTAATGCCTATCTCAAATCTACTGACAATGTAGACATTAATTTCCTCTCAGTGTTAGATGAACAGCTTTCCGATTTTGGAGCACGAGTTATCGAACATAGACTAGAATTTATCAAGCAATTAGAGGAGGAGGCAGATAGACATCATAGTAACCTCTCAAATCAGATAGAGTGCCTTAAAATCTCCTACGAATCTAATATCCCACTGGAAAATAACAAAGTTATTCGCGAATCATTTTTAACCACGTTAAAGCAAAATCACAAAAGAGATATCTTCAAAAAGAACACTGGTGTTGGTCCACATAGGGATGATTTGACATTTTACATCAATGACATGAACGCATCTTTCGGCAGTCAGGGGCAGCAACGTAGCCTCATTCTTTCTTTAAAAATGGCTGAGATTGCTCTGATAAAAAAAGTAACAGGTGAATTTCCTATTCTTCTCCTCGATGATGTCATGAGTGAGCTTGACAACCACCGTCAACTTAAACTGTTAGAAAGTATTGACGAAGAGGTTCAAACCTTCATGACGACAACTTCACTTGATCATCTGAGTAACCTACCACCTGATTTAAAGACCTTCTTAGTCAAGAATGGTAATATTTATGAAAAACAAGTCGATTAAATGACTTGTTTTTCTTTTTTTTGGTAATTGACAGATGTGACAAGTATCATCCAATAAGTTGTAAATCCTTTCAACATAAATCCTTTATTAACAACTATACTCACGTAAATACGTTGTAAACTTATTGTAAATATCTCTGTAAACAAAAAGTACTTATCTGAGATAAGTACTTTTATGTTTATTAATGAGCTGAGTAGTTAGGCGCCTCGTTGGTAATTTGAACATCGTGAGGGTGACTTTCAATAAGTCCTGCACCTGACATTTCAACAAATTGAGCTTTGTCATGTAAAGCCTGGATATCTTCTGCACCTGTATAACCCATACCTGCACGGATACCGCCAATCAATTGGAATACGATATCAGCAGCAGAACCTTTATAAGCTACACGGCCTTCAATTCCTTCTGGAACAAGTTTATTCGCTTCATTAACTGCACCTTGGAAGTAACGATCGCTTGATCCCTTCTTCATCGCTGCAATTGATCCCATACCACGATATGATTTATATTTACGACCTTGGAAAATCTCAGTTTCACCTGGTGCTTCATCAGTACCAGCAAACATAGAACCAAGCATTACAGCATTACCACCTGCTGCAAGAGCTTTTACAATATCACCTGAGTATTTGATACCACCATCAGCAATGATTGTTTTTCCGTATTCACGCGCAACACTTGCAGCATCGTAAATAGCAGTGACTTGAGGAACACCTACACCCGCAACCACACGTGTTGTACAAATAGAACCTGGTCCGATACCTACTTTAACGACATCAACACCTGCTTCATAAAGTGCACGCGCACCTTCAGCTGTTGCAATATTTCCTGCAATCAAAGTACGATCTGGGAAGTGGGCACGAATTTCAGCAATTTTACGAAGAACACCTGCTGAATGACCATGTGCAGTATCAATGACAATAGCATCTGCGCCTGCTTCAAAGAGAGCTTCTGCACGTTCAAAGGTATCAGAAGTAACCCCTACAGCACCTGCTACCAAAAGACGACCGAATTCATCCTTAGCTGCATTAGGAAACTCGATAACTTTTTCGATATCCTTAATAGTAATGAGTCCTGACAAACGACCTTCTTCATCAACTAGAGGTAGCTTTTCAATACGATGCTCATGAAGAATACTTTCAGCTGTTTCAAGATCTGTTCCAACTGGAGCAGTGACCAATTTTTCAGAAGTCATGTGTTCTGAAATTGGAGTATCGTAATTAGAGATAAAACGCATATCACGGTTTGTGATAATACCAACCAATTTACGATTTTCAAGTGTCTCAACAATTGGAACCCCTGAAATACGGTAACGTTGCATCAACTCTTCAGCTTCAGCAACTTTATTTTCAGGCGTTAAGAAGAATGGATCAATAATGACACCATTTTCAGAGCGTTTTACTTTTCGAACTTCTTCAGCTTGTTCCGCAATAGACATATTTTTGTGAATGACACCCAAACCACCTGCACGAGCAATTGAGATAGCCATCTTACTATCTGTGACCGTATCCATGGCTGCAGTGATAATTGGGATATTTAATGTCAAATTTTTAGCCAATTTCGTCTTCAAGTTGACGTTGTTTGGTAGAACATGACTTTCCGCAGGAATAAGCAATACGTCATCAAAAGTGTAACCTTTTTTCAAGAATTTAGTGTCCCAATTTGACATTATAATCGTCCTCTTTTCTCAAAGTTTGGAGGTACAGAAACCCCAGTCTATTTTTTAATTGATAATATCATATCATGCTAAAATGATTTGTCAACAGATTTCGCATAAGATTCTAAGAAAACCTTTTTCCAAATAAAAATAGGGCCCCAGATTATCTTGAGTCCCTACTTTCTATTTCTTAGAAATAATTAATTCCCATTGCTTCTTTTACTTCTGCCAATGTTTGTCCAGCAACTTCACGCGCTGCTTGACTACCTTTTTCAAGCATACGGAAAACTTCTCCCATATCCTTGGCATATTCTAAACGGCGTTCACGAATTGGAGCTAACTCACGTTCTAAGATTTCTAAAAGATAACATTTTGTCTTCACATCTCCTAAACCACCTCGTTGATAATGTTCTTTCATTTCAGCAATTGTAGTAGCATCCTCTTCGCGACCAAAGATATCAAGATAATGGAAAACCATATTACCTTCAATTTGGCCTGGATCTTCCACACGAATATGATTTGGATCCGTATACATGCTCATGACTTTTTTACGAACAGTGTCCTCATCATCTGAAAGGAAGATACCATTACCCAAGGATTTAGACATCTTAGCATTACCGTCTAGACCTGGAAGGCGTCCTGCAGCTTCATTTTCAGGGTAGATTCCCTCTGGCTCAACCAAAATATCACAATTATAAGTATGATTGAAGCTACGTGCAATTTCACGTGTCTGCTCAATCATTGGCTTTTGGTCATTACCTACAGGAACATAATTTGCTTTAAAGGCCGTGATATCAGCTGCCTGAGAAATTGGATAAACTAGAAAGCCTGTTGGAATCGATTCTCCGAAACCTTTTTGAGCAATTTCCGTCTTAACCGTTGGGTTACGCTCTAAACGTGCCAATGAAACTAGGTTCATATAATACATAGTCAACTCAGCCAACTCAGGAATCTGACTTTGAATGAAAATAGTTGACTTCGCTGGATCCAAACCTACAGAGAGATAATCTAAAGCAACATTCCCAATTGATTCTTTGATGATCTCTGACTCTTTTGCGTGATCCGTAAGAGCTTGCTGATCAGCCAAGAAGACAAACATGTTATATTTATCTTCGTTTTGTAAAAGGACACGATTTTTTAAACTACCAACATAGTGTCCTAGATGAAGTTTCCCTGTTGGACGGTCTCCCGTCAAAATAATAGGTTTCGTCATATAATTACCTCTCTAATACAAAAAAATCCCCACGCAAAAACATGCGTGAGGGCGTTAATCACTTTTGATACGCGGTACCACCTCAGTTGATAACTCTTTCTGCAGCTATCATCTCAAACCTTCTCAACAAAGAAGTTGCACGATAAGGGGTGCCAAACCTAACGTTTATGTGTTCACGTTAATCGTCAATTCTCTTCAGCCCATTCATTCCACCTTCATACTGATTTTCAGCAACCACCAGCTCTCTATAAAAAAGGATAGAATTACTCTTCTGATGACTATTATTCTACATTGTTTTATCTATTTTTGTCAAGATTATGTTTATAGTTTCACGTGAAACACAACATCAGACACAACCAAAATAGTCATTACTTGACGGAAACTTAAAAAGACTTGATAATAAGAATATCATTTCTAGGAGATAATATATGAAACGTCGAATAATAGACATACTTTTAGTTACACTCGGTTCTTTTATTGCTGCGGTTGGCTATAACTCACTTTTAGTTAAGAATAATATTGCTTCAGGTGGTGTCGGAGGGCTAGCCATTAGTTTAAACGCCCTTTTTGGTTGGAATAATGCTAACTTCGTCTTAGCAACAACCATCCCTTTGTTAATTTTATGTTGGTTCTTTCTTGGCCGCGAAGTTCTCCTAAAAACCTTCTATGGGTCTCTTGTCTTCCCAACTTTTATTAAATTAACTGAGGGCTTACCTACACTCACCAAACAACCTTTGTTGGCTGCTATTTTTGGTGGGATTGTATTAGGGCTAGGACTAGGGATAGTCTTTTATGGAAATTCCTCAACTGGAGGAACTGGAATTATCACACAAATTCTCAACAAATATACACCACTCCCACTAGGAATGGTACTACTTATTGTCGATGGAATCATTGTTGCAATCAGTGCTATTGCCTTTCCTCCTGATACTGTTATGTATTCCATTCTCTCACTTGGAGTTGTTTCTCTTACAATTGATAAAATGATGGTCGGACTCAATTCATCACGAAATCTTCTAATCATTTCGCAAAATAGTGAACAAATCCTAAACTACATCACTAGAGTGGCTGATCGAGGAGCAACAAAAATTCCAGTTCTTGGTGGACATACCGGACATGCACAAAATATGATTATGACTACCTTGTCAACTCATGAGGTTCCAAAAGTCCAAGAAGAAATCCAAAAAATAGATGAAACTGCCTTTATCGTCATTGTTCCTGCTTCTACAGTTATGGGACGTGGATTTAGCCTCCAAAAAGATTACCAAAGAGTTCCAAATGACTTTATTAATCCCTTGTAAAATCAATTGAAATAAAGTCTAATTTCTCGTAAAATAGTAGTTAAGAATAAAAATAAAGGATATTATATGCTTACTGTATCAGATGTATCGCTTCGTTTTAGCGATCGTAAACTTTTTGATGATGTTAACATTGCCTTCACGCCAGGTAATACTTATGGTCTTATCGGTGCTAATGGTGCTGGTAAATCTACTTTTTTGAAAATTTTAGCTGGTGATATCGAACCAACAACAGGACACATCTCTCTTGGTCCTGATGAACGTCTTTCTGTCCTTCGTCAGAACCACTTTGACTATGAAGAAGAACGCGTTATCGATGTTGTTATCATGGGTAATGAACGTCTCTACGATATCATGAAAGAAAAAGATGCCATCTACATGAAAGAAGATTTTTCAGATGAAGATGGTGTCCGTGCTGCTGAACTAGAAGGACTCTTTGCTGAATTAGGTGGTTGGGAAGCTGAAAGCGAAGCCTCACAATTGCTTCAGAATCTAAATATCTCAGAAGACCTTCACTATCAAAACATGAGTGAATTGGCTAATGGTGACAAGGTCAAGGTTCTCCTTGCAAAAGCACTCTTTGGTAAACCTGATGTACTTCTTCTTGACGAACCTACCAATGGTCTTGATATCCAGTCAATCTCTTGGCTTGAAGATTTCTTGATTGATTTTGAAAATACGGTCATTGTCGTATCCCATGACCGTCACTTCTTGAATAAGGTGTGTACGCATATGGCCGATCTTGACTTTGGTAAAATCAAACTCTATGTCGGTAACTATGACTTCTGGAAACAATCTTCAGAATTGGCTGCACGCTTGCAGGCTGACCGTAATGCCAAAGCAGAAGAAAAAATTAAGGAACTTCAAGAATTCGTTGCACGTTTCTCTGCCAACGCTTCAAAATCTAAACAAGCCACTTCTCGTAAGAAAATGCTTGATAAAATTGAGCTAGAAGAAATCGTCCCATCAAGTCGTAAATACCCATTCATCAATTTCAAAGCAGAGCGTGAAATCGGTAATGACCTTCTAACAGTTGAAAATCTCACTGTTAAGATGGATGGTGAGACTATTCTTGACAATATTAGTTTCATCTTGCGACCAGGAGATAAGACTGCCATCATCGGTCAAAACGATATTCAAACAACTGCATTGATTCGTGCTCTTGCCGGGGATATTGACTACGAAGGTACAATCAAATGGGGTGTTACTACTAGCCGTTCTTACCTTCCAAAAGACAATTCTAAAGACTTTGCATCCGGTGAATCAATTCTCGAATGGCTCCGTCAATTTGCCGAAAAAGGTGAAGATGATGATACTTTCTTGCGTGGATTCCTTGGGCGTATGCTCTTCTCAGGGGATGAGGTTAATAAATCTGTTAGTGTTCTCTCAGGGGGAGAAAAGGTACGTGTCATGCTTTCTAAACTCATGCTTTTGAAATCTAACGTCCTTCTTCTAGATGATCCTACTAATCACTTGGATTTGGAATCAATCTCAAGTCTGAATGATGGTGTCCGTGACTTCAAAGAGTCTGTTATCTTTGCCAGTCATGACCATGAATTTATCCAAACAATAGCGAACCACATCGTAGTTGTTTCTAAAAATGGGGTCATTGACCGTATTGATGAAACTTATGATGAGTTCCTTGAAAATGAAGAAGTGCAAGCTAAAGTCAAAGCACTATGGGCTGATTAAACTATAAAAAGATGCAGGTTGGGATATCCCAACCTGTCTTAGTATCATTATGACAAATAAAAAATACCATACGACTTTATTATTTTATCTGGCTGCTTTTTTCTTGCCAGTACTAATCATGATAGGGGTGCTGTATAGCCAAAAAATCTATCCTGGTAGTGAGCGGACTATTTTAACAAGTGATGGTTTTCATCAGTATGTGATTTTTGCAACTGGACTTCGGAATATACTTCATGGAGATGGGAGCCTCTTTTACACCTTCACAAGTGGTCTAGGGCTTAATTTCTATGCTCTAACAAGCTATTACCTAGGTTCCTTCTTGTCTCCACTTTACTATTTCTTTACTGTCAACCAAATGGCCGATGCTTTTTATTATATAACACTCCTTAAATTCGGGCTTATTGGGTTATCAGGAGCTTTTAGTTTTAAGCGGCTCTTTACAAAAGTGTCAAGAAGTTTCATCCTATGTCTTTCTACAGGATTTTCTTTGATGAGCTTCGCTACCAGTCAGTTAGAAATTAATACCTGGCTAGATGCCTTTATTCTAGCACCTCTAATCATATTAGGTTTACACCTCTTACTAAGATTCAATAAACGGGGCTTATACTTTTTTAGCCTAACCTGTCTTTTTATCCAAAATTACTATTTTGGTTATATGATGGCTATTTTCCTAACCCTTTACACCATAGTACAATTGATAACTATCAAGGGATGGAAGAGTAAGATTCTTCATTTCATAGACTTTGGAATTGTTTCTATACTTGCTGGTTTAAGTAGTGCTGTCATGCTACTACCAACACTACTTGACTTGACCACACATGGTGAAAAGTTTACAAGTGCGTCAAGTTTATTGACAGAGTCCACCTATTATTTTGACTTCTTTGCGAAAAATCTCGTTGGAGTTTACGATACTACTAAATTTGGATCAATACCTATGATCTATGTGGGAATCTTAC
This sequence comes from Streptococcus sp., assembly GCA_016939315.1. Taxonomy (GTDB): domain Bacteria; phylum Bacillota; class Bacilli; order Lactobacillales; family Streptococcaceae; genus Streptococcus. The sequence continues at coordinate 2,003 of JAFHAZ010000050.1, read as the reverse complement.
CTTTGATTCTTTTTCTACTTTTCTTTATTAGTAGGGAAGTCAAGCTATCATTACGTATAGGTTATCTCCTATTAGTAGCTTTCTTTATCGCTAGCTTCTACTTACAGCCTCTTGATTTGTTTTGGCAAGGAATGCATGCACCCAACATGTTTCTCCATCGCTATTCTTGGCTCCTATCTCTCCTAATTGTTCTTTTGGCAGGAGAAACACTCAACCGAATTAAAAACTTTTCTTTTAAAAGACTCCTCCTATCTTTCTTAGGATTGAGTACCGCTTACTTACTAACTTGGATTTTCCAATCTCACTATAGCTTCATTGAATCAGTCTCCTGGCTATTAAGCCTAGCATTTCTTCTAGCCTATGCCATTCTATTTATTAGCTATTTTAGACAGCAAATTCCTGGGAGTGTTTTTCGCTGTTTCACCTTCTTATTCTGCATTTTTGAGCTTGCATTAAGTACTTACTATGTTGTTGGAGCTCTGGGAAATGAGTGGGTATTCCCAACTCGTGAAGGCTATCTACGAAATATGTCTGCCATTACAAAACTAGTTTCAGATACTAAGCAAGCGAATAAGACTTTTTACCGTACTGAAAGGTTAGAGGCTCAAACTGGTAACGACAGTATGAAATTCAACTATAATGGTATTTCTCAGTTTTCATCCATTCGAAATACTGCTTCAAGCTCAACACTCGATAGGTTAGGCTTCAAATCTGAAGGGACTAATTTAAACCTACGTTACCAAAATAACACCATTATCGCTGATAGTCTCTTCGGAATAAAATATAATTTATCGAACTTTGACCTTAATAAGTATGGTTTTAATCACGTAACTTCTGAAAAAACAATGGGGCTTTATCAAAATAATAATGCAAGCCAGCTTGCTATCTTAACTGATGGCATTTACAAGAATATTGACTTCACTGTCAATACGCTTGACAATCAAACTAACTTGCTAAATGCTCTATCTGGACTTAACTTAACCTATTTTAAACGAGCTCCATCTCAACTTTTTGATCAAGATGCTAAGTCTTTGAATCAGCGCGTGGCTAAAAACGTTAGTAACTCGAATAAAGATTTTGTAACAATCACCTATCGAGTCATCGCTCCACCACATAGTCAACTCTATGTTAGTGTTCCTAATATTTCTTGGTCCGATGACAATAACCACTCTCTGTCAATTACTGTAAATGGTGTGACAAGGAATCAAGTTACTGACAATACCTTTGATTTCTTCGATCTTGGCTACTTTGAAACAGAATCAATGGTTACCATCAAACTTAGTTTTCCTGGCAATAAAGCAATATCCTTTGATAATCCTAGTTTTTATGCCCTTGATACTCAAAACTATCAGATAGCTATGGATACTATTAATGAACGTGATAGTAAGGTTACGACGTCAAATAATAAAGTGTTCGTTGATTATAGTAGTAAAACGAACGCCTCACTATTCTTCACCATTCCATACGATAAGGGGTGGACAGCGACTATAAACCATAAAAAAGTTAAGATTCAACGAGCCCAAAAGGGGTTCATGAAAGTTGATGTCCCTAGTGGGAAAGGTGAAGTTGTTCTAACCTTCATTCCCTATGGTCTTAAGACAGGTTTAGTGATTAGTCTATTGGCAAGTATCATATTTTGTTGCTACGCTTATTTCATCAGAAAAATAACCGTTATTCAAAAACGCTGATCATCTTAAATTAAATAGGTCTGGAACAATTGTTCCAGACCTATTTATCTTTGGGTACAAAAAAACTCAAGCTATACAACTTGAGGTGTCTTATCACTCCGCCAGTAGGACTCGAACCTACGACATCATGATTAACAGTCATGCGCTACTACCAACTGAGCTATGGCGGATAAACGCTAAGCGACTACCGTATCTAACAGGGGGCAACCCCCAACTACATCAGGCGTACTAGGGCTTAACTTCTGTGTTCGGCATGGGAACAGGTGTATCTCCTAGGCTATCGTCACTTAACTCTGAGTATTCTCAACTCAAAAT